>CAWCSH010000017.1:0-125456 GCA_963798155.1 Terriglobia bacterium
GTGGCGATCCGCAACTGGAGCGTGTTCCGCAAGCTTGGCATCCGGCAGATTGTTTCCCCGGGCAGCTATCACAGCTTCACCATGCTGGATTTCCCGGTCAGCATGGGCGAGTACGAATTTCCCAGCCAGCCCGAAGAACCCATGGTGCTGTTCATGCTGCGAGTTCCATGCAAGAAGGGATTGCCGCGGCAGGCGCAGTACCGCATGGGGCGCTATGAACTGATGGGCACGCCCTTCGCGACGTTCGAACGAAACATCCGCGAGCAATTGCAGAGAATGCTCGGGCCGCACGGCTTTGATTCGGCGCGTGACATCGCCGGCATCACCGTCAACCGCTGGGCGCATGGATACGCCTACGAGTACGATTCGCTCTCCGATCCCGACTGGCCGAAAGACGAGCGTCCGTGCGTGATCGGGCGCAAGCAGTTCGGCCGGATCTCCATCGCCAACTCCGATGCCGCCGCCAGCGCCTACACCAATGCCGCCATTGATCAGGCCTATCGGGCAGTGAACGAACTGCTGGCGCTGGGATGAGAGCGACGTCAAGAAGCATGGACCCACACATCTGCCTGGAGCGTGCATGAATTCTCGCGACCGCTATTTGGGGATGGACCGTCCTATTACGCGCAGGGATTTCATGAATGGGGCGGCGATGGCGATTGGTGCGGCCATGCTCCCGGGAGGAGCGGCGTTCGGGGAAGACGGCAATTCCGAGCCGCAAAATCGGGCCGGCTACGATCCACCTATCAAGAGCGGAATGCGCGGCAGCCATCCCGGCTCATTCGAAATTGCGCACAGCTTGCGGGATGGAACATTCTGGGAACATGCCGGCACGCCATCCGATACGAAAGAGACATACGATCTGGTCATCGTCGGAGCGGGAATCAGCGGCCTCGCAGCGGCGCATTTCTTCCGCGAGCGGGCGGGGAAGGCGGCGCGAATCCTGATTCTTGAAAATCACGACGACTTCGGCGGCCACGCCAAGCGCAACGAGTTTCATTTCGGCGGCCGCATGCAGCTGCTGAACGGCGGCACCATGCTGATTGACAGCCCGTTCCCCTACAGCGCGCAGGCGGATGGGCTGCTGAAGAAGCTGGGGGTTGATCCGGAGAAGCTCAGCAAAGAGTGCGAGGACCCCGGCTTCTACGGCCGCATGGGCCTGCGCTCTGGAATTTTCTTCGATAAGGAGACATTCGGCGAAGACCGGCTGGTGGTGGGGGTTCCGGCTGGCGGCGGATGGGACGAGGGCGCGGGCGAATCGAAGGTGTCGCTCACCTGGGCCGAGTTTCTAGCCAAGGCTCCGCTGCCGGAGGCCGTGCGCCGAGACATCGTGCGCCTGCAGTCGGCGAAAATTGATTACATGCCAGGGCTGACGTCGGCGGAGAAGAAAGACCGGCTGTCGCGCATCAGCTATAAAGATTTCCTGCTCAGGGTAGCGAAAGTGGATGCCGGGGTCGTCCCCTTTTACCAGACTCGCACGAACGGAGAATGGGGCGTCGGTATTGACGCCGAGCCGGCGCTCGACTGCTGGGGCATGGGCTTCCCCGGATTTCAGGGGATGAATCTCGAGCCAGGGTCGATCGCGCGCATGAGTTTTACCGCGGCAGGCTATGCGAATGGAGGCTCTTACCGCTTCCACTTTCCGGACGGGAACGCGTCGATTGCGCGGCTGCTGGTGCGCGACCTCATTCCGCAATCTGTACCGGGCGACAGCGCAGTAGACGTGGTGACCGCCGAGGCGAACTACGCCCGGCTCGATGAGGCAAAATCCCCGGTGAAGATCCGGCTGAACAGCACGGTGGTGCAGGTTCGGAATGTTGGTGAACCCGGCGGTGCGCGAGAAGTGGAAGTCACCTACGCCAGCGGCAAGCAAGTGTTCACCGTACGCGCCAGGGGATGCGTGCTGGCATGCTGGAACATGGTAATTCCGTATCTCTGTCCCTTACTTCCCGACGAGCAGAAGAAGGCGCTGCATTACCTCGTGAAGGTGCCGCTGGTCTATAGCAGCGTGGGAATTCGCAACTGGACGTCATTCCACAAGCTGGGAGTATCGAATATTTCGGCGCCGGGATCGTACTGGCTGGGGGCAAGTCTCAACTGGGCGGTCAATATCGGCAAGTACAAGAGTCCGGCTTCGCCAGACCAGCCGATGTTGCTGCACATGTCGAGAACTCCGTGCAAGCCGGGATTGCCGGCACGCGAGCAGCAGATAGCCGGACGTTATGAGCTGCTGACCACTTCCTTCGAAGATTTCGAGCGCAAGATTCGCGATCAACTGGCCCGGACCCTGCATGAAGGCGGTTTTGATCCGGCGCGGGATATCGAAGCGATCACCGTGAACCGATGGCCCCATGGCTATGGCTACGAGTACAACCCGCTGTTCGATCCGGAGTGGCCCGAAGGGGCAGGCCCCGCACGAAATCGGCCGGCAGCGATTCGGCCGGATTACCATCGCCAACACCGATTCCGCCGCCACGGCTTATACGGATGCCGCGATTGATCAGGCCTTTAGGGCGGTGGGCGAGTTAATGGAGTGAACTTGCGGGATCATTTCGCCACAGAAGGCACAGGGCAAACCCATAGAATTGGCGACCGTTCGTGTCGGCAATTTTCGCAGCGCCAGCAGCCTCCGCGCCATATTTCTAATCTCTTGACAGTACTGCCAACACACACTAACCTTGCTGGATTATAGCAAGGTTCTGGTTGGCCTTTTCAGTCCAGTTTTTCGTTCGGGGCGCTGTCCCCGGCACATTCTAATAGCCGCGAAAGCAGCGGCTTGAGACTTCCCTGGAGATCCGATGTATCCCGCACTAGAGAAAGAGCTCGCAACCTTTGAGAAGCGCACTCCGAAATCCGCTGAGGCGCACAAGCAAAACCTGAAGCGCATTCCGCTGGGAGTGGCCAGCAATTACCGCGCCTACGATCCTTACCCGATCTTCGTGAAAGAAGGCCAGGCAGGCCGTTTCCGCGACCTCGATGGCAACGAGTACATCGACCACAACCTGTGCTTCGGCGCGCTGATGGCGGGGCATTGCCATCCCGCGGTCATGAAGGCCGTCGAGAAGCGGCTTTCCACCGGCACCATGTTCGGCATGCCGCACGACATGGAATGGGAACTGGCGGAAGAAATCTGCGCGCGCTTTCCGGTAGAGATGGTGCGCTTCGGATCAGTCGGCACGGAAGCCACCATGCACGCCGTCCGCCTGGCGCGCGCTGCGACCGGCGCGACAAGATGATGAAGTTCGAAGGCGGCTACCACGGACTGCACGATGCCGCGCTGGTCAGCGTGAAGCCGCATGCTGCCGAGTACGGCGATGTCAAATGCGCCGAATTCTGTGCCCGGCGGCCTGGGCGTGCCCAAGGCCAGCATCGCGAACGTTCTGATTGCCAGCTTCAACGATCTGGCGAGTGTGGAGCAGCGCTTCAAGCAGAATCCCGGCGAGATTGCGCGCCATCATTCTCGAGCCCATCATGATGAACGTGGGCTTGTGCATGCCGCAGCCGGGATTTCTGGAAGGCCTGCGCGAGATCTGCCACCAAGAACGGCGCGCTGCTGATTTTTGACGAAGTAAAGACCGGCGCGAAGCTGGCATGGGGCGGCGCGTCGGAATTATTTCGGCGTGAAGCCCGACATGATCTGCCTGGCGAAATCGATCGGCGGAGGCTTTCCGCTGGCGGCTTTCGGCGCCACCCGCGCGGTGATGGACCTGATCTCGCAGCACAAAGTTTTTCACGGCGGCACGTACAACACCAATCCGGTTTCGATGGCGGCCGGGCCTGGCGACTTTCCGTGAAGTGCTGACTCGCGAGAACTACGCGCACGTCGAGAAGCTGAGCAAGAAGCTGGTCGAGGGATATCGCAAGACGATCGCCAAGGTGGGCTGCAAGGCCTACATCGCCAGCGCCGGAGTGAATGGCGCGCTGATGCTGTATCCGCAAGGAGATTCGCAATTACCGCGACTGGGACGGCGATTGACGTCGACCTGTGGCGGCACTACTGGTTCGCCATGGTCAATCGCGGCGTGATGGCGCAGCCTTACTGGTGGGACGAGCAGTGGACGATTTCCGTGCAGCATACCGAAGCGGACATCGACAAGCACCTGGCGGTGTTCGCCGAGATCGCTCCGGCGCTGGCGGAGGCGCAGCAGGAACGCGGAGTGGCCGTGGCGGCGCACGAGGGCACTGAGCTTTGGAGTGAGTGAGACTGCCGAGTGACCCGCAGGCGCGCCGCCGATGAGTGGCACGAACGTTGTGATTCGCGCGGCGGGAAACTATGTCGACGGAAGTCAGCGTGCTGCTTGGCGGATCAGACGAGCACCAACAGCCGCACCTGAAGCGCGTGCTCGGGCGCTGGGACCTCGTGTTGCTGTTTGTCGTCGCCGTCTTCAATCTGAACGTGGTTCCATCCATTGCGGCCAACGGCGGAGTGACGGTCTGGCTGTGGCTGATTTCGCTGGTGCTGTTTTTCTGGCCGCAGGGAATCGCGGTGATCGAACTGGCTCACCGCTATCCCGGAGAAGGCGGCGTCTATCTGTGGGCCAAGGAAGTTTTCGGCGACTTCCACGGATTTCTCTCGGGCTGGTGCTACTGGACGAACAACATGATGTACGTGCCGACGGTGATGCTGTACTTCGTCGGCGTATCGGTGTTCGCGCTCGGGCCCGGACAGCGGACTGGCGGACAACAAAGTTTTGCGCTGGTCGACGTCGCTGCGCTGCTGTTTTTCTGGTGGTGCTGAACATGTCGGCCTGGGCGTGGGCAAGTGGATCAACAACATTGGCGCGATCGGCACGGGCATTGCCGCGGCGGTGCTGATCGGCTTGGGCGTGGTGATCTGGATGCGATTTGGCACGACCGTCACCGCTGCCGACTTCCGCGATTCCGGCGAACCCCAAATTCGTGCTGAATTCATTCGGAGTGATTTGTTTTGGGCTGGTGGGGCTGGAACTCGCTTCCGTCATGGGCGACGAAATTCAGGATCCGCAGCGAAAACGCTTGCCCGGCGCCGTGGCCTGGGGCGGCGTGCTTTCCGGACTTGCTATACATCGGAGCGACCCTGACGCTACTGATCGCGGTCAGCAAAAACGAGATCAGCGTGCTGCAAGGCATCGTGCAGGCCGTGAGCCACATGGCGGCGCGGGTGGGAGTGGCGTGGATTGTTGCGCCGTTTGCGTCTTCTGCTCAGCGTTTCGATCGCGGGCATCGGGTCGGCGTGGCTGGGCGGTTCGGCGCGTATCCCGTTTGTGGCAGGACTCGATTCCTACATGCCGGCGTGGATGGGCAAAGTGCATCCGAAATATCGCCACACCGTATGCCGCGCTGATCGTCCACGCCGCGGTTTCGCTGCTGCTGATCGTGATGAATTTTGCCGGCGCTGGGCGTGCAGGAGACGTTTCAGAAGATGTTGTCGCTGGCGGTGGTGCTGCAATTGGTGCCATTTCTCTACATGTTTGGCGCGTTGCTGAAAATTGCATTGGACCCGGCCGCAGGCCCGGGACGCTACAGCAGGACGACGCTGGTCTTAGCTGGTATCAGCGGACTGGTCACGACGATTCTCGGCATCGCGCTGGTATTTTTTCCGGCGCAGCAGATCACTTCGCTGTGGTCTTACGAAATCTGGATGTTCGGCGGGACGCTGTTCTTCGTTGGCCTGGCGGCGTTCTTCTTCTTTGTGTATGGACGGCGCAAAGGCGCTGGCGGAGCAGGCGCAAGCAGCAGATTGAGTTGCGAGCGAGGACGGAAATGCCGGCAGGAGTCAGCAGCGGGGGCGACAGAGGACGTGCGCACCTATCAGCTTTACATCAATGGCGAGTGGACGGAGAGCAAGTCGCAGAAGACTTTTCCGGTGATTCGATCCCGCAACCGAGGAAGTCATCGCCCAGGTGCCCGACGGAAATGCCGAGGACGTGAACCGGGCCGTGAAGGCGGCGCAAGACTGCATTTGAAGACGGCCCGTGGGGCTAGACGACAGCGCAGGAGCGTGGGCGGGTGTTGTTCCGGCTGGCGGAGAAGATTCGCCAGAATGCGGCGACACTGGCGGAAATTGAATCCCGCAATACTGGCAAGCCGATTGTCGAGGCGGAGTACGATATCGCCGACGTTGCCACCTGCTTTGAATATTACGGCGGGCTCGCGACGAAGATTCTCGGCTTCGTAAATCCGGTGCCCGACAACGCCGTAAGCCTGACTCTGAAAGAGCCGATCGGCGTCGCCGGGCAGATCATTCCATGGAACTATCCGTTGTTGATGGCGGCGTGGAAGCTGGCTCCGGCGCTGGCTGCGGGGTGCACCTGCGTGCTCAAACCCGCGGAGCAGACTCCGCTGACCGCGCTCGAAATGGCGAACTGGTTGGAGGAAGTGGGGCTTCCGCCGGGCGTGGTGAACATCATTACTGGATTTGGCGAGAGCTGCGGCGCGCCGCTGGTGCAACATCCTGACGTGAACAAGATTGCGTTCACCGGCAGCGCTGCTGTCGGCAAGATCATCGTGAAGCAGGCGGCGGAGACGGTCAAGCGAGTGACTCTCGAGCTGGGCGGCAAGTCTCCCAACATTTTCTTTGCCGATGCCGATTTCGAAGCGGCGATTGACGGCGCGCTGTTCGGAGTGTTCATCAACCAGGGCGAGGTTTGCTCGGCGGGCAGCCGCATCCTCGTCCAGAAACCGATCTACAAGAAGTTCGTGGATGCCATGGCCGAGAAGGCGAAGACCATCAAACTCGGAGCTCCGCTCGACCGCGACACCAAGATGGGGCCGCTGGTCAGCAAAGAGCAGTACGACCGGGTGCGATCTTATCAGGAGGTCGGAAAGAAAGAAGCCAAGCTGGCGACCGGCGGCGGACGGGCAGAAGAAATTCGCCAAGGGCTACTACGTGGAGCCCACCATCTTCTACGACGTGGATAACAGCGCCCGAATTGCCCGCGAAGAAATCTTCGGCCCGGTGGCGACGGTGATTCCGTTTGAGGATGAGAAAGACGCGACTCAGATTGCCAACGATTCGCCGTATGGCCTGGCGGCGGCAGTGTGGACGCGCGATATCTTCAAGGCGTTTCGCGCCGTAAAGTCGCTGCGCGCCGGCATCGTGTGGGTGAATCACATGCAGCCCACCTACGTGGAAGCGCCCTGGGGCGGATACAAGCAATCGGGATTCGGTCGCGAGTTGGGGCCGTGGGGGATCGAAGAATATCTCGAGACCAAGCAGGTGCACATCAACCTCAACGAGCAGCCGATCGGGTGGTACTGAGAATTTCGCCTCGTCGCGCCACAGCGCGCAGACGATTTGCAGCAGGTGAAAGCGACCATGAGGACGATTCAGCTTAAGACAGAAATTCCTGGTCCAAAATCGCAAGGCTCTGGCGGAGCGTCGCTCGAATGCCGTGCCCCGCGGGCTTTCCCACGCCACCCCGATTTACGTGGCCAAAGCGGAAGACGCGTGGCTCGAAGATGTGGACGGCAACCGCTACATCGATCTCGCGGGCGGCATCGGCTGCCTGAACATCGGGCATCGCCGGGAGCCGGTGGTCGCCGCAGTCCGCAAGCAACTGGACCGCTATCTGCATACCTGTGTTCAGGTCACGCCCTACGAAGGTTATGTGCAGTTGGCGGAGCGGTTGAACCAGGCCACTCCCGGGAAGTTCCCCAAGAAAACTCTGCTGGTCAATAGCGGCGCCGAAGCGGTGGAGAATGCCGTCAAGATCGCGCGTGCCTATACCGGGCGATCCAGCGTCATTGCCTTTGAAGACGCCTTTCACGGCCGCACGATGATGACGCTGGCGCTGACCAGCAAGACGCATCCTTACAAGGCCGGTTTCGCGCCGTTCCCCGGTGACGTGTACCGCATTCCCTATGCATACTGCTACCGCTGTTCGTATTCTCTGACCTATCCGTCGTGCGAAATGTTTTGCGCGCGCCACCTGGAAGACACATTCCGGCGGGTGGTTGCGTCGGAAGACGTGGCGGCGGTAATCGCGGAGCCGGTTCTGGGAGAAGGCGGGTTCGTCGCGCCTCCCCCGGAATTCTTCCGCATCCTGATGGAGATCTGCCACAAGCATGGCGTGCTCTTCATCGCCGACGAAATCCAGAGCGGCTTTGGCCGTACCGGCACGCTGTTTGCGAGCGAACAATACGGTATCGAGCCGGACCTGATAGTGACGGCCAAATCGCTGGGAGGCGGCTTGCCCATCGCTGCTATCACCGGACGCGCTGAGATCATGGACGCACCCGGCCCCGGCGGTCTGGGCGGAACTTTCGCGGGGAACCCGCTGTCATGCGCGGCGGCACTCGCGGTGATTGATCTTTTCGAGAAAGAGAACCTGCTGGAACGGTCGAAAGCGCTGGGAGCGCTGTTCCAGAAGCGCGCGCGCGAGTGGCAGCGGCAGTTTTCGCTGATCGGCGACATTCGCGGACTGGGCGGCATGCAGGCAATTGAATTTGTGCGCTCGCGCGAGACGCGGGAACCCGCGCCGGAGGAGACTAAGAAGATCGTCCAATATTGCTACGAGCATGGCGTGATTGCGCTTTCCACCGGATCGTACTCCAACGTGCTGCGCGTGCTGGTGCCGCTCGTAGTCTCCGACGAGCAGATGCATGAAGCGCTCGATGTGCTGGAGGCCGCGCTGGAGACGGTCTGCGAGAGGATTGATGCGGTTGAGCAGACGGTTTGAAAATCAGGTTTGACCACAGCGGACACAGTGAGCACCCAGCAACACAACTGGATCTTGAGATAACTCTATGGCTACGATGACTGCCACTCCCTTGAAGTTGGGCAACTACATCCACGGTGAATGGCGCCCTGTAAATGCGTCGGAGTGGCTCGATGTGGTGAACCCCGCTACCCGCGAGACAATCGCGGCAGTTCCACTCTCGGGAGCTGCCGAAGTTGCGGCTGCAGTCGACTCCGCTGCAGAAGCCTTCCGCGAATGGCGGCGCACCCCACCCGAAGATCGCATTCAGCCGCTGTTCAAGCTGAAGCAGCTGCTCGAAGATCACCTCGACGATTTCGGACGCATCATCACCCAGGAAAACGGCAAGACTTTCGCTGAAGCCAAAGCCGAGATGCGGCGTGCCATCGAGAATGTCGAAGTCGCCTGCGGCATCCCCATGATGATGCAAGGCTACAACCTGGAAGATGTGGCCCGCGGCATCGACGAAATGATGATCCGGCAGCCGCTGGGAGTAGTGGCGGCGATCACTCCGTTCAATTTTCCGGGGATGATTCCGTTCTGGTTCCTCCCCTACGCCATCGCCTGCGGAAATACTTTCGTGCTCAAACCATCCGAGCGCGTTCCGCTCACCATGAAGTTCGCCTTCGAACTGCTGGAGCAGACCGGATTGCCCAAAGGCGTCGTGAGCCTGGTCAATGGCGGCAAAGCCGTGGTGGATGCCTTGCTCGATCATCCCAAGGTGCGGGCAATCAGCTTCGTGGGCTCGACGCCGATCGCCAAATACGTCTATGCCCGCGCCGCCGCGAACGGCAAGCGGGCGCAGTGCCAGGGCGGAGCCAAGAATCACGTGATCGTTTTGCCCGACGCTGACATGACCTCGGCAACCCAGATCATCAGCGACAGCGCCTTTGGATGCGCCGGACAGCGCTGCCTCGCGGTGTCAGTCGCCGTGACCGTGGGCGAAGCGCAGAAAACGTTTCGAGACGCGATCAGCGAAGCCGCGGCTGAACTTAAGGTTGGAAACGGACTGGATTCCGGCGTTCAAATGGGTCCCGTCATCACGCCGCAAAGCAAGGCGAGAGTGGAGTCGCTGATTGGCGTGGGAGAGAAACAAGGAGCGAAGGTAGTCGTGGATGGCAGGAACGCGCGAGTTTCGAGCTATGAATCGGGCAACTTCGTGAAGCCGACGATTCTCGACGGACTTCCTGCCGACAGCGAACTGGCCGACACGGAAATTTTCGGTCCGGTGTTGAGCCTGGTGCACGCCAATGACATGGATGACGCGCTGGCCTTTCTGGAACGTAGCGCCTTCGGGAACCAGGCGTCGTTATTTACCTCAAGCGGTGCTGCGGCGCGGCGCTTCCGCTACGAAGCTCCGGCGGGCAATATCGGCATCAACATCGGAGTGGCGGCCCCGATGGCATATTTCCCCTTCAGCGGCTGGAAGAACAGCTTCTTCGGCGATATGCACGGGCAGGGCCGCGACGGCGTGGAGTTCTACACCGACAAGAAAGTCGTCGTGGAGCGCTGGGCAAAAGAGCATTCGCGGAAGTTCTGAGCAGGCCGGAACAAGATTCATCACGACACAGAGGGCACAGAGAACACAGAGGAAAAGCAAGAGTCTCAAGGACGGACGAGGCACTTATGGCAGACACCATTCAGAAATATAAAGATTACGTGATGACTGGCTTCCTGAAGTCAGTTGCGCCCATTGTGATCGACCGCGCGAGCGGCGTCACCGTGACCGACATCAACGGGCGCGAGTATCTCGACTGCTTCGCCGGAATCTCGGTCGTGAACGCGGGTCACTGCAATCCCCAGGTGATTGCCGCCGCCAAGGCGCAGATGGAGAAGCTTGTCCACTGTTCGTCGTATCTCTACCACGTGCAGCCGGTGGCCGACCTGGCGGAAAAGATTGCTCACATCGCCCCTCGCGGATTGACCAAAACATTTTTCGGAAACGGCGGCGCCGAGGCCATCGAAGGCGCGCTCAAGCTCGCCCGTCTGTACACCGGGAAGCATGAGTTTATCGCGCTGCAGGCCAGCTTTCACGGGCGCAGCTGGGGAGCGCTGAGCATCACAGGCAACCAGGGGCGCAAGAAGCGCGGCGGCCCGTATGCTCCGGGAATCGCGTTCGCCCCCGCGCCCTATGTCTATCGCTCCAACTGGCCCGACGATCCGGAAGAATGCGGCCGTCAATGCGCGCAGTCCATTGACGAGATCATCCGGCTGGCCACGGCCGGTGACGTAGCCGCATTCATCGCCGAGCCGGTAATGGGCGAGGGCGGAATTCTGGTTCCTCCGAAGAACTATTTCAAGGAAGTGAAGAAGATTCTCGACAAGCACGGAATTCTGTTTCATCGCCGATGAGGTGCAGTCCGGTTTCGGCCGCACCGGAAAGATGTTCGCGATTGAGCATTACGGAGTTGTGCCCGATATTCTGGTCACTGCCAAAGGCATTGCCGACGGTTTCCCGTTGAGCGCCTACACCACGCGGCCTGAGATCGCCGACGCCTATAAGCCGGGCGACCATCTTTCCACCTTCGGCGGCAACCCGGTTTCCTGCGCGGCCTCGCTGGCCAACATCAAATTTATGGAGAGTGAGAACCTGCCGGCAAAGGCAGCCGAAACCGGCGAATACGCGATGAAGAAGCTTCGCGAATTGCAAAAGGACCATCCAATCATCGGGGAAGTCCGCGGCTTGGGTCTGATGATCGGAGTCGAGCTGGTGCGCGACGAGAAGCTCACTCCGGCAAACACCGAGGCCGAGGCAATCCGCGACTCGATGTTGAAACAGGGAGTCCTCATGGGCGTGGGCGGAATCTTCGGCAACGTGGTTCGCTTCCAGCCGCCGCTCATCATTACCAGGCCGCAGATTGACCGGGCCATCAACGCATTCGCCGAGGCATTGCAGGACGTGGCGCAACCCGCTGCGGTATAGCGAACCCGGCCGTTACATCGGGAGTGGAAGTCATCATGGGAAATTCAGTCTTGCAGGCGACGAGCGGCGCTGATCTCGGCTTACACGAACGGCAGCTGTTCCGGCAGTCCTGCTACATCAACGGACGCTGGACTGAAGAGAAGGGCGGCAAGACCATTGCGGTGGATAATCCTGCTACTGGGGGAGTGATCGGCGCCGTACCCCGCCTCGGCGCTGCCGAAACCAACAGGCGATTGAGGCCGCCAACCGGGCATTTCCGGCGTGGCGCGCCAAAACTGCCAAAGAGCGGGCAAAAGTCTTGCGCCGCTGGTTCGACTTGATGATGGAACACCAGGAAGACCTGGCGCGACTGATGACTCTCGAACAAGGAAAGCCACTGGCGGAATCGAAGGGGGAAGTCGCATATGCCGCCTCTTTTCTCGAATGGTTCGGCGAGGAGGCGAAGCGGGTGTATGGCGACACCATCCCGCAGCACCAGGCTGACAAGCGCATCGTCATCCTGAAAGAACCGATCGGAGTCGTAGCCTGCATCACGCCCTGGAATTTTCCGCTGGCCATGATTACCCGCAAAGCCGGTCCGGCTATCGCGGCGGGATGCACAGTCGTACTGAAGCCGGCATCGCAAACTCCGTTTTCGGCGCTCGCGCTGGCGGAACTGGCAGACCGGGCGGGCGTGCCTCCGGGCGTGCTGAACGTGATCACCGGATCGGCGAGTGAAATTGGCGGAGAGCTCACCGCGAACCCGGTTGTCCGCAAGCTCTCATTCACCGGGTCCACTGAGATCGGCAAAGTGCTGATGGCGCAGTGTGCGGCCACCATCAAGAAATTGTCTTTGGAGCTTGGCGGCAACGCCCCCTTCATTGTGTTTGACGATGCCGATCTCGACGCCGCGGTCGAGGGCGCGATTGTGTCCAAGTATCGCAATACCGGGCAGACTTGTGTCTGTGCCAACCGCCTGCTGGTGCAGGACTCCGTCTATGCCGCATTTTCCGAGAAGCTGGCGGTGGCAGTGAAGAAGCTCAAGCCCGCTCCCGGTCTCGACACGGGGGCCACACAGGGTCCGTTGATTGACGATAAGGCGGTGGAGAAAGTCGAGAGCCATATTGCGGACGCGGTCTCTAAAGGAGCCAAAGTTCTGGTCGGGGGAAAGCGGCACGAATTGGGAGGGCGCTTTTTTCAGCCAACAGTATTGACCGACGTCACTCCGGCAATGGCGGTGGCGAGGGAAGAGACGTTCGGTCCAGTGGCTCCGCTATTCAGATTCAAGACCGAAGCGGATGCGATCGCCATGGCCAATGACACCGAGTTCGGGCTGGCGGCGTATTTCTACGGACGTGACATTGGCCGCATCTGGCGGGTGGCAGAAGCGCTCGAATATGGAATTGTCGGGATCAATACCGGCCTGATCTCCACCGAAGTCGCGCCCTTTGGCGGAGTAAAAGAGTCTGGCTTGGGACGCGAAGGTTCCAAGTACGGACTCGAAGAATTTCTCGAGATCAAGTATCTCTGTATGGGTGGGATCAGTTAGCTGTGTCGTTCTGGACCTGCCGCACCCTCAGGCGTAAGCCTGCGCGACCGGGTCTCGGTCCAGGTGGTCGTAACGCGCAGTCAACTCTCCGATCAAAGCAATCAGGTAAGGCAGCGAATCTGCCACGCTGGAACTTAGTTGCTCTCCGTGCTCAAAACTCTCGCCCGCCACTGACACCATAAATGCCTGCGGAGAACTTCCGTAGAGTGTCTTGGAGAAGCCCAGCAGCGCGGGTGGAGAGAGTTCGTGGCTGAACGCGATATCCGCATATCGAGGCACGACCGGAAGACATGAAATATCACCAGGCTTGCCCCCTTGCCGTGCATCAATAAAAAATACCATGCTGGCACGGCTTGCAGCTTCTGCAAGGTCGGGAGTGAGCTGGTGGCAGGTGCGCACCTCTACCCCTTCGGAGTGCATCTCCCGCAACTTTTCTGCCGCATGCCATCCCAGGCCATCATCGGAGCGCAGCGGGTTGCCATAGCCGATGATAAGAATATGTGCCATTGGTCCTCCCCTACGGACGAGCGACTTCATCCACGATCTGGCCATCCGGTGTCATCAACTGAATGCGTAAGGACATTTGCCCCACTGCGTGGGTTGAGCAGCTGAGGCAGGGATCGTAGGCTCGAATTACGGCTTCCACCCGGTTGAGCATGCCATGCGAGAGGTGCTCGCCATGCACGAAATGCTTCGCCACCTGCAGCACGCTGCGGTTCATCGCCAGATTGTTGTGGCCGGTGGCGATCACCAGATTGGCCCAGCGAATCAGCCCCTGCTCGTCAATCTTGTAGTGATGGAACAGCGTGCCCCGGGGAGCTTCGCAAGCACCAACTCCTTCCGCGGCGTTCGGACGGGCAATGGCGCGAACGTGTTTGGATAGTATTTCCGGATCGTGCAGCAGTTGTTCCAGCCGCTCAGCGCAGTAAAGAATTTCGATCAGCCGGGCATGATGGTAATGGAATGAGCTGAGCACAGCGGTGCGCTGCAGTTCCTGGAACTCCGCCAGTTCCTGGTCAGCGCGGGGCGTACCGCAGCGGTCGGAGACATTCAGCCGGGCCAGTGGGCCAACGCGGTAAATGCCGTCTGGAAAGCCCTGCGGCTTGTAGTAAGTGGATTTCAGATAGCTCCACGATTCAACCTTCTCGCCGATGTAGTCCATGTAGCGTGCCGGATCGAGATCGTCAGCCACCACATTGCCGGCGGCATCCACGATGCGGATTTTCCCGTCATAGAAAGTAAGCCCGCTGTCCGGTTTCACGATGCCCATGAAAAGCGAGGGAAAGTTGCCAAAGGCCACGATTTCTTCGCGAAATCCTTCCATGATGCTTTTGAACCACTCTACCGTCCGCTCGGCGATGGCGAGGACTTCAGGAATATCAGCCAGAATGGCATCGCGGTTTTCGATCGACAGCGGCTCGCTCACGCCGCCGGGCACCACCCACGCGGGGTGGATGCGCTTGCCACCGAGACGTTCGATAATCTGCTGCCCGAACTGGCGCAGGCGGATGCCGTCGCGGGCGAGAGTCGGGTTCTTTTCCAGCACTCCAAAGATGTTGGTTTTTGCGGGGTCGGCGTCCATGCCGAGTAGCAGATCGGGCGATGACAGGTGAAACAGGCTTAAAGCATGCGACTGAATAATCTGCGCCAGCCCAAAAATGCGGCGTAGTTTCTCGGCGGTTGGAGGAATGGTGACCGCCAGCAGCGCATCGCAGGCTTTGGCGGAGGCGATGAGATGGCTGACTGGACAGATGCCGCAGATGCGAGCCATCAGAGCCGGCATTTCAGAGTAGGGCCGGCCTTCGCAGAACTTCTCAAATCCGCGGAACTGGGTCACGTGAAAGCGCGCGTCTTCGACCCTGCCTTGGTCATTCAAATGCAGCGTGATCTTGGCATGCCCTTCGATCCTGGTGACCGGGTCAATCACGATGGTTTTGCGGGACGTTTCCATTCACAGCTCCTAAGCTCCGAAGCGGGTTTTCTCTGCCAGTTGCGGAGTGCGGCCAGCCAGCAGTTCGCTCACCGCGTAGAAGATGACGTCAGCCGAGGGTGGGCAGCCGGGCACATACACATCCACCGGAACCACCTCATGCACGGGCCGCGAGCAGGGCAACAGCCGTGGCACAACCTCATCCGGCACATGCGGGTCGAGGGTGACGTTTTCGAGATAGGCGCGCGCGTAAACGCTCCTGGTGCCGAAGGGATTACGCATCCCCGGAACATTGGCGGTCACTGCGCAATCTCCAAGCGAGACCAGAGTTTTGGTGCGCTGCCGTACCATCTGAATCTTGTGAAGGTCCTCCTCGCTGCTCACCGCGCCTTCAACCAGCGTGACATCGACATCTTCGGGAAACACTTTGGCATCCACCAGAGGACTGTAAACCAGGTCTGCGATCTCAGCCAGCGCGAGAAGCCGCTCATCAATATCAAGGAATGACATGTGGCAGCCGGAGCAGCCGTCAAGCCATACCGTTGCTATTTTCTTCTTACTCATTGATGAGTCTCCCGCATCAGGGTCAAATAGGGCAGGAACTGCCGCCGCTTCAGCATCTCAGCGACCGACCGTCCTTTCTCTGAGAGCGCGCCGGTCGGGCACACCTGCACGCATTTGCCGCAACCGGTGCAGGTTTCGGACGACCCCCACGGCTCATTGAGATCGGTGATGACTTTGGCATCAATGCCGCGGCCCATGACGTCCCAGGTGTGAGCCCCTTCAATCTCTTCGCACACCCGCACGCAACGGGTACAAAGGATGCAGCGGTTGTGGTCTACCACGAAGCGGTCGTGAGAGGCATCCACCTCCTCCTGGGGATAGCGGTAGGGGAAGTGGACGTGGGTGATTTCGAGCTTCTGCGCCAAAAACTGCATCTCACAGTGACCGTTCGAAACACATACCGAGCAGACGTGGTTTCGTTCGGTGAATAGCAGCTCGAGGATCATCTTGCGATACGACTGAAGCCGGTCGGAGTTGGTCGTGACCTCCATGCCTTCTTCCACGCGGGTGACACATGCCGGCAACAACTTGTTGTTGCCTTTGATTTCGACCAGGCAGAGCCGGCATGCACCCATGTTGGAGAGGCCCTCCATCTCGCAGAGCCGTGGAATGAAGATGTTGTTCTGCCGCGCAACCTGGAGAATGGTCTCTTCCGGACGGGCACTGAAGTCGCGGCCGTCAATCTTGAGAGTCTTAACGTTGGTGGCCGGACTCATGACCGCGCCTCGCCTTCCTGGTGATTCCCGCAAACCCCCGCGGGACACCGGTGCTGCTCGATATGGGCCCGGTATTCATTGGCGAAAGATTTCAGCGTGCTGACCACCGGGTTCGGCGCCGACTGACCCAGTCCGCACAAGCTGGTGTGCTTCAACAAATCGCAAAGCTCTTCGAGCATCGCCAGGTCCTGCTGGGTTGCAGTCATGTTCGTAATCGCGCTCAAGATGCGGTGCATCTGGTAAGTTCCCACCCGGCAGGGAATGCACTTGCCGCAGGATTCCGTCATGCAGAAGTCCATAAAATATTTGGCTACGTCCACCATGCAGGAGCTTTCATCCATGACAATCATGCCGCCTGATCCCATGATGGATCCGGCGCGGGCGAGCGATTCGTAATCCACCGGCATGTTCAGGCATTCGGCGGGAAGGCAGCCGCCGGAAGGCCCGCCAGTCTGGACGGCTTTGAACTGTTTGCCCTCGGGAATGCCGCCGCCGATTTCAAAGACGATATCGCGCAGAATGATCCCCATCGGCACCTCCACCAGCCCGGTGTTCTCTACCCGGCCGGCCAGCGCGAAAACTTTGGTGCCTTTGCTTTTCTCGGTGCCAATACCCGCGTACCAGTCTCCGCCGTTGCGGATGATGGGAGCTACGTTGGCGTAGGTTTCCACGTTGTTGATTAAAGTGGGTTCGCCGAACAGGCCTTCCATGGCGGGATAGGGTGGCCGCGGTCGTGGAGTGCCGCGCTTGCCCTCGATGGAGGCGATGAGCGCGGTTTCTTCGCCGCACACGAACGCTCCGGCACCCAGCCGGAGATCGACCCGAAAGCTGAAGCGCGTATTGCAGATGTTTGCGCCCAGCAGTCCCAGCCTTTCAGCCTGGCGGATCGCGATTTTCAGCCGCTTGATGGCCAGCGGGTACTCGGCCCGAACGTAGATGTAGCCTTCCGAAGATCCAACTGCGTAAGCTGCGATCAGCATGCCTTCCAGCACACGATGGGGATCGCTTTCGAGAACGCTGCGATCCATGAACGCGCCGGGGTCGCCTTCGTCGGCATTGCAGATCACATACTTCTGGGCGCCTACGGCCTTTGCTACCGTGCTCCATTTCAAGCCCGTGGGATAGCCCGCGCCGCCGCGTCCGCGCAGGCCGCTCTTCATCACCTCGTTCAATGACTTCCTGTGGCGTCATCTCGGTGAGAGCCTGAATCAATGCGCGGTAGCCGCCGGCTGCGATGTAGTCTTCAATGCGCTCGGGATCGATTACTCCCGAGTTCTCCAGCACGATTTTCTGCTGCCGCTGAAAGAATGGAACGTCGGTGGGACAGTGCAGGCGCTCGACCCGCGCTCCTTCCAGGCTGTCGAGGATCTCGGATGCATCATCGGCAGCCACATGCTTGTACATCTGCTCACCGGTGGTGGAGACGAGCGGCCCTTCGGAGCAGAGTCCCATGCAGCCAACGCCTTTGGCCTGGCAGTGGTCACCCCAGCCCCGTTTGGTGATTTCTTTGTCGAGGGAGTCTTTGACCGCCTGGCTCTGGCAGGAGAGGCATCCCGCCGCGACGCAGACATTCACCCGATGAGTGATTCGAGCTTGCGACTCCCGTTCGGATTCGGCGATCTGTTCCAGTTCTTCAGGCGTCATGGCGAGTCCATTTGGACAGGTGCTCCCGCATGGATTGCGGGCTCACTTTACCGGCAACTTCCTGGTCGTAAACCACGGCCGGAGCCAGCCCGCAGGAGCCCAGGCAGCGGGCAGTAAGCAGAGAGACACTGCCATCCGCGGTAGTCTGGCCGGGCGTAACGTTGAGTTCAGCCTCGACCGCGCTCAACAATTGGGCTGCCCCCTTGATGTAGCAGGCGGTGCCCATGCAAACGACGCAGGTGTGTTCGCCGGCTGGCTTGAGGGTGAAAAAGTGATAGAACGTCGCCACTCCGTAAGCCCGGCTCAGAGGTACTCGAAGCGAATGAGCGACATAGCGAAGCGCCTGTTCGTCTAGGTATCCAAAGGCTTCCTGCACGGTGTGTAGGGTTTCGATCAATCCCCGGGGCTGCTGCCCCAGCTTGCGCATGGTCGCGTCAATCAAACGCCAGCGTTTGTCCTGATTGGGAGGCGCAGGTTTGGCGAAGGTGAGCATCTCAGACTCTCCCGCCCAGGGTCCTCAGTGATGCGAAGACCCTGGAAACACCTTCAGTTTATGAGGAGGTGGAGACGCAGAATGTGATCGAAATCACTTCTTGAGGTGAGATTCAACACTATCGGTGCCGCTATGGGCAGCCACCATGGCTTGTCCCAAACTAAGGCCCCCGTCTCCGCAGGGAACATCGCGTTGGACGAAGACTTCGAATCCGGCGCCCCGGAGTCTGGCCTCAAGCTGCTCCGAGAGATACATGTTGTTGAAAGTGCCGCCACTGAGGCATACCCGATCAATTCCTGTCTTCTCTCGCAGCCGACTGCTTACTTCAACGAACACATGCACCAGAGAGTTATGAAAGCGTCGGCTCAGCACGCCGGTGGGCAGGGCGGTGGCGAGATCCTGAATCAGCTGTTCAAACATCGGACGGGTTGCGATGATCAGACCTCCTGCTTCGGGGACGAGTTCCAGCGGGTACTCATCGTGCTTGCCGGCAGAGCTCTCCATCGGCGTTTTCAGTGTCATCTCCAGCGCCATCTCCAGTTCGATGGCCGCCTGGGCTTCGTAGTTCACCTGCGGACGAATTCCAATCAACGCCGCTACCGCATCGAAGAGCCGTCCACAGCTTGAGGTCAGGGGAGAACTGACGTTTTGGTCCATCATCCGCACCAGCACCTCAGTCTTGCGCCGGTCCAGCCCCGCTACAAATGGTATCGGCAGGTTCAGGAACTCACGCCCGAAGTGCTTCCATAGATAACTGACCGCCATGCGCCAGGGTTCGCGAATGGCAGCCTCGCCGCCGGGAAGCGGAACATAGTCGAAGTGAGCTTCGCGGGTGAACCCCCGGTAGTCGGCCAGAAGAACCTCCCCGCCCCAGATTCGTCCGTCGGTGCCGTACCCGGTGCCGTCGAGCGCGACGCCGATTACCCGCCCTTCCAAATGGTTCTCTGCCATGCAGCTGGCGATATGGGCGTGGTGATGTTGCACGCCGACCAATTTCTTGCCGGCCTGCTGCAACGCCCATTTCGTCGATAGATAATCGGGATGCAAGTCATAGGCAATGATTTCGGGCTGAATTTCCAGAATTCTCTCCAGGTGTTCCACCGCTTCGTGGAAGAACTGAAGCGCCTCGACATTCTCCAGGTCGCCGATGTGCTGGCTGAGAAAGGCGTGCTTGCCCTGGGTGAGGCAAATGGTGTTCTTCAGTTCGCCGCCGACTGCCAGCACCGACAACACTTCTTCCTTCAGGAACACCGGCACTGGGACGAAACCTCGCGACCTGCGCATCTGGCGCACAGTCCGGCCCTGAACTCGCACTACGGAGTCGTCGCAACGCAGCAGAATATCCCGGTTATGAAGCAGGAAGAAATCGGCGAGACTACCAAGCCGCAACAGGGCTTCGCCATTTCCGATCGCGATCGGTTCTTCGCTGAGGTTGCCGCTGGTCATCACCAGGGCGGAAAACCGGCCGTGAGCAAACAGGACATGGTGCAGCGGCGTGTATGGGAGGAATACTCCCAGATAATGATTTCGTGGGGCAACCTGATCAGCAATTTCGCCGGGACGTTTCCACGGCAGCAGAACAATAGGGCGCTGGATCGAAGTCAGGCTTGCTTGCGCCGTCTCATCCATTTCGCCGATGCGGCGCGCAGTTTCGAGGTCGGGCACCATCACTGCGAATGGCTTGTCGACTCGCCGCTTGCGCTCTCGCAAGCGGGACGACTGCCTCGGAATTTGCAGCGTCTGCGGCTAGATGAAAACCACCCAGGCCCTTAATGGCCACAATGCTCCCCGCCTGCAGGCGCGCCGCAGCTTCTTCCACAGGATCGCGGCACTCGACGATTCGGCCGCCGGATTCTCTGAGTTCCACTTGCGGGCCGCAAGTCCAGCAGGCATTGGGCTGAGCGTGGAAGCGCCGGTTCAGCGGGTCGTCGTACTCGGCCTGGCAAACCGGGCACATCTGGAATACCGCCATCGATGTGCTGGGACGGTCATAGGGAATATCGCGGACAATGGTGAATCGCGGTCCGCAGTTCGTGCAGTTGATGAAGGGATACCGATAGCGCCGGTCGGCGGGATCGAACAGCTCTCGCAGACAGTCGGCACAAACGGCTACGTCCGGTGAAATCAGAGTATGAACTGCATCGCCGCCCTGGCTGTGAACGATGCGGAATTCGCGATCTCCATTGCATGGAAGCTCGTGAACTTTGATGGCAGTGATGCGGGAAAGCGGCGGAGCTTCAGCAGGCAGGGCAGTCAGGAATTCATGGACGCGCTCGGCTGCACCCTGTACCTCAATGGTGACACCCGCCGGGGTATTGAGAATGCTGCCGGTAAGATTTCGGGTAGTCGCGAGGCGGTAAATATAGGGGCGAAATCCTACGCCCTGCACAATGCCCGACACGTCGATGCGTCTGCGAATATCCATTCGCAACAGGAATGTGGCCGGCTACCGCGCAGCAGTTAAGTCACAACCGCGGGAGTCGCCGCTGAGGCCGCCCTTTTTCGGTTGTCCAGCCACTGTAGCCATTCTTGCAGTCCGTCTCCCTTCAGGCACGAAACTTTTACAACATCCATTCCGGGATGTACCTTCCGGGCATTCGCGATCGCGTCCTCGACTTTGAACGGCACATAGGGCAACAGATCCATCTTGTTCAAAACCATCAGTTCTGATTTGAAGAAAATCGATGGATACTTCAAAGGCTTGTCCTCTCCTTCGGTAACGCTGAGCACAACCACCTTTGCGGCTTCGCCGAGGTCATAGCTGGAGGGGCAGACCAGGTTGCCGACATTCTCGATGAAGAGGATATCGAGATCTTCGAGGGGCCAGTCGCTGAGGTGCCGCTCGATCATGCGGCCGTCGAGATGACAAGTACCGCCGGTCGTGATCTGTTTCACCGGAAAACCGAAGCGTTTGAGGCGGGTGGCGTCATTTTCCGTCTGAATGTCTCCGGTCAAAACCGCTACCCGTTCAGTCTTGGGCAGGCTCTCGAGCGTCCGTTCCAGCAGACTGGTCTTGCCCGATCCAGGAGAGCTGATCAGGTTTACGCAGAGCACCCCATTTTCCTGGAACCGCGTGCGCAGTTCTGCGGCAATGCGGTCGTTTTCACTGAGTACTTTGCGCTCCAGCGGCACTCGGTTCATTTTCTTCTACCTCCAGATATGCGATCGAAAGTTCGTCTCCGCCAATGCACTCGGTCTTTTCGCCGCCGCACTGCGGGCAGCGGAAATCATAGTTCGCGACCACAAATTCGGCAGCACAAGTGTGGCAACGGTGGCGGCGCGGGCAATTTTCAATCTGCAATTGCAGCAATTGCAGAGGACCGCCCTGCACCAGAATTTCGAACGAAAATCGCAGGGCCTCCGGGTCGATCGCCGCCAGTTCGCCAATGCGCACCCCGAGCGTGCAGGGAACTGCTCCGGGTCGGCGCGCAAGCTCAGCCTGCACCGCGTCCAGCAAGGATTCGGCAATGCTCATTTCGTGCAAGTGATTCAGTCCTGCTGACCGGCCCTCAACAAATCCGCGGCAACTGATCGCCGGCCAGCATATCTACGATTCGAGTCGTTCCCAGAGTCGTCCGCATGCTCACCAGCCCCGGGCCTGCGCGCTTGACCGTGCCAATCCTCTGCGCCTGGGCGCCGAGCGGATGCCTTCGCATTGCGGCGAGAATGTGGTCAACGGATGCTGCATCTACGATGGCAATCAGCTTGCCTTCGTTGGCCACATACAGGGGGTCCAGACCGAGAAGCTCGCAAGCGCCCCGGACCTCATCGCGGACAGGAATGGCCGATTCTTCCAATTCGATCTCCACCCGTGACTTTGCGGCAATCTCATTGAGCGTGCTGGAAACACCACCGCGGGTGGGATCGCGCATGCAGCGAACGTCGCCTCCCGTCGCTAACATGGCCGCAACCAAGGTGTGCAGGGCGGCGCTGTCGCTCTCGATAGCACTTTCGAACTCCAGGCCTTCGCGCTGGGCCAGAATCGAGATGCCGTGGTCGCCGATCGAGCCGCTGAGCAGGACCTGGTCTCCGGGACGCGCCCGGTCGGCGGAAAGCTCCAGACCCGGCGGCACGAGGCCGATGCCGGTGGTGTTGATAAAGAGCCCGTCGCCTTTGCCGCGCTCCAGGACCTTGGTGTCGCCAGTCACCACGGGAACCCCGGCGGCTTCGGCGGCGTGCTGCATCGAGACCGTGATTCGCCGCAATTCCGCCATCGAAAATCCTTCTTCAATGATGAATGCAGCACTGAGAAACAGGGGCCGAGCCCCGCCCACGGCCAGGTCGTTGATGGTCCCATGCACCGCCAAGGACCCAATATTGCCGCCGGGAAAGAATAGTGGCTTGACCACGAACGAATCGGTGGTGATGGCCAGGCGCTGGCCGTTTACTTCCACAACTGCCTGGTCGTCGAGACGAGCCAGTGCTGGATTTTGCAGCACCGGCAGGAAAACATCACGCATCAACTCCGCGCTCAGCCTGCCACCGCTGCCATGCCCCAGCAGAATCGTGTCTCTGGCCGGAAGCGGCGCCGGGCATCTCAGCTCCAGCACGGATTTCTGCTCTTTGGCCATAGGTCAGCTCGCGGCCGAGTGTCGGCGGTAGCGGTAGTACGCGGCACAGGCTCCTTCCGAGGAGACCATGGGTGCGCCCAGAGGATTTTCCGGCGTGCAGCGCTTGCCGAACGCTTCGCAATCGGTCGGCTTTTTCAATCCCTGTAACACCTGTGCGCTGATGCATTCCGCCGGTTCGTTCACGCTGAAAGTTTGCAAATCGAAGACTCGTTCCGCATCATGCAACCGGTATTCCTCCCGCAACCGCAAACCACTCCCGGGAATCATGCCGATGCCGCGCCATTTCTGGTCGGCGATTTCGAACACCTCGCGCATGATTTTCTGAGCGGGAAGATTGCCCTGGTAACTCACCGAGCGCACATATTGATTTTCGAGTTTCGCCTCGCCAGCTTCCAGTTGCTGGACCAGCATCAGAGTGGCTTGCAAGATATCTACCGGTTCGAACCCTCCCACCACGATGGGTACATGGAAGTCGCGCACCAATGACTCGTATTCGCCGCAGCCCATTACCGTGCAGACATGGCCGGGGGCGATAAATGCTTGTACGCGGTTCACAGAAGAAGCCAGCAGCGCCCGAATCGCGGGCGGCACCAGCACATGCGAAACTAGGGCGCTGAAATTCTTTAGTCCTTCGCGATGGGCCTGCCACACTGCCATGGCGTTGGCGGGAGCCGTGGTTTCAAATCCGATGGCGAGAAATACGACCTTGCGGCTGGGATTCTGGCGGGCGATCTTGACCGCTTCGACAGGAGAATAGGCTATGCGGACGTCGGCTCCCTGCGCCTTGGCCCGCAACATGTCGGAGTCTGAGCCGGGAACACGCAGCATGTCGCCATAGGAAACCAGAATTACCTCGGGCCGCCGCGCCAACTCAATGGCTTTATCGATAGTTTCCAGGGGAGTGACGCATACCGGGCAGCCCGGCCCGTGAACGAGTTCCACGCCGGCAGGCAGAAGTTCATCCAGCCCATACCGCATGATGGTATGGGTCTGGCCGCCGCAGATTTCCATCAGTACCCAGGGGTGGCGAGTGACGCGGGCAAGTTCGGAGGCCAATGCCCTTGATATCCGCTCTCCTCGATATTCATCGATGTACTTCATGTTTCCTATGCAGGCGAGAACGAAATCGTCAGATCAGTGCGCCCGGCCAGCTGTTCACGGCTCGGTCCCGAGCTCTTCTTCTCCAAACTCTTCTTCCAGAGCGCCCATTTCGTTCAGCAGCCGATACGTGCGTTCCGCCTCATCCGCTTCCACCCGGCTGATGGCAAACCCCACGTGCACCATCACGTAGTCGCCGAGGCCGGCTTCGGGAACAAAATCGAGCGACACCTGGCGCACAATGCCGCCAAACTGCACCCTCCCTACGCGGCTTTCCCCATGCTGCTGAACTTCCAGAACTTTACCCGGAATGGCGAGGCACATAAGCCTTCCTCAAGCTGTGATTCTACGCCGTGAGGACTGCCGGCTGTGTGACCGGGATCACCGCAGGAGACATAACCCCAATGCCAAAAATGAGTTGAGTGCCGTTCTGGAAAGAGTACTTTAAGTGGGATTCAAGACGCCGCTGCAGAGCGCCGCGCCTCCCGCCACGCCGGAATCGGCGCCGTAGCGAGCTTCGACCAGCGGAATTTCCTGGAAGCGAGGGTTCACACACCATTGCGGGAGCAGACTCCTGATTTCCCCGAAGAAAGGAATCACCAGTGAGGAAGCGCCACCGCCGATAATCATGACGTCCGGCTCGAACAGGTCGATCATATTGCCCAGCCATACGGCTAGCAGCGCGGCGATTTCCTGCAGAACCTCTGTCGCCAAGTGGTCTCCTGCGGCATAAGCCTGGCCCACGATTTCACCTGTCACCAGTTCTGGATTTCCCGAGGCAAGATCCAGCATCAACGACTTCCGGCCTGGGTCGTTACGCAGCCTGGCCTGTGCACGCCTGGCGATAGCTGGCCCGGAAGCCAGCGCCTCCATGCAGCCCTTCTTCCCGCATCCACAGCGAGGTCCGTTGTAGTCGATACTAACGTGTCCGCCCTCGGCGGCTGCCCCGGTGCGGCCATGGTAGATCTTTCCGTCAAAAATCACGCCAGTACCGATGCCGGTTCCGATGGTGGCGTAGAAAACGGTGTGGTATCCGCGTCCGGCTCCCCACCGGGCTTCGGCTAGGGCAGCGGCATTGGCATCGTTGTCGACGCGGACCGGCAGGTTGTAGATGGCGGCGACTTCAGGGCCGAGCGGGAAGTTCCTCCAGCAGGGAAGATTCGGAGGGTTGATCACCACTCCGGTCTTGGGATCCAGCGGCCCAGGGGAGCAGATGCCGATGCCGACGACCGTTTGAGGCGCATCCTGAAGCAAGGCACGGATTGCGGAATGTACTGCGCCCACGCCTTCCTGCGGTGAGCTGTTCGCAACCATGGGCACCCGAACCAGCTTGCGGATCTCTCCCCCGCCATCCACCAGCCCGGCGGCGACTTTGGTGCCGCCGACGTCTACGCCAATGACCAGGTCAGACTTCTGCGCAGGTTGCTTCATTCACCTTTCTCGGAGACCCTACATCAATACGTTCTACTCAAGCCAGGGCTGCTTCCGGCTCCGAGCCTTTGAAGGCGTAATACACGATGTACAGGTAGCAAATCGCAGGCAGAATAAATGCATGGTGGATACCGATGCGGTCGGCCAGAGCGCCCTGGATCACAGGGATAATCGCACCCCCCACAATCGCCATCACCAGCACGCCGGAACCGTCTCCCGTGAGCGGCCCGAGCTTGGCGATTCCCAGGGTGAAAATACTGGGAAACATAATGGAGTTGAACAGTCCGACGGCGATGATGCTCCACATAGCCACATGCCCGGTCGTCGCCATGGAAATGCACACCAGAATGCAGGCCACGATGGCCGCGGTTCCCAGAACCGTTCCGGTACGCACCTTCTGGAGAATGGCGGAGCCGATAAACCGGCCGACCATGGCGCCACCCCAATAGAAGGCGACCAGTCCGGCGGCCACTTTCTCGCTTACGTTGCCGATATCGTGCTGGCTGAAGTAGTTCACCAGGAAACTGCCGATCGAGACCTCAGCGCCCACATAAACAAAAATGCCTACTGCGCCGAGCACCAGATGGCGATATTTCCAGACGCTCTTCTGCTGACCTCCCGCCGCAGACGCATCATGCTTGGTGGCTCCGGGCATCGCGGGTAATTTGAATAACCCGATGGCCACGGCGAGAGCAATCAGCACCAGTCCCAGCACCAGGTAGGGCATCTTCACCGAAGCGGCTTCATGCACCCGATATGCCTGGAGCGCGGGCGCAGCCATCTGGCGAAGTTCTTCCATGCTCTTCGGAGCGCCACTCAAAATCAGATAGCCGCCAATCGCCGGGCCAATCGTGGTTCCGAGAGAGTTAAATGCCTGGGCGAGATTGAGCCGGCTGGAAGCGGTCTGGGGAGAACCGAGCACCGCTACGTAGGGGTTTGCCGCGACCTGCAGAGCTGTGATGCCGGCTGCCAGCACGATCAGTGCGCCCAGGAACAGCGGGTAGGAAGGCACGCTGGCTGCGGGGATGAACAGAAGAGCGCCCGCCGCCATCGTTAACAGGCCTACTACGATCGTGCGCTTATAGCCGATCCAGTCGATCAGTTTCCCTGAAGGCAGCGAAAACACAAAATAGGCTGAAAAAAATGCGAACTGGATCAACATCACCTGGGTGTAGTTCAAATCGAAAATCGACTTGAGGTGGGGGACCAGGATGTCGTTGAGGACCGTAAGAAAGCCCCACATGAAGAACAGGGTGGTCATCATGGTCAGAGCGGCCCCGTAACTGGAGGAAGGGCCGCCGCTGCCGGCGGCAGGAACAGGCTGAGTACCCGGACTAGTGATTGCCATATTTGGGAGCTACTCCTGTGCGGTCAATCCCGCTGTAAAGTGTGCGGCAATGTTCCCCGACGATCTCGCGCCTTAGACCTTACTGCCGGCGGACTCACGCCGCCGCAAGTTTCTTCTGCATCTCTTCCAGAGAAAAGCCCTTGGTCTCCGGATACACGAACAATACAACAAAGAACTGCAATACCATCATGGCCGAAAAGAATACGAACGGGTAACCGCCGGAGGAAGCCGCCATCAGCGGAAAGATCCCTGAGATAAGGGCGTTCATGAACCAGTGCGAGAAACTGCCCAGGCTCTGCCCCTTCGCCCGTACTGAATTGGGGAAGACCTCCGCGATGTAAACCCAGATCACCGCTCCCTGCGAAAAGGCAAAAAAGGCGATGTAGCCGATCAGCAGCCACACCAGCAAACTTTGATGCTGGCGAGTGAAGAAGATAGCGGAAACTCCAGCCAGGCACAGCGCGGTCCCCACCGAACCCACGAGAAGCAGCGTCTTGCGCCCGATCTTATCGATCACCGACATCGCGATCATGGTGAAGAGCAGATTCGTAGCGCCGACCGCCACCGCCTGCAGGTTGCCTGAAACCTTGCTGAACCCCGCGCTGGCAAAAATGTCGTTCAGGTAATACAAAATCGCGTTGATACCGGCCAGCTGGTTGAACATCCCGATGCTGACCGCCAGAAAGATAGGGAAGGCATGTTTGCGCGAGAACAACTTCTCCCCCGCCCGCGTGCTCTCCTCTTCGATGGACTGAACAATCTCGCTCAGTTCCTGCTCGTAGTTCGGCTCTCCAATCTGCCGCAGCACGCCGCGTGCTTCTTCCACATGGCCTTTTTTCGCCAGCCATCGCGGACTGCGGGGAATACCAAACAGGAAAAGCAGGAACAGGGCCGCGGGAAGGGAAGCCACGCCCAGCTCCCAGCGCCATTCCGTCGCGCCAAACCGGCGAAGCGTGATTAGGTAGTTCGAGAAGTAGGCCAGCAGGATACCCAGCACCACATTGAACTGAAAGAATCCAACCAGCCGCCCGCGCCACTTCGCGGGAGCAATCTCGGCAATGTACATCGGACCAAGAACGGAAGATCCCCCGATACCCAATCCCCCAATGAACCGGAAGAACACCAGCGCATTCCAATCCCAGGCGAATGCACAACCCAGGGCGGAAATCACGTACAGCACCGCCATTAGCCGCAGGCTGTCGCGCCGGCCATAGCGGTCACCCGGAAATCCGGCCAGCATCGCGCCGATTATCGTTCCCCACAGCGCGCTCGAAACGGTGACGCCCAACAGGGCGGGTGTGAGCCCGTAAACCTGTGTAAGCGCGCTGGTTGTGCCGGAAATGACCGCCGTGTCGAAGCCGAAGAGCAGGCCGCCGAGGGCCGCGACCACCGTACTTTTGGCCAAGTACGAGTTCAATTGCATTCTGACTCCGGACGACGGGGTCTCAGACCCGAGCCGAGCCCGCAAGTGTATCGCACTCAGCCCGCCGCCGTCAGCGGGTATCTGAGCCAGCAAAACGATTTTCTTGGGGAGTTCCTCGCTGGAAGAAGCCTCCCCGTAGGATGGAAATCTCTAGAACGGCGCCCGCCGGCAGACAGTAAAAAAGCCGCCCCGAGAAGAGAGCGGCTTGAAATATTAGTGGCTTGAATGATTGGCGATGGGATCCAGCCAGCGATACCTACTTCTTAGCTCCAGCCGCCATGTTGTCATGGTCGTAGTACTCATATCCCGACATGGGCTTTTCGCCACCCTTCTTCCAGATACGTGTGTCTTCCGACAGTTTGCCCAAAGCCCGGGCCATTTCGCGCACGTGGATCGCGACCGAGCCGCAGCAAGACCCGATGTAGTTGATTCCGATCTCTTTGGCGCGAAGAGCATAGTCTCCCATCTCTTTGCGCGTCAGTTGAAGTGGATCAAGCCCCAGCGGAAACTCCGGCAGGCTGGTGAAGTCCGGCTGTTCTCGAGGCGTGCGATACGCCACCGGCTGGCAGCCCAGATAGCCGGATACCGCTTTGCGCATCTCCTCCATGTAGGGAAGCGTGTGCTCCGGCGGACGCAGGCAGTTCAAGCCGACAATGTCCGCCCCCGCATCCAGCAGCCGCTTGGCGACCTCTGCTGCCCCGAAGCCTTCGATACTTTCGGCTTTGTTCTCAAAGCAAACCGTGACCATCACCGGCAGGCCGGTTTTCCTGCCGCGTTCCACCGCCAGCAAAGCCTCGCCCACGTAAGAGAACGTCTCGCCGATGATGAAGTCCACGCCTTCATCCACCTGCACCGCAAGCTGCTCGTCGAAAGTTTGCCGCACCTTGTCGGCCGCCGCAGGACTATCCGGTTCATACATCCAGGTAAGGCTCAGGTTGCCGGCCACCAGGCATTTGTCCCCGGCGACTTCGCGAGCGATGCGCACCGCCGCCCGGTTCAGGTCTTCGAGGCGGTTATCCAGGCCGACGGTCGCGAGCTTGTCGCGGCTGGCGTAGAACGTAAGCGCCTGCAGCACGTCGGCGCCGGCTTCGCGAAATTCGATGTGCAGCTCGCGCAGCGCGTCAGGCTTCGTCAACGCGACTTCGGGAGTAAACGGACCTGCGCGCACCCATCCCCGCTTCTCCAGTTCCAGCAGGTAGCCGCCATCCCCCAGCACTGGGCCTTCTTTCAGGCGTTCCAGTATCCCCTTCTTCATAATTGCTCCTTTCAATCTCAATCTCCTCAGGACCAGC
Source organism: Terriglobia bacterium (assembly GCA_963798155.1). Taxonomy (GTDB): domain Bacteria; phylum Acidobacteriota; class Terriglobia; order Terriglobales; family Acidobacteriaceae; genus CAWCSH01. The sequence goes on from CAWCSH010000017.1 coordinate 29,640, forward strand.
GCTTCTTGCCGTTAAGAATATTTTGCAGGAGCGCCTTCACCGCTTTCGTCCACGTACTCGTACTCAGGCTTGATCGGCTGCCCTTCGGCAAACCGGCTGGGACGGAACGAAGTCATGTCCACCGACTTTGCCGCTCCATCGAGCAGCAGTTCCGACATCACCAGGCCTATGGCGGGAGAAATCTTGAATCCCATCCCCGAGAATCCTGCGCACACATACAAGCCGCTGACCCCCGGAACCTCGCCCAGCAGCGGCCGCGAGTCGGGAGTCAAATCGTAGATCCCGGTCACTCCCCGCATCACTTCGGCATTCTCCAGCTTGGGAATGCGGTGCGTGGCGCGCTCGATCAGCTCTTCGAGCGATTCGTCCGAAGCGCGCTGCGGGAAATTATCCGGATCGGCCCCGCGCTGTCCCCAGAAATCGCCGACCAGAAACTTGTCCTGCGCATCGGAACGGAAATAAGTCGACGTCACGGAATCGATGCACGCGCATCCGCCGCCGCGCATGTCCGGCGCATTCTTGAGAATGGCAACCTGGTGATACTCAGTCTCGATCGGCAAATCATAACCAACCTGCTGGAACAGCGGCCGACTCCACGGACCAGTGGCGGCAATTACGGTGGGCGCATGAATCTCTCCCTGATCGGTGCGGACGCCGCGCACCCGGTTCCCATCGCTGATGAACGACGTCACCTGGGTGCGGGGAAGATATACCGCCCCCGCATCCCGCGCCTGGCTCAGAAAGTCATTGGCGACGCCTGCGCCGTCTCCGTAACCGGAGTCAGGTTCGTAGGCGGCAAGTTCCACCTCGTCCACCACCCAGTCAGGCTCGAGTTCTTTCAGCTGGGCGCGCGAGATCAGCACCACATTCACCCCGAGCTGCCGCTGCATTTCGACGTTCCGCTTCAGCATCTCCGTTTCTTTGGGATCGACCAGCCGAACAAAACCTGTCTTGCGGAAGTCCCCGGGCTCGCCCACGATTTCGCGCCAGTGCTGGAACATGTGCAGGCTCAGCAGCGCCAGCTGAACTTCGGGAGGGTAGCTGTAATGCATCCGCACCAGCGCCGATGAACGCCCGCTGCCGCCGCGCCCCACGTGGTCCTTGTCGAGCACGACGATCTGTCCAGCCTTGCGCCGTGCCAGATGGAAGCGCGATCGAAGCCCCCATGACCCCCGCGCCTACGATGATGATGTCCGCGGTCTTGGTCGCGCCGCTGGCGGAACTGCTGGCGCTCATGCCGCCGCCTCCTTGAATTTCTTTTTCTTCCAGTCCCGAAGCACCTGGTGCGCGGCGTTGTGCCCCGGCGCTCCCGTCACCCCGCCGCCGGGATGCGCCCCGGCTCCGCAGAGATAAAGACCTTCGATGGGCGTGCGGTACTGCGACCACCCTGCCACCGGACGCATAAAGAAAAGCTGCTCCAGCCGCAGATCTCCGTGGAAAATATTTCCCTCCGTCAAGCCGTAGGTGCGTTCCAGATCAAGTGGTGTGAGCACTTGCCGGGCCACGATGGCGTTCGGAACGTTCGGCGCATACTCCGCGATTTTCTTCACCACGCGATCTCCCAGTAGTTCGCGGTTCTCATCCCAGGTGCCCTGCCGCAGATGGTAAGGGACGTACTGCACGAAGCAGGTCAGGATGTGCTTTCCCACCGGCGCAAGCGAAGGGTCGGCGTTCGATGAAACCACGCAATCCACCCAAAGCTCCTCGGGAATGTCGCCGAACTTCGCAATGTCGTAGCAGCGCTCCGCGAAAGCCAACGAAGGAACCAGCGTATAGAAAGTGCGCTCCAGCGCAGTCGCGCTCGCCGGAGTGCCGGTAAACCGCGGCTCCTCCGCCAGCACCATGTTTACTTTGGCGCAGGGGCCGTCCATTTTGATGCCGCGGATGGAATGCAGAAATTCTTCCGGCAAATCAGACGCGGAGATCATCTTCAGGAAGGTGCGCTTCGGGTCGGCATTCGAAAGCACCACCCGCGCGCGGATTTCCGTTGCATCTTCCAGCACTACCCCTCGCGCGCGCCCGTTGCGTACATCAATCTGCGCCACCGCTGCGGATGTGCGAATCTCGACGCCCAGCTTTTGCCCGGCCGCCGCAAGCGCTTGTGTGATCGCCCCCATGCCGCCCATCACGTGTCCAAAGAAACCCTGCAACTCGTGCTCGCCGCCGCTCAGCAAATGAAACAGCAACCCAATCGCTGTTCCCGGCTGGTAAGGTCCGCCGTGCTTGCCATACACGTTGTTGGCCAGAAACATCGTCTTGATCTTTTCCGACTCGTAGTTCTGGTCAAGAAACTCGCCCAGGCTGCCGGTCAGGAAGGTGATCAGCTGCGCGATCTCGGCATGCGAGATGGCTCGAAAGCGCTTGCCCACGCGAAACAGGTCGCTCCATCCGCTGATGCTGCGGGCATCGATCTCTGGAGGCGGCTCAAGGAAGAACGGCTGAAGATAGCGCGCCAGCTTCTTCAATTCATCGTCCACCTGCACGAAGCGTTGCGCATCTTTTTGCGACACCTTGGCGAACTCGGCTTGGGCGCGCCCGCGATCCGCCCACCAGGAGAGAACGTGGCCGTCGGGGAAGGGAACCTGAATCGCCGGATCGCAGGGAATCATTCGCAGCCCGTGATCGGCCAGCCGCAAGTCTTGAATTACTTCCGGCCGCAACATGCTGGCGATGTACGACGTGGAGGAGACTCGGCAACCGGGCGCAATTTCTTCGGTGACACAACAGCCACCGACAATTTCGCGCCGTTCGAGGACGAGCACCGACATTCCGGCGCGTGCCAGATACGCGGCGGCAGTCAGGCCATTGTGCCCGCCGCCAACCACGACCGCGTCATAGATCTTTCCCGAGGAATTCCCCACAAGTTATTGACCTTCAGTCAATCCCACAGTGCTCTGGAGACATACGCTAACCGATTCGCTAAATAAATCAAATTGAAATCTGTTCCTATTTCGTATACATTTTTCTGACTTGAGGTCAATACATGGCTGGAATTGGCAGCAGTCTGGTCACCCCACCGCGTTACCGCAACTTGCCACCCCGTCCCCGTTCTGAGAGCAAGCGGACCAAGATCATCGACACAGCGATGCGCTACTTCGCCGAACACGGTTACCATGCCGCCCGCGTGGGAGATATCGCCGCTGAACTCGGCATTGCGAAGGGGTCGGTTTTTCAACACTTCGGCAGCAAAGACGGGCTGTTCTTCGAGGTTTACAAGAAGGCAGTACGCGCCTTTCCCCGCCACCTGGACGCTCCGGCGGAGGTCCGCGAAGGCGGCTTTTTTGAAGTCGTACGCTACTGGCTGACCCGGACCGAACACCTGATTCGCGAAGACTGGATCCCCTACCGCGTTTCTCTGCTGGGGAACTACGGAACCGATTTAACCCTAAAGCGGGAGATCAATCGGTTTTTGATGAGCGAGGACCCCTACGGCACGGTTGCCTTCGTCCGTTTCGGATTGCAGCGCGGTGAGCTTCGTCAGGATCTCGACCAGGAGATGATTGTCTCGATTCTCGACTGGACGATGGAGCGCTTTCAGGACGCGCTGGTCACCGAAGAACTCGATCCCGGCCTGTTTCGCCGCCAGGGCGGTGCCGCCGACAAGAAGGACGCCCGCATCACTCAGTTCGTAGAAGTCTTGCGGCGCGCCATTGGAACCGAGACCGGAACAGCAAAGAAAGCATAACTCCGGCAAACCTTTTCGTCTGAAGTTCGTAGATCACCGAACTAGAGAACTGGACTACGGCCATGATTACGCAGACGTCAGTTTCTGAAATCCTCGCCAGCTACAACGATAAAGCAGCCCTTTCCGAAGCATCGACCATCCCTGGCCCTTGGTATGTAGATTCGCGGATTGCGGACCTCGAATCCAGAACGGTTTTCAGCAAAACCTGGCAGCTTGTCGGCCGTGTGGACCAAGTGGAGAAGCCTGGGGATTTCGTGAGCAATCGGGTTGCCGGGGAACCGGTGGTGGTCGTTCGCGGTAATGATGGCGTGCTCCGCGGTTTCTACAATGTGTGCCGCCACCATGCGGCTGCGGTGGTAACCGAGCCGTGCGGCCAGGCGTCCATTCTTCATTGTCCCTATCACGGCTGGAACTACGGTCTCGACGGGTCGCTTAAGGGCATGCCGGAATTCGACGGCGTGGAGAATTTCGACCGCCAGAAGAACGGGCTGGTGCCGCTGAAGGCAGATGTGTGGGAGAAGTTTGTGTTCGTGAATCTTGACCCAAACGCTGAGCCATTGCAGGATTTTCTCGGGGGTCTGGTGAAGCGCGCTGCGCCGTTAGGATTGTCGAAGCTCAACTATTTCGATCGCCGCGTCTATGACATTGCCTGCAACTGGAAAGTGTTCGTGGATAACTTTCTCGATGGAGGCTACCACGTCCCCCATCTCCACAAGGGATTGAGTTCTGTCCTTAACTACAAGGACTACACCATCGAGAACGAAGACCGGTACTGCCTGCAGTCGAGCCCGATGGTAGCGTCCAATGAAGATGCAGCGACCGGCGCCACCAGAAAAGGGGACCGGGCGTGGTACTTCTGGCAGTACCCCAACCTGATGATCAACTGCTACGCCGGGTACATGGACACGAACCTGGTGTTGCCGCTCGATGTGGACCACTGCCGGGTGATTTTTGATTTCTACTTCAGCGACACCAGTGATGCCGCCCGCGAATATAACCAGCAGAGCGTGGCGGTCGGCGACCGCGTGCAGAGCGAAGACCTGGGAATCTGCGAGGATGTGCAGCGCGGGCTGAAATCCCGCGCCTACGGAGCGGGCAGGCTATCGGTACGCCGTGAGGCCGGCGAATACCTGTTCCATCGCCTTCTGGCGGCGGACCTCAAGGCCGGGACAACCAGCACGGCGGCTGCAGCGGATTAGGCTTCACTCAGGCAAAGAGCGGCCAACCGTGCTGTTCGCTCCGGGCCGCGACACACCCGCCTATTGATGATCCCGGGGAATTGTCTCTTCCCAAGTCTTCTGCTTCACCATCTGCCCATCCTTCAGTAGCTCCCGGGTGTATTTGTAGTAGAAGTTCTTTGCATCGGTGGTCACGGAGAGGTGACCTCGCCATGAGAGCGTCCTATCTTTCGTCTGAAACACACTCTCCACCTCACCGCGAACCGAACTGGTTTCCGGATGTGCGTCGTCGGCCTCGTACGTCAGCGCCTCCGAATCTTTCTGCGTTCCGAATGGGTAGTAGCCCGTATCCCCACCCTTCCAGCGCACGGTAGTTTTCTGCCGTCCTTCATCTCGCTCGACCGTCCATTCGCCCGGCCAGGGGAAACCCTCGGCACGGTATCCCGGCCGCTCTTCGGAGGGCTCTGGAGGCGCGAACGCAGGCGGCGCAGGACCGTTCACCGGAACCACCGGTAGTTCCAGCCGAGTTCCACCCGCGCCTCCCAGTTCTAGCGACGTGGTCATCGCGTAAGGTGTGGGTAATATCATCGGCCACAGCGCGTTGGAAACTGCCATCCGGATGCGGTGCCCCTTCGGGAAGACCCAGGTTGCCAGGTGCATTTCAATATCGAGCGGATACATTTTTCCCGGCACAAGGTCTTTGGGCTCACTCATCGACTCGCGTTGCGCACCATTCAAACCTGCGCCGGTGATCTGGGTAACGGTGCCGTCGGGAGCTACATCCGAGAGCCGCACGAACCAATCCGCCAACGGTGCATCGGCCGAGGCCTGCAGCACAGCGCGGGGCCTCCCTATGATGGCCAGCTCTTCGGATAGCGGGGCTGAGTCGTACACCAGGCTGAACGCATCCACCGGCCGCTGATCCGCAAGCAATTCTCCCCACCAGAACCCGGCTTCCACCCCGATTGAAGGAACGTATTTGAGCTTGTGGACCGCGGCCTCCAGCTGCGGCATCGGAGCGTCGCCGAGTGTGTGGTTGGCCTGGGGAAACCAGGACACCGTCTTCGCGGCCGGAGGCGGCCATGCGCTCTCCACCCGCCACTCGCCCGGAACATTCGGCAAATTCGGGTCCGGCGGATGCCAGTGCTGCATGTAGATCACCAGCTTTGGATCTTTCAGCACTCCGGTGTCGCGCCCCTTCAGCCAGTAGTCCCACCAGCGCACCGCCTGATTGCGCCACTCAATTTCCGGACCAGGTTGCGCGTCATTGGGAAAGGTGTGGTTCCACGGTCCGATAAGCGCCTTGACTGGCGCGGACTTCACCTGCTCCAGCATGCGAGGAATACTGTCGCGGTAGCCGTCGAGCAGTCCGCCGATAAGGAAGCAGGGAACGCGAATCTGATCCAGTGGACGAACCGGACTGCGCCAGAACGGCCCGTCGTGCTGGTGCTTCAGATACATCAGCGACCACGGGGGCGAATCGAACCGCGGCCCCAAAACGTTCTCTCCAGGCGTAATCAGGCGCGGCGGCAAAACCCTGCGAGAGGTCCATATCCAGTTCGAATTCATCGATATGGGCCATGCCGTCCATGTAATGCACGTCGTCGTGAAACAACTCCTCGGTAGCGTCGATTGCGATAATCGCCTTCAGCTCAGGTGGGTTCTGCATTGCCATTTGCAGCGAGTTGAATCCTCCCCAGGAGATTCCGAACATGCCCACATTTCCGTTCGACCAGGGCTGCGTCGCCAGCCAGTGGATGACTTCCAGTCCGTCCTTCTGTTCCTGGGCGGAGTATTCGCGATCAGTTGGCACGCCTTCACTTGCGCCGAAACCGCGAATGTCGACACGAACGCTGACGTAGCCGCGATGAGCGAAGTAGGCGTGCAGCGGGTAGTCGCGCGCTGCCGTGCCGTCGTCTTTTCTGTAAGGCAGGTATTCGAGCAGGGCGGGGAATTTGTCTCCCGGCTTTGTGCCGTCGGGCCGATAGAGCGTGGCCGCCAGACGTACGCCATCCTTCATCGGAATCCAGGTGTTTTCCAGCCGCACGCCATACTTCGGCTGCGAAGGCGGTTCGACTGCGAAGAGGGAAACAGAAGTAATCCATATTGCGGCGAACAACAAGACGCGGCTCGGCCTCATTCCTTCTCCTCACAAACCTGTAGGTTCACTGATACCGCAGACGGGCGAGACGACACTAAGAATCGTACCAGCGAAAGCCGTGGCGCTGTTCCTGCTCGAGGTGTTTCACCAAAGCCAGGGTTCGCGAGCGGCGGTAGTTGGCGCAGGCCACGATGATCGAGTTACAAAGCGCGATCGGCGCCACGTAAGATGCACCGAAAGAAGGAGTATCGACCGAGGTGAGAAAGCATTCGTCGGCAAACTGATTTAAAGGAGAAATGAGGCTGTCGGTGATTCCAACGCAGTAGGCGCCATTGGCACGGGCATCGCGCAACCCTTCCACCGTCTGGCGCAACCCGCGGCGGTAGCTGATCGCCAGCACAACGTCGTTCTTACCCGCGTGCATCACTCGGTGCGTTATGTCGCCCGCACCAGTGGCGGCACAGATCGGCAATCCCAGCACGTTGAGCTGGTACTCGAGAAAGCGAATCAGAATTGAGGCCAGGTCTCCGCCGATCAGGACGATTTTGTGAGCGGCATACAGTCGCCGCGCCAGACCCTCCACCTGGCGCAGATCGACTCCGCGACCAAGCCGGTCTAGATTCTGCATGTCCTGTTCCAGGGAGGCCCGTATACGGTTTGCCACACTTGCCTTGGTGCCGCCAGGAGTGGGCATCTGCATGGTGTCCATCGACGTGGCGTAGGCGATGGACAGTTCCTGCAAATATTTCTGGAACTCGCGGTAAGTGCGGAACTTCAAGCCGCGCACGATGCGCACCATCGTGGCCGGATCGGTTTTCAGCCTCTTGGCGGTGTCGCGGATACTGAGCAAAACAAACCCGCGAGGGTTGTGGAACGCAGGACGGACAATCTCCTGCCGCTTGGGACTCAAGAAAGTCAGCCGTTCCGACAGGCTCATTCCACCTTTGGCGCGGCTATTACTTCTTTCCGGCTCTTTCATCGGCCACAAAGCATCGTGTAAACCGGGCCAGTTGTCAACAGCGCCTTGAAAAAACTGTGGCAAAACCACAGCCGGCTACCTTTTTGTTCCCCAGACGACCAGAGTGCTTATAATGCAAGCGCTAAGTGCAGGACCATCAAATTTGTAAGTTCATTCGAGGAAATCATAATGGATCCAAAGCTAAGACCCGCCTCACCTACCCGTCGTAATTTTCTGGCTACGAGTGCCGGTGTTATGGCGGCCGCTGCGGCAGCCCCGAAAGATGCCTTGGGGTTCAGCCCCTCTCCCGTCCCGTCCGGAACTCCTTCTGAAACTCCCTTATCCAAGAACTCGGCCCGTAAGCTTCCCATCGGCGTGTTCGATCCTGCCTTTCCCAATCTCTCAACCGACGAGATGATCGACAAGATTTCCAGTTGGGGAATCGAAGCGGTTGAGATCGGTACCGGTGGTTACCCAGGCGATCATCACTGTCCGGTGCAAGACATGCTGGATAGCGACGCGAAGCTCAAAGCATGGAGGAAGAAGTTTGAAGACAAGAACATCCAGGTTGCGGTTCTGAGCTGCCATGGCAATCCAGTGCAACCTGACGCCAAACTTGCAGCCCGAGATGCTGAGACCTTCCGCCGCACCGTGCTGTTGGCCGAGAAACTGGGAGTGAAGGTGATTGTCGGATTCTCCGGCTGCCCGGGAGGAAGTCCGGCCGACACCATGCCGAACTGGGTCACGTACCACTGGCCTCCGGAATACGCCCAGATGATCGAATGGCAGTGGAAAGAGAAAGTGATCCCCTACTGGAAAGAAGCCGCCAAATTTGCCCGCCAGCACGGCGTTCACCGTATCGCGTTCGAAATGCACCCGAACTTCGTTGTCTACAACCCGAGAACGTTAATGAAGCTGCGCGACGCTGTGGGGGAAGAGATTGGCGCGAATTGCGATCTCAGCCATCTCTTCTGGCAAGGCTGCGATCCGGTGGAAGTGATCCGCTTCCTCGGAAAGCAGGGCGCGATTTACCACGCCCACATGAAAGACACCACTTTCTATCAGGACAACCTCGACAAATACGGCGTGCTGAATTTCGCTTTCCAGCCCAGCGACCTTCCGCTGGCTTCGGAAACATTTCGCGCCGTGGGCTATGGCCACAGCGCGAATACCTGGAAAGAAGTGGTGCGCGCCTACATGGAGGTCGGCTACGACGGAATTCTCAGCATTGAAAATGAAGATCCCATTCTCCCCGGGGAAGTAGGCGTCCAGCGTGCCGCGTACGTGCTGAAAAATGTCCGCGCCGAGCTTCTCGGAGAGGTGGCATAGACCAGTTCCCGGCCCGCGGCAGTGGCCGATTGAGCGCCCCTTTTGGAAGGCGGGAGCCATAAACTCGTTGACCGTCGCCGTTACTCCGGAGTAATCTCGAAATCCTGCCGGTTCATGAGCAGCCAAGATCAGCAACGCGAAATTTTTGTTGTCTTTCACCAGCCCTGCTCTTCCGCTGCATCGGCCATGCTTCGCGACTCATGGCATTGCGTTCCGCGCTACCAAATAAATAAACGAGGTGAGCTCTAAATGGATCGTCGAACATTTCTGGGAACCGTGACCGCCGGTACCATGTTGGCAAGCCGCTTCAGTTTCGCCGCGGACGAGCACAAGATCGACACCATCGGTGTGCAGCTCTATACCGTTCGCGACCAGATGGAAAAAGATTTCGACGGCACCCTCGCCAAAGTGGCCAAAATCGGCTACAAGCAGGTCGAACTCGCCGGTTTCAAACAGGCTTCTGATGGTTCCATCACCTACTTCAATCATTCGCCCAAAGAAGTGCGCGCCGGCGTCGACCGTTACGGCCTCACCTCGCCTTCTGCGCACATCAACTACAACAGCCTCACTCCCGACAAGCTGCCGCGCGTGATTGAAGCCAGCCAGGTCATCGGCAACAAGTACATGGTCAACCCGTTTATGGACGAGAGCCTGCGCAAGCAGCTGGACAATTACAAACAGGCCGCCGATGTCATGAACCGCGCCGGGGAAGCCACGAAAAAGGCGGGCATTCAGTTCGCTTACCACAACCACTGGTTCGAGTTCATTCCCGTCGATGGCAAGATTCCCTACGACGTTCTGCTGGCGGAGTGCGACCCCGACCTCGTAAAAATGGAAATGGACCTGTGCTGGATCACCGTCGGCGGCCAGGACCCGGTCAAATATTTCGATCGCTACCCAGGGCGCTTCCCCCTGGTCCACGTCAAAGACGTAAAGAAAATTCCGCCCGTTAACGCCGCAGGCGGCCAGAATTTCGGCGACTCCATGAAAGACATGACCTCCGTAGGCAACGGCATCATCGATTGGAAGCGCATCTTCGCCAAGGCCGACGAAGCCGGAATGAAATATTATTTCGTCGAGCACGATAAGCCGGAGAATCCGTTGCAGAACATCGCGGCCAGCTACAACTATCTTCACCAACTGCGCTTCTGACTTTGTAAGGCAGGTTACCCCCAATCTGGAGACCATGAATGGCGCAGGTGATTCGCTCGCCGAAGACGTATGACGTTTGCATCATCGGATCCGGCGCAGCAGGTGGAGCGGCGGCTAAAATACTGACCGAAGGCGGCTTGAATGTTGTCATGCTCGAAGCCGGCCCTCCGCTCAATCCCGAGAAGGACTACAAAGAGCACGTCTGGCCCTATCAGCTCGAGCATCGCGGCGTCGGCGTCGGCGCCAAGTGGAAGGGCGAGCTAAACAACGAATTCCTCGCCCCGAACGGCTTCTGGGAAATTGACGGCGAGCCCTACACCAACGCTCCCGGCTCGCGCTTCCGCTGGTTTCGTTCCCGCATTGTCGGTGGACGCACCAACCACTGGGGCCGCATCGCGCTGCGCTTCGCGCCCGTGGATTTCAAGGCCCGTTCCACGCGACGGCATGGGCGACGACTGGCCCATCACCTACGAGGAGTTGTCTCCTTACTACGACAAGGTCGAGTCCTACATCGGAGTATTCGGCAGCAAAGAAAATATCCCCAGCGCCCCCGACGGCGTTTTCATGCCGCCGCCCATTCCCCGCTGCAGCGAAACTATTATCAAGAAGGCCTGCGACAAACTCGATATCCTGTGCGTGCCATCGCGCCTGGCGATCCTCACCAAGCCGCTCAACGGTCGCCCCGCATGCCACTACTGTGCGCAATGCGGGCGCGGCTGCATCAGCGCTTCGAATTTCAGTTCCAGCCAGGTGCTGATTCCTCCCGCGCAGAAAACTGGACGCCTCACCCTCATCACCGGCGCAATGGCCAGAGAGATCATCATGGGTAAAGACGGCAAAGCGCAGGCCGTCAGCTACATCGATAAAGCCACGCGCACCGAGAACCGGGTCCACGCCCGGGCTTTCGTGGTCGGCGCAAGCGCCTGCGAGTCAGCCCGGCTGCTGCTGAACTCCAAGTCTTCACTGTTTCCCGACGGATTGGCCAATTCATCCGGCGTCGTGGGCCGCTACCTGACCGATAGCGTGGGCAGCTCCGGAGCCGGATATTTTCCGGTCATGACCAAAATTCCTCCCCACAACCACGACGGCGTCGGCGGCGAGCATCTGTACATTCCGTGGTGGAAGTTCGACCGCAAAAACGACTTTCTCCGCGGCTACCACATCGAGTTCGGCGGCGGCCCCGGCATGCCGGGCGTCGGAGAGTTCGACGGCGTCTGCGAGGAATTCGAAGGCTACGGCGCAGCCCTCAAGCAGAAATGCCGCAGCATGTACGGCGCCTACATCGGTTTCGCCGGACGCGGCGAAATGATTCCCAACGAGCATTCTTACTGCGAGCTCGATCCCGATGTCGTCGATGAGTGGGGCATCCCGGTGCTGCGCTTCCATTGGCAGTGGGGCGACAACGAAATCGCCATGGCGAAAGATATGCAGGAAACTTTCCGCGCCATCGTGGAAGCCGCCGGCGGCACTTACGTCGAGTACAAGCGCGGCATGGACCAGCAAAACCACCCATACGGGATCGCCGACGGCGGCGTGATCATCCACGAGCTGGGCACCGCCCGGATGGGAGACAATCCCAAAACCTCGGCGCTCAACAAATATTGCCAGGCCCACGAGGTGAAAAACGTGTTCGTCACCGACGGAGCCTGCTTCGTCAGCAACGCCGACAAGAACCCCACTCTGACCATTCTGGCGCTTTCCTGGCGAGCTTCCGAATATCTGCTCGATCAGGCCAGGAAAGGGGAGCTCTAGAGCTTATGTCGTCAAAACCAATTTCGCGCCGTTCAATTCTCAAATCCCTCGGTATGGGAGTGATGGCAGGCTCAGTGTTGAAGGTGATTCCGCTCGAAGCCGCCGAGCATGCCCACAAAATGGTTGCGGCGGAGAAGGCGGCCGCTCCCGGCGGAAAGTATGCGCCCAAGTATTTCTCTGACCACCAATACAAAACTCTTCAGACGCTCTGCCAGACCATCATGCCGCCGGATGCGGAATCTGGTGGCGCTATCGAAGCCGGTGCTCCTGAATTCATTGACCTGCTCACCAGCGAAAATGAGGAGTACCAGGTGAAACTCGGAGGCGGAATGATGTGGCTGGATGGCACCTGCCTCGACCACTACGGCAAAGCCTATCTCGCCTGTGGTCCTGAACAGCAGAAAGAAATTCTCGACCAGATTGCCTATCGCAAGAACGCGGTCGATAGTCCCAGCCTCAGCCAGGGAATCGAGTTCTTCGGGTTTCTGCGCCAGATGGCCGCCGACGGTTTCTTCACCAGCGCGATTGGAATCAAGTATCTCGGCTACATCGGCAATACTTATCTCGCGGAATTTCCCGGCTGCCCTCCCGTGCCGGGAATCTAGCGGCGGTCAATTCCCGAACGGCTCCTCCAGCGACGGACTCTGCGGAGTGAACAGCTCGGCTCCATCTTCAGTGATGTGCATGTCATCTTCCAGCCGCATGCCGAATTCTCCCGGCAGATAAATTCCGGGCTCATCGCTGAAAGTCATGTTCGGTTGGAGCTTGGTCGCGTTCCCCCGCACCAGGTATGGCCACTCATGCATGTCCATTCCCATACCATGTCCTACGCGGTGGGCAAAGAATTTGTAGTCCGGACCATACCCCGCGTCCGCAATCACCTTGCGTGCTGCTGCATCGACAGCCTGGCACTCGACACCTGGACGCGCCGTTTTTAAAGCCGCCGTCTGCGCCCGGTGCACAATCTCGAAAACCTGCTTCATCTTGTCAGTGGCTTTTCCTAGAACGAACGTTCGTGTGATGTCGGAGGTGTAGCCTTCGACCTTGCAGCCGTCATCAATCATCACGATCGTCCCCTCGCGAATCACTTGCGGAGCCAACGATCCATGAGGAGACGAGGAATACTGCCCAACCTGTACATCGACTTCGCCAGGGAACCCGAGCTTGTCATAGGCGGCGTTAATCAGCGCCTCAAATTGTGCCTGGGTCATTCCGTCACGTAGGGAGTGATACGCGGCCTCGTAAGCGGTCAGAGTCACTTGTGCAGCCAACCGCATCAGCGCGACTTCATGGTCGCTCTTCACGCCCCGGCAACCGGCAGTCACGGGAGTGGCACTGACCATTCTGATCTGTGGCCCGGCCTTGGCAATGCCATCGCTGAATACAAAGCGAATGGTTTCCTCCATTCCCAGTACGCCTGTAGCAAAGCCGCGATCTTTGAGCCCCTGCGCCAGAAGCGTGTAAGGATTCTCATCCTCCTGCCATACCCGTATGTCACTTTCGGCTCCGTCCGGAGCCTTCTCCAGTTGTTCTCGGGCACGCCCTTCCTCAAACGCCGGACACACACAGAAGCCAGCACCCCTGGCCGGCAAAACCAGCGCGAACAGCCGCTCTCCACCCCACCAGCGAACTCCGGTGAAATATTCGAGAGATGTGCCCTCCATCAGCACCATGGCGTCCAGTTTGTTGAGTGCCATCAACTCCCTGGCCTTTTCGACACGCGAGTCGCCGCTCTTCGACCGTGATGGGAGTGGCCAGGTGCTTCATGGATTTCAGCCCCGCTATCGACGCCGGAAGCGGCGGACACTCACCGGCCTGATTTTCGCCCAGCAGCGGTTGGGCGCCGCAAGCTGCCCCGGCGAGGGCTCCCATCTGGAGAAACGTTCGTCGTGATGTCATGAGTTTTCGTTCGAGGTGGAGGCGGTCCATCAGAAACTGGCCGCAAGCCTGGTTTCTCCACGTACCTTTTCGTATATCACAGCAATTAAAATTCCCGGCCTCATTTGTCAGAAATACGGATAGAATGCGCGCGTATGGACGCAGGATTTCAATGTGCCGGGTGCGGCGAGTGGAACAAGACCAGCGTGGACGAATCTGCCGGATACAACCAGTATTACGTAGAAGACTGCCAGACCTGCTGCAAGCCCAACGTCCTGCTCGTGCAGTACGACCCGGCCGAAAAGGAATTCATGATCCGCGCCGAACTGGAATCATGATCTGCCGCAGTCCTATCGCGCAATGATTCTGGCGCTGCAAGAAGGAGTGCTTCCTGATGGTCACCAGCTTCACTGGACATAAGCCCATGGTCGCTCATCATATGGTGACCACCCAGTTTGAACTTGACGGATATCGCGTGGTCCGCACCCTGGGAGTGGTGCGCGGCATCGTGGTTCGCTCCCGCTCCATCTTCGGTACTATCGGCGCCAGCCTGCAGACACTGGTCGGAGGCAACATCACGCTGCTCACCAACTTATGTGAGAAGACGCGCGCCGAAGCTTTCGATCTGATGTTGACCCACGCGGGCGAACTCGGCGGCAATGCGGTCGTCGCCGCCCGCTACGATGCCACCGAAATCATGCAGGGAGTCACCGAAGTCCTGGCATACGGCACTGCGGTGGTCGTCGAGCCCATCAAATCATGAGGCAGCAGCCGGACGCCTGAGCGCCGGTTCGGGCCCCGAGCGTTCTTTATACAGTGCACCGGCCGCCACTGTGGCCAAGGTCGCTCCTACCCACATCTCGAGCATCCAGCCCAGGGGAAACATGCGGTCGATGTTGACCCAGGTCGCATTGGCAAAGTTCAACGGAAAGCCGGCGATAAATCCAACCAGAAAGCCAACTTTCACCGCGGTCATCGGTCCCGCGCCCAAAGTCTGCCGAGTGGACGCATACAGGTACGCCATCACGATCGAGAGCACAAACAGCATGACAATCCACTGTGCGGTGAATGCCGGGTAGCGCGGCTCTTTCAGAAACATGCCGGAGTTCTGCGCCGCGTCGTAGCGCGCCATTCCGATAATGAAGAAGCCACACACCATGCTCCAGACTGTCCACACCACTCCTCCAACCAGCCCGCCCAGCAATATCCGGCCACGATTCAAAGCCATAAGTCCTCCGTTGCGAACCTGGACGTTCGAGAACCGGCGCGAGTCTACCACCAAATCGCCCGGGAGAGAATTGCTGCTGCACATCTGCGCAATAGTCAACGATCGAATGAGTGAGTCATTAAAAGAGATTTCACGCTGAGGACTGCAGCAGCCCCAAAAGCGCTTTTTGCCGGTGCTGAAAGGTGCGCCGCATTTGAGGGATAACGAAGCTTAGTTCCGCAAGCCGCCCCAACCACCCAAACCCTGCGTCAAGCCGGATCACATCGAGAATGATGGTGCCGGCAATGCCGTCTCGTATCTCGGCGGTCAATTGATGGCGATGTTGAAACGACTTGAACGGACCCTTCTTCTGGATGTCGGCAAAGTGATGGTTCCACTCGAACTCCGTGATCAGGGCGATCCAGCCGGCCCGGCACGGCAGGAAGGGAATAGGGCGAAAGCTGGTATGGATTTCTGAGCCCACTCCGGCAAGTTGGGATTGAAAGCGCCCTGCGGCACTCTGCGGTGGAGGGTTCAACTTTAAGGCTTCAATCCTGGTCCCGCTCTGGGGAGGCATAATGCGTGGCAGATTCTCCGGGTTTGCAAAGAACAGAAACACCTGTTCCAGCGGAAAAGGCACCCACTGCTCGAACTGCACTTGCTGCGCCATTTTCTTCTTGAATTCTGCCAAGGTTATCGTTTTCCTGACGGCTTGTCGCCTGGGCAGATGAGTTCAGCTATAGTATTCGGAGCCATGCCTTCCAGAACGTTTCGGGCCCTTACTCTTCTGCTGTGCCTGACTTTCATTTGCGGCGTCAGCCAGGCGGCTTCTTACAAATACATTCGCATCGGCGCAAAGACCGACCTTGAAACCAAGGCTGTGCCCGGCGCGGCCCTCATGGGCGGCGGCAAAGACCTTGACGAGGCCTTCCGCTGGATGTGCGAAAAGGCGAATGGCGGAGATTTTCTAATCCTTCGCGCCCGCGGCGACGATGCCTACAATCCCTACGTCAACGGTCTCTGCAAATTGAATTCCGTCGCAACCCTCATCATCAAGGACCGTAAAGGTGCGCAGAAGCCCAAGGTCGCCGATATTATCCGCCACGCCGAGGCCATATTCATCGCCGGCGGAGATCAGTCCCGCTATGAAGATTTCTGGCGCGGCACTCCGGTAGCAGACGCGATCAATGCCGATATTGCCGAGGGTAAACCCATCGGCGGCACGAGTGCGGGACTGGCGGTACTGGGAGAATTTTCTTACGGAGCGCAAGGCGATAAGGGGTTCGAGCACGACCTGTCCTCAGCCGAGGTCCTGCAGAATCCCTATAGCAAGAGGGTTACATTGGACCGCGACTTCCTGAAAGTGCCGCACCTCGGGGATACGATCACCGACAGCCACTTCGCCATTCGCGACCGCATGGGCCGTACCCTTGGTTTTCTCGCCCGCATCATGCAGGATGGCTGGTCGAAAGCGCCGCGCGACATCGCCATCGACGAGAAATCCTCCGTGCTGGTTGAGTCTGACGGCAAGGCAAAGATTGTGGGATTCGGACGTGGAGCTTATTTCATTCGCCCTGCGCATGCTCCGGAGGTCTGCGAACCCAATCAACCGCTTACCTTTACGGGCATAGCGGTGTATCACGCTCCCACCGGAGCGCATTTCGATCTCGATTCATGGTCGGGCGAGGGCGGGAACAGTTACACCCTTTCGGTGGAGAAAGGAGCAATTCATTCCACCCAGGAAAATGGTTCGTGGTTCTAGAGGAACGCTGGCATTGCCCTGCGGTTTGACTTCGCTGGCGGTTCTCTGAGAAACTTCCGCGTCAGCTGCTTCGGGGTGAGAACACTGCTCATTTCTTCGTCATTTCCCGCGATGGACGGCAATCTCGAACAGATTGCTTCGCTCGTCAACGCCGGCAAGCTTGAATCCGGCCTGTGATCCTTCCATCCTGTTCCATTCGTTGATCGTTTCCAGCGCCACAACGATACATGGGCCGCCGGTTTCAAGCGCAATGAGACCTCTGCCTGTTGCCACATAAGGAGTTCGAATGAAATACCTGCATGCCAGTCTCGCCCTCATTCTTGTAGTTCTAAGCAGCGCGCTTGTTCTCTCGGCTCAGACCACCCAAGGGGGAATCGTCGGTTCGGTCACCGATCCCTCCGGAGCCGTCATCCAAGGCGCCAAAGTCGTCATCACAAATGCTGGAACAAACGTTTCGCGCTCGCTCGTAACCAACGGAGCGGGCGAATACAACGCGCCCAATCTCGAGGCTGGCAAATACGTGGTTCGGGTAGAGGCCCGCGGTTTTCAGAAGGCGGAACGGAACAAGATCGAACTGGAAGTCGCTCGCACTTTACGGCTTGACTTCCAGATGACCCCCGGCGCGGAAGGCCAAACCATCGAAGTTACCAGCGATGCGCCGCTGGTAGACGCCACCACGAGCACACTCAATGGTGTGCTATCCAACAAGGCAATCAACGAACTTCCGCTCCAGGGCCGGGACTTTCAGAACCTGCTGGCGCTCCATCCTGGCGTGCAGCGCGAGCCGGGCGGAGGATTTCACTCGGTGACCTCGAACGGCCTTCGTCCCGATGACAACAATTACGTCATTGATGGAGCTACTGACAACGATGCTTATTATGGCGAAACCGTAGTGAACGACGCCGGCATCCAGGGAACACCGGCGAGTACATTGCCGCTCGATGCGATCCAGGAATTCAATACCCAGGAAGATCCGCAAGCAGATGTCGGAGAAAAGCCCGGGGTGGTGGTAAACGTCGGCATCAAATCGGGTACGGATCAGGTCCACGGGACAGCGTACTACTTTACCCGGAATGCAGCCGTGGATGCGCGCAACTACTTCAATCCCAGCCCGCAGCCGGTTGCCGATCTGCTCCTTCACCAGTTTGGGGCGTCCATCGGTGGACCCATCGTGAAGGGAAAATGGTTTTACTTTGCCAACTATGAAGGCGTGCGCTCGAAAGTAGGGAATCCCTACAATGCGTTTAGCCCGGTGACCCAGTCCCTTGCCACGCCGGACAATCCAGCAGGCGACCCGTTCTCCAGCATCGTGGATGCGCTGAATGATACGGGGTGCAATCAGACTCCTCTACCCGCCGGCTGCAGTCAATTGAGCTTGAACCTGATTCCGCTCTTTCCCAACAATCCGGGTTACACTGCCAGCCTTGACGATCCGACGATCATCAACTTCAATTTCGACAATGTAAATCGCGCAGACAATCTGGTGTTCAAGAGCGACTACCATTTGAATGAGCATCATGTTTTTACCGGCCGGTTCATCTATGCGAATGCCAACCAGATCGAAGAAGATGCGGTACCGCTGCGCAAGGAATGGCTCTCCCACGCCGCTCCTATCACGCAGGTCTTCGGAGTTGACTGGACCTGGACGCCGAACTCGCGCCTGATCAATGTGGCCCGCTTCAGCTACAACCAGTTTGACGAAACCATCGCGCCGGTTGATGCGAACGTCGATCCAACCACGTATGGCCTGAACACCGGGATCACCGATCCTCGCCTGTTCGGGTTCCCGCGCATCAATCCCAGCACCTCCTATTTCGACTATCTGGGCGGAAACTCCAGTTGGCCTCTGGCCACCACGCCGAGCCACACCGAGAACTATTCCGACACGGTCTCCTATACGGTTGGCAGGCATGCCCTGCGCTTCGGAGGAGACTTCAGCAACGGTGGCGTCGACTATTACCGTTCCACCTATGGCCGCGGCCGCATTGACTTCCATTACCTTGATGATTTTCTTACCGGCAACATTCGCGGCTGGCGCCTGCTTGTTGGCGATCCCGGGCGCAACCTCAGCATGAAATCCTTCGGACTTTTCGTGCAGGATGATTACCGCGCAACCCGCCGGCTTACCCTCAATTTTGGTCTCCGCTACGACCTCACCCGTCCCATCACCGATTCCCATAATCAGCTGGCGAACTATGTTCCCTCCCAGGGTGTGGTGCAGGTTGGTTACGGGATCAGCGAGCCTTACAAGACCAACTGGACAAACTTTTCCCCCCGCCTAGGTATGGCGCTTGATGTTTTTGGCACCGGAAAAACTATTGTGCGCGCGGGTTTTGGCATGATTTATGTCCAACCCTCGATCCGGACATTTACGTCTGGCGGCGGCTTGCCATTGAATCCGAGTGCCCTGGTTCCGGGCGGAACCGGGACTATGACGTCCTTCCTGGTCAATCCCGGGAACAATAACGAAACCGACCTGATCGATTGGAGCCCGAATCCGGCTCAGGGAAGCATCTTTCCCGTCAATGATCCGGCTCTGGCATCATGCTCGACCGACAGCCCGTGCAGTATTTTTGGGGTGGATCAGAACCTGAAAACACCTTACGTGCTCAACTGGAACCTGAACCTGCAGCACGAAATATTTCCCCAAACCCTTCTGCAAATTGCTTACGTCGCGAACCAGGGCGAGGACCTCTACAGCACGATTGACCTCAACCAGCCCAACCAGGCTCAGTCCGCGCAGTGCGTTGCCGACCAGGGCGGTTACGACGACGCCGACATTTCCGGCTGCGAAGCCGCAGCCCGGCCTTTGACTGGCTATCCCTACATCTCATACCTGAACTTCCTGGGCAACAAGTCATCGTCCTCTTACGAGAGTCTGCAGGCCACGCTGACTCACCGTTACAGCAATGGACTGTACCTGCTGGGCGGCTACACCTGGGGACATGCAATTGATATCGCCGGAACTACGAACAACATTGCCAGCAGCTACCTTCCCCAGAATAGCCTCAATTATCAGGCGGAAAAGGGAAACGGCGACTATGACATCCGCCACCGGTTCACCCTCTCTGCGTCTTACGATTTGCCGTCCCGCAAATCGTGGGGGCAACTATTGGAGGGGTGGCAGTTGACCAGCATCCTGCAATGGCAGACCGGGACCCCAATATTGCTCTACGACGATTTTTATGATTTCTCACTCACGGGTGAGGGGAACAACGCCAGCAACGAACGCTGGAACATAAAAGGGGATCCTTCCAATCTGAAATGGTCGGCTAAGACTCCGATCCCGTTTCTCGATGCCAGTGACCCGATCTGTCAATCTGTCGCGACGACGCCCGACTTGCAATTCACTATGGGAGAAGCCGGCGGCTGCTTCGCACAGAATGGGACGATTCTCTATCCCATGGCGCTCGGAACTTTCGGCAATATGGGACGAAACATCTTCCGGGGACCTGGTTTCTTGAACTGGGATGCTTCCGTCAGCAAGCTCTGGCATCTGGGCGAAAAAGTCAATTTGCAACTCCGCGGCGAGATGTTTAACGTTGCCAACCACGCAAATTTTGCCAACGGTTCGGTCGGCAACGACCTCACCTCGCCCGACAGCATGGGTCTCGCTGGTGCGACCCCGGATGTGCAAGCGGCAAATCCGGTAGTCGGCTCCGGAGGCTCGCGGCACATTCAGCTGGGCGCGAAGCTCATTTGGTGAGGTGAGGTGGCAAACAATTTGACTGGCTGTTGTGTTCTATTTCTCCTGCCCCGGCGCAAGCCGGGGCTTTTTTTCTGGAGGGAAGCAGAATTGCAAGAATCGTTGAGGGTCGCCTTAGCTGATATTGCGGAAATTCAAGGCTGTCCGGAGCTCAAAACCTGGAGAAGAGAGTCTGGAGATGAGACCCTGAGGATGAGAGCCTGAAGATGATTGCTGGCCCCGACCGGAAGAGGCTCTGTGTAATGAACAGCCGTCGAAGGTTAAGGTGTTAGCCGCGTTGAAAGGCCGCTACGCTGCCCGGCCGGCATCGCTGGCCGCCGCGGCTTCCATCAGGCGGGTGCGGCTCCAGGTGTACTGGATGCGGTGAATCACGGTGATGGTGGAGAGCACGGCGATCACCCACAGCACTGGAGCCATGCGGTTGAACAGCGCCCCAATGATGACCAGCACCAGGCGCTCCGGGCGCTCCATGAAGCCCACCTTGCAGGAGCCGATCAGCGATTCCGCGCGCGCGCGGCTGTAGCTCACCATGATGGCGCTGATCATTACAAAGGCGCTCAGCACCACGTAGAAGAAGCGCTCGCCGCGGGCATAAAAGACCAGCAGTCCGAAGAACTGGGAGGCGTCGCTGTAGCGGTCGATCACCGAATCGAAAAATCCGCCGAAGCGGGTGACCTGATTGGTGGCGCGGGCCACGCGGCCGTCCACCAGATCGAAGAATCCGGAACCGATGATGACCAGACCGGCGTAGACGAAACATGCGGCCTGGTTGTCGCTGTTGGCGTAGCCGAAGAGAACGGCGGCGATGGTGTTGACGACCAGTCCCATGAAGGTGAGCACGTTGGGATTGATCCGCGCCAGCGCCAGCCAGCGCACGATGGCATCCAGCAGCACGCCACAGGCGCGGCCGAAGGCGCTGGTCCAGGTCATGTGCCATCAGGCTTTTGCCTCGGCTCGTCGTGCATGGTGCTGAGGCTCAGGATTTCCATCTCGCGATTGCCGCTGGGAGTGACCACGGTGGCGCGTATCGCCGACCTTTTTGTTCAGCAATGCGCGGCCGATGGGCGAAGTGGTCGAGATCTTTCCCGCGGCAACATCCGATTCTTCGCTGGTCACCAGCTCGTACTCCATTTCTTCGTTCTTGGTAGTTGTCATAAACCCGTACAGTGGAACCCAGCCCGACCTTGTCCTTCGGGATGTTGTTCATGTTGATCAGCGAAAGGTCGGCCAAACGTCGCCCTAGCTGGCGCAGCCGCGCCTTTACGAACTCCTGCCGCTGCTTGGCCATGTGGTACTCGGCGTTTTCGCTGAGGTCGCCGAGGGCCACAGCCTTCTTCAGCTCCTTGGGGAGCTCATGGCTCAGTTCGTGTTCCAGCGTGTTGATTTCATCCTGCAGCTTCTTCTTGATTTGCTCAGTCATGGTCGCAAGTCGATTATAAACCCGGTTTTGGAGCCCTTGTGCTGAACTCGGCTAGCCAGGATTACGGACCGCGAGGAGCTATCTCAGGCCGGCGCTCTGGACCTACATGCTAACGCAATTCGTTGGCAATAGGTTACGCGATTTCTAAAGCGGAGATCGAGACGGCGTTGGCGCCCATATAGGCACTCCACGCCAAATTGCCTTGCTGCCGCGACATCGGGTAGACTTTGTAAGATGTGCAGTTCCTCTTTCGCCTGCACTCGTTGGGTGTGTCCTGCATGTCAGAGTGACGGTAACCTTCCACATAGGCGACAAAGTCGTTTACCCCAACCATGGGGTAGGCATCATCGAGCAGATCAGCAGCCGCACTATCGGTGAGCACGGTCGAGAAGTTTTACCTCCTGAAAATCAAAGCCAGCAGCCTGAAGGTCATGGTCCCGTTCCACAACGTTGGCATGGTGGGTCTGCGGCGGGTGGTTAAAAACGGCGAAATCCAGAAGATCCTTGATTTTCTGATGGATGGCGATTGCGAAAACAACGCCGACTGGAAAGACCGCTTCAAAGAGAATTCCGAGCGCATGCGCACCGGCTCCCTGCTGGAAGTGGCGGCGGTTCTCAAGGGGCTGCTGGTGCTGAACCAGAACAAGCCCCTTTCATTCCGGGAGAAGAAGATGTTGGAGCGCGCCCGCTACCTGCTGGTCAGCGAACTGGCCATGGCGAGAAATTGCGAGGAGCCGCAGATCGAAGAAATGCTCACCAACGCGCTCTCCAAGAGCAAGTTGCGATTCCCGGAAGCTTCTGAATTCCAAGCCTGACCCGCGGCTCGTCCCACCGCCCGCTCCTATCAACCGCTTGCGAAAGAATGGTTTATCTGTGATTTAGAGCGATTTAACGGCGGGAGCCGATAGGGTTCCTGCTGGTCAAGCCAAATTCCTGATTTGGGAATTTCCAAAAGCCACCACGCCACCGGGCCTCCGGTATGTCGAGGTCCAAGAGGTGTTTGACCTCGGTAGGGCGAAATGCTATAAGGAACAGTTTGTGTTGGCACGATCCGGAGGCGATCGATTGATCGCCGGACCCGGACTGGGCTAATCATGGACATCCGACGCGGCCAAACTCAGCAACCAGATTCAGTTCTTGCGGTGGAAGCGTGATCGGAATCCCGGCCATGGGGCACCGGAGCGGCGCCCCAAAGGATTCGTCGCCGGATGTACGGAAAAAACCAAAAGTCTTCATTATTCTTAGACTCTCGATTCCGGAGGATTTATGCGCACCTGGCTGGTAAAAATTGTGTCCCAAACGCCGGTTTGCCACGTACTTTATGGCCGGTCGCCTTCCTGACTCTGGCGCCTCCTGCACTGGCCCAATCTGGCGCGGAAGCAGGCGGCGAAGCCAGCCTGAAGCTGCCCGACCTGTCGCAGGTCGTTTCCTTGGGATGGATGGCCATCGGCTGCTGATGATCGGGATTCTGTTTTGCATCTTTGGATTAGGCTTCGGCCTGGCGATCTACATGCGCTCGAAGAACCTGCCGGTACATCGCGCCATGCGCGAAATTTCCGAACTGATTTACGAAACCTGCAAGACCTATCTGATCACTCAGGGCAAGTTCCTGCTTCTGCTGGAAGTGTTCATCGCGGTCATCATCCTTCTTTATTTCGGCGTGCTGCTGAACTATGACGCGGTACGGGTGCTGATCATTCTGCTGTTCAGCGTGGTCGGAATTGCGGGCAGCTATGGGGTGGCCTGGTTCGGCATCCGGGTAAACACTTTCGCCAACTCCCGAACGGCGTTTGCCAGCCTGCGGGGCAAGCCTTACCCGATCTACGCCATTCCGCTTGAGGCCGGGATGAGCATCGGCATGATGCTGATCAGCGTCGAGTTGCTGATGATGCTGTTCATCCTGCTGTTTATCCCGGCGACTACGCGGGGCCGTGTTTCATCGGTTTCGCCATCGGCGAATCGCTGGGCGCGGCCGCGCTGCGCATTGCCGGCGGCATTTTTACCAAGATCGCCGACATCGGCTCCGACCTGATGAAGATCGTCTTCAAAATCAAGGAAGACGATGCCCGCAACCCCGGCGTGATCGCCGATTGCACCGGCGACAATGCCGGCGACTCGGTCGGGCCCTTCGGCCGACGGCTTCGAAACCTACGGCGTCACCGGCGTCGCGCTGATCACTTTTATTCTGCTGGGCGTGAAGAGCCCGGTCGTGCAGGTGCAGTTGCTGGTGTGGATTTTCGTCATGCGCGTAATCATGCTGGTGGCCAGCGCCTGCGGCCTACTTCCTCAACGGCGCCATCGCCAAGGCGAAGTATGGCAACGTGGACGAAATGAACTTCGAAACGCCGCTGACCTCGCTGGTCTGGATCACCTCGGTCGTTTCGATCGTCCTGACTTACGTCGTCTCCTCTGTCATGATTCCGGCAGCTGGGCGGCGACCCCAGCCAGTGGTGGAAGCTGGCCACGATCATCTCCTGCGGCACGCTGGCGGGAGCGCTGATTCCTGAACTGGTGAAGGTCTTCACCTCGACCGAGTCGCGGCACGTGAGAGAAGTGGTCACATCGGCGGAAGAAGGCGGCGCCTCGCTGGGCATTCTCTCGGGCTTCGTGGCGGGAAATTTTTCCGCCTATTACCTGGGACTGGCCATGGTCGTTCTGATGTCCATCGGCATATTACGTCAGCACCATGGGCTTGCGCGAGCACCCTGATGCTGGCGCCGCCGGTGTTTGCCTTTGGCCTGGTGGCGTTCGGATTTCTCGGCATGGGGCCGGTGACCATCGCGGTGGATTCCTATGGTCCGGTGACCGACAACGCGCAGTCCGTATATGAGCTGTCGCTGATCGAGCAGGTTCCGGGCGATTCAAGGCGAGCTGAAGCCGAGATTTCAATATCGATGTGAATTTCGAACGCGCCAAGGATCTGCTGGAAGACAACGATGGAGCGGGCAACACATTCAAGGCGACGGCGAAGCCGGTTCTGATCGGAACCGCCGTCGTGGGCGCCACCACCATGATTTTCTCCATCATCATGGCGCTGACCAACGGCCTTACAGCGAACGTGGGGAAGCTTTCCCTGCTGCACGCGCCTTTCGTGCTCGGCTTGATCACCGGCGGCGCGATGATCTACTGGTTCACCGGCGCTTCCACGCAGGCGGTGACTACCGGCGCTTACCGCGCGGTGGAATTCATCAAGGCCAACATCCGGCTGGAAGGGGTGGAGAAAGCGTCGGTCGCAGACAGCAAGAAAGTGGTGGAGATCTGCACCCAATATGCGCAGAAGGGAATGTTGAACATCTTCCTTGCGGTGTTCTTTGCGACGCTGGCGTTTGCCTTTGTCGAGCCGTTCTTCTTTATCGGCTACCTGATTTCGATCGCGATCTTCGGCCTCTACCAGGCAATTTTCATGGCCAACGCCGGCGGCGCCTGGGACAACGCCAAGAAGATCGTGGAAGTCGAGCTCAAGCAGAAGGGCACGGCGCTGCACGACGCCACCGTGGTTGGCGATACGGTGGGCGATCCGTTCAAGGATACTTCGTCCGTGGCCTTGAACCCGGTCATTAAATTCACGACCCTGTTCGGATTGCTGGCGGTCGAACTGGCGGTAAAACTGACGTCCGAAACCGGCGGGGCGCTCAGCCACGTTCTGGCGGGGGCTTTCTTCCTGGTTTCGTTCTTCTTCGTCTATCGCTCGTTCTATGGAATGCGCATCGGGTCGGAGAAGAAGGTCCTCCAGGCCCAGGCTATGGCCGACTAGTGAGTTTGTAGCGCTGGCAGGTAACGGTACAAAGACGCGCCATCCGATCCGTCGGGTGGCGCGTCTTTTTGGGACGCTGTCAGTGGGACGACCTATCCGCCGATATGGACCATGGTTCGGGAGGCAGGAACGAAATCGGGCTCGCCGATGTGGTGACGTTCTTCCTTCTTTTCGACTACCGAGCGGATGAACTCCACCAGTTCTGCATCCGGTGCGCCGCGACGCATCAGGCCGTGCAGGTCGTGGTCCCAGACCGAAAACAGGCAGGTCCGAATCTTGCCATCCGAGGTGATGCGGATGCGGCTACAGTGTCCGCAGAATGGATTTGAGACGGGAGCGATAATTCCAATCTCGCCGATGCCATCATCAAAACGATAACGGCGGGCGGTCTCGCTTCGTCCATGAGGAATCTCGACCAGAGGCCGGTATTCCGACATGCGTTGCAGGATTTCTTTAAGAGGAACTACGGTGTCGGGGGCCCACACCCGCTCTTCTTCCAGCGGCATGAATTCGATAAAGCGGACGGTTACGCCCTCTTCGCGCGCGAACATGCCGAAAGGAATGATCTGGTCTTCGTTGAAGCCGCGCATCAGGACGCAATTCACTTTGATCGGCCACAATCCCGCCCGGCGTGCAGCCCGCAGGCCGGCCAGCACACTCTCGAACCCGTTTGGAACCCGGGTGATTCGCGCGAAGCGATGCGGATCGACGGCATCCATGCTGACCGTAACCCGGCCGAGGCCGGCATCTTTCAGTGGCCGCACCATCTCAGACAACAGATGTCCGTTGGTGGTGAGTGCCAGGTCAAGCGGTTCGCCTTCCACATCGCGCAACCGGGAAAGCTCCGAAACGAAGTCAACCACGCCTTTGCGCAGCAGCGGCTCGCCACCGGTGATGCGAATCTTTCGGATACCCAGGCCCACCAGAACGCGAGCCATCCGGAAATAGTCAGGGAACGGCAAATCACCGTAGAGCGCGCCTTCGTTGCCCGTGCGGCAGTAAACGCACTTGTAGTTACAGCGGTCGGTGATTGCGATTCGCAGATCGGTGATGGCACGGCCGAATTTATCGATGAGGACAGCCATAAAAGTCAGCCATCGGCACTTTCCTGTCGGAACTTAGCCCCTGGGCAGATTGCCGCTGCCAGCAACGGCCGCAACGGGCTCAATGCTGTGCGCCAAGCGCCAGATGCTGCAAAAGCACAGCTCCAAACACGCACCAAGCTTCCGAGTTCAATGCATTGGACGGGAAAACGGCAGGCGGGATTGCCCGGCAGCGTTTCCTTTCCAATGGCTTCTCGCGAAGCCGGGAGGCGCAAGCGTTTCCACTTGCACCCTTGGGGCAGATGTCTGCCCACCGCCGCTTTGGCCCTGGTATGCCGGAGACCGAAGCGGTCGGAAACCTTACTCTGATTATAGTCCTTCCGGTTTCAAGCCGAGCAGTGTGGAAGCCATAGCAGGCGCATGGGCGGGCGTACGTAGTCTCTGGAATACCGTCGTGCAATGTGGAGGACTTCCATGTTCCCGCGACTCGCAAATTCGTGCATCTCTCTCGTATGATGTAGCTTCCATTTGTAAGTTGATTCCAACGCACTGAAATGCAAGCACCCGATTTTCACTTTACGAGTGGCTCGTGTTTGTTCTTTGCCTGCGCTGCAATCCCAACAATCTCAGCCTGACATCGTTCATCCATGGAGAGTTAGCGTGACCAGACTTTCAACAGCCGCAGCCGCAATCGTGTTTTTCCTCTGTTCTCAATTTCTGTTCGCCGGGCAGATCGTCCTGAAAAACGGCGACCGCATCACCGGAACCATTGTGAAGTCCGACGCCAAGGAGCTGGTAATCGACACCGACTATGCCGGCGAATTAAATGTGAAGTGGGACGCCGTGGACCAGATCGCTTCCGACCATCCCCTGCATGTTTCGGTCAAGGGCGGCCAAACTGCAATTGGTACGGTGAAAACCGCCGATGGAAAACTGGAAATCGAGACTGCGAAGAATGGGGTGGTAACCGTGCCCCGCGAGTCAG
This sequence comes from Terriglobia bacterium, assembly GCA_963798155.1. Taxonomy (GTDB): domain Bacteria; phylum Acidobacteriota; class Terriglobia; order Terriglobales; family Acidobacteriaceae; genus CAWCSH01. The sequence continues at coordinate 57,550 of CAWCSH010000017.1, forward strand.
TGGAGAACATCCGCAACGAATCGGAGCAGGTCGCATGGGAGCGGGTAGCTCACCCACGCTGTGGCAGGACTGGGCCGGCGGCATCAATACCAGCTTCGCTCTCACCCGCGGCAACAGCCAGACCAAGAACTTGGCAGTCGCGTTTACCGCTGACCGCAAGACGCTGAAAGACGACATCACTCTCTACGCCAATTCAGTGTTTGCGACCAACGACGCGCCGGGCGCCGTGCCCAGCACAACCGCCAATGCCGCCCAGGGAGGCGCACGCTACAGTCGCGATTTCGCTGAGCGCTTCTTCGGGTTCGGCGCGGCTGACTTCCAGTCGGACGAACTCCAGTTGCTCAATCTTCGGTCGGTGTTCACCGGAGGTCTCGGCTATCATGCCATCAAGAAAGACACCACCACGCTCGACTTCCTCAGTGGCCTGAACTATACCCGTGAAAGTTACACGGACCTCAGCCGGAACCTTGCCGCCCTCACCCTCGGCGAGGAACTGATGCACAAGATTGGCGTGGCAACCGTACTGACCCAGAAGCTGTACGGCTTTCCCGATTTGAATGACCCCGGACAATATCGCGTGACCTTTAACCTGGGGACGGTCACGAAACTGAATAAATGGCTGGGATGGCAGAATTCGTTCGGCGATATCTACGTGACCAATCCTCCCCCGGCACCCGGCAGAATGACATCCTGCTGACCACGGGCCTGAATATCTCGTTCAAGCACTAGAAGAGAGGGAACGGACTCATCGGATGCGCACAGGTTTCACACAAAAGCGCGGAACGTCACATGCCGTCGTAATTCGGGCCGCCGCCGCCCTCGGGCGGAACCCAGGTGATGATCTGGTACGGATCCTCGATGTCGCAGGCTTTGCAGTGCACGCAGTTTGAGGGATTGAGGCTGATGCGCTTGCCGTTGGGCTGCGCCGGATCGTCGACCATTTCGTACACATTGGCCGGGCAGAAATTCTGGCAGGGGCTGCCGTATTCCTTGATGCAGCGCTCATTGCAAACGTCGGTATTCTGAATGATCAGGTGCGCCGGCTGATCTTCTTCATGCTTGGTGCCGGAGTGGTAGAGATCCGTCAGCTTGTCGAAGGTCAGCTTACCGTCGCCTTTTGCAGGCCCCAGCAGGTGGGCTTCTTTGCCTCCGTCCGGCGGCAGGGCCGCAAGCTTCTTCAGGCGCTGGTAACCGGGGACCGAGGGATAACGGTTGTGCAGTCCGCGCCCGCCGGTCACTTGCTGCAAGGCCGCGTGAAACATGCCCGGCCAGAAGCCGTGCTCAAATCCCTGGTGGAAGTTCCGAACTTTCCACAGTTCCTCTTTGATCCAGCTGGATTCCACCTTCTGCTCGAATTGCTTCAGGGTCGCGGCTGAAGCGTCATTCTTTGAAGCGCTTCGAAGGCTGTCTCGGCCGCCAGCATGCCGCTCTTGATGGCGAGGTGAATTCCCTTGAGCCGCTGCGAATTCAGGAAGCCGGCGGAGTCTCCGATGATCATCCAGCCGTCGCCCGCCACCGGAGGAATCGACCACCACCCGCCATAGGGCAGCGACTTGGCGCCGTAGCGCACCATCTTGCCGCCTTCGAGGAGTTTGGCAACGAACGGGTGCTGCTTGAAATCCTGCAACACATGCTGGGGATCGAGCCGGGGATCGGGATAGTCCAGCCCGGTGACGAAGCCCAGCGAAACCACGTTGTCTTTACCGCCGTAAATCCACGCGCCTCCATATTCGTTGGAGGTGAGCGGCCAACCCATGGTGTAGATGATTTCCCCGGGAGCGATGCGGCCCGCAGGCAGCTCCCACAATTCCTTCACACCCTGGCCGTAGTTTTGGGGGTTGCGGTCCTGGTCGAGCGCAAAGCGCGCAATCAACTGCTTGGTGAGAGAGCCGCGCGAGCCCTCGGCCAGAATCACCACTTTGGCCTGAAGCTCGTAGCCCGGCTCGAAGTTGGATTTCGGCTGGTTCTGCTTGTCCACGCCTTTGTCATCGGTACGGACGCCGGTTACGCGGTTGCCGTCGAACAGCAACTCCGAGCCGGCGAATCCGGTGAACACCGTAATGCCGGTCTCTTCCACCTTCCCGCCCAGCCACTTCACGAAACGGTTTAGCGAGATGACGTAGTTGCCATGATCGCGCAGCGGCGGAGGAGTAATGGGGAACTTGAACTTGCCTTTCTCGGTGAAGAAGTAAACCGATTCCTTGCTTACCGCGGCGTCAAGCGGAGCCTCTTTCTCAAACTCCGGCAGCAGTTCCCGCATCGAGCGCGGGTCGAGCAGCGCTCCGGAGAGGCAATGCTGGCCGACCTCACGGGCCTTTTCGAGGACATAGATATTTTCCTTGCTAAGCTGCGCGTCGGGATGGGAGGCATTGTGCTGGTCGATCAACTGTGACAGCCGCAGGGCACAGGCCATTCCGGCCGGGCCGCCGCCGACGATGACCACGTCGGCCGGCATCTGTGGATGCTCGATGTTAGTCAGCGGCTTGCGGAAGATCAGCATTGGAATGCCGGTAAACTTGCCGGTATTGCGGAAGCACCATTATGGTGTCCCCCACACATGATAAACGCAACCAAAGGCCCCTTATCTATCGGAGGGGATCGGGAACGCCAAGTTGCTTGCATATCCGGCGAGCGGTGGGATTCTTCACTTCCTTATGCCGAGGAACCGTACTGGTGCGCTGCGTGGCCGGGTTGTTATACACGCTGTGCTTGCCACCCTCACGGATCAGCACGCATCCATTCGCTTCGAGGTGCCGGACTAGGTCAACCTGCTTCACCGGTTTAAAGATGGCATACCGAAACCTGTGAATGTGAGGAATATGTGTGGAAAACTTGAACAGAATCTCTAAAAGCTGGAGATTTTAGTGAAACCTGACGCCGTTAGGTTTTGCCCAAGAAATACAACAATAGGCGAATAGTCGGCGAAGGATGACTATGATCTGGCCATGGAGACAGTGATGGTTTCGCGAGTCACTTTCTTGCCTGCGATGGACTTTCCAGAAAGCTGACGGTTGGCTGCCAGGAGTTCCTCCACCGCATCCCGCAGATTTTCACGGGCTTCTTCCAACGTGTCGCCTTCAGAGACCGCACCGGGAAGCTCCTCCGCATACGCCACATACCCGCCCCCTTCGGCTTCGGGAACTTCCTCGTAAACCGCGGTGAGAATCATGTTCATGCCACTATTCTAACCCCTCGCCGCAACTGCGGCTCAGGTTCCGGACTTCACTTTCTTGATCTCCTCGATCAACGGTGGCAGCACGTCAAACAGACTGCCCACCACCGCATAGTCTGCAATCTCAAAAATCGGGGCCTCGCTGTCTTTGTTGATGGCGACGATGCTGCGCGAGCCTTTCATTCCGACGATGTGCTGGATAGCGCCGCTGATGCCCAGCGCCAGGTAGAGCTTGGGAGCGACCGTTTGGCCGGATGATCCGATCTGCCGGTCCATGGGGAGCCATCCTGAATCGCAGATGGGCCGCGAGGCTGCGAGCTCTCCGCCCAGCGCCTCCGCCAGCTGTTTCGCAAGTTCAATGTTCTTCTGCTCTTTGATTCCACGTCCGACGGCGACAATGATCTCGGCCTGGGTGAGGTCCACCGCCTGCTTGGCTTCCTTGAAGACTTCTTCCGGCTTAGTGCGAACCACGCTGTCGGGGATCTCGACGTTCACCGTCTCAACCGGCGACCGCCGTGGCTCCCGCTTCAACTTTGTCTCCGCGAAACGAGCCATTCTGGAAGGTGACAAACCAGGGCGCGTCGGATGCGAAACTCACATCGGCAGCCAGTTTGCCCTGAAACATCTGGCGCGTGAACAGCAACTTCTCGCCATCTTTCTTGTAGCCGATGCAGTCGCTGATGACGGTGCGCTGCATTGCGGTCGCCAGCTTGGGAACGAAATCGCGTACCTGATAGGTGTGCGGCATGAGAACCAGCCGGGGCTGTTTCTGCCCCAGGAACTGCTTCAGGCCGGCGGCGAATGCATCGGGAGTGTAGGGTTCAAGTTTTGCCGACTCGATGGCATAGACCTTGGCGACTTTCTTGCCCGCAACTTCGGCGGCGAGATCCGCGACTCCACTGCCCACCACCGCAGCTTCAAGGTCCCACCCGGTTTCAGCGGCGAGGGACTGGCCGGCTGCAAGCGTCTCCCACGAAACCCGGTTCAGCTTACCTTCGCGTTGTTCAACCACCACAAGAATAGTGTCAGGCATTGGAGTAAGTTCTCGAGTATGAGATCAGGGAATTGCGGTGTGCGGGATGGGGCAGACGGCTAGCGAGTGAGTCAGAATCTTCCCGGCGAGAGGCGGGTGAGCTGCTTGGGAGATCGCTCAGCGCGGAATCCGGCTCAGGCTGCCGCGTTTGTGAGCTCCGATCCCCAATAGCGCAAATCCCAGTATGGCTTCGCCAAGTACCCACCACATCCACATGTGGGAGCCGCTGCGCACGCCAACATAAACGAATGCCAGCAGGATAAGATCCATCCAGAGCAGCACCTTGCCCACCGTCATCAGGGTGAGGCCCTTGCGCTGGTCTTTGAGGATCGATTCCTCTTCTTCGCGAATCAGTTTCTTTCCAGTCATAGCGATATTGGATGCTGGACCTGACCGCCGCAGAAGCCCGAAAGTTTGTCTTACATTCTTCATTTGTCGCCCAAAACCGCTAGAGCACCCGCACATTCGTTGCGCAACTTCTCCACCAGCTTCTTCGCCACTTCGCCGGCGGGGCCTTCGAGGAACTCGGTGTTCTTGGTCTTCTCGGGAACGTAGAGCCGCTCGATCTGCTGCAAATTCTTGCCGATGGCGGGCTGTACCTCGGCGAGAGGAACTTTGCGCATAGGCTTATTCTTGGCCTGTTTAATGCCGATCAGCGTGGCATAGCGCAGCTTGTTGATGCCGGATTGAATCGTCAATACGGCCGGCAACGGCATATCCACAAACTGAAAGAAGCCGGCTTCGAGCTCGCGTTTAACGCGGATTGCCCCGTCTTTCTTCTCGATCTGCATGATGATGGTGGCATGGGGCCAGCCCAGAAGTTCGGCCAGAATGACTCCGGTCTGCGCATAGCCGTAGTCATCCGATTGCAACCCGGTGAAGATCAGGTCGAACGGTTCATCCTTAATGGCAGCTGCGAGCGCGCGGGCAGTGTTGTAGGCATCGAGCGAAACGAACGCATTGTCTTCCAGATGAATCGCCCGGTCCGCACCCTTGGCCAGCGCCTCGCGCAAAACCTGCTGCGCCCGCGCCGGACCCGAAGTTATCACCACCACCTCGCCGCCGTGCTTCTCCTTCTGCCGCAGCGCTTCTTCCAGCGCATAGGCGTCGGGCTCATTCACCTCGTAGGAGACATCTTCGCGGATCCAGGTGCCGCTTTCGTTCAGCTTGAGCGGGGCATCTTTCTGCGGGACCTGCTTCATGCAGACCAGGATTTTCAAGGCAAGCTCCTGCCGCACGGCCGCTGCTGCGGCACACGGGCAAACTAGTCAGTATAAATGAGCCCGAAGGTAAGGGGGAAACACCGCCGGGGGAGTTTCTCAGTCTGCAAGGCTCAAGGCTTGACCCCAAGCTGCCAGAACAAGTAGGAGTACACGTCCACGCCCTCCTCAATCTGCTTGGTCAGCGGCTTCCCGGCGCCGTGTCCCGCCTTGGTTTCAATCCGCAGAAGGATGGGCCGTGTCCGGCTTTTGCCATTGGCCGCTTCCGCCTGCATCAGTGCCGCCATTTTCTTGGCATGCATGGGATCGACCCTGGTGTCAGTGTCAGCCGTCATGAAGAGAATGGAGGGATATTCGGTTCCGGCCTTTACATGATGGTAAGGAGAATAGGCGTAAATAAAGTCGAACTGCTTTGGATCATCGGCTGAGCCGTACTCCGCCACCCACAGTTTCGCGATCTGAAAGTTCTGGTAGCGCAGCATGTCTAGCAGCGGCACCTGGCACACCACCGCGCGGAACAGGTCAGGACGCTGGGTAAACACCGCACCCATCAGCAGTCCGCCGTTTGATCCGCCCTGGATCGCAAGGTGCTCCCGGTCGGTGTATTTCTGTGAAATCAGGTACTCGCCGGCAGCGATGAAGTCGTCGAATACGTTCTGCTTCTTCTCCAGCATTCCCGCGCGATGCCAGTTTTCGCCGAATTCCGCCCCGCCACGCAGATTGGCTACGGCAAACACGCCGCCGTGATCCAGCCACAAGAACCGCGAAGGTACAAATACTGGTGTGAGACTTACGTTAAATCCGCCATACCCCGTCAGCAGGGTGGGGTTCTTGCCGTTCAGCACAAGTCCTTTCTTATGAAATACGAACATCGGAACCTTAGTGCCGTCCTTTGAGGCATACCACACCTGGTTCACTTCATAGGCCGATGGATCCAGCGGGGCCTTCACCTGGTCCCACAGGGCCGTAGCGCGGACTGCAGGGTCGAATTGATATACCGACGGCGGTACTGTGAATGACTGGAAAGTCGAAAAATGCCTCGCTTCGGTCCCACTTGCCGCCGATGCCGGAAACTGTGCCGATCGCCGGCAAAGCGAATCTCTCCCAGTTCCTTGCCATCCAGAGCGAACATCCTGAGCAGGGAGCTGGCATTCTTCTGGTACTGACCCAGCAGCTTGCCGCCAATAATCCCAAGGTTCTGCAGGACGGCAGTATTCTCCGGAATGAGTTCTGTCCAGTTTTCGCGCGTGGGGTTTGCGGTATCTGCCATCATGACGCGATAGTGGGGCGCGCCTTCATTGGTGACGATATAGAGCTTCCCGTGCAGGATCTCGCCACTGTAGAGAGCAGTCTCGCCTTGGGTGAGTTCCACAGGCGGCGCTTTGGACTCCGTATCCAGCAGATACAGCTCACTCTTCGCCCAACCCTCGAACACATTGATCAGCAGCCAGCGGTCACTGTCGTCGGAGAGCTGAACCGTGGGAATATCCTGCGCATTCCGGCCTTCGCCAAAGATCAAGGGATCGCGTACGGAATCGGCGCCCAGGGCGTGATAGAAGACCTTGACGTGATAGACCTCCTCGCCTGCAGGCACCTCGCCCTTCCTGGGATGGCGGGTGTAGTAGAAACCTGAATTGTCCTTCTTCCAGGACAAGCTGCTGAATCGAGTGCGCTCGATAACATCGGGCAGCAGATTTCCCGTGGCGGTCTCGATGATGTGCAAGGTGCTCTCTTCTGATCCGCTGGGAGACGTGCCATAGGCGACATACTTGCCGTCCTCTGATGGGAACCACCAGTCGAGCGCTACCGTTCCGTCGGCCGCCATCCTGTTCACATCCACCAGCGGGCGATCAGAGCCGTGGACGCCTTCCCGCACCAGCAGTACGGGCTGGTTCTGCGTTCCCTCGCGGCGGGTATAGAAGTAGTACTTGCCGCCGAGTTGAGGGGTCGTAATGGTGCCGACCGACGCCAACCGCAGCAGACGGTCATGAATCTTCTCGCGCCCCGGCAGGGGATCGAGAACGCCGCGGGTGTAGGCCATTTCCTGCGCTACGTATTCCTTGGTTTCGGAGCTGTTGGCGTCCTCCAGCCAGCGATAGTTGTCTACAATCTTGTGCCCATAGAGCGTTTCTTCCACGGGAGCGACTCGGACCTTGGGAGGCGCGTTTTGGGTGCTGGCCGCGGAAGCAGCATCTTCCGCCCGGAGCGCGGCGGCCAACACCAGGAAAGAAGCCAGAATCAAGAGCAAGCGAAAACCTCCTGTCATGCGCACCTCGCACCTCGTGATCCGGGATAGAGAGCAATTGCCGGAGAGCAGCTGCTTAGGTTAGCAGAATCCGGTCGGCGGTCGCGAGAGCCGGGCACGCCTGCAGTGTTCCGCCGCGCACTGTTCAACCTCGCACGGTTCAAGCTCGCACGGTTCAAGCTCGGCGTCGCCAGTTGTAGAAGTTTTCAGGCGTTGGCGTGAATGGTATGATGAGTAACGACAACAGAAGGCCGTCGCCTGGCGCGTCCTGCAAAAACGACACTCCTCAGTAGCTCAATGGCAGAGCATCCGGCTGTTAACCGGAGGGTTGTAGGTTCGAGTCCTACCTGAGGAGCCATTTTTTCAAGCACTTGCGTGGACGGATTTCCGAACAAAAGGCAAATTTCTCCGAATAAACGGTTCCAAACGGTTCCAAAATCTGGTGCACCCTCAGTATTTATGCGGGGCTGAGCGCTAACAACCCTCCGGCTCACGGCCGGAGGGTTGTGGAGTTTGGCAGTGGACTAATTGCGTGTGCTTTTAGCCCAGACCTGGAGCTCCACAGTCCTTCGAAGGAACCGTTTCTCATAGGTGTGGGGGACACTTCGAGGCCAACGCAGGACCAGCATTCCAACTCAAACTAGCAGCTTGCATTCCGTGTGCTTCGCAGCATAGCTACGGTGTGCTGTTCGTGGCCAGAGCCGGGTATTGCCTTCGCCTGGAATGAGTAATACAGAATCGCAAGCAACAGGATTGCTCCGACCATGGAGAACAGAATGTTCATTCGCTTGTCAGCCAGTCGGTCAGATTCGCGGTTCTTTTCCTGCCACGCGCACCAGCGCTGTTCGGAATCATGCGTGCTGTCGTGACTTTCCATTACATCCTCCTGATTAACATGCTATCTCCTCGTGCTTTCTGAAGCACTCAATCTCGATTCTGGTCCTGATTTCTAGTGGGCCAGGGGTTTGTTATCGGGCGGAATTGTGTCAGCTTCTGCCGGCGTCAGCCGCGAGCGATCGCAAAGGCCGTATCCGTTCCTGCAGGCAGTGTAGTTGCGTCTTTGCTCGGCCATTGCCAATGAGCTTGCCTCCGAAGAAGTGAGCCGGGAATAGTCGCAGGTTTCGGCACCGTCTTTACAATTCGAGAGGTTTCGCGCGAGGTCCGACGCAGCGACGGCATTCGCCTGCTGTGGAGTTAACTTCGAGCGATCGCAGTCGCTCCAGTTGTTGGTGCAGTTTGAGAGGTTGCGCTCACGGTCGGCAACGGCGACGCTAATCGCTTCCGAAGCGGTGAGATTGGATAGATCGCAGTCTCCTACTCTGTTGGCACAGTTGGAAACATTGCGCTGGCGCATGGCGACAGCTGCAGCCTTGGCCTGCGTCGGCGAGAGCTGCGAGTGGTTGCAGGAGGCCCAGCCCTCAGTACAATCCGAAACGTTGCGTTGGCGTTCGATGAAGGCTACGTCACTGGCTTCTGCACGAGTCAGCCGGGAGTGGTCGCAGGTTCCGAGTCCGCTCTTGCAGTTGGAGAGGTTGCGGTCGTGGTCGGCGACCGCCAATGCTATAGTCTCCGTCGGAGTGAGTTTTGTGCGGTCGCAGGAGTCCCAGCCGTTCCTGCAAGCAGAAACGTTGTCCTGATGAGCCGCGGTATTAGCCGCGCTGCGGGCCGGCCTAGGCTGGACCAGCGTGGATTCCTGCCAGTCCGACCAGCCACGATCATATGCCGGCAAATTGTCGAGATCAGCCGAGGATTGCCCAAGTGCCAGAACAGGCCACAAGACGAGGCTTGCTACTTGTGCCGCGATGCACCTTCGAAGATTACGTTTCATAGTCCCGCCCACGGTCCTTCCTAGAGCAGGACCGAAGCACCACCGGCCGACCCGTGCGGGCGTCGGTCGGCGGGGATCCAGTCCCGGCTCACGATCTGCCTGCCGTGAAGATCTAATTGGATCCGTTAGCTTCCGCCACGCGCGCCTGATGGCTGGCGTCGGAAACAGCCTTCAGGAACTCGGCTGCCACTTCCGGAGTTGCCGTCTTGCCCGATAACACAGCGCGAAATGGGAGCTTCTTGTGGTAAATGGCGCGGGTTGAATCATCATCTTGCTGCACCACTGCACCTTCAAGCGTAAGACCTGCGAATACCCCGCGGGCGCGCGAGTAGGTCAGCATTTCGGTATTCATCTTCCAGTCTGTGCCAGCGGAGGCGTGCCGGCCAACCGGACCAGCTGCCGCGGAGCCTTCTCCGCTGATCTTGAACTTGCTGGAGAGCAGATGCTGCAGACCCTGATCGTTCATGACCATCATCACAACGTCCACACCCTCAACCCCAATTTGCAGACCCCAGCTTCCGCCATTGACTGAGACGAATGCCGGCGCGCTCCATCCCATGGATGTGCGGCAGGTGGCGATGCCGCGTCCGTGCTTGGCGCCAAAGATGAAGCCGCCTTTGATTAGGTGGGGAACAACGATCATGCACTTGGCGCTGTCCAGCACTTCTTCGGGAATACCGTTGTCCGGGGTCGCCATCAGCGCATTCAGAACTTCGGTCGAAAGTTTCAAGCGGTCAACCGCATCCTCGCGTGCCGAGGCGGCCCAGGCGTTGACACTGAGGAGAAATAGGCCGCTGGCCAAGAACATCGTAAGCAATTTCTTCATATTGATTCCTTTGTGATAGCTGTCGAGCTAAGAGAGGAAAACTTCAGATGGGCTGACTTAGTTCAGAAGACCTGAAAGAGAAGGCAGACGATCTTCTCACTGGTAGTATCTCCGATAGGCGAAGCAGAAGCTGAGCAACATTGCTCACTGCCGTTTAGCGGAGCTAAATGACGCCTCTGTCCACGAGGGCTGGCTGACCTTAGATGCGTGGAATGTGAGCAATCCGGAACAGCGTTGCCGGTCTGAGCCTGTCATTCTTAAAGAACGGCAGGGGGAATCGTTGAGACGCGCATTTCATCGTTGGATCGCTCGGCTCTCGAGAATACTTTGGCTCGATCGTGCAATCGTTCGGAAGCCTGTTTAACAGGAGTGGACCGCACGGCGGGGACACCAATTATCTAGTGGTGTGTCCCTGGTGCGGGCTCATTACGTCTAAGCAAAAGAAGCTTTGCTTGGAGTGCGGAAAGTCGTTGAAGTTCGCTTAGACGGCTGTTTCGCGGTGAAACCTGCGGGCCGCAGCGCGGCATTCCAGCAATGTATAGCGACGCACGATTTTGTCGGAGCGGTCCACCTCGGTTACCTCGCCGCCTTGCTGGGCTCGTTCCAGAGCTGCTGCTGCCTCTTCGAGCCTGGAGTAGCTACCGCCATCCACCGGCCGGCCATTCTTATATATCTGGAAGAACATTGGGCCCTCCGGCCTCGGCTATCGACCGCGTCCTACCTGGACTGAAACAACAAACGCCAGCCATGACTCGTGGCCGACCTCAAGTTTCGCATGGCGGCATGTCCAAAGCTTTCAGGAGGGCCGGCTTGGGCCGCGGCCTGGTTCCGGGCACGGTGCGTTTTCAAAGAGGGCTGCCCCGTCATGAGGACACACTTTTCTCTCGGCTTGGCGGTACATATCGGACAACCCACGGACAGGATTTGCCGCACTGATTGGGTTTTCATAATGCGCCGTGGCATCCCAGCTTCGCGGGGAAAGGCCTTGGGCGGGGCAGGTGCTGTTCCGCGGCATGGCGATTCATTGCCGCCGCGGCCTGGGTACGGCGGTTGCCATTCGCGCTGTCAAAGTCGAGTGTTGTAACGCTGTGCTCGCACGTGACGCATTTGAACGCAATTGCGCCGGTTATTTGTTTGGTCGTGTAGTAGCGCACAGCTTCAGTGTAGTCCTCTTTCGAGTCAGCCTGCAGAACATGCGATGCTGGCCCTTTGTGCTGGCTCGATACAGTTCCGCATACCTGAATGAGCACTTATGACCAGACCCGTGGAATTGCTGCGAATAAGATCAAGAATTGCAAGTCCTTAGGTACACATCATGAGAAAGCAGTATCTGCACCTTACCGCTTCTGCTTGCGGCGATTGCCACGGCCCGCTGGTTTCAGGAACATTTGCGGTGCGGGAGAGCGAGATATCGAAAGAGACTGACATCCGCGACGTAGGAGCGATTTGCCTATCGTGTGGGAGCCGGCAAACCACTGCGCCCCGGCTTGGAGTTACCCGTCAATTTCCTCCGGTGGAATGGGAGACGCTCATCCGAGCAGAAGAGCCCACCTTTACCGCCACACGCTCCTGATCAAATCATTCTTGCCGTAGCGATGTGTGCCCATGGCAGGCCAAGCCACCCGCACGGTGCGGAGGGACGCCGAGCTTTACCGCCGCTAATGTTGCGAAGAACGAATTCCTGCGTGCGCTTGAAAGTGGTCTCCTCGAACACCAGCCCGACGCGCCTGAGCGGCTGCGATCTAACGCCAGGTGCACCATCTTTCCTGGCCTGTCGGGAGCGGTGTGCTCTAACCCTGCTTATCTGAAGCCCTCAGGCGGCGATCCCGGTGCGGTTCGGTACGTGGCAGCCCCGTGCTCAGCTCACACTTCTGGCCTGGTCTGGCGCCACAGGTAGGACACCTCACCGTGAGGGCCTGTTCCTTCTTGGTTTTCATGACTGCATAATGCCGCATTGGCAAAACAGCGAAATGGTCAATTATGACCATCACGCAAGTACCGTAGAGTTTCTTGGCGGTCCTCGAAAAATGAGCAATCTTGACCATCGCACTGGCTCCGCCGAGAGCAACATCGCTAAGCACAGTGGCGGCCAGGGAAGTCTGGCTAAGGAGTGCAACTATCACCTTCCGCTCATCGCTATCCATTGTCCAGGAGTGATCATGCTCAGTCTCTCGTCTGTTAAAGCAAACAAGTCTCTCGATCCGCCGCTCCCTTACCCCGGTGCTACCCCTGACGCGGACCGCGCCAAAAAGCCTCCCCTGCCCGATCTGCCATATGCGCCCTACGAGGAAAAGCCCGACCAGGTCGAGCCCCCTTACGAGCCTTACAAGCACATTTAGCGTCGAAGTCCAGTTCTGGCTTCGTTTCGATGTGAGCTATCTTGCTCAGATATGGAACGACGTATCTGTCATCATCTAGTCTCCTGAGTGTGTGGGGGAGCCGCGACGCTGATTCGTAGCTCTCATCAGTTTAGGCCGCTGAAGAAGTTCTTGACCAGGTCAGGTTAAAGCGGCCACATCCAGCAATCGGCATTCTTCATCCGTGCGTAGGCCGTGAAAATCTCCGGCGGGCACGATTCGACCCTAAAGCTCTCGGACATCGAACCCTGGGACGCCGCCTCTCGACGACGCGAGGCGGTTGCCTGGGAAAAACGAAAGGTCAGACCATGCCTTTAATGCAAGTCTTGGAAGTTGTCGTGGCGATGGGTGTTCTGCTCTGGCTGATAAATCGCTTCATTCCGATGCAGCGCACCATCAGGTCAATTTTGAATGGCGTCGCTGTCATTGCCGTAGTTCTGTGGGTACTCAACGCTTTTGGAGTCTTCCACTCGCTTTCCCGGATTCACGTTGGCGCCTGACCCTGAACCATTGTGACCGGCCGCCTGAAACGTACCGACTAACAGAGATCAACACAATCTGAAGGGGCAGACATCTGCCATGAGGAGATTCATTGAAAACCAAGCTGTTGTTAGCTGCAGTCATCGCGCTGAGCCTGAACGCTCTGGCCCAGACCAATTCTCAAACCACGCTTGCCGTCGAACCCATGGACTACACGCCGACGTTCCACGTCACGGTGATCAGCCGGACGGCGCGTGCGGTCAATTACAGGCACCGCGGCGGAGCCACCAAGCTGGACTTTGCCGGCACTGAGCTGATGCCGCAGGCGCGAGGCCAGGCCAAGGTAGAGAGCAAGAGCGGTTACATCGAAATCGAAGTGGAATTTGCCAATCTCCAGAAGCCCACGACTTTCGGCAACGAGTATTTGACCTACATACTGTGGGCGATCTCTCCGGAAGGCCGGGCTGTGAACCTGGGTGAAGTGCTGGTGGGTGATAATCATCGCAGCAAGCTGGACGTTACCACCGATCTGCAGGCGTTCGCCCTGGTGGTTACTGCGGAGCCTTATTATGCGGTGCGCCAGCCCAGCAACGTAGTGGTGATGGAAAATGTCGTCCGCGAAGACACCAAGGGAACCACCGAGGTGGTGAATGCGAAGTACGACCTGCTGGAGCGCGGCGGCTACATTCCCACCGGCTTCAAGTTCGATCCGGTGATCCTGAATACCAAGCTGCCGTTGGAATTCTTCGAAGCACGCAATGCCCTGCGTATCGCTCAGTCCGAGGGCGCAGCCAATTACGCGACCGACAGCTATCAACATGCAGTGCGCCTGATGGACCAGGCGGACGGCTACGCCACGCAAAAACACCTCGATAAGAAAGCTTTGGTCGGAGTCGCGCGCGAGGCAGTGCAGACCGCGGAAGACGCTCGCGCCATCACCGTCAAGAGAATTGCCCAGGAACACCTCGACAATGAACGCCGCGCTGCGGCCTCTGCCCAGGCGCAAACCCAGGCGGAAGCGGACGCTGCCACGCGTCAGAAGGAACAGGCGCAAGCTGACCAGGCGCGTGCAGAGTCTGCCACGGCCCAGGCAGAGTCGGACACCGCCCGGGCACAAGCCGCCAAGGCGCAGGCAGAGCTTGCAACTGCAAACGCCCAATCCGAAGCGGCCCAGGCTCAGTCGGATTCCGACAGGGCCAAAGCAGACCTGGCTGCCAGTCAAGCCGCTTCAGCGGCTGCTTTGGCCGCTGCGCAGTCGGATACGGAGCAGGCACGAATGGCCGCACAGCAGGCCCAGTCGGCCTCGCAGCAAGCGGAAGCCGATAAAGCGGCCATGCGCACGCGATTGTCAGAGCAGCTGAATTCAATCCTTCAGACTCGCGACAGCGCGCGTGGCCTCATCGTCAGCATGTCCGATGTTTTGTTCGACACCGGCAAATACTCGTTGAAGTCCGGCGCGCGGGAAAAACTCGCGAAAGTTGCCGGAATTCTGCTCGCGTATCCAGGACTCAACATTGAAGTCGGCGGCTATACGGACAATATTGGCAGCGATGCGATGAATCAGACATTGTCTGAGAATCGTGCGGGCTCGGTCCGCGATTATCTGGTGAAACAGGGCGTTGCAACCGCGTCCATCACGTCGAAGGGGTTTGGCGAAGGCCAGCCAGTGGCCAGCAATGACAACTCCTCCGGTCGCCAGCAAAATCGCAGAGTGGAGCTCGTCGTTTCCGGCGAAGCCATCGGCAGCCCAGTCAACACGACCACAGGAAGCTTGCGCTAAGCAAGCCGGCATCATCCCGCAGGAATGGAGCACTTACCGGAACGTGCGGCGCTGCAAAGCGCCGCATCATTCCCGAGATACTACCGAGGAGCAAAACATGCTTGGAACCATATTGATTGTCATCCTGATTCTGGCCCTTGTTGGAGCCCTGCCCAGATGGTCGCATAGCCGGGAATGGGGCTATCTTCCGACCGGAGGCGTAGGGATGGTTCTCATTATTGTCGTAATTCTGCTTCTGATGGGACGCATTTGAGCCGGTGATGTCCCCGGCCTGAGTGAACGAAGGTAGACGTCGGTCAATCGTGCAGCACAACACTGAGCAGCGAACTATGCACTTGCAGGCCGCCGCCATCGTAGTCAACAAAACCCAGCTTTCGGAAGCGGTTCATAAAGAAGCTGACTCGCGAGCGGGTGGTGCCCACCATTTCCGCCAGGCTCTCCTGGCTGATCTTCGGTATCACTACTTCCGGCACGCCCTCTTTGCCGAAATGAGCAAGTAAAAGCAATATCCGAGCCAGACGCTTTTCGCTGGAATTGAACAGTTGATCCACAAGGTCTTCTTCGTAGCGAATGTTCCGGGCCAACAGATGAGACACAAAGAGTTCGGAAAATGCCTGTTCCCGGGTGAGCGCCTGCACCATGGATTTCTTGTCAATCCGCAACACCGTGCACTCGGTCACTGCCGACGCCGAGCCCATTCGAAAAGGCTGGCCGGCCAGCGAACCTTCCCCGAAAAACGACCCTTCATTCAGAATGGCGATGGTCGCTTCCTTGCCTATTTTGGATACTACCGTGAGCTTGATCCGGCCCTTTTGCAAGTAGAACACCGCGTCTGCCGCATCGCCTTGCGCGAAGACTAATTGCGCTTTCGCAAGAGACAGAATTTTCCTGCCCTCGCCGATTCCGGCGAGAAATGCCTGCGCATCGAACTCGCGCTTGTTCCTGGCGGTGGCCATTGCGAGAATTCTAACCCCAAAACGCAAATGTCTGTGGGTGATCAGTTTTGACCAGACATTGGAACCGGTATCGCCGCATAATTATTTGTCGGCTCATTCGCTCGGACCTTTTATGGGAGCATCTATGCCACTCATCAGTTCGAGGGTTTTTCTGAAAGAATTTGAGCCGAAGGGCTGGCGCAGGCTATGGGAGCAAGCCCAGCGCGAGCGCGATCCCGGGAGGTTGGACGCCATCCTCAAGCGGATGAAGCGCCTGCTCTCGAAACATGAGAGCAACGCCATGAAGGTGGCCAGGAATGTGCCGTCTGCGTTGCATTAGCTCCTATGTTCCTTTCGTAAGTTTGACAAGCCTATCCAGAGCGAATAGGCTCGTTAATGAGCGAGTAACTTCCCATCACTCTTTCAGATTCTCTGAACTAAGTCAGCCCATCTGGAGTTTCCTTTCTTAGAGCATCCCCTGGGGGGTTGACTATGTTCGCCCGTAATGTCGCTCTACGCCTGAAGCCTAAAAGTCTGAACGAGTTCAGACAGATTGTTGACACCCAAATCATCCCTCTATTGCGCAAGCAACCCGGCTTCGAGGACGTCATCACCTTCGCCATGACCGGCGGCACTGACGTCGTGGCCATCAGCTTGTGGGAGAGCAGGGAACAGGCAGAAATTTACCAGACTACGGCCTATCCGCTAGTGATGAAGTGCCTGGAAGCGCTGCTCGACTGCAGCCCCAAGTTGCGAGTCGCGGACATTGTGAATTCGACTTTCCATGAAATTGTGGATGGCATGGCCGCGTAAGGCAATGTGAATGGTTCGGCGGCAAGATAATTGTATGTGGAGATAAACCATGGCAGCATCGGTACAGGTTGGAACCGTTCTCATCGACGATCGGCCTCTTATATTGCGGGCGCTTGACCTGAAGAGCGAGTCTTACTCAGGAACCTGGGGCGTCCTTCAGGCCCTTACCGGCTCTACTCTGGATAAGAGGATCAAGGGATCAGGGTGGAACTGCTTGTTTATGGCAGCGGAAGTAAAGGCTACGGTTTTTGGGACGCTTGCAGGCAACAGTGTCCGCCGGGCCTTGGAGCAGATTTTTGTTAAAGCACGAAAGCCTGATTTCAACTGCCTGGAAGTCACAAATATCGCGTCCCACCGCTTTCTGGGCGTGCCCTATACAACCGTCTGCGCGCATTCCCGCCATATCCAGCAAGGCAGTCTGCTGGAGTTCGCTACGGGCCAAGGGAAGCTCAACTAAGACTTCACCGTAAATCCAAATCGAGGAAACCATGAAAAACTTGTACGTTGGAAATTTGCCGCACAGCGCCACCGAACCGCAACTTCGCTCCTTGTTCGAAGCGCATGGGACCGTCGAGCGCGTCAACATCATTACCGACAAGGAAACCGGCCGGCCCAAGGGGTTCGCGTTCATCGAGATGACCGAGGCGAGCGAGGCCGACAAGGCGTGCCTGGCCTTGAGCGGTACCGCCATGGAAGGCCGGGCGTTGCGAGTCAATGAAGCCAAGGCGAAGTCGAACTAGCTGCGTGCTTCGAGAACTGTGAAATGAGGAGCTTATGCTTACGATCATAATGAAGTGGATCGCTGTTGTAGCTTTGCTTGTCGGGGCGGCCTGGCAGATGCCGTCCGATGTACGGGCATATTTCGGATTTGTTGTTTCAGCGGCGGCGGTATTTGTTCTGGTGCAGGCGTTTATTCTTCACAAGTATGCGTGGGGGATTGCATTCATTGGGGTGGTTTGTATTTTCAATCCCTTCCAGCCGATCGGATTTTCCTTTATCACCCTGATGGTGCTGGAAGTACTATCGGCGGCGCTGTTCGCAGCCTCGCTGCCGTTCCTGCGGGCCAATCCTCGAATGACCATAGCTTCTATTACCGAATCCAATCCAAAGACCGAGTCGCTATGACTCTGCGGCTGGCTCTTGAAGTGCTCCATGAGCCGATGACGCTGGCCCCGTAAATTGAACAGGAAAACAAACGGGAGCGGGGAAAGCGCGTTGACTATCCAAACCAAACCTTCAATGCCGAGCCGGATCGCAGTGGTTGGGAATTACCTTCCACGCCAGTGCGGAATCGCGACCTTCACCACCGACTTGTGCGAGGCGCTTTCCGCGGAATATGGGACAGCCCGGCTGATGGCAGTAGCCATGAACGACACGGAGCCGGGATATGACTATCCCGGGCGGGTGCGATGGACACTTGCACAGGATGATCTGCAGGCATACGAAGAGGCGGCTGAGTTCCTGAACTTCAATAATATCGACATGGTCTGTGTGCAGCACGAGTATGGAATTTTTGGCGGAGCCGCCGGCAGCCACGTCTTAAGCCTGTTGCGTTCTCTCAAGATGCCGGTGGTCACAACTCTCCACACCGTTCTGCGCGAACCAGACCCCGACCAGCGAACAGTGATGGAGGAACTGGCCGGGCTTTCGGACCGCCTGATCGTTATGAGCCAGCTCTCCTCGCAGTTTCTCCAGGAAATCTACAAAGTGCCGGAAGAGAAGATCGACATGGTTCCTCATGGCGTTCCTGACCTGCCATTCCTCGACCCAAATTTCTGCAAAGACCGCTTCGGAGTGGAAGGCAAAGCCGTATTGCTCACGTTCGGCCTGCTTTCACCGAACAAGGGAATTGAAAACGTCATTCAGGCTCTACCTAAGGTCCTGGCGAAGCACAAGAATGTCGTTTACATCGTCGCGGGCGCCACGCATCCTCATATTCTTCGTCGCGAGGGCGACGCCTATCGAACCTATCTCCAAACTTTGGCAAAGGAGTTGGGGGTGGAATCGCAGGTCATCTTCCACAATCGCTTTGTCAGTCCGGAAGAGATGGTTGAATTCATCGGCGTGGCCGATATCTATATCACTCCCTACCGCAACGAGGCGCAGGTCGTTTCCGGAACTCTGGCATACGCGGTAGGGGCCGGCAAAGCCATCATATCCACCCCATATTGGCACGCGATCGAGTTATTGGACGACCGGCGCGGGGCGCTGGTTCCTTTTGCGAATCCTGACGCCATCGCGCAGAAAACGCTCGAACTATTGAACACTCCGGCGATTCGGCATGCTATGCGCAAGCGTGCCTATCTGTATGCGCGCGATATGGTCTGGAAGAAAGCGGCGCAAGGTTACATGGGGAGCTTTGAACGGGCCCGCGCCGACCGCACGCGAAGTCCAAGGATTGAGATTTCACCGCAAACCCGAGCCAGGCCTCTGGACCAGTTGCCCGTGCTGAAACTGGATCACCTGAAGCGACTGACGGATAGCACGGGAATTCTCCAGCACGCCATTTTCACGGTCCCCAATTATGGCGAGGGATACACCACGGATGATAATGCTCGCGCGCTCCTCTTGTCGGTCCAGACGGAAGGACTTGGCGCGAGTAGGCCATTGGAAATGAGAAACCTGGCGTTTCGATATCTGGCTTTCCTCGAGCATGCCTTCAATCCCAAACTTGGCCGGTTCAGAAATTTCCTTTATTACGATCGCCACTGGGCGGAAAAATCAGGATCGGAAGACAGTCACGGACGAGCTCTCTGGGCCTTGGGGTCTGTGCTTGGGCACTCGGCGCGCCGCGGTCTGAGAGGCGCCGCCGGACGCTTGTTCGAGTTTGCCCTGCCGGTGGTCGTCACCTTCAGCAGTCCGAGAGCATGGGCATTCACCATTTTAGGAATTCAAGAGTACCTTACTTCATTTCCTGGAGACCGGGACGCGCAGAAGCTTAGGTCCGTATTAGCTCAGCGACTGCTGGCGATGTATGAGGCAGTCAAGAAACCGTCCTGGAACTGGTTTGAAGATGTGGTGGCCTATTCCAACGCGCGGCTCCCGCAAGCTCTGCTGCTCGCCGGGGCAAGCGGCTCGGACGAGCGAATGGTCTCAGCCGGCCTTGAGTCCCTGGATTGGCTCATGAGCATACAGCATTGCCAAGCTCACGGCCATTTCGCCCCCGTCGGATCGCAAGGCTTTTATCCGCTGCGCGGGGCAAAGGCGCGTTTCGATCAGCAGCCGGTGGAGGCCGCCGGGGCAATCTCCGCCTGCCTTGAGGCCTATCGCATTACTGGTAAGGTCGGTTGGCGCAGCAAAGCATGGACAGGCTTTAAGTGGTTCCTGGGGGAAAACGATCTTCAGCTTCCACTCTATGATTCTGCATCCGGCGGTTGCCGGGACGGACTGCATCCTGATCGGGTCAACCAGAACCAGGGAGCAGAATCTACGCTTTCATTTCTGACCGCACTGGTCGAGATGCTGCGGCTGGAAAAAGCGGAGTCCATGGCACCCGCATTAAAGATTCATGCGCTGAAAAAGCAGCTCGCGCAAGCGGTCAACCCACTAGCTACTTTTAAAACATTATGAATGTTTCCAATCAGCGGTTCGAACCGCTTCTCCGGCGCCATCCCTCCAACCCAATCCTGACCGCTAAGGACTGGCCTTACTCCGTGAACAGTGTGTTCAACGCCGGGGTCACACGCCTGCCGGACGGTACAACCCTCCTCCTCTGCCGGGTGGAGGACCGCCGGGGCTTGTCCCATCTCTGCGCGGCACGGTCACGCAATGGAGTTGACGGATGGCAAATTGATAAAGAGCCTACACTCGCGCCCGATCCGGCGAATTATCCGGAAGAACTATGGGGCATCGAAGACCCGCGCATTACATTCGTGCCGGAACTTGGGCAATATGTTGTGACCTATACGTCGTACTCGCGCGGAGGCCCTGGTGTCTCCTTGGCGTTAACCAAAGACTTCCGCAGCTTCGAGAGATATGGCGTCATCATGCCTCCGGATGACAAAGACGCTGCCATTTTTCCCCGCAAGATCAATGGATTCTGGGCGCTGATTCACCGTCCGATGACGCCGCTGGGATCTCATATCTGGATTTCTTACTCTCCCGACTTGCGTCACTGGGGCCGCCACCGGATGATGCTGGAGGCGCGGCGTGGCGCATGGTGGGACGCGAACAAGATTGGCCTGTCGCCGCCGCTGATCGAGACTTCTCGCGGTTGGCTCATGATCTACCACGGTGTACGGCAAACCGCCTCGGGCGCCATTTATCGTTTGGGATTGGCTCTTTTTGACCCGGAAGACCCGGAAAGTTGTTTGCTACGAGGTGACTCGTGGATTTTCGGGCCTGAGCTTGACTACGAACGCGGCGGCGACGTAGGCGGCGCGGTGTTTCCTTGCGGCTATACCCTGGACGCAGACGGTGATGGGCTCAATCTTTACTACGGCGCCGGCGACTCCTGCCTCGCGCTCGCGCAAGGCAGCGTCAATTTGCTGCTGGAGTGGCTGGATTCCTTCGGCTCGTGTGATCACCGAAGTGAGGCTTAGCTCAGGGAGTCCGGTTCTGTAATGAAGTTACCCACTCCTCGCGTAGGTGAACGCAGCATGGAGGCGCTCCGGTGGCCATATGTCTATTTTGGCGTGGGACAAGCGGGACCCTAGCGTCTGCAGAGTGGAGCGGCCGCCAGCCGCCAATTTGATATCCGCGAGCGTAGCCCTTTACGCAAGACTCCCTCTACAGAAGAAATCACCGCTTGGTGCGCAGGACCCAATGCATCCAAATGAGCGGTTCTCCGCGACCAAACTTGGAACCGTTTTTGGGAACCGTTTATCGCCGAAAGTGCTCCAAAACCGCCGGAGCACTCCATCCAAGTGCTCCAAAATGGCCGAAGGACTCCATCTAAGTCGTTGAAAAAACATCTACGCCATATGGTGAAGTGCGGCTGTTAACCGGAGGGTTGTAGGTTCGAGTCCTACCTTTCGAGTCCTACCTGAGGAGCTAATTTTTGCCCGGAGTCCGCTCCTACCTGAAGTGAAAATCGCCAGACTCAAACTCGACCCCCGCATCACCGTGCGAAGCCGGGCGACCCTGATCCCGAAGGGAAGTGCGTAGTTTACTGGATGCAGCGCGCCCAGCGGGCGCTGGATAACCCGGCTTTGGAAGCGGCGGTTGAGCTGGGAAACGAGTTGGGGAAGCCGGTGGTCGTGTTTCTTGCTCCGGTGCCCTTTTATCCACATGCGAATCTGCGCCACTATCACTTTCTCCGTTCCGGGATTCCCGACATTGCAGAGGGACTGGCGAAGCGCAACCTCGGTTTCGTGCTGCGGAGCTACCCCGACCACAGCCTGATCAGGTTTTGTGAACAGGTGCGTCCCGCGATCGTGGTGGGCGACGAAGACCCGTTGCGGGAGGCGGAACATTGGCGGGTGCGAGCGGCCGAGCTTCTGAAAGCGCCGCTCTGGACTGTGGATGCCGACGTCATCGTACCTTCGCGGCTGCTGGGTCGGGAACATTATGGGGCGCGCACCATCCGGCCGCGGCTGCAGGAACTGCTGCCTCAATTCCTTGTCCCCATGCGCAATACGAAAGCCCGGATCCCTTGGAAGAAACCGCGAAGTCTGCACTCGCTTTCGCCTCGTGATGACTTTAGCAGCGGCTGGTCGATCGATCGTTCGGTTTCGGCGGTGAACTGGCAAGGCGGTCCGGAGCGCGCGCTGGCGGTGCTGGCTGACTTCGTTACGAAGCGCCTGAGGAACTATCCCAAAGACCGGAATCATCCTGAACTTAAGGGAACGAGCCAGCTCTCGCCGTATCTCCATTTTGGCCATATCGGTCCGTTGACAGTGGCGCGCGCGGTGGAGGCGGCCCGAGCGCCAGCAGCGGCGAAGCAGGCTTTCCTGGAACAGCTGATCGTACGGCGCGAGTTGTCGGTGAATTTCGTTCGCTATAATCCGGATTACGATTCTTTCGCCTGCCTAGAGCCGTGGGCCGACCGCTCTTTCGCGCGGCACTGGAGCGACTCCCGGCCCGTGGTTTACAACGAGACACAGCTGGATCAGGCGCAGACCCACGATCCTCTCTGGAACGCCGCGCAGAAGCAGATGGTGCTGAGCGGGTGGATGCATAACTACATGCGGATGTACTGGGCCAAGAAAATCCTGGAGTGGAGTCCTTCGGTGGCTGCCGCTTATCAGCGCGCGGTCTGGCTCAATGACCGCTACGAACTGGATGGGCGGGATCCCAACGGCTATGCCGGGATCGCCTGGGCGATTGTGGGCAAACACGACCGGGCCTGGTTCGAGAGGCCGATCTTCGGCCAGATTCGGTACATGTCTTACGCCAGCACCTCGAAAAAATTCGATGCGCGACGATATATAGAGAGTATCGGACGTCTTGAGACGGGCCGGTAAGCCCGGGCATGGCCCAATTTTGCGGGCGGCGGCTTGCGTCGTTTTCTGTGGACAAACGAAAGAAAACGATATAAAAAGAAATACGAAATAAAAGACAGCGGCTGCAAGTCCTGGTCCTATGCAGGTACTCAACGAAGAGCGCCGGCGCGCCATTCTAGACATGGTGAATCACGACGGCCGGGTGCTGGTCGCGGATATCGCCCGGCATTTCCACACGTCTCAAGTCACGATCCGGAAAGACCTTGAGATTCTCCATACCCAGGGCCTGCTCCACCGTACTCATGGAGGTGCGTTGCCCTCCCGGGAGGGCGCTCTGGAAGACCCGGCCTTGCGGGAAAAAGAGAAGCTGCACCGCAGCGAGAAACTGAATATCGCCGCCGCCGCCGCCAAGCGGGTGCAGGAGGGCCAGGTGGTGATCCTCGATTCAGGCACCACAACCACCGCCATCGCGCGCGCCCTGCGTGACTTTCGGAATCTTACGATTATCACCAATGCGGTAAACATCGCAGCCGAACTCTCCGGCGCAAAGGCGGAGGTGATTCTTACCGGCGGCACGCTGCGAAAGAATTCCTTTTCACTGGTGGGACCGATTGCCGAGGAGTCGCTGCGCAGCTTGAATGCCGATCTGTTGTTCCTGGGAGTGGATGGTTTCGACACGCAGTACGGCCTGAGCACTCCAAATCTTCTGGAAGCCAAGGTCAACCGGGTAATGGTGGAAGTGTCGAAGCGGACGGTGGCGGTGTGTGATGCCAGCAAATTTGGCCGGCGCAGTCTCTCGCTGATTGTTCCCCCGTCTGCGGTGCATGAAGTGATCACCGACCGGGCTGCTCCCAAGTCCGATGTGAAAGCCCTGAAAAACGCGGGTATTGAGGTGTCCATTGTCTAGCAAAGATGACGGTAATCGCGGGTCGGGCAAAGCCCCGGGTATCCACACCCTGGCTGAAGCTCTGTCGCAGCCGCAGTGCTGGGAATCTTGTCTGGGAGAACTCGCCGAAACGAAGACCATTGACGAGATCTGCCGCGACTTTGGCGCGGCGAAAGAATGGCTGTTCGTCGGCTGTGGATCAAGCTATTACGTGGCCCTGGCGGCGGCCTCTTCCTGGTGCAAGATCACCGGACAGCGGGCAAGGGCAGTGGTCGCGTCTGACATTCTGCTGTATCCCGACGTGGCTCTTGCGGGTATGGCGGCTGTGGCGGCCGTGGTGATCTCGCGGTCGGGACGAACTTCTGAGGCGGTGCAGGCCGCCGAAGCGCTGGAGAGCCGCAAGATTCGCACCCTCGCGGTCACATGCACCCATGGCCAGCCGCTTGAGCTGGCGGCGAGCAAGACGCTGGCGTTGCTGCCGGCGAATGAAGAGAGCATGGTGATGACGCGCTCGGTGACCTCCATGATCCTGGGCTTGCAGTACCTGGCGGCAGCCATGGTGGGAAATCGCGGGTTTATTGCCGAGCTGCGTAAGGTGCCCGCGCAGGCCAAGGCGTTGCCCGATGCGCTGCATGGCCGGGTGCGCGATTTTGTGCAATCGCATCAGTTTGCGGATTACGTTTGCATGGGCCAGGGGCCATTCTATGGACCTGCCTGTGAGAGCGCGCTCAAGCTGACCGAGATGTCGGTATCCTACGCGCAGGCTTTTCATACCCTGGAATTCCGCCACGGGCCCAAGGCCATCGTGGGTCCCGAAACGCTGCTGATCTTTCTGCTTTCAGAGACCGGCTTTGAGGCCGAATCCGAAGTTTTGCGGGAGATGAAGGAGCTGGGGGGAACGATTCTGACCGTGACCAACCGCGCCGATGAACGGGTGCGGCAGAATTCCGACCTGCTGGTGGAGTTAGGGCTGGCGGTGCCGGAACTGGCGCGGCTCGGGACTTACCTGATGGCAGCGCAATTAACCGGGTTCTACACCGGCCTGAAAAAGGGCTATGATCCGGACTCCCCGCGAAATCTGAGCCGGGTGGTCGTGCTCGACGACTCCGTCTCGCTCAAAGCCTGAGCATGCCGCGATTCGACCTCACCATTGCCGGCGAATTGAACCTGGACCTGATCTTGTACGGGCTGCCGCGGGAACTGCCTGCGGAGCGCGAACTGCTGGCCCAGGGCATGGCGCTCACCCTGGGAAGCTCATCCGCCATCGTGGCGCATAACGCGGCTGCCCTGGGATGCAAAGTCGGGTTCATCTCGTGCATTGGCGACGATCAGTTCGGAGAGATCGCGCTGGCCCGTCTGCGAGAAGGCGGAGTCGATATCTCGCAGGTGCGGCGCAAGCCGGGTGTGGGGACCGGGCTGACAGTAATCCTGCAAAGAACCGGCGAGCGCAATATTCTGACCTACCCGGGCACAATTTCTGAGCTCAGTTTCGCCGACCTCGATCTTGATTATCTGGGCGATTCGCGGCACTTCCATCTTTCCTCCTTGTATCTGCAGACCAAGTTGCGCCCCCAGGTTCCGGAGCTGTTGCAGGAGCTTAAGCGGCGCGGGCTGACGATTTCTCTCGATACGAATGACGATCCAGCCGACGAGTGGGAAGATCTGAATGGAGTGCTGAAGTATGTGGACGTGTTTCTGCCAAACGCCAGAGAGCTGCGCAAAGCGGCTGGTGCGGATGACTTGCAAGAGGCGATGCGGCGGGTTGCAGAAAAGGTCCCGCTGCTGGTGGTGAAGCTGGGCGGTGAGGGCGCGGTTGCGGTTCAGGGCAAGCAGCGCTTCACGGAGCCGGCGCTTAAAATTGACGTGGTCGATCCGGTCGGAGCTGGCGACAGCTTCGATGCGGGATTTCTATCGCAATATATTCACGGCGCGGATCTGCCGAAGTGCCTTCGCGCGGGGAACACGGCGGGCGCGCTTTCGACTACACGGCCAGGAGGCACGGAAGCGTTCCGCGATCGCGAGCATCGGGAACGGTTCCTCAAGGAACGTGCAGGATTGTAAGGAACGCTTGCCTAGGCCCGCCGACAAACCAGGAATTCACCGCAGAGGACACTGAGGCTCACAGAGGGGCAACGATCCTTCGTCAGACTGGCGGGCCGCCCAGCACGGGATGCCCGCCTTTGTTTCAGAATTCCAGACGTACGCCCAACTGTCCGTGACGTGGGCTGCCCAGGCTCGAAGAAACCACACCGAAGCTCGAGTCCGGCCAGTAAGTATCGGGTATGGCAAAGCGCGGCGTGTTGAATGCATTAAAGAATTCTCCGCGAACCTCCAATGTCAGGCCTTCATGAGGAGTGAAGCTCTTGGAGAATGCCACGTCAATGTTGTGGATGCCGTCGGCACGCAGGTTGGAGAAATAGCGCGGCGAGTTTCCCGGCTGTTCATCTCCGGGATCGCCAAAGCAGCTCAGATTCAATGTGCTCTGGCCGGTCAGCGCCGACTGATGGGCCCCCACGCCGGTCGCCAGATTGGGACAGAGGACATCGGGCCGCTGATTCCCGTCGATAATCGCGTTTTCCGACATGGCAATGGCAATCGGAGTTCCCGTCTGGTAAGTCAGGATATTGGAGATCTCCCAACCGCCGAGGACCGCGTCGAGGAAGCGATTCATGCCGCGGCCAATCCAGCGGTCGCGGCCGACCGGCAGGTCCACGATGATGGCGAGGGCCAGGCGGTGGGTGCTGTCGTTGGCGCTGATGGAGTGTTCGGCCTTCAGGTTGTCGAGCTCCTGCGGGTTTCCGGTATCAAGATTGCCGACGAATGCGTTGGCACCGGTCGAGGAATTGTCGGTCATCTTCGAGAACGTATAGTTGCCTTCGACACCGATGTAGTGGCTGGCACGCTTCTGGAAGCGGATTTGCAGCGCGTTGTAGAAGGATTCCGCGCCGAGCAGCGGCAGCCCTTCGAAAGGCCCGTCGAATTGCGGGTAGGGCCGCAGCAGGTTCGCCAGCGGAATTTGGTCGTCGTTATAAAGCGAATCAGGCTGGTTGAAGATCGGCGATGCCGGGCAATAGCTGGCCGGGGAAGCCACGCTCACGAAGAAACATTGGAACGGATTGGGCACCGTATTGTTCAGGTCATTGGTGGAGTACTGCTGCCGCAGAGCGGAAGGAATGAAGTTGCGATTACGCGTGCTCGAATAGCCTCCCCATGGCAGGTGAGTGCTGCGATTTGCGGAGTAGTCGGCCGAAACGGTGAACTCCCAGGGCAGCAGGCGCTGAATGCCCAGGTTCCACTGGTAGATCTCGCCGTTGCGGGCCTCTGTCGTGCCCAGGTCGTTCTGATTGCTGTAGCCCCACATGGCAAGCGGTCCGTAGGCCGTGCCCTGCGGCTCGGGAAGCCCGGCAGGGAAGGGATCGGCAAAGCTGGCGTACTGCGATTGAAAGTTGTCTTTGGTGAAATAGATGTTTCCGTCTTTGCGGAAGGCCGTGCCGGTGTACTGGAAGTTCGTGGCCACGCTCATCCCGTAGTAAATTCCAGCGCCGCCCCGCAGCACTGTGTTGGGCGTGAGCTGGTAGGCAAACCCCAGGCGCGGCGCCCAGTTGTTGCGGTCCACCGGAACATTTCGGTTGCCGGAAGTTGGAAATATCGTCGTCCCCTTCAGGTCACCGGAAACGTTCGCCAGTCCGGGAATGCTGATTCCGGTGTCGCCGTTAAAATCCGAGAACTGAACCCGGTTAAAGCGCTCGGTGTAAGGCGTGCTCCACTCGTAGCGCAATCCCAGATTCAACGTGAGTTTAGGCGTTACCTTCCAGTCGTCCTGAAAATAGAAAGCGGTCTCTTTCGACTTGTCGGCTACTGACGGATAAACCGCAATGCCTCCGTAATCGCCGATGCCCAGGAGCAGGTCAGCGAACGGGTTGCCCTGGGTCGGGTCGAATGCATCCACCGTCTGCTCCGTCACCGTCTGCGCGAAGTGGAAGTATCCGGTCGGGTAGCTGGGCTGGCGGAAGTTGTTGAAGAACAGGTGCTGCTCGCCGCCGAACTTCAGGGTATGCCGCCCCTTGGCCCAGGTTGCGGCCGATGAGTAGTTGTACAGGGTATGGGCAAAGTCCGTATCCACGCAGCATTGCGAGTACAGCGACGTCCACGGATCATCCATCAGGAAAGCCGGCATACGGTTGATGCCATTGGCATCGTTCAGCAATTGCGGAAATCCGAATTGCGTCGGGTCAGGATAATGCGATTTTCCCGGGCCATACACCCGGTCCACCCCGAGACGGCTGGTCACGAGCAGGGTCGGGCTGACGTTCCAGTTCCATTCCACCGATCCGTTCTGAATGTTGGTGATGCCATCCACGCCATCCCCGGTCGCGTCATCCGCGAAAACCACCGGCGAGTGATAGGTCTGGCGCGAATTGCTGTAGCGCCCTGAGATGCGATGGTTGTCGTTCAGCTGGTGGTCGAGCTTGATATCGAACTGCAGTTGCTTGGAGGCACTGGGAACCACCGTCCGGAAGTTATTAAAGCCCGTGTCGGGGTCTCCCGGCGTATTCGGCAGCGGATAGAGATTGATAATCTGCTGCCCAATCGCGTCAATATACTGCGGATCAATCACGTTGTTGTTAAACCCGGCCCGCGTGCAGTTGCCATCCCCGTCGCACGACACCTGCTTGGGATTAAAGATCAGGTTGGGCACGACGTTGCCGTTCTCGTCGAGAATATTGGTCTGGGAAAAGTCGCCCGTGCGTTCCGCCACCGTCGGCACCGTGCCTACGATAGGCAGCGGTGCCTTGTCATTGATGCGTTCCAGATCAATAAAGAAGAAGGTCTTCTTCTTAATGATCGGACCGCCCAGCGAGAACCCATACTGATCGCGGGTATGGCCCGGCCGCGCGAACCCCGCCTGCTTGTTGAAGAATTCGTTGGCATCCAGCCAGCCCCGCTGTCCAAACCACCAGCCGCTGCCGTGAAAATTATTGGTGCCGCTCTTCAGCACCATATTCACCGTGGTGCCGCCGCTGCTTCCGAATTCCGCCGAAAAGCTGTTGCTCTGGACCTTGAACTCCTGCACGATTTCGACCGACGGCTCGTAGTACACGTTGCTGGTGGCGCCTTCGCCCTGTTCGGGGGCGCTGATCAGCGCTCCGTCCAGCCGCACTTCGGCCGTAGCGTTACGCTGCCCGTTGGAGACGAAATTGGTGCCCTGGGGATAGTTGTCGCCGACTCCGGCCCCGTTGACTTCCGAGACGCCGGCATTCAGGAAGACCAGTCCAAAGAAATTCCGGTTCAGCAGCGGAATCTCTTTCACGTACCGGTTGGTGACATCGGTGCCGAGTGTCGAACTCTCGGTGTCGAGCAGAGGCGCCTCGTCGGTAACCACTACCGTCTCCTGCGCGCCCAAGGGACGCAAGGTGAAGTCGATGGTGGTCTCCTGTCCGACCTGCAGCACCACCTGCTTGCGCTCTACCAGGGCGAAACCCTGCATCTCGATCTTGACCGTGTAACTGGCGGGCCGCAGTCCAGTCAGGATGTATAGCCCGTGGTCATCGCTGCGGGTCGTGGTGGCGATGCCGGTTGCATCATTTGTAATGGTGACGGTAGCGTTCGGAACGAGCGCTCCACTTTGATCAGTAACTGTGCCACGAATCTGGGCGGTGTAACTGGCTTGGGCGGCGATGCGAGGTGCGAAGCCAGCAAGCAAAACCAACAGCAGGATGGGGGCAGGAATGCGACGCCAGGACCGGCAGTGCATCATGAGAGTTTCCTCCCGGAGAGATTTTCACGAGCTTACGAACGTGATCGTAGACTATTACGAATGGTTACGACTCGATACTATTACTTATGAGTAGCCTGAAGTCAAGCATACGATTCGGCAAACAGCCCAAAAAAGCGCGAGGGCCGAATGTTCGAGATTGCTAGATGGGGAGCTTGCGTCCAACATCGAACACACGGTTTTCTTCCACGGCAATAATGCATGGATGGAAAAGATTCTTGGCGGCTGGGGGCTGAGCGGAATCTTCAACATCCACTCCGGATTCCCCTGGAGCCCGGTGGTCAGCGTGAACAATGGCAGCCTCTATTGCGGAACTTGTGGCTATGGGCAACTGCTTCCAGCCGCCTACCTGGGCGGAGCAGGTTCCAGCACCAGCAACGACGCCTTCAAGACCCCGTCTAACTCCAATTTTCCGAGCGGCGGCACCGCATATTTTGCGACGCCAAGCTACACCGCTTACGGAGGTACCGACTATGGCTCTGCGCTGCCGCAGATGCCCGGAGTGCAACGCAACTCGCTCAACCTGCCGGGATACAAGGATCTGGATCTGACCCTGACCAAGGCCTTCGGATTGCCGACCACGTCGGTGCTTGGCGAGAACGCGGTCTTTGAGTTCCGCGTCGACGCCTACAACGTATTCAATAATTTGAACTTCAATCCGACGACCATCTCGAACAACATTGGCAACTCGAATTTCGGCACCCTCACGGCTGCTCTTTCCGGCCGGGTGGTGACAATCGGGGCGAGGTTCAGCTTTTAAGCTGCCGCCTTTGACGAAGGCAATTGGCTGACGGGTGGCAGCTGAGAGTGGCAGGGGAGTGCCGTTCATTCGGCCGCGCTTTTCGCTGAAGCATGATTACCATAGTGGGGTATGCGGTCCGCAAAAGGAGGCGTGGAATGGTGACTCGACGGCATGCGAGCGATGCAACCAAGCCGGAGCCGAAGAAGGACCTCAAAAGTCTGCTGACCAAGCGGAACGAGATACAGGTCAGTGTGATCGGCAGAAAGTCGGGACGCTGGTTGCCGCGTCCGGTCTGGTTCGTGCTTGAAGGCGACACGCTGTACCTGGTGCCGGTCGCGGGTTCCGGCACAGAATGGTATAAGAACGTTCTGGCGAATCCCACCATCCGCATCTCCGCCGCCGGAGTGCAAGAGGAACTCCCAGTAACTCCGATTAGCGATCATGATGAAGTCGCATCAGTGGTTGAGAAGTTCCGGGAAAAATACGGCGCCGGAGACGTGGAGAAGTACTATTCGAAATTCGATGTCGCGGCGGTGGTGGATCTCTCGAAGCTGGCGGCCCGGGAGTGAATGCACAAGCTGCCCCCTGGAAGCTTCTTGATTCCTTACCGTTCTGCAAACATGGCAAGGGCCTCCTTTCCACCTGGAATGATTCAAGCTGGGTCCCAGCGCCCCGGCTTTTTGCGATCCCGCGCTACGGTTTGGGCATCACTGGAGAGAGTGACATACCACACAAAATCACCCGGCCGTGATGTGCGGAAGCGAAGTTGAAGAGTCGGCGTCACGTTCTCGAGGTGTTTGAGTATTTGTACTCAGTACTATAGCGGAATTGGAGTCGTCGATGAACAGCGTACAAATCGAACAAAAGAACTATGAGATGCCCCCACAGGAGGGGTTCACCGTCGCACATTTTCTCACGGTCGCCGACATTGAGCGATCGGCCCACTTCTACGAAACGGTCTTTGGAGGGCGCATTCTGAGCAGAGGCGACAGCAAGGGCGCGCCCGGGTACATTCAGATTGCGAATACGTGGCTGATTGTCAACGTCGGAGGCGGGCCCACCCCCGACAAGCCGTCGGTGACGCTCAGCGTTCTCGCGGACCCGGATAAGATCAGCAGCTTTATGAATATTCGCGTTGCGGATATTCAAGCGTGCTATGAATTATGGAGAAGTCGAGGAGCCGAGTTCATCACGGCGCCGAAGGACAAGTACGGCGAGACGCGCTGCTACATCCGCGATCCGGATGGTTACATTATCGAGGTCGGACAGAGCAAGCCGGAATTCACGTATGGTTGAGGCTCGGCCCGGACGGGTACGCGGATTTGAAACGTCCGCCGACATCTGCTAGCAGATTGGCGTGAACGATACAACTTGCAAATTCCCCACACAACAAAAAACACGTGGTATGGTCCACCCGCGCGAAGCGGATGTTTGGGAGTCTGGTGTTTTGGTGGAGGCGGCGGGAGTCGAACCCGCGTCCGAAAATGTTACTGGTCAAGAGACTACATGCTTATTCACGTTCATGCCCCAGGCGTTTGCCGTCTTGCGACGGTTCCCCCGGGACGTTCGCGGCCTCCGCTCAGAACGGACAAGAAACGGGTGCCGCTAGCCTGAAGTCTTAGCCTCTCTCCCCAGACGTAGAAGAGAAGAGCAGCCCTCTGTGTGACGCTCCGTCACCGCCCAAGGGCGAAGCGATGGAGAGCGGCTGCCTAATTAATTAGGCTGCGTATGCCATTTGTTGATTGGCAATTATCATTTTGCACGCGATTGCGGGTGTGTGCACCCCGGCATGCCTCTTGGCCGCAAGCATCTCCGTCGAAGCCGTGACGCCCCCACTGGTGGGAATTGGCCATTCAAAGAGCTAATCCCGATGGTGAGTACCCTCGGGAATTCAAGTTTACCCTCAATTAGATGTCCTGCGGATGGGAAAGTACCAAGGTTTACCCGCGCTAGTCCCGGCTCCATAGCCCTGGCGAGCCCGACCCACCGGATCATGCAGGCTCACTCGAGCGATTCGCGGTTTCCCCCCAGCAGCCGCACTTCACCTCGGATCAGCCCTGAATTCAGCGGGTTGGGCGGGGAAGTACGTGACAGCGCGGCCCAACTCTCTGCATCTTCCGCATGCGGACAGCATCTGAATACGCAACCCGCCTGTAGAATGTGGCGTTGACTCAGACATGGCTGCAAACGTCCAATCCTGCCAGGAGAGCTGCCTTTGAAATCTGAGTGTTTGCCATTCCGTAACATCCCCCACACCACCCGGCTTTTCGCCGACTACCTCGCTTGGGCTCCGGCAGTCCGGCCTTTTTATCCGCGCCCGCCGTTGTTGAACAGCTGGGTGAACGAACCGGATGCAGTGCCCGACTACAGCAGCGATCGTCGCGCCAAAGTGTCCAATATTCTGGAGCGGCAGAATAAGAATTGGGGAGCCTCAGCCAGAACCCTGGAAAACGTTCAGCGCCTTCGCCAGGGTGCTGCAGCCATGGTCACCGGCCAGCAGGTAGGACTCTTCGGTGGGCCGCTATTTGCCTTATTCAAGGCGCTCACGGCGGTGAAATTAGCCGACGAAGCCACCTCGGCCGGGGTAAACGCGGTGCCGGTGTTCTGGCTTGCCACCCAAGACCACGATCTTGCCGAGGTGAATAGCGTTTCTTTTCCTGGTCCCGATGCGACCCTGCGCCCGTTCAGTGTGCCGCTGAAGGCCGGGGAAGACGCTCCGGTGGGAACCGTCCGTTTCGGCGAGGAAATTCAACCGGTGGTCGAGGCGGCGGCGGAACTGCTTGGAGACTCTGAAGCGGTTTCCGCTCTCCGTCAGGCGTATCAGCCAGGAGAGACGTTTGGCAGCGCCTTTGCGCGCTTGTTTGCACGGCTTTTTGCGGATTGGGGCGTAGTCCTTCTCGATCCGGCTGATGCCGCCTTCGGGGCGCTGGCTCAGCCGATCTACCGCGCCGCCATCGAGCGAGCCGGGGAAATCGACCAGGCGCTTCTGGCGCAGGGTAAGGAGCTGGAAAGCGCGGGCTACCATCAGCAAGTGAAGGTCACGCATTCTTCCACGTTGCTGTTTGCGGTTCGCGCCGGAAAGCGGACCCCCATCCACCGCTCTGCTGACGAATCCACATTTCTCATGGGAGCTGAAAAGATTTCGCGCGATGACCTGCTGGGCCAGATCGCGGCCGCTCCTCAGGATTTCAGCGCCAATGTGCTGCTGCGTCCCGTGGTTCAGGATTATCTTCTTCCGACTGTCGCCTATACAGGAGGAGCCGCAGAGACCGCCTACTTTGCCCAGGCGGCGGTCGTATACCAGGCTTTGCTGGGAAGAGTGACCCCGGTAATACCAAGGTTTTCGGCCACGCTTGTAGAAGAAAAACTTCAAGGGCTACTTGAGCGTTACGGTGTTGCTTTCCAGGACCTCTTTCACGGGGCTGGCGCGGTGAAGGAAAAGCTGGCTGCGAAGAACCTGCCCAAGGAGTTACAGGCAGCGTTCGCGCAGATTGCACAACAAATGGAGCAGTCCCTGAATGTCCTCCGCCCCTTGCTGGAGCGGCTCGACAAGACCCTGGTCGAGGCCGCCAACAATGCCGACAGCAAGATCAAGCACCAGCTCGAAAGCCTGCGATCGCGAAAGCCGGGCGCGCCGAACTGCGCCAGGCCGAGGTGCTGGGACGCCATGCCGAGCTGCTTAGCAATCTTCTTTACCCGCGAAAGGCTCTCCAGGAGCGGGAAATCGGAGGCCTCCATTTCCTGGGGCGCTACGGAACAGGCCTTCTGCGGGAGCTTGTACTCCCTGATCCACACCGATTGTCTCGATCACCAGCGGGTTTCCCTTTAAACAGGCTTTCTCCTGCGCGTCCAGTCGTTAAGTGACCGCAATTCTCTCTTCAAATCTGGTGAAATACTCCCCGAAACTGGCTGCCCTTCTGGCACAACTGAGCCACTGACTTCGCTTGACGAAAACGGTAGTATCGTAATCTCTTGGCTACATCGCTACGACTGCCTGCTGGGAACGGCGAACTGCTACATCCATGCTCCTGCGCTTAACTGCGTTCATTCATCAAAGCGCGCTGCTGTTCCCGTGGACGAGCGGGATGGCTGCGCGAACGCAGTTGCTGGCTGTTTCACTTTTCAACAAAAAAGACGATATCTATAACATTCTCTGGATTCTGGTATTTGGCTTTGCCACGCTCAACATCCTCGGGTTGGTCACCCGGCGCTTCGAGCCGGAGCGCAACCGCCTCAGCTTTGGAGAAACCATCGCCATTATGGTGGTGCTGGTCGCCGTGGTCCTCCTGGGCTGGGAGATGCTCACCCTCTTCAAGATATTCCCCATCAAGCTCAAATCGCGGTAAGCGCGGATTGCGGTATCATGCGGGCATGGCAAAGAAGCCGCAGGCGTTCGAAGTAACCTGCCCATGCTGCGGGGCAGTGTTGAAGGTAGATGCGGAGAGCGAGGCGGTAATCGCCCACACCGCTCCGGTGAAGCCTAAGACCTTCAACGATATCGAAGAAGCGGCGCGCGCCATGAAAGAGCAAGACAGCCGGCGTGAGTCCATCTTTCGCCAATCGGTCGAAAACCAGAAGCACGCCTCCGACTTGCTGGAAAAGAAGTTTCAGGAAGCCATCCGTAAAGCCAAAGAAAGTCCCGATACGGGCAAGCCGATCCGGGATTTCGACCTCGACTGACCCCGTTCGACAGACCTGCCCCGATTGACACTGCCTCGATTGACACTGCCGGCCTGTTTGTTGAGCCGCAGATTCTCTTCCACTTCTTCTGAAATCCGATATCGGGCTTTCTGCCAAAATTCCTGTTACCTGAGGCATGCAGTTCGGTAAAATGTCGCCCCATGTCTCATCGTCCGCTTCTACTCGGCCATCGCGGCTCCCGCGTTCCTGGGGTGCCGGAAAACACCCTGGCGTCTTTCGAGCTGGCCATGAAACACGGGTGTGACGGCTTCGAGTTCGACCTGCGGCGCGCCTCCTGCGGGGCGGCCGTGGTATGCCATAGTCCAAAAGTTAAAGGGAAACTGGTCTCGCGCGTGGCGTGCAAGCAATTGCATGGCATTCCAAAACTCAGCGAGGTGCTGCGCGCCTATGAGAGCCGGACATTTCTCAACCTAGAGCTGAAGGTGACCGGACTCGAAACCACCGTCCTGGCGGAGTTGCGAAAACGGCACATGCAAGGCGTGGTAGTAGTCTCTTCGTTTCTGCCAAAAGTGATTCTGGAAATGAAGGCCCGCAGTGCCGTGGTTCCCGTGGGCGTCATATGCCGCTACCCCAGCCAGTTGGTGGAGTGGCGCAAGCTGCCCGTGGATTACGTCATCGTTCACCACACACTCATCACGCAGCGGCTGGTGCGGCTGATGCATGAAGCCAGCCGCCGCATCTTTGCCTGGACGGTGAATCGCAAAAAAGACATGCTGCGGCTCGCCGGCTGGGGAGTGGATGGAATCATTTCCGATGACACCAGGCTCCTGGTGAGCACGCTGGGGTAAGTTCGACTCCTACCAAATGCACGGCTCAGCTTGTGCTCGGGATCCGTTGCCCGCTCATCGGTCCGTCATTTAGAGTTTCTACTTCATGCCCACCACAGGAGAACGCTTCGAGCAAGCGGTTGCGATCATGGCGCGCCTTCGCGCCCCCGGAGGCTGCCCCTGGGACCGCGAGCAGACTTTCGATTCCATCAAGCCCTACACCCTCGAAGAAACCTACGAAGTGCTGGAGGCGATCGACAACCGTGACTGGCAAGAGCTTCCGGCGGAGCTGGGAGACCTGCTCCTCCAGGTGCTGTTCTACTCGGAAATGGCGAAGGAGCAGGGAACCTTCAGCATTGATGATGTGCTGGAGCGACTCTCCAGCAAGCTGGTGGACCGGCACCCCCACGTGTTTGGCGATGTGAAGGCGGAGACCTCGTCCGAAGTCCTGCGCAATTGGGAAGCTCTGAAAGCCGAAGAGAAGAAAAAGCGGCTGAAAGGCGAAGGCAG
This sequence comes from Terriglobia bacterium, assembly GCA_963798155.1. GTDB lineage: Bacteria > Acidobacteriota > Terriglobia > Terriglobales > Acidobacteriaceae > CAWCSH01. The sequence goes on from CAWCSH010000017.1 coordinate 94,004, forward strand.
GGCCGAGAACGACGCAGAGCCCGGTGATTCGGTGCTGGCAGCAGTTTCTTCCGCCATGCCGGCGCTGCTGGAGGCGCATAAGCTAAGTTCGCGGGCCGCGCGCGTCGGCTTCGACTGGCCCAACATCGAGGGACTGTTCGACAAGCTGCGCGAGGAGACCGACGAGTTACGGGAAGAACTGGAAGAATTTCCCGCACCCGGACCTCAACCGCCAGGACGAGCTGTCGCAGATGCGGGGATGGTCCACCTGTCCGACGATTTGAGGGCGCGCCTCGAAGATGAAGTCGGCGACCTTTTCTTCGTCCTTGTGAATATTGCGCGGTATCTGTCCCTCGATCCCGAATCTGCCCTGAAGAAGAGCAACCGCAAGTTCAGACGCCGTTTCCAGTGGATGGAGGGCCAGCTGCGCGCTTTGGGTCACTCGCCAGAAAACGCGACCGCGGCGGAACTCGACACTCTGTGGGAGCAGTCGAAGCAGCAGGAGTCTGGGCCCCGGTGAATCCCGCCTCGGTAGTGCTCAGGCCTTGTCAGGAACTGCACGAGTTGCAGGCCTTCGTGCAACTCCAGAAAGAGGTATGGAATTTCACTGACTCGGAGCTGGTCCCTCTGCGCATGTTTGTGGTGGCGCAGAAAATCGGCGGACAGGTGATCGGAGCTTTCGACGGGGAACAACTGGTCGGGTTTGCGTTTTCCATTCCCGGATTCCGCGATGGCCGAGCATACCTTCACTCCCACATGCTGGCCGTTCGCGAGGCGTATCGCAACTCCGGCCTGGGACGGCGACTCAAGCTGCTGCAACGCGAGGATGCGATTTGCCGCGGCTTCGACCTGATGGAATGGACCTTCGACCCACTCGAGATCAAGAATGCCTACCTGAATATCGCTAAACTGGGAGCCATCGCCCGCCGCTATACTGTTAACCAGTATGGGATTACGTCATCCCCACTGCAGGGAGGATTGCCCAGCGACCGCCTGGTGGCAGAATGGTGGCTGAAATCTGATCGGGTAGAGCATTTGCTGCGGACCGGACAAATTCCCGCATTCGAGGCGGCCCAGTCTATTTCGGTTCCACACAAAATCTACCAGTGGAAATCGTCTGCATCCACCCGTGAGCAAGCGAAACAAACTCAGGAGCGCAATCGCGAGCAGTTCCTGGCAGCCTTTGAGTCAGGATTGGCGGTGATGGGATACGAGCGCGATGGGCAAGGAAACGGAAAATTTCTTCTGGGCCATTGGGCTGACTCTGCGGCCCGAAAATAGCTAAAATCGGTAGTCCGAAGAAGAATGAAAGATGAGGTCTTGTTTTGGCTGTGGGTAGTGCTTACTCACCATGAAAATTGAAGCCATTACACTGCGCGAAATTCAGATGCCCCTGGTGCATTTCTTCGAAACCAGCATGGGCCGCACCTACGACCGGCGCATCCTTCTACTGACCGTTCATTCCCAGGGTATCGAAGGCTGGGCTGAGTGTGTCACGGGGGAAGAGCCGTTCTACAGTTCGGAGTGGATCGATTCGTCGTGGGCTACGCTCAAGAGCTATCTGATACCCACGGTGCTCGGGCGCAGCATGAACCAGGCCTGCGAAAGCGTTTCGCTTATGGCCCAGGTGCGTGGCCATCGCATGGCCAAAGCCGTTGTCGAAAATGCCTTGTGGGACGCCGAGGCCCAGGAAAAGCAGCAGCCGCTGTGGAAGCTCTTGGGAGGCAACCGCCGGCAGATCGCCTGCGGCGTTTCCATCGGAATTCAGGATTCGGTCGAACAACTTCTGGAGAAAATCGAGACCGAACTGGCCGCCGGGTATCGCCGCATCAAGGTCAAAGTTAAACCGGGCTGGGACATCCGGGTGCTGGAGCGCATCCGCTCACGCTGGTCCGACATCCTGCTGAGTTGCGATGCTAACTCCGCCTATCGTTTCGACGAGATCGAACATCTCCGCAAATTCGACCAGTTCAACCTGCTGATGATCGAGCAGCCACTGTGGAGTGATGACCTCTACTATCACGCCAAGCTGCAACGCGAGTTGCGCACTGCGATCTGCCTGGACGAATCCATCCGGCATTCCCGGGATGCCGCCGCCGCGCTGGACATGGGATCCTGCCGCATCATCAACATCAAAGTTGGCAGGATCGGCGGCTTGACCGAGGCCCGTAAAGTCCATGACGTATGCCAGCAACATACCGTCCCGGTCTGGTGCGGCGGAATGCTGGAATCAGGAATCGGGCGGGCCCACAACATTGCGCTCTCCACCCTGGAGAATTTCTCGCTTCCCGGGGATGTTTCCGCGTCTAAACGCTACTGGAAAGAAGACATCATCGATCCCGAGGTTGAAGTCTCAAAGGATGGCATGATCGCGATCAGCGATGAACCGGGCCGGGGATATAAGGTGCGGAAGGCTCTGATCGAAAAGTTGACAGTACGGCAGGAAACGCTGCGGGCCAATTCCTGAAAATTTCTGGTTTGGCGGTTCAGTCTTTCGCGTCTTCCTGGGCTTGGCCATTCTGCGCCAACATAGCCTCTTGCTTCTTTTCCAGCATCTGCAGCCCCTGCGCGAAGCTGAGGTCCTCCGGCACCGGCTGAAAGTCGCTGTACACTTCCTTGGATTGAATGTTGATGCTTTTGAACAGAAGCACTCGCCCGGTAAAGCGCAGGTCCATGCGAACCATCTCCCAATGACCTTCGCCTACGTCTGCCTGCTGCACCAGAAAGTGCCCGCCGCGGTCGAGATGCCCGAGAAATCCCCAGCCAAAACCAACATCCTGTGCCAGAACGCCGTCGATCATCGCGATGCGGTTCTCCTGCTTATCGATCAGGAGGTATCCCTTCATGCCGGTTAGCACCTGCTCTACGTGAGTGGGAGGTTCGTAGTCGGGATTGGGGCGAAAGTTCAACCGGATCAATTCATGCCCCGCTTTCCCCAGACGATCGGTGCCCGGCTCGGTGCCGGCTTCCTGGTACAGAAAAGCATCGGGAAGGGCCTTCATGATTCGGCCGATGCGCTCGTTGTCGTCCCGCTCCTGCTTCTGCTTTTTCCGGAGTTCATCCGGGGACTTTACAAACCGTTCCACTCGCTGCCGCTCGTTGCGCCTTTCCTCAGCCGAGAGTGGATGGCCGTCTCGCGCGATGGTGAGACCTGCCATCGCATCCCTGGTTTCAACCATGAGGCGGGTGGTGGAACCTTTGGGAGTGTCTTTTTGGTCGCGAAACATGAACTTGGCCCCGTTTTGGGCATTCAACTCGTTCTGCACCGTGCGCCGTACCAGTTCGACGGCAGGTTCGGACCGATCCTGAGCCGCAGCCGGCCCCATTGCCGCGCCGAAAACCAATGAGAAGAAGAGCGATGAGAAAACGATGAGAGGGAGGAAGCTTGCCTCAGACCTTGGGAAAGAGTGCGACCGAAGTGGGTCGAGTCTCATAAATGTGAGTCTATATTAAGACGTTTCCTACACCGGCCAGCGTTGTCTCGCCTCCGCGGGCGGAACCCATCGCAGTACCGGGGGAGGGGGACTTTTGGGTGCCCCGCAATCCCGCGAAATGGTTTAGAATCCAAGCTTTCCCGGTTGCAATCCGTTGGAACCCCCTCTGGAGGCCGAATATGGACGCGTCGAAAATGACCGAGTTTGCTCACATCGGTAAGTCTGTAATCATCAAGGGCGAACTCTCTGGCAGTGAAGACTTGTACGTGGACGGCGAAGTTGAGGGGTCAGTCGAACTTCAGGGTAACAATCTTACCGTTGGTCCGAACGGCCAGGTGAAAGCCAACGTGAACGCCAAGGGCGTCAAGGTACAGGGCAAGCTCGATGGCAACGTCAACGCCTCAGAACGAATTGAACTGGCGAAATCGGCCGTCGTCACCGGCGATTTGACCACGCAGCGGGTTGCCATCGAAGAAGGCGCATACTTCAAAGGGAAAGTCGATATTCAGCGTGAGCCCGGTAAAGCCGGCGCCAAGGCGGCCAGCGAATAGCCCGGTTCGTGGATGCCTATGGTTAGTGAATAGCTATCGTTCAAGCGAATAGCTATAGTGAATAATGAACACGCACAATGTCATGAAGCTATTTCGAGGCGGAACCGCCGAAGCCGAACGGGGACCATCCACACAACGCGCGCCGCGGATGACGCGCCGTTCGAGCGGCGTTGCCGAGGTCACTAAGCTGCTGAACTCCGGCGACTCCCTGTGCGTGCTCGATCTGGGTTCCACTTCCGCCGCCAACATCCGTTATCTTACCGAGCGCGGCCACAAGATATACAGCGAAGATCTGCTTGAAGCCTCAACCGACCCCGAACTGGCTATCAAAGACGAGCAGGGCAACCCGACGCTCGACAGCCGTCGATTTCTCACCGACAATCTGGCTTTCTCCAATGCCAATTTCGACGTGGTGTTGTCTTGGAACCTCGCCGACTACATGGATGAAAGCCTGGTGAAGCCGGTCATCGGACGCTTGTGGTCGCTGATGAAGCCGGGTGCGGTGCTGCTGGCTTTTTTCCACACCCGCGAAGCCGGTCCGGATGCGCCGTGTTACCGCTATCACATCACTGGCACAGACGTGCTGGAGATGCAGCCTATCGAACTGCGCGGCCAGGCCCGCAATGGGGCACTGCGACTGCAGCGCGTCTTCAATAACCGACACATTGAGAACCTGTTTCGCGACTTCTCCTCCATCAAGTTTTTTCTCGCCCGCGACAATGTCCGCGAAGTGCTCGTGGTTCGCTAGGGCACTCTACCTCGTCTTCCTGACCAGGTATTCCGTCAATCGCGACGATCCCTCCAGCAGTGGAAGAAATATGCTGCGTACCGGACGCGGCAGCCGCAAAGCCTTGCGGATTCTCGAAGCATTGTGAAAAGCATGAAAAAAACGCTCGCGGTAGCGCCGGCCATATTCGTCAACAGCCGGCGCCAGTTCCTGCGAACCCCGCAAAAAGGGAAGCAGGCACTCGGCCGCAAGTGAGCCACTGCGCAGGGCCAACGAAATTCCATCGCCAACAAAAGGATCGATGAAAGCGGCAGCGTCCCCGGCAGCGAGCACGTTGCCCCGCATGGGAGCGGGCTCGCGAAAGATCAGGGGCGAAGTCGACACCGTTTCTATCAACGGCTGCCATCCCCGGCTTCGCTCAGCCAGCGCGGGATGTAGCGCACAGATCTCCGGCAGGGAAGTCGCAACCGAGGCCTGAACCATCGCGCATACGTTGATCTCGCTGTCCGCACCGGCAGCCGGCGAGCGCAGCGGCTGCACGCCGCAATATCCGCCATCGCAGAAATAGAGATCCACGCTCGGTTCACTCGCTGCGGTGGAAGCCTCGGAGAAATGGGCCTTGATGCCGAGCCACTTTACGACGCCATCGCCATTGCTCGATATTCTTGCGGTCAGGTTTGACCACCGTCCCGAGGCATCGATCACTGCCCGCGCCTCGAAATCTCCAACCGAACTGGAGACATAAAAAGGCCCGTCGCCATCCACATTCAGCGCCGTGACCTGCTGACGCGCCTCGACTCCGTGATGTTCTGCCGAGCGCCACAATGCCGCATCAAGTTCGATCCGGGTAATACTGGCGGCGGGGGGATCGATTCGCGTCCGCAGCACCCGCCCGTCCAGAAATATGCGGGAGCTGCTGATTCGCAATGCATCCTGCACCAGACTCGCGTAGCCTGCGCCCAGCAGCGATGCCAGCAGCCTCAGCGATTCAGAGGAGACAAACTCCCCGCACACCTTGTGCCGGGGATACTGTCCGCGCTCCAGCAGCAGAACCCGGTATCCATCTCGCGCCGCAGTGATGGCCGCTGCGCTGCCGGCCGGGCCTCCACCGATCACAATCAGGTCGTACATGGGCCGTCCTCAGCGGAGCGAGTTTTCCATGCCGTCACTGCCATGCGATAAAGATAACGAGACTGGATTTCCACTTGCGCCGCCTCTGTCCCCGTCACCAGGTCCGCCATCTCCTGCACGGTATACGCCTGCTGCACTGAGGCCACCGAATCATGGCGGGTGATGCGGCTTCGATAGAGCGGCATGCCGGCATACACCAGCGCCAGATGTAGAGGATCCCTGATCAGATCATTGATCAACACCGCCACCCGGCAGACCCGAATGGCTTCGTTAACGAACGCCACCACCTCGAGCGGCGGCAAATGATGAACGAACAGCGAAGAACCCACAACATCGAAGCTGTTGTCGGCGAATGGTAGGTGCAACGCGTCTCCCACGATTCCGCGGACGCCTGAATTCCCGTTTCGCAGATGGGCTGGACTGCGATCCAGCAACGTAATCTCCAGCGTGATGCCCTGGGAACGAAGACGGCGTTTGAGGATCACCGGCACGTCCCCGGCTCCCGCGGCTACCTCCAGCAGCGACAGCGATCGAGTGCCACAGCGCCTCGCGATTTGCCGCAGCAGATGCTCCGTGGTGGAAACACCGCCAAACCAGCAGTTGATTCTGCGCAGGTCGGCCAGTGACGCCGCAATTTCCGCAGGCGTGCCGGAGTCGCTATCGAGCAGTTCGCGTCTGGAAATTCTCTTCACTTGATCGTTAGATGGATTGGGCCCGGACGAGTTCAATATCTCACAGCTGGAGCCGCGCACTTCGTCGAGCTAAATTGCATGGGGCGCAACTGGAAGCGGAAATAAGGACCTGACGTCAGACTTCCGCGAGTTCTTCTTCGAGCAGCTGCTTGTTGTAGAGGTCGGTGTAGTAGCCGTTCAGGGCCAGCAGTTCGTCGTGCGTGCCGCAGCTCGACGATGCGTCCGCCGTGCAGGACGGCGATAGGTCGGCATTGCGGACGGTGGAAACCCGGTGCGAAATGAAGATAGTGGTGCGGCCCTGCATGATTTCGCGCAGGTGGTTGAGGATCTTGTCTTCGGTGTGCGTATCCACGCTGGAAAGCGCGTCATCGAGCACCAGAATGCGTGGATTACGGATCAGCGCGCGGGCAATGGCGGTGCGCTGCTTCTGTCCGCCGGAAAGCGTGATGCCGCGCTCGCCGACCATGGTCTGATACTGTTCGGGAAAGCCCTCGATATCGCCGGCAATGCTGGCAGCCTCGGCCGCCGCAGCGAACTCCTCGTCGCTGGCGTCTTCCTTGCCGAAGGCGATGTTTTCCCGCACGGTCTCGCTGAACAGGAACGTTTCCTGCGGCACAAAGCCGATGTTCCGCGCGCAAAGCAGTGAGCGGATACTCCCGAATCGGCCGGCCGTCGATCAGCACGGTTCCCGGCGTCGGCGTCGTAAATTCGCGGCAATCAGGTTGACCAGCGTGGTTTTGCCCGAGCCGGTCGGGCCCACGATCGCCAGGCTGGTGCCGGCGGGAATCTGCAGGTTGACGTCGTGCAGAACCGGGTGTCGCCGTTGTGAGCGAAGTTCAGATTGCGAAACTCGATTTCGCCCTCGAATCGCCGGAGTATTCGGCGCAGGCTGATGCCGACGAAGAAGCGGCAACGTCGGCTATCTTCGATCTCCGGCTTCTCCGTCAGGATTTCGTTGATCCGCCCCATGGAAGCGGTGCCGCGCTGGAAGATATTGATCACCCATCCCAGCGCAATCACCGGCCAGGTGAGCTGCACCATGTAGGTATTGAAGGCGACGAAGTCGCCGACCGAGATGCGCCCCTGCAGATACTTCGCGACCGCCCAGCCACAGCACCAGCACGATGGCGAGTCCGAGCATGGTTTCGAGCGTCGGCCACAACATGCCCATCAGCCGAACCAGCTTCAGGCTGCGCGAGATGTACTCCTGGTTCGAGGTCTCGAAGCTCGTCGATCTCCGGCTCTTCCTGCACGTAGGCGCGGATCATGCGCGCGCCGGAGAAGTTTTCCTGCGCCCGCGCCGAAATCTCGGAGAACATGGCCTGAATGCGTTCGAAGCGCTCGTGAATCCGCCGTCCGAAGTACTGGACCACGATGCTGACAACCGGCAGCGGCAGAAAGGCATACAGCGTCAGCTCGGGGACTGATGCGGAGCATGAACACCAGCGCCCCCGCGGTAAACACGAGCGTGTTCGCCGAATACATGATCGCCGGGCCGAGCAACATGCGCACGGCGTTCAGATCGTTGGTGGCCCGGGCCATGATGTCGCCGGTGCGGGTGCGCTGGTAGAAGGAGTAGGAAAGCGTCTCCAGGTGGCTGGAACAGATCGTTGCGCAGATCGAATTCGATGTCGCGCGAGATGCCGATCACGATCCAGCGGGTCAGGAACTGGAAGATGCCCTTGACCGCCGCCACTCGCCAGCAGCAGCATGGCATAGGTCATCAGTTTTTCGCGGGTGACGCCGGTGTGCAGATCGTCAATCGGCCCGCCGGATGACCAGCGGAAAAAGAATCCAAATGCCGTTGTTGAAGAGGACGCAAACGCCCCCACCGCGAAACCGCGGCGGTATTTCTTCAGATAGGGAAATAGGGGACGCAGGCTCTTGGGCAGCATGTGCTCCTACTAGATGCGATTTTAGCAGGCAGGGCTTCAGTTTTGCCGGCGGGAGCGGGTCAGCCGGAGTGCTTCGCGCCGAGGTTCTCAGGAAGTCGCGTCTAGGCAAACAAGGAGCAACCACGCCGAAGAACCACGAGCGAGCCGATCAGGTAGGAATACACCCGTTCAAAGTCCACGGCTTGCGACCTCCGCTTAGGCCTTACGGCACATCAGGTGCGTCTTTCCGGTTAGTTCTTTATAGCCGGTCGAGCACTTGCTTCACCGCTTGCAGCGCCCGAGAGTGGTGAGATGGGTGTCGTTCACCGCCTCATCCATCTGGGCCATCCAGCTTTCGACAGCGCAATCGACTCCCCCGGCCATTATCCGCCGGCGATCTGCTTCTATGAACTCTTCAGTAGTTACACTCTGCGCAGCAAACATTTTTGGATTTCCTTCTGCTGATTCTGCCTGTGATACCGGTGCGGAGAGGGCGCGCCCGCAAGCGCACCCTCCCCCCAAAGACGGTTACTCCTGCTGATTGTCTGGACTCTGCTGCTGCTTCTGCTGCATGCGGTGCTCGAAGCGGTGCTCGATGCTTGTCCAGGAACTGGTTCAGCTTGGTTTTCTGGTCCGGGGTCAGCACCTGCACCAGTTCGGTCCCATGCGGGTCTGTTGCACGATCAACTCGGTCATGGTCTGGGCCTGCTGAGAGGCGATGGTCCGCACTTGCGCTTCGTCAAAGTTGCCGCTCTCCACCAGTTGCGCGCAGTCTGCTGCCGGCTCTGTCCCAGCTGCTGGAAGAGCGGCTTCAGCGCCGGCTTTTCTTTGGTCCAGAATCTGTTTCGACCTGGGCCTGCTGGGCGTCGGTCAAATCCAGATAGTCGGCGAAGAAATGCCAGCATGTGTCCGCCCGAACATGCCCGGACCGCGCATGTGCGCCCGCCGGACGGTCTGGGAAACCGCCACCGCCGCCAGCAGCATCAGTGCGAGAGCTGCGACAATAATTTTGATTCGTTTTGACTTCATGAATCCTCCTGGGTCCCCGATTCCCGGAACTGCTTTCATTCATAAGAACACCGTGAGCCGCCGAGAGGGGTAAAGAGTCGGTCAACCGGAGTAAAGTTTTGTAAAGCGCCAATTCGGCCGGATTGACAATTCTTTACCGTGGCCTCGAAGCGCTGATGTAAAATAGAAGTAGTACGGCGCAACGTGGATCGCATTCTGGTAATCGACGACGACGTAGAGCTTTGCAGCCTGGTGGGCGAGTATCTTCAGGCCGAAGGCTTTCAGGTGGAGTGCGTCCACGATGGCGAGCGCGGCCTGCGAGCGGGCCCTGAACGAACAATCACCTGCTGGTCGTCCTCGACGTCATGTTGCCTGGCATGAACGGCTTCGACGTGCTGCGCAAGGCTTCGAGCAACCTCGCAAATTCCCGGTCCTGCTGCTCACCGCCCGCGGCGAGGATGTGGACCGCATCGTCGGCCTGGAGATCGGCGCCGATGACTATCTGCCCAAGCCCTTCAATCCGCGGGAACTGGTGGCCCGCATCCGTGCCATCCTGCGCCGCACCCACGGCAAGAGGCGCGGAAGGCGTAGTTCCGGAGTTGTTGCAGGTAGGGGATGTCGAACTCGATCCGGCCACCCGTACCGTTCGCCAGAAGCGGAAGCCGGTCGAGCTGACTTCGGTCGAGTTCAATCTGCTTGAGGTCTTGTTGCGCGAGGCCGGCCGCGTGGTTACGCGAGAGCGCCTGGTGGATGTCGTGCTCAGCCGCAAGTTTTCGCCCTTCGACCGCAGCATTGACATGCACGTCAGCAAGCTTCGCAAGAAACTGGGCGATTCCGACGAGGCCAGCGACCACATCAAGACCGTGCGCGGGGTGGGTTACATCTTTCGCTCGATCCGCGCGAAAAGGCGAAGGCATCGTCATGAGAAGCCTGTTCGTCAAAATCTTTCTTTCCTATTGGATGGCGCAGGCTCTGTTCATCGTGCTGGCCATCCTGGTCACCATGGCGCTTGCGTCCCGCGCGCCAGATTCTCCGCCTGGGAGTCCTTCAAGTCAAAATCTTGCGGAAGCGGTGGAGGCCTACAAGGAAGGCGGCACCGCCGGAGTGCACGCCTATCTGGGCCATGTGCATGACACGCAGCATGTGCGAGCGTATGTGTTCGACGAGCAGGGTCAGCGAGATCTCCGGGCGCAACGCCCGCCGGAGTGGGTCCGCGCGGGTCGCGGCGAGACGCCGCACTCGTCGATCGGGATGGTGGCACCGGCTGATGATGCCCGGCCGCCTGCCTCCGCCACTCACTGACCACGGCAGACGGACAGCGTTACACCATGGTGTCGAGCTGCCCGCCAGGCCAGAGCGCGCTCTGTTTGGCCTCATGGAGTTCCGGGTCTTGGCATTTTGATCGGAGTGATTTCCTCCGGGCTGGTTTGCTATTTGCTGGCGTGATATCTCACTGCGCCGGTCGTGCGATTGCGCGCGGCTACGCAGAAGCTGGCCGCGGCGATCTCACCGCCCGCGCCGGTGTGCCCTGGGGAGGCGCTCGCGGCCACGACGAAATCGCTGAACTGGTGTGGGATTTCGACACCATGGCCGAGCGCCTGGAGAAGCTGGTGAATGCCCAGTCCCGCCTGCTGAGCGATATCTCTCACGAGCTGCGCTCCCCGCTGGCGCGCTTAAACGTGGCCCTGGCCCTGGCCCGGCAAGCGCAGCGGGCCCGAAGCCGCAAGCCGCCCTGGAGCGAATTGATCTTGAAGCCACCGCTTGAACGAACTGATCGGCCGGCTGCTGACCGTCGCCCGCCTCGAAGCCGGCGACGAGGCCATGCAAAAGGCGCCTATCGATCTGAAGGAACTGATCGTCGAGATCGCCAAGGATGCCGATTTCGAGGCGCAGGCCGCAAATGCGCGAGTGTAGGTTCGCTTGAATCAGACCATGCGTAGTGCTGGGCAACCGGCCTCTGTTGCGCAGCGCCATTGAGAACGTCGTGCGTAACGCCATTCGCTATACCCGCGAAGGCACGGAGGTTCAGATCGGCTCGGTCACGCTCGATGGCACGAGCGGGCCGAGGCGCAGTGCGACATCGCCGACTCCGGGCCCGGGGTGCCGGAGGAATCTCTGGACAAACTGTTTCGTCCCTTCTACCGCATTGATGATGCCCGCGGCCGCCAGACCGGCGGAGTGGGGCTGGGCCTGGCCATCACCGAACGCGCCATCCGTCTGCATGGGGCATCGATCCGCGCCTCCAATCGGCCCCAGGGCGGGTTGGATGGTGGAGATTCGGCTGCCGCTGGCCTCGCCGGAAATTGCCGAGAGCATCCCGGCCCGGCCCGTGGCTTCGGCCGCGCTGGACCGTTAAAGCTGCTCTCGCGATCAGCTATTGCCCAAGGCAGGCAACTGCCTGACTCCGTTGCGGTTCCAACTACTTTGAGTTTGCTCTTCCCGCGCATTCCTGATACACAAATGGTGGCAGTATTGGCCTTCGGCCATATTTCTCAGGTATTTCGCTTACCGAACAAGAGAAGACAGAAAACAGACAGGGGAGAAGAATGGGGATGAGGTTCCGTTTCCTGGCGTCTGTGGTGCTGTTGCTGAGCTTCTGGATACTCGCCAGTTGTACTACCAGTTCAAATTCTGGGCGGCGGCGGCGGCACCGCCACCCTGTTCGTCGCCACCCAGGGAAACATGGGCGGTCTCCACCCTCGGCGTGGATCTTGGCACCGGCAAGCTCTCAGCCAATGGCACCTCGGTGGCGACCGAGAACACGCCTTCCGCGATCGTTTTGGCGCCGGCAGGTGATGCGCTTTTCGTCTCCAACACCCAGTCGAACAGCATTTCCAGCTTTAATTGCCGGAGATGGAAGCGTCACCGCCGGCAGCGTAATCAGCACCGCCGGAACCGACGCTAACAGCAACCCCATCGGTAGTCAACCCGGCCGGCATGTCCATGGATTCCGGCGGCAAGTTCCTGTTCGTGGCGAACCAGGGATCGAACGATGTCTCGGTGTATTCCTGTCTCTTCGTCACAACTCTGACTTTCGTGGGTTCGGCGCCAACCGGCATCAGCCCGGCGTTTGCAGCGGTCACGCCCGACGGCAAGTTTCTCTACGTGTCAACCAGACCAACGGCACCGTCTCCGCCTACGCGGTGGATGGCGCGGGAGCTCTGACCACGGTGCCGGGCTCTCCCTATACGGTGGGCACCGCGCCGTCGGCTGCGATCTCGCTCCCGGCGGCAATTTCCTCTACGTGGCCAATTCCGGCTCTAACAATATCTCGACCTTTGCGGTGTGCGACAACGCCTCCGCCAGTTGCCTGACGCCGGATGGCACCCTGGCCGAAGTCAGCGGTTCGCCCTTCGCGGCCGGGCTCGGCCCGGTCCACATCGCCATCGACGCGGTCAGTTCCAGCACCAGTTTCTGTTTGTCGCCGACCGCCAGTCCAATCAGGTTTCGGCGTACAAGCTGGCTCCGGGCACCGGGATTCTGTCGGCGGCATCCCCGGCCACCATCTCCACCGGGACCAATCCCGCATGGGTAGCCGTGCGCGCCGGAGTTTCCGGACGGCACCACGAACTATCTGTATGCCGCCAACATCGGCTCCAACACGATTTCCGGTCTTCAGCTATGACAACACCAGCGGTGCGCTGACCAACGTGGGGTCTCCGGTGGCAACAGTGGGAGCGCAGCCGGCAGCGGTGGTGGTGAGATAGAAGCAGGGAACTCAGGGGTCAGCTGGCGCTATTGACTGCGGCGCTGCTACGTAGGCACCTTCAGAATCAGATAGCCGCCCACCAGCGCGAATATCAGATCCGGCGACCAGGCCGCCAGAATGGGCGGCAGTTGGTTGACATTTCCCATCGCCTCGAACAGGCCGGAGATCGTCCAGTACACCACCGCAATCCTGACCGCGGTGGCCACCCCGGCAACCGCGCCGCGCTTCCCGCTGGTAAGGGAAAAGGGAATCGCCATCAGCGCCATGACCATCGTGATGACGGGGAAGGCAAACTTCTTCTGCAGCTGCACCTTCAGCCGACCACATCAAATCCGCTCTGTTGCAGATCGTGGATATAGCGCCGCAGCTCCTCGTAATTCATCTCCGAAGACTGCTTCACTTCTTTCTTGAAATATGCCGGGGGCTCGCTGAGCCGCAAAGGTTTCCACGTCAAAGGTGCGGTAGCTCGAAATGGCGGAGCCATGCAGACTGCGCTCCCATCCCTGGGTGCAGACCCAGCGCTGCAGGCGGTCGTCCCAATGGGCGCGGTCGGCATAGATGCGCCGGTGAGCTGGAAGGTTGGGGATCGAACTGAATACCGACAGGTTGCCGAACTGATCGCGGTCGGAGTCGAAGAACTGGTAGTAGTAAATGTCGAGTGCTCGCCGAATATCCATCTCCGGTTGGGATTCAGGTAAGTCTGCGCCGGCTTGCCTTTGATCTGGTTGCGCAGCGCGTCCTGCCGCTTGTTGGTGTAGGGAAGATAGAACTGGTCGAAGAAGAACAAGCCGGCCGCGATCAGGGCGGCGGCGACCAACACCGGCACCACGATGCGGTAAATGCTGATGCCGGTCGCCTTCATGGCGGTAATTTCGTTGGAGCGCTGCAGCAGCCCAAAGGTGATCAGCACCGCCAGCAACATGCTGAGCGGAGCAATGTTGTAGAGAAAATAGGGAGCCACACGTCAGCAGATACTCGCCCACGATCGATCGGGGAGATCTGGTTGTGCAGGATATCGCCGAGCAGCTCGAACACCGTGAATACCAGCAGCAGCAACAGGAAGGTCAGCAGCACCATGCCAGATACATGGCGAAGTCGCGCAGCACGTAGTCATCCAGGATCATGGGAAAGCGGGCGCTGAAAACCCGCCGCCGCTTGGCGGCCCGCTCGAAGACGTCCTCGCCCCGGGTGGGATGAAGCAGAATCCCTTCCTTCAGCTTGCCTTTGAACGGTTTCCAGAAATGCGGAACGATGCGATCTCGAACGGCCGGTGCTCCGCCCGCCACAACAGAAAGGCGCCGGTCAGGAAAAATACGATGTCGGCAAGCCACGCGCCCAGGGTCGGGCGTCACCTTGCCTTGTCGCGCCAGCGAAACTCCGACCAGCGATACCGAGTAGTAGGCGAATACCAGCAGAATCGTCAGCACAAAGCCGGCAGACTTGCCGCCCTTTTTCGAAGACAGCCCCAGCGGAATGCCCACCAGGGCGAGCACCAGGCATGCTATGGGCAATGGCAAACCGGCGGTGAAATTCGAAGAAATACCATCTCGACTCCACGCGTTCTGCTTGCGTCCCTGCACCGGCAACTCCCAGGTTCCAAGCTGGGCGATCGGAGCCGGCTTCCTGCTCCTGCTTGTCTGCCTGCGGCACATTGATGGGAATGTCGGTCTGCTCGAATGTGGAGATCTGGTAGTTGTCGGGACTCTTGGCATCGGTTTCTTGGGTGGAGCCGTTGACAGATGCAGGTGCAGCGTGTCGGGCTCCTGGCTGACCAGTATGCCTTGCTGCGCCAGCGTAATCGTCGGAGCGGCAGCGTTGCTGGTGTCGGCGATGAACACGCCTTTCCAGATGGCGGCGCCGCGCGCGCTTTTTACATCCTGGACGTAAAGCACCCTCTTGGGAAAGCCTTCGTAAAACACCCGCGGCTGCACTTCGAACGAGACCTGCGAACTCTTCAGCCGGTCCTGAAGCCGGCCGAGAGCCGCCTGCGACATGGGGGCGAGATAAACGTTGTTGGCCAGGGCCAGCAGCCAGGCTGCGACAGGCAAATATGGAAAGAATGCGAAGGAATCTCCACACCCCGATGCCGCTGGCCCGCATGGCGGTGATTTCGCTGTCGGCGGCCAGGCGGCTGAGGCCGATCAGAATTCCGACCAGCACCCCCATGGGAATGGTGTAGGTGAGGGCGACTGGAACCGTGAAGAAGAAGATTTCGGCGACGCTGGGCAACGGCGCGCTGTTTCGCACCACCAGCTCGAGAATCCGCGCCAGGTCCCGGGTAAACAGGACGAAGGTGAACACTACGGTCCCGATCACGCCGTGAGACGCAACCTCGCGGAGAATGTATCGGGTGAGAATCCGCATAGCGAGCGGTTATTGCGAGTCTAGCATGTGGAAACCTAAGGCCGCCGAAGCTGGGAGTGACGATGCAGTAGCGCCGGTTGTGCCCCAACCCCCCACTTCTAACCGCTAGCCGGTATAAGCCACCTTGGGAACCGCCTCAGCCCGCCCGCTCTTCAGGCTGCGATACGCGGCGTCGAGAATCTCCTGGTTCTGCCAGCCTTCCTCACCGGGAACGGGGAAGTCGCCCTTCCCCTCAAGCGCCGCAGCAAAGCTGTCCACCTGTCGGGCATAAGCTAAGTGGTTGGAAACCACTTCTTCCTCTACGATGGCTCCATCGCGTTTGAGCTGCAGCGTGATCGGCCGTTCCACGTTCAATGCATCGTCCACGCGCAGAACCCCTGCGAACCCACAACTTCCAGAGGAGTACGATACTCGGCGCGAAACGAGACCAAGACGATGCCCAGAGTGCCGCGCGAAAATTCCAGCGATCAAGGCTGCGGCCGATTCCTGCGCTCCCGAGATATTGTCGGAAATGCCGCGGCCACTTACTTGCACCACCTCATCCTGAAGAATGAAGCGCAGCGCGTCGATTGCGTGTACCCCCACATCCGCAATCGGACCGCCACCAGCGACCGCAGGATCGTTGAGCCACTGCCGCGGATGGCCCGCTCCGCCGGGAAAAGAAAACTCAGCCCGGGCAAACACCGGATTGCCGATCTGCCCTCGCGCTACTCGTTCCCGCAAGCGCGCCGTGCTCTCCTCGAAGCGAAACACCTGCGCCACTCCCAACAGCAGCCCCGCCTGTCGGGCCGCCTCTACCATCTGCCGGCATTCGTCCGCATGAATTCCCATCGGCTTTTCGCACAGCACAGGCTTGCCGCAGCGAAGCGCCAGCAGGACATCCTGAAGATGGCAGGAGTTTGGAGTCGTCACCAGCACCGCATCCACCTCAGGCGAGCGGCACAAGTCTTCTGCGGAATCGAACGCCAGCGGAATATTCCACTGGCGGGCCGACTCCTCGGCTTTCTGCATCGAGCGCCGCGAGAGCGCGGTGGCCCGGCAGTTTTTGGCCAGCGCGAACCCCGGCATCAGGCGTTTGCCGCCATGCAGTCCGAAGCCGAGAATTCCGAAGCGAATCATGCGGTGAGTTCCACAGACTGGAATAGGTTCATTGCGTCAATGCAATCGAACTAGGCGCAGCAGCCGTGGTGATGGATCGTGAGGTGCTCGACAGCGTGCCGTCATCTTTGATGGTGAATTGAGTGATGGTCTTCGATCCCTGATTACCGGCCAGCAACGTCTGGGTGAAGCTGTCGTAGGTGAGAAAAACTGGATTGGTTCCGGCGGTGAACGGAGACCCCGAGAGCTCGGTCGGAAGGCCCAGCGTGGCATCCAGACTGTAAGCCGAGATATTGGCGGACTGCAGGTTCGCCACGTACATGAAATCTCCCGTGGAATCGAAGGCAATCGCCACTGGCCCGGTTTTTGTAGCGGTAGGCGATCCATTCACCGCCGACAATGCCCCCGTGGTGGCGTCTATCGCCATGGTCGAGACCGTGTTGTCCACTGAATTCGCCACATATAAGAAGTGCTCCGACGGCGGAATTCCGATGGCAAACGGCCCATTGCCGACCGCAAATGGAGATCCCGCCACTGCCTGCAGGCTTCCTCCGGATACAACCATGTACGCTGAAACCACACCCAGGTTGACATGGGCCACATACAGAAATTTTCCCGATGGCGACAGCGTAAGCGAAACCGGACTGGCGGAAGTTGAGAACGGAGAGCCGGCCACCGCAGTCAGCGCCCCGGAACTGGAATCGACCGAAAAAACCGAGATGCTGTTCGATATCTCGTTGGCCACAAACAGCAGATCGCCTCCTGAATCCATCACCATCGATACCGGGGTAATGCCGGTCGGAGTGCGCGGCATCACCTCGCTGAGTTGTCCGGTCTGGCTGTCCACCTTGAGCACCGAAATTGTGTTTTCCACCTGATTGGCGGTGTACAAGTAGTGGTTGGACGCGCCCGCGCGCACCGATGTCGGCGACGCGCCCACCGTGAAGGGCGAACCCAGAATGGCTGAAAACTCCCCGTTATCATTTCCTACACGGTAAGCTCCAATCTGGTTGGTAGTGGGAAAAGTCACATACGCGGTATGCCGGCTGGAGGATGACCCTCCACCTCCGCAGCTGGCGAAACCGGCCGCGGCCACCCAAATCGCCATCAGAGACAGACCCTTCACTCGCATCATGAACCCCTTGGGAAAGTAACTCGCGCTCTGAACTGCAATAGACTTACGGAGCAGATGGCAGCTTCTGCCGCCGATGGGTCCGCACCGTTCCCCAGCGGAACAGCACACCAGTGGAAATCCGCAGATTATTTTCCGTCTTATCGAATGAATTGGTGGTGAAGTAATCCGCTTGAATCAAACGGATGCCCAGGCGGTCGCTTAACTTGAAATCCACGCCTCCGCCAAACGCCGTGGCCCGTCCGCTGGACTTCACCGTATCCGACAACAGTTCCACCCGGGTCTGCCCCTTGCCGAACAAAGCGTGCCCGAACAGGTCCACCCCCCAGTGGTGGAAGGTGACTTCCGGCCCGACCATCCAGTCCTCGACCCGGAGGTTCGATCCATATTGCGCGCCCAGTTCTCCCACAATGCCGAACTGCGGCAACAGGTTGAAGCGCAGCGCCGCGTTCCCGCCGTTCATCGCCGTACTATCGGTAAAGCCCAAAGGCTTACTGTCGTACCGGAGATAGGAGTACCCGCCGAACACCTGAATCCGCGGCCCCTCCTGGGCGACTGACGGTAGGGAAGCAAACAGGCCAAACAGCGCGAGGCAGGAGATGGCAAAGATTACAGCCCGGTCTTTTCTCATTCGCATGGATGGGGTCTGGAGACGAAGCTCTATTAAACACTAATCTTTAGATAAGTTGCACGGTCTCGGCCCAAAGTTGCATTGCAGACATGATCCTGCCGCTGCCGCAGGGTGCCAAGCCTGCGTATTGACTTGTTTGGGGAGCAGCCCTAAGATTCCCCGTCTAGCTCCCACCCGTCGTCATGATTGACCAAATCCTCGGTCATTACCGAATCCTTGAAAAAATTGGTTCCGGCGGGATGGGAGAAGTGTATCGCGCGCGCGACCAGCGCCTCGGCCGAGAAGTCGCGCTCAAGGTGCTAAAGCCTTCTCTGGCCGGCGATGCCGACCGCCTGCGCCGCTTCGAAATGGAAGCTCGCGCTGCCGCCACTCTCAATCATCAGAATATCGTCGCGATTTACGACATCGGGGCTGCAGACGGACATCTCCTTCATTGTTTCTGAGCTGCTGGAAGGGCAGACCTCTGCGCCAGCGTCTTGCCGCCGGAGCCCTTCATCTCCGCCAGATATCGGATTTCTCCATTCAAATCGCCGATGCTCTGGTGGCGGCGCACGAAAAACACATCATCCATCGGGATCTCAAGCCGGAAAACCTTTTCATCACCCGGGCGGGACGGGTCAAGGTGCTTGATTTCGGCATAGCCAAGCTGACCTCGGCGGAAATGCAGTCACAGAAGCGGGAACCGGAGGACGACCGCGCTCTGGTCTCGATGACCACCCAGACCAAATCCGGTACCGTACTTGGCACCGTCGGCTACATGTCACCCGAGCAATTGCGGGGAAAACGCGCCGACCACCGCAGCGACATCTTCAGCTTTGGCGCGATCCTCTACGAGATGATTACCGCCAAACGGGCGTTCTCCGGCGAAACCGACGTGGACACCATGATGGCCGTCCTCAAAGAGGAGCCCCCTGAAATTGCCACGTCCCGCCAGGGCGTGCCCGGCGGCTATGAACAGATTGTCCGCCACTGTCTGGAAAAGGAACCGGAGAACCGGTTTCAGTCCGCGCGCGATTTGGCTTTTGCGTTGGGTACAGTTTCAGATCTTTCCACCAGCAGGCAAATCATTCCATTGCGCCGGGGAAGGGCTTGGATGCGCAAGTGGTTGCCATGGACTGCGGTCGCCGTGCTCATCGCCGCAGTGGGAACTCTGCTGGGGATGCACTTCAAGCAGCAGCCTGCTCCCGAATACCGTCGCGTCACTTTCGAGCGCGGCACCGTGTATTCCGGCCGATTCGCTCCTGACGGACGCAGCATCCTTTATGCCGGCGCATGGAATGGGCGTCCGCTGGAACTTTACTCGACTGTCGGAGACTCACCTCTGTCCCGGCCCCTGGGTTTTTCCTCCGCAGGACTGCTTGCTCTGTCGCGCAACAATGAACTGGCCCTGGTGCTGCGCGGCGTCCACGGGTCCCGGCTGGACTTCGTGAACGGCGTGCTGGCCCGCGCCCCGCTGGCCGGGGGCACGCCGCGCGAAATCCTCGAAAGCGTCAGCTGGGCCGACTGGAGCCCAAAGGGTCAGCTTGCCGTCGTCCACGAAGTACAAGGCCGCAGCCGCCTCGAATTTCCTATCGGAAAAGTACTCTATGACTCCAGCGGCTGGATCAGCCACATCCGCTTTTCTCCTGATGGCAGCAGGATCGCTTTTATGGATCATCCTGCTCTCTGGGACGACCGTGGCACGGTGGCAATGGTTGACCTGGAGGGCAAGAAGCTCACCTTGTCGCCGGACTGGGAGTCCGAGGACGGCTTGGCATGGTCGCCCTCAGGGAATGAGATATGGTTTACCGCCGCCCGCGAGAGTGCAACCGGACGGAATTTGTGGGCAATCGACCTTGCAGGCAAGCTGCGCGAAATCCTCGCTGTGCCCGGAGGTATGACGCTGCAGGATATTGCCTCGGACGGGCGCGCTCTGGTCACGGTCGATTCCGAGAGAGTCGCCATGGAGTGGATGGCAAACAACAGCGCCAAGCCGCAGGACTTGTCCTGGTACGACTGGAGTGTCGCCAAAGGCGTAACCGAAGACGGTAAATCGGTGCTGTTTGAAGAAAGCAGCGAGCCGGCCGGCCCGAACTATGCAGTGGCCATCCGCAGCACTGATGGTTCTCCTCCGGTACGGCTGGGTGACGGAAGCGTGGCCGGTCTTTCTCCCGACGGAAAATGGGCACTGTCGGTATTTACCGGCAATCCCCAACACGTGTCTCTGATTCCGATTGGCCCCGGCGAACCTCGGCAGATCTTTGTGCCTTCTCTGGCGCATTTAGAGAATGCCTCCGCTTATCTCTTGCCTGACGAGCAGCACATTGTTGTGGACGGGAACTTGGCGGGCCGCCCGGCCCGAGCTTTTATGGTGGCTATCTCCGGCGGTCACGCCCAGCCCATCACTCCAGAGGGAATTTTGGCGGTACTTGTCTCTCCGGACGGGAAGTACGCCGTAGTCGAAAACGCCGACGACAGCCTGGGATTGTTTCCGATTGCGGGAGGACCTGAGATTTCGCTGCCGGGTACGAAGGGCTTCAAACCTTCGGAGTTTTCCCGAGACGGCAAAACACTGTACGTGTACCCGTCGCGTAAAGTGCCCATGCCCATTTACCGGTTGGATATGGCCACCGGCAAGAAAACCCAGATGGACGAACTCACCCCTGCCGATCGGGCCGGCGTCGTCTCCATTGCGCCGGTGATCACCAATCAAAGTGCGTCAGGATTCGCTTACAGCTACTACCAGGTGCTTTCCGTCATGTACGTGATCACGGTTCGTGGCGTTGATCGCGCGTGGCGAGGCCACCCGGGCCGGAACCCATGTGGGGTGGTCGTTGGGCGGTGTTCTCGGTGCATTTGGGCTTCTCGTCGCGTCTGTGCGTCACATTCGCTAGGCGGATTCTGAGGATCACTGCAACGGGTCGGCGGGTCGGGCACGCTCCGACTGGTCTGGAGGTTGTAGTGGGAAACGCGAACAGTGGCAGGTATCCGAGGCTGACGCCGGAGGAACGCAAGCGGATCATTGGGTTGGTCGCGGATGGGATGCGATCGGTCGATGTGGCTCGAGAGGTGGCTCGGTCGGCGGGGTTCGTGCAGCGGGTGGTCCGCGATGCTGGTGGGGTGGCCCGGCGGCTCGATTGGGATCCGTCACCGGCGCGGTTGTCGGCGGCCGAGCGTGAGGAGATCCGCTCGGGCCTCGACGAGGGTGCGTCGTTTCGGGTGATCGCCCGTGGGTTGGGGCGGGCGACTTCGACGGTGTCTCGGGAGGTAAACAGAACGGCGGTCGTGAGCGTTATCGGGGGTGGCGGGCGCATCGCCGGGCGGCCGACCGGGCCCGTCGTCCGAACTGGCCAAGCTCGCCGGTTGCGTCCGGCTCCGAGCCCAGGTCGAGACCTGGCTCGAGGAGGAGTCGTGGTCGCCGGCGCAGATCTCGGCGCAGTTGCGCAGATGAGTTCCCCGACGATCCGATGATGCGGGTGTCACCCGAGACGATCTACCAGTCGTTGTATGTGCAGGGCCGAGGGGCGCTCCGCAAGGAACTGGCGGCCTGCTCGCACCGGACGGGCGGTGCGCAAGAACCGCTCCAGGATCGAGCGGCGGGGCCGGATCCCCGACATGGTCATGATCTCCGATCGTCCCGCCGAGGTCGCTGACCGGGCCGTGCCCGGCCACTGGGAAGGCGACTTGATCATCGGCAAAGCCGGTAAGTCGGCGGTCGGCACGCTGGTGGAACGCTCAACCCGCTACGTGATCCTGCTGCACCTGCCCGGCGACCACAGCGCCGAGGCCGTCCGCGCCGCCATGACAACCAAGATCAACTCGCTGCCCCAGCACCTGTTCCGATCAATCACCTGGGACCAAGGCTCCGAGATGGCTCAACACCTGGCCTTCAGCGTCGCCACCGGCGTCCAGATCTACTTCTGTGACCCGCACTCCCCATGGCAACGCGGCTCCAACGAAAACACCAACGGCCTCCTACGCCAGTGGATGCCCAAAGGCACCGACCTCAGCATCTTCAGCGAAACCGACCTCGACACCTTCGCCCACAAACTCAACAACCGCCCTCGACAGACCCTTGCCTGGATGAAACCATCCCAACGACTCGCCGAGCTCGTTGCGCCCACCGCGTGAATCCGCCCTACGCAAACGCACCGAGAACGAGCGACGACGGCTGCGTACCTGAGAGGCCGCTCCAGATCGCAGGATCGGATCGGCCGGGTTAACTTGCCATGGATGCGCTTTCCGAACCGCGTTACCGCACTGCTCGGTGTCGACATCCCGATCGTGCAGGCGCCCATGGGGTACATCGCCAAGCCCGCTCTCGTGTCGGCCGTGTCCAATGCCGGCGCGATGGGCCTCGTGCCCGGCTCCCTCGGCATCGATGAGGTACGGGCCGACATCCGTCTGACCCGTCAGCTCACCGATAAGCCATTCGGCGTGAACCTGCCAATGGCGTTCGTGCAGGACCCCGCCATCGTCGACATGATCGTGGAGGAGGGCATCGAGTTCATCACCACCTCGGCCGGTTCCCCTGACAAGTACACGTCGATCCTGAAGGATGCCGGCCTCATCGTCTTCCACGTCGTCCCCACGCTGTACGCCGCCCAGAAGGCGGTCGAGCCGGTGTCGACGGCCTCGTGGTGGAGGGCCACGAAGGCGCCGGCATGAAGAACTGCGCGAGGTCGCCAGCATGGTGCTGCTGCCGCTGGTCGCCAGCCGTGTCGGCGTGCCCATCATCGCCGCCGGGGGGATGGCCGACGGCGCCTCGATGGCCGCCGCCTTCGCCCTCGGGGCCGAGGGCGTGCAGATGGGCACCCGCATGATGGCCTCGGTCGAATCACCCGTGCACGAGAACATGAAGCTCGCCGTCGTCGCCGCGACGGAGACGGACACGCTGACGATCGACCATCACAACCGTCGGCCGGTGCGGGTGCTGCGCACGCCGACGACCGAGGCCTTCGAGCACAAGTCCGAAGGCGACCCGATGGCCCTCCTCGGCTCGACGATCAACCTCTACCGCGACGGAACGATGGAGGGCACGCTGCCGCAGTGCGGCCAGGTGGCGGGCGCATCGAGAGGTGCTGCCGGCGGCCGAGATCATCCGCCGCACGGTGGCCGAGTTCGAAGCGGTGGTGCCGGGATGGCCGAGCGCTACCTCGCCGTCGAGCCCATCAGCTGACGGCGAGCCGCGGCGTCAGGTGCGCTCGAGCACCACGACGGGGATCTCCGCGTCGTGGCGGCGGCGTACTCGGCGAAGTTCGGCATCAGCTCGGCTTGCGCCTGGTAGAGGCGGGCCCGCTCGTCGCCGTCGGCTACTCTGCCCGTGCCGGGAACGTCTCTGTCCCGACCTCGACGGTCACGTCGGGGTTGGCGACGAGGTTCCGGAACCACTGCGGGTCCTCGGGAGCGCCGCCCTTGGACGCGATGATCACGTAGCTGTCGCCGTCGCGCGTGTGCACGAAGGGCGTCGTGTACTCCTTGCCGCTCTTGGCACCCTTGTGGGTGACGAGGATAATCGGCGCGCCTTCGAATGCGCCCCCGACCTTGCCGCCCGTTTCGCGGAACTCGTCGATCACCGTGCGGTTGAAATCGTTCCAGTCGGTCATGCTGCTCTCCTGCGTCGGCGCCGTGGCGGCCAGTCAACCAGGCTCGTTCAGCGATCCAACGCTGGCGCGGTCAACGGCGGAGGGCGGGCCACCCGTACGAGCCTCACCTCGACCGGCGCCCCGCCCCCGGCCCCCCCCCCCCGCCCCCCACTTCCCCCCCCCCCCCCCCCCCCCCCCCCCCCCCCCCCCCCCCCCCTGAACAGCCGGCACCCCGTCGATCACGCTGCCGGACCCGAACGCGGAATCCGAGGTAGCGTAGCCGAACGCAGTCCGTAGCACGCTCGCCTCGATGAGTAACGCAAGGCCGTTCGGCCCGTCCAATCGGCGTCAGCGGCCGACGCCGAGCGCGCTGGTCGTGGCCCACGAGCTTGCCCTCGTCACGGGACGGCTCGTGACCTGGAGCTACGACCCAGCGTGCGATCGAGTCTCGTGGTCGGATCCGGTCGGCGACGCCTTTGCCCTCGATCTCACCGGCCACGACGACGGGGGCCGCTGGCTGTTGGAGCCGGTGCTCAACCGCCTGGAGTCGAACCCGTGGCGGTACGCCGAGCTGGAGCTCGATCACCGAGTCGTCGACCACGACGGGCAGCCCGTCGTCTTGCTCATCCGGGCCCGGCCGGTGCCATCGACCGGCGAGCTGGCCGGGGTGGTCGCCGACGTCACCGAGCACCGGGCCGCCGAGATGACGCTCCGCGATCTTCTCGACCGCTACCGGTTCCTGGTGGATCACAGTCCGGACGCCATCGTGGTGCACCAGATGGGCGTCGTGCGCTTCGTCAATCCCGCCGGGACGGAGTTCGCCCGGCTCGTCGCCTCCGAAGAGGCCGGCAACGTCCGGCCCGCCGCCGAGCCCGCCCTGACGCCGCTCAACCCGACGCCACCGCCGAGATGCTCGGCCACATCGGCGGGTTGAACGGGCCGGGGGCCGTGGCGGAGCCGGCGGAGGCCCGCATCGTGCGCCCCGACGGCTCGGAGCTGATCGTGGAGTCGATCAGCGTCCCCACGACCTGGGACGGCGCGCCCGCCTTCCAGGTCATCTTCCGCGACGTGACCGAACGGCAGGCCAACGAGTTGCAGCTCCTGTTCCAGGCGACCCACGACGCCCTCACCGGGTTGACCAACCGCGGCCCGTTGCTCGACGAGTTGCAGCAGCGGCTCGACCGTGCCACCGGACCCGAGGCCAAAGGGACCGGGCTGTTGTTCATCGATCTTGATCGGTTCAAGGCGGTGAACGACGCCCTCGGCCACATCAGTGGCGACGAGTTCCTGACGGTCATCGCCCGGCGGTTGACGGCCTCCTCCCCGACGCCCGATGTGGTCGGGCGCCTTGCCGGCGACGAGTTCGTGGTGATCCTCGACTCAGTCCGCGACATCGACGACGCCATGGCCGTCGCCCGCGACATCGGACAGGTCATCAGCGAACCGACGCTCCTGCGGTCCGGCCAGACCGCCGCCATCACCGCCAGCATCGGTGTCGCCGTCGGCGACGGCACGTCCTTCGACGCCGAGGACATGCTGCGCAGAGCGGACGCCGCCATGTACCGGGCCAAGCAGCTCGGCCGGAGCCGGGTCGAGGCCTACGACGAGGTGCTCGGCGAGCAGATGCGCCGGCGCCTCGATCTGCAGAACGAGCTACCGCGTCGCGCTCGACCGCGGCGACATCATCGTGCACTACCAGCCCATCATCGACTTGGTGAGCGGGCGTCGCGTGGGTCTGGAAGCGTTGGCCCGCTGGCCCCACGCCACCCAGGGCTGGGTGGCGCCCGGGGACTTCATCGCGGTGGCCGAGCGCAGCGGGCTCATCCTCCCGCTGGGCGATCTCATCCTGCAGCGAGCGGTGTCGGAGTTCGTCGCCTGGCGAGCGGGTCAGCCCGACGGCACCGACCTGTACCTGTCGGTCAACGTCTCCAACCGCCAGCTGAGCTCCTACACCGTCGACCTCGTCCGCACGGTGCTCGACGAGGCCGGCCTCCAGCCTGATCTGCTGTGGCTGGAGATCACCGGCTGCGGCTATCGTCACCGACCCCGTGAGCGCCAGCCGCGTGCTGGGCGAACTGCGCCGCCTCGGCGTACATCTGGGCATCGACGACTTCGGCACGGGCTACTCGTCCTTGCTCAGCCTGAAGCGCTACCCGGTGGAGCTGGTGAAGATCGATCAGTCCTTCATCGAGGGGTTGGGCAAGGACCCCGACTCCGACGCCATCGTGACGGCCGTGATCCGCCTGGCGCAGTCGCTGAACCTCATCACGATCGCCGAGGGCGTCGAGACCGAGCGGCAGCACCACGAACTGGTGCAGCGAGGCTGCACCCTGGCGCAGGGCTACCGCTTCGGACCACCCCAAGCGCTGTAGATAGCTACTAGCTTGCGGGCCCCATGGGGAACCAAACATTCGATCTCGGCCGCGTCGGTATCTGGACGGGGGCGCTCGACGGCGTCTCGTCGGCCGACGCCCAGAAGGCCGCCCTCAACCTCGAGGCCCTCGGCTTCCCGACGCTGTGGATCCCGGAGACCGTGGGCCGCGACCCGTTCATCACCGCCGCCCTGCTGCTGTCGGCCACGACGACACTGAAGGTGGCCACCGGCATCGCCAACATCTACGCCCGCGACGCCGTCACCATGGCCAACACCCAGCGCACCCTGGAGGAGGCGTTCCCCGGGCGGTTCCTGCTGGGCCTGGGTGTCAGCCACGCCCATCTCGTCGATCGGGTCCGGCATCACGACTACTCCCGCCCGTACTCGTACATGAAGCATTACCTCGAGGACATGGACTCGGCCGTCTTCCGGGCCGTCGGCCCGCGGAGCGCACGGCGACGGTGCTGGCCGCCCTCGGCCCGAAGATGCTGGAGCTGTCGGCCGAGAAGGCCGACGGCGCCCATCCCTACTTCGTGCCGGTCGAGCACACGGCCATCGCGCGCCGGATGCTCGGACCCGATCCCATCCTGGCGCCCGAGCAGATGGTGGTGATCGACACCGACCGCGCCCGGGCCTCGGAGACCGCCCGCGCCGGCATGTCGGTCTACCTCCGTGCGCCCAACTACGTGAACAACCTGAAGCGCTACGGCTTCACCGACGACGATGTGGCCGGCGGCCGAGCGAGCGGCTGGTCGACGCCATCGTGGCCACCGGCGACGTGAGCGCCGCCATCGCCCGCGTCAACCAGCACTTCGACGCCGGCGCGACGCACGTGTGCGTGCAGGTGCTGCAGGCTGACGCCCGCGCCGTGCCCGAGCGCGTGGGGCGAGCTGGCCGGCGGTCTGGGCGAGGTGTCCGCCGCCCGCTGAACTCGATCGGCGCCGCCTCCTCGCCGGCGAGCCTCAGGGCGGCGGTCGTCGGCGATCACGCCGTCACGCTCGAGGGCGTCGATGGCGGCGTCGTCCATCCCGAGCAGCTCGCTCAGGATGGGCGGTTGTCCCCGCCCAGCTGCGGCGTCGGCCGCATCGGCGGGGGCGGGGTTTTCGAGAAGTGGATCGGGAAGCCGCCGTAGCGGCGCGGGCCCACGCTCGGCTGGTCCCACTCCACGATGAAGCCCCGCGCCGCCAGGTGTGGGTCGTCGACGAGGTCGCCGTTGGTGAACGACGCGCAGGCGATGACCCCGGCGGCCTGCAGGGAGTGCATGAGGGCGAACTTGTCCTGCGGCGGTCCACGCGGCGATGGCCTTGTCGAGGTCGTCGTGGCGCTCGAAGCGCGCCGCCTTGGCGGCCAGGCGGGGGTCGATCACGTCGTCGGTGCCGATCAACGTCGCCAGCGTCGCCCACTCGTCGTCCGTCGAGACGGTGATGGCGATCCAGGCGTCGTCGCCCGAGCACGGGTAGACGCCCTGGGGGGCGAACTGATCGGAGCGGTTGGCCTTGCCGGCGGGGCCTCGCCGGTGATCGACGCCGCCAGGTACATCTCGCCCCCGGCGGCGGCGTAGGTCTCGAGCTGGGAGATGTCGAGGAACATGCCCTGCCCGGTGCGGTCGCGCTCGGACAGCGCGGCGAGCACGGCGAAGGCGCAGTGGGTGCCGCCCATCGGGTCGGGGAGGGCGGCGCCCATCTTCAGGGGGCCACCGTCGGGGTACCCCGTGGTGGCGGCCAGGCCCGAGAACGACTCGAGCATCGGCCCCCACGACACGCGGTCCTGATCGGGGCCGGTGGAACCGAAGCCCGACAGCGACACGGCGATGATCTTCGGGTTGATCGCCTTGAGCGTGTCGTAGTCGATCCCGAGGCTCTTCACGCCGCGTGGGCTGTAGTTGTTGAGGACCACGTCGCTGACCGCAACCAGCCGGTCGAACACCTCGCGGCCCGCCCGGCTGCTTGAGGTCGATGCTGAGGCTGCGCTTGTTGCGGTTCATCTTGTTGAACACGCCCTGGCGGTTCCACGGATCGGCGCCCGGCTCGGCGTCGGGATAGACGCCCGAGCGGAACACGGGGCCGGGGAGCGTCCCCCACGTCCAGTCGCTCACGTCCGACGCCACCCGGAACCCGCCCGCGCCGGTGACGCCGGCCCCGCGTGAGGTCGGGTGCTCGACCTTGATGACGTCGGCGCCGAGGTCGGCGAGGTAGCGCCCGGCGAGCGGACCCGCCCACGCGATGCTCAACTCGAGGACACGAATGCCGTCCAGGATCATGACTGCACCTCCGCCGGCTCGGCAATGACGGCGCCCGAGGTGATCAGGGCGGCGATCTCGTCCGCGCCGTAGCCGAGCTCGGCGAGGACGGTGCGGGTGTCACCCCCGAGGCGCGGGGCGGGCGTGAACGGCACCGGGGCCGTCGGGATGGTGAACGGGACCGTCGGCATCATGGCCGTGCCCGAGCCGGCAGTGATCGTGGCCCAGTAGTCGCGGGCCTGGAGCTGCCGGTCGGCGAAGAGCTCGGTGACCAGACAAGACCTTGGCCGCCGGCACCCGGAGCTCCTGCAGCCGCTCGGCCAGCTCCTCGGCGCCGAACTCGGCCAGCTTCGGGAAGACCTCGGCGTTGAGCTCCTCGTAGCGGTCGAAACGGTCGCCGCTCGTCTCGAAGCGGTCGTCGATGATGAGCTCGGGTCGGTCGATGGCGATGCAGAAACCCTCCCACTGGGGCACGGTGGCGATGCCGACCGCCACCCAGCCGTCGCGCACGGGCATCGGGCCCATCGGGTAGAAGGACTCGGCGTGGCGGTTGCCGGCACGCCGCTTGAGCACCCCCTGGTGCGTGTACAGGACGAGGGCCCACTGGTGGAGCCCGGCCATGACCTCCATCGTCCCGACGTCGACGAGTTGACCCTCGCCGCTGCGCAGGGCCGCCAGCGCCCCGAGGGCGGCGGTGGCGCCGGTGGCGTAGTCGGCCCACGGACCACCGCCCTGGACCGGCTCGCGGTCCTCCTCCCCGGTGATCTGCAGGAAGCCGCCGCACGCCCAGCTCACCAGCTCGCTGCCACGGTACGCGGCGTAGGGGCCGGTCAGCCCGAACGGGGACATCACGACGTGGACGCAGCCGGGCCAGCGTGCACGGATCTCGTCCTCGAGGGCCAGGGCCGCGGCCGGGTCGCCGTGGCACGAGCTGAGGATCACGTCGGCCGAGCTGAACAGGGCGTCGCGCACGGCCTGCCCGTCGGCGGTGGCGGTGTCGACGGCGACGCTGCGGGTGTAGGCGTGGAGGTACTCGTGCCGGGCCGACATCGGCTCGGTGGCGCCGGGCGGGATTGGCGCCGGCGGCTGGCGGCGCAGCGGGTCGCCCTCGGGCGGCTCCACCTTGGTGACGGTGGCGCCCGACGTGGCCAGCAGGCGGGCGCAGTACGCCCCCGCCAGGCCGGTGCTGGCGTCGACGACGTGGAGGCCTTTCATGGTCGGTACCTCAATCTCGGTCGGTCGGCCCGGGCACCGTTTTCGACCCGCGCCACGAGATTGGCCCAGCGGCAGAGCATGGGCCGGGTGTCGCGGGGGTCGATGATCTCCTCGATGTCGAAGACCTCGGCGCCGCGGAACGGCGAGCGGACCTTGTTGAGGCGGCCGGGATGGCGGCCAGGTGGGCGGCGCGGTCGGCTGCGTCGGCCAGCTCCGCCTTGTACGCCACCTCGATGCCGCCCTCGATGGGCAGCGAGCCCCAGTCACCCGACGGCCACGCAAACCGGTAGTGGAGCTGCCGGGCTGCGTTGGCCGCGCCGGCCACCCCGAACGCCTTGCGGATCACCACCGAGCAGAACGGCGACGGGCTCTCGCCGAGCGCGGCCAGGGCCGTCGAGCCGTGGCGGATCGTGGCCTCCTGCTCGGACTGCAGGCCGATGAGGAAGCCCGGGGCAGTCGACCAGGTGCACGAGCGGGAGGTGGAACATCGAGGCCAGGTCGATGAGGCGGGTCACCTTCTGCGACGCCGCGGCCGTCCACGCTCCGCCGTAGACGTAGGGATCCTCGGCGAACAGGGCCACCGGCCAGCCGTCGAGGCGGGCGAGACCGCTGATGATCGACCGGCCCCACTGCCGGCCGATCTCGAAGAACGACGTCGAGCCGTCGGCGTCGCGGTCGACGACGGCGTCGATCATCGACCGCATCTTGTAGACGTGGCGCGGGTCGCGGGGCACGACGACGGTCAGCATCTCCTCGCGGCGTGCGGGGTCGTCGGTGCGCGGTCACGCGCGGCGGGAGCTCGTCCACGATGTCGGGAGGTACGACAGGAAGCGGCGGGCCATGGCGAAGGCCTCGTCCTCGGACATGGCCACGTCGTCGATGGCGCCGTTGGTGGCGTGGACGGGCTGGCCCAGCTCCTTCTTGTCGTAGTGCGGGCCGGGCATGGCGTAGTCGACCAGGGCGGGGCCGGCGATCATCATCTGGGCCGTGTCCTCCACGATCACCGAGTAGTGGCTCGTCGTGACCCGGGCCGCGCCGATGCCGGCCACCGAGCCGAGCGCCAGCGAGACCGAGGGCGCCACCGCCAGGTGGCCGACGATGGTCTCCCAGCCCGGCATCTGCGGGGATGTAGCGTGCGGCCCATGGTCTCGATGGTCTTGACCGAGCCGCCGCCGCCCATGCCGTCGACCAGGCGGACGTGGGGCAGCCCCAGCTCGATCGCCAGCCTCTCGGCGTAGTTGCGCTTGGCGCTGATCGCGCGTCGGCCGAGCCGCCCCGCACGGTGAAGTCGTCGCCCGAGACCACGACCGGCCGGCCGTCGATCTCGGCGACGCCGAACACGAAGTTCGGCGGCGATGAAGCTCGACGAGCTCGCCGTCGTCGTCGTAGGTGGCCGACGCCGGCGATGGTGCCGATCTCGTCGAACGTGCCGGCGTCGATGATGCGCGTCGATGCGCTCGCGGATGGTCAGCTTGCCGACCTCGTGCTGGCGCGCGACCTTCTCGGCGCCGCCCATCGCCGTCGGCCAGCGCCTGCGCCGGCGCAGCTCCTCGATCTCGGGCTGCCAGCGTCATACGGGCGAACGTAGCCGCGCCCGGTGGCCCGACAATGGGGTCGCGGTCCGCGTCCGGCGACCCGTCAGTGGCCCACACCCGCCAGCTTCCCGCCCATCGAGCTCACATGGCGGCGAGCGTGCGCTTCAGCACCTTGCCGGTGGGGTTGCGCGGCAGC
>CAWCSH010000018.1:0-140227 GCA_963798155.1 Terriglobia bacterium
GGCATTGCCGGCTTCGCAGGAACCTGAGCCGAAGCAGTGACTGCGGTCGCCAACAAAGATGCGGCAGCCAATGAAAAACTGATCAACTTGAAAAGCCGGTTCATCAGACTTCCACTCCGAAGCGGAAACAACATTCCGAACTGTGATTGTTCCTTACACAACCTTTCAGTTCAGAAACGTACCTCGGCCTGCGTCGCCAAACAAGTTGACCGCTTTCGCAACGAAAATCGGACGATGCGCCTTCTTGGATTCCGGATTTGGTCTTTACTTCCCAAGTCTACTGGAACGACCGCCCACCCGGCGATTTCACGCCGTTCCCGCCTGGCACGCGCGAATGGCTGCTTCTTGCTAGCGACCCTGCCGTTCGCAATATTGGCGGGCTATGACGCAGTTTGGCCCATTGCGGCCGTACACGAGCGATGACATTTCTGTCGTCGCCTGCGGAAGGGGGCAGTTCAGTTGAACGCGAAAAAGCTTGCCTCAATCCTCCCCCGTCTTCGACGCGTGGGCTGGGCTCTCTGGGACCCTATAAAGCTCAAGGACGGCGTCGAAAACGTCGAAGCTGATAGTGAGTATGACCGCTATATGCGCAGAGTGGCACTGATGATCGATCGCGGCGAAGCCGACTCGCAATGCGTTCGCTACCTCGTCACAATCGAATTGGAGAACATGACAACTCCAGATAGCGCGACTGCGCAGTCACGGGCTGAAGCTACGGTTCGCGCTATCCGGGAAGGTCTTCAACATTGGCCGAAAGAAGCTGAGAGGTAGCTCTCGCCATACCGACCGTTGTCGGCGAATTCCCGCCGCTCGGCGCGTGTGCGCAGAGCGGCTGAACTGCGGACATTTCCGGACATCGCGGCCTGTCCGGCTCCACGGGTTGCGACGTCTGTGCGGCGCCTGACGCCTACTTCTCGGTCTTCGGCCTGAACGCGATCAGCACGTTGCCCGGCGGTTCGCCAAAGCGGGCATAGCCGGACTGCACGAAGAGCGTGCCGTCGCCGGCGATGTAGGGGGCGGAGTCGAGGCCGCCGCCGTGGCCGGGGGGCCGTTCACCGTGTTCGGGAAGTCGCGGTTGGTCAGGTATTCGAACAGGACCTCGCCGGTTTCGGCGTCGAAGATGCGCAGCATGCCCTGTTCGTGCCGGTGACGACGGCGCCGTCGACCAGCAGCGGCGGGGGCGACATGCCGAGACGGCAGCGTGCGTGACGCGGGCGGGCGTGGCGCAGCGGCGGCGGCAGCTTTCAGGACGCGGCGGCGCGGGGGTGCCGCCGACAGGCTGCTGGCGCGGCGGGCGGTGCGTTGCGAACGGGGGGCGTGGCGGCGGGCGGTTGGCGCGGGCGTGCGCCGGGCGTTGGCAGCACGGCGCGATGATCGGCGTGATGCGCCATTCGGGCGGCGGCTGCGTTGCGACGGCGGCGGGAAAGTCCTGGCCGCAATCGCGGGCATTGTTCTTGTAGGACCATCGATGTCGCCGGTCATCGCGTTAAGCGCATGAATGCCGGCGCCCAAATCGGGGTTCGTCGGCCGCGGGGCGGTGGATCGTTGCGGCGCGAAGATGCGCGTCCCGTCAAACGCCATGCCCCAGTGCACGCCGCCATTGGCCGAGCCGCGGCCGACCTTGTTGGACCAGACCAGCTGCGCCGTTGTCGGGATCGAGCGCCCACACGACGCCGGATTTCTGGCCGGCGATCACAAGTTCCGACCCGTCCTGTCGCTTGATCAGCATGGAGGTGGCGCCGAAGTCGTGGTCGGGGCTGTGATACTCGCCCGGCCAATCGCAGTTGGCGGAGCGGCGGCCGCAGGCGTAATTCCAGATGTCGGACTTGGTCGCCTGGAACACCCAGCGCCTGTCGCCGGTGTTCATGTCGTAGGCGATGATCGAGTCGGACGTGTCGGTCGCGGGCCATGACGTGTTCTCGCCGGTGCCGGCGTAGATCACGTCGCGCTCGGCGTCGATCGACGGGCGTCGACCAGATGATGGCGCCGGAGGGTCCCCATTGCTGCGTGCCGGTGCGGCCGAGGCGCGTGGGCTGCGCCTGCTCCATCGTGTTGCCGATCCATAGTCGTTTGCCGGTGGCGAGATCGAACGTGACGACGGCGCCCTGGCCCTTGCAGCACTGGTAATCGTCCTGGCCGGCATAGTTCACCTCGATGGCCGAGACCGGCGCGAAGACTTTGCCGTCATGCACGACCGGCGCGCCGGTGATGCGGTTGTACTCGTTGAGTCTGGCATCGGAGATCCAGAGCCGTTCGCCGGTCTTCGCGTCGACGGCGTGCACGAAGCCGGCGGCGTCGCCCATGATGATAGCTGCGGGGCGACTGGTCGGTCGCCTCCGCGAAGGCGAGCGAGGAGCGAAGCGTCATGTCGGAGAGATAATGCCACTTCACGCAGCCGGAATTGGTGTCGAGCGCGTAGAGGCGGCCGGAGTCCGTGGCGGCGATGAAGATCGTGTTGCCGACGATGACCGGTTGCGAGCGCATGGTGGGCGTCTGCGGGAAGGCGGCGACCCAGGCGACTTCGAGATCGTTCATGTCGGCCTTGCGTGAGGCCGGTCTCTTCTGCGGTCTGGGCGCGGTTGTTGTTGGTGACGCCGTAAGTCGATGCGATGCGCGGGGCGCCGTCGAGCGCACTTCGCGGATCTTGATCGGGCAGCGCGCGGCGCGATCCAGTCGTCAATGGTGCCTTCGGCGCTCGGGCAGCCAGTCGATCAGCTGGGCGAGTTCGTCCTTCGGCACATCCTTGGCCTGGATTTTCATGTAGCCGAGTTCGAGCGCGTATTTCACCGTGGCGCGGTTGAGCGTGCGGATCGCTGCGAGCGAGGGCGCGCCGCTGGTCGCGCCATTGTCGTGGCAGGAGGAGCACCATTGCTGGTAGACGGCCTCGCCGGGATGGGCGTCGTCGGCGAGGGCGGTCTGCTGTTCGGCGTTGGCGGTTCCGGGTTCGGGGGCGCAGGCGGCGAGGCCGAGGGCCAGCGCGGTTGCCATGGGGAGAGACCGCACGGGCGAGGTCAGCCCCGCCAGCTTGCGGAATGACGACATCTTCTCGGAAACCTCCCCTGTGGGCCTTTGGGTTTGGCCCTTGCGAGTCTGCGCTCGTTGACGGTGAGCCTAATGGGACCGGACGCGTTTTCCTAGCGGCGCCGGCGGAGCTACGGGTTTGCGAGGGGGCGGGTAGCGGTTTAGCCTCGCCCTCGTCCTTCGACGGACGCACGCTTCGCGTGCTGCTCAGGATGAGGGCGGGAGATGAGGGGCGGGGCTTACTCTTGCTGCGATGGCCATTGGGCTGCGGGCGGGGGCGCAGGTGGGGGGTGCGGTCGGCGGCCCAGCTGATCAGGCGGTCGAGGCCGGCGTGGAAGCCGAGCGGCGTCCAGCCCAGATCGCGCTCGGTCGCGCTGGCGTCGAGCATGGGGGCCGGGCGAGGCGTGTGATGCGTCGCCCGTGATGGTGATGAGATCCACACGCCTGACCCGGCCGGGCAGCGGCGCGCGGATGTCGAGCAGGGTGCAGACGGCTTCGGCGAGATCGCTGTCGCCGCGTTCGGCGCCGGCGGAGAAATCATGGCGGCTCAGCGGCTCGGCGGTAAGCGCGCAGACGAGGCCAGCGGCGAAATCCTTGAGCGGCAGCCAGTCGCGCACCGTGGCGCCGCCGCGATCGAGCGTGACCGGATCGCCAGCGGCGAGGCTGGTGACCAGTTGCGGCAGGAAGGCGGTCTCCGACTGCCACGGGCCGAAGACATTGCCGGCGACGCAGCTGACCAGCGGCAGGGCGTGGGCGTGCGACCAGCTTTCGATCAGGCTGGCGGCGGCGGCGCGCGTCGGCGTCGGACGCCGAGGGTGTCGGCGCATCGCCCGCATCGGATTCAAGGCCGTGCGCCTGAATGGCGTGGACCAGACGGAAGGCGTCGCGCGCAGGTCCGTCGAGACGGGAGAGATGATCGCGGCTGGCTTCGAGAATGGCGAAGGCGCCTTCGATGTCGGCGTGGAAGAGGCTGTCAGGATCGGCGTCCTCGCCGGCGGCGAGATGGATGACGGCGTCGGGTTTGAACTCGCGGAGATGGCGCGCATCAGCGAGCGATCCGCGATGTCGGTTTCGAGGCGGGCATAGCCGTCGCGGCCGATAATGGTGCTGAGCGCGGGGATCGGGGCCGAGCGGCGGCGGCGGTCGAGATTGAGTACACGGTCGCCGCGATCGACCAGCGCCCTTACGGTCGCTGCACCGATGAATCGACACCCGCCTGTGACGAGAACGCGCATAAGGCCCCAGCCTCCAAGCGTTAACGGTTAGGTTAAGCCGCGTAAGGAAAGCGTTAATGGGGCGGGCCGGCGGGCGGATGAGCGGCCACGCAATCCGCGCACACAACCAGTTGAAGCCGCGCGATCAAAGGCGCGTTGTTCAGGTCAGTTGCAACTGCTAGGCAGTCGCAAAGGCTGCTCGCGGCCGTTGAAATGGCCGGAGTTTGTCGATGCGTGTGTTCGTTGTGTCTGTCGGGCTGACCGGATGGCGACGGGGCTTCTGCTGCAGGCGGGCGGGCAGGCCCAGGCGCAGACCTTCGCGGATACGCCCGCGCCGCCGCAGACGGTGGTGGTGATCGGCCAGTCGCCGCTGGATGCCGGCGTCGAGGCGGAACGGGTTCCGGGTGCGGCGGCAGCACTCAACGCCGAGGACCTGAAGCGGTCGGGGCGGGCTGATCTGCTGGGGCGATCGATGCGCGGATCGGCGGCGTGGCGATGGTGCAGGCGCAGGGCAATCCGTTTCAGCCGAACCTGATGTATCGCGGCTTCGAGGCCTCGCCCTTGGCGGGCGATCCGCAGGGCATCGCCGTCTATCTCGATGGCTCGCGATTAACCAGTCGTTCGGCGACACGGTGGACTGGGATCTTGTGCCCGATATTGCGGTCGAGAGCGTGGATCTTGTCGCGTCCAATCCGGCGTTTGGCCTCAATGCGCTGGGCGGCGCCATCAACATGCGGCTGAAGACGGCGCAGGATGTGGATGGGACCGAAGCGGTAATATCGGGCGGATCGTTCGGCCGCGCCAGGCGTCGGCGGAGAGCGGGCAGAGGTTTGGCGATGTCGGGCTCTATGTCGCCGCCGCCGGGCTGGACGAGGATGGCTGGCGCGATTTTTCGCCGTCGCGACTGCGGCAGGGCTATGCCGATCTCGGCTGGCGGGGCGAGGGCGCGGAGCTGCACGTCAATCTGCTGCTGGCTGACAACACGCTGACGGGGAATGGCGTCTCGCCGGTGCAGTTGCTGGATGCCGACCGTTCGGCGGTGTTCACGCATCCGGATACGACGGAGAATTCCTATCAGCGTCTCGGAGTGAGCGGCGACTGGACGTTGAGCGACGCCTGGTCGCTGCGGGCGCGCGGCTATGGCGGATGGCTGACGCGCGCGACGCGCAATGGCGATGCGGCGGAAGTCGAGCCGTGTGACGACGATGCGGACCTGCTGTGCGCCGATGACAGCGACATCCGCCTGCTGGATGGCGCGGGCGATGCGATCGCGAATTTCATCACCGACAGCCCGTATGCGGATGAATTTCCCGACTTCGAGGAGGGCGGGCCTTACGCCTATCTCAATCATTCACGGACACGGACGGCGAACTGGGGCGCATCGGTGCTGGCGACGCGGACCGCGCCGCTGTTTGGACTAGAGCCAGCGGCTGTCGGTCGGCGCCAGTGTGGATCAGGCGCGCACGCGCTTTGCCGCGGGGACAGAATGGAGCGCTTCGGCTTCTGCGGTGCCAGGGCAAACACGCGGGCCAACTCCATCAGGATGCCGCAGCCGGTGGCGTTGTCGTCGGCGCCGTTGTAGATGTTGTCTCCCGGCATGTCAGGACGAATGCCGAGGTGGTCGTAATGAGCGGTGTAGAGTACGGCTTCGTCGTTCAGTTGACGGTCCGAGCCGCGCAGAATGCCGATCACGTTGTTCGACTGGAATGGCCGAATCTTGCTCACCATGTGGGCCTTCAACTTCGCCTGTAACGCTACGGGCTGAAAGTTGGGCGAGCGCGCGTCGGCCATCAGTTTGTCAAGATCGAGCCCGGACTCCGCCACCAGCTGCTTCGCGACATTCAGCTGTACCCATGACGCGACCTTCAGCTTCGGCGTGCCATCCAGCTTGAGATACGACTTCTCGCCGGAGTTAGAATTCCGCACCACCTCCCAGGGATAGCTCGCCATGTCGGTCTTGTGAACAAGAATGACGCCGGCGGCGCCCTTGCGGGCAGCTTCTTCATACTTGTAGGTCCAGCGCCCGTAGTAAGTGAGTGCTTTGCCTTTGAAGAAATTTACGTCGTCGGAAGGCGGTTCGTTGACCAGCATGAGCAGCACTTTTCCTTTGACGTCAGCGCCCTTGTAATCGTCCCATTTGTACTCGGGAGCCTCGATGCCATAGCCGACAAAGACAATACCGGCATCCACATCGGACTGCGGCTGCTGGGTCTGGTCAGTTGCCACGTAGTCATCGAGTGGCTTCAGATCGCGCGAAGCGCCCTGTGCGGAGACAAGTGAAAATGTGGTCTCGGGCATGGTGGTGATGCCGACCATCGGCACCTTTTGCATGTAGCTGCCGTTCGCGCCGGCGGGAGTCAGCCCGAAGATCGAGAACTCGGTCGCAATGTACTCAGCGGCAATGTCGCCGCCGCGTTGCCCGGTGCCGCGGCCTTCCAGCAGGTCACTGGCGAGAAATTTCACATGGGCGCGGATGTTCTCTGGATCAATCTTCTGCATGGTGGAGATCGCGGTGGAGGGCATTCGCGCCCCTGCAGCCGTCTTCTTCCTGGCAGCAGCATGGCTCAACGAAGCGCTAATCAATAAGACCGGGACCAACAACCAAGCCGAGTTCTTCCGCATGCAGGGAGATCTCCTGAATTTGTTTGAGTGCAACACGAACTGAATATTGTACGGGAAATGAAGCGGATCGCGAGGCAGAGGGACGGAATCCGGTCTTCAACGCGTTATGGGGAATGCGTGGTGCGTTCTCCGCATGCTCGAGTCTTCCACTCCAGTTCTGTATTTCCGTGTCCCGCAACCTGCGGGCTAATTTTTCGAGCCTCAACCGGCGCGGAAGGCCGCAATCTCTTCGTCGGGGTGGAAGACTGGCTGCATCTTCTTTCCTGCTGACTCGGCGGCCATGCGGTTGATGTCTTCAATATCCTGTTTCACCCAACCCACGCTCGAAATTTCGATCTCACCATCCTGCGCAATCCAGAACACGGTGGGGACGTTGGTGAGTCCGTAGGCGTTCGACACCGGGTAAGTGATGGTGTCGTCGAGCAGCACCGGAAATGTAACCCCGTATTCTTTGAGAAAGAGCTGAGTGTGCTTTCGGTTGTTCTGCGAAACCCCCACGATGGTCACACCTTTGCCGCCGGACGCCTCATAAATCCGCTGCAGGAAGGGGAAGGTGAACTGGCAGATTGGACACGAGATCTTGAAAAATGCCAGCACCACCGGACCGAGCGCCAGAGCCTCTTTCAGCGAGAAAGTTGTGTCGTCGATCGAAGGCAGATCGAAATCTGGAGCGGTCGTTCCGGTTGTTAATGCCGCCACTGCATCCTCCTGGGATTAAAACCTGATGCCTACATCAGCTCCGCTTTGATCAGAATCTTACGGGCAAGCCCGGTCAAAGGCAGTTTCGCCAGCCGCTGCGCCGGTATCCACTCTCCCGCGCCCGCAGGCGCGTCCATCCGTACCACAAGCACATCATAATCCGTCACCGTGATGGAATGCCGCACGTGGAACAGAGGCACTGCGCCGTTTACCGGCGTCTGCGGAAGCTCCCACATGCCCGCCATCAGAGCCTCGTGCCGCCCGCGTTGCACCAGAAATACCGAACTTGACCGGCCGCTCAGCGCAAAACAGACTTGTTGCTTCCTCTGCCGAGGTCTGCTACCGGGGCTGGCGAGATGCCCCCGAGTCTTACAAAAGATCTGTACCGGACACGCTAAACACAGCGGCGCTTTGGGCAGGCAGATGGTGGCTCCCAATTCCATCATGGCCTGGTTGAAATCTCCGGGAGACTCCGCCGCGAGTAGTTCTTCGGCTGTCTTCCACAATGCGCCTTTGGATTGCGGCTGGCCCAGAAGCCGCGTGAGTACTCGTTCGACATTGCCATCCACGACTGCTGCCGCTTGCCCAAAAGCAATGCTGGCGATGGCGGCGGCGGTGTAGCGTCCGATACCGGGAAGTCTGCGCAGTTGTTCCGCCGTGCCAGGAAAATTTCCGCCGCAGCCGGCCACGATCTGCTTCGCGGCGGTGTGCAACATACGGGCGCGGCGGTAATAACCCAGTCCGCTCCAGGCGGCGAGTACCGAACTCTGGCGCGCTGCGGCAAGCTTCTCCACAGTCGGAAACCGTTTCAGAAAGCGTTCGTAATGATCGATCACCGCGGCCACGCGAGTCTGTTGCAGCATGATTTCTGAGACCCAGACCCGGTAAGGATCGTGGTTCCGGCGCCATGGCAACTCGCGGCGGTTGCCCCGGTACCAGTGCAGAAGGTCGCCGCGAAACCGGCTTTTGTCCACGAGAAATGCAGGCGAGATTGCTTTCACAGGATTTGTGGATTGTAGGCGAAGCGTTCCACCATTCCAATTGTGAATTCCTGGAGCTTGCCGGCCGGACTGAGCAGGACCATGCGTGGACCCGGCATGGGACCAGCGATTTGCCGCAATCAGACATTTCGCCGTGCCGATTCGGCTGCAACTTGGCCGTCACTGCATTGCATCTAACTTCGGCATTGGCGGGGGTTTCGCTTGCAGCGTAAGACGCGTTACGGTTTGTTCCTTGTTCCATTTTCCTTGTCATTGCTTGTGGCCTGCGGGGGCGGTTCCAGTTCCTCGAGTGGCGGCTCGAACGGAGGCGGCGGCTCGGGTGGCGGAGGCGCTGTGAGCGCGCAAAATCCTGTGCAGGTGACGGCAGGTGCAACCACTTCCGCGGTCAATATCGCAGTCGCTTCCCCTGCCTCCAACCCCACTCCCAACGCCGAATCGGTTGGAGTCGCTGCCTCGCTCAGCGGCGCATCAGCATTCGACACGGGAGCCACGATCTCGCGCAGCAGTACCCGGAGCGTCCTCCTGTTTGGAAGCGGGCTCTCGGGCAACATGCAGGTGAGCCTGACCGGGCCGAGCGATATCACCATCAGCAACATCCAGTCGATCACCGCCACCGATAACACTCCAGGAATCGCATTTACGGCCGCGGTGGGCGCCAATGCCGCCCTGGGCGCACGCACTATCATCCTTCGCGATAGCAAGGACGACATCACTACTTTTAGTGGCGGACTCGAGGTAGTGCCGTGAGCAAGCCCTGGGCGGTTTTCCTGTTGTGTCTCGCCGGCTGTTTCGCGAGCGCCACCACCATCATTCCAGTTTCAGTAGAGCGGTTGACCCGCGAATCCTCTCACGTGATCGAAGGTACTGCGACCGAGCGCTGGTCGCAATGGAACCAGCAGCACACTCTGATCTTTACCTACACCAAATTTCACGTGATGCGATCGCTGAAGGGACAAGCCCCCAACATGGTGGTGGTCAGGCAGATCGGCGGCTCAGCCGAAGGCTATACCCAGCGGGTTGCCGGGGTGCGGCAGTGGAATCCTGGCGACCATGCAGTGTTGTTTCTGCGGCCCAGCCAGTCCCCTGACGGCACTCTGGAGGTCACCGGCCTGATGCAGGGCAATTTCCTGGTTCGCACCAATGAATCCGGCGAACAGGTGGTCAGCAATGGAGTGCCGCGCGTGTCCGCCTACCAGGCAGGCTCGCAGGAAGTGGTTCCCTATCAAGGTGCCGGTATGAAGTTGCAGCAGTTAGAGTCGCGGGTGCAGAAAGCGGTGCAACCGTGAAACTCGGCGTTCGTGTTCTCGGCTTCTCGCTATTGGTGTCCGCCGCTGCCTTGGTCCTGGTTGTGCCGGCGTTCCCTTTCCTGCCGGAGCTCACCGGCACGCCTCCGCAATCGAACCGTTGGGATCTGAGCGCCTTCCCGGTGCAATGGAACCTGAATCCTGACACTGGCGGCGCGAAGATCACGGGCAGTCAAACCGTGGCGCAGGTGATGG
Organism: Terriglobia bacterium; assembly: GCA_963798155.1. GTDB lineage: Bacteria > Acidobacteriota > Terriglobia > Terriglobales > Acidobacteriaceae > CAWCSH01. Next base: position 10,057 of record CAWCSH010000018.1, read on the forward strand.
CTGCCTCGTTTGCCACCTGGATCGCAGCCCCGAATACGAATGTTACGGTGACCCGCGGCGCCGATTCCTCCGTCAGCCAACAGTCGAATGCTCCCGGAAATGTGAACCTGATCTGCTTTGTGTGTAACGATAGCGGCCTGTTCAGCGGCAGCGAAACGCTTGCCGTCACCGTTACTACTACCGCGGACCACGCCGGCGAGAGCGACAATCATGGGGGAACCGCAACCTTCGTAGGGCAGATCATCCAGGCCACAATCTCTTTCAATCCCGCAGTGCAATTCGACACCGGCGGCGGTACCGGCCAGGACATGCAAACCGTGGCGACTCACGAAATCGGGCATTTTTTCGGACTCGACCATTCCGCGATTACGCGCGCAACCATGTATCCGATCGCGCCGGACCAGCTGCAGACTCTCAGCTATGACGATGTCGCCGGCATCTCCGCGCTCTATCCCAAGAGTTCGCCGGATGTACTGACCGGCTCGATTTCTGGATCAGTAACCCTGAACGGCTCGGCGGTTTTCGGGGCGCATGTGTTCGCCAATTCGACAACTTCGGCCAGCCCGCTGGGAGGATTTCCCAATGTCCGCAAGACCCCGATCGGCACGCTCACCTTGCCCGACGGGTCCTACACCATCACGGGACTGCCAGCGGATAGCTACATGGTGATGGCCGAGCCGCTCAATTCGCCGGTCACCGATTCGGACGTCAGCTGGGCCTCGGAATTCAACAAGGGTAGCGTGCAGACCAACTTCACCTCGCGCTGGCACTAGGCGGAGGGATTAGGCAGGAATCCAGAGTCTTTGGCTTCCAAATTAGTTACGGCTGGGGAGTAGGTGTTGCGGCTGGAGCTCCAGTTTGCGGCGTTCGGTTTGTGGTCACGGAATGTGCGATTGCCATCCAGCCCGCTTTTTGTTTCTGCCACACTCCCATGATGCGCTGCGGCTCCGCAGAAAGGGGCTGTCCGGCGACGGTGCCGCGCAGGGCAAGGGTATAGCTCACTACCACTGTGTTGGAATTCCACTCGGTCTGAACGTCTCCGATGGAGAAGTCATTCAGTTGGAATTGCCGCAGTCGTGCCATGGCTGTGGCCCGGTCGAGCCGGCCGGAAGGCACTTCGGCGATATAAGTTGCGGAGATGTGTTTCTCGATTTCATCCCAGCGTTTTGCCTTCACATCATTCCAGAAGCCACGCTCCAGGCTTTCCCCTCCAGTCGCATCGGGGATCGTGCGGGCAGTATGGGCTCCCCACAAAGTGCAGCCTTCGAGGATCAGCAGTGAGCACAACAGAAAGGGTGCGATTCGAAGGCGAGCGTAGCTCATGCGCAGATTCTACCGTAGCTGGTTCCAGCGATGGGCATTGGCGGGGATGCTTCCCAGGTTCTGAAATCGGGTGGTCTGGGAGTATCGCCTGCGGTGCCCGTGAGTTGACCGGCGATGCAGGCCCACGAAATAATAATCGGGCCTGGCATCCGCAATCCGTAGTGGACGTTCTTACGCCCCTAAATCCGAGGGAGTCCTATGCACGACTTCAACCGCAAGGTGGAAGTAGCCACCGAGCGTCTGGAAGAGAAGACGGCGGAGTTCATCAAATATCTGAACGACGAAGTGGTTCCGGCCGTTCGCCAGCACTCGACCAAGGCACTGCGCGTGGCGTCGGAGAAGCTGAGCGAGCTGGCCGACTATATGGAGCACGCCCAATCGCCGCCGAAATAGAGAGCGGGATCGCCGGTGAGCGTCCTCTTCCTGCCGCTGCGCCGTTTCTTACCGAGGTTGCCCGGGAGCGGTTCCGGCGTCGAATCCCCTGGCAAGCTTTCGCAATTCTCGGGGTGCTGTTTCTGACCGGCTGCGGCGGCCATAAGACTCCTCGGGCCAGCGTTCCGCCACCCCCGCCGATTACAGCTCCGCAGACTGAGGTCCCCTCGACTCCCTCGGCGAAAGTGAAGAAGCCGGAAGGCGCAAAGGGACTTCCGGCGGATTCCCAATCCCGAGGCGAAGGAAGACATTCAGCTCCCGCCGGACGCCAAACCCATCCTGACGGAAACCGGACTTGCCAGCTGGTATGGGGCCCCCTATCACAACCGGCGCGGCTCGAACGGCGAAGTCTATGACATGAACGCGCTCACCGCGGCGCATCGCACTCTGCCGCTGGGCTCGATTGTGCGGGTGACCAACGTGAAGACCGGTGACTCTGCGCTGGTCCGCATTACGGACCGCGGGCCGTTTATTCCGGGGCGCATTCTCGATCTCTCGCTGGCCGCCGCCAAGAGAATTAATATCTGGCGCGCGGGAGTGGCGCCGGTCCGGGTGGAGTTGATGTACACGCCCACGCCTCTCGACATGGGAGGCCGCTGGGCGGTGCAGATCGGCGCATTCGACCACGAATCGGCCGCAGACAAGATGGTGGACCACCTCTCTCACCGCTACCACACCGCCAAAGTCCTGCGCTTCAGCAGCCCGGTCGGTGACTGGTGGGTGCGGGTGCGGGTGCCGGGGGACGACAAGAAGCGCGCCGAAGAGATCGCCCATGATACGCGCACCGCAGAGGGCGCCATTTTTCTGGTCCGGTTGGACTAAACTAGGACTAGCCCTTCCCGCCCACCGCAAGGCGCCGGCGTCCGCCTTGTGGCACCTAAAGCTTTACCCTGGTGCTAAACTTAGGGTTCAGTATGGCTGACGAAAAGCGCTCTCGGACCTGGCTCTGGATTGTCATCGGCGGCGGAGCCTTCTTTCTCTTCGTGCTGGCGGTGTTCACGCTGGTGTACTTCACCCTGCGCAGCGGAAACAACGAGCAGGCCACGTTCGGCGGCTTCGGCAGACAAGATCGGCGTGGTGGATCTCGAAGGCGTCATCATGGATCCCGGCACGGTGGTGCAGCAGCTGAAGAAGTTCAACGAGGATGACTCCATCAAGGCCATCATCCTGCATGTGAATTCGCCGGGCGGCGGAGTGGCGGCCTCGGAAGAGATTTACCGCGAGGTCAAGCGCATCCGCGATGAGAAGAAAAAGAAAATTGTGGTCTCGATCGAGACCGTGGGAGCCAGCGGCGCATATTACGTCTCCTCAGCCGCCGACAAGATTTATGCCGACAATGGCAGCATGGTGGGCTCCATCGGCGTGATTGCCGAATGGGTCAACTATGGCGACCTGCTGCGCTGGGCCAAGATGAAGGAAGTCATCATGAAAGCCGGTGAGTTTAAAGATACCGGCTCTCCGACCCGCGACCTGACTCCCGCCGAGCAGCAATACCTGCAGGGCCTGATCGACAACATGCATGGCCAGTTCATCCAGGCGGTCGCCGAGGGCCGCAAAGCCAAAGTCGAGGACATCCGCGCCATCGCCAACGGCAAGGTCTGGACCGGCGAGCAGGCCTCACCATGAAGCTGATCGACGAAATCGGGGACTTTCAGACTGCAGTGAATGACACCGCTAAATCGGTTGGAATCAGTGGCGAACCGGTGCTGGTACATCCCGAAAGAGACCGCAAGACCGTGCTGGATCTGCTGTTCGGCGACGTTTCGCAATGGCTGCCTCGCAGGAGAAGCTGCATGGACCAGAACGTCGGCTTCTACTATCTCTGGAAGTAGCCGAGGTTCAGATGCGTCAGCCAGCCCGTAGCTGGCAGCGCCTCGCCAGCCGGTTGTCGGCTCGCGGTTATCCTGAGACTCGGGCAGGTGATGTTTCAGGTCCGTCGGCGTTCGAAGTCCTGAATTTGCCACTTGCAAAAAACCCCTGAAATTTGAGAAGTTTATGGAGACCCACCTTCGGGGCGGGGGACTCGATTCCACTCCCCGCAGACATGACCGCGGAGGAGAACCATCAGGGAGCACAGGGCATATGACAAAAGCCGATCTCATCGACGAAGTCTCGCGGCTGGCGGAACTGACTCGCAAAGACAGCGAAGTGATCGTCGAGACCATCTTCGACAGCATCGTGCGTTCGCTGCGCGTCGGCGACAAGATCGAAATTCGCGGCTTTGGCAGCTTCCGCACCCGCCAGCGCAAGCCGCGGGTGGGACGCAATCCCAAGACCGGAGACCGCGTCGAGGTTCCGGCGAAGAAGATTCCGTTCTTCAAGCCCAGCAAGGAACTAAAGGACTTGGTGAAACCGGCGAAGGCGAGCCGGCCGCGCCGCCGCCGGCTCCAGCCCCGGCGCCGCCTACTGTGCAGTGATCGCTGCCTGACAGGCATCTCAGATCAGCGAACCGATCGGCAAGTTCTCTGCTTGCTGGACGGATCCCACCGCTCCCATCAGCCTTCCGGTGGCTCCTTTCTCGGCGCGATAGGAAAACAACAGATCGGTTCGGCAGGCCGTGCATAGCGGCGATGCGGTGATGTTTTTCGCGGCAACTCCGGCGGCAATCAGCTGGCGGCGGTTGGCCTCCACCAAATCAAGGAAAAGCTTCTGCGGCAGTTCGCTGTGGCCGGGGGCCCGCGAGGTCAGAAACAGCAGGGGATACTTCTCGCGGATCGGCGTCCGATTCTTTCACTTCGCGGAAGAGCTCATCGGCATAGGCAAATTGGGACTGAAAGCGCTGGCGCACCTCTTCTCCCACTTCGTAACAGCAATTGTGAATTCCCGGCCCGATGGCCGCCCGGACGTCGCGCGGTAGCGTGCCGAAATAGCGGCGCATCTCGCCCACACCTTTTTCCACGATGCGTTTCACCGTCCCGCGCCAGCCGGCATGAAACACACCAACCGCCTTCGTTTTGTATCCACCAGAATGACAGGCAGACAATCGGCGGTCTGGATGGCGAGCGACAGGCCGGGAGTCCGGGTAATCAGGCCATCTCCCGCCAGATGCTTCCTTCGGAGTATCGCTAACGCAATGAATCAGATCGGAATGAATCTGGCGCAGGGTAACGAGCGGCCAGGCCGTTCTTCCCGCCGGCGCCCAGCTTCGCCAGAAATGCCTCCCGATTGCGCTCCACCGCGGCGCGCGAATCGTGCTTGGTGAATCCCAGGTTAAGCGCTTTGCCGCCATAGGGACGTGAGGAACCCGCCAATCCGCGTGCTGAAGCCATGGATGAGCCAGGGCAGCTTTGAGAGCGGCTCAGCTTGAAGGATGGTTAGCTTGGGTTTGGATCGGGCCTTGGTCGGCACTCCTCCATCTTAGCAATTGCGGGCTTAGCAATCGCTGGACTGGTTCACGCCCGTCGCCGTCGCATGGCGCGATCATCCGTGCCGCTCCCTTCTTTGTTTGGTTATAATTTCGGTCTGCCAATTTCCCGCAAATATCGTGGCGCGATTCACCTGGAGAAAATCATGCGTTTCCTGCCGGCCGTCGCTGTTCTCATGGCTTTGTTGCTGCCCGCTGCCGCCCAGACTTCAGATTCGTCCAAAGCGGCGAAAACAAAAAAGAGCAAGACTGAACCGCAAGCGGCTGCCACTGCGGAACAGAAGAATGTTCCGCCTCCGGTGGTGAAGCCGCCGGAGCCGGCGAGCACGGCTCCCGATGAGCACCGGCCGGATGCCGGTAAAGAAGGCGACAAGAGCAAAGAGGAACACTTCGACGTCAGCGAAGTGGCCCCCATCGTCACTCATCATCAGACGACGGTGAACGGAAAGATTCTCAAGTACACCGCCACCACCGGCCGCCTTCCCATCAAGCGGGCAGATGGCAAGATTGAAGCCGAAATGTTTTTCGTGGCCTACACGCTTGATGGACAGGAGGCAAATACGCGTCCTCTGACCTTCGCTTTCAATGGCGGCCCCGGTTCGGCGACGGTGTGGCTGCACATGGGCGCGCTGGGCCCCAGGCGGGTAGTGCTGCAGCCGGACGGCATGATGCCGGCTCCGCCATATCGCGTGGAAGACAATCCTTACACCATGCTCGACCGCAGTGACCTGGTATTCGTGGACGCGATGGGCACCGGTTTCAGCCGGGCGGAAAATTCCGAGCTGTCGAAGAAATTCTGGGGAGTGAAGGGCGATATCCAGTCGTTCAGCGAGTTCATCCGGCTCTACCTTACTCGCTATGACCGCTGGACTTCTCCGCTGTTCATGTTCGGCGAGAGCTACGGCACCACCCGGGCGGCGGGAGTTTCCGGCTACCTTGCGCAACATGGCATCGCATTCAACGGCATCACTTTACTTTCCACCGTGCTGAACTTTCAGACTCTGGAAGACAATAAGACCAACGACCAGCCCTATATCTTCCTGATCCCTACCTACACCATGGTTGCCGGCTACCATCACAAACTTCCCGCTGACCTGGCCCAGGATATGAATAAAGCCCGCGAGGAAGCCGAGCACTGGGCGAACACCGACTATGCCCAGGCTCTGGCCAAGGGAGATGCGCTCTCGGCCCAGGAGCGCCAGACGGTGATCGACCAGATGGCGAGATACACCGGGCTGACCAAGCAATTCATTGATGAGGCCAATCTGCGGGTAAACGTGCCCAAGTTCACTCACGAGTTGCTGATCGACCAGAAGCTGCGCGTCGGGCGCCTGGATGGACGCTTCACCGGACCTGATCCCCAGGGATTGCTCGATACCACGTTTCTACGATCCTACCGAGCCGGCGATCCTGCCTCCGTACACTTCGGTGTTCAACAACTACGTGCGCACTGAACTCGGCTACAAGACCGATATGCCTTACTACGTGTTTGCCGAAGAGAGCGGCTTTGACAAGTGGGACTGGGGATCGAGCATCGAAGGCTTCCCTGATACTGCCACGGCGCTGCGTGAGGCGGTGGTGAAGAATCCTTACATGAAAGTGCTGGTCATGGAGGGATATTACGATCTGGCCACGCCTTATTTTGCCGCTAACTACACCATGGACCATCTGGATCTTGGGGATAAGTTCCACCAGAACATTTCGTTCGCCACTTATGAAGCCGGCCACATGGTCTATTTGCCGAACGACAGCCTCAAGAAGATGAAATCGGACGAGTCGAATTTTGTGGAGAAATCGCTGGGAGCGCGTTAAGCTCCACCGCGTCTGCTACTTAACGGGACAGCTGAGTTCCGCCCGGAACTCAGCTGGGCAACCGGCGTAGCAGAGTTTACTTGCACTCGACTCGTTTTTGGGATACAAGAACCCGCCAGCCTTATGCGCTATCTCCGGTGGTTCCTCCTGGTCTTCCTTTGCTGTTCCCCGGCCCTTTCAGCCCAGTCTCCCGAGGCTGGCCCCAGCGGCAAGCCGACCGACAAGGCGGACTACTCTTCCCAAAGCTTCGTGGTGGAAGTGAGCCGCACCAGCTATCGCTTCGAGAATGACGGCACCGGAACGCGCGAAATCTATGCGCGCATCAAGGTGCAGAGTGAAGCCGGAGTGCAGCAGTGGGGACAGGTGGTGATCGGCTACAACTCCGAGAACGAGCAGGTCCAGATTTCGTATGTCCGGGTGCACAAAGCCGATGGCAGCATCGTGACCGCGCCCGCCGATGCGGTGCAGGATTTGAGTTCCCCGATGGCCCAGGAAGCCCCGGTTTATACCGACTACCGCCAGAAGCACATCACTGTGCCGGCGTTGCGGCCGGGAGAAGTCCTCGAATACCAGATCGAGACGGTGATGAATAAGCCGCTCGCTCCCGGACAATTCTGGATGCAATACGACTTTGCCAAGCACGGAATCGTGCTCGATGAAGAACTTGAGCTCAACATTCCCAGCGGTCGCAACGTGAAGCTAAAGACCGCAACCGGCAAGGATCCGGTGATTTCCGAAGAGAACGGCCGGAAGATTTACCGCTGGAAGAGCGCGCACCTGGAGGATGACGAGGACAAGAGCGACGACGACAAGGACAAGAAGAAAAAGAAGAAGCCCAGCGAGCCGGAACCTCCCGCGGTACAGATGACGACCTTCACCAGTTGGGCCGAAATGGGCGAGTGGTATGCCGGCCTGGAGAAGGACCGGAGACAGCCCACTCCAGAGATTCGCGCCAAGGCCGCCGAACTCACCGCCGGCAAGACCACCGATCTGGAGAAGATTCAGGCGCTGTATGACTACGTTGCCAAGAACTTCCGCTACGTCAGCCTGTCGTTTGGAGTAGGCCGCTACCAGCCGCATGCCGCCGAAAGCGTTCTGCACAACCAGTATGGCGACTGCAAAGACAAGCACACTCTGCTGGCTTCGTTGCTGGAGGCCGAAGGGTTCCATGCCTCTTCGGCGCTGATCAACTCCAGCCGCAAGCTCGATCCGGACCTTCCCTCGCCCTATCAGTTCGACCATGTGATCACCATGGTTCCGCTGCCGAATGACGAAGTATGGATGGACACGACAACCGAGATCGCGCCCTTCCGCCTGCTTTCCTTCAATCTGCGCAAGAAGCAGGCGCTGGTGATTCCGGCTTCGGGTACGCCTCATCTCGAGGAGACACCTGCCAATCCTCCCATGCCGAGCTTGCAGGTCGAAGACATCGAAGGCACAGTCAATGATTCGGGCAAGCTGGAGGCGACGGTCCATTTCACCAGCCGCGGCGATGCGGAGCTGCTGATGCGGACCATTTTCCGCCGGGTTCCCAACGCCCGCTGGAAGCAGCTGGCGGAGAGCATCAGCGCATCCGGCGGGATGCGGGGTAAGGTGGCAGAGATTCATGCCGGTGATCCGGGAGAAACCACCAAGCCATTCGAGTTCACCTACAAGATTTCCAGCAGCGACTATCTGGATTGGACGCAGAAGAAGATTCAGCTGGCGCTGCCCTTCTCCGGCATGGACCTTCCGCCGGCCCCGGATGACGACGACTCTGCTACTGATCCGATCAAGCTGGGAGCGCCCGGCGAGCAGCTCTACCATCTCAAGCTGACTTTTCCAGAGAAGTACACGCTGCGTAGTCCGGTGTCGTTTTCGGTGAAGCGCGACTATGCGGAGTACCAGGCCAGCTACCAGCTGAACGGACACGTACTCACCGCCGACCGGAAGATGGTGCTGCGCGAGCGCGAGCTGCCGCAGTCGCGCGCCGGCGACTACCGGTCATTCGAGCAGTCCCTCACCGCCGACGTAGCGCAGACGGTTGGCCTGGAAAGCACTGCGATGGCCAGCGGACCTCCTCCTGGGCTGACCGCGGACGAGTTGAACGATAAAGGCGTTGATGCCATGCGTAACAGCGACTACAAACTCGCTGTGGAGTTGCTGAAGAAGGCGGTTGAACTCGAGCCCAAACACAAATCTGCATGGAACAATCTGGGCAGGGCGTACTTCAGCGACCGCCAGTACGACCCTGCCATCGCAGCCTACAAGAAGCAGATCGAAATCAATCCCTACGACCAGTACGCGTTCAATAATCTTGGGCTGGCCTACTTGCAGCAGCAGAAGTACGACGAGGCCGTCTCGGCGTTTCAGAAGCAGATCGAGATGAACCCCCTGGATAAGTGGGCCCATGCCAATCTGGGCGCGACCTACATCCAGCAGCACAAATATGCGGAGGCCGTCCCTGAGCTGGAGAAAGCTACATCGCTCCGCCTCGATGATGCAGAGTTGCAGGTGACCCTGGGCACTGCGTACCTGAACACCGGAGAGAACGACAAGGCGCAGGCCGCTTTCGAAAAAGCTGTCCAGATCTCGGCCTCGCCCATCACCTGGAACAACATCGCCTTTGAGCTCACGAAGAAGAACGCCAAGCTCGATCTCGCCCAGCAGTATGCGGAATCAGCGGTGGCTTCGACCGCAGCGGCTTCCCGCAATTTGAACCTGGCGCAGCTCACCATGCAGGGGCCGGGCATCACCGAATCTCTGGCAGCCTACTGGGACACCCTGGGTTGGGTGTATTTCGCGCGCGGCAACATGGAGAAAGCCGAACAATACGTGAAAGCTGCATGGACCGTCAGCGGCCATGGCGAAGTGGGCGATCACCTGGGACAGATCTACCAGAAGATGGGCCGGAAAGATGACGCAGCCCACCTCTTTGCGCTCGCCGCAAACGGCTCTCATCCCATTCCCGAGTCAACCGAACACCTGATGGCCCTGGAGGGCAGTTCTGATGCGGCGTCGAAGTTGGTTCAGCAAAACAAAGACGGCATAATGCAGTTGCGGACCGTGAAGCTGGGCAAGGTGGCCAAAGGCGCGGGCACCGCCGATTTCTTTGTGCTGCTGGCTTCGAGCGGCACCGGATCGGTGGTGGAAGATGTGAAATGGATCAGCGGCGACGAGGCCCTGAAAGCCGCCGGGGAATCGCTGAAGACGGCGAAATTTGAACAGAGGTTTCCTGACGAAAAGCCTGCCCGCATCCTTCGCCGGGGTACCCTCACTTGCTCTGCTTCCGGAGATTGCGATTTCGTGATGCAACTCTCAGGCGAGGTCACCTCCGTCCAGTAGCTGCTCTCCAAAAAAATAGCGGGGAGGATGAATCCTCCCCGCAAACTGCCGATTTCGTAGAGCTTACTGTTGCTGGTCGAGTTCCACCACATCGCCTACGTGCACGTCTTCCAAGGCGAAGACAATCATGCCGGTGGCAGTTGTGGAAGTGGTGCTCAATACCACGATCTCTCCGACCGCACGCCGTGGCAGGTCAGCTACATGGATAGCCGGCCCCTTGGTGCGGGTGAACATTTTGGCTTCCACTGAAGGCGGATATTTCTGGGTGTCTTCGGCCGTCGAAGCCTTGAAGGAGAGCGAATCTACCGGATCGTTCAGGTCCGCCGAGTAAGAGCGCACAGCGCGGAAATAGTCTCCGGCTTTAATTCCCTGGCTGGAGCCGACGTTCAGGTACACCTTCATGCCGGTTCCCAGCTGAGAGTCGAAGTCCTTGGCCATGACGATGCGTCCGCTGGCCTTGCTGTTCGCAGGGGCAAAGCGGTCGAAGCGCAGAGCCGGGCGGAACGAAATCGCCGGCTTCTCGACGTATGGCACTGCAATATCGCCAGGGTTGACCGGATCACAGCTGAACTCGATTTCAGCGATGGCCGACTTCTGCCGGGTATCGACTATCCGCACCCGCGCCAGCTCGGCATAAGGCTGTCCCATGGTCTTGAGCAGAGCGTGTTGCCCTTTGAACAGCTCATACTCGTTCACGTCCTGCAGTTCGCGCAGGATGCTGTAGCGCTGCCCGGCCTGGTAGCCGGTTCCCGCCAGGTACACCAGCTCGCCGTTGGAGTACTTGGTGGTGTTGGGAGTTTCCAGCCCGCCAGCAACGTAGTTAGCGTTCGGCTCCCGCTGCGGGGTGATAAACCCGGCGCAGTACAGGTCGCTATTGGTGGGCGTCTGCACCCGCTCGAAGGGGAAACCGTTGGTGGTGAGCAGAGTTCCCTGTGGACCCGACTGGTCGGCGGGAGCTGCGTCGTCCTGTTGGGCGTAGGCCGCAACAGACAACAAAAGTGCCATCAACACTACTGTTTTCTTCATGTTACCTCTCAGGTGGAGCCGCTTTCAGCCGCCCACTCCCGGTTAAATTGCTGGAAATGAAAGGTTTTCACGCCGACAGTAACAAGCGGGTAAGGGACGGTCAAGGTTACGGCGGTGTAGCATCCCCCACTGCCGGGCCGTCTTATAATCGTTTTAAAGTTGGGTCTGGCTCATAATCCCTTGTTGCATCTGCAATTACGCGCCTGTAATATCGCGCCCGACCCTTCAATACGAATGACAGCTACCAATAGCTACCTTTCGCGGATGCTGCCTCTGCGGTTGCCGCGAGTGTGCGTGGCGGTCACCGCCTCCGATCCTGCCCAGCTTGTGGAAAAAGCTGAGGCCCTGGTTCGGGATAACACCTTTCTGGAGTTCCGGTTAGACTACCTTGCCCGTCCTGCCCTGGCGCTCGCCAGGCTCAAGCACTTTACCGACTACCATCCCCATGTGGCCGTGATCGCTACCTGCCGCCGGACGGCCGCAGGGGGCAAGTTTCGGGGCACAGTGGCCGCGCAGTTCGACATCCTGAGCAAAGCCGCTGCGGCCGGATGCCAATTGATTGACCTTGAGCAGCAGAGCGCGGCGCGGCTCAAGCCGGCGCAGCTGGAGCGGCTGAGAACCCGAGCCGCCCTGATCCTTTCGTTTCATGACTTCCGGGCCACCAAGAAGCTGGAAGAGACTTTGCAGAAGATGTCAGCGATTCCGGCTGACTTCTACAAGATCGCCACCACAGCCACCTCGCTCTACGACAACGTGACCATGATGAAGTTCCTGGAGAAACATGGGGACACCCACTCGCTGGTGGGCATGTGCATGGGCGAGCAGGGCATCATCAGCCGGGTGTTAGGGTTACGGGCCGGAAGCGCGTTTACTTTCGCGGCCGTGACGCCGGATGAGAAGACCGCGCCCGGGCAGGTGACCGGGCAGGAATTGCGCAACATCTATCGCATCGAGCAGGTGGATGCCGCCACGCGGGTGTACGGAGTGGTAGGAGACCCGGTGTCGCACTCGCTGTCTCCGGCCATCATGAACGCGGCCTTGCGGCGGGAGAATGTCAACGGAGTCTATGTCGCTCTGCACGCCAAGACGTTGAAAGATTTGCTGGCCTGCGTGCGCGATATCCCGATTCACGGGCTCTCGGTCACGATGCCGTATAAAGAGTCCATCCTTCAGTACCTCGACAATACGGACTCGCATACCACCAAGATTGGCGCCTGCAACACGGTGGTGCGGGCGCAGGACGGGAAGCTCTATGGCTTCAACACCGACATCGCCGGAATCATCCGGCCGCTGGAACAGCGCTTATCTACGCTGGAGAATGCGCGGATACTGGTGCTCGGCGCAGGGGGCGCGGCCCGGGCCGCGGTATTTGGACTGAAGGAGCGGGGCTGCGAGGTGTACATCCTGAACCGCAGTGCGGCTCCGGCGCAGAAGCTTGCTCGCCAGGCCAGGGCGCGGACGGTAAAACGTCCCGACCTGAAGAAGCTCTCGTTCGACGTGATCATCAACGCCACCCCGGTGGGCATGGGGAACACGCGCGAGTCGCCGTTGAATGAGAATGAGATCAAAGCGCGTTATGTTTTCGACATGATCTACGATCCCGCGGAAACCCGGCTGATCAAAATGGCGAAGGCGCAAGGGGCGCAGGTAATCCCCGGGGTCGAGATGTTCGTCCACCAGGCCGCGCGCCAGTTCGAGATCTTCACCGGCAAACCCGCCCCCTGGGACGAGATGTTGCGCGTCGTGATGATGGCCCTGCAGGATCGCGATGCGGCGCGCAACCACAAAGAAAACCACAAGGGAAAGTAACTGCCCGCGTCAGCTCGTCCTACTTACTAAGTCAGATTGGAAACCGGCATAAGCTGTGATATAGTTCGCCGCCGATGGTGGCTCGCAACATTCGATACGTGCTGGCCGGGCTGGCGCTTTGCGCTGCGATGGCTGCCTTCGCCGCGTCGGGCGATGACGACGCTGCTGAGCCCGCCCCGCGTTTCCACGCCAAGACCCTCACCGGAGAGAACTTCAACAACGCCTCAGTGAAAGGCAAAGTAGTCTTGCTTGAGTTCTGGACCACCTGGTGCCCCTACTGCCGCGGCGAAGAAGGCTATGTCGATGCCATGGACAAGCAGTTCGCCGACAAGGGTCTGGTGGTCCTCGCAGTGGACGTCGCCGAATCGAAGAAGACGGTGAAGAAATATCTGGACGAGCATCCCCGGTCCTGCCGCATCGTGCTGACCCCTGACACCAATCTGGCCGCGATGTACGAAGCAACGCAATATCCCATCTACGTGGTGATCGACCGTGACGGCAATATCGCCGCAACCCAGCATGGAGCTGGCGGCGAACGCGCCATCCGAAACATGCTGCGCCGCGCCGGACTCGATTCCGAATAGCTCTTAACCCTCCGGGCCGAATGTCTCCAAAAGACAAAAAAGGAAACATCCGATAGCCGGAGAAGTGCGTCCAATGCCTATACCCAAACCAGCGCCGCGAAGACGCAATCCTTGTTTCTGGACGGATATCGATGCTTGCAACCCAGGCTACTCCCGACGTCAGTGATCAGATTCTCGAGCGCTTAGCCGTAGCACGCCGGCGCAGCGACGAATTGTTTGAACTTTTGCCCGAAGCATCGCTGTACGATCGGCCGATTGCAGAACGTCACCGCGTCATCTTCTATGTGGGACACCTCGAAGCTTTCGATTGGAACCTGCTGCGCGAGCGGGCTCTCGACCTGAAGCCCTTTCATCCCGAGTTCGACCACTTGTTCGCCTTCGGTATCGATCCGGTCGGCGGAGGATTACCGTCGGATCAGCCCGCAAACTGGCCTTCCGTGGCCGAGGTTCGACGCTACGTGGCGCGGATCCGGGAGAGTATTGACGGCAGTCTGGAAGCGGCGTTGTCGTCGCCGGCGATGCCAGACGTCCGTCGGGAATTTCCTTTGGACTTGTTGCTCAACATCGCCATTGAGCACCGGCTGATGCACGCGGAAACGCTGGCCTACATGCTCCATCAATTTCCGCTCGGGCGAAAGCGGCATCGATCCCCTGAATCTGACCTCGCTGTCTCCGTATCGGTGCCGGTCATGATCGACATTCCAGAAGGTTCTGCAACGCTGGGAATCTCGCACAACGATACTGCAAGCTTTGGCTGGGACAACGAGTACAAATCCGAGAGAGTGTACGTGCCGGCATACGCGATTGATAAGTACGAGGTCACCAACCGGCAGTATCTCGACTTCATCGCGGCAGGCGGATACGACAATTCTGAGTATTGGCGGGAAGCGGACTGGAAGTGGAAGACTAAAAACAAAGTTGCTCATCCTATCTTTTGGCGGCGGCGAGCGAATGCCTGGCTCTACCGGACCATGTTCGATGAGCGTCCTCTGCCGCTGGAGTGGCCGGTGTATGTCAGCCATGCCGAGGCCAATGCGTATGCGCGTTGGGCAGGCAAATCGCTGCCTACTGAAGCGCAGTGGCATCGCGCCGCATACGGAACTCCTGACGGATCGGAGCGGGCCTTTCCGTGGGGAAGTGATCCGCCTTGCGCTGAGTTGGGAAATTTCGATTTTCAGCGCTGGAATCCCACGCCGGTCGCGGCGTTTCTCCAGGGCGACAGTGCCTTCGGAGTGTCCGATCTGCTGGGCAATGGATGGGAATGGACTTCCACGGTGTTTGCTCCTTTCCGCGGATTTGAGCCATTTCCCTTCTATGCCGGGTACTCCGCCAATTTCTTCGACGGGCAGCACTACGTGATGAAAGGAGGCTCGGCACGCACTGCCGCCAGCATGCTGCGCCGTTCTTTCCGAAACTGGTTTCAGCCGCACTATCAGTATGTATATGCAGGATTTCGCTGCGTGAGCAGCTAACGCCATCTAAGGAGTCCCATGCTCACCCACGCGATTGCCTCGAATCCTGCTTACCAGTTTGCCGCCGATGTCCGTGCCGGACTGACGCTGCCCGGGCAAAAGGAACTGCCCTCGAAATATCTGTACGACGACGTCGGTTCGGCGCTCTTCGAAGTGATCTGCCTGCTTCCGGAATACGGGCTCACCCGCGCGGACGAGCGGCTTCTGCGGCGTCACGCTTATGACATCGTGCTGCGTCTTCCGGAATCGGTAGTAGTCGCCGAACTCGGAAGCGGCAGCGGAAAGAAGACGCGCTGCATTCTGGAGGCTCTGGGAGAGCGCCAGCCCACATCGTATTGCCCAATCGAAATTTCGGCTGCGGCCCTCGCCATGTGCGAGCGCGAACTCAGAGATCTCGACGCGGTAAGCATCGTTGGACTGGAGCGCGAATATCTCGACGGGTTGCGCGAAGTAGCCTCTCGCCGCGAACCAGGCGAACACCTGATGGTGCTGTTTCTGGG
This sequence comes from Terriglobia bacterium, assembly GCA_963798155.1. Lineage (GTDB taxonomy): Bacteria > Acidobacteriota > Terriglobia > Terriglobales > Acidobacteriaceae > CAWCSH01. The sequence continues at coordinate 25,703 of CAWCSH010000018.1, forward strand.
AAGCACCATCGGGAACTTCGACCGTCCCGCGGATATTAAGTTTCTGCGCGATGTGCGGCGGGTTCTGGCGCCCGGAGATTCGCTGCTTCTGGGCACCGACCTCGACAAACCTGTCGCCCAGCTTCTGGCGGCGTATGACGATCCGGTCGGCGTGACCGCGGCTTTCAATCTAAACCTGCTGGCCCGCATCAACCGCGAACTGGAAGCCGACTTTGTTTTGGAGGATTTCGCGCATGAAGCCCGCTTCAACCGGGAATCGCGCAGCATGGAAATGCACTTGCGCTCACTGCGGCGGCAAACCGTCACCATTGCTTCGGCTGAACTCTCCGTTACCTTCGAGAGCCACGAAACCATCTGGACCGAGAGCAGCCACAAGTATTCGCAGAATGAATTGATCACGATTACCCAGGCGGCGGGCTTCCGACTGGATTCGCAATGGATCGATCACGAGTGGCCGTTCGCAGAGAATCTGCTGATCGCGGAGTAGGAGACATGCCGAGGCCCCGGAGAGCAGATTCCCCGCTTGGCCCGGAACGACAACAAGGAGAAAGTTGGCCTTAGGCCCATCCGCCTTTTACATCTACATAGGAACGATCCAGATTTTGCACGGATGGGCATCCTAAGAGAATCAGGCCGCGCTCCACATCGGTACGCAGGATTTCGATGGCGCGTGCTGCCCCCGCTTCTCCCGCTGCCGAAAGTCCGTACGCATAGGCGCGGCCGAACAAGACCGCTTTCGCTCCCAGGCACACTGCTTTGAGAATGTCGGTGCCCCGGCGAATGCCGCCGTCCATCAGAACTTCTGCCTGGCCATTTACCGCCTTTACCACTTCCGGCAGGGCTCGTAGCGAGGCCGATACGCAATCAAGCTGGCGTCCACCATGGTTCGACACCACCACCGCGGCTGCGCCTTGGTCGATGGATCGCCGGGCATCGTCACCGGTGAGCACGCCCTTGACCACGATCGGGCCTCTCCAGGCTTCGCGAATCCAGCGAAAGTCGTCCCAGGTGACCGCCGCCTGGGCCAGGGCAGCGGCAACATCCACCAATGGCATGGGGCCTTGCCCGGGAATCACCACGTTGGGCAGGGCGGGAATGCCGCCGTCGAGCAGAAAACGCGAGACCCAACGCGGGTGGGTCACGAACTGCGGCAGAAATGGCGCTTTCGACGCCAGGCTTCCGCCCATCAGCTCTTTCATGCCGTAACGGAAGTCGCGCTCGCGCATGCCGGCGACGGCAGTATCAATCGTGACCACTAGCGCAGCACAGGCTGCGGCGCGAGCTCGCTCGATGACCCCTTCAGCCGCAGCGCGCCCGCCCATGAGATACAACTGAAACAGCACAGGCCCCTTCGAGGCCGCCTTTACCGCCTCCAGTGGATACCCGGATATGGTGGAGAGAATGTACGCGGTGCCCGCCGCACCCGCGGCGCGGGCCGCGCCAACTTCTCCATCGGGATGCATCAGACGGCTATAGCCTACCGGTGCCAGGATGCCGGGAAATGACAGGTCGAGGCCGAGAACCGAGGTGCGCATGCTGCAGCTGGGGACCGCGACGGCATGGCGCGGACGGAAGGTGACATCGGCAAAGGCGCTGCAATTTTCCCGTAGCGTGACTTCACCGCCGGCACCGCCATCCAGATATCCAAAAACCACTCGGGGAAGCCGGCGCTGCGCCAATCGTCGCAAGTCTTCAATGTTGACCGCGCGTGGGGAAGCAACCGACTTTGCGGCGTTAGGCATTCGCTATTTCCGATAGAGCGTTCTTTCCAGTAAGGCGTGCTCGGATGGTTCGAACCACTGCGCAAGAAAATATACCCGACCCGCACTCGCCGTGCTTGCCAGAAATAAAAAAGGCCGGGTGGCTAGCCCGGTCTCTTTGACTCAAATCCAGAAACTTCCCGTGAAAACGAAGCCGTCCGCCCCAAACTAGCCACCGGCCACCAGCCACTAACTAAGGTAAATGGTCCGCATAGCAAGGTCCGTTCGTCGGCTGTGCAGGAGGAGTCGGCGGCGTCAGCCATGGCGCGTCCACGAAATCGAAGAACTCGGTCATGTCCGGCTGTGCCCCATCCCGCGCCGTAAGGCTGGGAAGGTTGAAGCGGGTCTCGATGAACTTCAGAATCGCGGTGGAATCCATCACCGTATGGGAAACATAATTCTTCTTGGCAAAGGGAGAGATCACAATCATCGGGATTCTGTAGCCCGTCACGGTGAAATCGCAGGTCGGGCTCGCCCCCACCGTAGTGCAGATGTCGGTGGGCGCCAGGTCCGACGGCGGGATGCCATCGGGACTCACTGCGGGCTGTGGAGCGACGTGGTCGTAGAAGCCGCCGGATTCGTCCCAGGTCAGGATGAAAACCGAATCCTTCCAGGATGAACTCTGCATCAGCGGGTTGATCACGTAGGTGGCGACGAAATTCGAGCCACCCTGAACGCTTCCTCCCGGGTTCTGGTCTCCTTCGGTCGGGTGTTCGTCTTTTCCCGTGCTGTATCCCGCCTCGACGTAAGCGATGTCGGGCAGCGTTCCGTTGTCCAGGTCAGTCTGGAACTGCGAGAGCGGGACGATATTGTCCAGGTGCGTATGGGCGTACTGGAACATGGAAAAGGTACTGCCGGCAATCGGCGTCGGGTCCGGAGCGGAGACATATACCTTCCAAGTCAGGCCATGCTCGTCGGCCAACTGGAAGATCGTCTTGTTGGTCAGGTTGGGATCGCCGGGTTTCAGGCCATAGACATGACCAGCCGAGGTTCCTGACATCATGTACATACGGTTGGGAGGAGTTCTCGACATCACCGGGTGGAACCAGCGATCGGAAGTGGCGAAGTTCGTCGCCATGAAGTAGTAGTAGGGCAGATCCTGGTCGGTGTAGTAACTCATCACGCGCTGCCCTTGAACGTCGGTCAGTCCCAAACCCTGGGCGTCATGGCCGGCGGCGTAGGCAAAACCATCGAGCTTGGCATTGGCCGAGTTGGGGTTCAGCTCGTTGTAGCTGCGATGCGCCTCGTTCCACGAAGGGCTGGGATTTTCCACGCACATGCTGGTCATGTGGAACGGTGTGAAGGTGGTCGTGCCGTCATTGCTGACATTCGAGTCGTCGGCGGTCCAGCCATCGACTTCAGTGGAGAGACCCAGGCCGGCCCGATAATCGTTCAGCTTGCCGAAATAGCGCAGGAAGCCTTCATTTTCCTGGGCCATGAAGATGATGTGTTTCACGCTTTGCAGGCTGCCGCCGAAGGTCGCGGTCACGTCGGAGTTTGCCGTCACTGTAATGGTGCAGGCGGTGCTTCCGGAGCAGGCGCCGCCCCAGCCGGCAAAGCTGGAGTCCGAAGCCGGAGTGGCCGTCAGTGTAATGCTGGTTCCCGAATCGAAGGTTCCGCTGCAGGTGGTGCCGCAACTGATGCCGGTGGGACTGCTGGTGATGGTGCCACTGCCGCCGCCGGCCGGCGTCACAGTGACGGTGAAGGTTTGTGACCCCCCGCCGCCCCCGCCTCCGTTGTCGGAGGGGGCGCGCAGTCCCTGGCAACTGGAGAGAAATAATGCGCTCGCTACGGTGCAAGCTACGAGGCACAGCCTGGAAGTTAGGTGCATGGAAGATCAACTCTCCTGCGATGTCGGCATAGGATGAAAGAACCGCTTTGCCGGTTGGCTGTCGGCAACGGCACTTTCACTGTGCAAGGAACTGCAACTGCCTAGTATTCAGTCGCTTGCGGTGGGTTAGAAGGCTCCGGCATGGTCGGGGGGAGGCCTGTTTTCAAACAGTTGCTACCGGGGGAGGGCTCCCGGAGCAGCCTCCCCAGCCGCTTTTTGCGTTCCGCCTAGTACTTTTAAGGAATTTGAAATCGTTGCAGCTCTGCTATTCTCGACCGCACCTATGAGGATGGCGCTGAGCCCTGCCCGTCGAAAGTTGTTGTTGCGCGTGCTGGCATTCGTGCTGCTGCTCTACGTTGGCTTCGCCTCGTTCATCTGGTGGTCCATGCGCCAGCCCCCGGAAACTTTCGGGAAAGTGATGTCCAAAATGCCGGGGCCGGTGCCGTTTCTGCTTTTTCCCTTCGAAACCTTATGGACCCATGCCCGCGCCGGAAATCTGAAGATCGGCGATCCAGCCCCCGATTTTTCTTTGATGAAGCAGGACAAGAGCGGCCGGGTGCAACTCTCGGCGCTCACCGCTCAGCAGCCGGTGGTGTTGGTGTTCGGCAGCTACACCTGACCGCCATTTCGGCGGGAGGTTCCCGCTCTCAACAAGCTTTACGACCAGTACAACGGCCGCGTTTCCTTCTACGCCGTGTACATTCTCGAAGCTCACCCCAGCGATGTCTGGCAAATGGAGAGCAATGTCAAGGACAAGGTGGTTTTTGCCAGTCCGAAGGATGAAGAGGAACGCGCGCTGCTCGCCGGAAGTTGCGTTCGCAAGCTGGGAATCAAGTTTCCTGCGGTGATTGATGGCTTCGATAACACCACGGAAAAAGCCTACACCGGCTGGCCTGACCGCATTTACCTGATCGATGCTCGCGGGCGCATCGCCTTCAAAAGCCGGCCCGGACCCTTCGGTTTCAAACCCGACGAACTCAAGGCGGCGCTGGTGCGCCTGGCAGGAAATTAGCCCGGAAAACTAACTTAGACAGCCGGGGCCTATAGCGATGCCCTGAACAATCGTTCGTCCCACACTACTTCCCGAACTGCACTTGGCCGCAGCAGATGCGCATCGGAGTGCTCTGGATTGATCAGCACATTGTGCTCGATCCCCGAAGTCACGACCGACGGAACCAGCAGCACGGCGCTGCGCTTCTCGTCGTGCCAGCGGTCGCCAAACGAGCGAGTTTGGGTGAGGTCGTCGGCATTCCAGCCGGGAACGGTATTCGCCGAAATCGCTTCGACCGGCACTTCCTTGGCGGCGACAATTTCGATCCAGCCATAGCCGCGCGGCACGCTCTCGAAGTTGAGGTGAACCAGAGCTTCGAGCAGAGCCCCGGCGTAAGTCTCGGCGGCGTAGATGATGCGGCGTCCGGGACTGTTCCAGCGTCCGCCCTTCAGGTAAGCTCCGCTGCCGTCGAACAGGGGATGGCGCGGGTCGGCGATGCGGAAGGCGCGTCCCTGAAAATTAGACCGGGAGGCCATAGAAGATGCGGTCGAGCAAGTCTTCCACCTGGCGGGCGCCGAGTTCGGTCAGCGCGCTCTCCACCGGCGATTTGCGGCCCAGTTCAGGATGCGGCTTGACCAGCCAGCGATGGGCCTTTTCGGCGTCGTTCCACACGTATTCGGCGGAGGCGATCACCCGCGCCAGGCGTTCGGTGCGCTCGCTCTCATCGACCTTCAGAGTGTGACGCCGGCGCTTGTAGGTGGCGGGCGGAACGATGCGGTTCATCACTTCATTGGCTTCGGCGGGCTCCGGGAACAGCCGCCGCACCGTGCGCTTCAAGGCATCTTTGGGCAGGCCGCGCATCACGGCCTGAGAAAGATCCTGCAGGGAGCGCACCCGCTTGCCCAGCACCTGGGTTCCGCCCATCACTTCGGCGATGCGAGCGGGCTCGATCGACATGGCATCATTTTATAACAGTAGCGGTATCAATTGATACTGCCTTACTTCGGCCGGGTAATTGCCCCTTCCGACGCCGACGAGACCAGCGCCGCATACTTGGCAAACACTCCGGTGGGATAGCGGCCCTTGGGGGCTTTCCATGCTTTCATGCGGCTGCGGATTTCCTCGTCGCTGATTTCCACCTCCAGCAGGCGCTTGTTCACGTCGATGTTGATGGTGTCGCCTTCGCGCACCGCGGCAATCGGGCCGCCCAGCGCGGCTTCGGGCGATACGTGCCCCATCATCAGTCCGTGAGTGGCGCCGCTGAAGCGTCCGTCGGTGAGCAGCGCGACTGAGCCGCCCAGACCCTTCTCCGACAATGGCGCCGGTGACGCTCAGCATCTCGCGCATCCCGGGGCCGCCCTTGGGGCCTTCATTGCGGATGACGACCACGTCCCCCGCTTTGATCTTCTTTGAGGTTACCGCCTTCATCGCGGCTTCCTCAGACTCGAAGACCCGCGCCGGACCGCGATGCGACAGGCGCTCGTGGCCGCTGATCTTGGCCACGCAACCTTCGGGCGCGAGATTGCCGCGCAGGATCACCAGGCCACCTGTCTTCTTCAAGCGGCTTGCTCAGCGGAGCAATCACCTCCTGCCCCGGCGTTTCTTTCGCAGCATTGGCCTCATCGGCAAAGGTCTTGCCGGTGACCGTGATGGTTGAGCCATCCGCGCACTTGCCATCGAGCAGGCGCTTGGCAATCACCGGAATGCCTCCGGCTTTATCGACATCGGCGGCGACAAAGCGTCCCGAAGGCTTGAGGTCGCAAGCAACGGAGTGCGTTCGCTGACCTTCTGGAAGTCGTCAATCTGCGAGCGGCACGTCCGCTTCGCGCGAAATCGCGAGCAGGTGCAGCACCGCGTTGGTCGAGCCTCCGGTGCAGGCGACTCCGGCGATGGCGTTTTCGAACGCCGCGCGGCTCAGGATCTGGCGCGGCTTGAGTCCCTGCTTCAGCACGTTCATCACGATTTCGCCGCAGCGGAAGGCAACGTCGTCTTTGCGGGGGTCCATCGCCGGAACGCCGTTGAAGCCCATCGGCGAGAGCCCGATCAATTCCATCACCGTGGACATGGTGTTGGCGGTGTACTGTCCGCCACAGGCGCCGGCTCCGGGGCAGGCCACGTTCTCGAGCTCCAGCAGGTCGGCGTCGCTCATTTTTCCGGCGGCATTCGCGCCGACGGCTTCGAATACGTCCTGAATGGTCACGTCTTTTCCGTGGTATCTCCCGGCGGCGATGGTGCCGCCGTACAGCACCAGTCCGGGAAGATCGAGGCGGGCCAGCGCCATGGCAGCGGCGGGAATGGTTTTGTCGCATCCCACCACGCAGACCACAGCATCGAACATCTGCCCACGACAAACCAGTTCGATCGAATCCGCGATCACCTCGCGGCTGACCAGCGAAGCCCGCATTCCTTCGGTGCCCATGGTTTCGCCGTCGGAGATGGCGATGGTATTGAACTCCATAGGAGTTCCGCCGGCAGCACGGATGCCTTCTTTCACTTTCGCCGACAGCCGCCGCAGATGAAAATTGCACGGCATGGTTTCAATCCAGGTATTGGCTACGCCAATGAGCGGCTTCTTGAGATCGCTGTCGGTGTAGCCGATGCTCTTGAACATGGCTCGCGCGGCGGCGCGGTCTCTGCCTTCAGTGATGCCACGACTTCGGTGTTTTGGGTCCATGGTGGTAAAGATTATTACATGTAGCGCGGAGCTGTGGAGCTAAGCCGGCGGGATGTGCAGTCTTTGTCCTGCCCACAGAAATCAACCGTGAGGATGATTTCCGTGACGTTATCCAAAGAGACAATCTGTGAGGAGTAACAAATGGCCACGAAAACTGCCGAGTTCTTTCAGCTGGACGATCTCAAGCGCAGCCGGTCACAAGCCGCTAAACGCTACCTGGAGTTCCTGCGGATTCCAGCCATGAGCGCCGGAGTGTATGTACTGCCTGCCGGTGGAACCGATCCTCAGCAGCCTCACAAACAAGATGAGATGTATTACGTAGTCGGTGGCCGGGCGAAGATGACAGTGGGATCCGGCCCGGAGGGGAGCCAGAAGGCGGTTGCAGAAGGCAGCATCATTTTCGTTGCTGCGGGAGTAGAACATCGGTTCCACGACATCGAGGAAGAATTGACCGTGCTGGTCTTCTTCGCGCCGCCCGAGAGTTGAGTCGGAGTCTGCTCGGGCGCGTTCACGCCGCCGGCTTCTTGCCTGGCACCCAGTAAACTTCTTCCTTCATCACGTCCTTGTTGAAGCCGATGCGTTTCAGGATGCCTTTACTGTTCTCGATCATTTGCGGATGTCCGCAAATATAGGCGACCGAGTTGGTTCCGTTGAGTTCCCACTGATCGGCGTATTTCCGCAGCAAGTCGTCCACCCGACCGGTCTCACCTCGCCAGTTCTGGTCATCCCAGGGACGGCTGACGGTCGGCACGTATTTGAACCATGGAGCCTGCTCTGCGAATTTCTGCAGTTCCTCCGCGTAGCCGAATTCCCAGGAACGGCTGGCCCCGTTCAACAAGCAGAGCGTGTGGTCGCCGGCAAAGCGGCCTTCTTTCCAGTCCCGGAACAGGGTGCGCACAAAGCTGACGAAGGGGGCAATACCGGTCACAGTGCTGACCATCAGGTGGCGCGTGCGTCCGCTGCTCAGGTCGAGAGTGAAGCGGCCCTTGGCCACCTTCCTCATCACGAGTTCGTCGCCTTCCTGCAATCGGAACAGGGGCGGCGTCAGTACTCCCTGCGGCACCAGTTCGAAGAAGAACTCGATCTCTTCCTCGTACGGCGACGAAACGATAGAGTAAGGTCGCTCCAGCCGCTTGCCGCCTTCATCCAGTCCCAGGGTGGCGTATTGTCCCGGAGAGAACTTGAACTCACCTTCGGGACGGATGCGCAATGACCACAGATCGGCGGCAAAATCGATCCGCTTGGTCACTCGCGCTCGATAGAATTTGTCTTCGGCGGTAGTCATACCGCGTTCCTCGGACCCCTGGGCTGAAAAGAATAGGCGGTAGTTTACAGGATGAATCGCACTCCAGCGGCATTTGAAATTTCGATGTCACTCTCCAACAAACAGGCAAAAAAGAAAAGAGCCAATGCTCATTCGGAGCATTGGCCCAATCCTGGTTCGCTGCACAGGTTTCAGGCGGTTACGCTGCCACTTTCATGTTACGGCGGGCTTCAATGCCGTCCAGCGCGCGCCACAGCGCCTGGGCCGCGGCTTCCCCGGCGGCGAGCGCCTTCTCTGCGCTTTCAGGATGCGCCTCCAGCCGCTTCGACAGCTGATTGCGCCACACCTGAGAGTGATAGACATCAGCCGTGGTATGCAGGGTGAAATAGCCGCAGGTCTTCTCGTCGGCGCCGTACATTTCACGCAGTCCCCGGGCTTTTTCTTTGGCCACCTGCGGAACCTGCGATTCATAAGCATAGAAAGCGGCAAGCGCCTCTTCCGGAGAACCTTCGCTCGAGACCTGGTGAAAATGCTCGATCAACTGGCGGATTTCGTGAATCGGCCGGTGCGCATGAAGACTCCGCCGCGCACCCATGCCCTCGGCGAAATCGAGCCACAACTCGGAGTGAGCGCATTCAGAATGGGCTGTTCCATCCTCCACGCCCTTTTCGTCGGAGAGGTTGGCCAGCACCGCGCGCCGCAATTCGCTCTCGTCGAGGCGAATGCCCAACTCGGCAAGGTAGGTTGGGAATGCCTCGACATGGTGAAAATAGTCTTCCGCATATTCCCGCAAGTCTTCGCGGGTCAGCTCGCCGGCGTGCCATGCTTTGTAGAAGGGATGACAGAGTAGATCGTGCCGGGCGATGCGGGCGTCCAGTTGCTCGAAGAACTCCTGGGTATTCATATCAGCTCCTTGGGATGACGAACCTTTTGGATGACTACGCCTATGACGAACAACCTTGGTGACCAACACTATAGAGACTGCCCTAAGTCGTGACAAGCGGCCCGGCGTGTCGGCACCCACTTCCTACCTCTACGCTTCCTTCTGTTCCACCACAGTTAAATTCCACCATGGCGGGGCGCAAGCCGTCTGTGACCCTCCGCACAGTCCCGCAAACCGAGTTAAGTTGTTAGAATAAGGGCACATAATTGCTTTGCCAGACTCGTGGGGGTCTGGCGATACCCAATGATATTTACCGAACAATTCGACGTTGTCGTTGTCGGCGCCGGCCATGCCGGATGCGAGGCCGCCATGGCTTCGCGCCCGCATGGGCCTGAAGACTGCGCTCTATACCCTGAACGTCGATCTCATCGCGCAGATGTCGTGCAATCCTGCCGTGGGCGGCATCGCCAAGGGACACCTGGTCCGCGAAGTGGATGCGCTGGGCGGCATCATGGGCGAAGTGACCGATGCTGTCGGCATCCAGTTCCGGCTGCTGAATACTTCGCGCGGGCCGGCGGTGTGGTCTCCGCGGGCGCAGTGCGATAAGCAGGCGTACCGGCTCAAGATGCAGGAAGTGCTGGAGTCGCAGCCGAATCTGAAGATCAAGCAAGCGGAAGTGGCGGATCTGATCGTAGAGCAGGCGTCGGTCGTCGGTCATCCGCCGTTCGGTGAACCAGCCGTCATTGCAGATCTTACTAACGACCATCTTTCCGATGACCATTCTGCCAACGACCAACGACCAACGACCGACAGCCGCAGAGTCCTGGGCATTCGCCTTCGCGATGGCCGCACGGTGGGCGCTGCGGCGGTGATCATCACGACGGGAACCTTCCTCAATGGACTGATTCACTGTGGCGAGCAGCAATATCCGGCGGGGCGCTCGGGCGAGCCGCCGGCAGTCCTGCTGGGCGAGGCTCTGAGGCAGCTCGGGCTTCGCGGGTGCCGCCTGAAGACGGGCACGCCGCCGCGCCTCGACGGCCGCAGCATCGACTGGTCGAGATTTCAAGAGCAGCCGGGCGATGCCGATCCCACGCCGTTCAGCTTCCGTACCCGGCGAGTGGCGCACCACGACCGCCAGGTGGCGTGCTATATCGCGTGGACCACGCCGGAGACGCAGCGCATTATCCGCGAGAACGTTCACCGCTCGCCGATGTACAGCGGGCAGATTCAGTCCATCGGGCCGCGCTACTGCCCCTCGATTGAAGACAAGATCGTCAAGTTTCCCGACAAGACGACGCACCAGCTGTTTCTCGAGCCGGAGGGGCTGAACACTAACGAAATCTACGTGAATGGCATGAGCACATCGCTGCCGGTCGAGGTGCAGATGGAGATCCTGAAGTCGATTCCGGGGCTGGAAACGGCGGAGATGCTGCGGCCCGGCTATGCCATCGAGTACGACTCGATTGACGCCACCGAACTGGAACGGACGCTGGAAACCAAGAAGATTGCCGGACTATTTCTGGCAGGGCAGATCAACGGCACCAGCGGCTACGAAGAGGCGGCGTGCCAGGGGCTGATGGCAGGCATCAATGCCGGGCTCAAAGTGAACCAGGAGCCGCCGCTGATCCTGGACCGCACCGAGGCCTACACGGCCATCCTGATTGACGATCTGATTTCCAAGGGAACCAACGAGCCCTACCGGATGTTCACATCGCGGGCGGAGTTCCGCCTGCACCTGCGCATCGATAACGCCGACCGGCGATTGACTCCGCACGGACGGCGGGTGGGGCTGATTTCTGACTCGGCGTGGGCTGACTTTCAATCCAAACAAGAGCGGCTGGCGGCGATGAGGCGGCTGCTGGAAGGCACACGGCTCGGTAACGGACTGCTTGGTCTCCTCAAGCAGGATCTCTTGAAGCTGGATCTACTCAAGTCTGACGCCGCGGAAGCCGGAACGGTGAGTGGCGAGGAAGGCCTTGATCTGACTGCAGCTGCGGGGCAGACACTGGCGCAGGTGCTCAAGCGGCCGGAGATCACTATCGAGAGGCTCGCGCCGGTGTTGCGGAAGCTGGAGCCGGGGTTTTTCGAGAGAGATGGAGCGCAGGTGGATTTTGGCAAGCCGGGCGGCCTCTCATCGGAGATCCGCAATGAACTAAAGTCGGTCGAGACTGAGATCAAGTACGAAGGCTACCTGCAACAGCAGCAGCGGGCGATCGAGCGGCTGAAGAAGTCGGAGCAGCGGACCATCCCCGAGTGGTTCGACTATCGCAGCGTGAGCGGGCTCTCCCGCGAGATGCAGGAGAAGCTGCTGAAGATCAGGCCGCGAACGCTGGGACACGCGTCGCGCATTCCCGGAGTAACTCCGGCAGCGGTGTCTCTAGTTAACGTCTATATCGAAATACAAGGCAAGCGCCGGGAACAGGCGACGGCGCTGTAACAAGACAAGACCAGACGGTTTACCTACTGGATGTGGCTTCGCTGTAGGCTGAAGTGATGCAAGAATTGGCTTACGATCAGATGGAAACGCCGATTGGACCGTTGCTGCTGGCGGCGGACGCAGCCGGCCTGCGTTTTGTCCTCTTTGGCGAAGGAAGAAGGCCACCGGGGCCGACCGGGAATGGCGCCGAGACGCTGCCTCTGTGAAAGAGGCTGCCAGCCAGTTACGCTCCTATTTCGCTGGAGAGCTGCAGGAATTCGACCTTCCGCTTGCGCCCGAAGGCACTCCGTTTCAGCGTGAGGTTTGGGAGCAGCTCTGCCGTATTCCCTACGGCGAAACCATCTCTTATGGAGAACTCGCTCGGCGCATTGGCAATCCCAAAGCTTGCCGCGCTGTGGGGCTTGCAAACGGGTCGAATCCAATCTCAATCGTGATTCCCTGCCATCGCGTCATCGGGAGCAACGGTAAGCTGACCGGCTATGGTGGGGGGCTCGCCACGAAGGAAAAGCTCCTGGCGCTCGAGCAGAAGCAGTTGCGGCTGCTCTGAGGCGAAGGGCCACCTATGGAGTCCGCCGCTGACAGCGCGCCCGGCTTCGGTTACCATAGAGGCACCGGAAACCCTGAAGATCCTGCATCTAACCTTGCATATGAAGAAGAGCTTCCTTGCCCTCGCCGCAGCTGCTTTGTCCCTCGCAACGTTCGCTTCTGCTCAGGACATGTCGTCCATCCTGAAGCCCCCGAAGGGATCACAGGTAGCGATCATCGTGTTCGAGGACTTGCAATGTCCTGATTGCCGGCGCGCCGCGCCCCTGCTCGAAGAGGCCGCGAAGACCTACAAAATTCCGGTGGTGCGATACGACTTCCCGCTCCCGATGCACAATTGGTCCTATAACGCCGCGCTGATTGCTCACTATTTCGATACCAAGTCGAAGCAACTGGGCAACGATTTCCGCGACTACATCTTTCAGCACCAGCCAGAGATCACACCGCAGAACCTGCGCGGCTTCGCCGAGCGCTTCGCCGGCGAACATAAGGTGGAGCTGCCTTTCGCGGTAGACCCGCAGGGCAAGCTGGCGGCAGAGATCAATGCCGACAAGCAACTTGGCCAGCGCATCGGTCTCGAGCACACTCCGACCATCTACGTGGTGAGCAACAACAAGCAAGGCAGGCCGTACGTCGAAGTCACCGACCGTAGCCAGCTGTTTCAATTGATTGACGCGATGAAGCAGGGCGGCTAAACGGGCGCAGTCCTCCAGCCCTATTTCAGCTGGGGCGCCACATTGGCCCGCACCTGGACGTAGATCGTGGCATCCCCGACGCTCCTGCCGGCGGACTGCGCCACCACCCGGATCGGTTCGAAGTTCTTCACCTCACGCGCGGGAGCCACCACCGCGATCCTCACCGAAAGCTGATCGTGAGCTCCCACTACCCACTTGTTCTGCGCGTAATTCAGCATCCAGCCCGAAGGCAGAGTCACCGCAACCAGCACCTCTGCGCGCTGCGAAGAGTTGTTGGTCAGTTGCAGCGGGATGCCGAGGGTGTCTCCTGGATCGACCGCAATTTCAGCGCGCCGGAACGCCAGAGACTCGAGTCCGTGCGCCTTCCAGAAGTCCTGGTAAAAGCCCCAGGTTCCGCCCAGCGATACGCTGACTCCTGAACCCAACTGCGTTGGTTTCTCCTCTTCGGGCTGAAATTGAATGGAGCCCGGCGTAATTCCCGTGAAGACGTCCGCAGTGGGATCTGCCGGTACATACGATTTCCCCAGCAGCAACCGCACCGGATCCACCAGGAAGGGATACTCTCCGCCGGTTAGCGCATTGACCGCTCCGGCGAGGTCCTTTCCTTTTTCGATCTGCTGGTTCAGCTTCGGATCAGGAGACTGAGTGTAGTAAGGCGCGGCGGATTGGGCCGCGAGCTGAAGATAGGTCACATTCTTGGAGGGCGAGATGTCGCGTCCGGGGTACTCGGGTCCCTTGCCTTGCAAAAATGAGTCATCAAATGCGTCGGTAAAGAAATAGAGTTTTTTGGGTTGCCACGGGCGCAATCCTTCGAGCGCATTTTCGAAAGCCCGCACCGGGGCTGCCAGCTGCGAAGGAAAAATTGTGCGGCTTCCCGCAAGATCGAAAGCTTCGGTTGCGATCACAGCCGAGGCCTGATGGTCGCCATGGTTTTCGCCGGCGACGCTACTGGGCAGCCAGGTCATCACCACCTCGGGTTGCGTCAGGCGCATGATCCGCACCAGTTGCTGCAAGACGGACCCGTGCGGCCAACTCGCAAGTGAGACCAGCACATCCTGGCTGGCAGTGTCGCGCCCATCAAGAAACCAGACGTTGCTGATGCCGAGCACCGCCATGGCGCGGCGGCCTTCGATCTCCCTCACCAGCCCCAAGGCCTGGGCATGTTCGCGAGCATAGGCATTGCCGCCGGAGTCTCCACGCGTGCAGAAGACCACGGCGACGCGTTTCTGCTGGTCGAAAATCGCTCTCGCCAGATAGCTCGAGACCAGCGTGTCATCGTCGGGATGCGCGACGACCAGAAGAATGTCCGCCTTGTAGCGAGGATCGGGAGATGAACTCTGTGCAATGGCAGAAGCGGCTGATAGCACCAAGATAAGAGCAATGGACGAGAGTCGGCGCATAGACTCTTAGCAGACCACAGGAACCTGCGAAGCTGGAAGGTTCCCAAAGTAAGGCAGAGGTCCGTCGCAGCCGGAGGGTTAAAGAGCGTCCGAATCTGTCGTCGTTCAAATCCGTCATTGGCTATGGTGACGTTTGAACTCGAAACCGTGTTTGCTGGGTGTGAGGGCATAATTAAGGCGCCATATGAACAAGCGTGTCTGTCCGTGGTGGCTTGGCTACTTTCTTATCAGTCCGCTGCGCCGCTGGGCGCAAAATCCGGCAAAGATTCTGGATGGCTATGTCCGGGAAGGAATGACCGTTCTGGAGCCTGGCCCGGGCATGGGACATTTCACCCTGGAACTGGCGCGCCGAGTCGGACCCTCCGGTCGGGTGGTCGCAGTCGATGTGCAGGCTAAGATGCTGCAGCGGCTTACGCGGCGTGCAGCCAAAGCGGGACTGCTCGACCGGATTGAGATACGCCAGGCTTCACCCGGATCGATGTCGATCGCCGATCTCGCCGGGAAGGTTGACTTCACTCTGGCGTTCGCGCTGGTACACGAAGTTCCCGACGCAAGTGTGTTTTTTGCCGAGACCGCCACTGCTTCCAGGCCCGGCGCCCAAATACTATTTGCTGAGCCGAAGGGACATCTCACGGAAGAGGAGTTCACCGACGAAGTGACGGCCGCAAGGCAGTCCGGCTTCATCCTCGAGGAGTCCCTGTCAGTCCCTCGCAGCTACGCAATCCTTTTAAAGAAAGCATGAGCGGACCCAGCGTTGCGATACGATCTCTAGTGGAGGGATTCCCGGTAGTCCGCCGTGAGTTCCTTATTTCGCACCACTGCCTCATCTGCCAGCCACTTTTGATAAGACTTCCAGCCTGGGCACCAGTGAGTATGCCAGCGCCAAAACCTTCCGACGATTGAATGGGGATTGGCTTCGGCTCTTTTTCTGAAGCCACAGTCTTCGCATTTGTGCCGTACTGCACTCATAGGCACCTTCCAGCGCGAGACTAAGCCCTGATGCGCGAACCATCAGTGATCGAGGTCACAGCTGAACCCGATCAATAAAAATGGATCTCGTGGCAAAGGGAGCTTGCGGCTAGCCTCTCTCGAAGGCGTGCTTCTTCTCTAACTCGGCGAGGGCGGCTCTTCTGTCGGCTTCGAACTTCTCCGCTTCAGCCATCAGCGACGCATTCGCCGAAGCATGTTCTTCCTCGAGCGTCATGAGGCCGCGCTTGGCCAGGCCGCGCGCCACTTCCAGCATGTGTGCCGGAGTGGTCTCCACGTATAGGGCCTCGGTAGGATCCCCCACCCACACCGGTCCGCCTGCCTGTTTGGTTTGCCAATACACCTTGCGCGAAATCAGCAGCGCCATGTCCTCATCGCTGGCTTTTCCGAACACCCATTTGCTGCGCTTGAAGTCGTAGTGCCGGCTGGAGAACTGTAGCGGCACCAGCTTGCCGGATTTCACGAACTCCAGCTGACGCCGGTCCACTTCTTTCCGCAGCGAATTGATCACCGGCGCCTCAGTGTCGGCCGGCTCCAGTGAAGGCAGAATCTCCCGCACGGTTGCCGAGAGATTTACCGCGACGAGCGAATGCAGCCCCTCCGAGCCTTCGAGGCGGATATCAGCGTGCAACACCCAGAAGTCCGAGCCTGAGGTGGACTTGTGAAACGGCCAGTGCAAGTCAAACGACAGGGGCAATCCGCTGAGCGAGACGTAGATTTTTTTGTCCTGACTTCCGTTACCTGAATGGCTCATCGCAACCTGCGTCCCACCTGAGATTGCTGAATATCTTACTGCGTCCAGCGTTTTTGTGCTCTGCTGCCGAACCGGCTACATACGAGCTGGCTCTGCTAAGATTTGCTGTCATGGCTGAAGGTCAGGCCAACATCGGGCAAACCATCTCTCACTACCGCTTGCTCAGCAAGGTGGGCGGCGGAGGCATGGGGGTGGTCTATCAAGCCGAGGACACTCTGCTTGGCCGCTTCGTTGCGCTCAAGTTCCTGCCCGAGGAAGTCGCCCGCGACCCGCAGTCGCTGGAGCGTTTCCGCCGCGAGGCCCGTGCCGCCTCGGCCCTGAACCATCCCAACATTTGCACCATCCATGAAATTGGCGATGACCAGGGGAGGCTGTTCATTGTCATGGAGTACCTGGAGGGCCACTCCCTGAAAGAGCTGGTCTCCGGGCGCGCCCTTGGAATCGAGCGGCTGCTTGATCTGGGAATCGAAGTGGCCGACGCTCTTGACGCGGCCCACAGCAAGGGCATCGTCCATCGCGACATCAAGCCTGCAAACATTTTCGTCACTGAACGGGGACATGCCAAGGTGCTCGACTTCGGGCTGGCGAAAATCAGCCCGCTGGCCGGGACCAGTTCGCGCCAGCACGCCTTCAGCACTCTCACCGAGGAGCATCTCACCAGTCCCGGCAGCGCCATGGGTACGGTCGCCTACATGTCGCCGGAGCAGGCGCTCGGCAAGGATCTTGACGCGCGCACCGACCTCTTTTCTTTTGGCGCGGTGCTCTATGAGATGTCCACTGGCGCTTTGCCCTTTCGCGGTGACACTACCGCCGCGCTGTTCGACTCGATCCTGAATAAACCGCCAGCACCGCCGCTTCGGCTGAATCCGGATCTTCCCGCTGATCTGGAGCGCATCATCAGCACCGCTCTTGAGAAAGACCGCGAGGTGCGCTACCAGAGCGCTGCCGAAGTCCGCGCTGACTTGCGGCGGCTGAAGCGGGATACCACTTCTGGCCGGGTCACGGTGGCGTCTCCAATCCCGATTCAGGCTGCCCCCAAGAAGGCTCGCTGGCTGTGGGCGATAGTGGGGGCCGCAGCTCTTGTCATCGTGGCGACGCTCGCCTGGTGGCTCATGCCAGTCCCGACGCCCAAGGTTACCGGCTCCACTCAGATCACTCACGACGGGCTGGCCAAGGCGGCGGTGACCAGCGACGGCTCGCGCCTCTACCTCAGTGAATCTTCCGGAGGACATATTATTCTCACTCAGGTTTCGACCGCTGGCGGCGAGACTTCGGAGATTCCCACCCCGTTTCGTAATGTCTTCGTGACCGATATCTCAGCAGATCATTCCAAGTTGCTGGTGGGAACGATTCTGGGAACGGAGACTGAAGGCAGCCTCTGGGCATTGCCCTTGCCCTCTGGCTCTCCCCGCAGACTGGGTGACACCATGGGGTTCAGCGCGGCGTGGTCGCCGGATGGGGAACAGATGGCTTACACCCGTGCATCCGGGGTGTACCTGGCGAAGTCTGACGGCAGCGGCTCGCGCCTTATCGCCGCGATCAAGGGGTTTCCCAGCGATGTACGCTTTTCGCCGGATCAGACGCGCATCCGCTTCACCTTGGGTGATCCCGACAAGAACACATCTGCTATCTGGGAAGTGGGCATCGACGGAAAAAATCCTCATCCCCTGCTGCCGGGGTGGCACAACCCCCCGGCGGAATGCTGCGGTTATTGGACGAACGATGGCCGCTACTTCCTTTTCGTGAGCGGGGACAACTCCAGCGCCAACATTTTTGCCTTGCCGGATCGGACCGGACTGTTGCGCAGGCGCTCATCCGCTCCGGTTCAGCTGACCACAGGCCCGCTTCTTTTCTTCGGCGCCATTCCGTCGCCCGATTCTCGCAAGCTGTTCGTTCCAGCGACCCAGCGGCGGGCCCAGCTTGTGCGCTATGACACGCAGTTCCAGCAATTCGTTCCCGACATGTCTGGACTCTCCGCCAGCGACCTCGCATTCTCCCGCGATGGACAATGGGTGGCATACGTCACGATTCCGGACGGAAACCTCTGGCGCAGCCGGGTCGATGGCAGCGACCGCCTGCAACTTACCTACTCGCCGGTGCAGGCAATATTGCCAACCTGGTCCCCGGACGGAAGCCGCATTGTGTACAACAGCTTTTCCATCGGCCAGCCAGACACTGCGAAAACCGTTTCCGCTCAGGGCGGTGCTTCGGAAGATTTGTTGCCCGGTGGCAGGGCCGGGGTGGATTTTAACTGGACCCCAGACGGCACTCAGATATTCTTTTCGCGGGGCCCTACGACCTCCGGAGTTGCCATTTTTTCCTTTGACGTCAAGACCAGGAGCATATCCACCTTGCCGGGATCGGAAGGATTGTTCAGCCCCCGATTGTCTCCTGACGGGCGCTATCTGGCCGCGATTACCACCGACTCCAGGACACTCATGCTGTATGACTTCAAATCTCAAAAGTGGTCGAAGTGGCTGACCGAGCCCGGGAACATTTCTTATCCCGCCTGGTCGAAAAACAGCGAGTACATGAATTTCGACAATTTTCTTACGGATCATCCCACTGCGCGGCGGGCACGAGTTGGATCGAGTCATTCAGAGGAGCTATACAGCCTGGCTGGGCTGCGCCGTTATTCGGGACCTGCCGGCTCATGGAGCGGTGTTGCCCCCGATAACTCCCGCCTTTATGTTCAGGACCTCAGCACCCAGGAAATCTACGCCCTGGACGTGGATCTGCCCTAGCTGGGCGGCTTCTCCCACTTCGGGGTGGCATCTCCGCATGAAAACCCGTTGTTGCCCCCTGGATCTCCCACAATCCGAGCTCCGCGTCCCACTCGTTACCGGCGTGGTTCTCTTAACCGAGCAGGTTCGCACTCAGTTCCCTGCGACGGCCTGACAAAAAAAGACGCGACCCGGGCCGCGTCCTGTGTGAACCTCGCCTTAATCAATTCATCGCGCACTGCTGCGAAATCACGTCCACACGCTGGGCCTGCAAAGGCGTCGAGTTTCCGCTTGTTTGCCCGTTCATGGTTTGTGTATTCATGCTCTGCGTGTTTCCAGCACTGGTCTGACTGGATCTGCTCATTGTCAGGTTATTCATAGTGGAGTTATTCATGTCGGAGTTGTTCACCGCCGAAGTGTTGCTCGCACTCTGGCTATTGTCGCTGCTCGTGAGCCAAACTCCCACAACTCGCACTGTCTTTCCGGTTTCGGATGCGATCTCCTGATTCAGGTCGGGCGCAACCACAATGTGCGTCCACTGACCGGGTGCGGTCTTCAAGGTGAAATGATCGCTCTTGTCGGTGGGATTCAGACAACCGGTGACTGAGACAAGTTCTCCGTTTCCGGAATTGTTTGCCGCCATCGCGGAAGAATTACCCGAGCTGTTGCTAGCGGCATTGCTGTCTTTCTGGTTGTATTGGCTCGATCTGCTGTTCTGATTGCTGCTTTGGGTGCTGGCACTCTGGCCGCGGGACGCTTGCGATCCATTCGAGTTCGAGGCCATCTGGTTCGAGCTCTGCTGGCTACCATCTGCAGCCGTTGTGCCTTCATCGTAGGTCCCGGCCACATGCTCTTCCTCCGCCTTGGCCATCTGCGCCTTGGCTTTCGACGGGATATCAAACTGCCAGGCCTTGTGTCTGCCCTGGACCAGAATCTTATCGAGATAATACGTATCTCCGATCTTCTTCAGCACGATATCGGTCTGGTTGGCAACTTCGGGAAACTCGCCGCTCTGGTTCTGAGCAGCCGCGTTGATCGCCACCGCCGTGACCGTCACATTGTCGCCGTTCGGAGTCTGAATGCGGAATATCGGCAGGTTAGTCTGGTCTGCCATCTGAATGAAGGTGTAGTGCCCGGGCTGGATTGTCTGATCTCCCACATTTACTGCGTGGTTGAAATCGACCTTGATCCGTTCGTGCATGGGTGATGCCCAGGCAGCAACCGCCAGAAGTCCGACGGCAAAACACAGAATACTTGTATACAAATACTTCCTCATAGGCATGCCTCCTTTCATTGATTTGCACTTTTAGGATGCGAAAATGCGCGGGCCGGAAAGCCAACAATCGAGAGCAGAAGGACTTTTTCAAATTGCGTGATGGTTGTATATTTGCGCTGCTTGAAAATTGCACGCTGAAAATCGCACAACGATCAGCGGCCTTTACACCATCTATTTTTGCGGAGGGGGAATGCGGATACTGGCAATCTGTGTGTGTGTGCTCGGCGAGCTGATGTTGACGAGCGTGGGGCTGATGGCGCAGGAAAATCGCACCGTCACCTGCACGTTTGCGGATGGTAAGGAAATGACGGTGCGTTACGCGGTTCCTGCGGGGAAGCAGAAGGGTGACCTGCCGAACGGCAGGGTCTGGACTCCCGCCGACAAGCCGGTAGTGCTGTTCGCTCAAACAGAGTTGACCGCCAACCAGGCCACCATTCCAGTCGGCGCATACAGCCTGTACTTTATCCCGGGGAAAAAGCAGTGGACTCTGATTGTGAATAAGAATGTGGAATCCAGCGGCAAGTACGACGCTCAGCAAGATATAGTGCGCGTGCCAATGGGAGTGGGGGAGCTTCCGCAGAAACTGGATGAACTGGATCTGTCTCTCGGCCACATTGCTCCCCAGCAGTGCAATCTGCGCATCGACATCGGAAAAGTTGGCGCCTGGGCTGAGATTCACGAAAAGTGATCTCGCAAGCGGGGCGACAGCGAGAGTAGAATCAGAGTTGTGCTAAACCGTGACGAACTGATGCGGACCATGTATTTGTCGGTGGCGTTGCTCCACGAGGCCTACAATCGGCTGGAGAGGCTGTGTGAGATCCTGCCCGATCCGGCCCACAAGCAGGAATGCACTGACACCGCACAGAATATTCATGCCCACGCGACTACTCTGCGGGAACACATGGCGTTGCTGTTGAACGATCAGGACCAGGCTTCGGTCTAGTTCGACCTGCCGCCGAGCGCGCTTCCCCGGAGTCCGGCTTTACCCGATCCTTCACGATTTCTGTTCTGTTCACTTCGGCGGAGTAATTGAAAGCGTCTGCGTCGCAAGATTCCATCCTCGCAATCCCAGCTGTGCCAGCCCGGTGGCCGCTGACGCCGGATATTCGATTTCGACTTCACGCGTCTCTCCCGGCAACAGGGAAAAATAGTTGTCGCTGAGGTAGGCGGGAAGGATGCGCGTTCCGTCCGCAGCATTCAGCAGCGTCAGCTTGTTGGCCAGCGCGGCGGATGTGCCACGATTCTGTAACTGCACGTACACTCGGACTTCATCGCCGGCCCGCGTCGAGGTCGCGGTGGCCGAAACGTTGGCCCTAGGAAGGCGGTTCAATTCCCGGTAGGAAGCACTGTCGGTGCCCAGCCAGTAGAAATTGTGGGAAAGCAGTTTTCCGGCGCTGTCGCGCAATTCCAGCTTCACAAAAACCACCCCATCCCCCATCAGGGAAGCAAGATCGAGTTTGAAGCCCTGGGTTGTGGAGTCGGCTTCGGCATTCTTCTGTTGCTCGCGATGGAGCAGTTGCTTGCTGTCCAGCGAGTACACGTTCGCTACCAGAGATACTCCCCTGAGAGCGGCGGTTGTGGTGTTGACGATGGCAACCTCGTAGTTCGAAAGGTCGAGCTGCACGTGCACCGGCTCGCACGCCTTCTTCACTCCGTAGAAAGACGCCTGGGTATCGTAGTCGGAGCTGAGAATCTGCCACATATTGCTTGGCCATGCCGGCTGTGTCATCCACAACATGCGTCCGCTGTTCGGCGCCCACAGGTGAGCGTTCATGCCTTCGAAAATGGCGCGGTGGTCCACGTAGTTCAGCATCTGCGCCTTGCGTTCGAAGTCAGGCAGGCTGGTGGCCGCGCCAAATTCTTTTTCAAGCTCGTCCATGAATGGAGCAACATCGCCATTTCCGCTGAAGTGCCAGTCGTGGTAAGCCCAGACGTCGTCCATCGGCCACTGGTCCGGCTCCGGCACCCAGGCGCGGAAAGATTCGAGAGTCGACAACGACTGGGTTCCGGTTTCCACTGAGAAGCCATGATTGAGCGCCGTGAAGTACAGCTTCGGGTCCTGATATTTGTACGGTCCGCTGTTCTGTAATTCGATCTGGTTGGAGCTCGGGGCATAGTAGCGGGTGCCATCGAGCGTAGCGAATCAGCTCGGCCAGTCCTTTATTGATGACCGGCTGCGGCACGCCTTCATTGCGCCCGCACCACACCGCAATGGAAGGATGATTGCGGAATCGCAGAATGGTGTCGCGCGCGTTATCGAGAAACAACTGCGGATCTTCAGGCTCGAGGTTGTAGTTCTGCGTGGTCGCCCAAAAGTCATTCCAGATCAACATTCCGTATTCATCGGCGAGATCGTAGAAGGTCTCTTCCGTGTCTTGCCCCACCCAGTTGCGGATGATGTTGACGTTGGCTTCGTGGTGCAGGCGAAAATAGGGCTCCAGCTTGGCCCGCGATACGCGCTTTCGCGAATCGTCCATCCCCCAGTTGCCACCCCGGCAGGCGATGCGCACCCCGTTGACCTTGATCACTAGATAAGGAGCAGTGCCGGTGTCGCTGATCGGCCGCGCCGCCGACGAGGTTTCTCCCCCCGGAGCAAAGGAAGCGACCCATGACTTCCAGCCTTCGCGCCACTCTTTGGGGAAGTCGGGAGGAAACGGGTCGGCGGCAGGAATGTTCCGCATGCCTTCATGGGTAAGATCCACTACCACTTCATTCTTCATTCGCGCCGTTGTCGGGGAATATTCCACTCGCCGCAGGTGTCCGGTGCTGTCGAGCAGGCTGAGCTCGTAAGTGATCTCGCGAATTCCAAAGCGCACCTGGCTGGTATCGGAGACCCGGCTGCCTTCGGCAAAGCTGAGTTTCAGGTGGTAGAGTTCCTGCTTGCCATAGCCGTTGGGCCACCACAGGCGCGGGTTTTGCACCGTAAGCTGCGCGAACTCTGCGGGGCTCAGCTTCACTGTGTTCTTGCCCGGCGCCACTGTCACCGGCTTGCTCAAGCTCAGTTGCTCGAACGATGCAGTCAGCGTTCCCTGCACTGGAGCTCCCGATAAATTCTCGAGCGGCACATCAATTTCGATATCCGCGCGGCTGGTATCCGGCAGCGGCAGGCTGGTTATCACCTGGGCGTCACCAATCTTCACCACGTCGCTTGCCGTCAGCACCACCGGCTGCCAGATTCCGGTATTCCGGTCGCGGATCGCCGGAATCCAGTCCCAGCCCTCAGTCGCCACAAACGTCGGCCCGTCAAGGCACATGATGCCGCCGTTCTCCCCCGGCCCGCCGCGGATTGACTGCTCCTGCGGAATCCCCGGATGCGGCGGTGGCGACACCCGCACTGCGAGCACGTTACTCTGCCCGGACTTCAGCACTCCGCTGACATCGAAAACGCCACGAATGAATGCGCCTTTAATCTTTCCCAGTTCCTGCCCGTTCAGCCAGACTTCAGCCTTGTAGTTGATGCCCTCGAACGTCAGCGTCAGCCGCTTGCCATTCATCGCTGCTGGAGCTTTGAACTCCGTCCGGTACCAGTAGTCCTGCTTGTTCAGGCTTTCGGGAATGGCCAGATTGTTCAGTCCGTAATCCGGATCGGGATACACTCCCCGATCGATCATGGTGGTGAGCACCGTCCCAGGAACGGTGGCCGCCCACCAATCTTTGGCATTGGCATTGAAGCCGGTTCGCGAAATCGCTGCGCCGTCGGCCGTCACCTTCGGAGTTTCCGCCAGCATCCATCCGCCACCAAGTGTCCACCGGCCATCGCCGCTAGCCTCGATCGGGGGAGTGTTGGGCACAGCTGTTGCCACCGGTTTGGTAAACGGCGCCTTGCCCTTCGGCATGGTGGAAGCATCCTGCGGAGCTCGGTATCCCGCTTGGCCGCGCGTCTGTACCGGCCACGGCTTCGAGCCTTCTTCAAAAATGACAAGAGAAAAGTCTTCCGGCTGTTGAGCAATTCGCTTGATTTCGTCCGCGCTCAACGCCTGCCGCACCAGCGTCAAACCCCCGATCTCTCCCCCGAAGTGCTGCATACTCGAACCCGGCATGACCGGCGGCGCCATCTGCAACAGCGGACTCACTCCTCCAAACGCAAGCTTTCCGCTGCCCACCTCGGCCCCGTCACTGTAGAGGTGGAAGTTCGTGCCATCGAACGTCGCTGCGATGAATTGCCACTTGCCTGCATTCACGGCCGCCGGCGCGCTCAGGGCGTTCCCCTGTCCCAGCCACACCGTGACGTGTCCGGCATCCACCCCGAAATAGCGCGGATACTCTTCCGTCAAGTCTCCCAATCCAGCCACCAGGCTGGTCTGCTTCGGAGCTTCCTCTAGCCGCACCCAGCAGTACAAGCTCCACGCCGAGTCCGCCCGCAACACCGTGTCATGCTCGCCGATCTCTTTCTTCAGTCCATCGCCGTCAGGCAGAAACACTCCGTTATAAGGCCCGTACACCGGGGGATCGTTGGTGACGGGAATCTGCGCCTGCGTGAACGAAATCGAAGCCAGAGTAAGGAAGACCAGAAAGGCGATGGAAAGCGAGTGCCGCATTCCAGACGTTGAGTTATTCATAACACTCCGTTTATTAACGATAAGGACTGGGACACCGCGCATCGGTCCCAACAATAACGATTTTTCGCAGCCATAATACTCCACAGCTAAAAGAGCCCTCCGGCGATGAATGCTGGTAGGGCTCTTTCTTCTAAGACACTGAGGATGAGTTTAGCTATGACGTTTCACAGAGTAGCTGCCGGAATTCGGAAGAAGAAGTGATTCCGATCACATCACCACGTGAGCCGCCCGCTCGCAAATGTCGGCCCAGATTTCCTGGCGGCTCGCTTGCCGCCGACGATGTTTACGCTGCGCCCTGTTGCGGTTGGGATGTGGGCTGCAAGTTTTTCTGGACCAATCGCCACTGTCCCGGCGAGGTCTCTTCCCACTGGCGGAAAGCCCGGAAGAAGGAATTGGCGTCCTCATAGCCCAGAAGATAAGCAATTTCGTTCCATTCCCGGGATGAGTGCAGAAGGTAGTGATTTGCCAGTTCACGGCGTGCCTCGTCCAACACACGCTGGAAGTAATGCCCGGCTCGGTCAGGCGGCGCTGCAACGTGCGAGTTCTCACATGCAGCTCTCTCGCGAGATCCTGTATGCCCGGACGCTAACCGGCGAGCAACTGCTTCAAAATGCCCTTGGCCTGCTCGCCAAAAGTCTTCTGCGCGAGTTGGTCGGTCAGCTCCGCCTCAAGCTGTGGCGCGACGGTCGCCAGCAAATCAGCGTTGTACGTCAGGCCCGCGGCGGATACCCTCGCATTCCGGAAGGCAAACTTGACGGCTATCTCTACCGCGCTCCGCACAAGACCCCCCTCACCGAAAAGCGCGGGCAATTCCGCCGCATTAGCGGACGCAATCAACTCATCGGCCGCATTATCCAGCTGAAGATCGAAAGACTGCTGGCGCAGGTCACGCTCTCCATCGGCGGCCAGCGCATCACCTCGATCATCACGGCCGATGCCGCCCGTGAGCTGCGCCTTCAGGAGGGCCAGACCGCCGCCGCGCGAATTAAGGCCACTGAAGTTATGATCCTTCGGGTCTGATTCTGATTGGCCACCGCATGGCTGCCGGGTATCAATTCGCCTCAAGAGGACCGGCGCAAACCACCCTAATCCACTGCTCCGGACCTCGAATCAAGACGGTTTGACAGGCCGCTTCAAAATGGACTAAACGATCCTATTCTGCCCTGAGTGATTGAAGCAGAGTGAATTGGGGAGTGGGGATGTCCCAAATCAAGCGAAGCCTTGCAGGGAAGGTAGCGATTTTGGTCGCCGCCTGCCTGCTATTGTGCGCGATCTGCCCGGCCCAACAGGTTACGGTGGCCGCCGCGGCCGATCTTCAGTTTGCATTTGCCGATGTAGCCGCGCGCTTTGAAAAAGAGACGGGCAAGAACGTCAAGCTGATTTTCGGCTCGTCGGGAAATTTCTTTGCCCAGATTCAGAACGGCGCTCCCTATGACGTCTTTTTTTCCGCCGACATCGGCTATCCCCGCAAGCTGGAAGCGGCGGGACTTACGGCTCCCGGCACTGTGTACGAATACGCGACTGGCAAAATCGTCCTCTGGGCGCGGAAAGAATCACGTCTGGATGTAAACAGCGGCCTGAAACTGCTGCTCGATCCCCGCATCGCCAAGATCGCCATCGCCAACCCGGAACATGCACCCTATGGACGCGCCGCAGCAGCGGCTTTGCGCCATGAGGGCATCTACGACCGGATTTCGAGCAAGCTGGTGCTCGGCGAAAATATTTCGCAAACTGCAACCTTCGTGGTTTCCGGCAGCACCGACGTTGGCATTCTCGCGCTGTCTCTGGCGGTCGCCCCATCCATGAAGCAGAAAGGGGAATATTTCGAGATTCCCGCTGCCGACTACCCTCCGATTGAACAAGGCGCGGCCGTACTGAAGTCGTCCCAACAGCCGGAGCTTGCCCGGCGGTTCCTCGACTATGTGAAGAGTCCGGCAATTGTCGAACTGCTGCGCAGCTACGGATTCTCGGTTCCGCAGCAGCAGTAAGCCGCGGCTGCAGGTTCCTCTTCAGTCTGGCCGTCCCCGACGAGTCGGCCCGAGTAAGCCTTTGGCGATTACTGCCGATAAAGCCGTAATGAGCACTCCTGCTTTGCAGCCACTCGGACCCGGCAAGCCGAGGCCGACGCCTGGCACTCGTTTCGTTGCCCGCCAACCCATCTTCACCAAGGATGAACAGGTATTCGGCTACGAACTGCTGTTCCGCGACGGACTGGAGAATTACTTCCGAAATTCCGACCTGGAAAACGCCTCGCGCAATACTCTCGACAGTTCCATGCTCATCGGGTTGGACGTTCTGTGCGGCAACGGGCGCGCCTTCGTGAACTGTACGCGCGAGGTTCTGCTGAAGGATTACATTACCCTGCTTCCTTCCGGACAAGCCGTGGCCGAAATCCTCGAGACGGTGCCCCCCGACGATCTGGTGATCGCGGCCTGCCAGCGGCTCAAACTCGGAGGCTATCTCATCGCGCTCGATGACTACACCGCCAACGATCCCCGCGAGCCTCTGACCGAGCTGGCCGACATCATCAAAGTGGATTTGAAACGCACCGATGCCAAGGAGCGCGTGGAACTGGTAAAGCGGCACGGGCCCTGGAAGTGCCGCATGCTGGCGGAGAAGGTCGAAACCCGCCAGGAGTTCCTCGAGGCCAAAGCGGCCGGGTTCGTTTACTTTCAGGGATATTTCTTCCGCCGGCCGGAAATCGTTACCACCCACGACATCCCCGGCAATCGCGTCAATTACGTGCGCATGTTGCAGGCAGTCTCCAGGCCTGAACTGGACGCCCGCGAGATCGAAAACCTGATCAAGGTTGAAGCCTCTTTGTGTTACCGCCTGTTGCGTTACATGAACTCCGCGTCGTTTGCCTTCGCCAGCGAAATCCACTCCATTCGCCATGCCTTGTCATTGCTGGGCGAGCGGGAAATCCGGCGCTGGGTGCGCCTGGTGGCAACCCTGGCGGCGGGGCAGCAGAAATCGAATGAGCTGGTATTCCTGGCCCTGGCCCGCG
Organism: Terriglobia bacterium; assembly: GCA_963798155.1. Classification (GTDB taxonomy): domain Bacteria; phylum Acidobacteriota; class Terriglobia; order Terriglobales; family Acidobacteriaceae; genus CAWCSH01. Next base: position 53,487 of record CAWCSH010000018.1, read on the forward strand.
CCCGCTTCTGCGAACTGCTCTCCCCCAAAATCCAGCATGGCGAGTCCGATCTGTTTCTCATGGGCCTGCTCTCGCTGATCGATACGATCCTTGAAATCCCCATGTCCCTGCTTCTGGAGCGGGTTCCCCTGGATCACGAAACCAAAGCGGTACTGCTGGGCGGCGCCAGCCGACTGCGGCCTCTCTACCAGCTCATGCTGGCCCATGAATCGGGAGAATGGCAGAACAGCGCTGCCCTGTCGCGGGAGCTGAATCTTACCGAAAGCGAGATTGCCGAGGCCTATTGGCAGGCCATGAAGTGGGCCCGCGAAGTTAATGCAGGGTAGTCGGTTACGGACAATTTGGGAAGGTGACCCTAACCCAAATCGCAAAATCAGCTCGTCTTCGGATGTCGGGGCGTCCGCTCCGAGAGATTCGGCTGTCTCTTCTCCGGCCGGGCGCCTGTCAACCCAAAAGTCATCCGGACTGGTTCCTTTGGTGTATCTGGTCATTTGGAAGCTATTGTGTTTCCCGGAAGTCCTATGAAAACATTACGTCAGCTTCCCCTTTCGGGCCGCGATGGCGGCCAGGGAGAGTTGTCCCCCGCGCATGCACAACATCACAACAAGCATGGTCGTGGTGCCCGGTGCAGTGGCTCTGCTGCTGTTCGTAGTCTTCAGCTATCTCTACGAACAGAGCCGCCGCCAGTATTTCCGCGCCTGGCAATTCGGATGGGGCGCCTACACTCTTCACTACGCAGTGGATGCACTGGATGCGTCCGGCAGGTCGCTCCCGGTGGTCTCCTTCATCGGTTCTCTGCTGCTGGTAGTGATGGTGTTATGCATTTTCGTTTCCACCCGCCTGATGAAAGAGCGCTTCCGGCTGCGCTGGTTCGACATCGCCATTGCAGCGGTAGCAGTCGCACTCGCCGCCTGGAACGTGTGGCCGATGGGCTTGCCCGTGCCACACATCGCACTGGAATCGGCCCTGGCGGTCGTGCTCCTGTACTGTTCGCTCTATTTCTACTGGCACGGGGACCAGAAAAATTCCTTCGCGTTTACCCTGCTTGCCGTTTCCCTGGCGATATGGGCGGTCCTGATCGGCTTCGGCAAGCTCGGCAACCCATTCCTTGATCTTCTCGGTTCCGCTGGACATTTGCTCGGGCCCATTCCCCAGATGCTGCTCGGCATTGCCATGGTGATGGTTCAGTTCGAAAACGAGCGAAATGCTGTGCAGGAGAATGCGCTGGCGTTTTCCACCCTGGGCGTGGACCCTACGCGGCTGCTCTCGCCGTCTGACCTCGCTCCCAGCCTGCAAAGTATTCTCGATCGCCTGGTAGCCCCGTTGCCCACGCGCCGGGCGGTGCTATGCGTGACTGACCGCTGGCGCGGCGTTCTGCCGTCAGTACAGCGTGGTTTCTCCGATGAATTTCTTGCCAAGCTCGAGAGCAGCGGCGCTTCTCAATACATCTGCGAGCTCGCCTACCGCCGCGGGGGCTTTATCAGCTTCCGCAATCTGGCGGAAATGGCCGAGCCTTTGCCGGTTTTTCCTGGCGCGCGCTTTCAGCAGTTTCGCGATGTGCTTACCGAACAGAATATTCGCGACGTCACAGCGGTCAGCCTGCAGACCCGCGAGAATAATTTCGGAGTCATCCTGTTCCCTCACGCCGAGCGCCGCACTTTCGGCTCTTCGAACTTGCGGCTGCTGATCGGTCTGGCGCTGCAGATCGGGTTGACGCTGGAAAACTATGTGGTCATGCACGATGCCCAGCGCCGCACCAAGGAATACGAACTGCTCACCCAGATCGGACAGGCCATCAGTTCGCGTCTGGACCAGGATGAAATCCTGCGCGCGGTGCAGAAAGAGCTGGGGCAGATCTTCGATACCAGCAATTTCTACGTGGCCTTTCAGGATGGCGACGCCATCAATTTTGAACTGGAAGTGGAGAAGGGGGAGGTCCTGCCCCGGCGCACCCGTAAGGCGGCTAATGGGCTCACTGAATACGTGATCCGCACCGGGCAGCCTCTGCTCATCCGCTCCGACCTGGAAAAAACCCGTGACCGCCTGGGAGTGACCTTCAGCGGCAGCAAGCCTGCCAGGTGTCTGTGTGCCGCTCCCATACTTCTGGGCGGCCAGCCTGGCGGCGTGATGGTCGCCATGAGCACGGAACGGGAGTTCCTTTTTGAGCCGCGCGATCTGGAAGTCATGCAGACTGCGGCCGGGCAGGTTTCGGTTGCAGTCGAGAATGCCCGGCTGTTCGCCGAGGAGCAGCGGCGCTCCCGCCAGTTTGCTTTTCTCAACGCTATTTCCAGGACTGCGATTTCCAGCGAAGATTCCGAGCAGATGCTGGCCGATATCGTGGGCGAGATTCAGAAGAACTTCAAATTCGACCACATCGGCATCGGGCTTTTCGACTATGCCGCCAAAGATATCGAAATCAAGGCGGAAGCCGGCGTGACCGCTCATGCCTTGGGCCGCCGCATTCCACTCGGCCAGGGAATTGTGGGCCGGGCTGCCCGCACCGGGGAAAAGGCGCTGCTGCAAACCAGCGGAGATTCTCCCTTGCAGGGCGTTCTGCCCGACGCCCGCGCCGTGCTCTGCATTCCGATCACTTATGGCGACAGTCTGCTGGGAGTGTTGAACGTCGAAAGCCGCCACGAGGATGCGTTTACCCCGCAGGACGTGCTCATCATGAACACCCTGGCCGACCTGCTGGCCACGGCTCTGCACAACGCTTTCGTCTTCCAGAAACTGCAGCAGCAGTCGATCACCGACGGGCTCACCGGCATCAAGACCCGCCGCTTCTTCTGGGAGGCGCTCTCTTCGGAATGGAAGCGCGCTTCACGTTCCGGGCGTCCGTTCTCGGTGGTGCTGGTCGATCTCGACAAGTTCAAGGAAGTGAACGACAGCCTGGGGCATCTCGAGGGCGATCTGGTGCTGGCGCGAGTAGGGCGGCTGCTCGAGCAGAAGTGCCGGCAGTCCAATGTTGTGGCCCGTTACGGCGGCGACGAGTTCATCATCCTCATGCCGGAGACTGGCATCGAACAGGCGCAGATTCTCGCCGAACGCCTGCGTTTATGGCTGGCCACCGACGCCATGCTGCAGGAGCATGCCATTACCGGCAGCTTCGGCGTTGCCAGTTTCCCGGTACACGGCTTCACTGCCGAAGACATTATTCGCGTGGCCGACGCCGGCATGTACGTTTCCAAGCACGCCGGCGGCAACCAGGTTTCGACCACCGAAGAGGTTGCCGAGGGCGAGAATGCGGCGGTGCAGCGCCAGCTGATTTCCGGCTATATCGAAGGATTTCTGCACCGCGACCACACCGGCCCAGAGCACCTCGATGAACTTATCACCACTCTTCACAAACTGAGCGCGGGTGACCCGGAGCGGAATTATGACGTGCTCCGCGAAGCGATCGAAACTCTGGTTCATGCCGCGGAAGCCCGCGAAGTAAACGGGCTCGGCCACAGCGACATGGTTTCGCGTTACTGCGAGCTGATCGCCCGAGCCCTGGGGCTTTCTCCCGAGGAGATCACCGCCCTCGCGTTCGCCGCACGGGCTCACGATGTGGGCAAAATCTTCGTTCCCGAACGCATCCTGAACAAGAGCGGCCCGCTGACCGACGACGAGTTTTACCTGGTCAAGATGCACGCCCGCGTCGGCGCTGAAATTCTCGCGACGTTGCCCCGCAGCGAGACCTTGCGCAGTGCCGTGGAACACCATCACGAAGCCTTCGATGGCACGGGCTATCCAGCCGGATTGCGCGGGGACCAGATTCCCTTGTGGTCGCGCATTCTTACCATCGCCGACGGCTACGTAAACATGACTACGGAGCGCGCCTTCTCCGCCGCCAAGACCAGCGAGCAAGCCCTGGCCGAACTAGAGAAGCTGAGCGGCATCCGCTATGACGGCATGCTGGTACGGATCTTCATGCGCGAATTGAAGTCGGAACGCACCTCCTGGAGCCTGGGCAGCTAAACGGGCACACGTTTCCGCTATCGCTGCATTCCCGCCCGCGCTTGCATCTTCTCGCCTGAACCCTGAAACTAACCGCCATGAATCTTTCGCTCACTGGGAAGGTCGCTCTCATTACCGGGGGTTCTCGCGGCATTGGAGCCGCGACAGTCCGCATGTTCGTCGGCGCGGGCGCAAAGGTGCTCTTCAACTACGAAAAAGCTCAGGCCGCTGCCGAGAAACTTGTCCAGGAAGTCGGCTCGCAAAATTGCGCCGCCCTGGCCTGCAATTTGTCGGGGACTGCCAACGCTCAGCAACTGGTTGACGCGTCGGTCCAGCGTTTCGGGCGCCTCGACATCCTGGTCGCCAACCACGGAGTGTGGCCGCCGGACGACATGCCCATTGAGCAACTTCCCGATTCGCAATGGCGCAGCACCCTCAGCATCAACCTTGACAGTGTCTTCGGCCTTATCAAGCACTCGGTGGGGCAGATGAAAAAGCAGGCAAAACAGGGTCCGGCAACCGGGCACATCGTGCTGGTCAGCTCTACCGCGGGCCAGCGCGGAGAAGCTTTCCATTGCGATTATGCCGCCACCAAAGGCGCTCTAATCAGCATGGTGAAGGGGCTCTCCACCGAGCTGGCTTCCGCCGGAATCTATGTGAATTCGGTGGCGCCGGGATGGGTAGACACCGACATGTCCGCAGCCGCGCTTAACGATCCCAAGACCCGGGAGTGGGTGTTCAGCAAGATTCCCATGGGTCGCGTGGGTACGCCGGAGGAGATCGCTGCGCCCATTCTTTTCCTGTGCACTCCTCACGCCGGCTTTATCACCGGCGAAATCTTCAATGTGAACGGCGGCGCAGTGCTGGTTGGGTGAGACCTCGCGACCTCGCGAGATAATTTGTCCTTGTAAGAGGCCACCCGATATCAGGGCCAAGCAGCTGGAATCGCCCTCGGGCGCGTCTAAGTAATAGAGCATGAAGCCTCTCTTATCTCTTTTGTTTCTTGTCATTTTCGCCTTTGGCCAGGCAGACGCCCCAGCAAGCTCTCCTCAATCCATCCCCGTGGATGTGGAGAACGCGCGCAAGGCCAAGGCCCTGCTCGACCAGACCATTCAGGCCCTGGGCGGATCAGCGTATCTCAACATCCAGGACATTTCCCTGGAGGGCCGCAGCTATGCCTTCTACCACGGGCGTCCCACCAGCGTCGGAGTGCTCTTCTGGACCTTCTACAAGTATCCCGATAAAGTTCGCACCGAGCTCACCAAAAAGCGCGACGTGGTCTACATCAACAACGGCAATCGCGGATACGAAATCACCTACCAGGGCACCCGCGCGGAAGATCCCAAAGACCTGGCCGATGTGAACCGCCGCCGCAATTACGCCCTGGACTGGGTATTGCGGCACTGGCTAACCCAGCCAAAGGTCGCGCTGTTTTATGACGGCGGCGGAATTGCCGCGGGAAAACCCACCGAAAAAGTCACCATTCTTGATGCCCAGAACCAGGGCGTCACCCTCGATATCGATCTCACCAATCATTTGCCGGTGAAGAAGTCCTTCACCTGGCGTGACCCCACCGACCGCGAGCGCAACACCGAAGAGGAGGTTTACGACAATTACCGCCTGGTGCAGGGCGTCCAGACCCCCTTCAGTGTCACCCGGTACTACAACGGAGACATGTCAAACCAGCGCTTCCTGAACTCGGTGAAATACAACCAGGGACTGAGCGATACGCTGTTTCAGGCAACAGCGGGAGAACCCCTCAAGAAGTAGCCGTCACCCAACTGGCCTGGGTGGCAGCTCGTAGTGTCACCAATTCCACTCCCTCCAGTGGCTTGCGGCCGGGTAGCTTTTGCGTCACAGTGTGGCAAATTTGCCACATACGAGCTTCCGGCCAGAGTTGTAATCTATTAGTCAACAAGCACATAGCCCTATCAGTTTGAACAACGAGCAGACAATCCGCACCCCCGTGGAATTCAGCGGCGTAGGCCTGCACAGCGGAGCGCCGGTGCGCTTGCGAATTCTGCCCGCCCCGGCCGGCTCGGGAATTGTCTTCCGCCGCACTGATCTCGAAGATTTCGAGATCGAAGCCACCGGCCGCAACGTCGCCCGTGTCAGCTACGCCACCAGTCTGATGAAGAAAGGCGTGCTGATTTCGACCACCGAGCACCTTCTGTCCGCTCTGGTAGGGACCGGCATCGACAATGCCATCGTCGAGCTCGACAACCTGGAGCTCCCCATCCTCGACGGCAGCGCGCGGCCCTTTGTGGACGCGATCCTGAAAGCTGGCATTCGCAAGCAGCGCCGGCCCCGCACTTATATCCGCATGCGGCGGGAGCTGGAACTTCGCGAAGGCAGGAAGTTCATCGGCATTTATCCCGCCGACACCTACTCGGTTTCCTACGCCATCAACTTTCCCCATCCCCTGATCGGGGAAGAGACGTTCTGTGTGGACCTCTCCGACGGCAACTATCTGCGCGAAATCGCCTCTGCCCGCACCTTTGGTTCGCGAGCGGATGAACAGGCCATGCGCGATATGGGGCTGATTCGCGGCGCGTCGAAAGAGAACTGCGTAGTCCTCAGCCGCGACGGCATCGAGAACCCGCCGCTGCGATTTCCAGACGAGTTCGTCCGCCACAAAGTGCTCGATCTGATCGGAGATCTGGCGCTGGCAGGAAAGCAAATTCTCGGCAAAGTGGTTGCCGATCGCGCCGGGCACGCTTTGCACACCGCGCTGGTGTCGCGCCTGCTGCGCGACCGTTCGTTATGGGAAGAGACTACCCTTGAAGAACCAGCGCCCGCGGCCCACTCCAGCATGCCGGCCCACGCGGACCAGCTGGCTTAATCGGCGGCCTGTGGCGCCGACTGAATCATCTCCCAAACCGCATGCTCTTCCTGAAGCCGCATCAACTCCGCCCGCGCATGCGCGGCCAGCGTCTCGGCATAGTTCTTGGCGTTCTGATGACTCTCTGCCGGCAGTTCTGCGAAACGCTTGGCCAGCAGAGGAGCATCCTGCTCCAGCATCTGCACCAGCCGCTGCGCCCGCTCGATCTTCACCTGGATTGAAAGCATAACAATCGGCCACCCTCACGTGGACTCCCCACTAGAGTGCGTAGAAAACCCGCCGCTCGCAAGTTCCAAGCTGGATACCGGCGGCAATTCCACGGCTGACGTGAAATCGCTGCAGGCAGCGAAAAAACCATGCTCGCCGATGATTGATTCCACGGGACTTCCGATTTTGGCGCTACCACGCAACCCAACCGGCATCTTTATCTGCAAGAAAGGAGGCAGGCCATGAAAAGCAGAGTTAAGCTGGCGCTGACCGTTCTGGTCCTACTGCTGGCTCTCGCAACGTTTAGCCGCTTCCTTGGCTGGATGAACCTGCCCAGCGACTTGTGGTTCTGGAGCGGCCTGACGGGTGTACTCGCCATTGTGGTCGCAGTTCCTTCCCTCATTGCAGCCATCTGGCGGCCGCAGCGGCTCAGACGGGCCAGCCGCAATTAACCCGCGATTGCGCGGCGTTATCCCTACACACAACCGAACCGCAAGAGTGGCATAGCCGGCACACATTTGCAGTCTTGGTGTGCCAGAACGGAGGAGTGTCATGACCAATACGATTTTCAACAATCGTGATATTCGTTTGAACGAGACGTTCGGCGCGGGCGGCCGCATGTTGCTTCGCATTGCCCTGTTTGGTGGAGCGCTGTTTGTCGCCTTGATGCTGGTGCTTAGCGTAGTACGCGCCACTCGCATCGGAGCCGGTTACGTCGGGGTGGAAGTCAATCTCGCGGGCAGCCAGCGCGGGGCGCAGGACATACCGGTTCGCACCGGATGGGTGTTCTATTCTCCGCTGAAGACACAGGTGATTGCGTTTCCGACTTTCGTGCAGACGGTGAAATGGACCTCCGATATCAACGAAGGCCATCCCATCAACGAAGAGCTGGTGTTCAACAGCAAGGAAGGGCAGGAGGTGCGCGCCGATGTATCGCTGTCGTATGCGATCGATCCAGTCAAGGTGCCGGAGTTCTACGTGAAGTATCGCACCGACGACCTCGACCGCTTCACCCACGGCATTTTGAAGGACATCGTGCGAAACTCGCTGAATGAAGTTGCCTCCACCTATACGCTGGAGGATATTTACGGCGAGAACAAGGCACGCTTCCTGCGCGAGTCGCGGCAGCGCATTCAGGCGCAGTTGGCGCCTGTAGGCGTCGAGATAGAGCAGTTCGGATTTATCGGCAAGCCGCGGTTTACGGCGGCGATCGAACAGGCGATCACGCAGAAGACCCAGGCGATCACCGAAGCCGAGCGCGCCCGCAATCAGCTTGCGGTCACTCAGGCAGAGATGGCGAAGGCGGTGGCGGAAGCCGAAGGCGAGGCCAAGAGCCAGATCGCCCGCGCTCAAGGTCAAGCTGCAAGCTTGATTGAAACCGCCAGGGGCGAAGCGGAAGCCAATCGGCTGCGGCAGACCTCGATCACACCGCAATTGCTGGAATGGAAGCGCCTGGAGAATCAACGGGCGCTGGTTGAGCGCTGGAACGGTGAGCTGCCGAAAACGGTGCTCGGCACCAAGAACGGCCTGCTGATGCAGTTGCCGACTGATCAACAGTAACGATCAGCAGCAACGGCCATCGGTAAACACTGCGCGGGCAGGACCCAGGTCTTGCCCGCTTTTTCTAACGACGCAAACTCCAGGTCTGCATGCTGTTCGATCCGGCCGCAGACTCTGTATATTTAATAAGTCACGCCGTTGCATCATCTGCATCAACTTCATTTGTCTCTTAACGGGAGTTTTGTCGAACCATGCTGACCGGTCGAAGGGAAATGCCGTCTAGAAATGCGGCCCTCCATCACGGGAGTTCAGTTTTTGCGGCGCTTTTGCTTGCGTTACTGCTTATCGGAAGCTGCACCTGCCACGCGCAGGACGCCACGCTGTCGCCCGACAAGCGTTCGCAGATGGAAAGTGCAATTTCCGCGTTCATGGCCAAGAGCAAAGCGCCGGGGGTCTCAGTCGCCGTGGTGGAAGGCGGCAAGATGATCTGGTCCGCGGGCTTCGGCATGGCGGATCTGGAGAACTCAGTTCCGGCGACGCCGCAGACTCTCTATCGGCTGGCTTCCATCTCTAAATCCCTCACCGCCACCGCCGCCATGCAACTGTCGGAGCGCGGCAAGCTCGATCTCGACGTACCAGTGCAGAAATACTGTCCCGCCTTTCCGCAGAAGCAATATCCCATCACTACCCGGGAGCTGATGGCGCAACTGGGAGGAATCCGCTACTACCATTCCGAATCGCAGGAAGACCCGGAGATCGGAAACACCGAGCACTTCGAGCATCCCATCAAAGCGGGTCTGGATTTCTTCAAGAACGATCCCCTGGTGGCAAAGCCGGGGACCGAATACCACTATTCGACGCAGGGCTACACACTGGTGGGATGCGCGATTGAAGGAGCCTCGGGCAAGAGCTACACCGATTTCATGCGCGAAAATATTTTTGATCCCGCGGGCATGACATCAACTCGCGAAGACGACCGCTTTGCCATCATTCCCCACCGTACAAATTTTTATCACCGGCTGAAAAACGGAAGGATCGTGAATGCCGACTTTCTCGACTCCAGCTACAAGATCCCAGGCGGCGGATGGCTCTCTTCGGCAGAAGATATGGCGCGCTTCGAGATCGCGCTGCTCGATAACAAGCTGATTCAGCCGACGACCCGAAAAGTGATGTGGACTGCGCAAAAAGCCAAGAAGGAACCCGACGGCCCGTATGCGCTAGGCTGGCGCACTGCCACCAACAAGGGCGTGAATACCTACTGGCACAGCGGAGGCCAGCAGGGCACCAGTACATTTTTCGAAGTCGAGCCGCAGTCGCGCAAGGGCGTCGTCATCCTGTGCAATCTGGATCACGCCGGCATCACCGACATTGGCGCCAAGCTGATGACGATCGTGCTGCAGGGGAAGTAGCATCCAGGAAAAGCAACTCGGGAATCCAGAACGGCTCACGTAGTCCCGGACGCCCCGTCTGGGACGCGAGCACAGGTCGCGCCGGTTGCGGAACTTTACTCCGGCGGGGCGGGTGAGGCACCAACCCCTACGCAATCAAATCCCTCGCATTAAATTTGTCATTTCTCGCGAAGGAATCTGCTGGCCCCTGGTCACGGCCCCGGTAGTCGGCATGACCCAAGCCGCTAGTGGCTGGCGCGCTGCGGGTGTGCCAGATCCGCCCGCCGCTCTCCTGCGAGCTGGATTAGCGAGCGGTTGCCTATATGCACAAAATCCAGCTCCCGGGCGGCGAGCAGGGCGTTGATCGCCTCTTTCACGCGCGAGCGGGCCACGAAGTTGCCGAAGAAGGTTTCGATCTCGGGCTGCTCGGCTGCGATCATGCAATCCAGGTATTTCGATAGCAGAGCCGACAAGGCCTCCACCACGGATAGCTCGATCCCTTCCCTCACCGCATCCGGAGCCCAGCGGTAGAGCACGTCCCAGAAGGCGCCCTCGCCCGGGTTGTAGTCCACACGGGTGATGCGCAGCTTCGACCATAATTCGGCCAGGGAGCGGTCGAGGGCCGCCGTGGAAACTCCGCCGCCCAGGGTCTGCAGCAACTTTTGCCTGGAGATCGGCCCTCCCCGCAGAATGGCAGCATAAGCATCCGCCGCCAACTGCGAGTACTCCGAGCGTGATCCCGCCTTGGGCGCCTGCCGGGGATTGCGCTCTCCCACCAGCGCATAAAAGTAAGGGAATACTGATCCGGCAACCAGGAAAGCGTTGTTCTCTTCGAACAGATTGGCTTCGAAAGCATCGCGCCCGCGCAACAGCCGCACCATTAAGTCGGTTGCATCCTGGGCGCGAGGATCGGAAAAGGCCTGCTGCCAGGTGGGCAGCCGCTCCTCCGAACCCGCCCACGCTCCCACGAACGTCGGCAACCTCACCTCCGGACGCATGGGATACATCAGCGAGAATCCCACCGACTCGATAAACGCGCGAGCATCGTCCAGCGTGCGAACCGGAGTCCCGTTCAGCCGCCACTTCTCGCGACGAAGTTGCTGGAGTTCGATGTCGGTCATGATAAAAAAGCTCTAAGCTCGGCCCTCAGCTTAATGGGGCCTGTTTCACGGCATGGCGTTGATGGAACCTGGGCATCGCCCCCCTCCATAAGCTGACACCCGATAGCTGAGAGCGGCGAAGCAATGCTATATCCGCTTGAATGCCTTCTGAATGTCCTTCATCGAGTATCGCAGAACCACCGGCCTTCCGTGCGGACAGGACATCGGGCATTCGGTTTTCGCCAGTTCCGCCAGCAGCCATTCCATTTTGTTTTGCTCGAGCGGCATGTTTACTTTGATGGCGGCATGGCAGGCGATCGTCGCCGCGATTCGGGTGCGGATCTTTTCCAGATTCAGGCTCTGCTCTTCGCGCGCGAACTGCTCCAGCAACTCGTGCAGCATCGTCTCGATCTGGGCCGCTTCCACCCCGGCAGGGGCGACTTTGATGGCAATGCTGCGGGCCCCGAAAGGTTCTGCTTCAAAACCGTTCTGGGTCAGCTCGTCCGAAATTTCCGAGAACACCGCCTGCTGCGCTGGAGTGAGTTCCACGATCAGCGGCATCAGCAGCCGCTGGCTTTCCACTCTCTGCGCCGCCCGTTGCTTCAGCACTCTCTCAAACAGCACGCGCTCGTGCGCTACGTGCTGATCGATGATCCAGAGGCCGTCCTGGTTCACTGCAAGGATGAACGACTCCCGAATCTGTCCCAGCGGCTTAAGGGATGTCAGGGCCGGCGCAAGATCGCTCTCTCCATCCGCCTCCTCAGCCACCGTCGGAGTGCATCCATCGCCGCTGACGAAACTCTGCTGCGGAAACCGCGCCACGGGTATGGCGGCATTGCCCTCGACTGAGATCCCGCCTTCGAACGGAATTCGCGCCGTCATCTGCGGCGGCACCGGAGGCTGCAAGCTGAAGCGATGCGCCTCTCCGTAATTCGCAGCATGGTTTGTCGGCTGCGCCACTTGCCATCCCGCATCCGCCGCCGCAGCCCGCGCCCCCGGTGTCAACGAAGGGCTCGCCGTCGGGTGCGCCCGAATCTCCGCCGCAAACTGCGGCACCGGACGCGCCTTCATCAGCGCCGCCCGCACCGAGTCACGTACAAAGTCATGCATCACCGACTGCTGCCGGAAGCGCACCTCCGTCTTCGATGGATGGACGTTCACATCCACCTCTCCGCTCGGCAGCTCCAGAAACAGCAGCACGACGGGAAACACCGTCGGCGGAATGATGTTTCGGTACGCCTCGGTCAGCGCATGTTGCACCAACCGGTCTCGAATCAGCCGCCCATTGACGAACACGTAAATCGAATTGCGATTCAGCTTCTGGATTTCCGGCTTCGAAACAAACCCGTGCAGCCGCATCTCCCCCGGATTCCGCGCCCGCTCCGCGTCCTCTTCATCCCGCCGCCATGGCGGGGGCTGCGGCAACCCGATGTGGTCGAGCGGCTGCGCCGCCGCCACTGCGATCAACTGGTCCAGCGTTTCCCTGCCGAACACCTGGTACACCCGCTCGCTGTAACCCGCCACCGGAGGCGCCACCAGCATGGCATTGGTCGCCGAGTGCAGCTCGAAATGCTTGTCGGGATGGGCGAGAGCGTAGTGGGTGACCAGCGACGCGATGTGCGACAGCTCGGTGGATTCCGCCCGTCACAAATTTCTTCCGCGCCGGAGTATTGAAGAAAAGGTCGCGAACCGTAATCGACGTTCCCGCAGGAAGCCCGGCTTCTTCCACTTTGAAAATCTTGCCGCCGTTGATTTCTACAATTGTGCCGGCAGCCTCATCGGCACCCCGGGTCTCCAGATGCAGCCGTGACACTGAGGCGATGGAAGGCAGCGCCTCGCCGCGAAAGCCCAGAGTCGCCACGCTGAGCAGGTCTTCCGCATCTTTGATCTTGGAGGTCGCGTGCCGCTCGAAGGCCAGCAGCGCGTCGTCACGCACCATGCCGCAGCCGTTGTCGATGATCTGAATCAGCTTCTTGCCCCCGGCTTCCACATTGATGCGAATACGCGTGGAGCCCGCGTCGAGCGCGTTCTCCAGTAATTCCTTCACGACCGAGGCAGGACGCTCCACCACCTCGCCGGCGGCGATTTTATTGGCAACGTGCTCAGGAAGGACGTGTATACGGGCCATGGTAGTGCTGTGCCGCGACGGGACCTTGCAGTGCAAAACTGCTGATCAGAGTTTCGCAGATGAGCACATGGAAGGCAAAAGACCGTCAGCCTGGCCACTAGTCGCCGGAGCAAAGAATACCTGCAGGGAATGGTGTTGCATTCCCGCTTCGCACAAGGTAGGTTTGTCGCCAAAGTCCCAGCCAGCTTGATAATTCAGAAGGGATGAAGCATGAACAGGCAGTCCAGAGTTGTTCTGGCAATACTGTGTTTTGCCCTCGCCTCTTCAGTTGCATCGGCCCAGAAAGCTGAAGCCAAAGAAAGCACGCCAGAGGTGTACAGCGGGAAGATTATGGCGCTTTCGGGGATGTTGGCCGGCAAGCCGACCGACTTGGCCGTCGTGGTTGGCGGCTACAGCCGGCCTTTCGAATTGGAGCGTTACCAGCACATCATTGAGGGGAAGGATGGCCAAAGCAAGCTGGCCGAAACTCTAGGAGGAGAGTATGACCTTGGAGCTTACCGCCTGGGCACCGAGCTGGCTTTGGCAATCAAACTGATCACCGTGCAGGAAACGGCAATCGGGCGACGCCTGACTCTGGTCGGCACCCGAATTCCACAGGGTCGCGAGCTCGAAGGCCGATTAGGACCGCGCGACTACCGCTTTGTCGTCATCACCCTGAACGTCGACAGCAAAGGCAGTGGCGAAGGATCGTACATACCATCCGCGAAACTGCGCTTCAACGATAAACATCTGCCAGAAGTCGAGGATTACCAGACCCAGCCGGCTGCCATCACCAAGGTCAAACTGGAACATTCAGCGCGCTAGAAGCTGGACACTGCGGTCACGAAGCCCGTGCCGGAGCTGCTGACTTCTGAGTGCTGTGCTGATGGCGCAGGTAGCTCACCACCAGTTTGATTTCGTTAAATGAAATATCTTCCGGCAAGGCATCCTTGATGGGACGCAACCGCTCCAGCCCGAGCTGAGCGCAGACAGCTTCGATCTTGGCCCGTTTCTCAGCCTCCAGCCAACCGACCTGGAACTCCAACTCTCCCTTTTCGACCAGTTCTGCCGCCATGCTGACTACCGTGCCGAGTTGCCGTCCGCGAATCGCTGCCACTTGCGCGAAAGAGTGACCGGCAGCCAGCAGTTTCCTGGTTTCCTGGGCCGGACGAGAGTTGCTGGAGGGCTGAGGCGCTGCCCGCGCTCCCTCCCGAAAGCTGGCCAGAGCCGCCAGAATCTCTTTGCCGTACACCTCTGCCTTGTGCTGGCCGATGCCTGAGACGAGCAGCAATTCCGCGATTGACGCCGGCTGCCTGGCGCAGACTTCTTCGAGAGTAGTGTCGTGCATCACCACAAACGCGACGACGCCCTGTCGTTTCGCGGCTCCCCGGCGCCACTCGCGCAAATAATCGCGCAATTCGGGGTCGAAATCCGGCGCTGCCGGATCGCGCTTCGAGCGGGCCGCCGCTCCGGCCTGTGAAGATCGCAAAAGAATTTTGTCTGCAGCCACTCGCGCTGCCATCCACGCCGGAGTTGCCCCGCACACATCGCAGGCGCCGCATGACGTCCACTTCGGGGTCTCGCCGAAGTGAACGCAGATCTGGCGATGCCGGCAGCGGGGCGATTCGGCGAAGCTGCGAATCTCGCGGTAGCGCTGCCAGGCGCGCTCCTTTTCCGCCGGATCCGAAATCTGCTCGTTGAAGTACGCCAGCAGCGCCGCATCCCGGCTCTGCCACAGCAGCAGGCAATCGGCCGGATGCCCGTCCCGTCCCGCCCGCCCTGCTTCCTGGTAATACTGCTCGATCGATTTCGGCAGGGACAGATGAATCACCGCCCGCACCGCCGCCTTGTTGATGCCTAGCCCGAAAGCGATGGTGCCCACCAGCACGCGCACCTCGTCCGACATCCATCGTTCCTGGTTACGCCGCCTGACATCCGCCGGCATCTTGCCGTGATAGGCAATGGCTGGAATGCCGTGCTCCTCCAGAAAGTCCACCGTCTCTTCGACTTTGGCGATGGTGGGCGCGTACACGATCACATTTTCTCCCGCATGATTCCGCAAAGCGTTCAGCAGCACGTCCGGGTTGCGATCCGCCGGTCGCATTGCTTCACCACATACCGCAAATTCGGACGATGAAAACTGGCGATATATTTCTGCGGATCGCGAAGTTGCAGCTGGTGCAGAATGTCGTGCCGCACACGCCGGGTGGCGCTGGCGGTAAACGCAGCAATCGGATGGTCGGGAAAATGGGTGCGCAAGCGGCTCAACTGGCGGTACTCGGGACGGAATTCATGTCCCCACTCAGAGATGCAGTGGGCTTCGTCAATCGCAAAGAACGAAGTTGGGACGCTGCGGAGCCAGCTAATCGTGTCTTCCCGCGCCAGCCGTTCCGGAGAAAGATAAAGCAGGCGGAACGCGCCTTCCCGGGCGCGCGCCACCACCCGCGACTGCTCGCCCGACGGCATCATGCTGTTGACCACCGCCGCGGGAATTCCCATCTGTGCCAGTTGCGCCGCCTGGTCCTGCATCAGCGCGATCAACGGCGAGATCACGATCGCGGTCTTCCCCAGCACCTGCGCCGGCAACTGGTAGCACAGCGATTTGCCCCCGCCGGTAGGCATCACGACGCAAGTGTCCCGCCCTGCAAGCAGGCTGCGCACAATGCTTTCCTGCATCGGACGGAATGAGTCGTATCCCCAATACTGCCGCAAGGCTGGCAGCAGATCGGCTTCACCGGACATGAGAATCAGTATAGGTGCAGGGCAACGCAACTCAGACTGTGAATTCCTGCCGCCGTTCCAATCTGGGATGTTGCCTTGTAAGGCCGCTCTATAATCGGAGAGTTGTAGGCATATTGCTGCCCCCAAGACTTGCCATGCGGACTTTCTTCCGTTTCTTTTTTCGCGCGCTGATTCTGCTGGTGGTGGCGCTGGCGTCGGCACTTACCGCTATGCGCTTCGCCATCCATGTGCGCGAGGTCGCGGTGCCCGACATGATCGGCAAGACTCCGCTGGAGGCGCGGCGCATGGCGGAGACGGCCGGGTTCAACTTGCAGGTGGAGCGCCAGTTCTACAGCGACAAAGTGCCTTCGGGGCACGTGCTTTCGCAGCTTCCTCCGGCCGGTACGCAGGTCCGTACCGGATGGCATATTCGCGTCGCCGAGAGCCTCGGCCCGCAGCGCACCGAGATTCCCAGCATGTTGGGCCAAAGCGAGCGCGCGGCGGAGATGAATATCCGGCGCAGGGGTCTCGATGTAGGAGCAGTGGCCCACATGCAGATGCCGGGCGCGCCTGCTGACCGGGTGCTGGCGCAGAGCCCTCCGCCCTACGCCAGTGGAGTCGCCGCTCCCAAGATCAACCTGCTGATCACCGACATCAGCCAGCCCCAGGCGTTCGTCATGCCCAGCTTCGTAGGACAGCCGCTGGCCAGCATCGCTTTTATGCTGCAGGACTCGGGGATGCAGATGGGCACTGCGACCATGGCCGCGGGGACGGTTTCGCCTGGCGCTCTCCCATCATCTTCTCCACCGCCTTCTCCCTCACAGGCAAGTATCGTGGTATCGCAGAGTCCCGCTGCGGGCGAGAAGGTGCTGGCCGGCACCAGCGTGAAGTTTCAAGTACGTTGAAGGGATCCGTTGAAGTTGGATTCGCGGAACTTCGACACGCCGCAACGGTCAGATCTGCGGTGACGTGTGACAAAAAATAATGGCGGAAGCAGCTCATCTGCCCCCGCCACATAGCTCCACTAGCCGCTGACCACTTTGCTCTTGCGACTGAGGCTGCTGTCAGTGATGTGCTAGCTGGCTTTGCGCTCGGCTTCGACCTGGCGATGTGTCGTCCTGCAGGCTCGAGTTCCACTCATCCACCTGCTTCTGCGCTTCTTCCTTGGCAATGCCGTACCGTTCCTGGACGCGGCCGACCATCTGGTCCTTGTTGCCCGCCATATATTCCAGATCATCATCCGTCAGCTTGCCCCAGCGCGACCGCGCCGAGCCTTTCACCTGTTTCCACTTACCTTGCACTTGGTCCCAATTCATAAGAAATCTCCTTTTTGATAACAGGATTCAGTTATGCAAGGATGCTCGCCTGCACAACTACCAGCCTAGCGTTTCAGGAGCGACGAGGCCATACAGCGCTGACCTGAGTTACGCCAAAAAGTCGCACCAGATGGGTACAAGGTGAGGAAAACGGTGAACTGACATCTGATTGTCGGGCTAGTTTTCCAGGTAGGCGTCGATCCAGTCTTTGATGCGAAAACGGCGGTCGTCTTTGGAATCGAAGCGGATGCCGAAGCTATTGTTGCTGCGCCGCCAGCTGACCACGCTGCGAATCCAGATGCGGGGCAGGGTCAGCAGAGCAAATGAGATTTCGACCTGCTGGCCGAGGTGGAGCTCTTCCACTGCGGTCAGCGACATGCCACCGGAGCTGATCTCGCGGCTGGTTGCGGTGAACCTCCGGCCGTCTGCCGCCACCACCGAAACTTCCGTGATTACCGGAATTCGCACGTAGCGCCGGAACTCGTGCAGCACCAGGGTCTGGGTTGCCCGCACCAGCTTTAAAGCAGAGGAGCGTTCCAGGGGCTCGTGAAAGACGGCGTTAATTCCGTAGCGCGAATAACGCAAAGCGTCCTGCGCGCTGCCGCCCAGTCCATAGATAATCATGCGGTTATTGGAGCGGGAGTTGCGCGCCGCTTCGATGATTTCAGCGGCATTGGGGCTGAATCGCAGCACGCAGGCCTCGTACTTTTGCGCCTGCAGGCGCTCGGTCGCGTTGCCATTCAGATCGACGCTGTCCATGCCAAACTGGCGGAAGCAATCGGAGAGCAAGTGGCGCGCGGGATCGGCAAGATCCACGAATGCCACCCGCGCGGAGCTCTTGCGGGTGTTGGCGAATGTAGGGACCAGAGTAGCTGAAGCTTTTTCCATAGACGGTGTGGCGTACCGCCCCGAAACCCTATTCTGGCGCGGCTTTCGGCGGATTGCAATCTGCCGGAAGGACAATGCAATCAGTACCGAAGGGACGTGTTACTGACGGGTGCGCGACGGTAAGCTCTTGAAAATGCTGACATCCTAGAATGGGAAAGCGCGTCGAAGGGGAGAGCGGATCTATTCCGACCAGCGCTTGAACAACAACGCGCCATTCGTCCCGCCGAAGCCGAACGAATTCGACATCGCGTATTCCAGGCTGGCATCGCGCGAGTGGTTGGGAACGTAATCCAGATCACAGCCTTCATCGGGCTGCTCGAGGTTAATGGTCGGCGGCAGCTTCTGGTCGCGCAAGGCCAGCACCGTGACCCCGGCTTCCAGGCCGCCGGCCCCGCCGAGCAGATGCCCGGTCATGGACTTAGTCGAACTCACCGCCAGCTTGTAAGCATGCTCGCCAAACGCCCGCTTTACCGCCACCGTCTCCAGCTTGTCGCCAATTTCGGTGGAGGTGCCATGGGCATTGATGTAGCCCACCTGCTCCGGCTGTACCTTGGCGTCTCTTAACGTATTGAGCATCACCCGATATGCCCCATCACCGTTCTCGGCCGGCTGGGTAATGTGGTACGCGTCGCCGCTCATGCCGTAACCCACAATCTCCGCCAGGATCGGAGCGCCGCGCCGCCGGGCAAATTCAAGCTCTTCCAGAACCAGGATCCCCGCGCCTTCCCCGATCACGAAGCCGTCGCGCTGCGAATCCCAGGGCCGGCTCGCCTTCTCCGGAGCATCGTTCCGGGTCGAGAGCGCCCGCATGGCCGCGAATCCACCCACGCCCATCGGCGTGATCGCCGCCTCGGTGCCGCCTGCAATCATCACGTCCGCATCGCAGCGCGAGATGATTTTGAAAGCGTCTCCCACGGCGTGAGCACTCGAAGTGCACGCCGTGCACGTCGCCTCATTCGGGCCCTTCGCGTTGTAACGGATGCTCACATGCCCCGCCGCCAGGTTCACGATGGCCGCTGGAATAAAGAAAGGAGAGATTTTCCTCGGCCCGCCATTCAGCAGGTTCACGTGCTCGCGCTCGATCACATCGAACCCGCCGATGCCCGATCCAATGTGTACCCCGGCCCGGGGCGCGTCTTCCGCAGAAATTTCCAGCTTCGCAGTCTTCATCGCTTCATCCGCCGCCGCCAGGGCAAGATGAATGAAGCGGCCCATCTTCTTCAGTTCTTTCTTCTCTATAAATTTTAGGGGATCGAAATTCTTGACTTCGGCCGCAATCTGGCACGCGAAATGCCGAGGCATCAAACTGGCTGATGCGGCCCACCCCGCTCTTGCCGGCCAGAAGGTTCTGCCACACCTCCCCGGTGGTGTTCCCCACCGCGCAAATCAGGCCGATGCCGGTAACTACGACCCGTCGTCCCAACTACTTCCCGCCTTTCGCGTGCTTTCCGATGTAGTCCACCGCATCCTGCACGGTGCGGATCTTTTCGGCATCTTCGTCGGGGATTTCGATTTCAAAAGCTTCCTCAAAGGCCATCACCAGTTCGACCGTATCAAGGGAGTCGGCGCCCAGGTCATCCACAAACGAGGCGCTATTCGTCACCTCCGCCTCATCCACTCCAAGTTGTTCCACGATGATCTGTTTTACTTTTTCGTCAACAGCTGCCATGGGGACTCTCCTTGCGTTTCCACCAGCGAAGGCAAGCGGCAATTCATGTCGCCAATACTGGATGTTTATTTAGCGGGACCCTGCGCCTACTTCTTCACCTTGGCGTGCTTCTCGATGTAGTCGAGCGCGTCCTGCACGGTGCGCAGCTTTTCGGCGTCTTCGTCCGGAATTTCGAGATCGTAGGCCTCCTCGAGAGCCATCACCAGTTCCACCTGGTCCAGCGAGTCCGCTCCCAGATCGTCCACAAAGGATGCGCTGGCGGTCACCTCGGCCTCGTCCACTCCAAGCTGCTCGGAGATAATCTGCTTTACCTTCTCAGCAACGTCTTTCTTTTCATCAGCCATGGGAATCACCTCCGAAAATTAAAGGGAACGAGTAGTGTACTGGCCCACACGAATGCGTGTAAAGGACACCAACCTGGGCAAAGCCGAATCCGTGCAGGAACTTCGGCGGACGCGAGTTTCTGCTGCTCTCTAGACTGTGGGCCCCCTAAAATCCTAACTGCTGGGATTGGCGGGGTCAATTACCGGGCTCCGCAAGTGCAAGAACTCAAAGCGCTGTTCCGCAGTTTGGCTGCGAACATGATGTCTTATGATGAGAGCTCATTCAAAGCAGGTGCTGCGATGCGATGCGTAACTGTGCTGACTTTCTGCTGCCTGGTCTGCCTGCCGGTTGTGGCCGAGCCCTGCCCGACCCAGTCAAAGACAACAGACTCGCTGCTAGCCATGGAGCATGCCTGGGCGCAAGCTCTCGAGCATCAGGACGCCAATGCCGTGGGCTGCATTCTCGCACCCGAGTTCGAGGATGCCGACGTGTACGGCAATCTTCACGACCGTGCCGACGCTCTAGAACGGGTTGCGTACCGCAAGCCGGGGAGCAATGACCTGACCGATCTCACGCCCCACCTCTTCAGCGATTTCGGGTATGTGCGGGGCTTGAATCGCATTCTCAACCCTGAGGGCGATGTGGTGGCGAAGGTCCGGTTCACGGATATTTTCGTTTATCGCGATGGCCGGTGGATGGCGGTCGCCGGGCAGGAAACGCTGCTCACTGAATCTCCGGAATGACGCCAGGGGGTACTTCACGCATTATGAGAGCAGTGGTGCAACGCGTCAGCTCCGCCAGCGTGACCGTAGAACAGGCGGTCGTAGGCAGGATCGGTATCGGCCTGCTGGTCTTGCTGGGAGTTGCGAAAGCCGACCAGAAGAAAGACGCGGATTACCTGGCTGAGAAAATCTGCGGCCTGCGCATTTTTGAAGATGCGCACGGAAAGATGAACCTGTCGCTCGGCGAGATTCAGGGTTCGATGCTGGTGGTTTCCCAGTTCACGCTTTACGGGGACGTACGCCGGGGCAAGCGGCCGTCGTTCGATTTGGCCGCTTCCCCTCAGGACGCCTATGAGCTGTATGAGTACTTCGTTAGCGTGGTGCGGGAGGCGGGAATTCCCTGCGAAACCGGCCGCTTTCAGGAGATGATGAAAGTCGAGCTGGCCAATGAAGGCCCGGTCACCATCCTGCTCGATTCCGCCAAGGCCTTCTAGGCCGTTCCATAATGTTCGGAGAAAAGATGTCAGCCCTGCCGCACGTCAGGTTGTTACCTAACCGATGGCATCCGCCATTCGTGCCGCATCCCTGCAAGGCTTCACATCATGGGTGCGGACGATGTGTGCTCCTCGCAGCATGGCTGTAGTCTCCGCAGCCAGGGTTCCATAGAGGCGCTGATCAAGCGGCGCATCCTTTCCGTCCTCAGCCAATGCCCGCCCGATAAACGACTTTCTGGAAACGCCCACCAGCAGCGGATAGCGCAGCTGATGCAACTCCTCAAAGCGTTTCAGCAGGGGATAGTTCTGCTCAAAGCTCTTGCCGAAGCCGAATCCCGGGTCGAGTACCAGGTGATCGCGCTTGACCCCTGCGATACTGGCGGCATCCGCCCATTCCCGCAGCTCGCGCTTCACCTGCAACACGATATCGGCCGGTTTGGGCAGCTTATGCCATTCTTCCGGACGTCCGCGCATGTGCATCAGCACGCCGCCGCACTTCAGTTCCGCCAGAGTCTTCTTCATTTGGGGGTCCCAGCGGAACCCGCTGACATCATTCACGATCTCCGCCCCGGCCTTGACTGCCTCGCGGGCGACATTGGCTTTGTATGTGTCCACCGACACTACCGCATCCGGGTGCTTCTGCTTCAGAGCGGTGATTACCGGAATCACCCGCTCCAGTTCTTCCTTCTCGGTTACTGGCCTTTTGGGCTGAGATTTGGAGTCGCTGGATTTGGAGTCGCTCTCTTTCCCCTTCTCCATAGCTTTTTCCTGCGGACCTGACACTCTTGCTCCGGGTCGTGTTGATTCTCCGCCAACATCGATGATGTCGGCTCCGTCGCGCAGAAGCAGGAGGGCGAACTCCAGCGCAGCATCGCGATCAAGGTACCGCCCGCCATCGGAAAACGAATCGGGGGTGACGTTGACTACTCCCATGACCAGGGTGCGCTTGCCCAATTCCAGGGTGCGCTTACCTGTGTCCCACTCGTAAACTGGACGCATTCCGCGATTCTAAACCGCTACACTCGGATGTGCAGACGCGTTGCGCCTGTGAGTCGTGTCACCCAGCGCTGTGATTGCAGGCGGTTCCCTCCCGGCCGGCGGTGACTAACATATTCCGCGAAAGGGTGCCGTGTGTCTGCTCTGCACACCATCGCGGACCAATCGGTTTCCCACTATCACCTGCTGGAGAAGATCGGTAACGGCGGGATGAGTGTGGTGTACAAGGCCGAAGACACCCAACTCGGCCGCCTGGTCGCGATCAAGTTTCTTCCTGACAGCCTGATGCACGACCCGGTTGCGCTGGAGCGTTTTCGCCGGGAAGCTCGCGCCGCGTCGGCCCTCAGCCATCCCAACATCTGCGCCATCCATGAGATTGGAGAGCACGAAGGCCGGCCCTTCATTGTCATGGAGTATCTCGATGGTCAGAATCTGCGCGACCTGATTCGCAGCCATCCGCTCGAACTGGAGCCGCTCCTGGACCTGGCACTGCAGATCTCCGAAGGATTGGACGCGGCGCATCGCAAAGGCATCGTCCATCGCGACATCAAGCCCGGGAACATTTTCGTGATCGGCGGCAAGTACGCCAAGGTCCTCGACTTTGGGCTGGCGAAGTCGGAGGTGACTCGGTCCGGGCCGAATTCGGAATCCACTCTCACCGAAGACAACCTGACCAGTCCCGGCACCGCCCTGGGCACCGTCGCCTACATGTCTCCTGAGCAGGCGTTGGGAAAGGAACTGGACGCGCGCACCGACCTGTTTTCATTCGGCGTGGTGCTTTATGAAATGTCCACCGGGATTCTGCCGTTCCGCGGAGACACTTCGGCGGCGATCTTCGACGCGATTCTGCACCAGGTGCCGCCGGAGCCGCTGCGCCTGAACCCGGGGCTGCCCGGAGAACTGCAACGCATTATCAGCACCTGCCTGGAAAAGGACCGGGAAACCCGATACCAGAGCGCCGCGGACCTACGGGCCGATCTGAAACGGTTGAAGCGGGAGACCGAGTCGAGCGGATATCCGGTGCTGCCTGATCTTCATTTGTTGCGACCACGGCATCGGACTCGAAACATTGTGGCGGCGGCCGGGCTGGTGCTGTTGGGAGCCTTGGTTCTCGCGTTCTTCTTTCGCACTGCAGCGCCGGCTGTCATCGGAATCTCGCAGATCACGCGCGACGGTCTGGAGAAGAGCATGCCTCGGGCTGACGCCAACCGGGTGTACTTCACCGGGTTCGCCAACGGGCAATACGGAATTCGGCAGGTATCGGTCTCGGGCGGAGAGACTTCTGTGGTTGCGGACGCACTTCCTGGCGCGGTGCTTGACGACATTGCCCCGGACCGCTCCAGCCTGCTGCTTTCGGTCAAGGACAGCACCAATCCCGAGGGTCCCTTCTGGGTATTGCCTCTGCCCTCAGGAACAGCGCGGCGCCTGGGTGACATAGTGGGGCGGGATGCAACCTGGTCGCCGGACGGCTCCGCCATTGTCTACTCTCGCGCGCAGGGAATTTATCTGGCCAATAGCGACGGATCGCAATCCCGTCTTCTGCTTCGGGTGCAGGGAATTCCCGGCGCTATTCGCTTTTCTCCCGACGGCCGCAGAATTCGCTATACGTTGTTCGAGACGCAGAACCGCGTTGTCGCTGTGGGAAGTCAACGCCGACGCTTCGAACCCTCACCCCTTGCTGGCGGGCTGGAGCGATCCTCCTTCAGAGGGCGGAGGGCAATGGACTCCCGACGGCCGCAATTACATCTTCATTTCCAAGAAAACCGGCAGCCTGTGGGCGCTGCCGGAAAAAGGCGCATGGTGGTTCGGGCGCTCCGCAGTTCCGGTGCGGCTGACCAACGGCCCGATTGCTTTCTCTGATTTCAGTCCCAGCCCCGATGGCAGAGACAATCTTCGCGGCAGGAATGTTGCCGCGGGGTGAACTGGTCCGTTACGACGTTCCGTCCAGCCAGTTCGTGCCGTTCTTGTCGGGAATATCGGCCGGGGAGGTGTCGTTCAGCCGGGACGGCAACTGGGTGGCGTATGTCGGCTATCCTGACAACGTCATCTGGCGCAGCCGCAGCGATGGCACGGAGAAGATGCAGCTGACTTCTCCGGCGTGGGCGTCAACTTTGCCGCGCTGGTCCCCCGATGGCAGCCGGATCGCTTACATCGCAACCCAGTGGGGCAAGCCCTGGAAGATTTTCGTCGTCGCTGCGCAAGGCGGAACGCCCCAGGAAATCCTTACCGAAAGCCGCAGCGAGGTGGATGTGGACTGGGCCGCTGACGGCAAGCACCTGGTATTCGGCAGAATCTCCGCCAACTCCGACGCGGAACCGCTGGCCATTGAAGTAGTGGATCTCGAGAGCCGGCAAATGTCGGCCATCCCCGGCTCGGAGGGGATGTTCAGTCCCCGCTGGTCTCCTGACGGACGATATCTCACCGCGATGTCGTCTGACTCGCGGCAGGTGCTTCGCTATGAGTTCCAGACTGGCACCTGGTCGAAATGGTTCGAAACGAAAGACGGGATCGCCGGCTATCCGGAGTGGTCGGCGGATAGCCAGTTTCTCTATTACACGACCTACTTCACCAAAAACGCGGCCTTGCGGCGCATCCGCCTTGGGCAGAGCGAATCACAGCTGATTATGGACCTCAGCAGCCAGCGCCGCTTCGGCGGGTATTGGGGCTCGTGGACCGGCGTCACTCCTGACGGCAGCGGCTTGTTTACCAGGGACGTAAGCACGCAGGAAATTTACGCTCTGGATGTACGGCTGCCTTAACCTGCCTGCTGTACCTGCAATGCTAGAATGTGACAGATTCTTATGCGCCGTACGCGCGTTACTCTGCCCGCCATTCTTTGCCTGTTGCTCTCGGCGCAACTGTACGCCGCATCTCCACCCGCAATCGCCAAGCGCATCGCGCAAGTGCTTTCGGCCCCGGATCTGGCGCGCGGCTTCTGGGGCATCGAAGTGGTTTCGGTTGCCAGCGGTAAGCTACTGTACGCGCAGAACTCCGATAAGCTCTTCACCCCCGCCTCCAATACCAAGCTGTTCACTACAGCCGCGGCGATGGAGTTGATCGGGCCCGACTACACCTTCCGCACAACGGTTGAAACCAATGGCCTGCTCGACCGCTACGGACGCCTGACTGGCGACCTGGTTCTGGTGGGCCGCGGCGATCCCAATCTTTCGGGACGCGAGCTGCCCTACGCGCTGCACACCCAACGCGACGGGCACCCCATCAAAGTGCTCGAGCAACTCGCGGATGAATTGGTGCAAAAGGGCGTGCGTTACGTGGATGGCGACATCGTCGCCGACGATTCCTATTTCGCATTCGAACGTTACGGGGAAGGCTGGAGCCAGGACGATCTGGTGTGGGCCGACGGCGCGCCGGTTTCGGCGCTGACCATCAATGACAACGTGATCTTCGTGAGCATCCTGCCCGCCGATCACGCTGGGGAGCGGGCCTTCGTAAGCATCCTGCCATTCGCCGACTACTACCGCATCGACAACCGCATACTCACGACTCCTCCTGGAACTGGCCGCAAAATCTACATCAACCGCGAGCCCGGGTCCACCCATCTCACGTTGTGGGGCAACATGCCGCTCGACGATGCCGGGGCCAATGAAGCTCTGGCCATCGACGATCCGGCTGAATTTGCCGCGGACCTGTTTCGCGGGCTGCTCGAAGCCCGCGGCAGTGGTGGTTTATGGACGCGACCGCACCCGCCACACCGAGCTGGCCAGCCTTTCGACGGTGTCGGTGACAGCGACGGCGGCCTCCAAAGGCGGAGATGACGCTCTCAGCCTGCGGCAGAACCAATCCCTGGTGCTGGCCAGTTACCAATCGAAACCGCTGGTGGAAGACGTCCGGGTAATCAACAAGGTGAGCCAGAACCTGCATGCGGAGATATTGCTGCGGCTTCTGGGCGCGAAAAGGGAACCGCCGGAACCGTTGAAGGCGGCCTGGAAGTGCTTAAGGGATTTCTGAACAAGGTGGGAATCGCCCCCGACCAGTACGCGTTCTACGACGGCTCAGGCCTTTCGCGGCAGAACCTTGTCACGCCGCACTCTGTAGTGCAGTTGCTGCTCTACGCCTCCGCCCAGCCCTGGGGCGCCAACTTCCGCAGTACCCTGCCGGTGGCCGGCATTGACGGCTCTCTCTCCGACCGCTTCCGCAACACCGACGGCGCCGGACGGGTAAGCGCCAAGACCGGCTCCCTCGGCGGAGTAAAATCCCTCTCCGGCTACGCCACCACCGATCGCGGCGAGACCGTCGCCTTCTCCATCATTACCAACAATTTCAACCTGCCCGACAAGCGGGTAACCGACGCCATCGACGACGTAGTAGAAGCCATCCTCCACGACGGCCCCGCGAAGAAGTCCCGCAAAAATAATTGTCGCCAACTAGCAGCTAATAAACTCTGTCATCCTGAGCGAAGCATGAGCTTAGCGAAGCAAGCTCATGCGCAGTCGAAGGACCCCATGCAACCCAACCCGGCACAGACCCATCAGGGAATTCTCTGCACGCAACCGCGGCCACCACGAATGAACTACAGCGGAATATTCCCATGCTTCTTCGGCGGGTTCTTATCGCGCTTCGTCTCCAGCATCTCCAAAGCCCGAATCAATTTCCCCCGCGTCTCCCGCGGCCGGATCACCGCGTCCACAAATCCGCGGTCCGCTGCCACATAAGGATTGGCAAAGCGGTCGCGGAACTCTTCGATCTTCTTCTGCCGCACGGCCGCCCGGTCATCTGCCTTCTCCAACTCGCGTTTGTACACAATGTCCACCGCGCCCTCCGGACCCATCACCGCAATCTCCGCCGTTGGCCAGGCGTAGTTCACGTCGGTGCGAATGTGCTTCGAAGCCATCACGCAATACGCCCCGCCATACGCCTTGCGGGTAATCACCGTCACCTTGGGGACGGTGGCCTCAGCGAAGGCAAACAGCAGCTTGGCCCCGTGCTTGATGATGCCGCCGTATTCCTGGTTAGTGCCCGGCAGAAATCCAGGCACGTCTTCAAACGTCACCAGCGGAATGTTGAAGCAATCGCAGAAGCGCACAAACCGCGCGCCTTTGATCGAGGCATTGATGTCGAGCGTCCCCGCGAGAAATGCCGGCTGGTTGGCCACGATGCCCACCGGACGCCCGTTCAATCGCGCAAACCCGACCACGATGTTTTTCGCGTAGTGTTCGTGCACCTCGAAAAAGTAGCCGTCATCAATTACCGAGTGAATCACGTCCTTGATGTCATAGGGCAGACGTGGACTGGTCGGGCACAATGCTGTCGAGCTTGTCATCGGCGCGGTCGATTGGATCAGTGCAGGGCTTGCGCGGAGGATCGTCGAGATTATTGGACGGAATAAAGCTGAGCAGCTCCCGCACCATGGAGAGGCACTCGGCGTCGTCATGGGCCGCAAAGTGCGCCACGCCTGAGGTTTCGTTGTGGGCCATCGCGCCCGCCGAGTTCGTCTTTGGTGACCTCCTCGTGAGTCACCGTCTTGATCACATCCGGCCCGGTGATGAACATGTAGGAAGTCTTCTCCACCATCACGATGAAGTCGGTGATGGCCGGCGAATACACCGCGCCCCCGGCGCACGGCCCCATGATCGCCGAGATCTGCGGCACCACTCCGCTGTACAGCGTATTGCGCAAAAAGATGTCAGCGTAGCCGGCCAGCGACACCACGCCTTCCTGGATGCGCGCTCCGCCCGAGTCGTTCAGCCCGATGACTGGCGCGCCCATCTTGGCCGCGAGGTCCATGATCTTCACGATCTTCGCGGCATTGGCCTCAGAGAGCGATCCGCCGAAGACGGTGAAATCCTGCGCGAACACGAACACCAGCCGGCCTTCGATGCGGCCGTAACCGGTGATGAAGCCGTCGCCGTAGTACTTCTTCTCTTCCATGCCGAAGTCAGGCGAGCGGTGGGTGACCAGCTTGTCGGTCTCTTCGAAGGTGCCTTCGTCCAGCAGAAACTCGATGCGCTCGCGCGCCGACATCTTGCCTTCTTTGTGCTGGCGCTCGCGGCGCTGCGCCCCGCCGCCTTCCTCCGCCAGACGGTCCCGCTTCTTGAGTTCATCCAGCTTCTGCTCGAGATTCATGGCGAGGATTATATTGCGGTGGGCGGGGTTCTGGCTTACTGCCTGGGAAACTCTGGCGGGCATGCCGATGGCGATGCCCTAGTCCATTCCCGATCCCATGGGCTGGTACTTATATTTCTTGCCGTCCCAGAACACGGCCGAGTTCAGCTGGCTGCCGGCGGATTCTTCGGCGTAGATTGCGGTCACCGACTTCTTGCGCAGCGCCAGTTTCTTCACCGCAATCTGCTGGAAAGGCAGATTGATGATGACAAATTTGGCTTTGGGCGCTGCGGCCCGCCAGGCGTCGCTTCCGGAGCCGTGGATCACCAGCAGCACCAGTCCCTTATTCATCGGGTCTTCGGTGGAGAACTGGCTGGTGACCTTCACGTCTCCATACCCAAAGAAAGAATTGTAGGGATCGATCACTTTGAAGTTGTGTTCCGCCTGATCGACCATGGGGTTGGTGCAGCGGGCGGCGATCACCAGGTCTTCGACGCCGTCGCCATCGAGGTCCGCGGCCAGCGCCGGTGGCGGATCGAGCTTGGTGCAGCTGCTGCCGAACTGCTTGTGCACGAAATCGTCGCTGATCTGGGGTGAACTTACCGGAGTCTGCTGCGCCAACGCCAAGGTTGAGAAAAAGCAGAGCACAAAGGAAAGAAGCACTGAAGGGGACCGCATGCCTCTACTCTAGTCTGCTTTGCTTCCGGAAAATAGATACAGAGTAGTGACCAAGGTAAGCCCGGCATGCCGGCTAGCGCCGCAACAGGATGTTATCGATGAGGCGGGTGGTTCCCACCAGAGCCGCAATCGCGACCAGAGCCGAATGTCCGACGGTCGCCACCGGCTCGAGAGTTTCGGGGTCCACCACCTCCAGATACTCCAGCCGTATCGCAGGCTGCCCGAATGCTTCTTTACCGCGTTTAACCAGTTTCGCGGAATTGCTCTCTCCTTCTTCAAACCGCAGGCGCACCGCGGAGAGCGACCCAAAAAGCGCCAGTGCCGATTGCCGTTGGCCGGGGTCAAGGTAGGCGTTGCGGGAACTCATGGCGAGGCCGTCCGGTTCGCGAACAATCGGGCACACCACAATCTCTACTGGCAAGTTCAGGTCGCGCACCATGCGGCGGATGATGGCTGCCTGCGCCGCATCTTTTTGCCCGAAGAAAGCCGCATCGGGTTCCACGATATGAAATAGCTTGGCCACTACGGTGGCTACGGCGCGAAAGTGCCCCGGGCGTGATCGCCCGCACAGCCTGTCGGTCAGGCCTTCTACCGTGATCCAGGTTAGCGGCTGCTGGGGATACATCTCCTCTGCCGAAGGCGCGAAGAGCAGGTCCACGCCCTCCTTCTCAAGCAGTTCGCAATCGCGCTCAAAGCTGCGAGGGTATTTGGAGAAATCTTCGTTGGGCGCGAACTGAGTGGGATTCACAAAAATCGAAGCAGCCACCGACCCGCATTGCGCGCGCGCCGCCCGTGCCAGGGAGAGATGGCCTTCATGCAGCGCGCCCATGGTAGGGACGAGGCCCAGACGTTTGCCCGCTGTGCGCGTTGCGCGGCAGGACTGCCGCATCTCGTCGATGGTTGGGCAGATCTTCATTTCCAATCCAGATTCCGATTTCAGGTTCCCTTAGCGCATGTGACCGGAACACCTGCTCAGGCCGGCGGTACCCAATTGATTGCCACATGCGCGCTCTCGAGTGTTCCGGCGATGATTCCACGATTCTTGCGGATGGCGGCATCGTCCTCGCCCGGTATTTTCCGCAAGCCGCTTTCGGTGAGCGCCACAACCCGCCCGTAGGGCCACGCCGAGCGCGGCAATGCGGCCAGCGCAGGCAGCAACTCGTCCGGCTTCAGGATGTGCTGCTCGTAATTGGCGACGTCGAGAAGACCGACTCCCTCCGGCCGGATAATCAGATAAGGATTCCGCCAGTTCTTCATGTCCGTCATGCCCTGATACTTCGCCGGATCGGCGGCTGGAATGGCCTGAATGCGGATAACCGCGGCAGAGGCAGCTTCGCTTTCGGGCGTGCTGCGGTTGCATCCGGTAAGAACACTTGCGGACAGGACTATGGCAATGGCGTACGCAGCAAGGGACCTAGTCATCGTCTTACTTTACCGCCGCATCGCCCGTTTGCGCTCCAGCACGGTCTCAAGCGCCTGCTGGGTTTCTTTCGGCAGGTGGTAGGACTCTGCGTCCGACGGATAGTTGCGCGCCTGCACCTCAGCGCGGAATGCCTGCACGGCGTGGGTGATTTCCGCGGCGGCGTCTCCAAAGCGGCGGACGAACTTGGCCGGCGGACCGAACGTCAGGTTCACCAGATCGTGGAACACCAGCACCTGTCCGTCACACTCGGGACCGGCTCCAATGCCGATGGTGGGAGTAGTTACTTCCGCCGTGATCAGCGCAGCCACTTCGCGGGGGATGCCTTCGAGGAAGATGCAGGCGGCTCCAGCCCGATCGAGCGCCACTGCATCTTTCATCAGCTGCTCGATCGCTGACAGCGACTTGCCCTGCACCTTGTAGCCGCCCATCATGTTCACCGATTGCGGCGTCAGCCCGATGTGACCGGCCACCGGCACCTCGGCGTCGATCACGCGCCGAATGAGTTCGCTGCGCTTTTCTCCGCCTTCGATCTTTACCGCCTCGGCCCCCCCTTCTTTCACAAAGCGGGCGGCATTGTGCACGCCTTCCTCAGCACTCACCTGATAGGAACCGTAAGGCATGTCGGCGACCAGCAGCGCGTGCTTCACGCCGCGTCTTACGGCGCGCACATGATGCAGCATCTCCTCCACCGTGACCGAGAGGGTGTTCTCGTACCCCAGCATGGTCATGGCCAGCGAATCGCCGACCAGCACAATGTCGATAGCGGATTCGTCCACCAGGCGCGCAGTGGCGTAATCGTAGGCGGTTAAGCAGGTGATGGGTTCGCGCAGAGTCTTCTTTTCGCGCAGGGATGCAACGGTGATTTTTTGGCGGGGTTCGCCAATCGGGGTGAGACTCACAATACCTCCAGTGCCCCTCCGCCTTGGCGGATAGAGCCTGTCCACATCTTGATGCTACCCGGGCTATTTTAACTTGAAAGCGGGGGAGTGGCCAGGAATCGTGAATACCATGGAAGTACTGTGTATTCTTATGGATAGGGTTAGTATCTACCGGAAGCTGACATAGAAGGCATTGTTCCCTGATCGAAGGTCTTTGCCGTAGGAGAAAATGACCTCGCGGCCGAAGCCGAACGCCTTGGCCTGAACCCCGGTATCCCAGAGCCACTTGTGTGATCCGAGCGCCGGCGAGTCGCTGCTGATCGCGCCGGTGTCGAGAAACGGGCCAACTTTCACGTTGACCAGCGAGATGCGGAAGACGTTCTTATCCAGCTCCCAGTTGGAGAGGAAGTAGTTGCGGCCCAGGGGAGCCGTTCCTTTGCGTCCGTTGCGGGTTGCGATGTGGCCGCGCATCAGGAGGTCGTTGTCACCGCCGATGCCGAGCATGAACTGTTCGTCGAACGGAATCTCTCCCAGGGTCTTGCCAATGTGCAGAGTTTCCCGCGTTTCGTAGTCGTCGCTGTCGGGCAGCGGCAGCCAGTGCCATCCTCCCGTGGCCCGCAGCTGGGTGAAAGCTTGGGAGGGACTCGACCAGAGGCGGCCGACGTCAGCTGCGGCGCCTCCGGTGAAAGTCATCCGGCGCTCGGGAATGCGCCACAGATCGGCATCAATCCGCAACGTTTCCTTGAGCTGAAAACCCTGAGACAGCAAATTCGGGGTGAGCGATGAAGACTGGAACACATCGCGGTAGTCGCGGTGGGAGAATTCGGTGATTGCCGACCAGCTCCAGGTACCGCCCTCCAGCGTGGTCAGGCTTGCGTTCACCGCTTCGCGCCGCAGATTGAGCCCGGCCAGCAGAGGCGCCGGGCCTTCAAAGGAATCGCGGACCTGCCAGTTTTCATTGCGCAGATCGAGGCCGAGCTCATAGCGCCGCTTGGCCTGGCGGTGGTAGGGGGCGGACATGCTTGCCTGGAAGCGGCGCTTTTGCGAATCCCAGCGTACCAGCGAAATGACATTCATCGCCTGATCGCCGATGTTGTAGAACTCCGGAGTCACGGTCTGGCCGGGAATACCTAAAAAAATGCTGATCAGCGCTTGCCACTTGTTACGTCCCCAGCCGTTGCGCTCGTCATTGCGGAACATCAGATCGAAATTACCGTCATCCCTGGCCTGCAGCGACAGATTGAAGTAGCCGAAAATCTGCAAACCTTGCAGCCGCTGCTGGGTAGTGAGGAAGTCCCGCAGCCGCAGCGTGCTGGCTGAAGAGAACGCAAACGCATGATCGAGCAGCACGGGATCCACCGCCGGCTTGGGATCCATAAGAATGCGACCAACGCGAGGTTTACCGATCCGGTTCCAGTACTTCAGCGCAGCTTCCAGGTTGCCCTGGAGAAAATAGATCGTGCCCAGGAATTGGTTTCCGTATTCATCCTGAGGCTTGAGCGCCAGAGCGCGGCGGAGATAGCCTGTTGCCTTCCGGTAGTCCTTCTGTTTGAACGAGACTCCGGCCAGTTCGACCAGAAAGCGCTCGTCGCTCGGATTCAGTTCCAGCCCGTCGAGGAAGGCCTTGCGCGCCTCGTCCCAGCGGCCCAGGCGGGCCAGTGCGGTTCCGTAGTAAAAGTCAATATCCGCGGAGCGTGAAGCTTCAGGGAGCGACTGCACCGCGGTGACCACTTCGGGCCAGCGCTCCTGCTGGAAGAGGGTCTTGATGGTTTCTAATTGCTGACGGACGGTCGAAGTTTGGGCCCAGACGGGCAAAATGCCGAGCAGGCAGAGAACCAGAAGTGCGTTGCGGGCAACTAGTTGGTATCTGGTTGGGGCAGTGCCAGCAGCGTCCATTGACCGGCAGCCCTCCATTCTCGTTCGAAACTCGACTGGTCTTCTTTCAACAGTTTGCGCTGGGCGGGATCGTTGACCAGCACCGCCTTCTGATTGGGATCCAGTCCCGTGACCACCACGTAGTGAAGCGAACTGTCCAGAGAACTCGGCTTGAGCGCCACTACCAGCGGGCGGCCTTTTTGCAGATGCTGTTTCAGGTCAGACCAGTCGCCGCGAAAGACGAAGGTACGGAAGCCGTGGTCCTGCAGATAGCGTTCCACATCCGAGGCGTAGATGCCATGCGCCGGTTTGGAATACAGCTCGCGCTGAATGCTGGCGGCGTCCGCGGCTTCTCCCGCCGGCTGACTCTGCTGCGTCCGCCAATATTGCATGAGCATGGCAATGCTGGCGGCGCCGCAGCCGTTCTTCTCCTGCTTCACAAATGGCACGTCCAGCCACACTCCTGGATCGGCTGCGGCAACCACGGTTCCGCACAGCAGAGACAACACCAGCAACGCCTTGGCAGAACGCACAAGCATAAGCAGTTCTAGCGTACCGCTACGATGATCAGAATCAGCGCGGCAATGCCCAGAATCACCAGAATCAGGTCGCGGTCACTGAGTGTGCCGGCGGCGAAATTGGCCTGCGACTTCTGAGCCCGCGCAGCCAGCTGCGCCAGTTCCGCGTCGCTCAGCCTGGAAACCGACTTGGTTACCTGCTGGGGATCTATATGGGCGGCTCGCAACGCCTTCTCCGCGCGGCTTCCCGACAGGAATTCCCTCACGGTATCCAGATTGTGCCGGCGCGCTTGCGAAGCTGCCATGGCTTGCGCCTGCAGCTCAGCAGGAGCGACCACGTGAACTGCCGCCTGTGCCATCAGGCTCTGAGGAATTGCGAACAGCGCCACCAGTACGACCGCCAGCACTGCCCGGGCAGATTGCTTCAGATCGAGATGCATGTCGTTCCAACCTCCAGTCAGTTTTGCAAGGAAATACAAATACTATACAGACCCTTTGTGCTCAGAGGTAAGTTGCAAGCCCTTAGGATGCCTGTCCCGCAAAACTGGTTTGCACGGACAGGCTATCGTGACCTGTCCGTGCAAATTGAGAAGTAGAAATGATGGAAGGCTTCTAGGTCGCCACCACCACGATCAGAATGACTACCAGCACGCCCAACACGATAATCGTAATGGCAACTGGACCGATGTGGCCGGCGGCAAAATCGCTCTGGGCCTTGTCTGCCTTGGCGGCGAGTTGGGCCAGTTCCTTGTCGCTCAGCCTGGAGATCGCTTTCTGCACCTGTTGCGGGTCGGCATGCACCGACTTGATCGCCTTCACCGCCAGGTCCGAGGACATGAACTCACGTACCTTCTGAATGTTTTGCTGGCGGGTGTGCGAGGTGGCGACCATGTCGCGTTGCAGGTCAGCAGGGCTCACCACGTGGCTTTGAGCAAAAGCGCTGGGCGGAATTGCGAATAGCAGCGCCAGCAGCGAAGCCAGCGAAATTCTGGAAAGTTTCTGAACAACGGCCATACGGTAAGCTCCTTGAAATGGCGCGAGCTCGGTTCATCTCGCGTGTTTCTAGGATGCAACCTTCTTCACCTAGTTTGTTCAGGTGAGGGCTTTTGTTCAGAGCTGCTGCCAGGTGCGCGCTTGCTCACAAGCCGATCACAAAATTTCTACTCTCTTCTGCAGTTCGCGAGTCAGCCACTCTGGGTCATGTTGCCCGGTGAACCGGATTGGCTCTCCGACCCTGACGGTAATGGCGTATGGTTTCGCGATTCTCTTTTTTGCCTGCTTCAGTTCGAAAAGCCCGTCAATGCGAATGGGTAACACGGGAACTTGCAGACTGTTCGCCAGCAGACCGATGCCGGAGCGAAAGGCGTTGAGCCGTCCGTCGGTGGAATGCCGGCCTTCGGGAAACACCAGCACGCTGTAGCCGCGGTCCACGCATTCTCCGGCATAAGCGAAGCTCTCTCGGAATCCCGCTTGCCGGGGCAACGGAAAGATATTCAGCAGAGATACGCCGAGCACCCACTCCATGCGGTCGTAGATACGCCGGAACACATTCTTTTCCGCTGGCGGGGTATGCAGGGCTTCCAGAGCCTCGCCGCCTGCCGCGGTCGCGAGCTTGTTGCGGAACCGCGCCGGCAGCGCGGTTGCCACAAAGCCGACATCCACATCGCTCAGGTGATTGCAGATCACGAGGAGCGGACCCTGGACTCCGCGCAGGTGCTCCCGGCCTACGATGCGTGGCCAGCCCAAGAGGAAAACCGCCGGGCGCATCAGCAAGTAGTGGGCCAGCAGACGAACCCAGGTGACCGGCCAGCGCTGCACCCACCGCGGATAGTGGTAGTGAACCCGCGTCGGCCGCTCGCCATGCAGAATCTTCTCTAGATCGCCAACAGTTTGCACTGAGCTGAAGCCGGTTTCATTAAGGTCAATCTGGTAGCGGTCTTCGAGCGCGCTCATCAGTTCCACGCGATCGAGAGAACTTAGGTTCAAATCGCTTTCGAGATTGGTTCCGGCGGAGAGCGCACCCGTTTTGCCCCCCTTGATCCTGGAAATCAGTTGGGAAAGCGGGCTGGATGCGTTTTCTCCCGGCGCGGTCTTGCCCATCCGCGCCTGAACGAACCGTTGAATCTCGGCGCGCTTCGGTTTTTGGGTGGAGGTGCGCGGAAAGTCTTCATCCGGCCATACGTACCAATCCCTCATCTTCTGGTGCTCCGCCAGCAACCCGTTCGCACGGCTGACTACCGCTTCGGGAGCGGCGTTTGGGTCGCGCAGCAGCAGCACCGAACAGGCTTCGGCATTGCCCTGCCGCGGCAGCCCGATCACAATGCAGTCACGAACTTCAGGCTGCCTGCGCAACGCGTCTTCGAGATCTTCGGGATACACGTTCATGCCGGCGGGAGTGACAATGACGTCCTTCTTCCGTCCTTTGAAATAAAGGTTGCCCTCGGCATCGAGTTCACCGATGTCGCCGGTGTGATACCAGCCTTCCTCGCTTTTTACCGGCTTGAGTTGTTGTTCGCCCCAGTAGCCGGCGGCAACTCCGCCGCCGCGCACAAGGATTTCGCCCTCGGGGCCGAGCTTCACTTCGCGGCCAGCCAGCACTTTGCCAATTGAACCTTTGCCGACACGAAACGGATGATTGACGCTAATCAGCGATGTGGTCTCGGTCAAGCCGTAGCCCTGGACCACGGCGAAACCCAGCCGTCCCCAGAATTCCTCGCTAACCCGGTCCAGCGCGGCTCCACCGGAGATGAACGCCCAGAACTTCCAGCCGAAACGGCGGTGTTC
The DNA here is from genome assembly GCA_963798155.1 of Terriglobia bacterium. Lineage (GTDB taxonomy): Bacteria > Acidobacteriota > Terriglobia > Terriglobales > Acidobacteriaceae > CAWCSH01. The sequence goes on from CAWCSH010000018.1 coordinate 89,919, forward strand.
CCGACGGAAGGTCCACCAGCGGCGCAGAAAGTGTTTGCCTTCGGCCTGACGAAACTTGCGCCTGAATGGCTCGATGCGGCCCGTGTCTTCCAGGTCGCGCTCGATCTTTTCTTTCAGCGATTGCAGCACCCGCGGCACTGAGACGAGGACGGATACCCGCTCTTTGTGGATGGTGCGAATGATTTCGGCAGGATTGAATGATTCCTGAAACAGCACCGTGCCCCCGAGGAGTTGCGGGATGAAGATACCGAGAAACTGCCCGAACACGTGGCTGAGCGGCAACAGATTCAGAAAGCGCACGGGATGAACCACGCGCTCGTATTTCAAATATTTTCGGATTTCGCTTTCGAGCGGGGCGATGTTCGCGAGGACATTGCCGTGAGTGATGACCACGCCCTTGGGTTCAGCGGTGGTGCCGGAGGTGAAGACGATTTCAAGCGGGTCGTCCCTGTCGATTTCTGCTGCCTGGAGCGGGTCGGCTGGGCGGTGCGCGATTGCGCTTGCAAGCTCTTCGAACAGCACTGCCGATTGGGGAAGCGCGGCCTCGTGAGGTTGCGCGTGCTCGCGCGCGCAGACCAGCAGCTTCGCTTTCACCTGTTGGCTGACGCGTGCCGCGAAGTCGGGCGCGGCCGCGTCATCCATGGGAACGGCAATTACGCCACGCAATGCGCAGCCGAAAAACGCCGAGACCCACTCCGCGGAATTCGGCCCCCAGAGCAGGATGCGATCGCCTTTAGCTAGGCAGCGAGCATCGAGCTCGCGAGCGAACTGAAAGGCCAGGGAGGCTACGTCGCGGTAGGTCCAGCGAAAGGTTCGATAACCGACGCGGCCGGAGTAGGCGACGTCGGTCCCGAGGCGTACGAAGTGATCGAGAAATTCCGCAACGGATCGGCGAGGCATATCAATCTGTCCCATTGTCAGTCTGCCTCATGCCAGCCCAACCCGTGTCCGTCCAGCATCTGGCGCATGCGATTTGGATGATGTGGCGCGGACAGATGGACCCCCAAAAGGCCGACGCCGAATCGAGCGCCGCCCGCCGGGAGAATTCTACTCACTGGGAGTTGCAGGCGAGGCGGAAACCGTAGTCGGCATACTGGAATGCGGGAGGGATGCTGGAGCGGGCGGCGCAGCGCGAGACTTTGATGTGGTGGCGCCAGGAACCTCCGCGGGAAGAGCGGCGGGTTCCGGTTTGCGGCCCGGGCGGATTGCGCTCTGGAGAGGACGAATAGTAGTCGGCCTGAAACCAGTCACTGCACCATTCGTGGACGTTCTCGCTGATGTCATGGAGCCCGAAAGCATTGGGCTCGTATCGGCCTACCGGTTCCGGCCCAGTCTTCCAGCGGCTGGCATAGTCGGGGAGGGATTGCGGCGGGGCATCTCCCCAGGGATACAGCCTGCCAGCCTCACCACTCCGCGCAGCAAACTCCCACTCCGCTTCGGTGGGAAGGCGGAACGCTCGTCCAGTCACGTTTCGCAACCATTCGCAATACTGAACGGCTTCGAACCATGAGACCGAAACTACCGGCTGCTCGGGATGATTCAGGTTCGGGTCGTTCCAGGTTGAGGGCGGTGCTGAGTTGGTGGCTGCCAGAAAGGCGGCATACTCCCGATTCGTCACCTGGCAGGCCGCAAGCGAGAATGCATCCACCCACACCCGATGCGCCGGCTTCTCGTTGTCCTGTCCGGCATCCGAGCCCATCCGGAACCAGCCGCCAGTAACCGCAACCAGCTTGGGTTCCACGACCGGGGCCCGCAAATCGGTTTGCTGATGCGCCATTGACTTCGAGGCTAGCACAATGCCTGTTGAGAAGTTTCCGTTAGAAACTGCCCCTAACTGCGCAGCGGGCGAACCACGTCGGCAATGTCATTCTGTTGAAACAGGCGGATGGCTGCAATCCCGGCTGCTCCGGCTTCGATGCATGAGCGCGCATTCTGCAGAGTGATGCCACCCACTGCCAGCACCGGAATCTGATGCCGGGCAGCTTCGCGCAAAGCAGCCAGTCCGGCCGCAGATTGCCCTTTCTTCTCGAATACCGGACCGAACACGGCGAAGTCAGCGCGCTGGGCGGCCGCCGTCGCGACCTCCTCGCTGCTGTGGCACGAGACACCGGTCACGGGAGAGCGCGACTTTCCGATAGCGTCTGCTCCGGACTTCTCCCCGCCGGACTTCTCTCCCCGGGACCTGGCCCAAATATCCCTCACTTCTTGCGGGGACAGATCGCCGGAACGCAGATGCACGCCGTCAGCTCCGGCAGCCAGCGCGACATCGGTCCGCGAATTGATGAGGCATAGGGTGCGGCCCTGGTGCGGGAATGGCTCGCAGCGCCTCTTGCGCCAGGCTCTCCAACTCGCGGGCGGTGAGATCTTTCTCTCGCAGTTGGATGTAGTCCACTCCGCTGTTTGCAGCCTCGGCGATCTTCAGCAGCAATTGCTTGCGGCGAGAAGCTTCATCTCCGGGAAACTGAGATCGGTCAGTGATGTAGTAGAGCAACACGATTGGGACTGGCAGTTAGGGATTGGTCTTGGCGATTTCAGGGACGCCCTCGCCGGCCCGCTTCGGAGCCGGAAACTCAAGGTGATACTTGGTAAGGCCGTCGCGCAGGAATTCGAATGCCTGCTCCGGACGGTCGGCAAGACAAAAGAGTTCCATATCGCCGGCCGCGATTGTTCCCGATCCACCATTGCCTGAAAGTTGATGACCCGCTTCCAGTAGTCGGTGCCATAGATCACCACCAGGATTTTTTTGGCCAGCTTCTCAGTCTGGGCCAGAGTCAGAATTTCGAAAAGCTCATCCATCGTCCCGAATCCGCCGGGAAAAATCACCAGCGCCTTGGCCAGATAGGCGAACCAGAATTTCCGCATGAAGAAGTAGTGAAACTCGAAATTGAGCAGGGCGTGATATAGGGATTGGGATACTGCTCAAACGGCAGATTGATATTCAGCCCGATGGTCTTGCCGCCGGCTTCATGCGCACCCAGATTGGCTGCTTCCATAATCCCCGGACCACCGCCGGTGGTCACCACGAATCTTCTTCTGCGAGCCGGAATCTGCACCGACCACTCTGTCAACATGAACGCCAGCCGGCGCGCGTCTTCGTAGTAGCGGGCCATATCGACCGCCGCCAGCGCCCGCTTGTGCAACACTTCCTGATCTCCGCTCTCGGAAGGATTCTGCTGCAGCCGGGCCAGCGAAGTTTCGGCTTTCGACTGGCTGTGAAAGCGGGCTGAGCCGAAAAAGACGACGGTATCCTGGATCTGCTCCCGGCGAAATCGGGCAAAAGGCTCGATGTACTCGGAAAGCATGCGCAGAATGCGCCCATCGGGACTGTTGAGAAATGGAGGATTTTCGTAAGCCAGCGGCGCCGGCGTGCCTTTTTTCTCAGTCATTGCTGCGGATCTTTCCTCGGGTTCTTTCTTTCGCGTCCGTTCTTTAGAAGATATCAGTGAATCCATGAGGACCTGAATTAATACCCTGTTAACTGTTTCGCAACGCTTAGGCATTGGAGTTGTTGGGCGGCCGAAGTTCTGAATAGTGGATAGCCTCGCGGAATCCGATCCAGATATCGAGCAGGCCCAGGCCGGTGCACAGGCCGCGCACAAAGCCGCTGGCCAGCACCGCCCGTAATGCGGGAACGCCGAACAGCAGGTGGTTATCGGTCCAGTCGGGGCGCCAGGGCAGGATCACCAGCAACATCCCCAGCACGGCGCAGAACACCACAAACAGCAGGATGCCCAGGCGATGTGCCCACAACCGCCAGCCCTGCAGCAGGACCGGTTGCGGAGTGGACTCTACTCTCGAACTTTCAAGGTCCGTCTGGTTTGGACGCAACCCTCCGACAGGGCCGGAAGAGATTTCACCGGGAGGCACGTTCGGTTTCGATGTCACTCCGTGCTCCGCGTGGAATCACGCAGCGCCCAGAATTGGCTCACGGCGCACGCCCCAGCCTTCTTGTGTACACCCATCAAACCATTTTACGACTTGAGGGCCTTGATGCGCTCAGCCACATCGCGATAATCGATGTTGCTGCCGTAAACTTCCATGAAATGGGTGAGAGCGGCGGAATTGTTTGCCGCGGCCTGGTAAGAAGAACCCAGCTCATAGTGCAGGGCGAGGCTTGTTTCCGCGTCGAGGTTGGGCAGTTTCAGCGCGGATTGATACCAGCGGATGGCGGCCTCGGGCACCTGCTTGTCGAGGAAGCACTGGGCCAGCCAGGTGTAAGTCTGCATCAGCTGCGAGAACGAGTGTCCGCGCTCGACCGCCGTGCACACTTTCTGGAACTCGCTGATCGCTTCATCCAGCAGGCCCATTTCGCGGAACGCCACGCCGAGGTTGTAATGGGTCTCGGGATCTTCATCACCGGCCGCGACATCTTCTTCGAGCTCATTCTTCAGATCGCCGAACATGCCGGCGACATCGATTCCCGCCAGGTCGGCCACGGCGCTCGAAGCTGCGGCAGCCGCTGGGCGGGGAATCGCCCGCCCTTCGAATGCCGGGGCGGTTGCGGCGCCAGCGCCTCCAGATGCAAAGGCAGGAGCGGGGCTGGTCGCGGCAGGCGTAGCCAGTGCCGCTGCGGCTACAGTCTGTGACGGAGACGAGGGTTGGTTTCCCTTTCCGACCGTTTGCGGATGGAAGCTGTCTCCCAGCGAATCCTCAAGATCGGAGACAAACTCGCTGAGGCCGCCAGCCTGTGGCTTGGGAGCGGTGTGTGCCGCTTCCACCATTCCGGAGCCATGCTGCGGAGCCGAAATGCCCAGGGGCGGAGGCGGAAGCATGAAGTCCTTGTTCAGCGAGGATTCCAGGTCGGAAACAAACGCACCAAAAGTCTTGCTGCCGGAACTGGCCTGCGCAACCGCGTCTGGAGTGTGGGCCGGTGTTGCGAGAGGGATGGAGACGGTGTGGGTTGTCGCCGTCGATTCCTGGCCTGCCGCGGGCTTGGCGCTCGCCGCCTCGATCTCGTCCTGGATGGTCGAAAGCGTGTAAATGCCGGGACCCTGCTTCTCCAGCTTGGCAAAGCTGACGCGGGCCTGATCGAGCATCGAATGCGCGAGGTAAAAGCGAATCTCGGAGATTGTTTCCGTAACCGCTTCCGGATTCCAGTCTTCCGCTTTCTCCGGGACTGAAACCGTCTCGGCCTTCTTCTTTTTCGAGCGCGATTCGGCAGGCTTCGCCGGGTGCGAGGCTCCGGCATCCAGATCACGCACCCAAGGCGTATCTTCCATCGCCATCTTGGGCGGTACCGCGTCGGAAGCAGCAGGCGGCTGTTCCGAAACTGCCGACTCCGAAACTGCGGCGGAAGCTGCCAATTCAGCGTGCGTGGCGTCCTCTGAGGCGGCAGCGACTTCCTGCACTTCGGCAGGAGTCAATGCGGCCGAGTCATCGGAGAATTCGCCCTCCCATTCGTCGGAAATATCGATTTCGGCCTCGGCGCGAGCCTCGGCAGTCTGCACTTCAAACTCTGCAACAGGAGCCGGTTCCGCTGCCGCCGGTTCCACTGCTGCCGGCGCGGCCGCTGCCGGAGCGCTGGGAGCGTGCCAGAACAATCTCTTTTTGGTCGGCGCGGACGTAGCAGCAGCTGCCGCAGCTCCGGTCCCAGGTTCTGCCGGACTCGCGGAATGTTGCTCGGCCGTTGCTTCGCCTGCAGCAGCGATCGCGTTCTCGGAAGTTTCAACCGGGGCCGATGGAGGCGTCACCACCAGCGGCGCGTCGCCCGGAAGCACCCCTGAACGTTCCTCGTAACGATGTGCCAGCTCGCCATAACGCGTGGCCTCATCGGGGTAGCCGGCGTCGTGATAGATACTCTCCAGCGTCCGGCAACATTCGGCTGCCTCCGCAAAACGGGCCGCGCGGGTATGTAAAGCCGCCAGCCGCTGATTCATGCGCAGGTCGCGGGGAGCGCTGGGCAGTGCCGCGACCAGGGGCTCCAGCGCCTTCACCGGCAGGTTGTAAGACAGGAACAATTCCGCGTCGGTGATCGCCGCGCGCACCATTAAGGCCGTGTCATCCGGGTAGCGCTGCTCAATGAACGGCGCGGTCGCTTCCAGGTCTTCGACCAGGACTGCGCCTTCCTCGGCGGTTATGAACTTGGTATCCGTGCCGCCGCCGAGCTTGGCCACAACCTGCTGATAATTGCGGGCGTGAATCTGATTCTGCGGTTCGAGCTGGGTGAGCTTCAGGTAGTATTCCCGCGCCTTGTTCAGGTCGCCGGCCTGCACGTAGGCGTGGGCCAACAGCTCGTAAACCTCGGTGATGTGGGTCTGCTCGCCGGATTTCAGCAGCAGTTCCAGCAGAATCTCAAGCAGCCCCGTATTCTCGCGAACATGGCCGATGATGGTATGGACGGTGCCCAGCACTTTGGACGAATTCGCCGCCAGCAGGCGGTCGGAGTATTGCTGGTAAAGCCGCAGCACCTCTTCGAAGCGTTCTCCGGCCAGCAGGGCGTCGCCATAGCGCGCAACCCCGTCAATGTCGTTGTGCACCGAGGCCAGCTTGACGGCGATTGTTCCCGCCTCCTGCAAACGCCCGGTGGTTAGATAAGACTGCATCAGGATCTGCAATCCATCGGCATGGTTGTCGAGGTCCGCCACCTTTTCCAGGTTCTCGATTGCCGCCTTCACGTCTCCGGAATCGAACTTCAGGCGTCCGCGCAGCAACAGCGCGTGGCTATTGGCAGGGTCGAGCGTCAACATGCGCTGCAGAATTTCTTCCGAGGCGCCGAGCGCCCCTCGCGCCCGCAGGCTCTCTGCGGTGGCGGCAAAAATGTCCCAGGCCTCCCCTTGTTTCCCCAGCCGAACATAGACTTCGGCCAAACGCGTCCGCATGGGAATATTTTCCGGATCCATCTCCAGCGTCTTCTGGAATATCCGGACTGCCTGCTCCAGTTCGCCGGAGCGCAGAAATTCTTCGGCTACGTGCAGATATTGTGCGCGCGCATCGTTGAACAGTCCCTGTTGGGTATAAAGCTCAGCCAGGCGAAGCACCGTCTCCAGCGACGACTTCAGCTTGGTCAGCTTCTTGTACATCGCAATGGCTTTGACGGTGAAGCCCTGCGAAGCGTAGGCATCGCCCACGGTTTTGAAGCACTCGACGGCGCGATCCCCCTGGCCGAGGCGCGCGTAGAGATCACCTACGGTGTTCAGAACCGTCAGGTCCTTCGAGTCGGCCTTGAGGACCTTTTCGTATTCCGAGATGGCGTTCTGCAGCTTGCCCTGCTGGACAAACTTCTCCGCAGAACTGAGAGCCTTCTGTTTGTTGAAGCCGAAACCAAACGCCATAGAATGCGTACTCCAGCCCTGGGTTTCCGCCCCCGCCTTCCTGCTACTGATTCCGATTACAGAAGACGAGCGAACTATCTGGCTTACATAAGAACGTCTATGCCAACCGATGGTCTTGCGGACAAGGGCAATTGTAAGGCGGGCACTGCGGAACTGTATGGTTACTAAGGGTTACCGAAAGGGAGTGTACGACCGAGTTACTTCAGGAACTCGAGGTATGCCACGCCCGAATCCCTATCAACACTGCATAAAGCAAAGTAAGGACGGACCCGCTCAAGAAGCTAACCGAGGTCAGGCGCGCGCGACTGCCGCTAGAACAAAGAAGAGCAAAACCAGTAGCACAGGCTTTGGGAGCCTGCGCAGAACTTTCCAGAACATGAAGCTCATGGACCCGATCCTCCTCGCGGGAAATCCGCGAACGAACCGTTGGCCGGGCTCCGCTGGAATGGCACGACTCGGGAGCCTACTACTTGGTGCAACCTAAAGAATGGTGCAAACCAGGTACAGGATAGAAAAGCGGGATGATTCTACAAAAAATCGAAGAAAGGACAAGGATTTTATTCAACTACGGCGGAGCGAGAAACAGTCGTAACCCCTGAGATCGGGGGCATCGAAGGTGCCGGTTACAGCCGATGCCCACAGCTCCGGCCGATGCCTTTGTCTGAGCTACGCCAAGCCTAATGCCGTCGCCGGCTTTCACGCAGGATGGTAGCGAAGTTACGCCCGCCGAAGCTGACGCCTTCTTCGATGCGGCCGGTCACCGCGATCCGGGCGCCCTTCCCGGGCACACCGTAGTTCTGGCTATACACCCACATCCTGCCGGTCCCGTCGTCGAGCTGAAACACGCCGGTGCCCAGCGCGCCGAATCCTCCGGAGACCCGTCCCGCAATCGTGACCTCTTTGCCCACAAACCGTCCGGGGTCCCGGTTGATGCGTTCAATCGAAGTGCGCTCCGGACAAGCCGTCAGCACCAGGGCCGCAGCTAGCAGGGCAGCGGCTGAAAGAAGTTTTCTGGAAGATCTGAGCACGCCAAGCCTCCCCAAACGCCAGAGATATCAGATACAAAGCATAGACAGCCGGACTCCGTCTGCTGAATTCCCAGCCGGTCACAACTTAAAACCCGACATCCACAAAAAAGACTCGAAACTCAATTCGCAAATTCGCGAAACGCGGCACTCTCAATCTAAACCGTTCGATGCCTCTGGGAACTCTGATGATGCCCGCCATGATGCCCGCCGAATCGCGGCGCAACCCCCGCGTCTCCCGTCGAGTGGTTGTAAATTCTCCGCGCTCTCCGCGACGTTCTCCTCGCCCTCCGCGGTGAAAGGCTTTTGTCTTGCCCGAGTAGCGGCATCACTCTTAAAGGTCTCGGTCGAGCCCGAGCTGCGGCATCCGGCGGAGGGTAGCTCATCCATGCGATCCGGCCTTCGTGGTATCTTCAAATTTCATGTCTTCCGAGCGTCAGGAATTGCTTTCGCTGCTGGCCACCAAGTCTTTCCGGCTGGGCGAATTCAAGCTGTCTTCCGGCGGAACCAGCGATTACTACATCGACTGCCGCACCACGACTCTCGACGCTCGCGGGGCCCAACTCACCGGGCAGGTGTTCCTGCAGGAGATTCAGACGCATGGCTGGGCGCCGCAGGCGATCGGCGGCCTGACCATGGGAGCGGACCCGATTGTCGTCGCGACCGCCATTGCCAGCGGGAAGATTAATGGCTTCCTCGTGCGGAAAGCCGAGAAGCAACACGGCACCGGCCAGCGCATCGAAGGCTTTCGCGAGAAGGGCGCGCGCGTGGTGATCGTGGACGACGTGTGCACCACCGGGTCTTCGACGATCCAGGCGCATTGAGGCTGCGCGAGAGTTCGGTTTCGAGGTGGCCGGAGTGATCTGCCTGGTGGAGCGCGAAGAAGCCAAAGGGCGTCCGAACGTGGAGAAGGCGGCGGCTCCGGCGGAGTTTGTTTCGGTGTTTACGGCGAATGATATTAGAAAGGCGCATTTAGCATTTGGCAGTTAGCATTTGGCCATTCGGGGCTTGAGGTGATTTTCACGAAAGCCCAAGGGCTAAATGCCAAGTGCTAATGGCTAAGTGCTAACTGCAATTTACCTATGATCCAAACTCTTGAATGGACTGATTCCGGCGTTCGCTTTATTGACCAGACGAAACTGCCGACGGAAGAAACTTACGTGGTCTGCCAGACCTATGAACAGGTGGCGGACGTGATCCGCACCATGGTGGTGCGCGGGGCTCCTGCGATTGGGGTGGCCGCGGCGATGGGTGTCGCGCTGGGAGTGAAGAATTCGACAGCTCAAAACGTCGGCGAGCTGAGGAAAGATTTCGAGCAGATTTGCGAGGTGATCGGGAAAACTCGGCCGACGGCGGTGAATCTGTTCTGGGCGATCCGGCGCATGCGGGAGAAGTTTGAGAGCCTTCAGCAGCTGCCGGTTCCGCAGATCAAGCAGGGTCTGATCGAAGAATCGAAGCGCATGCACGCCGAAGACATTGCCGCGAACCAGGCGATGGGCCGGTTCGGAGCGACGCTGATGCCGGCGAGTGGAGGCGTTCTTACACATTGCAATGCCGGCGCTCTTGCCACCTGCGGATACGGCACTGCGCTGGGCGTGATTCGCGCGGCGGTCGAGCAGGGCAAAAAGATTCATGTGTATGCGGACGAGACGCGTCCTTTTCTGCAGGGATCGCGGCTTACCGCGTGGGAGCTGATGAAAGACGGCATTCCGACGACGGTGATTTCCGACAACATGGCCGGGGCCATGATGAAGCAGGAGAAGATTGGCGCGATCGTTGTCGGCGCGGACCGCATTGCCGCCAACGGCGATGTGGCCAACAAGATCGGAACTTATACCGTGGCGGTGCTGGCCAAGGAACACGGGATTCCGTTCTACGTGGCTGCGCCGCTTTCGACGGTTGATCTGGACACTCCTGATGGCAGCGGAATTCCGATCGAGCAGCGCAACCGCCGCGAAGTTACGCACATTGCGGGCAAAGCGATGACGCCGGAGGGAGTTGGGATTGAGAATCCGGCGTTCGATGTGACTCCGGCGAAATATGTGACCGCGATCGTCACCGAGCGAGGGATTGCCCGCGCGCCCTACGAGGAGTCGCTGCGTAAGCTGGCTGCTGAGCCGGCGGTGGCAGCGCGGTAGTGGGGGATTCTGCAGCGGGGATGTATCCGGTTTCGCAATCGCAAATTAGTTTGGAGAGCGGAGGAGTGCAGGTTGCGCTCGACTGCTACCTTGCCGAGGCGGCGGAAGAAGCCGCGGCACGGAATGAAGAGCAGGCGCGGCGGTTTCCGGCGATCCTCGGGCTGCACGGCTCGGGCGGAGGTCATGCCAGCATGGCTGAGCCGGCGCGGCTGCTGGCGAGTCGCGGATTCGCGGTATACGTTCTGCATTACTTCGATCGCACCGGGACCATCAGCGCCGATAAGCCGACGATCTTCCGCAATTTTCCCGTCTGGATGAAGACGGTGTGGGATGCGATGAGCCTCGTTGAGCGCCAGCCTCAGGTGGATTCCGCGCGGATCGGTCTGCTGGGATTTTCTCTCGGAGCGTATCTCGCGCTGGCGAGTGCTGCGATTGATCCGCGCATACAAGTGGTGGTGGAATTCTTCGGAGGGCTGCCGAAGGAGATGAAACTCTTCATGCGACGGTTTTGTCCGGTGCTGATTCTGCACGGGGAAAATGATCAGACGGTTCCGGTGGAAGAGGCTTACCACTTGCAGCAGGTGCTCGAGAAGCGAAAGCTTCCGTATGAGATGAAGATCTATGCCGGGGCGGGGCATGGGTTCAGCGGAATTGAGTGGGGCGATGCCAGCGTGAGGATGCTTGCGTTCTTTGAGAAATATCTGGCGGCGGGAGAGGCGCGCGGGTGAACCCGGGTGCTTGCGCACGGCTAATGCAACGGCGCTTGTTATAATAAGTTTCCGCCAGATGGCGCTATCGTCTAGGGGTTAGGACGGAAGATTCTCAATCTTCAAACACGGGTTCGATTCCCGTTAGCGCTACCAACTCCTCAGTAAGCATCTCTCATCATCCTGATTTTTCCTCTCAATCTGAACCGGAAATGCGGGAATCGCAGCCCTCTGCAGCCGAATCCAAACATTAAGAAGGTGCGGTTGACCATTGCCGCGAACGATTCAACTGGTGCGGCCGTCATTCGGAGAGGACTGTGTTTATGAAGCCTATCGATCGAAAAACAGTCGTCATTACCGGCGCTTCGAGCGGGATCGGGAGGGCGAGCGTCTTGCGGTTAATTCGAGCCGGATGGCATGTCTTCGCTACCGTCCGCAAGAGTGAGGACGCAGAGAAGTTGCAGTCTGAGGGCGGCGCCGAACTCACGCCTTTGATTATGGACGTGGCGGATCGTGTCTCGATCGTGGCGGCTGCGGAACAGGTGTCCTCCCAACTCGAAAGGCGAGGGCTGGACGGCCTGGTGAATGTGGCCGGCATTGGCATGGTGCGGCCTGTCGAATATGCCGCTCCCGGCGATCTGCAAAAGATATTCGACGTCAACGTATTCGGCCAGATTGCGGTCACCCAGGCTTTTCTTCCTTTGCTGCGCGAGGCGCTGGGGCGCATCGTCAACATCAGTTCTGTTGGCGCTCACTTTGCATTGCCGTTCGGCGGGTTGCTCAATTCGAGCAAAGGCGCGTTCGGATTGCTGAGCGATGCTCTGCGGCTGGAGCTGCGTCCCTTCGGCGTGCGCGTCTGCATTATCGAGCCGGGAGCGATTCAGACTCCCGCGGTCGACAAGACCCTCGGGCACATGCAAGCGGTGATCGACCATCTGCCCGCTGCCGGACGCGAGCAGTACGGCGAGATGCTGAAGCAGTTCGGCATCCGTGCCAATGCGCGGCAGGCGGAGGGCAGTCCGCCTGAGGTGGTCGCGCAGGCGGTGCATCATGCGCTCACCGCCTCCCGCCCGCGTATTCGCTACGTGGTGGGAAAGCACGCGAAGTTGTTATCACGGTTGCCGAGAATCCTGCCGGACCGGGTACTGGATGCGATTCTGCTGCGGATGCTTGGGCTGCCGACGAAGTTTGGGGCTCTAGTCTCTACTGGCGCGCGCTAGTGCAGGATTTTATCGAGGGCGAGCCGATGGCTGGAATGTCCGCTGCCGAAACCTTGAACCAGCCCAACACCCTTTGCTCAAAAACGCGTGGCGACGTGCTGATGGCGCCGCAATGCCCGGCTCCTGCCACCTCCCAAAGCCTGACATCTGAATTACGCCGTTGAATCAGGCGCGAGTGCCGAATGGGAATATTAGTGTCATCCAGGCCGTGAATGAGGAGCACGGGAATGTGGGTGGCTGCCACTGCACTTTCCGGCGAAACATCCTCCAACCTCAAACCATAACGCAGCCGTGCGTACCAGAATGCCCACTCCAATAGCGGTCGCAGCAGAGTGCGGCCGAGCCACGGACCGGTGTGGAAGAATTGCCCTGCTCGGTCGTAGGCAATCTCTCGAAAGCTGGAGAATGAAGACTCCGCAATCACCGCGCAGAACTGTGATTCCGGTTCCAGAGCCTGCAGTAACTGCGCCGCTCCCATTGACTCACCTAATCCAAAAATGCAAGCAGGGTTCTCACTGGCAGCCAGCCATTCGTACCACTCGCGAATATCGTTCCGTTCAAGCAGGCCATACGTCGCCAGCGTTCCGCCACTCTCTCCGTGCGCACGCGCATCGGGCATCAGGACGTTAAAACCGTGTGCCAGTAACAGCTCCGCATAGCCCATCATTCCCAAGCGGTTGTCGCCTAGTCCGTGCAACACAATCACCGATGGAGCATTTCTGAGTGGCTCCCGTGCATACCAGCCCTTGAGCGAAATACCGTCTGAAGCAGTGATGGCAACCTCTGTGACTTGAGCGTCGAGGTACGAGAATTTGTTTCGAACCTCGGCGAGTGAGTGAAGCGGCAACGGCCGACGTTGCGGGCGCAAGGCGTTTTCCGTCACAAGAGTTCCGCCGATTATGGAAATCGTGATGTAGCCGGCGACAATAACTGCAACCCTTGCAGCAAGCCTGGAACGACGTAGGGGCACTTCCATTGCTACGACAGAACCCCCGCCCATGTTCCTTGGTTGCGTACAAACATTTTGTGGTCTCAACCCGCTGCCGGAAACAAATTCCATGGGCTACGTGTCGCCCCCTAGTCCTTTCCGCTTTCCTGCATTACTATGCAGCGATCCTTTTCCACTGCTTATGACAATCTCCCGGCGTTATTTCCTTGGCACCCTCGGTGCCTTCGCGGTGGCTCCGTTGCTGGCTTCGGAGCGGGTTGAGCCTGACACCATTCTTTTCAACGGACGCATCTGGACGGTGGATGACAGGCTGCCGCGCGCCGAAGCCATCGCCATCAGTGACGGCCGAATTTTTGCGGTTGGCACGAATGACGAGGTGCGGGCGCTGGCCACTCCCCTCACGCGCAAGGTGGACCTCGGCGGCAAGACGGTGTTGCCGGGATTCAACGACGCCCATTCGCATCCGATTTACTCCGGGGTGCAGCACCTGAAGCGCGTCGCCTGCGACAAGGATTCCATTGAGTCCATTCAGTCGGCACTGCGCGAGCGTGCCCAGAAAACGCCGGCGGGCGAGTGGGTGGAGGGCTTTCTTTATGACGACGGGAAAACGCCGCGTCCGCTCAGCCGGGCCGACCTCGACGCCGCAGTTCCGGACCATCCCGTGCTGGTGGCGCATCGCGGCGGCCACACTATCTTCGTGAACTCAGCCGCGTTCAAGGCTGCGGGAGTGGACGAGAAGACTCCCGATCCTCCCGGCGGCCGCTACGGGCATGACGCCTCGGGAGCGCTGTCGGGTTTCGTAGCCGATGCCGCCAGCGAGAGGTTCCGCAAGCTGATACCCAACACCATGACTCGCGCCGACCTGCGCCAGGGAGCGGAACTGATCTCGAAGATGTTTACCAGCAAGGGCGTGACTTCCGCCTGCGATGCCGACGCCGGCCCTGACGCGGTACAGGGATATCAGGATGCGCGCGATGCCGGAGAGTTGCGCTTCCGCACTTACTGCCATGTGCATGCCGCCGACCTGCCTCATTTTATGGATGCCGGACTGCATACCGGGTTCGGTGATGAATGGCTCCGCATTGGCGCCGTGAAGCAATACGCGGATGGTTCAATTTCGGAACGCACCGCGTGGTTGTCGCAGCCCTACATCGGCATGGGAAGTTACACCGGGTTGCAGGTTACGAAGCGCGAGAAGCTGCTTGAGACCTCCCGCAAAGCTCACGCCGCGGGATGGCAGCTGGCCACTCATGCCAACGGCGATCTGGCGATTGACGAAGTGCTGGGAGTGTATGAGCAGGTGCAGAAAGAAACGCCCAGGCGCGACCCTCGCTTCCGTATCGAGCACTGTACTCTGCTCAATGCTTCGCTGATCAGCCGGATGGCGGCGCTCAAAGTGATTCCGGCGCCATTCTCCTGCTACGTGTACTTTCACGGCGACGTGATGCACTTCTACGGCGAAGAGCGCACCCGAAACATGTTCCCCATGCGTTCCTTTCTCGACGCCGGACTGCGGCCGACGGATTCTTCCGACTACACCGCCAGCCCATCTGACCCATGATGTGGCTGCAATCGCAGCTCACGCGGACCGATCCGAAGGGCAACGTGTGGGGCGCGAACCAGCGCATTACCCTGGAAGAAGCGATCCGTTGCGGAACGGTGAATGGCGCTTACGCTTCGTTTGAGGAGGACGCGAAAGGATCGATCACTCCGGGGAAGTACGCTGACCTGATTGTGCTCGATCGGGACGTGTTCAAGACTGATCCGAAGGCGTTGATGTCGGTTGGGATTGAGCGGACGATGGTTGGCGGCAGGTGGGTGTATGAGTCGTGATGCGGACCGTTGCCGCCGAATGCCGAATAGGTTCAAGAATCTGAGGCGAAGGAAGCACTCCGCTATGCGCTTTTATCCATAGCGGCGGCCGTCGGCCGCGGCCATGATTTCCTTTGCCGCGCGCTTGCCGCTGGCGATTGCGCCGTGGACGGTTCCGTGGTGACCGGTGAAATCCGTAGCTTCGCCGGCGAAGAACAAGGTGTCGGCGACTGCGGCACTGAGGGCGTGCTGCGCATCGTCTCCTCCGGCTTTCACGTAGCTGTAGGCGCCTCGCGAGAACGGGTCCGCCTCCCAATCGTGCATGTACGAGTCTTGCAGCAGGTCGTGCAAGCGCGCAGCAGGCAAGTGCAGTAAGCTGCCAAGCCTCTCCAAGGCGGTTGCGGTCACGAATTCCTTGCTGTTTCCGGAAAGCCGCTCAGCGCGATCAAACGGAGCCCACCCGGTGATCACAGGCGATCTGGCCGGCATTTGCGTCCACCAGGTCGGAAACCATTCGTCCTGTGAGAACAGAAAGCTCAGGTTCGAGAGCGTCTTCGCATCTTGACCGTCTCCAGAAGTCCGCACCTGATCCCAGAAGCGCTCACGGAAACTTAGCGTTGTCCGAATCACTTTGCCCATCGCCAGCCGCGAGATTGCATCCTGCTTTGCGGCGGGAAGCCGGGGCTCGAATTGCACTACCCCTTTTTCACCCGGAGTGCCCTGCAGCACTCCCAGCGGCAAGGTAATCAGCAAGCTCGGGGCGCGCAGCTTGTGAGTAGAGGCGCCGAAGCGGATGGTCAACTCCACATGGCCGGGCTTCCACGCCACGTCTTCCACCACACTATTCAAGTGGATCGCGACTCCTCCGGCCTTGGCGTCCTTCTCCAGAATGTCGAGCAGCGTCTGGTACCCGCCTTCCATGCGGAACGACCGGTCAGCCTCGATTTTTTCGTCCGCGCGCGTCCCCTCCACCAGCGAGTGCACACTGATCAGGGAAGGATTGGCGGCATGAAATCCTGTGACGTAGCTGATGGCGCGCTGCCTGGCCCGTTGCAGCTTTTCATCCTTCGACGTCGCGGGGCAGCAGCGATCCAGAAAGGTGAGGAAAGATTCGTCGGGCCCGTCATCCGTCATCTTGTCGAGAATCTGCTCTACCTGCTCGAAAAACTCGCAGCCGCAGATTTCCCCGTTTTCAACGCACCAGTTGTCGCCCTCGACCTCATTGGCCCGAACATGGTGGACTCGCAGCAGGTCCCAGATATGTGGCGACTTGCCGTGAATGAACTCCGCCCCAAGTTCGACCGGAGCGCCCGATGCCGGATCGCGAAGCGTGTACATGCGGCCGCCGATTCGGTCGCGCGCTTCGACGATCAGCACCTGCCTGCCCACGCGGGAGAGTTCGATTGCCGCCGATAGCCCGGCGGCTCCCGCGCCGATCACAATCACATCCGGATCTTTCGTCATGAACTCCGCCAAACCGATCCGCTCTCCCAGATGCGAAATGTAGATGCGAAAGCCCGGCAGTATGCTGCATTCCGTCCAAACATGACAAAGCCCCGATCACTCGGGGCTTGTTTCGGTCTATTTTGCGAATCTGCGGGCTTAGCGCGAAGCCATCGCGGGTTCCAGCTTGCCCGACTTCAGGCTTTCATAGCGCTTGTTGATCTCTTCCCAGTTCACCACGCCCCACCAGGCGGCGAGATACTCGGGACGCCGGTTGTTGTATTTCAGATAGTAGGCGTGCTCCCAGACATCATTGCCCATGATGGGGAACAGTCCCTGCGACACCGGATTGTCCTGGTTCGCGCTGCTGATCACGGAGAGCTCTCCGCCCGGCTTGCCCACCAGCCAGGCCCAGCCTGAGCCGAACTGCTTAGCACCCGCGTCGTTGAACTTGGTTTGAAAATCCTTGAAGCTGCCGAAGGCTTTATTGATGGCCTCGGCAATCGCGCCGCTGGGGTCGCCGCCGCCTTTGGGCTTCATGATCTTCCAGAACATGGTGTGATTCATGTGTCCGCCGCCGTTGTTGCGCACGGCGCCGCGAATGTCTTCCGGTATGGCGTTCAGGTCTTTCAGCAACTCTTCCACGCTTTTCGATTGCAGATTGGGATGCTTTTCCAGCGCGGCATTCAGATTCTTTACATATGCCGCGTGGTGCATGTCGTGGTGCAACTGCATGGTCTTGGTGTCAATCACGGGTTCGAGGGCGGAGTAGTCATACGGCAAAGGGGGTAGTTCATGCGCCATGATCTTTTTTCCTCCAGAAGTTTCAGATGACAAGAACGGGTTCAGGGATTCAACCCGGGACCGCAAAGAATATGGGCCGAAAGAATATGGGCCAGCCGAACATGGCCGGTCGCTCACAGCCATCCACGGGGTTTATTGTTTCACGAACCCGGCGGGTTTGCATCTTGCGGGAGTGGCGCGGCGAGAGTTTTAGGTCCGAACAGATCAGGCGGCCATCGGATCCGGTTGCTGGCGTTGACGCGCCAGATTCTCGCGGTTCTCTAAAACCCGGTTCAATTGCGCGACCAGTTCCATCAACCTCGTAGGGTCCTGCTCCTGGCTGGCTGCTCGCGACAGCTCTCTCCAGTCTGTGCACAGGATTGCTTCCATAATGCGCCTCCTCATTGCCAAGACTTTAGACAGTCATTGCGACTCGGGAATAACTGGTTGCCTTACAGAATGCATGTGGCGTGCCAAGAGCCGTGCGCCCTGATTTTGTTGTACTTACGGCAATGCCGCGAAGAAGATTCGCGCTGCTGCCCTGTAATTAATTCATGGAATGTCCGGCGCAGAACCCAAGCCAAGTTTTCCATCTGTGGAAATCGGGATACTCGAAAGTGCATTCGTCCCGGCGGTGATGTAATCTTGCGCCCGCGCACCAATATCCCATGCGAAAGTTATTGCGCAATCTCTTCACATTATGGATGCACTACAGGATGCAATGAAAACCGCTCTCATCGTCATATTTACCGCCACACTCGCAATCGCCTGTGCCAGCATTTCTGGAGTTGCCCAGACCGCTCCTGATCCGGATCTGATGGCGGAAATAAACAAGATCCAGACCATCGACAACCATACCCATGTGCCCAAGCTGGTAGCGCCGGGCGAGAAAGATGACGAGTACGACGCTCTGCCGTGCAGTGGATACGTGCCGCCCAGCGACGATCCTGCCATGGCGCGTCCGGACAATCCGCTGTTTCTCGAAGCCTGGCAAAAGCTTTACGGATACAAATACAGCGACAAATCTCCCGAGCACGTGAAGGAATTGCTTGAGACCAAACAACATGTAGCCCAGGAGCAGGGAGACCATTTCCCCGCCTGGGTGCTCGATCAACTCGGCACCGAATACATGCTGGCCAATCGCATTGCCATGGGACGCGGGCTCGATCCGCAGCGCTTCCTGTGGGTTCCATTTGACGACGCGCTGATGCTGCCGCTCGACCCGACTGCCATGATGGAGACGCCCGACCGCCACTTCTTCTATGGACGCGAGAGTATGTTGCTGAAGCGTTACATGGGCGACCTGCATGTGGCGCAGCTTCCTCCGACTCTCGACCAGTATCTGGCCCAGGTTGTCACCCCAACTCTGGAGCGGCAGAAGCAGGCTGGCGCAGTAGCCATCAAGTTCGAAGCCGCTTATCTTCGTACTCTCGATTTCGCCCCGCCGCGTTATCAGGAGGCGCGCGATATCTACTCGCTCAACTACAAGGGCACGGCGCTTACCAAATCCGAATACCTCACGGTTCAGGATTACCTGTTTCGCGTCATCGCCCGGGAAGCCGGACGGCTGAAGCTGGCAGTGCACATCCACACCGGAGCCGGCTGTGGCGGATATTTCGATCTAGCGGGATCGAATCCGGCCTTGCTTGATTCCGTGCTGAACGACTCATCTTTGCGTTACACCAACTTTGTGCTGATTCACGGCGGCGCCGGCCCCTACACCAAAGTGATGTCGTTCCTGTTGAGCAAGCCGAACGTCTACACCGATTTTTCTGAGCAGGACTGGATGCTTTCTCCCCGGGGGTTGAGTGCGGTGTTGCGGGATTGGCTGGAGTGGTATCCGGAGAAGGTGCTGTTCGGAACGGATTTGTTCCCCGGTACGCCGGAGATCAACTGGGAAGAAATCGGCTACATGACTTCCACCACCGGCCGCCGCGCGCTGGCGCTGGCCCTGACCGGCATGATGAATGATGGGGAAATCACCCGCGAGCGGGCGGTGCAGCTCGCCCACATGGTGCTGCACGACAATGCTGCGAAGCTGTATGGATTACAGAAGTAGGGTTTGCCAGCGCAGGCGAAGGGCTCTGAAGCTCAGCGCGATCGCGAGTAGCGCTCGTATTCCGCCGAGGCATCTTTCGACAGCAACACCCATAACGTAAAGATGCCCAGCAGCGTCCCGAATGGCGGATGGAAAATTGCCAGCACTCCGACCACCAGCGCTGCGATCCTCGCCCATGGTTCACGCTCGCGGAGTCCCCATCCCACGCAAAACGCGGCTGCGCCCACCAGAATGAAGCTCGAACCCAAAGCCAGAAACAGAGGACCGCTCAATCCGCCCATCATGCCCCAGTGACGATCGGCAATGTCCCAGCCTCGTCCCAGGCTCACGAAAAACAACGACGGCAGCAGCCACAATCCTCCGAAGATCATCCACAGCGTTCCCAGAATCCGGATGCGGTTGTCGGTGCGTACCTGATTGTAATAAGCGGCTTGCTGCGCAGTGGCGGGCTGCGTCTGAACAGAGCCGCACTTAGGACAGAAGGTGTAATCGGCCTGTAGCGGAGTTCCGCAGCGGGAGCAGAACATGTGCGCCTCCTGCGCTGGACGTTGTTCATCCATGATAGTGGTACGAAGAGGCAGCGAGTCGGGTTCCCACTTCTCAGCTTCCGCTCGTGCCTTACCCTTTTGAGCCGCGCTCCGCGAACTCCCCAACCTCTGCGGTAAAGGAAATCACTGCAGAGTGCAAGCTAAACACCGGCAAGTCAGCGACCTGGGCTAGCAACCTTTGTAACTTTTCGGTCCCTGGGCGCGTCTTAACTGGCAGGAGTACATTTTTAAACGTGGGGATTCTTCCGGTCATGACCCTAGACCGGAGCTAAACAATTGAAGACAAAGGACCTGTCATGCTGATCAAGAAGGCGTCCGATATACCGTCATCCGAAATCACCCCCAAAGCCCTCTATGTGAACCGTCGCAAGTTCCTCACCGGAGCAGCTTTGGCGGGAACCGCCGTGGCGGCCGGTTTCGGTCTGCACGAACTCGGGTCGCCTTCCACTCAGGTCGAGGCCAATACCAAGATTGAGGGCGTGAAGAAAAGTCCGTTCTCGACCACCGAAAAAATCACGCCCTACAAAGACGTGAGCAACTACAACAACTATTACGAGTTCTCCACTGATAAGTACGAACCGGCCGGGCTGGCCAAGAACTTCAAGACGCATCCCTGGAAAGTCACCATCGACGGGTTGGTGAAGAAGAAGCAGGAACTCGATGTTGATGACATCATCAAGATGGCTTCACCCGAAGAGCGCATCTATCGCCACCGCTGCGTCGAGGGATGGTCGATCGTGGTGCCATGGGTTGGGTTTTCGCTCAGCGAGCTGATCAAGCGGGCGGAGCCGCTGGGGAAAGCCAAGTTTGTGGAGTTCACCACCATCTATGCTCCGGCAGAAATGCCCGGCCAGCGCACCGGAGTGCTGGAGTGGCCCTACGTGGAAGGTCTGCGCATGGATGAAGCCATGCATCCGCTGGCTCTGCTCTGCTTCGGGATGTTCGGCGAAGTGCTTCCCAATCAGGACGGAGCTCCGTTGCGGGTGGTCGTGCCGTGGAAGTATGGCTTCAAGAGCGCCAAAGCCATCGTCCGTATTCGTTTCACTGACAAGCAGCCGCACAACACCTGGGCCATCTCGGCGCCGAGTGAGTACGGGTTTTATTCCAACGTCAACCCCCACGTGGACCATCCCCGCTGGAGCCAGGCCACCGAACGCCGCCTGGGCGAGTTCCTGAAACGTCCCACGCTCATGTTCAACGGCTACGATCAGGTGGCGAGCCTGTATGCGGGCATGGACCTGAAGAAGAATTTTTAAGACCGCTGTCAGCTTTCAGCTGTCAGCTCATGAATTCCCGGCTTCGATTTGATAGTCGATGGCGTGCAGCTCACTTGGAATCTGACGTTCGGAAGCTGAGAGCCGAGAGCTTGTTTAAATGATTCGCTATCTCAAAGTCGCGCTGTTCTTCGCTTGCCTTCTCCCTCTGGGACGGCTGGGCTGGAAGGCGCTGCACGACGGGTTGGGCGCGAACCCTATCGAGGTCATCACCCATTCCACCGGCGACTGGACCCTGATCTTTCTGCTGGTGACATTGTCGGTGACGCCGCTTCGCAAGCTGCTTCGCCTGCCTTCGCTCATCCGCTTTCGGCGGATGTTCGGTCTCTACGCATTCTTCTACGGCTGCCTGCACCTCACCACCTACGTGTGGCTCGACAAGTTCTTCGACGTCCACGCCATGTTCGCCGACATCCTTAAACGGCGCTTCATCACTGCCGGGCTCACCGCATTCGTCTTGATGATTCCGCTGGCATTGACTTCGACCAGCGGCTGGATTCGCCGTCTCGGCGGAAAGCGCTGGCAGATGCTGCACCGCCTCATCTACTTCAGCGCCATTGCCGGAGTCGTGCACTACATCTGGCTGGTGAAAGCCGATCTCCACAAGCCTCTGCGAATATGCATTTGTGCTGGGGGTATTGCTGGCGTACCGCGTCTGGGATTGGGCTTCACGCCGCTCCCGGCTTCCGGTGCACAGCCGAAAGCCGGGGAAATTGGCGCCCCAAGGCGTCAACTCGCCGGAGAACTAGAACGTTCCGTAGTTCACTTCGCGGGTTTGACCGCGTTGACCCTGACCGCGTGGCCCCTGACCCGGGTTGACCAGACGAAGAGAAGGGAGCGCGGACCATCAGCATGGACCTCAGCTCAGGTCGCGGAAGAAAGCGGTCAGGTCGTCTGCTACCAGCGCGGGTGCTTCAACCGGGGCAAAGTGCCCACCGCGCGGAAAGACCGTCCAGCGCTGGATGTTGTATACGCGTTCCAGATACGAGCGCGGCGGCTCGCCTTCGGGAACGGTTTCGTGGGCGAAGACACCGAACGCCGTGGGCGTGTTGATATAGGCGGGGTCGACTGGGTAGCGGCGATTATCCCAATAGTCGCGCATCGACGTGGTGACGGTCTGCGTGACCCAATAGAGCGTGAGGGTGGCGCAGAGGAAATCATCGGGCGGCGTGACCTCGCTCCACGAGTGCCACTTCTCGCCGAGGTAGGCGGCCAGTCCCGCCGGGGAGTCGTTGAGTCCATAGCCAACGGTCTGCGGCTTGGTGGATTGAATCGCGCTGTAGCCGCGTTCGGTCGTACTCCACGCCCGGTTCCGCGCGAGATACAAACGCTCCGCGTCGGACAAGCTCCGCGTCATCCACTACGGGTGCGATGTCCGACTCCAGCGTGGTGAGATGGATCCCGATTACCCGCTCGGGATGATCCAGCGCCAGGATCGTCGTCACCCCCGAGCCGAAGTCGTAGCCGCCCGCACCATAGCGGGAATACCCAAGCTGCGACATGAGGCGATGCCAACGTTCCGCGACGTGCCGGTAGTTGATGCCGACCTTGGGCGGACGCGGCGAGAATCCATACCCGGGCAGGGAGGGTATGACCACGTCGAAGTGTTCGAGCATCGGCAGCATGTCCACGTAGTCGAGGAAGCTGCCGGGCCAGCCGTGCGTGAGGATGAGCGGCACACCGTGACCCGATGCGGCACGCTGATAGACAAAGTGGATGCCCTCCCAGGTGAAGTGGTCGAGCGCGTTGAGCTTCCGTTCCCAGGCACGCCAGTCGAACTCATCGGCCCAGTAGGAAACGAGGCGCCGCAGCCAGTCCAGCTCGGTGCCTTGTTCCCAGCCTATGCCGGGTATCTGGTCGGGCCATCGTGTGTGGCGCAAGCGTGCCCGCAGATCGTCGAGCACCTCATCCGCGACGTGAATCCGAAATGGTTCCACAATAACAACTCCCTTTGGGAGATGGCCCCGCAGCCGGCTGGACGGTTGGTTCGCAAACGAATCCCGCTGAGGGTGCCCCCTCCTTGCCACATTGACGTACCAATATTCGAGAGAACTTCGACTTGGCGATGATCATGAGGGATGAAAGGGCAATCCGCGCCTTATCTCAATCCCTCCACCAAATAGAGTTGGCTCAGAGCGTTGAAGCAGGAATACGCATAGGATTTGCCGTCGGGCGTGAATGCCGCATCGAGCAAGGCAGCCCCCGCGGGGTCGGAGGGCCCGATTTTCTTGAACAACTCGCGGCGGCCAGTGGCCAGATCCACGCGCATTACATCTGCCGAATAGCTACCGAGCACCCCAACCAGCGCCGAGCGCCCGTCACGCGACACAGAAAAGATCGCCTCGTCGGGATGGATGCCGGAAACCAGGCGGGGCGATCCCTGACCATCCACGGGATAGAGCGCCACGGAATCGGAGAAGCCAAACACGAACTTACCGTCCGCAGTAGGGACGAATCCACTCACTCCCTCGGGAGAAATCGGGCGTGCAGTTCCCGAATCGACGGCTTGCACGTAGATGCGCGATTTGTGACCCGGTTCCGTGCCGCTAAATACAACATTCTTGCCATCCGGGAGAAAACGAGCGTAACTCCGGTCGATAGAATCATGCGTGATCTGCTTCGTCTCCCCCGGGCCAAGGGGAATCAGGAAAAGCTGACGGGGAATGTGCAAAATAAGGGACGACAGAACCCACTTCATGTCCGGTGAGAAATCGTAGCCTACGCCATCGCCAACCCGTTCGGGTGCTGCGCCATCGCTGGCACGGACGTAAACGTCGTAGTCAGGTCCGCTATTAGCCCCCTCTTCATTCAACAGCACTTGTCGCCCGTCAGGTGAAATGGCCGAAGCGTCACTCCAATTTTGAATGGTCACATCGTGTTCCTGATCCTGGCCAAGCCCCCGTACGTAAGCGAGGATTCGAAAGATATTTTGTCCGAGAAGAACGCGCCCATCGCGGGCAATATCGTAGACGGTTGGGGCGGCCGGAATTCGGTCGACCACACGGATATGGCCCGAAAGATCGGCGGCCCAGAG
Source organism: Terriglobia bacterium (assembly GCA_963798155.1). Taxonomy (GTDB): domain Bacteria; phylum Acidobacteriota; class Terriglobia; order Terriglobales; family Acidobacteriaceae; genus CAWCSH01. The sequence goes on from CAWCSH010000018.1 coordinate 114,182, forward strand.
CTGAAACTTGGTGCTTTCTTCCGCGCTGGTGAACCATACTTCCTTGCCCGAAGGAGCCCAATCAACCTCCTGAATGGCCGACTGCCGCGGGGACAGAGTACGCTTGCGGCCGGAAGAGTCCACCATCACCACATCGCCGGCGCTGTCTCCCAAAGTGGGATGCTCGGCGAATGCCACCCAGCCTCCCCTGGGCGAGACGCGCACGTTGGTTAACCAGCCGGTGGCGGGTTCATATAGAACGTGGCCGATGGGGTACTCGATGCGAAAGTGTCCGTCCACGTAGTGGGCGACGGCGATCTGGTTGTCGGGACCCCAATCGGCGTCCATGACATCGCTCATCACAGGATGGGGAACTGCGCCACTTAGCGGCGCTCTCGCCAGCAAGCCGACTTTGACATTTCTAACAAGCTCTCGTCGCTTCTGGATCAGGAGCATCTCTCCACTGGGAGAGATAGATTCGATGTCAGCATCTTTCAGACCGAGGTTTACCGGGGCGTGACTGTCGGGCGCGAGGGAAAAAAGTTCGGTCTCCATCCCGATGTGCGCCGAGCTGTAGATGATAGTTCGCTGGTCGGGTGCGAAGCGTGCAGAAGAGATGAACTCGCGTCCAAACGTGAGCTGACGATAGCTAGGCGGCTCACCAGGATTGGCGTTCAGGCGAACGAAAAGCAGCGCCACCGCCGCAACTAGGACTCCAATGACTCCCAGCAGCGCGGAAACGAGCCAGGACTTTCCCGGTTTCGTCCCCGCAGGCGCGGCGGAGCCCGCAGCCGACGCTGCAGACGATGAAATGGAAGACCCCGCCTCCAACGCGAAGGCGACGTCGCGCGCGGATTGAAAGCGATCGGCCGGATCTTTTTCCAGGCAATGGTGAACGATGCGCTCCAGTAGGGGCGGCACATCGCGGCCTGTGGCGGACAAGTCTAAAGGCTCTTCTTTCAGAATCGAACTAACGGTATCGGCCGTCGTGTCGCCGCGAAAGGCACGGCGGCCGCTCAGCATTTCATAGAGCACCGCGCCAAAGCTGAACAAGTCAGAGCGCGCGTCAACCGCGGCTCCGCGGCATTGCTCTGGAGACATGTAACCAAGCGTACCCAGCAGTATGCCGCGGCCAGTGACGGAATCGAGCGTCGCCTCCGCCAACAAGCCGGGGGCGCCCAGCTCAGGCATGGTCAACTTGGCTAGGCCGAAGTCGAGAATCTTCACGTGACCATCGCGGGTGATGAAAATGTTTTCCGGCTTCAGGTCACGATGGAAAATGCCGTGATCGTGTGCGGCGGCGAGTCCGCGGGCGATCTGCAGCGCGTAATCCACCGCCTTGCGCACGGGGAGCGGTCCGCCGGTCAAGCGCGCACGTAGGGTTTCGCCTTCCAGCAGTTCAGAAACGATGTACGGCGAATTGTCCTGGCTGCCGATATCGAACACCGCCAGAATGTTCGGATGGTTGAGCGCAGCCGTGGCTCGCGCCTCCTGCTCGAAGCGGCGCAGGCGCTCGAAATCGTCCGCCGAGCCGCCGGGCAATATTTTGATCGCCACTTCGCGGCCCAGGCGCGGATCGCGGGCACGATAGACTTCTCCCATGCCTCCCTCACCGAGGGCGGCGACGATCTCGTAGGGACCAAGCTTTGAGCCGCCGGCGAGAGGCATTTTGCGTGCTTATTATAGACGGATTGCGGATGACGGCACGCTGGCCCACCGTTAACGATCTTTGCGCCCGCCATTCCCGCCGAGAGCGCCCCGTCCTTGCGCTTTCTGCAAGAGTGGGTGGCGATGCTGCGTGTGCTGTTTGATTTCGCTACGGACTCGTGATCGAACCGACTTGGCGCCTGCATTTCCAACCCCCCCCTGTTATTCACCGTTTTCCGGTTGGCGGCCAGAGCGTTACGTCGCCGACCGCCGAGAAGTTCGTCACGAAATGGGGCATCACGGAGCCGGGCGGAAAAGAATCTCGCGCACCTCGCCCGACGCCTTGCAGGCGACGGCCCCTTTGCGCGCCCAGGCCAGCGCCTCGTCCATATTAGAGGCTTCAAGGATCCAGAAACCGCCTATGTGCTCCTTGGTCTCGGTGTACGGCCCATCCGTGACCAGCACTTTGCCGTCGGGCTGCGCCCGCAGCGTCTTGGCCTTGCCGGCCGGGGAAAGGCCGCAGGCAAACTTTCTCGCGCCGGCAGCAATCAGTTCGCGGTTGAGCGCGTGTATCGCCTCGATAGTCGCTTCGGTTTCAACGGACGGGTCGTAGTCGTCGGGGTGGTAAACAGCAACCAGATACTGTGGCATAAGTTTTTTCCCTTGTTTTCCGTGTGTTAACGCTCTTCTATGATTCGAGAGCCGTAGCTCGTGGTTTTTGTTATCAGAATCGTTCTGCTGTCAGATAGTCGTTCGGAGAGACCGAAAATCGACAGCCAGTCCATTTTTTATTTCAGCTGCCGAATCCGTCATCGCTGGATTGGCCGATCCCAGCTCAGAACTGAGCAACAGCCGATGACGTCAAACCCTTCTATGGAGAGCTGCTCGGTCGAGGCCTCCCAACATTTCTCAATCTAATGCTTAGCAGTTTTTCGGCTACTCGGAAGGAATTCAGCCGTAGACGACCGGCAGTTCCAGGTCGCTGCGTCTCTGCTTCTGTCGAAGGAATTTAAGGAATTGATGCGGGCTTGGGACTTCAGCCTTGCAGGATCCACTCTGAGGTGCGTTCTTCGAACTTGAACCCGTAGCGGTTCCAGGGGCCGGACACTGCGTCTTTCCTTACCATCCGCGCTTTTCCAGCGTAACGCTCGTGTTCTCCCGACAGGAAGACCTCAACTGCCGCCCCATTGGCCAGCGCCGCGCTGGAATTGCAGAGAAATCCTCCGGCGCTCACGTTCTCGGTCGAAGTCATCTCTTCGAAGCGGTTGCCGGTGGAGTCCGTGCCCCGCAGTTTGAGCGTCACCCGCATCCGCACCCGGACGTGTTCCCGCTGCTCCGGTTTCTGGCCCTGCAACTCGGCGTCGAGCCGTTGCCGCAAGGCGTGAAAATCCAGCGGCCGCTCGAAGTAAGCGGTAGCTCCGATCGCCTCGCGATGCTCCTGAGAGACGCGGCCGGCGCGCTCGGTGATCAGAAATACGGGAATGCGGGAGGTGTAGCTCAGCGAACGCAGGCTCTGGCAAAGTTCAAAACCGGAGTGAGGAGGAGTGACCACGTCGAGGACGACTGCATCCGGCTTCAACTCCAGCGCCATGCCCAGCGCCTGCTCGGGATTGCCGGTCCCTACTACTTCGTAGGCGCCACCGAGACGCAGGCACAGCTGGTTGCGGGTGCCCTCATCGTCATCGACAACCAGAACTCGTTGCACGCCGCCACCCCCTCAAGTGGAAAGCAAGCTTTTCCCACAGCTCAACGGAGCATGAATGGACCGAACATCAAAAATCACCGGCGAAGCTGTCTCGGAATGCGGCCAGATCGGTCGGGGGAAGGCTGTGGACTGCAGTTCCGAGTTCAGCGTCCGAAAAACTGCCGGACAACGTTGAGACTGAAACTTTTGTTTCATTTCTCAACATATCGTTGTCTTGTGGAGGGCTTGTGAAAAGAAGCGGTTGTTACGTTTTCAGAACAGCGCCTGTTGCGCAGGTGCGCACCAGTATTTCCGGTGTTTCTCCGCAAATCTGCCTGCAAAGAAAAAAGAAAAGAGGGCGGCATTGCGCCGCCCTCCCAGTACTACTCAGGTTCGAGCTGAGTTAGGTTCCTTCCGACCAGCTCGCCAGGTACTCTTCCTGCTCCGGCGTCAGGCGGTCGATCTTGATGCCCAGCGACTCCAGCTTCAGCTTGCGCGACCCGCTTGTCGAGCTCTTCGGGAACCTTGTAGACCTTCTTCTCCAGCGTCTTGTGGTTCTTCACCATGTATTCGACCGACAGCGCCTGGTCGGCGAAGCTCATGTCCATCACCGACGGCGGATGCCCTTCGGCCGCCGCCAGGTTGATGAGGCGGCCTTCGCCCAGCAGGTTGATCTTGCGGCCGTCGCTGCAGCGAGTACTCCTCGACGAAAGTCGCGCGTGGTGCGCTTGGAGGAGGACATCTTCTCCAGCGCCGGAATGTCGATCTCGACGTTGAAGTGGCCCGGAGTTGCAGATGATCGCGCCGTCCTTCATGACTTCGAAGTGCTCTTTGGCGAGCACGCTCTTGTTGCCGGTGACGGTGCAGAAGACGTCGCCGATCTTGGCCGCTTCGTTCATCGACATCACGCGGAAGCCGTCCATCACGGCTTCCAGCGCCTTGGTCGGATCGACTTCGGTGACGATGACTTCGGCGCCCAGCGCCGCGCGCGCGGCTCGCCAGTCCGCGTCCGCACCAGCCGTAGCCGGCGACCACGAACTTCGAGCCCGCCAGCAGGAAGTTGGTGGCGCGAATGATGCCGTCGATGGTGGACTGCCCGGTGCCGTAGCGGTTGTCGAACAGGTGCTTGGTGTCGGCATCGTTCACCGCGATGATGGGATACTGCAGCACGCCTTCCTTCGCCATGGCGCGCAGGCGGATGACGCCGGTGGTGGTCTCTTCGGTGCCGCCGATCACGCCGTCGAGCGCGTCTTTGCGCTTGGTGTGCAGCACGATGACCAGGTCGGCGCCGTCATCCATGGTGATGTGCGGCTTGTGGTCGAGCGCCGGCCATGATGTGGCTGTAGTAGGTGTCGTTGTCCTCGCCCTTGATGGCGAAAACGGGAATGTTGTAGTCGCGCACCAGGCTGGCGGCCACGTCGTCCTGCGTGGAGAGCGGATTGGAGGCGCACAGCACGACATCGGCGCCGCCGTCGCGCAGGCGTGATCGCCAGGTTGGCGGTCTCCGCGGTGACGTGCAGGCAGGCGGAAATGCGGATGCCCTTCAGCGGCTGGTTCTTGATGAACTCTTTGCGGATGATCTGCAGCACCTTCATCGACTGGTTGGCCCAGTCGATGCGCTTCTTGCCCAGATCGGCCAGTTCAATGTCCTTGACATCGCAATGCGACTGCATCGGTACAGTTGACATACTTCTCCTTGCGTGATGGCGTCCAGCGTCTGGCTGATGACTTCTGGCTTTCAGGCCTCGGCTATCCGCCGTCAGATCTCGAGCTCTAGTGCTAAATGCTGCCCTGGTCTTACTTCCTTACTGCCTGGGCCACCGGCTCGCGCAGCCCGGCGTCGCTCGCGCAGCTTGGCGGCCTTGTCGGTCGCTTCCCAGGTGAAGTCGGGGTCGCTGCGGCCAAAGTGCCCGTAGGCAGCCGTCTTGCGGTAGATCGGACGGCGCAGGTTGAGCGCTTCGATGATCCCTTGCGGCGTCAGCTTGAAGTTCGCGCGCACCAGGTCGGCAGATGATCCGCCGGCTCCACCTTGCCGGTGCCGAAGGTATCCACCAGCACGCTGACCGGCTCGGCCACGCCGATGGCATAGGCCAGCTGCACTTCGCAGCGGTCCGCCAGGCCGGCGGCCACGATGTTCTTGGCGATGTAGCGCGCCATGTAGGCGGCCGAGCGGTCCACCTTGGTCGGATCTTTGCCGCTGAATGCGCCGCCGCCGTGCCGGCCCATGCCGCCGTAGGTGTCCACGATGATCTTGCGTCCGGTCAGGCCGGTGTCGCCCATGGGGCCGCCGATCACGAAACGTCCGGTGGGATTGATGTGGTACTTGGTGTCTTCGTCGAGCAGGTTCGGCGGGAATCGTGGCCTGAATCACGTGCTTCAGAATGTCGGCGCGGAGTTCGTCGTTGCCGACGGTCTCGGCGTGCTGGGTCGAGATCACGACCGCGTCGACGCGGACCGGACTTGCGATGCTCGTCATATTCCACCGTGACCTGGGACTTGCCGTCGGGCCGAAGGTAGGGCAGCTTGCCGTGCTTGCGGACTTCGGAGAGCCGCATGGTCAGCTTGTGCGCCAGCAGAGATCGGCAGTCGGCATCAGTTCCGCGGTTTCGTTGCAGGCATAGCCGAACATCATGCCCTGGTCGCCGGCGCCGCCGGTGTCCACGCCCATGGCGATGTCGCCGGACTGCTTGTTGATGCTGGAGATCACGGCGCAGGTGTTGGAGTCGAAGCCGTACAGCGCGTTGTCGTAGCCGATCGAGGCGACGGTGCCGCGCACCAGCGCCTGGAAGTCCACGTAAGCCTTGGTGGTGATTTCGCCGGCGATCACGACCAGACCGGTGGCGGTCAGGGTCTCGCAGGCCACGCGGCTGTCGGGATCCTCGGTCGAGGCAGGCATCGAGAATGGCGTCGGAAATCTGGTCGGCAATCTTGTCGGGATGACCCTCGGTCACGGACTCAGACGTGAAGAGATAACGGTTCTTGGTTGGCAAGCGACTTCTCCTTCAAGCAAATCTGGCGTCACTCTGGCGGGAAAAGCAGAACACAACAGCCATGAAATGAACACACTAGGGTCTCTAAAAAGCTACCAGAGACCCGGCCCGGAGGCAATCCATTTGGGCCCAGGTGGATACTTCAACATTGAGTGGTTTACCAGAAGGGGCAAGGGGTACAGATCAGGAGCCCAACGGGCGAAACCGAAGGCCAGATAAGACATCCAGCACAGGCAGGCAAGCCATCTCGCGGAAACTATCTAGCGCTGGCGGTCCACGGACATCGCGACCGGCTGCACTTTGGCCGCCGCGGTGGTTTCCAAGCCATTGGTTCCGAAGTTCAGGGTTTTCACTTCGTCGTAATCCCCCGGAACCGCGATCTTGTTGCCGTTAAACCAGAAGTCGAGACCGCCGACGTTTCCTGCCTTGATAGTGATGGCCCGCTGGCCTTCGACTGTCTTCTCGGAGCCGGCCGCTAGTGTCTCATCGGACGCTACCTGTCCGTCGGCTGAAACCGACAGCCAGGAATCATCGCGGGCGTGAATGCGGACTACAAATCCCGCGGCCGAATTCTCGGTTTGTGGAACCGCCACTCCGCCCCCGTTCTCAGTAGAGGCGGTGGCTGAAGACGGCGAATGGGACGACGGCGTGGATGGAGACTGTATCGGATCGACCTTCAGAGGGTTTGACGACGATCCGGCGGCGGCCGCGGCGACCTTCGGAACAGCTGGGTCAACGATTGCCTGGTTATTCTGCTCTGCTCTTGCCCCGGTCCGGTGGAACGTGCCCCAAGCTGCAAAGCCGCCAGCTACTACCAGGAGCGCCAGCGCCAGAATGCCCCACGGCATCCGCTCGGCAACCTCGAGATGGACTGGATCCTGCGCCGCGGCTGGAACTGACAACAGCTCCGACAGCGCCTCCTGCTTTACCTTCTCCCGCTCTTCCCGCCGGCGCTTCCTGCCGCGTTTCCTCTTTGGCGGCTCAGGCGCGGCTTCCATGGCACGCACGGACACAGGCGCGGGGACAAACGCTGGCGAGGCCTCATGGCTCCTGGCGACCACATTCTGATTCGCTGCGCCCTGCTTATCCGTGGCTTGGGGGGTGGCTTGAGGCGTCGCTTTTGGCTGGGCCTCAGGAATAGCTTGCGGCCCGGCTTTAGGTACCGGCTCAAGCTGGACCTTAGCTGGGGCCTGCGGAGACTGGGGCAGAACCTGCGGCGTCAGCGGCTCGGGAAGCTTGGGGGCTGTGGCGGCCAGGTAGTCGGCGATGGCCTGGGTTTCATCGATACCTACATGGCGGGCGTAGGCCCGCACGAAGCCCTTGTTGAAAATGCCGCCGGGCAGCAGGTCAAAGCGGTCCTCTTCGAGGGCCCGCAGCATGCGGATGGTGATCTTGGTCGAGAGAGACACCTCGTCCAGAGTGATCCCCCGCTGCTCTCGTTCTTTCTTTAAACTCTCGCCGAATGAGGGCATTCGACGATCCCCCTCCGCCGCCGGAATGCGTCCAGCGCGCCTGTTTAACATGTTAAGCGCGCGAGCGGCATCTGCAAGGGGAAAATCCCTCCCGGCAAAACCGTGGTGCTAAACCGCTGGTGTATGCCTGTGAACCGGACAGGTGCCCGCATGTCCTTCTGGCCCATGGCTTCACGGGTTCCTCGTTACTATGGTTGATTGCCGCTGTTTTCGCGGCCCGAATATAATGCGAGAACTCCTCCCCACTGTGTCAGAGGCTGCTCATGACTAAGGCGACCGGCGCTCAGCGCACCCGGCAAATGCAAGAGCTCGACATCTTCCATGGTGTCGCGAAAGCCCTGACCTCGTCTCTTGGATCTCGATTCCATCCTGCAGACCATCATGGACAAGATGGCGGAATACTTCCGCCCGGAAAACTGGTCGCTGCTGATGGTGGATGAGGAGCAGGAAGACCTTTATTTCGCCATCGCGGTAGGCAATGCTGCCGAATCGCTGAAGAACGTGCGGCTGAAAGTGGGAGAGGGCATTGCCGGCTGGGTGGCCAAGCATGGCGAGCAGCTGATCGTTCCTGACGTGATAGCCGATCCCCGCTTCGCCAAACGCATCGACGAAATGACCCAGCTGGGAGACCCGCTCCATCATCTGCGTCCCGCTGCGCTCCAAGCACCGGGTGCTGGGAGTGATCCAACTGGTCAACGTGAACATGGAGGGATTCGGCGAGCAGGAACTGTTTTTTCTCCAGGCGCTGTGCGACTACGCCGCCATCGCCATCGAGAACGCCCGCTCGGTGGAGAAGATTCAGGAACTCACCATCACCGACGACTGCACCGGGCTTTCAACGCCCGTCACCTTTACAAGACGCTCGAAGCCGAGGTCTATCGCTCGTCGCGGTTCGGCTATGAGTTCACCGTGCTGTTCATTGATCTTGACCACTTCAAGCAGGTCAATGACACCCACGGACATCTGATCGGCAGCAAGCTGCTGGCGGAGATCGGATATCTGGTCAAAGCCCAGCTGCGCCTGATCGATTTCGCCTTCCGCTACGGCGGGGACGAGTTCGTGATCCTGCTGCCGCAAACCGGCAAAGACGCGGCCCTGGTCGTCGCTCGCCGCCTGCGCGACACGCTTCGCACCATGCTGTTCTGCAAAGAAGAAGGGCTGAATCTCAACGTCCGCGCCTCGATCGGCGTGGCCACGTTCCCGCACGACGCGAAATCTCCGCACGACATCATCCGCCAGGCCGATGAAATGATGTACATGGTGAAGAACACCACCCGCGACAATATCGGCATCGCCCAGCGCGGAGTGATGAAGTAGCCTCCTCAGCTTTCATTCCAACACGCAGCCCAACCATCCTGCGAGGCCAGTTCTTCCCGCTCGATTCAAAGGACCTTCAACTCCCTGTGCTAATTTTATTTACATGGTTCGGGAATTTTCCGCTGGAGGTGTCGTCATCCGCAAAATGGCGGGGGCTGGTCGATCGCCGCTATCGAGCCGGAACGAGAGACGCCCTCTTCACGCCCATCGAAGAAAGCTCCCGCCAAAATTGTTCTCGCGCTGCCCAAAGGTCTGGTCGATCCGGGCGAGAAACCCGAAGCCACTGCCATCCGCGAGGTGCAGGAAGAAACTGGAATCGTCGCTGTCCCGCTCGCCAAACTCGCCGACATCAAATACTTCTACATTCGTTCCTGGGCAAACAACGAGCGCGTCTTCAAGGTGGTCAGCTTTTATCTTTTGCGCTACAAATCCGGACGCATCGGCGAAATCTCTCCCGACATGCGCATCGAAGTGCGCAGCGCTCAATGGGTTCCGCTCGAAGAAGCGCAGGGCAAACTCGCCTACCGCGGCGAACGCGAGGTAGTGCAAAAAGCCCAGGCCTACCTCCAAAGCCACCCCGAAATCTAGCCTCGAACCGTACCTCGGAAGTTACGGTGCACAATCACACGGAGGTGTGACCACGATCATTGCGCCGCGTCCGATTTCGTGAATGAAAATCCGTACTATGTTAAAGATAATAAAAGATTTATCTTGACACGCTCTGACCCGTTTTGTAGTATGACATCAACTTAATAGGGCGCGTGCCGTTGCCATCCTCACCCCACATCTATACGGCACGCGCCTGTTGTCTTTTTGGGCGGTTTCCGCCGCCTTTCCCGCATAATGGATTCCGTGAATTCCAGGTCTCATGCACTGCCTTCCCTTGCTGTGCGGCTTCTCGCTATGAGTGTCTTAGGCGTGCTGCTGGCTAGTCCGCTTGCCGCAGCCCGGCGGCGCAGTCCTCCCGCTCCATTGGACGCCGACTATGTGGCGGCCCTCGGGGCTGCCGACCGCTTCCTGCACTCCTGGGAGGTTCAGGACGGCGAAACCGGCCTGCTCATGCTCACCGACGCCTCCAAGCGCCACATCTCCGAGAACTGGCTGGACGATTTCTTTTCCGCAGGTGAAGGGCTGGGTTATGAAATTGGACGAGGCAAACGCCTGCCAGACGGCCGCTACTCTTTCCCGGTCACGCTGATACAGGCAAATGGCGAGCTCTCCAAGAAGCCGCCTCACGTTCGCTACTCTCAGCTGATCATCGTGAGGAACGGCGCCGACGATTGGGCTGTCGATAAATTGCCCTAGTCGGCCCTGGTTCGGCTCAGGTTGTGGATTGCAGCCTTGCCTGCGGAGCTGCCAGAACTTTCTTCGCCGCCCGCACCACTCGTTCCACATCCTCTTCGGAGGTCTGCCAGTTGCACACGCTCACCCGCATCGCCCGCCGTCCCCGCCAGGTGGTGCCTCCGAAAAAGGCCTCTCCACTGGCCACAATCGCGGCAATCACTTCATTGGTGCGGCGGTCGTGATCGGCATCGGAAGCACCCGGACCCGGATCGAGAAAGCGCACCAGGCCTTGATTGACGATGGGTTCCGCGACGACTTCCGCCCCCGGAAGGCCGCCGATTTCCATCACCAGCGTGTGCGCGTGCCGGCAGCAGCGCTCCACCAGTTCCGCAATTCCCTTGCGGCCGAGCTGGCGAATGGCGGCATAGGTGGGAAAGGCCCGCGCCCGCCGCGAGAACTCCGGATTCCAGTCGAGTTCATTGCGCAGGTCTCCGCCATCGACCAGATACGCCGCCTGCTGCGACAGCGACGCCCGGTGCGCCTCCGCATCGGCCACAAACGCATAGCCGCAATCGTAAGGAACATTCAGCCACTTGTGTCCATCGGTCGCCCACGAATCCGCGCTGTCGATCCCCTTCACCAGGTGGCGATACTGAGAGCTCGCCGCTGCCCACAAGCCGAACGCTCCATCCACGTGCACCCACGCGCCATACTTCTTCGCAATTGGTATCAGTGTCTCGAAGGAATCGTAGGCCCCGGTGTTCACGTCCCCGGCTTGCAAAAGCACGATGGCAGGACGATCCGAATTTTCGCTGAGCGTCCGCTCCAGAGCATGCGCCGGCATGTGTCCCTGGGAATCGGAGGAAAGGTAGGTGACCTGCGCCAGCCCCAGGCCGAGCAGCCGCACGGCCCGCTCGAAGCTCTCATGCCGCAGGTCGCTCGAAATCAGCCGGATCGGCGGCGCCCCGTAGAGTCCCTGCTTCTCCACGTCCCAGCCATGTTTTGCCAGCACTCCATGCCGTGCCGCCGCCAGGCAAGTGGTATGGGCCATCTGGCAGCCGGTAACCAGTGCGAAGCTGGCGCGGGCGGGCAGCCCCAGAATTTCTTTGAGCCACTCTCCTGCCACCTCTTCTGCAACCGCCGCCGCCGGACTGCAGGCATGATGCCCGGCATTCTGGTCCCATGCCGAGGTCAGCCAGTCGGCCGCCAAAGCAGATGGCAACGATCCGCCTATCACCCAGCCGAAGAAGCGTCCGCCGGCCGAACCCAAGAAGTCCGCCATCCACGTCGCGCGCCAGATCGTTAACCACCTGCTCGGCAGAGCATGGACCATCGATCAGCGGCTTTCTCAGACGATGACGGAGAGTCGCGACATCAACTGTCGCTCCGGCTGCGCTTCGTTTCAGATTTTCCAGATGCTCCAGCGACTGTTCAAACGCAGCCTGCAGCGGCTGCCGGAAAACGGACTCGTCTTCTTTCATGGATCAATTAAGCAGCACTCCCGGCAGAATGCGCAATCCGGATATTGCGGGCTAACTGCTTCGCTCATTAAGTGGGCATAACTTGATAGCGAGTGTATATTTCTCCGAATCGCACTTGGGGCGGGCGCCACCGCCTGTGGAGATACCAGATGTCCACTCCTGTTCCGGAAATTCCTGTTCTCCCAGAAACCAGCCCGGCTTTCTCTTTCGGAGGCTATGCAGCTCCGTCCGATGACATCACGGGCGTAAGCTTCTGGCCACGCGCGGTCGCTCGCGTAATCGACCTGATTACCCACTTGGTGATCGCAACCGGCACCTACTTCCTGTTCGGCGTCCTGCTGGCGATTGCTGCCGGGCTCACCGGCCAGCCACCGGCGCTGCTGGTCGCTAAGCTGGGAAACAATCATGTGCTGAATTTTGTGTTCGCACTGCTGGGCTCGATTGCCTATGAAACGCTCTGCGAAGGCCTGCATGGCAGCACCCTGGGGAAAATCGTGCTCTCCATGGTTGTGGTTCAGGAGGATGGATCGCCTTGCCGGCTGAAATCGGCTCTGGTCCGCTCGCTGGGATACTTCGTCGATTCGCTGTTCTTCGGTATCGTCGGCTACTTTGCCATGCAGCGCACAACGCGCAATCAGCGCTACGGTGACGACTGGGCAGAGACCGTGGTCTGCAAGCGGTCCGCGGTCCCAGCTGGAAACTTGCGTGGGGCAGGCCGCTTCACGCTGGGCTTGCTTCTGGGTGCGATGGCCGACTCGGCGCTTATCACCGTCGGTCTGGTGATCGCCATTATGAGTTGATCGGCCCGCTTTGGAAATGAGGGGGAGTCGTTTGCTCAGGCGGAACGCAAGGTCAGCAGCGTGATCTCCGGAGGCACTCCCAGCCGCACCGGCATGGCGAACGTCCCCAGGCCACGGTTCACATAGAGCGAGGCAGATTTTTCTTCCTGCCCATTATTGGGTCCATTGCGGGCCGTGACCTGCGGGCGACGATCCGTTCTTCATCGGCAGGCGATAAAGCCCCGCCACAAAATCAGTGATCAGCTTTGCCGGAGTGATGTCGTGGTCCACAATTTCGACTTTCACCTGACCTCCGTGAGTGTGCCCGGCCAGGCTCAGCTCGATGCCCAGATCGGCGGCTCGGTGAAACGAATTGGGATTGTGCGACAGCAGAATGTTCGGCATATCGCGCCGCACCAGTGACTCGATTTCTTGCAGCATCGGCCCTTTGCTGACTTGCCGGGTCATATGATCGCGCTGGTAGTCCACCCCGATCAGGTTGAACTTCGCGCGCTTGTGTTCCAGTTCCACACTTTCCTGCCGCAACAGGCGCATGCCGTAACGGCTGAAATACTGCTGCGCCGCCGCTTCGGCATCAGCGTAAATTTCGTGATTGCCGTTGCATCCCCAGGTGCCCAGGGGAGCCCGCAGCTTGCTCAGTTCGGCAATGCAGGCTTCCAGCGGATCGTTCTCGTTGCTGATGAAATCTCCGGTCACCACCGCCAGGTCGGCGTGCAGCGCGTTCGCCATCTCCACCGCGCGCCGGATCTCATCTTCCGGCATGAAATCGCCGGCGTGAATGTCGCTGAGTTGCACGATCTTCATGCCGTCGAGATCTTTGGGAAGATTGGCAACCGGAATTTCCACTTTCCTGATTTTGTAGTTCAGGCGCCCGGCGGCGAATCCGTAGCTGGCGGCCACGAAGGGCAAAGCCCCGGCGAGGTAGGCGGCATATTGAAAGAATGTGCGCCGCGCGGGGTCAAAGTTGGTGCGCAACGCCGGCACCAGCCGGGTGACTCCGCCGGATGCCCAGCCAAACAGCGCCACAAACTGATAAGCCACAAAGCCGAAAACCGAAGCGATCAGCCAGATGCGGGAAGCTGCAATCAGCCAGACTCCGGCGCCGCGCCGCGGAATAATGTGCCCGAGAAAAGGATCGAGAATGGTGAGGAGTAGCAGCGCCAGCGCAACTCCCCACGCCCCCTGCAGAACATGGCGGGCGGAACTTTCAGAGATCTCTTGAATTCTGCGCCAGGCGTTCAGAAACCAGAAGCGCTGCACGAAAAAGATGAGCGCAACAAAGGTAAGAAAGAAAAGAAGACGGATGAGAACTGCACCTTTTTCCAAGTCGACAATGCCTTTCGGTCGCAAATCATTGGATGATCCTGGACCGCGATTCGACGTTCTTTCGCGGGTGGCGCGTCCAGCGGCTAGATGCGCTGCCTAAAGGCTGGCAATGCAATGGCATCCACCGCAAGCCGCGTCATCTCCCTCAGTTCACATGAGTGCCGGGAGGCAGGCGGAAATCGATGCCGCGGTCGTCATTCTGCTGCACCGTGGCCTGCACATTGAGTTCGGTCAGTTCGACCTTCCGGCGGTGCCCAGGGGTTAGATCGTAAAGGGTCTCGCCCAGCACTGCGTAATTCTGAATCTCCAGCTGATGGCCGTCTTTAAACACCAGCACTGTGGTCACCTGGTCCGCCACCGGCTCGGGCTCGGATGCGGGAGCAGGTAGAGACTCCTCGGCTTGGGGCCGGTGCTCATCCCGCGCCGCATAGCGTTCTTCGATTTCCCGGCTGGTCAGTCCTGATCCGCGCCGGTCGAAAATTGTCGGGCCGCTGGGATACTCTTCGTCCCGCACCTGATCCTGCTCCGGTTCCACGTCGTAAGGAGTGTAAGGAATGTACGCAGGACTGTAGCCATATCCGTAACCGTAATACGGCGACGGTCCGTAATAAGATCCGGTGTTGTGATGGCGATGGCCGCCATGGCCCACTCCCGGAGGGTTGGAGTTAATCGGGAACAAGGGAGCCATGCAGCACGAGGGCTGTGGAAGGTAAACTCCTCGCTGGTAGCCCGGACCAGAGTGGTATCCATTCGGTCCCAGCGAAGTCACACTCGCAGGAACTCCCGGTGTCTGGTTCCACTGCCCGCCAAATCCGATCGAAGTGACGGAAGTGGGCACTCCGTGAATTTGCCCCACCGCCGCCGGAACCATCAAGAGCACCAAAAGTCCCAGCCCCGCAATCGAAGCGATGCGTATCAACCGAGCCACGCCTGAATCATAGCGCAAGTGAGCGCTCAACCTAGCAGACATAACGCCCCCTTAAGGAGCTAACCCGGCTCCACCTGGTTAGATGCCCACCCCAACCAAAATATCTCAAAAATGCTGAGGCCGGCCTCCTGGCGTGGGCTGTCCTCAAGCAAGCTAAAGGGGATGTAAGTAGATGGCAGCAAAGGGATTCTGGCTCCAAGTCCCATGCCGGGAGTGAAAGCCGGCACGCCCGTGAGGATGGGAGCTCGCTCCTCTCTCAATGGAAGACGCAGCTGCGCCGGCTCCGAAGCCCAAAATCTCATTGAATGTACATGTGTACTATGGTACATACATAACATGAAACCAGAGAAACCGAACAATCGCGCCACTGACAGTCGCATTGAAGTGGAACGGGTCCAGACCGGAGTGCGTATGGAGAAGCGGCTGCTGAAAGTGCTGAAAGCCATCGCAGAACTGAAAGATATGACGCTTGGCGACCTGCTGGAAGGCATCGTCCTGCACGCCTTCGAAGGCCAGGCGCCGTTCTCCGAGCCGACCCTGAAAGAGATCGAGCAGTTCAAGAAGATTTACGGGCTCACCTTAAAGGCTTCCGACAGCCACAAACTGAAAGAGCGCCGCCGATGAATTCCAAATATCTGTTTGCCGCTTTAGGCATTGCCGTTCTCCTGTTCGCCGTGCTGCTGATCCTCCATATTCGATCGCGCCGCGCTTCAGGCGGACGAGTGGTCCACGTGGAAAACTCTTTTGAGTTCACGGTGCAAGCCCCCATCGATCGCGCCGCCCCGCTCTTCGGAGCATGGGCGGAGCGCGCCTGGGCTGGCGAAGACTGGAAGCCGCACTTCCTGTATCCCCAACCGGCAAGAGATGTCGCGGGAGAAGTGTTCACCGTCTCCCACGGCGGCCATCACAGCATCTGGGTTAACACCGCTCTCGATCTCCAGTCCGGGCACATGCAGTACGTGTACGTGATGCCAGCGGCGCAGGCGGTATTGATTGACGTTCATCTTCATCCCGTGAACGCAACCACCACGGCGGTGAATGTCATGTACCAGCGCACGTCGCTGAACTCCCAGCTCAATGATCACATTACCGAATTAGGCAGGCAGGACAGCAAGAACGGACCAGTATGGCAGTCCCAGATCAACCGATATTTTCAGCAGCACCCGGCGCCCGAGCCGGCAGAGACTCGCTAACACCGATGCAGATGGCCCGCAGAAGACGGCCTAAATGCGAACCAGACCCATCAAATTCCAGGCCGCATTCGCCGCTACCAGGCCAAGCACACAAGACATGACCAACCCGCTATACCGCGTTTCCAGCAGATCGGCGCTCACTCCGGCGACGAACACAAACAGAAAGGGCACCGCCATCAGCTGAAATCCCAGCCCGGGATAATGCGGCGTCCCCACCGCCAGCGCCAGGAACAAACCAGCCACCAGCAAGGGAGCGGTGTTTCCGAAATATCGCGCCCGTTTCCACAACGAATAGACGATGAGCGCCGCCGGTGCTCCCACCAGCAGCGCCGGATTGGTCTGCCCGATCTCGACCACTACATCGCGGTAAGCCCCCGACATCGCGTAGGCTTTGGGCAAGAGCGGAAAGAAGCTGGCGTGCCTCAATCCGGCCAGAAACGCTCCGGGATGGAACGCATAGGAAGCATAAAGAAGAAGCAGCGCGACCGCACAGGCTGCGCCCCAGATCGCGACCGCCGCCGCCCGTCGCGCCGGAGCCAGATAAAGCATGAATGCCAGCGCCGCCGGAACCACAATCAGCAGCGAGAACATGTTGCCCACCGCCATGGCGAACGATAGCCCCAGCAGCACGATTCGCCGCCAGTTCCACAGCACCACCTCGCGCGGAGCATACAAAGTATGCGCGACGGCGATGGCGGTGAACACCGCGCCAAATGCGCCCCAGGCTGCGCCCATCTCCGGCTGTGAGAACCACAGCGCGCTCGATTGAATGATGCGCGGCGAAAAGCAATACAGCGACAATGCCAGGTAGCCGCCGGAGTTTCCATAAAGGCGCCGCGCCACATACCAGAGCGACGCCCCCAGCAGCAGCCCAAACAGCAGATAAGGAATTCGTGCCAGCCATCCCCACGCTCCCAACCCTTCCAGTTGCAGGGGATGACTCCACAGCAGCAACGGGGCTGAGCCAATCAGATACCACAGGTGCGAATGGTTGGGATCATAGCCGTCGGCGGTGAGGCTGCCGCTGCCCGGTCCGAAATCCGTCTTCGATTGCACCGCCGACGGCAGCGCTGGTTCACCCCGCCAGATGTGCAGTCCCTGCTCCACCCGGAACACGGTCCTGACGTCCACTTCGCTTCCCGGATGGCTCTTCGATACCAGCCACACGCACTGTCCTAAAAATGCCAACAACAGAACGCCGGCTACGAATTGCGGCTGCCCGAAGCGCTCGCGCGTGAAAAATTGAGACATGAGAGACGAAAAATTCAGCCACACAGAAGACCGCTTGTTTTACCATGTCGGCGACCGTTAAGGGGAACGTCCTATGGACGATCAGTCCGAAGTGCCGCCCTCCACTCCACCGCAATCTCTGACAGCATCAGTTGAAGCCCCGCCTCCAGCGCCGCCTCCGCCTCCACCCTCCGCGCTGCGCCACATCTTCTTCGGTCCCGACGGGCTGCGCGCCGGCTGGCGGTTCCTGCTTTATCTCGCAATGGTCGTGGCTCTCGGAGCCATTCTGGGGATTCTGCTGCACTTTTCGCCGCTAAAAAAGCTTGGCCTGCTCTGGAACCTTCTCATCGGCGAATCGGTGTCGCTGATCGTCGCCGCCGTGCCCGCGCTGATCATGGCCCGCGTCGAGCACCGGTCATTCGGCGTCTATGGGATACCGGCCAGCCGCGCCTTCGGCAAGTTGTTCTGGATCGGCGTGATCTGGGGCCTGGTGGCCCTCTCGGTGCTGTTGGCGGGCATGCATGTCGCGGGCGCATTCGACATCACCGCCCTCTCGCTTCATGGCATTCGCATCTGGAAATTCGCTGCGTTCTGGGCCGTGTTTTTCCTGATCGTGGGATTCTTCGAAGAATTCCTCATGCGTGGCTACACTCAGTTCACTCTGACCAAAGGCATCGGCTTCTGGCCTGCCGCAATTCTGCTTTCGCTGGCCTTTGGGGCAATCCACCTCGGCAACAAGGGAGAAGGCGTGATCGGAGCCCTCGCCGCCGCCGCCATCGGACTCTTCTTCTGCCTGACCCTGCGCCGCACCGGCGATCTCTGGTTCGCGATTGGAATGCACGCCTCCTGGGACTGGGGCGAAACCTATCTCTATTCCGTCCCCAACAGCGGAACCGTTATGCCCGGCCACCTGCTGAACACCGCGTTTCACGGCAAGCCCTGGCTCTCGGGCGGGACCGTCGGCCCGGAAGGCAGTGTGCTCTGCTTTGTGGTAATCGCGCTGCTCTGGATCGTCTTTCACCGGCTCTATCCCGAAGCAAAATACCCGACGAAGTACCCCGCGCCGCCAGTCGCAGCAGCGCCACCGGACTAGTAACGGGCCCGCTTCGCTGCTCGTCAGCAGGGTGTCCCGAGCCTTGCTAGACTTCACCCATGAGTCCGAAGTCGGCCTCTTCCAGGCGCGCAATCACCGTAGGAGTCATCTCTGACACGCATGGACTGCTCCGCCCCGAAGCCCTGGCGGCGCTGCGCGGCTCTGACTGCATCATTCATGCCGGAGATGTCGGCGGTCCCGCCATCCTCGAGCAACTGCGCGCAATTGCGCCGGTCACGGCCGTCCGCGGAAATGTTGACCATGGAGACTGGGCCGAGAGGCTACCCACCACCAATGTTCTCGAACTCCATCACACCTCACTCTACGTTCTGCACAGCATTGATGATCTCGATCTGAAACCCGAAGCCGCCGGATTCGCCGCCGTGATCTATGGCCACAGTCACCAACCGCATCAGGAAACCAGAAACGGCGTCCTCTACTTCAATCCCGGAAGCGCCGGACCCAGAAGATTCAAGCTGCCGGTCAGCGTCGGAAGGCTGTCCCTGGTCGACGGCAACATACGCTCCGAAATCCTGAACTTGCCGATCACTAGCTAGACCATTTCTGCTAGGCGATTTCTCCTAAGCAACCTCCGCTAGACCATTCCGAAAAAACTCCGCGAACTCCGCGAGCTGTCCCCCGCGACCTCTGCGGTGATAGCTTTCCCCGCTCCGGCGAAACCGGCGCCAGGAGTCCTGCGCGTGTTCGATACAATCCAAGCCGTGTCCCTCTCCTTTCAGATCAGCGCCCGCAAAGGCGCAGCCCGCCGCGGCCGTCTCATCACTCCTCACGGCGAAATCGAAACTCCCGTCTTCATGCCGGTCGGGACGTTGGCATCGGTCAAAGGCCTCTCGCAGGACCTCCTCGAAGACCTCGGCGTGCAGATTCTCCTCGGCAACACCTATCACCTTTATCTGCGCCCCGGAGTCGAGCAGGTGCGCAAGCTGGGCGGTCTGCACCGCTTCATGGCGTGGCCGCGCGCCATCCTGACTGACTCCGGAGGCTTCCAGGTGTTCAGCCTGAACGAGCTGCGCAAGGTCACCGAAGAGGGCGTGACATTTCGTTCGCATCTTGATGGCTCGTCGCACTTCTTCAGCCCGGAGAGCGCGATGGAGGCCCAGATCGGCTTGGGCGCTGACATCATCATGGCGTTTGACGAATGCACGGAGTATCCGGCCGATGCGGCTCGGGCCCGGGCTTCGATGGAGATGACCCTGCGCTGGGCAGAGCGCAGCAAGCGGCATTTCGAAGCTCATCAGCACGAGGTGCCGTGGGGTGACGGGCATGGGGCGTGCTCCGTGCAGGGACAGCAGGTTCGTCATGGTGCGAGGAATGACAATGCTTCGACTCAATCCCTCTTCGGCATCGTCCAGGGCGGCATGGATCCCGCACTCCGCAAGGAATCTGCGGAGCGGACCATTGCGATCGGTTTCCCCGGATACGCCATTGGCGGCCTCAGCGTCGGCGAGCCCCGCAAACTGACCCGCCAGATTGTGGAGGCCACGATCGAGCATCTTCCCGCTGACCGGCCGCGCTACCTCATGGGCGTGGGAACCCCGGAAGAGATCGTCGAATATGCGAACCTGGGAATCGACATGATGGATTGTGTCCTGCCCACCCGGGCCGCCCGGCACGGGCTCCTCTTCACGTCGCAGGGCAAGATCTCCATCAAACAGGCGCGCTACGCGGCAGAGGACGCGCCGCTCGACCCCAATTGCGGCTGCAAGGTTTGTAGCCGCTATTCACGGGCTTATTTACGCCACCTCTATGCATCGAACGAAGTATTGGCCCAGGTCCTGAACACCGTCCACAACTTGAGCTACTACCTTGACACTATGCGAACGGTACGTCATTCTATTGGGCTTGGGTAGGAGTCTTTTTCTTTCTGGTATGTAGTCTCGACCGAAAAACCCTGGCTCGGCACTCCCCTGTGGCTCGTGGTTCTGTGAATCGGGTTCGTGCCTGAAGCCAATGGAAATCCGGCCTGAATAAGCGAGAATTCCCGCGCTGAAATACCAGGGCTAGTGTGTAGCGCCACAAAGGCGCGATCCGATTTTTTTGCAGAAGTAGGTCTCCAAGTCTCGAATGAGCGCTCAATACCTGTTGGCACTACAAACCAGTGGTTCTATGGGATGGCTGGGGTTCGCTCCTCTGCTGTTCATCTTCGCCATCTTCTACTTTCTTTTGATCATGCCGCAGCAGCGGCGCCAGAAGAAATGGCAAGCCATGCTCAGCGAGCTCAAGACCGGAGACAAAGTGGTCACCAGCGGCGGCATTCGCGGCGCTATCGTCTCGATAAAGGACGACTACATTCAGCTGCGGGTTCCGCCCGACAATCTGCGGATTGAGGTCAGCCGGGCCTCGGTGGTGTCTTTAGCTGATAAGCCCGAAGAGGCCTCCAAGTCGGGCAAGTAGCCCAGGCGCGGCAGCCCGGGTTCCGCCATGCATCTAAGTTCGGCGAATTTTATGTGGAGTAGTCAAACCGTCAGGTCATGAACAAGAATTTGGGCTGGAAACTCATACTGATCATCGCGCTGCTGCTGATTTTCGTCTTCGGCATCTTTGGGATCCCGAAGAGCTGGTCGGGCGGCGGCCTGCTCGACGCCATGACCCAGCGCATCCACCTGGGCCTCGATCTTCGCGGCGGTACCCACCTCATTCTGCAGGTGGTGGTCAACGATGCCGTCAATGCCGAAAGCGACCGCGTCGTCGAGCGGCTCAAAGACGATCTCAGCAAGCGCAAGATCAACTACACCGACATTACCAAGCCCGATCCCGCCAACAATCCCGACAAAGTTGTAATCAAGGGTGTGGCGCCGGAATCAGCCGGGGATCTGCGCTCCATCGTGAGCGACCAGCTTTCCGACTACGACCTGACCTCGGGGGCCGAGAATACTTTCACCCTCGCCATGAAGGCGCAATCCCTATCGGAATTGAAGAACCGCGCCGTGAGCCAGGCGATTGAGACCATCCGCAACCGCGTGGACAAGCTGGGTGTGAGCGAGCCGGTGATTCAGGAACACGGACTCGGCGATTATCAGATTCTGGTGCAGCTGCCGGGCGTGGACGACCCCGCCCGCGTGAAAGAAATCATGCAGTCCACCGCCATGCTGGAAATCCGGCAGGCGTACAACAACGGCCAATCCTATCCCGATGAGCAGGCGGCGCTGGCGGCCAGCAATGGTGTACTGCCGGAAAATACCCTGCTGCTGCATGGCCGCAGCATGGCAGGAAGCCAGGGCGGCGGTGGCGATGCGGTTTACATTATTTCCCGCAGTTCGGCGGTATCCGGCCACGATCTCCGTGAGGCCCGTGTCAGCCGCAGTTCCAATACCAATATGCCGGAAGTGGAATTCTTTCTGACCGCTGAAGGCGGCCGCCGCTTCTCCCAGTTCACTGGAGCCCACGTGGGCGATTACCTGGCGGTGGTGCTGGATAACCGGGTGATGGAAGTGGCCAGCATCAAGAGCCAGATCGGCGATACCGGCGTGATCGAAGGCCGCTTCACCGAGCAGGAAGCCAAAGACCTGGCGCTCATCCTCAATTCCGGCGCGCTCCCCGCGAGCATCAAGTATCTGGAAGAACGCACCGTCGGTCCTTCGCTGGGCGCGGATTCGATCCGTGCGGGCGTCCGCGCCGCCGCTGCCGGCATGATTGCGGTCCTGGTCTTCATGCTGATTTACTATCGTGGCGCTGGCATCAATGCCGACCTGGCTCTCATTCTCAATCTGGTCATTTTGCTGGGCTTTATGGGCTATTTACGGGGCGACCCTCACCCTTCCGGGGATCGCCGGAGTGATTCTGACGGTCGGTATGGGTGTAGACTCCAACGTCCTGATTTTTGAGCGTATTCGCGAAGAGTTGCGAAATGGCAAGACACCGCCATCAGCCGTGGATCAGGGCTTCAGCCATGCCTGGATCACCATCGTGGATACGCACGTCACCACCATTGTCTCGGCCGCAATTCTGTTCCTTTTTGGGACCGGACCGGTTAAAGGCTTTGCCGTGACTTTGACTTTCGGCTTGTTAGCAAACTTGTTTACCGCGGTGTTTGTCTCCCGCGTCATATTCGACTGGGTGCTGAGCCGCAAGCAGCGCGGTGAGGCCCTGAGCATCTAGACGAGCCGGCAGACACATTTTAGATTTTGAGAGCTTTGCAAAAGGCAAAATCGAGGGGTTTGAAGCAGCGTGGAATTTTTTCGTAATCCGAACATAGATTTTCTGGGCAAGAAGTGGTATTTTCTCGCCTTTTCCCTGGTGTTCAGTGTGGCGGGCCTGTTTTCCATGTTGTTCTGGCATGGTATCCCGCTGGGCGTGGACTTTCGCGGGGCGGACGCTGGTGTATGTGAAGTTCGCCCATACGCCCAACGATAATGCGGTACGCGCGGCCATGGACCGCGCTGGCCTGCGCGATGCCAAGATCCAGAGATATGGGCCGGCCGCCAATAATGAGATCCTGGTCGATCTGGATATCCGGGAAACCAGTGAAGCGGCGCTCGACAAGGGTAAGAGCGAGATCATCAACGCCCTGGAGACCAATGCTCCCACCGGCAAGCAGGACCTGAACAATGCCAGTTCGTTAGCTATTGCCGGCTACCTTTTGGAGAAAGATCCGCTGCATCTCGGCACCGATGCCAACCAGCGCTATACCGAGATGGCCCAGGCTATTGTGAACTATCGCGACAAGGTGAAAGACGGGGTCCTGACTTCAATCGACGAAGTGAAAGCGGCCGCCGACCCCGCCGCTGTTGCCGCCCTCAGTGACGGGTTTTACCTTTCAGATTTTGGCGTTCGCAACGTCGAAATCGTCGGCCCGCAGGTTGGTAAGCAGCTGCAGACCCAGGCGAAATTCGCGGTCTTGTATTCGCTTCTCGGGATGTTGGTGTATCTGGCGGTTCGCTTCGAGTGGATTTACGGCGTGGCTGCCGTGGTTACTGTATTCCACGATACCTTGATCACTGTAGGCGCGTTCTCGTTGACTGAACAAAGAGATATCGCTGACCGTGATCGCCGCCATTTTAACCTTGGTGGGCTATTCGAATAATGACACCATTGTGGTCTTTGACCGCATCCGAGAGAACCTGAAATTGATGCGGCGGGAGAAGTTGGCCGATATTGTCAACCGGAGTATTAACCAGACCCTAAGCCGGACGATTTTGACGGCTGGGTTGACATTTCTGACGGTTCTGGCACTCTTCCTGTTCGGCGGCGAGGTGCTGCGCGGATTTTCTCTCGCCCTGGTGATCGGAATCCTGATCGGGACGTATTCCTCGATCGCCATCGCCGCTCCGATACTGGTGGCATACCAGGATTGGCGTTTCGGCCGGGGCAAGAAGCCAGTCTCCATGGCTTCCGGAAAGGCCAACCCGCGCCGCGAAAAAATTAAGGCTTAGCTTTCGTCTCAAAATGGTCCACTAACCAGGCCATGTTGGAAGTGCAAGTTGTTGCAGAAGGCAGAAGTGCAGGTGACGCAGGTAGCGGGAGCAAAATGTTGATAGGCGGTGTCTAAGAGTACGTAGGGTCCGTGCAGGAGAAAACCTTATGTTTGAAGACAGCCTGATAGAGTCGGGCAATAGGCTCAAGACCAAGCGAGGATGGACCACGGCCTCGTCGTTTATCTTCCAGGCAGTGCTGATCGGGGTCTTGGTCTTATCCCTCTTGTTCACTGAAGCTCTGCCTAAAAACCAGCTGATGACATTTCTGGTGGCTCCTCCACCGCCACCCCCGCCGCCGCCCCCACCGGCCGCCACGCCGGTCAAGGTGGTAAGCAGATCCAGACCGATATCATCAACGGCCAGCTGCGCACCCCCACGAAGATTCCCGAGAAAGTTCAGATGATCAAGGAAGAGGAAGCTCCTCCGCCGGTCACCTCGATGGCGGGGTTGTGGGCGGCGTTCCGGCGGAGTCCCCGGAGGCCAGATGGGCGGCGTCATCGGCGGCATCATCAGCTCCACTCCGGTGGCCGTCCCAAGGTCGCGACTCCGCAGCGTGTGCGCGTATCTCAGGGCGTCTCCCAAGGGTTGCTCGTTCGCCAAGTAAAGCCGAGCTATCCTCCGCTGGCGCGCCAAGCCCGCATTCAGGGGACAGTGGTGCTGCAGGCCGAGATCAGCAAGGATGGCCATCCAGAACCTCCGCTTGGTCAGCGGTCACCCCATGTTGACACCGGCCGCCATCGATGCCGTGAAGCAGTGGAAGTACAAACCGTACTTCCTCAACGGCGAGCCGGTGGAAGTGGAGACGACGATACGTAAATTCTCGCTCTCCGGGGGGTAAACTCCTCGGCGGGCAAGATGCAGGTTTTTAAGTGGTGGCCTTCCCCAGTCCCACCCTTGAATGGCGTGCCGGCGAGCACGGCGGGAGCCCTGGAACTAGGCCACGGCCCCGTGAGCCGGCATCCCGGGATCTTTGTTCGGGCTGCATTCCAGCGCGGCGCAGCACGTTCGGACTTTCGGCAATGATTCGCAATCTGATAGAGATTTCTGAGGAGGAAAAAGCAACTCATGCTCGTAGCCAATCTAGCAACCGCCACTTTCAACCACGTCCCGCCGCCGCCTGGATTTTCCAGGAGCGGCGATTGGATGGGACCCGATCTCGCTCTGGAAGCAGATGGGATTTCGCCAAAATGGTCGTAATCATCCTGTTCATCATGTCCGGCTGGTCTATCGGCGTCATGATCGATCGCTGGATGGCGTTCAGCGCGGCACGTAAGCAGTCGCGGGCATTCGCTCCCGCCGTTGCCGGCGCACTGCGCGAAGGCAAGATCGACGAAGCCATCAAGGTGGCCGAGCGCAACAAGAAGAGCCACCTGGCCAAGGTCGTCACCGCTGGCCTCATGGAATTCCGCGCTCATCAGGAGAGCGGCGAGATCCCGGGCGAAACCATCGAAGCCTCCAAGCGCGCCCTCGAACGCACCGAAGCCATCGTTCACGCTGAACTGAAGCGCGGCCTGGGTGGCCTGGCCACCATCGGTTCGACCGCTCCCTTCGTCGGCCTGTTCGGTACCGTGGTGGGAATTCTGAACGCCTTCAAGGGCATTTCGGAACGAAGGCAACCGGTCTGGGCGCCGTCGCCGGCGGTATCGCCGAAGCCCTCGTGACCACCGCTCGGGATGTTCGTCGCCATTCCCGCCGTCATGATGTTCAACTACCTGACCGGCCGTGTGGAAGCGTTCGACGTGGAGATGGATAACTCCTCGAGCGAACTGATCGACTACTTCCTGAAGCGCGCGGGGACTCCGCCGCTCCTAGTGCGAACTTGAGCTCGAGCTGGCTCGGCCTTGAGTTGCTTGTCCGGCGCCGGATGCATCCGGCGCCGGGCATCGTCCCGCCGTGGACGGTGCCGCCTCCAGGACCACTCCGCGGAGGGACTTACCGGAGATATAAAGTATGGCAATTGGCAAAAAGAAAGAAGTTGCCAAGGTCAATTCCGACATCAACGTCACCCCCATGGTGGACGTGATGCTGGTGCTGCTGATCATCTTCATGGTGATCACGCCCATGTTGCAGCAAGGCGTCAGCGTGGACCTGGCGAAAATGAACAATCCGGTGCAGATGCCCGACGCCGATAAGGAAGACGCACTGATCGTCGCCGTCATGCGCGACGGCGAGGTGTTCTTCGGCAAC
>CAWCSH010000019.1:0-29120 GCA_963798155.1 Terriglobia bacterium
GCCTGGATGCGACGGTGGATGATGACACCGAAGCCGCCTGGCAAGAGGAGATCGCCCGGCGGCTGAACGACATCGAATCGGGCAAGGTCAAGACCGTCCCGTGGGAAGAAGTACGGCGTAAGGGCCAAGCGTTGCTGAATCGCAAGTAGGTCATGGCCAATAAACCGCTTCAATTCCATCCCGAAGCGGAAGATGAATACCTGACATCGCTCGAATGGTATCGTGAGCGCAGCCTGTCTGCTGCGACAAAGTTTGCCAGAGAATTTCAGCAGGCGCTGGCAAAGGTTGAGAAGAATCCGCAGCGCTGGTCTCGCTGTTTTGGAGTCTGCCAAAAGTACTTCCTGCACCAGTTTCCGTTCAGCATTGTCTACCGGGAGTTGCCTTCTCAGATTTTAGTGCTGGCGGTGGCGCATACCCATCGGCGTCCGGGATATTGGAAGCGCCGAATGGATTGGCGCGGCTAGGCTCCGTGGCTGAAGGCGGCGGAAATGGATGAACCTGCAGATTCAGAGAGGTAGATAGGCCCCAGCTTCTCGCGCACAGAACACGCGAGAAATGAGCGCTCCGGCTGGTGGCGGCGCACCTGCCGTTCTGACCGAGGAGGGAGTATACCGGGCTCGCGACACCCTCGGTTGGGGACCCCGCACCCCACCCTTCACGAAGAGCGCGAAGGATGGGGCACCCGGCTTGGCGGCCTTCACTCGGCATCTTCTTATCGTAGCGAATAATTATTAACATCTCTTCCGGCCCGCCAATCCCTTTTCCACAACACCGCTTAAACCTCTGCTTACTGCCACAGATGCAAGGCGAATTTCGAGAAATGGTTGCCACTTCACGCGGAGCGACCGGATACTCCTGCTCCTTCCCAACCAACCATTGCACATTGTTAAAATCCCAAGCTTATTTTATTTGCTCTACGTACCTGCTCGTCAAGTTCAGCAGTCCACGCAGTCGCATCAAGGCAAATGAAATCCTTCTGACCGGATGTTCTGTTCCCCTCCCCCAGCGGTTCAGTGGCTATGCCTATCACATGATGTGCAGCAGGATGATGCAGCTTCACAACCGTGCAGTAGTCAGCAAGCATTTGCCCGCGAACCTCCCGATATGCTTGTCTTCAATGTCGGCATATCGTGGCAACAACAGAAAAATATAGTGCGGGTCGAGAAAAGGTGGGAGGGGAGAACCAACCGCGACCCCCGGTGATCTGGCGGCGTCTTTGCCAATAGGCCGTGAAGGCTCCCGGCGAGCAGTCTGCGCCGAGTCCGATTCTCTCTCGCAAGCCAACGGAAAGCTGGCTCCTGCTCGACTTGTCTCTCGATGCTTTGGGTGTGTCTGTACCAGACGTGCAGATTCGGACAAGAATTCCTCGATACAGTTCATCCCATGAATAGCTGATATGATTGGCTTTTCTACCTGCGCACGATGCTCATCACTGGCTAAGAACTTCGCCCAATGTCCTTCCTCAATCATCACGCCAGTGCAGGTCGTCCGGGAATGCAAAATCGTGCTCTTCTTGATCGTTCATCTTCCCTACATCGCGAGCAAGAAGCTTGCCTCTTCTCCTGCGGCGAATACGTGCATACCACCTGTCAGCAGCCGCTCTTTCTTTGTCAGGTACGCCACGAAGTCGCTTGTCGTGTCGAGAGCCTGCATGGCAACTTGAAGCGAAGTGTCGTCGAATACGTGCACATAACCTTCCTGCGCATCAAGCCGTCCAATTGTGAATCGATGATCGAAATGTGCTTCTCCCACGACGTCTGACACAACATCAGACTGCCACTGCCCCCAAGCATTTCCTGACAGACGCGAGACGCATCGTGTGCCACTACGACCCGATGGAAGATCGCCCTCAGCGGGGTGTTGGTAAGGTCAGGTGGAAATCGAGCGCTGCACTTTTTGCTAAGAAACAGTCTCTGAGGAAAAGATCGTATCCACCGCTCAGCACCCCATACTTGCTGAGCAGACTTGAGTCGCGGCTTTCTTGAACCACCTACGCCATCGGATTGTGATGCCTTTTGGTGGTGTCGAACTGAATGTGCTTGTCACTGAAAATCAGGACGTGGTTTTCAAACACGACCAGCAGGTCACAAACTTATTTACCGTCTCCTTTGCCAACCGTCTCGGCCTTGGTCGCGAAAACACACCGCCGGATAGCTGCCACGGCAGACAGAAGCTATCGGTCGCGGACAGCGTTTGAAATGGTCGGTTCCGAAGGAGTTAACCGTCAGAACGTTTGATTGTCTGCCGAGCTTGGTCGGTAGGTTCTTCCGGCTCCACTTCAGAAATTGTATTCTGGACGGGCGCACAGCGTACGCGGCGACTCGCCGGGTGCCCCATTTCTCTCGCGTTCTGTGCGCGAGAAGTGGGCCTTGGTGGTCACCACTGCCCTAAGTCACCGAACCGCTCCGGGCTCTTAGTTGCATACGACCAGAAGCTACTCAATCTCCACTGATCGAGCTTCATGCTAAGAAAGTCCATGAACTCGGGGGCTAAAGCCCCTGGTTGGGAAGCTGATTTCAAGGCAGCGCTGAAGCGCTGCGCCACCCAAAAGCACCTGCCAAGTCAAAGGCAGCGGGCGAGGGCGCCCGCTCCACACTGGACCCGTATCCCTGAAAGCAGCGGACAGGAGTGTCCGCTCCACGTGGCTTCCCATTTTGGGAAATGGGGCCTTCATTCCGATGTGAAACGCTTGCCTTTGGGATTCGGGGAAAGTTCCAATGGAGGATTGTGGCGGGAGAGTCAAAATCCTCGACGTTTTTGACAGGGCGGGCTCTGGAGTTCGCGGCTGCGCGGAGTTGTGTTCGGCTCCGGGTGGCTCGGTGGCTCTCGGGCGGGGCAGGAGAGAGGGTAGGGGTCCTTCGGCGACGAAAAGAACGTCGCCTCAGGATGACACGGGATTTCAGTTGGTTGACGAGGTGCGGTTTGGCTAAGCGGAGAGCGAAGGCGGCACACAAGATCCAATCCAAAATCGAACAGAAGGTCGATCCCAAGGTCGAGTCCAAGAGCTAGCGTAAGGTTCAGGGCAACAAGAAGCGTGGCGAGTGGGTGGAGCTGCGCTTTATGGCCGACGCTGCCGAGCGGGATTTGCCGGCCAGCAAGCCCCTGGGCGAATCGGAGAATTTCGATGTGGTCGTGGGACGTCCCGGCAAGTTCGTGGGCGTGCAGGTGAAGGGAACGGTCGCACCGTCGAGAAGTGGCGAAGGCTACGTCTGCACCGTGGGCAGAACCAATAAGCTGTATCGGGCGGGGGCGTTCGATTTTCTGGTGGCCTACGTGATACCGCAAAAAGCGTGGTACATCCTGCCCGCAAAGGAGGTCGTGGGGATGCACGCCGTGTCGTTAGGCTCGCCGGGCGGCCGCTATGAGAAATATCGCGAGGCCTGGGAGTTGCTGCGAGAGGCAGTAGGGCCTAGTGAGGACGCGGCGGCGGGGATGGTGGAGGAAGCGCCGCTGGAGCCGGGTATGATTCCGCGCAATGCGGTACAGCGGATGCAGGCCTCGTTCAACTTTGTGAAGAGGCACTTCGAACGATAGCGTCTCCCCGGCTGTTCTCTTGGAGGCTGAGTGTCTTCGCTTCTTGGCGACGCTTCTGAGCGTCGTCGCGGCAGCGCTCGTGAGCGACAACGTCTCAGGCCGAGGCTTTGCGCATGGAGCGCAGGGCTACGCTTCCCAGAATCACTACCGCGGCGATGATCGCGAGCCAAAGCACTACCGGGTGGCGGTCGGACCAGGGGCGTTCGTCGGGGCGTCCGGTGTAGGCGGGGTTGGCGGTTTCTTCGCCGAGTTTTGCTGCGGTCGCGGACTTCTCCCGCTGAAATAGTTTGGCGTAATCGTAAACCGGAGCTTCGAGCTTTTCGTCTCCGTAATAGAGGGTAAGGGCCTGGGGCGCGGGCGCGTCGAAGTAAAGGCGGCGCTCGAGTTGCTGCAGGCGGGCTCCGGTCAGCTTGAGCGGCGGGTCGTCGCCGTTGTGGATGATGACTTTGAGAGTTTTCTGTCCGGCCGGCTGGCTGCTCGGAATGGTTACTTCGCTATCTTCTGCATCGATCTTTCGCCCGGCGCGCACCATGTGAATGCGGTCGATCTCTCCGGAAGCCAGCCATCCACCTTTTTCGTTTTCGATTTCAACACTACGCTTGAAGTTCGGCTGAGAGGGATCGATGGCAAAGATCACGCGATCGATTGGGACTTTGCTGTCGATATCAAAAGTCAGAACTGTGTCTTTCGCCGGTTGCTGCT
Organism: Terriglobia bacterium; assembly: GCA_963798155.1. Lineage (GTDB taxonomy): Bacteria > Acidobacteriota > Terriglobia > Terriglobales > Acidobacteriaceae > CAWCSH01. The sequence continues at coordinate 4,237 of CAWCSH010000019.1, forward strand.
GAGTGAAACTGTGGCTTACATCACGCCAGAATGTGGGACGGTCTTCGCCGGTTTCGGAAGCGGCTCCGGCGACATCGGCCGGCTTGACGGGACCGTCGATGGTGACGCGGAGATATTTGTAAGTGGCGCGAGGCAGCCGCAAGATGGTGTTGCTGCCGAGGCTGTCTTTCGAAAGATCGTAGAGAATGCCATCGCCGAGGCGAGCCCAGTTGCGGCTGTGTGGATCGTCGCTGCCTTCCACCACCGCGTGCGCGACGAAATCTCTGGTCGTGAGTTGAAGCTCGATGTGGTCGTACTGAGCGAAGCCCGACATATCCAGCAGAAACTGGGTGTTCTTGCCGACCGTGGACTGCTGCAAGACTGGAACTGGAGTGCGGCTAAGCTGTCGGCTGCCCTGCTCGACGACGAGGGAATAGGGAGTCTCCTGCGGTCCGGCATAGAGGCGGAGGTCACCCATGTCGGCACGCGCATGGCGCCAGATGGCGTCGTCCACCACGATGTAATTCTGGCCGGGCACCGAGACCTGCACCGGGCGTTGAAAGTGGAAGAAGGTGATGGAGGCAAGGGAAAAGACCAGCAATCCCGCGAGAGACGAGAAGGTTTTCACGGCGCCTCCCGCTCTTCTGTGTTCTGTGGTGGAGGAGAGGAGAGGCGTAACCAATCGCGATGGTAGATGTAGGAGATCGCCATCAGGACGGCTCCCAGGGCGATGAAGCTCAGGATGCGGTAGCCCTGCTGCAGTTCGGAGACATCGTAGAGGAACACTTTGCCGATGGTGAAGGCGATGAGCACCAACGCTTGCCAGCGCACGAATGCCGAGCGCTTCCAGAATCCGAATAGCATCAGGCCGGCGCCATAGGCGAGCCAGATGGCGGAATAGCTGAAATTACGCTCCAGATAAATCTGCTGCAGTTCAGCCCCGTTCTGGTTGTGGATCTGGTACCAGGTGGCCATCTGGCGGGCGAAGTAGTCGGAAGCTTCCAGGGTGAGCGCAATCAGGGCGAGGGCGTTGAGGCAAACTCCGGCGATCCGCACCACTTGCATTTCGCGGTCGCTGGCTGAGCGTGCTCCAGCGGCTACGATTCCACCCAGAATCGCAATGGCTAAAAGATAGCTGGCGAAACGGGAGTTGAAGATGAGGGTCTCGACCTGGAGGTTGTCGAAAGCCAGCAGGCGGAAAATGCCGAGAACCAGAATGGCTCCGGCAAAGTAACGCAGAAAATCGGAGCGGGTGCGAACCGAGATGTAAAGCAGGGCGGCGGATTCAGCCAGCCATCCGAGAGTGATCCAATGGGTGCCCAGCTTGAGCGGGATGGCAACGGTGAGGAATGCGATCGCGATGGCGATGTGCAGGAAATTGACCAGCTTCAGCGCTTCGGGGTCGTTGCTGGTGCGCCGCCGCAGCAGACTGCTCAGCCCAAGATAAACCGCGGCCAAGGCCAGGGTGTACCAGGTAAGGGTAAGCCGTTCTTCTTCGTACATCGCGAACAAGGCGAGGAACAGGGCTGCCGCGTTGAGCAGCGGGAGTAGCGTCAGGGTAATGGAGAAGCCGCGATGCCATCGGGATTTCGTCAGCGGAGTAAGCAGGGGAATGGCGCCAAAGATGGCTCCAAAGAGGATGGTGAAGAACAGGGTGAGGCCGCGCTGGTTGATGGTGTAGTACTGCACGAACCATCCGATGTAGAGGATTCCGGTGCCGGTGAAACTGCCGATCAGCAGGCGGCGCCAGGGTTTGAGAGCGACCATTCCCAGGATAGCGAGATCGAGGACCGCGACATACACGAAGAGGACAATCTCGTGATTCTGTCCGGTGGAGAGCAGAATCGGAGTGCTGAAGCCTCCGGCCAGGGCAATCGCGGCGAGGATTTCAGCATCCTGACTGAGGGCGAGCGCCATGGTGGAAGCAGTGACCACGATCATCAGCACAAACGCCGCCGCCGAAGGCACAAGCTGATAAACCTGGTACGCGCCCCAGAGGGAGAGATAGAGGGTGCCAATGCCGACGGCTTTCAGGGAATAAGAAAACGCGGCGTAGCCCCGGCTGCGAAAGCGCTCGCTCCACAGAACGAGGCCGATGCCGGCAAGCAATCCCAGAGCGACACGTCCGGCGGGGCCAATCCAGCCGTTGTCGAAGGCATACTTGATGAAGTAGGAGACCCCGATCAGAATGGCGAAAATTCCGATCCGGTTAAGCCAGACTTTGCCGATTTTGCTTTCGAGACCATCGGATTGGCGCTCCGCTGGGAGTGTAAACGCCGGCGTTTCCGGGGCTGGGGGCGATGAACGCGGGACTGGAGGATTGGGTGGAGGCGGCGGCGTCCTGGCCGCGGGTGCCTCAGCCCTCGGTGGTATGGCGGCCAACGCAGGTGTTTGCTCGGCGAGGCCAGCTGCTTGTTCCAGGCGGCGGACGCGAGCGATGAGCGACGCAAGCTGGGCCCGAAGTTCCTGGAGTTCGCTGTTTTCGGCCATTCGCGTAAACGCTATCGCAAGCGATGGTGATTGAGAAGGACTATTTATGAAACCGGAATGCAGTCAGCTCGGGGAGGGTTAGAGCGAGAGCAGTGGGATGCCGGCGAGTTTGGCGGCCCGGCGTAAGCCATCATCGAGGGTGGCGAGCGGAACGGTGTGGCGCAGCGCGAGTTCCGCATAGGCAGCGTCGTACTGCGATAATCCATGTTGACGAGCCACGGGTAGGATCTGCTCAAACGCATCTCTGGCCTGAATGGGTTCCACTGAAACCGGCAGCAACGCGATACGACGCGACAGGGCCGTGACCTGGGCCACGCTGATGCGCTTGCGGCGCTCGCCCATCAGCAACGCATTGGCGACCTCGAATGGCCACATTGCGGGAACGAGGGCTTCTGCTCCGGCAGAAAGCAAATCGAGGACGCCTTCGGTGAAGCGGGTACTCTCATCCTCGAAGCACCAGGCCACGGTCACCGAGGCGTCGAGGACGAATCGTTTAATAGCGGCGTCCTTCACGAATCAGTTCACCTATCTCGATCTTGCCTAAGGTCGCGCCCCGGCGAAGTTCGCGGATTTCGGCGGCGAGCTTCGCCGCATCCTGGCTATTGCCAAAGTCCAGAGGCACCAGTTTGGCGATGGGCACGCCGCGGCGGGTGATCTGGATGGTCTCGCCTTTGGACACTCTGCGGAGAAGCTCATTCAAATGAGTCTTGGCGTCGAATGCTCCCACCGTTGTCATTGTCCTAGGATCCTCTAACAGACTAGTTTACAGACTAGTTGAATCAAAAGCAAGCAGAAGCGGAAACAAAGCTCGATGGGCCACGTCATCCGGTAACAGAATCCGTCACTCTCGCAACTGGATAGAATGATTGATCATCGAAAACGCTGAGTTGAGGATCAAGCGAAATGGCCCTGGAAGAATACAAACGCAAGCGACGATTTGAGGAGACGCCGGAGCCTCCTCCGAAAGTAGAGAAGAAAGTCGGCGCACCGTTTCGTGGTGCAAAAGCACGGGCCACACGCCTGCACTATGACTTCCGCCTGGAAATGGATGGCGTGCTGAAGTCATGGGCGGTGCCGAAAGGGCCGTCTCTCGATCCCTCTGACAAGCGGCTGGCGATGCAGGTGGAGGATCATCCGGTTTCCTATTTCGATTTTGAGGGCACCATTCCCGAGGGCAACTACGGGGCGGAACCGTCATGGTGTGGGATGTGGGCACATGGCAGCCGCTGTCGCCGGAGCCGGTCAACGGGAAATTTGTTCCCGGACCTGATGCCGAAGCCGAAGCCATGCTGAAGAAGGGCGACTTGAAAATTCGCCTGCATGGCAAGCGGTTGAAGGGCGACTTCGCGATGATTCATATCAAGTCGCGGCGGCCGGGAAGCAAAGGTACGGAGTGGCTGCTGATCAAGAAGCATGACGATGGCGTGGTCAAGGGCTACGACATCGATGCAATACGATTCCTCGGTGTTGACCAAGCGCAGCATGGCAGAGATTGGCGGCGATGCCGAATCGAAGGAATGGAAGAGCAGCCGGCCGGCGTCGCGGGGAGCGCTGAAAGGCGCCGTGGCTGGCCGAGGCGCGCTGGCCGAAGGCGGAGAAAGCAAAGATCACCACAGAGAACACTGAGGCCACAGAGAAGAGCAAAACAAAAGACGAAAAAAGCGGAGTAGCGTGAAAGGTACGCACCGGAGCGAAGAAGGTCCAGGCCGACGTTTCGGCCGCAATCCGCGGGATAACTCCTCAGCTCTGTCGTCCAGCGAAGGTCGAACGTCTGTCCTCTGTGCTCGTGTCTTGTGTGCTGGGCGCGATCACACGAGCCATGCCGGCCGCCATTCGCTCCCATGCTGGCGACGCCGTCGAGAAACCCTTCGACGGTCCGGAGTGGCTGTTTGAGATCAAATGGGATGGATACCGGGCAGTTGCCTTTATTGAAGACGGCGAAGTCCGTCTGATGTCGCGCAACACAAAACGATCTCACCGGCCGGTATCCTGAACTGCACGACCTGCCGCAATTTGTGAATGCCAAGACAGCGATTCTGGACGGCGAGGTAGTGGCGCTGGATGACGAGGGCCGCGCATCCTTCAGCCTGATGCAGCAGCGCACCGGCATTCGCAGCGGCGGGCGGCGTGGACCGCGCAGGAGGGCATTCCCGATTCTTTATTACGTCTTCGATCTGATCTACTGGACGGATACGATTTGCGCCGGGTTCGCTGGAAGAACGCAAGAAGGTGCTGGCGGAAGTTCTGGATCCGGCGAACAGGTGCGCATTTCGGATCATTTCGATCAGGGCGTTGGCTGTTCAGGTGGCGAAGGAGAAGGGTCTGGAGGGCATTCTGGCCAAGCGGCGCGACAGTCAATATTGTGAGGGCCGCAGCCGCGAGTGGCTGAAGATCAAAATCACGCAGACGGTGGATTGCGTAATCGGCGGCTACACCGATCCCGAGGGCAGCCGCGAGTACTTTGGATCGATTGTCCTGGGCTGTACGACCAGAAAGAACAGCTGATCCACGTGGGCCAGGCTGGGACCGGCTTTGATCACGCCAAGCTGGAAGAACTCTTCAAGCTCTTCAAGCCTCTGCAGACCGAGAAGAATCCTTTTCACGGCGATGTGGATGCCCGACATGTGCACTGGCTCAAACCGGAGTTGGTGGCGGAGATCAAATTCACCGAATGGACTCATGAGAGCAGCGAAGGGGGCGTGAAGTTGCGGGCTCCGGTATTTATGGGGTTGCGTGATGACAAAGAGCCGAGGGAGTGCAGGTTTGGGCAGTGAGGTAGTGGCTAGTTAGCAGTGGCTAGTGGCTAGTGGTCAATTGAGACTGCTTGAGGCGATTTAAGTGCTGGATGGTTTGGTCGGCGATTTCTTCGGGAGCGCCCTTGGCTGCAACCGGGAGGAGAAGACCGAGGAGTTTATAAAATTGGATCAGGGGAGCGGTGCTTTGTTCGTATGTTTTCATTCGCACCGCGATCGATTCGGGCCGGTCATCTTCCCTTTGGAACAGATGTCCGCCGCAGTGATCGCAGAGGCCCTCTGTCTTTGGCGGCCTTTCCGAAACGTGATATACGGACATGCATTTTTCGCAGGTGCGGCGTCCGCTCAGGCGCGCGACGATTTCGTCCAGCGGCAATTCGTAGTTTACGACTGCGGTCAGCGCGAGATTTTCTCCTTCCAGCAGTTTCTTCAGCGACTCCGCCTGGCTCACGGTGCGGGGAAATCCGTCGAGGATAAAGCCTCCACAATGGATGATGCAGCGGCTGCGCTCGCGCACCAGCTCCCACACAGTAGTGTCAGGCACCAGTTCGCCGCGTCGAATGCAGGCCATTGCATCCCGCATAGCTGGAGACATATCGCACCCGCTCCTCTTGCCGGCAGCCCTGAAAACGTCGCCGGTGGAAAGGTGACAGGCTCCAAGCTGTTCCGCGAGCAATTCAGCTTGTGTGCCCTTGCCGACCCCGGGAGGGCCCAGAAGAACAATGCGCCAGGCGAAGCTGTTCTCTTCCGGCACGTCGGTTCGGCCCACAGAACATTCTGCCGATGCTCCCAGCAGCCATGCTGCCCGATCATTGCGCGGGGCTGTCTTGGAAGTGGTCATGACATCAGCATGCCGGAGGGAAGCCGAGGCCGCCGTGACCGCAATCACAGAGCTTGCAGGCGAGATGGTCGCCAGAATGACGGCCTGAGCTACTTGATGTCTTTCATGGGCAGCAGGGAACCGTAGTCGCGCCCAGAGGGTTCGACGGCGCGGGCGACCACTCCGGCAAAGGCGTCGCGGAGTTCGGGATACTTGGTGATCAGAGCCTTCATGACTGCCACGTTGTCCTGGAACGTCTTGCCGGTGTCGGAGATATCTGGAGTGTCGTATTTCACCACGATATCGAGGTCGCTACCGACGACCACCGGGAATAGCGCAGTCATTTTGTAGCTCTTTCCGCCTGAAGTCAGGTCGGTCGGGGGTAGATCGGCGGGCCTGGCGGTCTGCATTTCGTCATACAGCTTGTCGGTGGCCAGGATGCTCATGAAGGGCAGCGGCACCAGCAACTCGCGGGCTTCCAGAAAATAGAACCAGGCGTTGTGCAACTGACCTTTGGCCTTGTATTCCCGGGCATGTTGGGCGAACCAATCGCCATCATGTCCCGCAATCTGGGCGGACTTCACATAGAAGCCGCCGAGCTTCCATGCAGCGCCATCCTGTTGCAGGACGAACGAAACCGTGTAGGGTCCCTTGGACGTATTCACATCGAGAATGGTGATGCCGTAATTTCCCGGAGGCAGATTGGGAATGATGAAGACGGTGCTGTTGGCGGTCTGGCCGGAAGCGCCAAAGACTCCGCAGAGAAATTCGGCACGCTGCAAGGGCGCTGCGCCGTCAGCCTTCAGTAAAAAAGGCGGGCGCAAGTTCGGCTGAGTTCCCGCCAGCGCATTCTGATGGTCTTTGACGGCAGTCTGGATTCCGGAAAAATTGGAAGCCACGGAGGCGATAGAGTTCTGCTGTAGAGAAGCGGCGTCGCCGCGAGCCGCCATGTCAAAAAAGCTTTTGGCCGTGGTGGTCAGGGCGTTGCGAGTGGCGGCATCCATGTCGTCGGCAGTGAGACAGGTTTGCGCAACGGCTGCAGCCTGCAGCGCGAGCAGCACAATCACGACGCAAAAGCAGCGTGATCCACGGAACCGACCAGGCATTGAATTCATCATCGTTAGTCCATTTTATGATGCCATGCAATCGGAGTACGTTGGCAGATATCGAGGACGGTTCCGGGCAATCGCAAGTAATGGCTCGTTAGAGCTACAGGCTGGGAGTTCCGAAACGATGCACCGCGATTGCACCTGTGTTTGCACTGTGTTACCGTCCCCTTGATTCCACTTCGACCGAGGAGCGAGCTTATGGTTGGCTGGATTTTCCTGGGGATCTGGTTGTCATCGCATTCCTGCTGATCGGGATGTACAACAGCCTGGTCCAGTTGCGGGTGCGCACTGACTAATGCGTGGTCCGACATTGATGTGCAACTGAAGCGGCGGCATGACCTGATTCCGAACTTAGTGGAGACGGTAAAGGGTATGCGTGCGCACGAAAAAGGGACATTCGAGAACATCGCCAAGTTCCGATCCATGGCGATGCAGGCCACCGGTCCCGCCGACAAAGCGGCGGCGGAAAACCAACTCACCGGCGCTTTGAAGAGCCTGTTTGCGGTGGCGGAGAATTATCCGCAGCTGAAAGCTTCGGAGGAGTTCACCCAACTGCAGGGATCGCTGAACCAGACGGAAGACGCCATTCAGAATTCCCGCCGCTACTACAACGCGGTGGTGCGGGACTTGAATACCAAAATCCAGTCTTTCCCCACCAACATTCTGGCGGGGATGTTCGGCTTCCAGCAGCGGCAGTTCTTCGAGACCGCAGCCGCCGACCGCGAGCCGGTGGCGGTGAAGTTCTAAGCGCAATGACGAGGCAGACAGCTGAGCGCTCTGCTTCGCTGCGCGCTGTTGTTCGTGCTGTCTACCGGCCGGTCGCGCTTCCGGTATTCGCCCGAAGCTGGCGAATCGCCGACTTCCAGGACACCATCAGCATCGGCGCGCGACGGCTCGGCCTCCGTGCACGAGCGGATCACGCTGGTGTTCGATGGGCGAGTTTCATGGAATCCATCGCACCATTCCGGTCGAATATCCCGGGCCCGCACGGCACCAACTACACGCTCTTTCTCGACGTACCGGGCGTCACCGACGAGAACGGCCACAAGCTCAAGTACGAGTCCAAGCACTTCGAACGGCTTTCGCGACCTCAAGATTTACATTCCCGAACGCCGTCGACACCACTCGCACCGTCGAAATCACCTACATCGTGCGCAATGGGGTCCGCTACTTCCCCGATCACGACGAGTTCTACTGGAACGTAACCGGCAACGACTGGCCGGTGCCGATTGATCACGCCACGGCCATGTTCAGCTTCCGGCAGCGGCGGCCGGTCGATGCGCGCCCAGGCTTTCACCGGCGCTTACGGATCGAAGGAGCGCGAGGCCACCGCCGATGTGCACGGCGCGACACGTCATCTTCGAAACCGACCAATCCGCTGCCCATGCGCGGCGGCCTGACCGTGGATATCTACATCCCCAAAGGCATTCATCAAGGAGCCGAGCGCGCTTCACCAAATTTCTGTGGTTCGTCGGCGGCAATCCCATCGTCTTTTTGCCGTTCGTCACCTTTGCGGTGATGTTCGCCTTGTGGTGGTACAAGGGCCGCGATCCCGATCCCGGGCTGTCCGTCGCGCCGATGTACGAGCCGCCGACGGGAATGACTCCGGCCGAAGCCGGGGCGCTGGTGGACGATCGCGTTGATCCTCGCGACATCACTTCGCACCATGGTGGATCTCGCGGTGCGCGGCTATATCAAGATCGAAGAGACCACGCAGACACGACCTTGCTGGTGTTCCATTCCAAGGATTACATTTTCCACCTGTTGAAGCCAACGCGAGCAGTGGACAGACCTGGCTCCTCACGAGCGGGTGATGCTGGACAAATGTATTCGTGTGCCGGCGACGAGACCCGCCTCTCCAGCCTGAAGAACCACTTCTACACCGCGATTCCGGCGATCACGTCAGGACATCAAGTCTGCGCTGCGCGGCAAGGGCATGTATCTGCTCGACCCGGATTCCGCCAATGCGTACAGCATCGGCGGCGCGATTGCTTCGGCTCGCGCCATTTCTGATCGCGCAGTTCACTGGATATAAGGATGTATTCAATTCCGGCCTACTTGCTGGTGGTGTCCGGAATTATTTCTGCGATCATCTGGTGGCTATTTGCCCGGCAGATGAGCGCCCGCACGGTGCAGGGCGCGCGCACGCGCATCGCAGTGCTTGGCTTCCAGGAGTTCATGAACCGGGTGGATGCCGACCGCCTGAAGCGCATGCCGCCGGATACCTTTGAAAAATATCTACCCTACGCCATGGCGCTGGGAGTGGAGCATCACTGGGCGAAGGCGTTCGCGGGAATCGTGCAGAACCCGCCGACCTGGTACGCCGGGCCGGGCGGCGTACGCCGGATTCAATCCAATTTATTTTTCGCCAGTTCCATGCACAGCATGGCTTCCGACATGCACCAGGTGTTTGTGTCTGCGCCGCGGGCGAGTTCGAGCGGATCCGGCTTCGGCGGCGGAGGGGGCGGAGGATTTTCTGGCGGCGGCTTCGGCGGCGGCGGCGGCAGCGCGTTTGAGCCAATCGCTCAGCTGCAAAATCCTGGCGGCAATGGCAGTCTTCCGGGCGACCGTAGTTTCGCCGCGGTTCACGCACTCCCCCCATCCGGAGCGATGCTTCGCAATCCTAAGCTGAATTTCTGCGTGCCAGCAATTCGCGGCTCTGATCGGCGGCTTCTTTCACCAGGAAACCCATCTTGGGATGGCTGGGTTCCATATCCACGCGCACGCCGAAATCCCGCAGGGTGCCGGACGTGGTCGGCCCAATGGAGGCTACGGTGGCGCCTTCCAGGCCGCGAACCAGTTCGCTGCGCAGTTTCATTTCTTCGGCGAAGCGAAACAGGTGGACCACTTGCACCGAAGAGGTGAACATGACGACATCAATCTCACCGCGACTGAGTGCATGGATCGCATTGCGCAAGGGCGCGGTGTCTTCGGGAGGCTCCCACTTATATACGTGAACGGGGAATACGGTTGCGCCTCGTTCCTTCAGGCCGGCATATAGCTCGGGACTGGGCACGCCGAACTCCTGCACTGCGACATGCCGGCCCTGGAGCGGAACGTTCGCGGCATTCTGATCGAGCGCCTGCAGAATTTCGTGCCAGGTATTGGGCTCGGGGACAGTGACGGCGATGGGCACGCCGAATTCGCGCAAGACTGCTACCGGCTTGGGGCCGCGGGCTACAACTTTGGTCCGGGTCAGGGCGGCAACCAGTTGTTCCCGCGAACACACCGATTCGATGGCCTGTGCCAGGTGGCGAGTGCCGACGCCGGTGAGGAAGATCACGGCTGCATATTTTCCCGCCAGCAGGTCGGCGGCAAACTTCAGTTCGTCGTCGTTCGGGCCTTCGGGCACTTCGCGAGTGGAAGGGGCGACGATCGGCTCTCCGCCGTTGTTGGCGATCAATTGGGCCATTTCTTTGGCGCGGCGGCTTTCGAGCGACAACACCCGCTTTCCGTCAAACCCGTTGTTCGGCATTCGCCATCCTTCTGTGCGAGATTTGCAGTAAGTTTAGCCGCATTGTCTCCCGCGAACCAGCCAAGGCGTGGAAATCGTGCTGCAACCTATAATTGTGCACCTGCCTCCAAGGTCGAGCATCGAATTGCGTGATTGTGCAATAGTGTAAGGCCGATGAAACGACTGCTTTCCATCTTCTTGCTGCTGCCTGGGGTGTTTCTCCTCGGGCTGCCCAGCCTGATGCGCGCGCAGTATCTGGACCATTCCTTCAAGAGCAATGCGAAAAATGGGGAGCGCATCTACAAGTCGGCATGCGCGGCCTGCCACGGCGGCGACGGCACCGGCACTCCAAAAACCATCAGCGCATTCGAGCGGCCTGACACGTTTCCGGATTTCACGCGCTGCGACCAGACTACGGCGGAAGTCGATACCGGCTACAAGGCGGTAATCGAACACGGAGGACCGAGCCGGGGATTCTCCCAGATTATGCCGGCGTTCGGCGAGGCTCTGAGTTCACAGGACATTGACGATGTGATCGCCTACCTGCGGCAGTTCTGCCGTCAGCCGAGTTGGCCGCGCGGCGAGCTGAACTTGCCGCGAGCGCTGGTCACGGAGAAGGCGTATCCCGAGGATGAACTCGTTCTCTCGACGTCGATCAATGCACAAGGCATGCCGGGCAACGAGAGCCACATCATCCATGAGCAGCGATTCGGCAAGAAGAACCAGGTCGAAGTGGATGTTCCGATCAGCTTCGAAGATCAGAACCACGTTTGGTACGGCGGGGTGGGAGACACCACGATTGGGGTGAAGCGGGTGATGTTTTCCAGCCTGCAAACTGGCTCGATTCTCAGCCTGCAGGGCGGGTTTCTGCTGCCCAGCGGGAACCGGGCGCGGGGATTTGGGGCCGGCACTACAACGTTCGAGACCTTCGCCGCGTTTCGACCAGCTGTTCCGGAGCGACACTTTCGTACAGCTGCAATTCGGAGCGGACCTGCCGTTCAAGACTGCGATCGCTCCGCAATCGGTGTTCTTCAATTCGGCTGTGGGCCAGAGCTTTGCCGGCGATCATGGCATGGGGCGGTTGTGGTCGCCGATGGTGGAATTCCTGGCGACGCGGGACCTGATGACTGCGGCCAAGACGGACTGGGATGTCCTGCCACAATTGCAGGTGACGATCAGTAAGCGCCAGCATATCCGCGGGGACATCGGGCTCCGCATTCCGGCGACCAACACTGAGGGCCGTTCGAAGCAGCTCATGTTCTATCTGTTGTGGGACTGGGCTGACGGATCGCTGACGGGGGGCTGGTGATGCGCCGGGGACTGGTTGGCATGGCCGCAGTGTTGGCGGCGCTCTTCTTATCATCAGGGCGAGCGAAGAGTGCGGACGGTCACGCCGGACTGAAGCCGGAGTTCCACACTTCGGACCGCTGCCTGGCGTGCCATAACCAGCTGACAACTCCCACGGGGCAGGACGTTTCGATCGGACTCGACTGGCGGTCCAGCATCATGGCGAATTCCTCGCGCGATCCTTACTGGCAGGCCAGCGTGCGGCGCGAAACCATCGACCATGCGGCAGCCAAGCCCGACATTGAAGACGAATGTTCGGTATGCCACATGCCGGTCACGCGGTACCAGGCCAAGGTGGAGGGCAAGAAGGGCGAGGTATTTGCGTTCCTGCCTTTTGACGCTCGTCGCAAGAATTCTTCTTTTGCCGAAGATGGCGTGACCTGCTCGGTGTGCCACCAGATCAGCAGCCAGAAGCTGGGAACGCGCGCGAGTTTCAGCGGCGAGTTTGTGGTGGAGACGCCTTCTGACGAGAACGCGCGTCCGGAATATGGCCCGTTTACCATTACTCCGGCGCACAAGGCCATCATGCGGAGTTCTACTGGAGGCTATCAGCCTACGTTCGCCAAGCACATTCGCGACGCGGCGCTTTGCGGATCGTGCCACCAGCTTTACACCACAGCCCGCGGCGAAGGCGGCAAAGAGATCGGCACTTTGCCCGAGCAGATGCCATATCTCGAGTGGCTGCACAGCGACTATCCGGAGAAAGAAACCTGCCAGACTTGCCACATGCCGGAACTGCACGAGCAGGCGCCGATCACCGCGGTGCTGGGACGTTCTGCGGAATGGGCTGCACCAGCATGTGTTCATCGGCGGTAACTTTTTCATGCAGAGAATCCTGAACCAATATCGCGATGATCTCGACACGGCCGCGTTGCCGCAGGAGTTGACCTCGGCGGCGGAAGGCACGCTGGGGTTCCTGCAGTCCAGATCTGCGCGGGTCAGCATTCGCAATGTTGAGGCGACGGCAGGGAAGCTGTCGGCGGAAGTCTTCGTCGAGAACCTTACCGGGCACAAGCTGCCGACGGCGTTTCCCTCGCGGCGCGCCTGGCTGCACTTTGTGGTGAGCGATGCGAACGGGAAGACGGTGTTTGAGTCGGGAGGGCTGCGGCCTGATGGCTCCATCATCGGAAATGATAATGATGAGAATCCGGCGGAGTACGAGCCGCACTATCGCGAGATCACCAGCCGCGATCAGGTGGAGATATTCGAGCCGATCCTGAAAGACTCGGCGGCAAGGTCACCACAGGATTGCTGTCGGCGGTGGGATATTTAAAAGACGACCGGCTGCTGCCTGCGGGCTTCGATAAGCACACGGCTATTCAGGATATTGCCGTCATGGGAGACGCCTTCGATGATCCGAACTTCGCCGCTGGCGGAGACCTGGTGCGCTACTCGGTGCCGGTAGGAACAGCGTCAGGGCCCGTTTCATATCGAGGCCGAACTGTGGTATCAGCCGATCGGCTTTCGCTGGGCGCATAATCTGGAGCCTTATGGGGCCTCCGAGACCCAGCGCTTTGTCGGGTATTACAAGGCCATGTCAACCACCACCGCCACGGTGCTGGCGCGGGCGGAAGAGACGAAGTAGCGGCCGGCGTCCCATGTCTTTTTCTCTGACACTATAACTCTCCTGCTTTTGGTGGCTTACGCCGCATGTTCACCAGCGCCTTCTTGATTCGCCGCGAGGTTTGAACGCGTTCATTTTTCTCTTGACAGGGAAAATAAAAGCAACTACAAATCTGAACATGTTCAAATCGGTTAGCAAGGCGGACGACACCAAGCGCCAGATATTTGAGACTGCTTTGCGACTGTTTCGCACGGAAGGTTTCGATGAAACCACGATGCGCCAAATAGCGGGCGAGGCCAGCGTCGCCTTAGGCGCGACTTATTACTATTTTTCCAATAAAGAGGCTATTGTCGCCGAGTATTACGACTGGGTGCAAGAGGAGCATGCCCGCCAGAGCAGGGAAGTATTCGCCCGCACTCTGGATTTCAAACTGAGGCTGGCGGGCAGTTTGAAAGCAAAGCTCAGCATCCTCAAAGATGACCGGAAACTACTGACTGCATTGTTCCGCTATGGTGGAGACCCGGATCACCCGCTTTCCTGGTTCGGCCCGCAGACGGCCGGTCATCGCCGGCTGTGCATGCAGGTGTTTGCCGAGGCGGTCGCTCCACTCGGGTTTCCGAAAGATCTCGAACGGCTTGCCCCCGTGCTGTTATGGGCGCTGCACATGGGGCTGCTCCTATATTTTCTCTACGACGATTCTCCTGGCCAAAAGCGAACGCATGCGCTTACTGACGCGTCGGTAAGCCTGTCTGCCCAAGCGCGAAAACTAATAACTCTGCCGTTCTTCAGACCGTTCCGGCGACGCCTGATCGTAATTCTCGAGGATGCAGGCCTTATTCCCAACGACGAAATGGCACTGCCCGGGGAATCCCACATCAAGGAGCTAACGTCATGATCATGTTTCTAATTGTGATTTTTGCCGGCGTGATGGCGCTCCTGATATGGGAGGTTCAGGTCGTGCATAGGTTTGAGACTACCCCGGATGGATCTCCGAACCCACGATCAGCAAAAGCAATTCTGATTGCAGTGATTCTTGCGATAGCGGCTGCAACCTTGGCTTACAAGGCTTTGGTTGCCGGGCATCTGGAACAGACCGCGGCGTTGTTTATCGGATTGCCGGCTTTGATCGCCATCATTATTGTTGCTTTTGGAAGGCCCAGGAGTATGACCGGACTCCTGTGCATGGTGACTGCGCTTGCATTGCTAATTTCGGGCATGTTTCTCGGAGAAGGGTTTATTTGCATTCTCATGGCTGCGCCGTTGTTTTTCCTGGTGGCGGTGTTGATCGGCGGCCTGGTTGACCATTCGCGCCGGCGGAAGGCGAAGCAGAATCCGACGATCCTGGCAATACTGCTGTTGTTGCCCATGAGCCTGGAAGGAGTCCGCCCATCGCTTTCGTTCCCCCGCGAGGAGCAGGTGTCTGTGGAATCTTCAGTACCTGCAACGCCCCGACAAGTGGAAACATGGTTGGCCGTGGCGCCCGATTTTTCCCAGACTCTTCCGGTGTATCTCAGGTTAGGTTTCCCGCGCCCCACAGGAACTGCTGGCGAGGGCTTGGCCGTGGGGGATTGCCGAGTGATTCATTTTGCCGGAGGCGAGGGCAAGCCGGGCGACCTGCGACTATGTATCGTCGAGAGAGGGGCTCGACGAGTCGTATTTCGGGCTATCTCCGATTCCAGCCATATCGCGCATTGGATGTCCTGGCAATCCGCTGAAGTTCAATGGTCGCCAGAGCCCGGCGGTCAAACCCGGGTCCGATGGATTCTCAGGTACAGACGGTCACTCGATCCGGCGTGGTATTTCGCTCCCTGGGAGCACTACGCAGTGAAACTTGCAGGGGAGTACCTGATGCGAGCCACCACTCACGTGGGAGGCAGCTAACCGTGGACCACCTTCTACTCGTTCGGGCGGCAGGCCTATATGTTCCGGTATGCGGAGCTGCAGCACTGTGGGTGTGGCGCAGGCCGGGAAGTCCGCACGGCGCCGGAATCCTGCTGGCGTTTTTGTGGAATGCAGTCGCGTTCTGCCCGGTGCACCTGGCCGCGCAGCACTTCGGCTGGTGGCATTTTCAGGCTTCCGGCGGATTGTTTCTGGGGTTTCCCGTGGATTTGTATCTGGCATGGATTGTTCTGTGGGGGGTGATTCCGCTGTTAGGGTTTCCTTCATTCAGCCTGCCAGGAACCATCGCGATTTTCTTGCTGGTGGATGTCGTAATCATGCCGGCCCTGAATCCCTTGCTCACATTAGGAAGGTGGTGGTATCTCGGAGAAGCGATGGCAGCCGGGTTTTGTCTGTTCTCTTCACAAATTTTGGGCCGCTGGACGCGAGATCGAGACCATCTCTATGGCCGGGCAGCGCTCCAGGTTATCGTCTTTTCCGGATTTCTGATCGGGCTGCTTCCGGCGATTATTCTCGCTAACAGCGGCTCCAGCAGCGCCTGGATGCGACTGCTTGATCGCCCTGCGTGGTTGAACGGGCTGTTACTGCAGCGTTAGCCATACCCGCAATTCTGGGGTTAAGTGCAGTGCAGGAGTTCGCCCAACGAGGCAAAGGCACACCCCTACCATATGATCCACCTCAGCGGCTGGTGAAAACCGGCCCCTATGCCTACATCGCCAACCCAATGCAGCTGGCTGCGATGCTAATGATCGCGATTTGGGGATGCTATCTCGGAAGTGTGTGGGTCGCGATGGCCGGAGTCATGGCGCATTTCTATAGTGTCGGGTTGGCCGATTGGGATGAGTCGAAAGATCTGGCAAACTCGTTTCGGCGCGCCTTGGAGAGAATATCGTAAGTATGTGCATAGCTGGGTTCCGCGCTGGAGGCCGCTCTCTTGAGCGGGGGAAGACACCAGCAAAGTTATACGTCGCCGAAACCGCCGGCCTGTGCTCGGAAGTGAGACATTGGTTGGAGGGCAGGCGGGCGGTCGGCCTCGAAGTAGTGGCAGCTGAGCGGCATCCACATCAAGATCTCACCCGCATCACCTACGAAGAGGGCGAGGAGATATCTGAGAATGGAATTCGTGCTTTGGCGCGTGCCCTCGAGGACATCAATCTAGGATATGCCTTCCTGGGCCGGACCATGCGTGTGCCTCCGATATCCTACTTCCTTCAACTCCTCGGGGATGTATCCGGGGCCGGTACCTTCTTCGGCTCATCACGAGAATTCCGGGCGAACTGCAGACCCTCAGCCACTTCGAGCTTCGGCCCTGAGCTGGAGATCGCTTCTCCAGCTCTCCGGCAGGGCACTGATGCGGAGTGCGCGACGCAGCAGGTCGGGGTTCGGGGTCTTGCTGAGGAATAGGCTGGTTATGTCGTCGACTGGAGACCTGATTTGGACCGCGGCTGATGACCTCAATCTGTGACCCGGCTGCGATCTCGCCCTCTTCGGCGACAGAGAAATAGAATCCGCCCCGCCGGCTGATGAGGAACCGCTTAATCATGTCATCGCGGTCGAAGCGCGCTGCCAGCTTGTAGCAGGGCAGGCGGGGCTGAGTGACGGTGAGGACGGCCGAGCCCACTTGCAGGCGGTCGCCAATGAACAAGGCGTCTTCCAAAAGGCCTTCGGTTGTGAGATTCTCGCCAAAACCGCCCCACGCGAGCGTCTGGTCGGGAAATTGTTGATGCCAATAGGGATAGTGTTCCGAGGGGTATCCGTACACGGCTTTATCCACGCCGCCATGGACGGTTAGATCGGCCTGACGGTCGCCATCAAGGTTCAGGCGCCTGACTGCCACTGGACCTGTCACGGGCTCTTTAAGATGGCGGTCGTGATCGGCTGGCCCTGCCAGATGACTTCGCGGGGCAGTCCGATGTTTACGGAAACAAGCTTCATGGAAGTTTCACTCCGCGCATCGTGGTCCATCTCCACATTGAAATGCTGAGGTCTTGATTCTTAAGGATGAGAGGATGAGGGTCTTCGATCCCAATTTTAGAGCCAAGCGGTTATCCAAACCCGGGGAACCTAGTTGCTACACTTGATTTTTCAGTCACTTGGACTTCCGGTTGGGGTGACTTCCGTGATATAACCGCCACTGAGCTTCAAGTTTCACTCCCCCCAGGAGATGTGCCGTATGGATCTGGCTTTTGCCCGAAAAGAAGGCCAGGGGCAAGGAGGTCTTGTGTCCGACGAAGCACGCACGGGGAAGCGCTTTCCCGTCCAATTACCCATCAAAATCCACGAGGCGGAGAAGGGGTCTGAGCTCAGCGGCATTACCAGCAACCTGAGCGCCGCCGGAGTGTACATCAAATCCGACGCCGCCCGGAAGTGGGCTCGAACGTGGAATTCGAAATCGCTTTGCCGCCGGAAGTTACCGGGGCCAAAGAGAATGTGATCATCCAATGCCGGGGACGGGTGATACGGACCGACGAGCCGGCCGACAAAGACTCCCACGGAGGCCCGCGGCGTGGCCTGCGTGATCGACTCCTATGATTTCGTTCGCCACTCGTAAGCTAGAGGTGCTGACGCGATGCTGAAACTCATCTTGGCGACAATCAAGCCATTTTTCGGGCGGGAATCGCCAAAGTGCTGGCGGTTGAGGACGAAATGCGCATCGTGGCTCAGGCCCAGACGGCCGAGCAGATGTTCATGGCGCTCGACAAGTTCCGGGCTGCCGTGCTGGTGATTGCCGGCGGTTTCCACTCCGATTTCAATGCCATCCTGCAGGCTGCCAGCCGGAACAAGACCCGGGTGGTGGTGCTGGCCGATACCGGCGTGAGCGCCCAGCGCTACATACAACAATGGCGCACACGGGGTGGTCTATCGCAACGTGACCAGCGCCTCGCTGGTGGATTGCGTCCGCAAAGTGGCGCGTGGCGAGAACTGGGTGCAGGATATCGCGGTTCCGAGCGAGCTGACCGAGAACGATATGGTTGGACTGCGGGTGCGCGACCGCCTTACCGCCAAAGAACTGCGCATCGTCGCCTTGATCGTTCAGGGTTACAAGAACAAAGAAATCGCCTCGCAGCTCGGCACGACGGAGCAGGTGATCAAGAATTACCTGCGTAACGTGTACGACAAGATCGGCGTGTCGGACCGGCTGGAACTGGCGCTGTTCACCATCCATCACCGCATTTTGAACGAAGCGGCGGCCTGCGACCGCGGCGGGGATGCCGCAACCTCCTCAGGGGGCTGGGGTTACGCCGTGAGTTGTTTCGGTTACGAAACGGTTCCAGCCTGATCTCTTCCGGCCGGTGCGATGCGGCCGTTTTCATTTCCGCCGGATCCTCCCGCTTTGCTCTTATAGCGCTCATCATTTTTTCTGATTGGATTTCCTGAGGCTGCTCTGGCACAGCGAGAGTGCGTCAAACTCCACGTAAGAAGCTGTAGAACGGACTGCGAAGTTCGTCGCTTACCCAGTAGTTGTCCGATCCTTCCTGACCCTGTCGTCACCGATACCAACGAATGGCGTGATTGGTGTGCGCGGTTGCGCCCTTCACAGACTTATGGAGGTTAGGTATGAGATCGCTTGCAAAAGTTTTCACTCGTTTCGCAGTGCTGACAGTGCTGGCATGCAGCTTGTTGAGCGGCTTCGCGCTGGCGGAATCCGCGTCCGGGCAATTTACCCTGCCCGGGGAAACGCACTGGAGCACGGTGACGTTGCCGGCCGGGGACTACCGTTACTCGGTACAACTTAGCGGCCCGATGACGGTGGTGCTGGTGAGGTCGACGAGCGGCCGTCCGGCCGCGATGTTTGCGACCAGCTCGGTGTCGGAGCTCAGCTCATCCGACGTGGACAGGTTGGTGCTGGACCATGTGGGCGGGCAACGGTACGTGAAATCCTTTCACCTCAAGCAACTCGGCGTTGTTCTGAACTACAAAGCGGCGGGAGAGGAAGGCGGGGTGGCCGGCATGGAGAAGAGCGCTGCCGCCGAAGACCCTCAGGCTTCGCTTCGGTAGGAAGTCGTTTGTGGGGAGCGAAGCGCGCAGCCTGCTTCGCTCCCACTTTTTCACAATTTGCGGTTTTCGGGGCGGGTACGGTTTCGTTTTTTTTGTTCAAAAGATTTCAGCGCGAGGGGCACAAATGAAAACACGAAGAGGGCGCGCCAAGGCGCACCAGGTGGTTACGCTGAAGATGGTGGCGGATTATCTCGACATTTCTCCGGGGACGGTTTCGACGGTGCTGAACAGCGCACCGGCGGCGAGTGTAATTCCGCAACGCACCCAGAAGCGGATCTTCAGCGCTGCGCGAAAATTGAACTACCGGCCAAACTTTTTTGCGCAATCTTTGCGCACGCGGCGAAGCCGCATGATTGCGGTGATTCCGCGCAGTTTTGCCGATCCCCGCGCTGCGGCGGTGATTGCCGGAATCGAGCAGTCGGCTCAATCGCAGAACTATTCTCTGCTGGTGCGGGTCCACGGAGAGGGCCATGATTCGATTGAGGACTCCATACGCTTCGTGCGGGAGCGCGGCGCCGAGGGCGTGATTGCAATCGACCAGAACGATCTGCATCTGGTGCAAATGCCGGGAGTGTCGATTGACACGGCTGCTTTTCAATACCAGATGCTGAAGAATATCCAGGAATTGCTGAGCGGCGTGGGAGAGCTGGCGTTTGAGACTGTGCTCGCGCACATCGCGGAAGGAAACGGTTCGCCGCGTTTTACCGCGATCCAGGGAGATGGGCTGCGGGCAGAGGTGATCAGCCGGCCGGCGTCGTGGGATTCGGGTAAGCTCTCCGCAACCAACTAGAGCAGATGAATTAGAGGGGTCAGAAGGGCCCGGGAGGCCGGGCGCTTTCGCGATCGACGCTTCAGCCGTTTCGCGAACTGCTCTTTACCTCGTCGCTCAGCAAGATCGCTTCCGCTACTTCCTTCATCGACTTACGCTTCTGCCGGCTTTGGCGCTGAAGCGTGAGGTAGGCCTGCTCTTCGGTGAGCCCCATATCCCGCTGCAGGATGCCCTTGGCGCGCTCGACAATCTTGCGGGTCTCGAGCTGCTGCGAGAGATTCAGGTTTTCACTTTCCAGGCGGGCCAATTCAATCTCTGCGCCCACTAGAAATCCAATGGTTGAAATCAGGCGAATCTCGCGCTTGCTGTAGGCGTGCGGCTGGCGGTGCTGCAGATTCAGCACGCCCAGAAGGCGATTGCGTGACAGCAGCGGCACGGAGAGAAACGCTTCGTAACGGTCTTCGGGCAGCTCATTGAAATACTGGAACCGTGGATCCTCGAAAGCGTTGCGCGCGACCGCTACCGGCTCGCGATGTTCCGCCACCCATCCGGTAATGCCCTGACCGACGCGGAGCTTCAGCCGGTCCACCACTTCCTGATGGGGATTCTTGGAGGCGCTCAGCACCAGTTCGTCGCCATTCAGCAGGTACACGAAACAGGAGTCGCACTTCACCAGCGCAACCGCGAAATCCACAACTTTTTGCAGCACGTCGTGAAAGGGATCGGCGGCGGCCATGCGGCTGCCGAGCTCGTGCAGAAACTCAACGTGCGAATCTTCATTAATCGTCAATGAGGCCATGTTCAGACGCTAGCGGAGAGTGCGGAAAGTTGTCCAATCGCAATTTTCAATGGCGGGAATAAGCAGCGGCGATGTGGCGGTGGAAGACGTAAGTGGGCTGGTTCGAGCAGGTTACGGAGGTGGAATCGGGATCACACCGAAAAGTCAGAAGAAAATGAGCGCCTCAAGATGTGCAGGCCGCCATTCTCAGTCAAAAAAGCCAAAGCCCCGAGCACTGCTCGGGGCTGAAAGATACCAGACGGCGTTTGCCAAACATTCACTATGATAAATAAGTCATGGCGAATGTCAATACATTGTGTCGAGTGATTCAAGGAGGGCAAGGGAGTTGAACCCTAGTGGCTGCAAAGCCACTCGACATTTGGCAAACGCCGTCCAGTACCCACTGGCAATACCCTCCTAAACGCACATCTGCCGAGCAAGATTTTACGGCGACTCACACACAAACACTGATTTCAATTCTTAAAATACTTTTGGGACTGTGCCAATTTGGGAACGCATAGGCCGCATTGAGTGGCGCCAGCTTTATTCCCGCCCGTCAAACAATCTTCTCTCCTACCGATTTCGCCTGGCTGAACAGGTAGAGATAATCCGGGCCGCCGGATTTCGAGTCGGTGCCTGACATGTTGAAGCCGCCGAAGGGATGGGCTCCCACGATTGCGCCGGTGCATTTGCGGTTGATGTACAGGTTGCCGACGTGGAAGTCGCGGATGGCGCGATCGATCTTGTCCTGCGAGCTGGTATAAATCGCGCCGGTCAATCCGAATTCGGTATCGTTGGCAATCTCGAGGGCGTGCTCGAAGTTGCGGGCTTTGATCACCGAGAGTACCGGGCCGAAAATTTCTTCCTGCTCGAGTTTCGACTTGGGCTGAATGTCGGCAATGACCGTCGGCTGCACGAAATAGCCTTCGCCGGGGCTCGCGGCGCGTTCTCCTCCGGTGACGAGGCGGCCTTCGCGCTTGCCGACCTCGATGTAGTCGAGAATGGTCTGCATTGCGCCTTCATTGATCACTGCGGCCATGTTGGCGTTCTCGGCGGGATCGCCGATCTTGATCTTCTCGACGCGGGCTTTCAGCTTGGCGAGAAACGTATCGTAGATACGCTCGTCAATAATGGCGCGGGAACAGGCCGAGCACTTCTGGCCCTGGAAGCTGAAGGCGGCGGCCGCAACGCCTTCGACGGCGGAATCGATATCGGCGTCGGCATCCACGATAGTTGCGTCTTTGCCGCCCATTTCCAGCACGGTGCGCTTGATCCACAGCTGGCCGGGAGCCTGCTGGGCGGCGTTCTTGTTGATGTCGAGTCCGACCTCGCGGGAACCGGTGAAAGCGATGTAGCGTGTTTTCGGGTGGGCCACGATGGCATTACCGAAGGTTGCGCCCGAGCCGGGGCAGAAGTTCACCACGCCTTCCGGCATTCCGCACTCTTCGAGCAGTTCGACAAACTTTGCGGCGATGGTGGGCGAGTCACTCGAAGGCTTCAACACCACGGTATTTCCGCAGACGATGGAGGCCAGCGTCATTCCGGCCATGATGGCGCAAGGGAAATTCCACGGCGGGATGACCGCGCCCACGCCCAGCGGGATGTAGAACAGCGAATCTCTTTCACCCGGCAGCTGCACCGGGGTTTCGACCTTCGAGAGCCGCAGAGCTTCACGGCTGTAGAACTCGCAGAAGTCGATGGTCTCGGAGATGTCGGCGTCGGCCTCGCCCCAGTTCTTGCTCACTTCAAACACCAGCCACGCCATGAATTCAAATTTGCGCTCGCGCAGTGCGTCGCCCACCCGGAACAACAGGGCGGCACGCTCTTCGACCGGGGTGCGGCTCCAGGTCTGGAAGGCCTTCAAGGCCGCCTGCATGGCGGGCTCGACGTGCTCCTTGCCGGCTTTCTGGTGTACGCCGACAATCTGCGAAGGCCTGGCCGGATTGATCGATTTGATCTTGTCGGCGGTCTTGACCCGCTGCCCTCCGATGATGAGGTCATACTCGCGTCCCAGCTGGCCGCGGATTTTCTCGATGGCTTTGCGAATGGCGCGGGCGTTGTCGTCGCGGCTGAAATCCACCATGGGTTCGTTGACGAATGGACCTTCATGTACGCGCGTGCGGGGACGAACCGGAGCTTCTAAAGTTGCCATGATTGCACCTCAAGAGAAATTGCGCTGACGAACCAAGCGATCGACCAGCTAAATTTTAGCAGGGATGAGCGGTGCGTGGGGACCGCTGGGAGGTGGTCACGACCCGCGTAAACCCGGTGCCGCGTGAACCCAGGCTGTCCTCCAGCAACCCCGGCGGCGAAATCAGCAACCTGGTCCGCGGGTGCCGCTATAATTCACTGCCGATTGGTTGAATGATGTCCAAACATAAGAAAGTGCCCGGCCCTGCGCCGGCGCCACCGCATCGCCATTTGCTATCACCTGAAAGGGAATTCCGCTGGCGTGCCGGCGAAATTACCCGTCTGGAAGCCTTTTGCGACGTGGTGTTCGGCTTCGCAGTGACTTTGCTGGTGGTGTCGCTCGAGGTACCGCATAGCTACGGCGAGCTGATGTCTGCTATGCGCGGCTTTGCGCCATTTGCTGTGTGCTTCGCGATGCTGGTGATGATCTGGTTTTCACATTACAGGTTTTCCCGGCGCTATGGACTGCAGGACTCCTACACGGTTTTCCTGAATGTGGTTCTTTTGTTCCTGGTGCTTTTTTATGTCTATCCCCTGAAATTCCTGTTCGTGATGTTGTTCGGCCAGATAACAGGAACCTACAAAGGGGGCATGACCGATCACCAGGCTTCACTGCTGATGCAAGTGTATGGCGCCGGACTGGCCTCGGTTTTCACCCTATTCGTGCTGATGTATCACCATGCCTACCGGCTGCGCCGGGAATTGGAGCTTGACCCGCTGGAAGTGCTTGAAACCCGCAAGACGATGCAGGAAAGCGCCGGCATGGCATGCATTGGGCTGGCCTCATTCCTGGTGGCGTTCAGGAACCCGGCCATTGCCGGCTGGATGTACTTCCTGATCGGAGTCTTCTTTACGGTTCACGGCACGATCATGGGGAAACGAAAGCGTCGACTGAGAGAAAGGTGCCGGCAGCCGGAGTGAGAGCGGCCGATAAAATGCCGCCCTGCCCAGGGGGGAGGGCAAGGGCGGACGCTCATTGGTACCGAGCGGATCAGCGTCGAGTTTGGCATGCCCCCGCGATGTTCTGCGCCAGACCAAGGTTTTGTTCCAAAAAACGAACAGAATCGGCTCTGGGTGCGGAAATCACGGCAGGCTTCCGGGCCGCAACAGGCTGCACCGCATCTGCTATCATCGCCGCAGTGGACAATGAGATTCCCAGTGTTCCCTATCCCACGGAGGCATCGATGGAAGTTCCCGGCATCGGACTCGGCTCCCGCCGAAATGAAGATATCGCGCTCGATTTGATGAAGTTTGTTGCCATGAGTACAGGTTACGGGAAGACCAGTTCGTCTTCGTCCGGGGTCGGCTTCCAGGGCGGAGGGGCTGCTTCGAAGCCCAGGACTATGCCGCGCACCTGCTGGAGCTTTATGGGCAGTGCCTGGCGGCGGTGCAGGGCAAAAAGTAGGGAAGCGGCTGGCTTCAGCTTGGCATTCGCAGAGGAGCATTTCCCCGTGCGCCTTTATGCCATCCGGTTACTTGCTGGTCGCTTTGTCTTCTGCAGAATTTACCATCGATTGCGCGGGCAACTGAGCGGGATCTTCCCGGAACGAAATCAACCTGAGCTCGCCAAGGTACGGCTTGTGAGAAACGGGTGTGAAGTTGGCAACCCCTCGCACGCCGACCACATGAAAACACGGGGTGAAATCTACCCCCTCCCCCACCAGAACGTGTCCGAGTATCCTACCGCGTAATTGTTACCGTGAAACATCAGCGTTTTCCCACTGTTCCATCTA
>CAWCSH010000020.1:0-36528 GCA_963798155.1 Terriglobia bacterium
CTCGAGTATGGCTATCCCTTGCGGGTCCGCCGGTATTCGCTACGTCCGGGCAGCGGAGGCGACGGCCATCACCGGGGCGGAGATGGCATCGTCCGCGAAATCGAGGTGCTGAGCGATGCGGAAGTTACTCTGCTCTCCGATCGGCGCACCCGTGGTCCGTGGGGACTGGCCGGAGGGGAGGATGGCGCCCCCGGAAAAGCTTCAATTATTCGTCTCGACGGATCTGTTGAAGAGAAGAGTGGTAAGTTCAGCGCTCGGTTGAAGAAGGGCGAGCGGGTGCGGATTGAGAGTCCGGGTGGCGGCGGGTTTGGCAAGGCTTGAGTGGGACGGGGATTTGCATCGAATTCACAAAAGGGAGCGTGCGCAATGTACACCGTAAAATCAGTAGGAGTGCTGTCCGTAGCCAAGATCGCGGCTTTCACTTATGCATCGATGGCCTTGATCTTCGCGCCGTTCGTTCTGATCGCGGCAGCGTTGGGCGCTTTTGCCGGCGACAGAGAAGCAGCCGCTTTTGGGATGGTGGGCGCAGTCCTTCTGGCCATATTTCTGCCGGTGGTCTACGGCCTGATGGGCTTCGTGTTCGGCGCGCTCAGCGCGTTCATTTATAACCTGATCGCCGGCTGGGTGGGAGGCATTCAATTGCAACTGCAGGCTCCGCAGGTGTTCGCTGCAGCAGCGGCGCCCGCGCCGTATCCTCCGGCATAAAATCAGTGCGGGGCCATGCGGCGGCAAACATGCCTGGAAAAATATTTTATGACTGATGATTTGGCCGATGCCTATCCAAGTGAAGTTCTACGTCAACTCCGCGGATACAAACGTCTGGCGGAGGAAGCGATCGCACAAATCACCGACGACGAGCTATTCGTAACTCTCGACGGCGAAGCCAATTCCATCGCCATCATCATGAAACATATGGTCGGCAACATGCGGTCGCGCTTCACCAATTTCCTCACAAGCGATGGCGAGAAGCCAGACCGGCAGCGCGACCAGGAATTTGAGGTCAGTGCCGAATCCACCCGCGCCGAGATCATGCAGCGTTGGGAAGAAGGCTGGCAACTGGTGTTGTCCACCATCGAGGCGCTCAAGCCGGCTGATGTGATGCGCACCGTAACCATCCGCCAGGAACCCCACAGCGTGATGCAGGCGCTGAACCGCCAGCTCGCCCATTACGCCTATCACATCGGGCAGATCGTATTCCTGGCCAAGCATTTCCGCTCCACGGAATGGAAGTCTCTCAGCATTCCTCGCGGCAAGTCTGAAGAATTCACCCGCAACCCGCCGCCCGACCGAGGTACCAGGGCGTGACCCGGGCATGTATCCGCTAGTCCCCAATACATTCCAAACCAAATTGAAAACGGACATCGCACTGGGCGATGCCCGCTTCCAGACTACTTCCCGCAATCAATTGTTTTTAGTGATGATCCCGGTCGTGGTCCCGATCATGATCACGGTCGTGGTCATAGTCGCCATTCCAGCGGCCGTTCCATCCACCGTTGCCCCAGTCGCCACGGCCCCATCCCTGGAACATTGAGCCGTCGACGGTGCTGCCTTCGCGATACTCAAACATGCGCTGCTGCCCATTCGGACCGCGTGCATAAATGCGAAGCGTCTTGACCCGGCCGTGGTCGGGATCCACTCCAAACGTGCTGTTCCCCATGCGGAAGGAGCGGTCCGACCGCGCCAGATCGCGCAGCCGGCTGGTCACATCCACATGATTCCGCTCGGTGCCGTACTCCGCGTGCAGGATGACAAACTGTCCCGAATCGCCGTTTTGATAACCGCCCCCCGGATAGCCTTGCCCGGGATACCCTGGTCCACCCTGTCCCGGATAGTTGGGACGGCCGCCGCCCCATTCTCCCCGGCCCCAGCCGGAAAACTGCGATCCATTGACGGTGCTGCCTTCACGATACTGAAATGTGCGCTGCTGCCCATTCGGCCCGCGAGCGTAAATTCGCAGCATCTTCCGCTGCCCCGGCGCCGGATCAATGCCAAAGGTGCTGTTGCCCATCCGGAACCTGTCATTACTGCGTGCAATGTCGCGCAGGCGCTGAGTCACATCGACCCAGCGGTTTCCCGCGCCATAATCGGCCCGCACAATTACATACTGCTGGGCTGCAGCTGCCAGTGTCGAAAGCACCGTAAACAGCGTTAGAGCCATCGTCAGCTTTATTGTTTTTGTAATTTGCATACGCCCCTCCTAAGTAGTTCGTAGGATGCCGGTTTCACTTCCTCCGTACCGCACCCGAGCCCAATTTGTAATAAATCAAACCCGGGCGTGGAGCGAAAGTTCCCTCGGGCAGTAAAAGATCGTGACCCTTTCATCGATCATACCGGTCGCAAAGAAACCCTGCCATTACCAGAGGTGCTAATGGCGCAAAGGCCCCTGATCAGACCACCTCGTCATCGACGCATTCC
This sequence comes from Terriglobia bacterium, assembly GCA_963798155.1. Classification (GTDB taxonomy): domain Bacteria; phylum Acidobacteriota; class Terriglobia; order Terriglobales; family Acidobacteriaceae; genus CAWCSH01. The sequence continues at coordinate 2,416 of CAWCSH010000020.1, forward strand.
AATCAGTTACGTCCGTACACCGAGTACATTCTATGCCGGTGCTAGAATCTGATGTTGGCCGCGGGTGAGCAGCGGCAGGTGCCTGATGTCCCAAACCATGCAGGCGGTGGTGAAGCAGCAACCCGCGCCGGGAGCGGAAATCCGCGAAGTGAAGGTTCCCGGCTTCGGCCGCACCGACGTCCTGGTGAAGGTGAAAGTCGCCTCGATTTGCGGCACCGATCTCCACATCTATGAGTGGGACCGCTGGGCCCAGAACCGCATTCATCCCCCGCTCATTCCCGGACACGAATTCTGCGGCGAAGTCGTCGCCTATGGCGATGAAGTCACCAGCGTGAAGGAAGGAGATTTCGTCTCCGCTGAAATGCACGTGGCCTGCGGCAAGTGCCTGCAGTGCCGTACCGGCGAAGCGCACATTTGTCAGAATGTGAAGATCATCGGCGTCGATGCCGACGGAGCCTTCGCCGAATACGTCGTCATCCCCGAATCGAATATCTGGAAGCTCGATCCCGCGATTCCGAGCGAGTACGCCTCCATTCTCGATCCGCTGGGCAACGCCGTTCACACCGTGCTCGCCGGAGAGATCGCCGCCAAGACAGTTGCCATCACCGGATGCGGGCCCATCGGACTCTTCGCCATTGCAGTGGCTCGCGCCGTCGGCGCTGCTCAGGTGTTCGCCATCGAAGTCGAACCAGCATCGCCGTCGAATTGCGCAAGAGATGAAGGCCGACCTCGCCATCGATCCCTCCAAAGAAGATGTGCGCAAGATCATCGCCGAGCGAACCGGCGGCTTGGGCGTGGACGTCGTGCTCGAGATGGCCGGCCATCCTGACGCCATCCGAACAGCTTTCGACATCGTTCGCCGCGGCGGCCGCATTTCCCTTCTCGGCCTCACTTCCAAACCCATCACCCTGAACTTCTCCGAAGACATCATTTTCAAAGGCATCACGGTGCAAGGCATCAATGGACGCCGCATGTACCAGACCTGGTACCAGATGACCGCACTGCTCAAAGCCGGCAAGCTCGACCTGCACCCGGTCATCACCGACCGCATTGCCATGAAGGATTTTCCCACCGCCATGGAACGCCTGAAAACCGGCGAAGCCAGCAAAATCCTCATCTATCCCAACGGGACGAAATAGTGATGTCTCCTAGATGCTGGCTTCTGGCTTTGGGCAACGGTCGCTAGCAGCGATGACGTTACTGGCGCGGGTAGGGATTGATCCCCTTCGCCAAGCTCAGGGCAAGCTTTCGGCGACGAAAAGTATCACGTCTCATGCCCCTTGCGGCATCTTCACAATCTTCTTCTGGATCGCGTAGGTCACCAGCTGCGCCTTGTTGTGGATATTGAGCTTGCGCATCAGATTGAATTTGTGCGCCTCAATCGTCTTCACACTGAGGTGAAGCAACTCAGCGATCTGCCTTACGGAATTTCCTTCCGCAATCATCTTCACCACTTCCCGTTCGCGCGGAGTGAGGGTGGAGCTGCGCGATTTTCCCGGAGAATTGTGCAGCCGCAGATCATCCACCAGCTTCCCCAGCACCTGCGGGCTCAGGTATTTGCGGCCCTGCGCCACCTCTCGCACCGCGGTGATCAAGCGCGGCGCCGGAGCATCTTTCAGGATGTAGCCGGAAGCGCCCACGTCCAGGCATTGCAGCAGATATTCCTCGTCTTCATACATGGTGAGAAAAATCATGCGCGCGCCGGGATGGTCCCGATAAATTCGCCGCGCCGCCTCGAAGCTCGACATGCCGGGCATGCCGATATCCATCAACACCACATCGGGCAGCAGTTCGCTCACCTTTGCCAGGCCGTCGGTGGCGTCACTGGCTTCCCCAACCACGTGGATGTCGGGTTCGCTCTCCAGCAAGCGCCGCAAGCCTTCGCGGAACAGGGTGTGGTCGTCAACAATTACGCAGTTAATGGCCATGAGAATTATGAGAGTTGTGAGAGTTCGCCTTCGATCCCCATCCCGCAGCGGACGCCGCCCGCCGTTCGAGTTTGCCTTCCGCGGGACCTGCTTGTGCCGGAGGCCTGTTCACATCGTCGTTCGAAGGCGACTCAGATTCTATCCCTGCGACCGGCAACGCAATCAGAATGCGGGTGCCTTTACCCTGACGGGAGCGGATCCTTACGTTTCCTCCCAGTGCCGCAACCCGGTCGCGCATCCCCAGCAGACCAAATGTCTTCCGGCGCGAGGTCGGCCGGCCGGGAAACCCCACGCCGTCGTCTTCCACCATCAACCGAATCATTCCCGCCTCGCGCTCGATTTGCAGCCGGAAACTTCGCGCCTTGGAATGCCGCGCAATGTTGTGCAAGGCCTCCTGCACCGAGCGGTACAGCGCTACCTCGGTTTCGTCGTCGATGCTTCCAATGTCCTTGGGCAGATCGAACCGCGCCTCGATCCCCGAATTCTTGCTGACCTCGCGAGCTTCCTTGCGAACCGCCGCCAGCAGTCCCATCTCCTCGAGGTTGCGCGGAGACAAGCGGCGGATAATCCGGCGCAGATCTTCGATAGTACGATCCAGCAGGTTCAGCGCTTCCCGCACCCGCTCCTGGGCCTCTGGGCCAGCAGCTTCGTTTCCCAGCATGCCGAGATACAGCCGCAGAACCATCAATCCTTGGCCGGTGCCATCGTGCAATTCATGACTGATGCGTTTGCGCTCTTCTTCCTGCACCCGCAGCAGATGGCGTGAAACCTCAGAGCTTTGCGGCTCGGTGAGCTCGCCTTCAAGATCGGGTTTTTGTACTCTGGGCAGGCTTTTGCGGGGCACACTCGTACCTCAGCAAGCAAGAGATTGAACGCCGTGGCCCGCCGCGCTGGTTTATGGCGTAGCGGCTAGGTAGCGGTAGGAAGGTGAGACTCTTAGCCCCATTTTAGCAACCGGGGCCAAAGGCGCACCAGCCAGAGCACAAGGTCAAAGCTTGGATGTGCTTTGCGCTTCGGGGTTTGCACCGCGTATCAGATACAATCCAAAGACAATGCTCCGCTACTTCACCTCAGGCGAGTCTCATGGGGAGGCTCTCGTGGCCTTTCTCTCCGGTTTGCCAGCCGGGATTCGGGTAGATCAGGCCTTCGTTGACCGCGAACTTTGGCGGCGCCAGCAGGGTTACGGCCGCGGCGGCCGCATGAAGATCGAAACCGATAAAGCCCACATTCTTTCGGGGGTGCATCACGGCGCCACCATCGGCTCACCTATCTCTATCTTGCTGGAAAATAAGGACTGGAGGAACTGGCAGGAGTCGCTACCGGTCGAAACTGGCGATCCGGCGAAGCATAAGCGGGTGGCTTCTCCGCGTCCTGGCCATGCCGACCTGGCTGGAGCATTGAAATACAACTTCTCCGAAGCCCGTTATGTGCTGGAACGAGCCTCCGCTCGCGAGTCGGCTGCCCGGGTTGCGATCGGGGCCCTCTCCAAGTTACTGCTTCGCGAGCTCGGAATCGAAGTGCTCAGCCATGTTGTTGCGGTTGGTGCGGCATTCCTGAAACGAGAGGTCACATGGCCGGAGCTGCGCGCTTTATGGGACAAGAACGACGTTCTACTCAATTGCGCCGACCCCGAAACCGAGCAGCGCATGAAAGAAGAAGTCGACCGCGTCCTCCGCAACGGCGATTCCGTCGGTGGCGTCTTCGAGGTTGTAGCTCACGGAGTTCCTCCCGGCCTCGGGACTTACGCCCAATGGGATGAGCGTCTTGATGGCCTGCTGGCCGGAGCGGTCATGTCGTTGCAGGCGGTGAAGGCCGTCGAAATCGGTAACGGCATCACCGCCGCCTCTTCACCCGGGTCTGAAGTCCATGATGAAATAGCATACGGGGCGTCGCCGACTGCCGGCTTCACCGGCTTCACTCGGCCAAGAAATAATGCGGGAGGTATTGAGGGCGGAGTCTCCAACGGAGAAGACATCCGGGTGCGCGGATATCTGAAGCCGATCTCCACTCTGCGCCGTCCGCTGCAGTCGGTAGACTTCGCCAGCCGCGAACCGGTGAAGGCGGCTTATGAGCGCTCCGATGTGTGCGTAGTTCCGGCGGCTGGAGTGGCCGCCGAAGCCATGGTGGCGCTGACCCTGGCCCGCTGTGCGCTGGAGAAATTCGGCGGCGACTCCATGACCGAGACAGTGCGCAACTTCAACGGATATGCTGAGCAGTTAAGAAAGTACTAAGCCGCAAGCATCAGGAAACTGAGAGCTGACAGCCGGAAGCTGAAAGCAACAGCCAGAAGCCAAATACCAAAGCATGATCTATCCCATCGTAAAGTACGGAAACCCCGTCCTCGAGAAACCCGCCGCCGCCGTAACCACTTTCGACGAGGAGCTCAAGAAGCTGGTTGAAGATATGTTCGAGTCGATGTATGCCGCCCACGGGATCGGCCTGGCCGCTCCGCAGATCGGACTCTCGAAGCGCCTGGCGGTGATCGACGTCAGCTTTAAAGAAGACCCGGAAGCTAAGCTGGTGCTGGCCAACCCGGAAATCATCCACACCGAAGGCAAACACTCGCAAAGCGAAGGCTGCCTCAGCATCCCCGAATTCCGCGAACCCGTGAGCCGTCCGAAAAAAGTGACCGTCCGCGCCCAGGACATCAACGGCAAATGGTACGAGAAGACCGGCGAGGAACTTCTTGCCCGCGCGTTCCTGCACGAAACCGATCACCTCAATGGCAAGCTCTACATCAGCCACTTGAGCGCTCTGAAGCGGGACCTGATGAAGCGCAAAATCCGCAAGCTGATAAAAGCTGGGGAGTGGTAGAAACTGGCGAATTGGGATTTCGGCAAATTGCTGACGTTCCGGCGAGCGGGATTGAAAAGTCGCAGCCAACTAACTAAATTTCCTCATTCCTATCGTGCCCAAACCTCTCCAGCTCGTGTTCTGCGGCACTCCGCAATTCGCCGTGCCTACGCTCGACACTCTGGCGCGTGCCGGTTACAGCGTTTCTCTGGTTGTGACCCAACCCGACCGGCCCCGCGGCCGTGGCTTGGAACTCACCGCATCTCCGGTAAAGCAAAAAGCGCTCGAGATCGGCCTGCCGGTCACTCAGCCGGAAAAGATCAAACACAATCAGGACTTCCGCGCTCAACTCGAAGCCCTCCGCCCCGACGCCATCATCGTCGTCGGCTACGGGCGCATCATCCCGCAATGGATGCTCGATCTACCGCCGATGGGCAACCTCAATCTTCACGCGTCACTCCTGCCCAAGTACCGGGGCGCGGCGCCCATCCAATGGGCGATTGCCGAGGGAGAATCCACGACGGGCGTCACCACCATGCGCATCGATGCCGGCCTCGACACCGGAGACATACTTTTGCAGCAGGAGATCCCGATCCAACCCGAAGACACCGCCGAAACTATAGCGCCGCGACTGGCCACAATCGGAGCCGACCTCATGCTCGGCACCCTGCGCGGGCTGCAGGCCGGCACGCATCGAATCCCGCCCGCAGGACGACGCTCAAGCCACGCTCGCGCCAATCCTCAAGAAAGAAGATGGGCGCATCGACTTTCAGCGTCCAGCCCGCGAAATCCTGAATCGCCTTCGCGGATTCCAACCTTGGCCCGGCGCATTCACCACGTTCCGGGGACGCAACCTGCAAATCTGGAAGGCCAGGGTCGACGACCCAGCCTCGATGCCACCTACCCCATCAACCCAATTCGAGCCCCAGATCGACGAAGGCATGTTGCGCGTAGAACCGACACGCCTGCTTGTGCACTGTGCGAGCGGCTCCGTCCTCGAGCTTCTCGACCTCCAACCAGAAGGCAAGAAACGCATGCCGGCTCGCGACTTCATCCAGGGCTATCGCCCGAAAACCGGCGAGCGCCTGGAAAGCTAGCTGTCAACGATTGCGCTCTTACTTGGCGGTCACTTGGCCCGGGCCAGATCGCGAATCTTGTTGAGATAACCCACGTAGATCGGAATCGGGATGTCGGGGGAGTCGCCGCCGTTCAGATAATGCTCGATGCGCACCTGCGGCGGGATTGAAGTGATGATTTCACGGAAACGCGGCAGTTGCAGGTATTTCACCTTGAACACATCGAACATCAGCGAGCGAAATTCTTCACTGATGAATCCCATCTTGCGGTTGTCGAGATAAACGAAATCGAAGTGGTTATCGGCGAGCGTTTTGCGGATGGGATCGTCCGGCGGAGAGAACAGATAGACGAGATAAGCCACATCGGCCAGATCTCCCCATAGCGCCTTCTCTTCCGGCGCGGTGAAGCGGAAAGCTGCACCACCCGGCTGTGCGCTGCGCTGTTGTGCCTGGCGGGCGTGTTCGCTGGGCTTCAATCCGTGACGGCCGAGTTCGTCGCGAAAAAACTGAAGATGTTCGGGAGTGAGATTATGGCGCAGGAACTCGACCGCGTACGCATTGGGCAGATAGAGTTTCGGGTCGGCGTCGAGACGCGCGAACCAGGGCTTCCAGTCTTTCTTTTCAAATATCCCGATCAGCTGGGTGAGATCGGCGACCGTGGTGTCGGGGTGGAACTTGACTGCCTGCCAGAAGTGCTCGCTGGAATCGTAGGTCGCGCCGAACAGGGGAATGCCCTCGGCAATGGGATACCAGTTGGAGAGCGCCCTGCCATAGATCGAATACGACGCGCTCCAGCAGTTCAGCGAGTGCTTCCATTTCTCCTGCACCGCGAGAAAAGCATCGGCATAACCGGACGGCACAGGTTCCTTGACTTGCGCCAGCGCCTGCTGGAGTTCCTCCCTGGTATGGGTCACGATGGTGTCGAACGGGCGCTCATCCGTCATGGAGATGACCCGGCTCTCCACGCCCTGGCGCAATAACTCCTGCGCGAGCTTCTGCCGCTCGGCCTCGGTGAGGCTGCCCTTCCAGCGCTCAGTCTGCGAATCGATGTAGGGAAACAATTCCGAGAGTGACTTGAACTCAATGAAGGCGTGCACCGCAAAGGTAACCGGCTGCCCGTCTTTCATGATGACCGTGGAAGGGGTTACCAGCGCCTGCAGAGGAATTTGCTGCGCCTGCAGGATTGAACTCAGGAAGAGAACGGCACAGGCAATTCGAAAAGTCCATCCAACTGCAACACGCTGTCTGGTTGGGAACATTTGTTTCGATCTCCGCGGATGTTTTGTGGCGCTCCATGATGCCAGCAAAGCATGAAAACGCCAACCAAACATTCCGGAAATCGAGAGCACCTAACTCAGTATCGCCAGCCTCTTTCCCACTTTCTTCAAGATCTCCAGCGCCTGCTGCAATTCATCTTTCGTATGGGTGGCGGTGACGATGGTGCGGATGCGGGCTTTGCCTTCCGGCACCGTCGGGAACGCGATGCCGGTGCCGAGGACTCCTTCTTTGAAGAGTTCGCGGGAGAAGTCCATGGTGAGCTTGCCGTCGCCGATGATGATAGGCGTGATGGGAGTCTCGCTGGCGGGAGTGGTTTTGCCGCCGATGTCGAAGCCCAGGAGGCCAAGTTCTTTTTTCCAGAAGCGGGTGTTCTCCCAGAGCCGCTCGATACGCTCCGGCTCGTTTTCCAGAACGTCGAAAGCGGCAATACAAGTTGCCGCAACCGAAGGCGGATGCGACGTCGAGAACAGGAACGGCCGGGCGCGATGATAAAGAAAGTCAATCAGGTCGCGGGTGCCGCAGACATATCCTCCGAGCGCGCCCATCGCTTTCGATAAGCGTCCCCACCTGAATGTCCACGCGGCCATGGACATTGAAGTGATCGACCGTGCCGCGTCCGTTGCGCCCCAGAACTCCGGAGGCGTGCGCGTCATCCACCATCATGATCGCGCCATATTTCTCGGCGAGATCGCACAGCGCAGGCAGCGGACCGATGTCGCCATCCATGGAGAAGACGCCGTCGGTGATCAACAGCTTGTGTCCCGGCTCGTCTTTCACGCTGGCCAGCTTCTCTTCCGCCTGAGCCATGTTCTTGTGCGCGAACACCAGTAATCTTGGCGCGCGAAAGGCGCGCGCCGTCGATGATGGACGCATGGTTAAGCTCGTCGGAGATGATGAAATCTTCTTTGCCGAGCACCGCTGATACCGTGCCGGCGTTGGCGGCGAACCCCGACTGAAACACGACGCACGCTTCCACGTTCTTGAAGCGCGCGATTTTTTCTTCCAGCTCCATATGAATCTTCATGGTGCCGGCGATGGTGCGCACCGCGCCCGAGCCGACTCCGTACTTGCGGGTGGCTTCGAGCGCCGCTTCGCGCAGCTTGGGATGCGTCGTCAACCCGAGGTAATTATTCGAAGCCAGGTTGATCACCTTCTTGCCGTCGAAGGTGCAGACCGCCGCCTGCTCGTCATCGAGCACGCGCAATCTGAAGTGCGTGCCTTTGGCTTTGAGTTCGTTGATCTGATCGGTCAGGTACGCCAGCGGATTGGCTCGGGTCGTGGCAGTCGGCATCTCCGTCTCCTCGGATAACGGCCCACGGGCAGCGGGCCAGTGCTTCATGAATTCGAAATATCAGTTTAATCCCTGGGCGTCCTGCTGTTGACTCCGGGCCATGAATGAAATCGCAGTGGCATGTTTGCATGTGGATGACGGCCCCGCCCCGTGGAACGAGCTTCGCCGTTATAATCGCTGTGCATGTCCACCTTCGCACCTGTTGACGAACAACTGGCGTACATCAAGAAGGGCTCCGCGGAAATCGTGAAGGAGTCTGAACTGCGCGAGAAGCTGGAGAAATCGCGCGCCTCCGGCAAGCCCCTGCGGGTCAAAGCCGGCTTCGATCCTACGGCTCCCGATCTGCACCTCGGCCATACCGTGCTGCTGCGCAAGCTGAAGCACTTTCAGGATCTCGGCCATACCGTGATCTTCCTGATCGGCGACTTCACCGGCATGATCGGCGATCCCACCGGACGCTCGGCCACCCGGCCGCCGCTCAGTCCCGATGAGATCATGCGCAATGCGAAGACGTACATGGCGCAGGTGTACAAGATTCTCTCATCGCAAGACCACGGAAGTGCGCTTCAACAGCGAGTGGTTCGACAAGCTGAAATCGGCCGACTGGATTCGGCTGGCCGCCAAGTTCACCGTCTCGCAGATGCTGGAACGCGAGGACTTCCACAAGCGCTTTCAGGAAGAGAAGCCGATTGCGCTGCACGAGCTGCTCTATCCCCTGGCGCAGGGCTACGACTCGGTGCCTTGAAGGCGGATGTCGAATTGGGCGGCACCGACCAGAAATTCAACCTGCTGGTGGGCCGCGAAATGCAGCGCGGCTTCGGCCAGGAGTCGCAGGTGGTGTTGACCACGCCCATCATCGAAGGCCTCGATGGCGTGCAGAAGATGTCGAAGTCGTTGGGGAATGCCATCGGCATTCAGGAGCCGCCGCTCGAAATGTACGGCAAGATCATGTCCGTTTCTGATCCTATGATGTGGCGCTATTACGAGCTGCTCACGGACGTGCAACTGTCCGACATCGAAACAATGAAGAGCGCTTCGCATCCCATGGATGCGAAAAAGGACCTGGGGCGGCGCATTGTCACCGACTTCCACTCGGCCGAAGCTGCGGCGAAAGCGGCGGAGGATTGGGCGAAACAATTTCAGAAGGATCAGGTCCCTGACGATGTGGAAGAAGTGGCAATCCCCGAAAACCGGATAAGAGTCGACAAACTGCTGGCGCAAGTCGGCCTGGCAGATTCGGTGAGCGATGCGGTGCGCAAGATCAAGCAAAAAGCGGTGCGAGTGAACGGGGAATCCATCTCTGATCCGGCGATGCAACTGCAAATTGATGAATCGGCTACCGTTCAGGTCGGCAGAAAGATCAAGAAAGTTCGCGTGGGATAGCCGGAATCCGCTCATCCCTGAGACTCGGCCGTCATTGTGAGCGCAGCAGGAGTTTCACAAATGCGAAGCTCCGGCGCAGTCGAAGAACCCCTACCCATCCTGCTCACGACAAGCCGAAAGGCATTCTCTCCAATACAGCGAGACGTGCTCACGTAGGTTCCATACGACGGAAAGAACTCCCCCACGGGCCGCTGCAGCTCGCTAATCGATCGTTCGACTGCGCTCCAGGTAACGGGCACCACGGAGATCCCCGTCATTCGCCGGTAACCCGCCGCCGTTCGCCGAATTGTGGAAGCGCCCCGTGCTCCCTCTCGCTAATCTCCGAACTGTAAGCAGTTCAAGTAGAGGAGAGATAACATGGTCAGCCGCAACAGCAATCCATTCTGGACCGAGGACACAGTAGCAGCCGCGGTCCTCGCTTCCGCCGGCACCGGGCTCTTCCAAAACAGATTAGACACAATTGTCGGCGCCTTGAATTACCCTATGCTGGAAACATTGGTGCAGTGTTGGCCGGTGCTGCTGATTCTCAGCGGGTTGGCACTTTTGGTGATGAAGCGGAGTTCGGAGAAAAGCTCGCTGCAAGCCGTGCCATCCCGCAACGGAGAGGTCACCCATGACAACCGGATGTAAGGGCCGCTTGGCCGGCCCGGTATTTATTGCCGTGATCATCATTGCTGCGGGCACGTTCTTGCTGCTGGATCAGATGCATGTGTTCGCCTTTGCCCTCATGCCGCACTTCTGGAGGCTGCTGTTCGTGGTGGTGGGTGTGGGCAAACTTCTGATCCCGCGGGCGAGTGAACGAATCTGGGGAGCATTCCTGCTGCTGGTGGGGTTGGTGTTCGAAGCCAACTACCTGGGCTACACCCACCTGAGCTGGGCGCAGATCTGGCCGGCGTGCATCATCGCCGTAGGTCTGGCAATGCTGGTGCAGGCGCTTAGCGGCGGCATGGGACCCGAGAAGGGCGTGACCGATTCCGACTTCAATTTGTCCTACATCTTTTCTGGCACCGACCGGCAAATCAAGAGCAAGACCTTTCGCAATGGCCGGGTGTGGGCAATCTTTGGCGGATTTAAGCTGGATTTCTCACTGGCAGACCTTGCGGGCAGCGAGGCTGTGCTGGAAGTGAATGTGGTGTTTGGCGGCGGCGAAATCCGCGTGCCGGAAACCTGGACGGCCGTGGTAGAGGGCACCGGGGTTTTCGGCGCTTACGAAGACAAGACCCATACCTTCCGGCCCGATCCTTCCACCCCGGCGAAGACGCTGTATATCCGCGGCACCGCCATTTTCGGAGGCGTTGAAGTCAAAAACTAAGCCTGCCTTATGCATCCCATTCTCAGCCAGCTTCGGCGTGTCGCGCTCTACCTGCTCGCATGGATTCCCATCGGAGCGATCCTGCTCTATCTGATGGCGTCGCAGGGCGGGATGGAATGGACCCGGGCGCTGGCGCTGGTCATCCCGCTATGCGTGATTTATGCTTTCGTCTGTCTCTCCGCCTGGTATTCCTGCCGCTACACCCCCCTGGAGCGCGCGAGTTTCAGCCGCATGGTGCTCACTCACCTGATTGCAGCGATCGTCCTGAGTTCGGTTTGGGTCTTGATGGCGCGCGGCGTGGCCATGGCTCTGGCGACCATGGATGCGTTCCATGGCCTGGACCACGAGATGGCCAGAGATTATCCGCTGCTGCTTGGCAGCGGCATCCTGCTCTACCTGCTCGCCGTGGCTCTGCATTACGTTCTGCTTTCTGAAGAGACTTCGCGGGAGGCGGAGAAGCAGGTGATGCAGGCGCGGGTTCTGGCCCGTGATTCTGAGCTGAAAGCGTTGAAGGCGCAGGTGAATCCGCATTTCATTTTTAACAGCCTGAATTCCATCAGCGCCCTCACTACCGCCGACGCCGCCAAAGCCAGGGAGATGTGCGTACTGCTCGGCGATTTTCTGAGGAAGACATTGGGACTGGGAGAGAAAGCCGAGATTCCGCTAGGTGAAGAACTCGCCCTTATCCGGTCATTCTTGTCGGTGGAAAAGATTCGCTTTGGACCCCGCATCAGTTTTGAGGAGAACACTCAGCCACAGGCCCTGGACTGCATGGTGCCTCCGCTGTTGCTGCAACCGCTGGTGGAAAATGCGATTTCGCATGGCATTTCGAATCTGACCGAGGGAGGCTGGATCCGCCTCGACATCCACTATCGCGAAAAGGCGGAGGATCTCTGGATTCGAATCGAAAATAACTTTGACCCTGACTCCCCGCGGCGGCGGGGAGCCGGCATGGGACTGAAAAACGTGCGCCAGCGCCTGGCTGCCAGCTACGGAACCCGCGCCAGTGTGGACGTGCGCGCCGAGGCCGATCACTTCACCGTCACCATGGAATTGCCCGCAGTCAAAATGGCGGCTTCTGCATGAACCTCGAGAGTGGAAAGAAAATCCGCGCGATTGTCGTGGACGACGAAGACCTCGCCCGCCAGGTTCTGCGCGAGATGCTCGCGACCCATCCTGAGATTGAGATTGCCGGCGAGTGTGCCAACGGCTTCGAAGCGGTGCGGATGGTGGGAGAACTGAAGCCGGACCTGGTATTCCTCGACATCCAGATGCCCAAGCTCGACGGTTTCGAAGTGCTGGAACTGATCGGCAGTGAAACCGCCATCGTGTTCGTGACCGCGCACGATGAGCACGCTTTACGCGCGTTCGAAGTGCATGCCGTCGATTACCTGCTCAAACCTGTCGGAACTGAGCGTTTCGAGGCCGCCCTGGAACGCGCCAAGCAGCGCCTGGGACGGCGCACCCTGGAAGATCCTACCGCGCTAAGCGCGGCCTCTAGAGGAGCAGGGCAGCACGCCGAACGAATTGTCGTCAAGGACGGAACCCGGGTGCAAATCATTCCCGTCACCAAGCTGGACTACGCCGAAGCCCAGGATGACTACGTCTCGCTGGCCAGCCAGGGCAAGAAGTACCTGAAGCAGCAGACCATCTCAAGCCTGGAAGAGAGTCTTGATCCGAAAGACTTCCTCCGCATCCACCGCTCGTACCTGGTGAATCTCGAGCGCGTGGCCCGGCTAGAGCCCTACAGCAAAGACAGCCACATCGTGATACTGCAAGACGGAACCCGGCTTGCCGTGAGCCGCGCCGGGTACGCACGCCTGCGGGCGCTTCTCGACCGGCAAGTTTGACTGTAAACGCGCCGCCGCGAACTCAATGTCCTCCCGGATTACGTCAGTGACCAAAGTGCTTTGACGGCATTACCCTGCCCGGTGACCATAGAGCATTCTGGAGAACTCCATGCGCCACTATCTTGTAACCTTGGCGATGTGTTTCGCGGGAGTGGTGTACGGCTCTGCGCAAACTACTCTGATTGATGCTCCGCGTCTCTATGAACGCGGCATGAATGCCCTCACCGGAACCGGGCCCAGCCACAACGACCAGACTGCGCTGGACCTGTTGCGCCGCTCCGCCGACCTCGGCTATGCGCCCGCCCAGACTGCTCTCGGATATTTCTACGACACCGGATCGCTGGTATCGAGCCAGCCCGGACTGGCTGCCGACCTGTACAGGAAAGCGGCGCAGCAGGACGACCGGCTGGGCGACTGGCTGCTTGGCAGGCTTTATCTCACCGGTGCCGGATTGGTGCGGGATGACATGCTTGCGGCAAAGACTCTGCAGAAGGCGGCCGACCAAGGCGATCCTTTCGGGCAATATCTGCTGGGGACGGTACGCCTGCAGCGCAGCGAGTACGCCGAGGCTGCCAAGTGGTTTCAGAAGGCCGCTGAGCAGGGCTTGCCGCAGGCGCAGCAGCAATTGGGAATGTTGCTCAGGCAGGGCCAGGTCGGAATTTCGCAGGATAAGTTTGAAGCCTATGTGTGGTTGCTGATCAGTTACGACACCGGCAACCGCACCGCCGGCGGAGATCTTGCCTTGCTCGAAGCCGATCTCGGCTCCACCAAAGTTGAAGAGGCAAAATCGAAGGCTCGCGACATGGAGCAGACGGTGAGCCGTGTGATCAACGCCCGCGGCTGTACAGGCTGGCCGGGCGAGTTTGATTCGATTCCTGCGCCGCCGCCTCCGGATATTCAGCGTTATTGCAGGTAGAACGATCGTTGGTCGTTCGTCTTCGCCTCGACCTTCCTGCCGGTCTGACGGCCAAAACCCACGTTTGGCGAAAGTCAGCCTACCGACTATCCTGAAGATGCGCTTGCGCAACAACTGCGCAAAAATAAACCGCTCACCACAACGACCATCATGACTGACTGCCTGTTCTGCCGCATTGTTCGGGGAGAGATTCCCTCCAAAAAAGTCTTCGAAGACGAGCACACCTACGCGTTCGAAGACCTCAACCCGCAAGCGCCCACCCACGTTCTGGTGGTTCCCAAGAAGCATGTCGTGGATCTGAAGGAATCGACCTCGGCCGACGCCGAATTGATCGGCCGCTGTCACCTGACTGCGGCGGAAATCGCGCGACAGCGCGGCATTGAGAATGGCTACCGAACCGTGCTCAATGTGGGGCCTGGAGCAGGCCAGTCGGTGTTCCACATGCACGTGCATCTGCTCGGCGGGCGCAGCCTGGGCTGGCCGCCGGGGTAGAGTCCTACTGAATCGTCTCGTCTTCGGGCGCCCCGTGACGCCGCAGCAGCTGGGGCAGGTTCTGCGAGAAGGCTGAACGGGGCAATACCATGTCGCATCCCACTTCATGGGCTTTCTGCTTCAAATCTCCCTGCACGTGCGAAAGAAAGCCGATGATCGAAGTACCCTTCTTCAGCTTGGTCTTCAGCTTGGGAATGAGGGTGAGCGGCTTGGCGTTGGCGTTGTTCAGGTCGAAGATAATCAGGGACGGCTTCTCATCGCCATTCTGCTTCAGCTTTTCGGTGAGGTCTTTCTCCACCTTGCAGAACTCTACTTTCACGTTGAGCTTGCGCGCAATCTCCTGAATCTTCGCCAGAAAGAAGAGGTCGTCCACAAAGGCGAAGATGCGGGAGTTGGCATCGCCATTCGTCTGCGGCAGCGGTTCAGGTTCCGCCGGCGAATAGGAAGGCGCGAAGCCGGGCCGCGGCCGTCCGGGCCGCTGGCCGTTACCGTTCAGGGCTGCGCGATAGCTGTGATCCATGGGGGCGGAATAGATGCCTCCGCCGGTTTGCTGCTGCTGGCGATCGCGGCTCTGGCCGTGTCCGCCACTGTGTGCACCACGATGAGGCGGACGGCGTCCGCGCCGCCGTCTGTTTCTCCCTCCGCCTCCGGAGGGACGTCCGGGTCCTGCATTCATGTTGTGTTTTTTCCTACTTTAAGTCCCGATGGGGGACTCGATTTCGAAGCCCTTTACCGTTTACCTCGCGCTGGGTAAGCGCCTCGCATCGCGCACCTGCATGGAGCGCGGTGAAAACCCAATGCGGCTGGAACTTGGTCTCGATTGATGATCTTTATTGTCCGTTTGGCGCCTGGATCTGATCGGCGCGAGGGGCCAGCTAGGGAGCATGGCCGCTGGGAACAAACCAATGGTAACGCCGCCAGCGTAACCCGCGCAAGTGCTAACTCCATGTACTTTTACACAAGAGTAACTGCATAAGCCCCGGCTTTCCGCCCGTGTTCCGGCCTTCCAGCCCAGGTCGTTGAACTACTCTCCGGTTTTTGCCGGAGCCTTCATTCCCAGCTCGCGCATCACCATCTGCAAATCTTTCCATGCTTCCTTCTTCTGCCGCGGATCGCGCAACAGAAATGCGGGATGATAAGTGACCGCCAGCTTGGTGCCCCGGAAGTCGTACCACTGGCCCCGCAGCTCCGACATGGGAGCGTTGATGGCCAGCAGCGTCTTGGCCGCTACCGCTCCCAGGGCGACTATGGCCTTGGGCTGGATGGCCGCAATCTGCCGCATGAGAAACGGCGAGCAGGTTTCGCACTCATCGCGCTCCGGCGTCCGGTTTCCGGGTGGCCTGCATTTAATGATATTGGCGATGTAAACGTCGCTGCGTTCGATGCCCATCGCTTTAATCATGTTGTTGAGCAGCTGCCCGGCGCGTCCCACGAAAGGTTCGCCCTGCTGGTCTTCGTCGGCGCCGGGAGCTTCTCCGACGAACATCAGTCCGGCCCGGGGATTGCCGACTCCGAAGACGATCTGCTTGCGTCCCTGTTTGTGCAGCACGCAGCGGGTGCAGTCGCCGAGATCCTCGCGAATGATGCGCAGGGCTTCGGCGGGGTCGGCGGCGCTTTCCTCCGGCCTGCCAACTTTGAGGACTTCGGGTTCTGGTAGCCGCTGCGGCTGCAGCCCTGGTTCTTGGGGTCATTTCCTCTCGCTGTTCTGGGTGGACCTGAGAAGTCTCTAGAGCAACCGCCGGCAGGCTTGAACCGGCTGCGACTTCGCGGCGATAGAAGTCGTAGATTCCGAGTTCATGGTAGAACTGGACGCGCTCTGCCAGGGCAGTTCGGAGTTGCGGGTCTAGTGTTCTGGGCATTCCTGCTACTGTAGTTGAAAGACTTACCGCGAAGGTCGCGGAGAATTGCCGCGAAGATCGCGAAGGGTAATCTGGACTATGCCGGAACCCGGAATTGATATCGACTATTTCTTGGCTACGGTCATCCCTTTGGCCGGCCTTACCGACTTCAGGCGCACCACCTGATCCAACACTCGCTGCGCTACTTCCCACTTTGTAGTTTCGGGAACTTCTATCACTTCCTGCTGGGTGATGATCGTAACCGCATTGCGGTCAGAATCGAAGCCCACGCCTTCGCGGGAAACATCGTTCACCACGATGGCGTCGAGATTCTTGGAGGCCAGCTTCTGCCGGGCATTTTCTAAGGCGTTCTCAGTCTCGGCAGCGAAACCGACGACAATTTGCGAGGTTCTGCGGTCCGCGATCTCTTTGAGGATGTCGGCGGTCGGCTCGAGTTCGAGCGCGATCGCGCCCTTCCGCTTCATCTTCTGCTCGGCCACGGCTTTGGGCCGGTAGTCGGCCACGGCGGCGGTCTTGATGACTACAGTCGCTTGCGGCAACAGGTTGAGTGCCGCAGCGCGCATCTCTTCTGCGGTCTCGACTCGCGTTACTTCCGCTGCCCCGGGCGGGTTCAAGGTGACGGGTCCGCTCACCAGCAGAACGCGGGCGCCGCGGCGCAGAGCTGCCTCGGCGAGGGCGTAGCCCATGCGTCCGCTGGAACGGTTGGTCAGATAGCGCACGGGGTCGATCTTCTCCCGGGTTGGGCCGGCCGTAATCAGAATGGTTTCGCCGGCCAGGTCCTGCGAGGCCCCCATGGCTTCGAGAACTGCGCCAACGATAGCTTCATTCTCCGCAAGCCGGCCGGGACCCGTCATGCCGCACGCGAGATAACCCTCACCGGGCTCGACAATCCGCACTCCCCGGGCTCGCAGGATGGCGAGGTTCGCCTGGGTGGCCGGATGGTTCCACATGTTTACGTTCATCGCCGGCGCGACTACCACCGGGGCCGTCGTCGCCAGATACAGGGTGGTCAGGAAATCGTTGGCAATGCCCTGGGCGAACTTGGCGAGCACATCGGCGGTTGCCGGAGCCACCAGCAGCGCGTCAATGGTCTGCGCCACCGCCATGTGTTCCACGGCTGATTCGACATTCGGCTGCTCGCTTCCCGCCGCGAACATGTCAGTAATGACTTTTTCCCCGCTGAGCGCGGCGAAGGTCAGCGGACGCACAAACTCCTGCGCCGCCTGGGTCATCACCACCTGCACCCGGATGCCGCGATCCTGCAGCAGGCGCACGAGTTCCGCCGCCTTATAAGCCGCAATGCCGCCGCTGACTCCGAGCGCAACTTTCATGGAGTGGTCCTGATACACCCATCCATATAGATTGTCTGAGACTGAGATTCGATTGTTGATAAAAGGGGAGGGATAAAGCGATCAACAATCGACCCAACTGGAACCGTCTACTCCTGGCCGATGGCCTTCTCCAGCGCTTGCTCCACCACTTCGATCGGTGGTTTGGGAATTTCCGGGATCAGCCACTTCACCTTGCCCGCCTTGATTTCGTCTTGCGCGATCCGGCAAGGCTTGCGGGAATGAGTGTCAATGACCGGAGGCGCGCCACCTTGCAATTGCCGCGCCCGCCGTGCTGCCACCAGGATGTAGCGATAGTTGCTGTCGAACCCGTCCATCAACTTCATACTGTTCTCCCCTGTTGTTAGCACCCGCCTGCGGCACCGTTCTCCCGGAATGATTTCAGGATGGGCTGCACCCGGTCGCGAACATGAGCCAGGCGCCAGCACTCCGCCCTGTGAATCATATCGAGGTCAGCAGCAGAAACTTGAGCTCCTGAGCGCCGCAGCCGTTCCGCGAGCAGGATCGCCCTCAGCGCTTCGGTGGAATCTTCCAGGCGGTCGTTCACCAAAATATAGTCGTATTTGGAGTAATTCTCAATCTCCCGGGTGGCCGTGTCCAACCGGCGGCGGATCATCCTGCTCGGAATCGCTGCTGCGATTGCGCAAGCGGCGCTCCAGCGTCTGCCGGTAGGGGGGCAGGACGAAGACGCTTACAGCGTCGGGAAGTGTCTGCTTGATCTGCGACGCGCCTTGCACATCGATATCGAGGAGCAGGTCTTTGCCCGCATCCCGGGCGCTCTGCAGAAAGCTCTTGGCAGTCCCGTAATAGTTGCCATGGACTTCGGCATGCTCCAGAAACTCACCTCGTTGCGCCATTGCTTCAAATTCTTCACGTGAAACGAAATGGTATTCGCGTCCGCCCTGTTCGCTGCCGCGAGGCGACCGCGTGGTGTAGGAAATCGAAAAATTCAGGCCAGGTACCCGCGTCAGCACCTCGTTTACCAGGGTGGATTTCCCCGAACCCGACGGCGCGGAAACGATGAACACGATGAGTCATTCTACGTTCTGCACCTGTTCGCGGGCCTTCTCGATCTCCGACTTCATCGCCAGTCCCATCTCCGTGATGTTGAGCGCTTCTCCGGCCAGGCCGGAGGTCTTCGAGAGCAGAGTGTTGGCTTCGCGATTCATCTCCTGCAGCAGGAAATCCAGCTTCTTGCCGATTTCCCCGCGGCTGGTCGAGCAGCCCGAGAAAGTGCTCCACGTGAGTATGCAGCCGCACCAGTTCCTCCTGGATGTCGCTGCGATCGACCAGCAGCGCGGCTTCCTGCAGGATGCGCTCGCGGATCGATCTGCGATCCCAGCAGTTCCTGCATGCGGCCTTTCAGCTTGTCCACGATACGTCTGCAGAACGGCGTGGCGGTGCTTCTCCACCCCTTCGCTCGCCTGCTGCGAGTGCTGCATGCGCTCGCGCAGCTCGCGCTCGATGCCTCGGCCTTCTTCCTCGCGCATGTGGTTCAGCGCATGCAGCGCCTCCTGCGCCTTCTGCAGGACGGCGGACTCGAGGTTCTCGTCGGAGCGGCATCGCCGCAGTTTCAAGCGCTCCGGAACCCGCAGAATGGCGTTGAGATCCGGCTCAGCGGCAAGCCCGAACTCGGCGGCAGCTGCGCGAAATGCCTGAATGTAGCCGCCCACCAGCTCGCGATTCAGCGCCATGCGCCTCGCCCCCGCTGCGGTCAAGGTTCAGGGTGAGCTCCACATGTCCGCGGGCCAGATTTTCTTTGAGCAGGCGGCGCAGTTTCATTTCCAGCGAATCGGTGTCGGAAGGCATGCGGAAGTGAAGGTCGAGAAAGCGGTGATTCACCGATTTCAGGGAGAGAGTGAAGCCAAGCCGGCCATCAGCTTGTCCTTTCGCCTGCGCGAACCCGGTCATGGAGCGGATGGGAGACATTTTGTAAGTGGATAAAATTGGAAACTTGGTAATTGCAATACGAGGCGAATCTGCGCTTCTCTACCTGCCAGTATTCAAACTGCCAAATTTCCCGATCAGCAAATTACAGCTTCCCCTTATACCGTCGCCTTGGTCTGTTCTGCGTTCGCAAACTGATTCGTAGAGCCGGCGGTAGGTTCCGAGCTTCTGCATCAGCTCCTCGTGGGCTCCAATGTCGGCAATCGTGCCGTTTTCCAGCACCACGATGCGGTCGGCGCGGCGCACGGTGGACAGGCGGTGCGCGATCACCACCACCGTGCGTCCCGCCATCAGGTTCTGCAGCGCGTACTGCACCAGCGACTCTGATTCGCTGTCGAGCGCGGAAGTAGCCTCGTCGAGAATCAGAATCGGCGCGTTCTTCAGCAGGGCGCGGGCGATCGCAATCCGCTGGCGCTCGCCTCCCGAGAGCCGCACGCCGCGTTCGCCGATGACCGTATCATAGCCCTGCGGGCAGCTGCATGATGAAATCGTGGGCCAGAGCCGCCTTGGCCGCGGCCTCTACGCTCTTCTGAGAGTACGTGCGGGCTGTCCGTAGGCGATGTTGTTGCGCACGGTGTCGTTGAACAGCACCGTTTCCTGGGTCACGATGCCGATCTGTGAGCGCAGCGAAGCCAGCGTGACATCGCGCACATCGCGGCCATCGATCAGCAGCCGGCCCGCGGTGACATCGAAGAAGCGCGGAATCAGATGGACCAGCGTGCACTTGCCGGCGCCGCTTGACCCCACCAGCGCCACCACTTCTCCCGCGCTTGACTTCGAGATCGATGTCGTGCAGAATCTCGCGCGGGCTTCGCCGTCGCTGTCGTAGGAGAAGCCTACGTGCTCGAAGCGAATGCTCTGGCTGAAACGCGGCAGCGGTTTGGCGTGCGGCTGCTCCGCGAACGTCATCTTCCGTATCCATGAAGTTGAAGATCTCGGACGATGCTCCCATGCGCCTGCTGAAAGTTGTTGTTGAACAGGGCGAACTTGCGCACCGGATCGTAGAGCTTGAAGACGGCGACGATGAACGCCAGAAAGCTGCCGGCGGTGAACACGTGCGTGATTGATCTAGTCGCGGCCCAGCAGCAGCAGCATGGCGATGGCGATGGCGCCGAAGATGTCCATCAGCGGAGAGCTGATGGCCGCAGCGCGCACCGAGCGCAGGTTGGCGCGGAACAGCCGCTCGGCGGCTTCGCGGAAGCGGACGCATCTCCCAGAGCTCCATGCTGAAGGCCTTCACGATGCGGTTGCCGGTGATGGTCTCGTGCAGAATGTTCTGGATCTCGGCCAGCTTGTCCTGTCCGTTGCGCGTGGTGTGCGCACCCGGCCGCCGATCCTTCGCCGCCGAATAGACGATGACGGGAACGAACAGCAGCAGCACCCAGGCCAGCTTGCCGCCCAGCAGGACGACCACGAACGCGGTGAAGATAAAGGTGAAGAACTGCTGCAGGAACTCCGCCATCACGGTCGACATGGCGTATTGCACCCGCTCGATGTCATTGACGATCGTGGACAGCAGGGTGCCGGTGGTGTGCTTCTGAAAGAAAGCCGCCGAGCGCCGCAGAATGGAGTTGTAAGATCATTGCGCAGGTCGGTGATCATGCCGAAGCCGGCGTAGTTCACCAGGTAGGTTCCCGCGTAGTCGAAAATGCCCTTCAGAATCGTGGCCGCGACCAGGGCGAACGCCACCACCGTCCAGGCGTTTTGGAAGTGGGCAGGAACAAACTCGCTGCAGATAAATGGTGTGATCGCTCCAGGGAACCCGGAACAACTGCATTTGCCGCGCCTGGCGAGGCCGGGTTCAGCACCCGGTCGAAGATCGGACCAATCAGCAGCACCCGAAATGCATCCAGCAATCCCACCCCGGCCATCAGCAACACGGACGACAGGAACTGCCACCAGTACGGCGCGACATAGCGCAGCAGGCGGGTCAGTTGCCGCATAGGGCTCCACAGGATCGACGGCGGACTTCGAGACGGGATGCTGATGAGGTCAGCATGCTGGGTGCAGGAATTCTACTGTAGCCGGCGTTATTTCGGGCTGTCGCGATGCACGACCTTCACCCGGTACCCGGCTTTGCGCAGGCGCTTGCTTACGTCTTCCGAAATCATCACCGAGCGGTGTTGCCCGCCGGTGCAGCCAAAGGCGATGGTGAGATAGCTTTTGCCTTCATGAATGTAGTGCGGCAGGAGGTAGATCAGCAGGTCTGAGATGCGGGCGATGAACTCCCGGGTCTGAGGAAAGGATCGTATGTACTTGGCCACTTTCGCGTCGCGCCCGGTCAGCGGACGGAACTCCGGCACGAAGTGCGGGTTGGGCAGAAAACGCACATCAAACATTAGATCGGCTTCTTCTGGAACGCCGTGGCGAAATCCGAAGCTCACGAACGAAACCAGAATGCTCTTCTCCCCCTCCTGCTTTTGAAAACGGCGGGTGACGTAAGAGCGAAGTTCGTGCACATTGAACTTGGAAGTATCGACCACCAGATCCGCCATCAGCCGGATGGGACGCAGATGGCGGCGTTCCGCAGCCAGCGAGGCTTTAACCGGAGAATCCGTCCCCAGCGGATGCGGCCGCCGAGTCTCGCTGAATCGCCGTTGCAGCACCGCA
This sequence comes from Terriglobia bacterium, assembly GCA_963798155.1. Lineage (GTDB taxonomy): Bacteria > Acidobacteriota > Terriglobia > Terriglobales > Acidobacteriaceae > CAWCSH01. Next base: position 24,500 of record CAWCSH010000020.1, read on the forward strand.
TCGGAAGCTTCCAGAAAAATCACTTTGGTCGGGATCATGCGCTTGACCGAGGCTTACGATGCTGGGCAGATCGTCAAGCTGAGCGCCTTCCCGGACATCCACCACCAGAGCGCTCTTCTGAATCTCTGACGAAGACCCGACCAGCTCGGCAAAACGCGGAATCAGTTCGACCGGAAGATTATCGACGCAGTAGTAGCCGAGGTCCTCAAATGCTTTGAGCACCGACGCTTTCCCCGACCCGCTCATGCCGGTGATGATCACCAGTTCGCCGGGGCCGCCGTCGTGCCCGGGCTTGCGAACGGCGTGGCGAATTTTTTTTCGGACCTTTCCCGCTTCCATTTTGAGCTGATGTTAACAGGATCGGGCAGGGCCGCCAATTTGACTTTAGGAACTGGTGCGCAGGGGCGCACTCCGCGGGTTGGTGAAACCAAAATACCCGGGCCGCCGATCTTCCCGTTCTGGAACAGCGGTGACATTCGTCACCGACATTAGCGTTTCGCCCCTGTAGAATGCGCCACAGAGGGCCGAAATCCACAGTGTCAGGCCGTTTCACACGCGTGGTGATCCGCGGACTGGACTCGCTGGCGGGGAGGATTCTGCCGCCTGATCCCAGTCCTTCCCACCACCAGACTGGCCGCCGCGGCGAAGAAGAAGCCTATTTCTACCTGCGCCGGCTTGGGTATGTGATGGTGGCGCGGAATTTCCGCTCGCCTTTGCGGCGGAGCGAGATCGACTTGATCGGCTGGGACGATGACGTTCTGTGCTTTGTCGAGGTGAAGACCCGTACCAGCCGCGAAGGTGAAGCCGGCAGAAGCGGCCGTAGACCGTGAGAAACGGCGCGACCTGATGTACGTGGCCCGCGATTACCTGCGCCACCTCGGCGGAAGCCCGCAGTGGCGGTTCGACATCGTGAGCGTGTATTATGACCGTCAATCTAAGCCGGAATTCGAGCTGTTCCGAAGCGCCATTCCTTCGTCGTAAAATAAAGGTTTCCGCCCCACCTTTTGGAGGTTTCTGCTCTTGCCTGAGTTAAGAAAAGACCCGATTGTCGGGCGCTGGGTCATTATTTCCACCGACCGCGCCAAACGCCCGACCGATTTCGCCCGCGAAGCATCAAGATCAAAGGCGGCTTCTGCCCCTTCTGTTACGGAAATGAAACCAAGACTCCCCCCGAAATTCAGGCCTACCGTCCAAATTCAAACGGTGGGCCGCCGCCCCAGCGTGATACTCCAGGATGGACGGTACGGGTAGTCCCCAATAAGTTCCCGGCTCTGGGGATCGAAGGCAACATGAACCGCCAGGCGGAAGGCATGTTCGACAAGATGAACGGCATCGGGGCGCACGAGGTCATCATCGAAACCCCCGACCACAACGCCACCCTGGCCACGCTGCCATCCAAGCGGATCGAAGATATTCTCTGGACCTTTCGCGACCGCATCCTCGACCTGAAGAAAGACCGCCGGTTCAAGTACATCCTGATTTTCAAAAACCACGGCGAGGCGGCGGGGGCATCGCTCGAACACTCTCATTCCCAGCTGATTGCGCTGCCGATTCTGCCGATCTACGTCACCGAGGAAATCGAAGGCGCCAAGCAGTACTACATCTACAAAGAACGCTGTGTGTTCTGCGACGTAATTCGCCAGGAAAGTGAGGCCGGCACTCGCGTGGTGGCAGAAAACGAAGACTTCATTACCATCGCCCCCTACGCTCCGCGCTTTCCCTTCGAAACTTGGATTCTTCCCAAGCGCCACGAATCGGCTTTTGAAAACTCGTCCTCGCACATGTTCGAGAACCTGGCGAAAGCGCTGAAGTTGCTGCTGACCAAGGCCGACCGGGTGCTCGACAATCCTCCCTACAATCTGGTGATCCACAGCTCGCCCACCCAGGACCCGAACAACGACCACTATCACTGGCACATCGAGTTCATGCCCAAGCTGACCAAGACGGCCGGATTTGAGTGGGGCACGGGGTTCTACATCAATCCGACGCCGCCGGAAGAGGCTGCGAAGTTTCTGCGGGAAGCGATGGAGAGTCGAAGAGCCGGCGCCGGTTACGGTGGGGAGGACGGTGGGTAAAGCCTAGCGGTCCTGGAACTCCTCGTGCCAGGCCATCTGGATGGCTTCGAGTTTGCCTTCGGTGGACTTCTGGGGATCGTCCTTGAACTCGGGCAGCTCGGTGACGTAGCGGTGCAGGTCGGTAAACCGGACCGTCAGTGGATCGAGGTCCGGATGCTTCTCGGACAGCGTGATCCCCAAATCTTCGGCATCGTCCCAGGTCAAATCTTTCGGCATGTTCTCGCTCCTTTGCGCATCCGCCGCTCGACGATTGGCGGAGACTAGTGTCCTTCTGAAATGTAGTTGCGGTTCCAGGCGGGGATTTCCACGACCACTTTGCCCGGCTTTGTGATCACGACCTGGCAGCCCAGGCGCGAATTCAGCTGAAGATCGGCTGCCATATCCAGGCGGTCGGCTTCGTCGTCATCCATTTCGGAGAGGTTCTCCGCGCCCTCTTTCACCCACACATGGCAGGTGGTGCAGGCGCAATTGCCGCCGCAGGCGTGGTCGAGAGCGATGTGGTTGTTCAGGGCCACATCGAGCAGCGACTCGGGCTTGCCGTGATCTTTGTAGGGGAGCTTGCCGTGCTCAAACTGCACCGTCTTGCCCTGAGGCAGGAAAGTGACCTGCACCGTATTCTCGCCGGGAGCTTCGACGGTTGCCGCTCCTGATCCCTGGTTTTTCTCGTCTGCCATGAATTGTCCTGTTCTTAATTTGCTCAGCTTCTGAGTTCTCTACTCGAAATCCGCCTTGGCCACGGGATGCGGCGCTTCCGGTCCTTCGCCCAATTCTGTCTGGTCCATGTTCTTGCCTTTGAGGGCGGTGCTGACGGCGCTATCCATCATGAGTTCTGCAAGCCGCGTGGTGCCCTGATTGAGGTCGTCGATGGCTTTGCGGATGGCATGATAGTCGTCGCCGGCCTTGCGACTGGGCCAGCGCTTTCTCCTGCCTGGCGATGCGCTTCTTCTCGTCGGTGGTGAGCTGTCCCCATGCCGGACTCTTCTTTCCTTTTTCGAGCGCGGCGAGAATGGTTTCAGCCTCGCTGCGGGCTTCAATGACCTGGCGCTGCCGGAAATCTTCCTCCGCGTAGTCGAAGGACTCCATAATCATGCCCTCGACCTGGTCGTCGGTCAGCCCGTAGCTGGGCTGGACTTCGATCTCCGCCTCTTTGCCGCTGCGCTGCTCTCGCGCCGACACGTGCAGAATGCCGTTAGCGTCGATGAGAAATTTCACTTCAATGCGCGGGATGCCGGCCGGCATTGGCGGCACCCCCTTCAGATCGAAACGCGCCAGGGAGCGGCAATCTTTCGCCAGTTCGCGCTCGCCCTGCAGCACGTGGATGGCGACATTCGCCTGTCCATCCACTTGCGTGGTGTAGTGCTGGGTCGCGGAAGCGGGAATCGTCGAGTTGCGCAGGATGATCTTGTCGGTGACTCCTCCAGCCACCTCGATTCCCAGCGAGAGGGGAGTCACATCAAGCAGCAGCATGTCTTGCGTGGCTTCCGAGCCTCCGCCCAGAATATTGGCCTGTACTGCCGCGCCCAGGGCGACTACTTCGTCGGGGTTGAGGCCGGTGTGCGCGGTACGGCGAAGAGGGCCTCGACCATTTCCTTTACTTTCGGAATGCGGGTCGAGCCGCCGACCAGCACCACTTCATCAATCTGCTCGGGCTTGAGGCCGGCATCTTTGAGCGCCTGCTTGCAGGGGCCGACGGTCCGGTCGATGATGGGCTGAATCAACTGCTCAAACTGTTCGCGGGTGATCTCCCGCTCGTAGCGCTTGCCGCCGGGCAGTTCGAAGTCGAGCGTGGCGGAAGTGTGTTGCGACAGGTGAATCTTGGCTTCGATCACCGCCTTGCGGATCGCCTGCACCGCCTCGCCGCTGCGCCGCAAATCGATTTTTAGATCACCGAGGATGTCGTCGAGAGCGATGGTCAGCAGCAGATTGTCGATATCATCGCCGCCGAGATGGGTGTCGCCGTTGGTGGCGATTACTTCGAAAATCCCATCGTGCAGCTTCAGGATGGAAATGTCGAAGGTGCCGCCGCCGAGGTCATACACCGCGACGATGCCGTTCTTTTTCTGGTCGAGACCATAAGCCAGCGACGCAGCCGTGGGCTCGTTCACCAGGCGCAGAACATCAAGGCCGGCAATTCGCCCGGCATCTTTGGTCGCCTGGCGCTGCGCGTCGTTGAAGTAGGCGGGAACGGTAATGACCGCCTTGCTCACCGGGGCGCCGAAGAAACGCTCGGCATTGCGCTTGAGCTGGCGAAGGATGAACGCGGAAATCTCCGGCGGAGTAAACGTCTTGTTGCCCAACTTGAATGCGGAGCACCTCGCCCGCCTGAAGATCATCCGCCAGGCGGAAGGGGAACAGCTTCAACTCGTCCTGAACATCCTCGATGCCGCGGCCCATCAGCCGCTTGATGGAATAGACTGCTCGCTCCGGAGTCTCGATCAGGTTCTTGCGGGCGGCGTTGCCCACGATGATCTGGCCAATCTCGTCGAGCGCGACCACCGAAGGCAACAGGTTCGATCCGTCTTCTCCCGGGATAACCACAGGCCTCTCCCCCTGCATAAAGGCAACCAGGGAGTTGGTCGTGCCCAAGTCAATGCCGACGATGCGTTCGGGGGTTGTCCATTGTTTCGAATTCAACTTAGGAGAGCGGCGCATTTAGCACTTGGCAGTTAGCATTTAGCCATTCCGGGTCCGTGTAGATGCCTGCTCGAACCGCAAGTGGCTAAATGCAAAGTGCCAATTGCTAACTACTGTTCACGCCTCCACTGCTTCATTCACATCCCTTACCAGATTGCGTACATAATTCCTGCGGTTCAGCAGGTCTACCATTTTGTCGCGAACCTGCTTTCGCTGGTCTGCGGAAACTTCTCCGTCCTTTAGTTCGCGGTCGCTTGGTTCGCGATCGATCAACTGGTCCCATTGCTGCCAGTAGCCTTTCAGCTCGGTAAACATGGAGTCGATTTGCGACTCCAAAGTCTGCTTCTGCTTTCCGAGTTCCTTCACCAGTTCGGGATCGCGTTCTCCCATCTTCTTGCTCATGCGCATTTCTTCCAGCTGCAGATTGAGCTCAAAGATCTCTTCCAGAAGCTCCGGTGGCAACACCTGCTTCTTCGCCTCTCCGGTTGCGCGCGCCTGTTCCGTGGCGGCCTTCGATTGCTCTTCCAGTTGCACTCCCTCCAGCTTCAACAGATATTCCGTCCGCCGGATGGGATCTTTCAGGGTGCGGTAAGCATCGTTGAGCTGCGAACTCTGCTGCTCACTCCACTGCTGCTCCTGGCCGCCGATGCGCACATAGACGTCGGGATGCAGCTTTCGGCTCAGTTCGTAAAAATCCCGCTGCAGGGCGGCGGTGTCAATCTCCAGCTTGCGCGGCAAACCGAAAAAGCTGAAGAAGTCCGCTGGGGCAGGCGGCTGTACCTTGCCGCAGGCGCCGCAGAAATGGGCTGCGCGCATTTCTCCACAGGACCAGCACTCCCCGGTGGTTACCGCCGCCGTATTGGTGTTTGCCGCCATAAACAGTTTCACCACGACGCTGGCTGCTGCAACCGGAACCGAGCAGGCGCGCCGTGGCGAAAAATCTTAACCTGATCGCAGGACGCCCGAAGTGTTCCCATCCGGACGTTTGCGATGTTATTCCGAAGCTAACCCGAAAACGACGTGCCGCACCCGCAGGACTTCGAAGCATTGGGATTCACGAACACGAACCCCTGTTGCATCAGCGTTTCCTGGTAATCGAGCGTCATGCCGTGCAGGTAGATGAACGACTTGGGATCGACGAACACCCGCACATCCTCAAACTGGAAGATGCGATCGCGCTCCCGCGGCTGGCTGTCGAAGCGGATGTTGTAGCTGAGTCCCGAGCAGCCGCCGCCCTGCACTCCCAGGCGCAGGCCGCCCTGCTCCGCAGAGATGCCTTCTTTCGCCATGGCCGAGCGAATGCGAGCCACTGCGCGCTCCGTCACCTGTACGCCTTTGGCGGGAGCGGTCTTGGCGGGTTGTTCAGCTACTGTAGTCATACTGATGTATCCGTTCGAGCCGTCCTCGCGAGCGAGGACCCGGCCGCTTCTTTCACAAGAAGTCGCGGGCCGCTGTCGCCTCTTACTTCGCTTCGACGGCGACCGGCTTGCCGGCTTCCTGCTTCTTCTTCCAGTCGCCAATCGCGGCCCGGATGGCATCTTCCGCCAGCACCGAGCAGTGAATCTTCACCGGAGGCAGAGAGAGCTCTTTCACGATCTCGGTATTCTTGATCGCCATGGCTTCATCCACCGTCTTGCCCTTCACCCACTCGGTGGCGAGCGAAGACGATGCGATGGCCGAGCCGCAGCCGAACGTCTTGAACTTGGCCTCTTCGATGATGTTGGTCTGCGGATTCACCCGGATCTGCAGCTTCATCACGTCGCCGCATTCGGGAGCGCCGACCAGGCCGGTGCCGACTTCGGCGCTGCTCTTGTCGAGCGAGCCGACGTTGCGGGGATTGTTGTAATGATCGATTACCTTGTCGCTGTATGCCATGATTTGACTCTCCTAAGCTTGTGATTCACCAAGGCCCTCGCGGGACTCATTTCCAGAATCGGAAACTACTGCAAAGTTCCCGCTCACTCAGCGGCCCACTTCACCTTCGAAAGATCGATGCCTTCCTTCGCCATTTCGTATAGCGGAGAAAGCTCGCGCAGCCGCGAAACCGTCTCGACCACGCGGTCAGCCACGTAGTCCACTTCGGCTTCGGTGTTGAAGCGGCCCAGCCCGAAGCGGATTGAGCTGTGTGCCAGGTCATCGCCCGCGCCCAAAGCCTTCAGTACGTACGATGGCTCGAGCGTCGCCGAGGTGCAGGCTGAGCCGCTCGAAACCGCGATGTCGTTGATGCCCATCAGCAACGACTCGCCTTCGACATACGCGAAGCTGATGTTGATGTTGGCGGGCAGACGGTGCTCCATCGAGCCGTTAATGTAGACCTCATCCAGGCGGCTCATGATGCTGTCGCGCAGCCGGTTGCGGAGTCCCGCCATTTTGCAGGATTCCTGCGCCATCTCTTCCGAGGCAATGGCGCAAGCTTTGCCGAGCCCGACGATTCCGGGGACATTCAGCGTTCCGGAACGCATGCCGCGCTCGTGGCCGCCGCCGTCAATCAGCGCCGAAACCTGCACCCGCGGATTCTTGCGGCGAACATACAGCGCGCCCACGCCCTTGGGCCCATACATCTTGTGAGCGGAAATCGAAATCAGGTCGAGGTTCTGCTTCTGCACGTCGATCGGCACCTTGCCGACCGCCTGGGTCGCGTCGCTGTGGAAGATGACGCCCCGCTCGTGACAGAGCTTGCCGATTTCCGCGATGGGCTGCAGCACGCCAATCTCGTTGTTCGCCGCCATGATGGTGACCAGGATGGTCTTGTCATCCATGGCGCGCTTCAGGTCGTCGAGATCGATCAGGCCATCCTTCTGCACCGGGAGATAGGTGACGCGGTAACCGTACTTCTCCAAGCGCTTGCAGGTGTCGAGCACCGCCTTGTGCTCGGTGACGGCGGTGATGATGTGGTTGCCCTTCTCGCGGTACATTTCGGCGACGCCCTTGATGGCGAGGTTGTCGCTTTCGGTGGCGCCCGAGGTGAAGATGATTTCCTTGGTGGTCGCGCCGATCAGCTTGGCAATGCGCTCGCGCGCCAGTTCCGTGCCCTCTTCGGCTGCCCAGCCGAAGGAGTGGTTGCGGCTGGCGGAGTTGCCGAATTTCTCCATGAAAAAGGGCAACATCTCTTCCAGCACCCGCGGATCCATCGGGGTGGTGGCATGGTTATCCATGTAGATTGGCAGCTTCACGCCGCGCTCCGCGGCCTGCTGCGCGTTCGCCTGCTCGTTCATCTGCTGCCGGGGAGGAAGCTTTACTTCGGTGCTCATTGCCTCATTTTCTCCTGTCGAACTTTTCGAACTCGATGCTCACTAATTTCGTTTCGTCCACTTCTTCCGCCATCTCCGAGATAGAGATGCCGCGCAGCACATTCTCGATACTCTGGTTCACCCGCCGCAGCGGCTCGCGAATGGTGCAGTGGTCGCTCTGATCGCATTCGCCGCGCACCGTCACGCAGGACGTAATGAACAGCGGGCCGTCAATCGCCCGGATCACTTCAAAGGCGCTGATCGTGGCCGGATCGCGGGCCAGCGTGTAGCCGCCATTGGTGCCGTGCTGCGAATGCAGAAGCCCGGCTTTCACCAGGCGCTGCAGAATCTTGGCCAGCAGTTCGGGCGGAATGTGATACGACTCCGCCAGTTCCTTTGCACTGCATGACCCCTGGTCCGCGTGCTCGGCGAGATGATTCATCGCCATCAAGCCGTAATCAGCTTTTTTGCTTAGCCTCAGCATCGCGACTGCTATTGACCCTGCTTCCAGAAATCCGACTCGTTTAGTCGGATATAGGTATTCTAGAGAGCCTGCCCCGGGATTGCAACCCCATGCAGGGAATTGCGGCCTGGTGCACTGAACGGTAACTCGCACAGGTTGAGCAGTTTAGGTAATCAGGTGCGGGCAGAGCCCCGGACGGAATGGGGCTTCTCCCTTCGACCACGGAAACGCGATAGCCTGCGCGGGAGAGTGGGGTTCTGCATAAATCCCTCTTCGGATACTTGACAAGCCACGAGTCCGGGCTAAAATACCCGCAAATTCCGGTGAAACAGCACCCTGGGCCCGCTCGGGCAGGGAATTCAAAATCCGGATTTATGACTTCAATCCCGCCGACGAAATCCTCCGAGAAGAACGGTATGAATCAGTGCAAGCACCCGCGCGTGCAAGTCGTCTCCCGCGACGAGGATGCGGAATTTGTGGAATGCCTCGAATGCGGAGATATCTTCGACTCCAGTGAATTCAGCGACATGACCATCGAGGACACCAAAATTAAAGACGCAGACACCCGAGAGTGACCGCCGAAGCCGACTTCCGTCTGCGCTGACGACGGAGCTCGTCTCCTGACACATCCCCCTTCGATCCTCATTGATGACCTCAGAATTGGCTAACTGTCACCAAGGTAATCACATGCAGACAGTTTCTGTTGTAGATGCCAGTGAGAATTTGTTAATTTCGGCACGGGGAACCTCCTTTTCCCGGATGGGGAAATGTCTCTTTTAGCGTTGGTTGTGGACGATTCCATGCTGATTCGGCACACCGTCTGCCGCTTCCTTGAAGCGCGCGGCTACTCGGTGCGCGCCGCCACCAACGGGGCCGAAGCTGCCGAACTTCTGCAGTCCCTCACCCCCGACCTGATCGTGACCGACATGGAAATGCCCCGCATGACCGGCAGCGAACTCATCGGCGTGGTCAAAGCTGAGCCCCGCACCGCCGGCATTCCCGTCATCATCGTCGCGGGACGCGAGAGCGGCTTCGAAAAAACCGAAAAGCGCGCCAACTACGCCATCTTCAAAGATATCGATATCGAAGACCAGCTGGACGGGCTCTCGCCCAGTTGACCAGTACGGCGGGAAGCGCCCCGGCGGCCGAAATCGAAGACAGCGCAAAGGGCCAGGCCGCCGGGAAATAGGCGGTGCACTTTATCCACTAAATCCTCATTAAAAAAAAAAAACAGCGTCATTTTGGGGATTACAGCGGGATCATTTCAGTTCACGCTCGAAATGATCTTCGATCATGTGGAACAGATGGTCGCGGTCGGCGGTGCCGGCGATGCCGTGGGTCTTGCCCGGATACGGCATGAAGCGGAACTGCTTGCCGGCCTTGATCAGCGCATCAATCATCTGAATGCTGTTCTGCATGTGCACATTGTCGTCGCTGGTGCCGTGCACCAGCAGCAACGCGCCGTGCAAGCTGCCGGCAGCCTTCGGCATGGAAGACTCGTCTGTAGGCCTTGGCTTCGTCCTTCGGCAGGCCCATGTAGCGCTCGGTGTAGATGCTGTCATAGAGGCGCCAGTCGGTGACCGGCGCGACGGAAACTCCCGCCTTGAACGCGTCGGAATGCGTGAGGGCATACAGCGTCATGGAGCCGCCGTTCCACCATCCCCAGATCGCTACGCGGCTGCGGTCGAGCTGGGGATATTGCGCGAACAGTTGATCGAGCGCGGCGAGCTGGTCTTTCAATTCGATCGCGCCGAATTGGTGCCGGATGGCGATCTGAAATTTGCGGTCGCGATTGGGCGTGCCGCGATTATCCACGCTGAAAACCGCATAACCATTTTGCGCCAGCAGCTCATGAAACAGGCCGCGATCTGCCGGGCCATCCGCGGTTGACCACGTTGCCCGGCGGGGCCGCCGTAGATGTAAACGATCACGGGAATCTTGCCCTGGGCCCGTGCCCGCCGGCGGGAGTAGGAGGTCGCCATAAAGCAGGGTGCCATCATCGGCCTTGAAATCCAGAAATTTCGGGGCGATCAGACCGTAGCCCTGCACACTGCGCGACTCCCAGACCGTGCTGGCACTCGCCATCGCCGCACAGACGGAAGCTTCGGCGGAGCTCCGTCGCGGAAAAATTATCCACGTAATGCTTGCCGTCCTTGGCGAACAGCGCGCCATGCACGCCATCGGGTTGCGAAACGCGGTGCATGTCCGAGCCATCCACCTTCACCGCATAAAGCTGGTTCTGCAGCGGATCGTTTTGGTTGCACGAAAAATAGATCGTGCCGCTTTCCTCATCGAGCCCAGCCAGTCCGAGCACTTCAAAATCGCCTTGGGTGAGCTGGCGTTCCAGCTTGGCGTCCGCAGCCAGCGGATCTGGCTGATCGAAGCTGTAGAGGTAGAGCTGCGTATGCCCGTCCGCCAGCTCGACCACAGAAAGCGTCCGCTGGATTTGAAAGCGCGGAAGTTATCGTTGACATTGACCCAGCCATCGGGATCGGACTCGGTCAGAACTTTGCGCGAGTGGCCGGAGTGCTGCGTCCACAAAATAAAGATCCATGCGTTCTGCTTGCGGTTCAGCACCTGCGCCCAGAGCATGCCCTCGCGCAGCCAGCCGAAGCGGGGAATGTAGATGTCATCGTCATCGGTGGAGCGATATCCACTTCATACCACCGCCCGAAGCGCCGACCACGCCCAGCCGGACCGCGGATTGGGATCGCCCGGCTGAGGATACTTTTGCATATCCACTTTGGCATGAATCGGCGACCAATCTACGATGGGATACGAAGGCACACGGGTCTCATCCATTTGCAGAAACGCGATGTCCTTGCCGTCCGGCGACCAGAAATAATTGCTGCGCACCCCAGTTCCTCGGCGTAGACCCAGTCCACCTCGCCGTCGAGCAAGATTTTCGTCCTTTGTCTTTGGTGATCTGCTTTTCGGAGTCGCCGGAAACGGCGTGCACGTAAGAGATTGTGCTTGCGCACGTAGGCCAGCCGCGTGCCGTCCGGGAGAGAACTTGGGGTCGCCGCTGGCCTCGGTCGCCGACGTCAGTTGCACCGCCGTGCCGTTGTCCAGGCTGTAGTACCAGAGTTGGCTCTGCGCGTCGAAGAGCAGGTGCTTGCGAGTCCGGCGCCCAGATGGTAGGAGGCCACGTTATAGCGCCGCAGCCGCTCTTTCTCGCGCTCGTTCTTAATGTCATTGACAGAAGGCGCCAGCGTGGTGAGCTTGCTTTCGCTCACCAGAACTGCCGCCTCGCCGGTTAACGCGTTCACCGAACGCAGTTCGCCGTGCTCCCCCGAATCGTCGCGCTGGATAAAGGAAATGCTATGGCCATCCGGGCTCCACTGAACGTTTTCCGGACCTCGGCCGGTGATTCCGCCCTCGGCGAAGATGCTCTCGATGGTGAGTTGGTGCGCGGATGCCTGGGAAGGTGAGCCAGATGAAGATGGGCCAGATGAAGATGAGCCGGGTGAGGATTGGGCCGCGGCCGGCAACGATGGCAGGGCGCTGAAAGCGGCGAAGGCGATGACCGTTAAAAAGGTAAAGCAAGGACGGCCGGCGAAAAGTTGGAAATCGTGTCACGTGAGCACTCCGGGAGGATTGGCGATTGCAGCGCAAAACTGGAAAGTG
>CAWCSH010000021.1:0-446699 GCA_963798155.1 Terriglobia bacterium
AATTCACGACTCCGCGGGGCACGCAGAAAAATCTGGTAGTTGACGGTCTACGTGCCCTGCAAAAGATATTTCTTGAGGCTCCCTAAAAGGTAGCTTCGCTCACCTGGATGACGTGGCGGTGAACCTTCTGGGTTTCATGCCGTACGGGTTTTTGCTCGCGGCTTACCTGGTATTGGTGAAGCGGCGATCCGGCGTTGGCTCCACCGTTCTCGCCGTGGTCGTCGGTTTTCTGACCAGCCTCGCGATCGAGGCGCTACAGGTTTATCTGCCCTAGAAAACTTCTGGACGGATGTAATCAACAACACCATTGGAACTGCGGCCGGATGTCTGGTGTTGTTTTCGTCCCGAAATTTGCCCCGGGCAGATTCCACGGAAGAGCGGGGAACCATACCACGTAGCCTGAGCAGCCACTGAGCCTGTCGCAGCGGCATCTCTTACGTATCCGTGATTAGGCCGGACCTGATATCCCGACGAACCTTCAACTCGGCTCGTAGCCCGTGCATATAAGCGCGATATTCTTTTCCCAGCGAGAAATCCTGAGGCGTCCCCTCCAGCCCTTGCGAAACCAGCTGACAGACCTTTTCGACGTACAAATCGGTTCCGGCTTTCAAGCATCTGGCAAATACGTCAAAGATTCCGTCTTCCGGGCTAAGTTGAACCCGAACGGTTCCAAATATGGCCCCGCCGTCCAGTTCCATGGTGCACTCGTGAACGGTTGCCCCGATCATATGAAGCTCATGGTTATGTATCGGCCAGAAAGTACAATTGGCTCCTCGATAGTAGGGCGAGATGCCGGTATGCAGGTTCAGGCAAAGTACACGCGCGAGAGACAGAACTTTCTTCCCTACTACCCCGGTACCGAAGACCAGAATCACATCAGGGGCATAGGATGCAACTAGTTCGATGGCTTCGGGAGAATTGATACCTTTCACATGGCGCAGGAGGTCCGGACGGGTGAATTCCGAACAGTTTTGCTCCCCAAGTATGGTGTTGAGGCTCCCTTTTCGCCTCTCGGCATCCTTCCACAATCTGTGCAGCAGTGCCAGTACGGCGCGGCCTAGCAGTTGCACAAATGTGTACCGCCGAAAAAGCTGTCGAACCCTTCCCAGCTTGCCTATAGTTTTTCCGTGATCGACGATGATTCCCGCTAAATCGACCTTTCGCGTAAGCTGGTTGGCAACGTAACGCTGTTCCCTGCCGTCACCAGTAATCAACAGAATTTTGAGCTTTGCCATAATACTCTTGCTTTGAAGGCTTCTAATCAGGTTGATATGAGCCGAGTCCCAAAAAAACGAGACAGACTCGATACGACACGCCGCGGTTTACGCTGAAACGCCTTTTCCTGCCAGCCGGTCCTTGATGGACCGCATGCGAGGCAGGATTTCCAGCTCCCCGAAGAAGTCGGCGTCCGAAGTTGTGCGCACGCTGACCCGATTCAGACGGCGCAGGTCGGTGCTCGAAGTGTTGGCCCGGCTCTCCACCAGAAAGACCGCCTCGTGTCCAGTACCGCGGAGGTGGGCGGCGAGGCCCGGCGTCAGGTCCGCCGAAAACCCATACGGCACGCTGAACGCCCGCACCGGACGGCCCAGCATGGTCTCAAGCTTCAGCTTGTTCTGGTCTATCTCCATCTCAAATCCCTTGCCCGAAAGCACCCGGCAGTGCACGTGAGAATAAGTGTGATTGGCGATCTCGAAACCGGAGGACGCCAGCGCCTGCAACTGCTCGACGGTCACGTAAGGCTGCTGCTTGCGGGCGAGCTCGGCGGTATCAATACCCGCCATTGCGCACAGCAGCGTGCGGAATTTGTCGCGGTCGTGGAGCGAAAGTGTGGGAAGAAATTCGCTGAAAACCTCGCCCATGGAGGTAAGCTTCAAACCGGTACCCGGCGCGACATCCTCGGCGGCGCGGTTGATGACATCCATTCCCTGCACATTGACCACGTAGCAAACCAGATTGTCCAGCGCCAACTCCTGATTCCCAACCAGCGAGGCGTTTACGAAAAACACCGCTGGGACGTTGTACTTGCGGCAGATCGGAGCGGCGTGCAGGGCGACCGAAGCATAGGCATCGTCGAAGGTGACCAGCACCGGCCGCTTCACGGTGGCGGCATTCGATTGTCCCAGCACCGCATCGAGTCCAACCGGATGGTAGTGTTCCGCAAGGAATTTGATGCGGGCTTCGAAATCGCGCGTACCGAGGGTGACTCCCAAGTTGTCGGTAAAGGGCGAAGGCTGGTCGGAAATATCGTGAAAGAGCACACAGCGCAGGCCATAACCCGGCCCCATGAGATTAGCCACGCCAAAACTCATGGGCAGGCTCCAAACAATGCGTCCGGGGATGTTGCGTAATGACATGTGTGCGGCTGGGCTGCGAAATCCTGCCCTGAAAGCTATGGTGCGAAACTGCGATGCCACAACTCGAGCGTCGCCAGACTGAAGATTTCCTTGGAGTACCCACCCTGCTTCTGATCCCTGGCCATCAGGTCTTCCACGGCGCTGGCCTTGAAGTAGCCCCTCGAAATTGTCTTGCTGTCGAGCAGCAGGTCGTGCACCCAGTCGCGCAGGTCTTTGCGCAGCCACATTTCATATGGCACCGGGAAGCCGGCTTTTCGGCGGTCGAGGATGGCCCGGGGCACGCGTCCCGACAGTGCCCGCTTGGCAATGAACTTGGTGGTGAAATTATGCACCTTGAAGTTCGACGGCAATGACGCCGCGAACTCAAGAATCTTGTGATCGAGCAGCGGAACCCGCAGCTCCAGTGAGTTCGCCATGGTCATCTTGTCGGCTTTAATCAGCAAGTCATCGGGCAGCCAGGTCTTGGTGTCCACATAGAGCATCTGGTTCAACAGATCGTAATTCTTGGCTTTGGAAAAGAATTGCCGCACCGGCCCCAGCGACCACTGCTTATCGACCTGGCCGGCAAATTGGCTCGAATACAGGCTCTGCCACTCGCTGTTGAAATAACGATAGGGACCGGAAACCCGCGTGTAGTAATAATCCGGCCAGTGCGCATCCATGAGCGGCACGTATTTTGCGACCCGCTCGGAGTGCAGCATCGAGTTGATTACCGCCAGACCCTTTCCACTGAAACCGTTCAGCGGTTTGACCAGGCGCTTGGCGCGTTCCAGCCAGAGCAGGTTGCGGTAATTGCTGTAACCGGCAAAGGCTTCGTCTCCACCTTCCCCGGAAATCAGCACTTTCACATCCTGCCGCGCCAGCTTCGAAACGTAGTACATGGCTACCGCCGGAGGCTCGCACACTGGCTCTTCCATGTGCCAGACGTAGCGCGGCATGAAATCCACAAAGTCGCGCGCGCTGATGGTCATGTCATGGTAGCGGGCCCCGAAAGTCTGGGCGGCGATCTTGGCATACGGGCGCTCGTCCGCGATCCCAGGCTCAGAAAAGCCGATGGTATAGCTGTTGATGGCCTGATCGGTCTTCTCCACCGCATAGCTCAGCATGGCGGTGGAATCCACACCTCCACTGAGCAGAATGCCGACCGGCACATCGGCGATCATGTGCAGCTCGACCGCTTCCGACAGCATGGCGTGCAACTTCTCTTCCGCCTGCCGGACGCTCAGCGAGGCTGAATCATCGGTAAACTCCAGGTCCCAGTACTGCTGCACGCTGATCTTGCCGTCTCTCGCCAGCAGGTAGTGGCCGGGAGGAAGCTTCGACACGTTGGCGAAAAGCGTCTCCGCGCCCGGCAAAAAAAGAAACGTCAGAAAACGATCGATGGCCTGCGGAGAAACCTTTCCTTGCACCGCCGGATCGGCCAGGATGGCTTTGATCTCTGAGGCAAACCATAGCGACTGCCCGTTTACGCTGTAGTAAAGAGGCTTGATCCCCACCCGGTCGCGGGCGAGAAACAGCGTCTTGGTCTTCTGGTCCCAGATCGCGAAGGCAAACATGCCGCGCAGCTTCTCCACGCAGCCCGGTCCCAATTCCTCATAGAGGTGGACAATCACCTCGGTATCGGTCTGGGTCTTGAAGACGTGGCCCTTTTGAACGAGGAAGGCGCGCAGCTCGCGATAGTTGTAGATCTCTCCGTTGAAAACAATCCAGATCGTCTCGTCCTCATTCGAGAGCGGCTGGTGGCCGGTGCTGAGGTCAATGATCGACAGCCGCCGTTGACCCATGCCGAACTGAGAGTCAAAGAATGCGCCATCGTCATCCGGACCCCGATGACGAATGCTGTCGAGCATGGAGCCCAACACGGCGCGATCGACGCTCGCACCTGGTTCAAAATTCAGTTTGCCGCAGATTCCACACATGAAAGACTCGCTTCCGCGATACTCCTTAACGAACATGCCAGGCCGCGTTCTGGCTAGCGCCAGATGGTTTGCTTGCCTAGCAACCGCCGCAACTGCTGGCGCTGCACATACTCCACCAGGTCGGGGTCCTGCACCCGCTGGGTCTTATCGAAGTAACTCTTCCAGTATCCGTAGAGCATTCCCAGGGTACCCAGAAGATAGGGCCGCTGCGGTATGCGGTACACACAGCGTGCCAGCATGAACAGCGGATGGTAACCGGAGATGTAATAGGCCCTTCCGTTCTTCACCATGTTGCCCCAGGTCCCGCCGGCGGTCCCAGTCAGGCGATGATGCAGCAGGCGCAGTTCGGCAAAGGTTTCGGTCTGCCACCGCAACATGTTGGCCTTGGTTTCGTCGATGGTGTCCCAACCCGGCGCCGGCCAGAGGCCGCCGATCGCCTCCCAGCAGGCCCGGCGATAGATCTTGGTAGCCCCGCGGACGTGGAACTTGGGAACGCTTTCCACTTTCAGCTTGTCGCCAATCTTGTGATAAATATTGCCGCCGCCGATCCCGAGGTCAGGCTGCTTTTGGAAGTGATCGAAGCATTTTTGGAAATAGTCCGCGTCAAACGTCAGGTCGCCGTCGAGTTTGACCAGGAAGTCCCAGCTCTTGCAGCTCAGCGCGTTATAACCCTCCTGAAAGGCCTCCATCACCCCGCCACCGGACTTGCGGAAGCCGCGGTTGGCCCGCCGCAGCAGGCGAATCCAGGGATACTTCTGGGCGTATTCGCTCACGATTGCCGCAGTCTGGTCAGTCGATCCGTCGTCCACAATGATCCATTCCGATGGGCGGACAGTCTGCGCCACCACACTCTCCAGGGTGAAGCGGATGTACTCCTGCTCATCCCGCGCCGGAGTGACGATCACATAGCGCGTCGGGTTGTGGCTGCTGGACATAGTTACTGAGATTGCGGTCTTATTCCTCTCTCTTGAAAGTGTTTCGGAAATGTTCGATGCCACCGAATGGTTCCCCCTTGGTCGATTGGTCTCCTGTCCACAGGCCTCGAGTGAGGCGGAAGAAGAACAACACTGCTACCCTACGTGCTTGTACAAAGTGCTTCCCAACAGAACCAGTACGCTGTCCGGCAGGTGGGAGAGAATGTAACCCGCCATTTCCTTGCTCTTGGAAGGCGAGTGAATGGGGCTCGGCGCCGGATCGGGGTAGCGCCAGTAAGTCAGCGCCAAATCCGCCGTCCCCCAATTCGATTTGAAGTGAATCAAGCCAGGATTGTCCAGATCCGAACGTCCCATATCGAAGGTATGCGCGCCCTGCGCCTTGGCTTCCTGTATGGTCTGCCAGAACAGGAATGCGGTACCCGCAATATTGTTGTAGCGAGCATCGGAGCAGCCGTATTTGTAGATCACCACGCCGTTGTAGGAGAGGGTGAATATGCTGGCGATAGGCAGATCGCCCTTCGAAAGCACACGGACTTTGGCGTGGGGCGCCAGAAATTCCAGCAGGTTGCGGAACCAGCTGAGCGGTTGCGGCGGCAGCTTGTGACGGCGCCGCGTCAGTATCTGCAGGTAATAGAACTTCTTCAGCAGCGCCAGCGAAGATCCTTCTTCATACACCAGCTCTTCCCGGGCAACTCGCCGCAGACGGCGCTGTACCGAATTCTTGTCGAACGATCGCAACAGGTCCTCGAGGCTCGGCTTCAAATCCAGCAAGTGCAGCCGGAAGGTCCTCCCCGCCTGCCAGCGGGTTTGCGCTTCCAGTTCAAAGCGCTGCGACGGCAGCGGCCGGATCTCCACGTATTTTGAGCTGTCACGCTCCTCGCCCAGCGCGAACTCCAGCACTGTCTGCAGCTCGCCGGCATCCTCAAAAAGCGGTTCGCAATGATCGGCAAACGGAACCGACACAAGGCGGTCGCCCGTGAGCCAGCTCTTAATCCGGCAGAACGGAATTCCGTTCGACAAAGGCGTTCCCGGAACAGAGGTAGTAAGGGCAAACGGTTCATACCCGTAGGTCTTCTGCAATGTACGCAGCCATGCCGGCGTATGAAAGACGGAAGCCCGTGGGTTCTGTTCCAGAAACTGGCCCCAGCGCGGATCCGCAATCGGATCGATACGATAGACAGTCATGATAGGTGTTTTGCCTCGCCCTGAGAGGTCTCCTGGCAGGTACGTCCTTCACCTGCTGGAACCCGAAGCAAGGCAGTTGCTGAATGGTTCGAAATCAAGCGATCAGATGTCGGTTCGCACTGCGGACCCGCCAAATTTGAGGGTTTTCCGCAAGCGCTGGTGTTGCTCCTGCCGCAAGTAGCAAATCGCTTCCTGGGGCAACTGCCGCGGGTCAAAGGTGAGGCATGCCCAGCCAAACCCAGCCATGCGGATTAAGGCTCCTAGAACCAGTGGCGGCTCCGGAAAACGCTTCAGGCATTTGACGATTTCAAACGAGGTCAGGCTACCCAGGCAGAAATCCATCTTTCCCTGCTGGAAGCGATAGCCCATCAAACTGACCGCGGTTCCGGTGGGCCGGTGCTGGAACACTTTCAGTTGCGGGAATGCCTGCACCGTCCAGCCTCGCATCCGCGTCATGATTTCAGCCGCCCAATCTTCCCCGCCATACTTAAGTGGCAGCAGTCCGCCAATGGCTTCGTAGCACTCGCGCCGGAATACCTGGACCGAGCCGCACACTGAACTCTGCGAGTTGGAACGGCGGTTCTTGAACTCGCCCCGGCGGGTCTTGTCGTTCACGAAGCCGCCCGCCAGTCCCAACCCCGGTGTCTGTTCGAATTTCTCCAGGACGCTGCTGTAATACGTTGGTCCCAGTTCCACATCCGCGTCAAGAATGCCGACGAATCGGTAGGGCAGGGCGGGATCCAGCCGCTGATACCCGGCGGAAATCGCGCGTACCTTGGCGCCGAAGTTGCGGCCTGTAGGCCCGCCTACCCTCACCAATTCCACGAAAGGATGGCTACTGGCGAATTCCTGCACAATCTCGTCGGTGCCGTCGGTCGAACGGTCGCTGACAATCACCCACTTCTGCGGCAGCACCGACTGCCGGGCCACCGAGTCGAGAGTGTGCCGGATATAAGCGGCCTCGTTATGGGCCGCTGTGATCAGCACGTAGCTTTGGTTGTCGAACGGTGGCATGGATACCAGGAAATCCGCGATTCGGCCGGTAGTTCTTAGGATTGTCGAAGCTCGGAAACCGCCGCAGCGGCGGCAAAGGCGCGCTGACGATAGCGGAAGCCCACCAGCCAGCGTAGAACCGCTACACTGCGCTGCATGATCTCCCGCGCAACTTTACGCTTCCCTGGCTTGAACAGGTAAACCAATGCGTAACCCGCGATCCGCACCAATTCATGCAGGGCGGTCGTACCATAGATGGCATAGCACGCCAGTGTGCTGTGGTGCTTCTCGAAATACTGAAAGTTGGCTTTCTGCATTTCGATGTAAAAACGCACTGGGGCTACGGCTGAACTGGAGCCGCCATAGTGTATCGACCCAGGCCCGCCGACAAACACCCGCCGCCAGCCAGCTTTGGCAAAACGATAGCACCAGTCGAGGTCCTCGCCGTACATAAAAAAGCGCTCGTCGAGCAGTCCCACCTGCGCCAGGGCCTCCCGCCGCACCACCCAGAACCATCCATTCAAGGCTTCCACGTCTGCGGTGTAATCGTGGCTGAAGTCGGTCATCAGCAGGCCGCCGACCGATTTGAAAAGACAATCGATCCCCGTCGCCCGGCAGAAGTTGTTCCAGACCGTGGGAAAGCGCATGCAGGAGCGCCGGACACTCAGATCACGCGTGAGCCAAGGCGGCCCGGCCATACCCACCTCAGGATTGGCGTCCATGTAGGTAAGCACTTCATTTAGCGAACCGGGACGAACGTTCACATCCGAATTGATCAGGCAGATGTACTTGCCGCGGCAGCGCGGAATGCCCAGGTTGTTGCCTTTGGCGAAGCCCAGATTGTCGCCGCTTTGAATCAGCAGGACCTCAGGAAACTTTTCCTGCACCATTTCCGGGCTGCCATCTGACGACGCGTTGTCCACCACAATAATTTCGAGCGGGATGTCAGTCACACCCCGAAGCGAGGTTAGGCATTCCTCGAGATAGCATTTCGCGTTCCACGAAACGATCACGACGGAAGCCAGCGGCATGGAATTCGGTTCTGAACTCATGATGGGTCAGCCGTAAGAAACAACCAGATTACCGATTGAAGAGAATGCTCCGACTTTCAGGAAAAAGCTGCGCTCTGCACCTGCGGGACGTTCATCGGCAGAGCTTCCTGCTTCGGTTCCGCCGACGGACGCACTTTGCGCGGCGGCCGCAGCGAAACTGCGCTGGCAATCATGGCCAGCTCGGCAAACCAGGCAAACGAAGTCTGGTCAAAGTACATAATGCCGATAAACGACACGGCGGTGGCGAACAGCATGCATCCCAGCGCCCACAAGCGGCGCGCGTTCTCGGGGTTCGAGCTGCTCCAGGCTTTTCGCATGACTCCCAGCCGGCGAAAGCCGACCCAGATCACTCCAATAAACAGCAGCAACGTCAGCAGACCTGCATCGGTAGCGCAATTCACGTAGGCATTGGCGGTGTCCCACATGTCCCAGCCCCAGTTGTTGGTGTTCCCTGTGCCGTCGAGCCACCACTCCCCGAAGCGCCGGATGGTCTGGTCCACAAGTTCGAAGCGGTGGTAGGACGAGGAGGATCCGGTCAGGTCAATCTTGCCAATCAAAGACCAGACTGGCCCGTTCATGACGATATGCAGCGCGATCAGCATTCCGACCAAGCCCAGCCGCATCCAGCCCAGATATCGCCGGAACCGCCAAAGAGAAAATGCGAACACTCCCAACACGACCGATAAGACCGGAGTGCTCGACATGGTGCAAAACGCAGCCACAACCGCGGCCGCAGTGCCGGCGATGGCAATCCGCTTGTTCTTCTTCTTTTTCTTGTTCTGCCACCACAAACCGTAGAAAACCGGCATCAGCGTACCGGCGAACGTGCCCGCGGTCAGAGTGTGGGAGAAAGGCCCTTGCGCCCGGGGCTTACCGTCGCGCAATTCTGTATGCAGCGGAACTCCGCCGAACACCGAGAACAGGTTCGTGTGGGTGATCTGCTCGTTCACCATGAAGGCCGCGAGCACGATCACCACCCAGGCGAAAGTTTTCGCCAGGCGGTCCACATCCTCCATGTCGCGCAGGCAGAAGCGAATCAGGAAATAGATGCCCAGCGCGTCGTAAGCGAAGCCCAGCCGGTTCACCACCGCGCCGACCTCTCCCCAGCGGATCGAATACAGCACCGCGTTCGATACCACGTAGGAGGTAAATACCGTGTCCAGCGAATTCCAGCGAAACCCCGAGCGGCCCTGCCGCACCCGGATGATCAGCATGCGGAACCAGGCGAAGGGCAGCATGATCCGGGCCAGGGTAAAGTGCAGACTGCCGAGCATGAGCTGCTGCTCCAGCGGAATGAGCAGCGATGCGATCAGCACCGGTATAAAAATGTATTTCCGCTTCAGGGCGAACACCAGAATGATCGCGATGATCAGGATCACGACCGCTGCGGCGTTCAGGCTGGTTTCACCGGCCGCCCCGAAATAATGACTCTTGGTAATATCCATCTACGTCAACAAGCCACTTCTAGGGTTGGTGCTGGCGGCATGCTCTTGGGGGCGGCTGGTTTCCACTCCCGCTTCCGCGCGGAATCCCCACGATTCCCCGCGCCTGGCCCACCTGCTTCAGCATAGCATTCAGCTCGGGTTCCGGGTGGCCCTGAAACCCGCAGATTGACTAGGATTCCCGCAGCACCGGCTTCTGGCGGTGGACAATCACCTCCCATATCATCTTCCGCTCCGAAGCAGTCAGAAAATTGGTCACGGTGATCACCGGCCAGGCAAAGATCAGACAGGTGATCGAGACCTCAGCCAGGCGCACCAGCGCTGCCCAGCGCGGTCCCATCGCCCAGGGAAGAGGGGTATGGATCATCAGGAAACTGGCCGCAATCACCGCCGCGGTGGCCGCCATCAACTTCAGCGCGTCCGGCAACAAGCTGGAGACGCGGAAGCCCCGCACCTGGTTCAGGGTCGCCAGCATCACCGCCAGCCCGATGAATTCGGCCACGGCCAAGCCGCCGAGCACTCCGTAATATCCCAGCCGCGCGCCCAGGACGGCCGCAATCAGCACCGCTCCAATGCGCACTCCTTCGCGCACCAGATCCATGACCGCGCCCCCGGTCGAACGGTAGAGAATCAACGCCACCCGGGAGATGGATTTGAAGAAGCCGGCTCCGCAAATGATCCACAGGCCGACGCGGAAAATGGGCTCGCTCTGCCCGGTCCAGGCCATCAATACGATGGTGCCAAACGCCCCCACGAAGGCTAGTAAAGGAATGGTGAAGGTGAAAGCCACTTTGAAGGCCTTGGCGATCAGCAACCGCATCTTCTCCGCGGAGCCCGAGGCATAAACCATGGTCCCGCCGGACAGAAGCGGCAGCAGCAACGACTCCTGCACCATCAGCGCCACCCCGATCATGCGGTCACTGATGGCATAAACCCCGGCTGCGGTCGCGCCGAAGAACTTCAGGATCGCCACCGGCATGATGGCCATGTAAATCACTTCCAGCACGTTGACGATCTGGTAGCTTCCGGCGAAGCGCGCCAGTTCGCGCAGCACGCTGCGGGATACGTAGTGCTGGCTCACATGAACTTCGGGCACGATGCGCGAGGCGAACACATAGCAGCAGGTGACGCGCAGGAACTCGGAAACCGCCATCACAACAGTCATGGCGAGCAGTCCGTAGCCCAGATACATGGAGGCGACGATGCCGATGCTCTCTCCCACGGTCAGAATGACGCCAAACTTCGCCACCAGATCGATGCGGTGGCCGCCGCTGATTATCGACTCATATGCGCCCCCGACATTCGAGAGCATCATGATGAAGGCCAGAATAGTGAACGAATGCGCGGTGGCGTTGAGGAATTCGTGAGGAACTCCGATCGCTGTGGCCATCCAATGCGACAACAGCGCGACCGGCAGCAGACCAATCAACGACAGTCCGGTCATCACCGCCGCGCCCGTACTCAGCAGGCGGCTGGCATGGTCGTAGTCCTGGTTTCCGGTGGCCTCGGCTACGTATTTCTGAAACGCCGATTTCAGCCCGGCGCTGCCAAACCGCATGTAAGCGGCGCTGGCCATGATGATCGACCAGATGCCATATCCGCCCAGGCCCAGGTGGGCAATGATGATGGGGACGGTGATCAGCCGGGTCGCCACCTGCACGAAGTTCAGCACCACCAGCGAGACAGCATTCTTGCCAATGGTGACCGCCAGCTTGCGGTTCACTGAAGCGGCTTCAGGCGCCATGGATGTCGAGGTAGACACGGAATCTAGGTTATCGCTCAAGCAATACGATGAGGCGCGGGGCTCTCAGTAAAGATCTCAGCGGTTCAGTAGTGGCTTGCGGTTCAAAAGCTCGCGGTGTGGCGAAAAGAAGGGGTCGGTAGGGGAGAGCGTTTCTGTTGGAACCGGCCTCAGCGGAGAGGCGTTTCTCGTATGTCTTACCGAGAACTCGACTGCTCCGCCGGACCGTGTAGATATGTTATGCCGGACTAATTCACCACTGCGGTCAAGCCGGTCGGCGCTGCCGGACGGGCTGCGCTGGTGCCGAACTGATAGGCTCCAGCATCCCAGGCTCCGCTGCTCGGCCGGGCGCTGCCCGCCTTGTCGGAGTTGAGTGCCGCGACGCCCGCGCTGGTCAGGTTGGCGCCGGCTCCAATCACCGCCGCCCCTGCCGAAGGGACGCCCGTGCTGTTCACGCCCAGGCTCGAAACCACCTTGGAGTTCGCTTCCTGCCCGGTCTTGCCCTGCCAGGCCGACAGCGAACTCGCCGTGCCGTTGTTCCAGGCAAAGGACGCGCTGCCGTAGACGTTGTTGTCCACTCCGCCCGGAGCCAGCGTGGAGTTGTCGATCTGCAACAGGCGGCTGTTGCCCGAGACCACGTTGTTCTTCACCGAGAGATTGTTCTGGTAGGTGAACCACATGGCGTAGCCGCTATTGCTGCCGATGATGGTGTTGTTGAACACGTGAACCGGCCCGACCGAGTTATCTCCCGGCAAGCCATCCACCCGGATCAGCGCATAAACCGGCTGCGGAGTAGCGGGGTCGCCCACGATCACGTTATTGAAAATGTAGGCATTGGTGATCGAATCCATCAGGTAGATCTGCCCGGTGTGATTCACCCCCATGTTGCCGCCCAGCAGGTTGTTGTAGATGTACAGCCCGTCCACCACGCCATTGTTGCCGGAATTCCCGCCGTTGGTGAGCGCCCAGATCTGGAAACCGTCGTGGTGGAAGCCGCCGGAGCTGATGTCCCAGTTGGCGTAGTCGTGGAAGTAATTATCGTGGAAACGCAGGTTGCTGGAGGTCGATCCCGGGGTATTAGCGCCGCCGGAAATCGCGTGATCGACGTTATACACCTCGGTGTGATCGATCTCGATGTTCGAGATGTCGTTGCCGGTGAAGCACCAGCGCATATCATGGCCGACCACATCATGAATGTGCAGGTTGTTGGCGTTGTAGTAGATCACGCAACCGCCGTTGTCACGGCCGCCGCCGTCCGAAGTCGAAGTATGCACGTACATGTTCTGGATCAGCAGGTTCTTGATTTCGACATGCGAAGTGCTGCGGGCATTGATCGCCAGGTTGTAATCCTGCTGGTTGGCGCGCCCGGTGCCGTTGCCGGTCGATTCAATGATGCCGTTGCTGCCGCCGTCCACCGTGATGTAGCTGCGCGATCCCAGGTCGAGGCAGGTGGTCGCGTTTCCGCCGGAAGGAGTTCCGCACACCGGCTGGCTGATCTTGGCACCCGCCTCAAACAGAATGGTGACCGGATTCCCCGCCGCGCCCGAACCTTGCGCCCGCAGAGAGGTGCCGATGGTTCCGCAAAGGTGCACGGTGGTTCCCGGCCCGATCTGGTTGGCGCCACTTCCCCAGTTGCTCGAGGAATTGAAAAAACTCACCGCTTGCGCGCTGCCGCAAGCCGCTCCGCTGGCGCCCCCGGCCGCATTTTGCGCGAGATAAATATCGCCGGCCGAAGCGTGCGCCGCGGGCAAACACAGCGCGCTGAAAATTATGAGTGGCAGTAAGATCTTCGACACGAAGAGGAGTTGTCCGAACAGATGAGTCGGGGACACGTACCGACGGGGGAAGTTATTTGTCATTGTGGGAATCTCGTTGAGAACTCCATTTTTGTGAATCTTCAGCGACAGTACCACAGCTGGGAAACGGAAAGAATCTCCCACAAGTACATGCCCTTCGTCGTTACTTAGGTTTTAGTCCTTCCCATCAAAAGCGCGTTACCAAAGTTCACAACGCTCTGCCAGCCCAATAGCGTGTTCAGCGCCGAGGTTAAGCTTCCGCAGCATGTGCCGCCCGCATCCGCCAGAGTCGCTTGATTTTGGGGAGAAGATGGGTCCGCTGCAGCGCCGATTTAATACCGGAGTCGATGCCATCAGTTACGGTACGAATCAGGTTCAGCAGAATGCCCTTCGGGTGCGACGCGAAAATATACAGGGGAGCGTCGAGCCGGTCAGCATTGCCGAAACGCGCTTTATACCGGCCGTCGCCGGTGCCGAAGTCAATCTGCCGTACTCCCTCTGAGCACAATGCCTCGAACACTTTCACCATCAGAAAGGTTCCGGGAGAATACGCGCCCTGTGCGGGATCGAAAGCCAGGCAATCGCTGATGAACTCACCATCCACCACCGTGCCCAGCCAGAAGCTCGCCAGGCGGCCATCAAGCGACAGCAGAAAGGCCCGTTGCCAGCCTTTCTCGCCGCAGAAACGCAGGCGGCGCCGCATTTGCGGGGTATCAGCGAACCCCACTCCGATGCCACGCTGGTAGGTCTTTTTGGCGACCGCTTCGATCTGCGGGATGGCCGCCTCAATCTCATCCGGCGCGCGGAAACACTCGACTTTTACCCGGCCTTCGAATGCGGCATTCAGCTTCTTGGCCTTGCGCCGCAATTCCGAGCGGTGGTCGCGCGATAGCCCGGCAAACACCTGCTCGATGTTTTCCGGAAGATTCATAAAGTAATGTTTGTCCAGCGCCGGCAGATGGTCGCGCGAGAGAAAGCCCGGCAGCTCAAGACACAGCTGGTGCAGCGCGCTGTCGGGCTCCGAGTCGTGCAGAAACGCGGTATCGGCTTCCCCGCGTCTTAAAGACTCCCTGAGCGATGTAACCAGGGCGCGGCAGATTTCAGCGTCAGGATTGCCCCGCAACCCGCGAAACCCGAACGTCAGTTGCCGCAGCGGGACGGGAAAGTGTAAATAGCCGATTTTCGAACTCAGCCGCGTGCGCTCCAACCGGCCTACCAGCATGCCCGCAGGCCTCCCATTGCGATACACCAGAATTACGTGCGGCCGCATTACCCCGTCCCGCGCCTGCACCACGTTCAAGTAAAAATCAATCTGACCATCGCGGTCGGTTTTCCACGAGGACCAGATCCCCCGGATATCCTCGACCTCTTGCGGGCTGCGAAGCACACGCACTTCGATATCTGACACCGGAACCGGCCGCAACGGTGAGACTCCAGTCCCATTGCTCAGTCCGCGGGAGGCTGCATTTACAGGATTCATCAGGACAGTTGGTTCCTAAATTTTCAGTGTGGGAATCGCTGGGGAGCGAATCGATTATGGCCGGGCAGGTTCGATTGAAGTTGTGAGCAATTTCACGCTGGCGCTGCAGTCCTCAGCGCCGACTAGCACGGCGACTGCGCGGACCGCGAAACCAGTGTTGGATTCGCGATCCGGCAATCAATTCTGCCATGTTCTCATTTGCTACTGGACCACCACGGTCAGACCGGTCGGCGGCGACGGAGGATTGGCCGGACTCGAACTGTTCCCGGAACTGTAGGCTCCCACGTCCCAGGCTTTCGAACCGCTGGGCCGCGCCACCGGAGTTCTCGCCGGGCAACTCACGGTGTGATTGGCCACATTGTAGGAACAGGCGTAGCTGGTGTCGGTGCACAGTCCAGCCAGCGCTCCGGTGCACGACGAACTCAGGTTGGCGCCCGCCCCGGCAGTCGGGGCCGATGCGTCGGTTGGCAGAGCGTAGGCCGCGGTGTTCGCCGCCACCCCAAACCCATCGCTGATCGCCTGACTGGCAGACTCCTTCACATTGTTTGACGTAGTGATCGTGCCGCCCGCGGTAAAGTAGCTGGAGTTCGAGGTGATGAAATGATTGTTGGTAATCACCGCGTTGACGCCGGTGGAGTGCACTTTGCGGACGCATACTCCGGATTCTGACCCCGCCGGTCCGCAGCCCATGGTGTTGTTGTAGACCACCGCAGTGCCGGTTCCAGACCCGGCGCAACTGATATCGCCCGGATCAATGTTGAAGGTGTTGGCCTGGGTGGTGGGTCCGTCATAGATCACGTTGTTGAAGATGTAAGAGGTCTTGCCTCCGGCCGGCGCCGACCACACCACGATTCCGGCGGGAGAAGTCGCGCCCGGCAGATTCATATCGGTGTGCCGCACCACGTTGTTGTAAAACAGCAGCCCGTCATCGCAATTGGATTCAAAGCCGTTCACGTGCACGCCCGAACTGAACGAGCGCGCGATGTTCTCGATCAGGTTGTCGTGAAACAGCTTTACCCCGTTCAAAATGTAGCCATTCGAAACTGCGCGGCAGACGTTGTTGTAGATCACCGGAGGCCCGCCGTACATGCAGGCGCCGGAGATGCGGTCGCCATCGGAACCGTCAATCACGTTGTCATGGAACGAGCTGTTGGGCGCCTGGTTAGGAAAGTGAGTATCGCCAAGAACCACGGTCATGCCGTCGCCGGTGCTCGAAGAGTGGCTCCAGCCGTGAAAGTAGCAGTTCTTGATCTCGACCCCGTCGGCCTGCGCCAGGTGCAGCAGACGGTTGCTATGGAAGCCGCCGCTCGCCGAACCGTCCCAGTACATGCCGGTGAATTCCAGGTTATCCACGGTCACCCAGTCGGCGTTCTGCAGATCCATCATCAGATTGGCCGGTCCGGAAGTTTTCTTGCCCGCATCAATCACCGGGCGGCTCCAGGAAGCGCCTGCGTACCAGCTCTGGTCCACGCCGATATAGATTTCGTTGCCTTTGCTGCCGCGCCACTTGAAGTTCCAGGTCAACACGCTGTTGGGCCAGGTGACTCCGCCCTTGAGGATGATCTGGTCGCCGGCTCCGGGACTGGCGGATGCGCAATTGGCAGTGCAGCCTCCCATGCCGGGCGCGTGCTGCCAGGGGCTGTTGGTGGAAGTTCCGCTGTTGGAATCACTGCCGGAGGCGAAATCGACGTAATACGTCGAAGCGAAAGCGCTAGTGCCGAACAGAAGCACCAAAACCGCTGTTATCAGGGGGAGTCTCATATGTGTCATTCCTTACAGAGGCTGATCTTCTGCGGAAATTACAAACCAGAACCCACCAAAAAACCAGTGCCGGAAGTACATACCTCCCGCGTCCGGCGGTACCAGAACCCGCAAAAAGCTGGGCTTTTTGCAGAAATCAGGAAGGCGGCAGGGACCAA
The DNA here is from genome assembly GCA_963798155.1 of Terriglobia bacterium. GTDB lineage: Bacteria > Acidobacteriota > Terriglobia > Terriglobales > Acidobacteriaceae > CAWCSH01. The sequence goes on from CAWCSH010000021.1 coordinate 16,817, forward strand.
GTGATTCGACACCCGGGCAATTAGCCAAGCGAACGCCCGGCCAGCCCATACAGTGCCCAGCCCAGTTCGTAAGGCCGACACTCGTGGTTCACCTTCAATTTCTCGATTGCAACCGGACGGGAGGCCCCGCCCAACCCCGGTACCTGGCGAAGATAACGATCGGCAGTGGGAAGATAGAAATTGCGCCAGATTACCGCTTCCTCCTGGCTGCGCATGTCCACTCGAAGGTCGTTGCTACCGCCGATCCACTTCAGACCCTTGGCGAGCCACGCGGTGAAATCCTCGCCGGTCACATCGCCCAGGGCAAACAACGCCATCGGCGCCATACCATCCTGGTGTACCGAATAGATCGGATAGCTCTCTACCAGCTTGCCGCTGGCCGAATCGTAATGCCAGCACCACTCGCCGAACGGTCCTTGATACTCGCAGATCATGCGGGCACATTGCAGCGCCCGGCCCAGGGGCTCGCGTCCTTCGGTGCACTTGGCGTACTGAGAAAACGCATAGATTGGATACACCTGGTCGGCAAAACTTCCGACTTTGCCGCGCAACATTCCCTTGATTGACTGGGCTTTCGCCTGATGCCCGAAGACGCCTTTCGCGCCCTGGTTGGCGGTAAGCCGCGCATAGGTCTCGGCGGCCGGCGCCTCCAAATATCGCAAGCTGGAGTCGCCAAGATTCAACCCGTACGCCAGACCGGTCAGATACCACGCCAACTCCATGGTGATGCCATCACGGCCGTCCTGAAAACGTTGGGGCGCGTTCGGCGCATCCACTTTTTTGGCTAATCCTGCATACCGCTCGGGCGCGATCACGGCGCAGGTCCAGAGCAGGCATCCCAAATCGCCCATGCCCTCGATCCAGCGCGTATCGTCGATCATGCCTTCGAGAATGGGAAGAATTTCAACCGAAGACTTCTGCCCGCTCTGCTCCAGCCGGTGCAGGCCCAGCAGGGTCATCATGGTGTAACGCGGAGAGATGCCCTCCCGCACCATGCTCCCATCCGCCTGCCGCAGGGTGTAGCAGAACAGCCGGCGCTCAGGATCGAGCATCCGGGGTAGGCCGCGCAGGGCGAGATCAATTACTGTCGCGGTATCGGACGCCTGCTGCGCCCGGGTGGCTTGCGGGGCCGAGATCATTGGTGCTCCAGGGCATAGAGAATGTTGTCCACCACGGTATTCAGGGTGGTGCGCTCGCCAGAGTCGGGCGAATTGGTGCGGTGCCGCCGCACCAGCTTCAGTTTGTCATGCACATCCTGGGCGCTCTCCAGCAGCACCATGCGGCCGACATCCGCCAGATAACGGTCCACCGCTCCAATCTTGCCGCGGAAGATGCTGTACACCGGAACTCCCAGCGCGGCCGCTTCCCGGTTCATGGTGCCGCCGCCGCTGATCACTAGGTCCGAGGCCCAGATCAGGTCCAGCCCGTCCACCACCTGCTCCGGAATCATCACCTGGCCAGTCTCGAACAACTTCGGCCATTGATTGCGGATTTCAGCGCCCTGCTTGGGGGTGCGCGGCACCAGCACCATGCGGGCGTCGCGCTGTTTCGACATCATTTCGAACACCGCATCCTGCAGCAGTTCGCTCTCAGGATTGTGATAGTGAGCCTCGGTGGCCGGCGGACGCATGGTGATCATCAACGCGTTGGGTTCGATTCCCAGCCGCTGGCGCAGCGACGGGTCAGGCTGGAAGGAAGGCGCGTACACGTCCTCTTTGATTCCGGGATAGCGCAACAGCCGGTCTTCGGGAATACCCACGGCGCAGACCGACTCCGCCGGAATTATGTCGGGAGCCATCACCCAGGTGGGCTTGAAAATTCCCAGCCACTTGGAATGCTCGTAGTCGAAGATGGTCAGGGTCGGAATCTTGAGCACGGACGACAACAGGAACATCGAACGCGAACCGTGAGACAGCGCCAGATCGGGCTTTTCCCGCAGGGTAGCCGGGGTCATCTGCAGAATGCGGATTCCCAGCCCCGCCACCTTCGCCACCTTGTTCTTGCCGTAGTGGCGGCCGATGCGCTTGTACTTCATCTGAAACATGTCCGCCAGATCGCACACCTGGAAACAATCGCGCGCCGTCAGGATCACGGTATGCCCGCGCGCTTCCAGTTCTTCGATAATGGGCTTGAAGAACGGAACGTGGGGCGAGTTTTCCAGATCGATCCAGATCTTTTTAGGCACTGCGGCGGTTTTCCTTTGCATTTTCACAGCTGCTGTCGTGTACATGAGTTTCGCTTTTTCCTTGTGCGAGGCCAACGAAGCGGATGAGTGTCCCGCCGCATGTCGTTCTTTTCCCAGCACTTGTACCTCAGTTTGTATGCTTTCTTTCATCGGCTGCAAGTGACTTCAGTGGGTCATGGCGGCGTGCACTCCGGTGTCGGAGGCAACCGCTGGACGGTTCTGACGCAGCAGAATTTCCAGAATGCGGGGCGCAGCCTTGCCGTCCCAAAGATAAGGAACGACATTTTTTGGCGCGTGGCTCAATTGGCGGCGAATGGCCTGCCGGATGCCGTCGCGGCTCGTGCCCGCCAGAACATTGCTGCCGGCCTCCACCGTCACCGGGCGCTCGGTGTTGTCGCGCACCGTAACGCAGGGCACGCCGAGAGCCGGTGGTCTCTTCCTGAATGCCGCCGGAATCGGTCACCACCAGCCGGGCGTTTTTCATCAGGCAAAGGAAGTCGAGATAGCCCTGGGGCTCGATCAGGGTGATGCCGCGGGAGGCTCCGGCTTTGGCCGGCTTACCTTCCCCTGCGAAATTGAAGTACTGGTTGAAGCCGAACTGCTGGATCTGTTTCTGAGTGCGGGGGTGCGCCGGGAAAACGATGGGATAGCTCGCCACCAGGTCTTTCAAGCCTTCCAGAATTTCCAGCAGGCTCTCGGGATTGTCCACGTTGGCCGGGCGGTGCAGAGTCAACAGAACATAAGGCTGACCGGCGCCGTTGCCCTCCGGGCGTACTCCTACGCGCTGCAACACCGTGGACTGATCGGCCTTGGCACGGTAGGCCATCAGCGAATCGATCATGGTGTTGCCCACAAAGAAAATCTGGTCCTGCGAAATGCCTTCCCGCTCCAGATTCTTCAAGCCGCTCTCTTCGGTAATGAACAGCAGGTCGGAAAGATGATCGGTAATGATGCGGTTGATTTCCTCCGGCATGGAGCGGTCACCGGAACGCAATCCGGCTTCGACGTGCGCCACCAGAGGCCTCTCTTTGCCCTCTGGCGATGTCAGCTTGGAAGTCACCAGGGCGCAAGCGGTGGTGGAGTTTACATCGCCCAAAACGACCACCACGTCCGGCCACTCCCTGACTACGACTTCCTCAAAACGCTTCATGATTTCCGCGGTCTGCACGGCGTGCGAACCCGATCCCGCCCCCAGGAAGACATCCGGCTGCGGCATGTCGAGGTCGGCAAAAAACGCATCCGACATGCGGCTGTCATAGTGCTGGCCGGTATGCACCAGCACGCGTTCCACCGCCGGCTCCTGCCCCCGCTGATTGTGCTCCGCAATGGCCTTCAGGATGGGGCCGGCCTTCATGAAATTCGGCCGCGCGCCCACGATGATCATGATTTTCATCCGGTTGCCTTTTTGCTGATTGTAGTGTGTTGCTGCTGAAAGGACGCCTGGGGGAGGGACCGGGCATTGTACTCTGTGATTCCTCAGCCGACCGGAACCGGCTCGCTCTTCTGCGCCCCCGTCAACTGCAGCACCTTCTCGACCACATAGCGCTGCTGCTCACGAGTGAGTTGCGGAAACATCGGCAGCGACAGGATCTCGGGCGCAACCCGCTCGGTAACCGGGAAGTCGCCTTTTTTGTACCCCAGGTGCTGGTACGCCTTCTGCTGATGCAGCGGAATCGGATAGTGGATGCGGTGCCGACTCTGGCTGCGGCCAGATCGGCCTGCAGCGCTCGCGGTTCTGTCACCCGCACCACATAGAGGTGATACACGCCCTTTCGACCACGCGGGTTCCGCGGAAGGATCATTCACCACTCCCTCGGAAAGCGTCCGTATTCTTTGGCCAGGCTCGCGCCGGTTTTCGTTCCAGCCCGCCAGATGCTTGAGCTTTACCGAAAGGATGCCGGCCTGAATGGTGTCCAGGCGGCCGTTATAGCCTTCGATGTCGTGGTAATACTTGTGGCTCTGGCCATGGTCGCGGATCATGCGGCATGCTGTTTGGCCATGGCTTCATCGTTGGTGGTGACGGCGCCGGCTTCGCCGCAAGCGCCCAGATTTTTTCCGGGATAAAAGCTGAAGGCCGCCGGCCACGCCCATCGAGCCGGCTTTCCTCCAGCACTATTTTCTTGGCGGAGAAATATTCCGCGCCATGCGCCTGGCAGGCATCTTCGACCACCATCAGGTTATACTTGGCGGCCAGCGCCATAATGGGATCCATGGCCGCGCATTTGCCCGTAGAGATGCACCGGAACAACCGCGGTCACCGGGCTTGCCCGATTTCTTGTGGAACAGCTTCTTGGCCGCAGCGTCGAAGCGGCAGTCGTTCTCCAGGAACTTCGCGCAGCTTTTCCGGGTCCATCGTGGTAGGTGCTTCTCGTCGATATCGACGAAAGCGACTTGCGCGCCCGCCTGCGAAATGGCTTCGGTGGTCGCGATAAAGGTATTGGGAACGGTGATGACAATATCGCCGTGCTCGACGCCCGCGGCCATCAGGGCGAAGCGCACGCGCGTCGGTGCCGTTGTCCACGCCGACGCAGTAGCTGGCATCGCAGAACCGGCGAATTCGCGCTCGAAATCTTCCAGCATGTCGCCGCCGATAAAGCCGGCGGTGCTGAAAACAGTCGTGGAAACCGCCACCAGTTCCGTCTTCCAGTTCCCGATGGGGAGTGACCAGATCAAGAATGGAATCATTGCCTGTCGATGTCATTTATTTCTTCCCTTAGTGCGATAAACCGCAGAAACTTTGCCGGATTGCCGGCGACGATGGCGTTGGCCGGCACATCTTTGGTCACCACGCTGCCCGCTCCGACCATGCGCGTTATCGCCTATGGTGACATTGACAGGATGGTCGCTCCGGAGCCGATGGATGCGCCCTTCCCACCCGTGGTGGTTTCGACTTTCCAGTCTGCCTCGGTTTGCAGTCGCCGTCGAGGTCGGTGGCCCGCGGATAGCTATCGTTGATAAACGTAACGCCGTGGCCGATGAAGACATTGTCTTCAATGTCACGCCTTCGCAAACGAAAGTGTGGCTGGAGATCTTGCAGCGCTGCCCACACGTGGCATTTTTCTGAATTTCCACGAATGCGCCGATCTTGGTGTGGTCGCCGACTTGGCAGCCGTAAAGATTGATGAACTTCGAGAGTTTGACGCCTTCGCCCAGCTTGACGTCGGGCGCGATGGAGACGAATTGGTTCAAGGATTGGGCCTGTTTTGTGCTCATGTTGGAGTTCACTGCAACACGGCAGCGGTCGCCATGTTCAGCTCGACCAGCTTGCCCCGCTGTTTAAGCGGAATTCCGCGGCTTCGAGCAGCGCACCACCCGCAGGCCGGCGATCGCCGTCGTTGATGGGCGCTCGTTACCCTGGTGATGCATTCCATGAAGTAAGCGAGTTTCAGCGCCAGAGCGCTTCGATCTGTTCGACCTGCGGCGCCCACATATCTCCGGAACGGTAACTGACCAGCAGGTCGTACACGCCTTTGGTCCCGTCTTGGACAGCTTACACCTTTGTCGTAAACCTTGATTTTTTCGTCGGCCTCGAGATCGTTCCACACCAGCATCTTTTTCTCGCCGCCGATCAAGCGTGGTGCGCACCTTTACCGGCGAAAGCCAGTTGACGTTGATGTGCGCGAGCACGTTGTGCGGGAAAATAGATGGTGATGAAAGCCACATCTACGTGGCCGTTCAGATGCTTCTCGCCGGTGGCCACGATGGCTTCCGGCTTCTTCTCGATCACGTAGTCCATGATGGAGAGATCGTGCGGCGCCAGGTCCCAGATCACGTTGATGTCATGCTGAAACAGGCCCAGGTTCACGCGCATGGAGTCGTAGTAGATACAGATTGCCCAGCGCGCCTTCGTCCACGAGCTGGCGGATCTTGCTTCACCGCGCCGGTGAATAGGAAGGTGTGGTCCACCATGATCTGCAGATTTTTGCTTTCGCGCCAGCTCGATCAGTTCTTCCGCCTGTGCCACGTTGGCGGTGAAAGGCTTCTCGACGAAAACGTGTTTGCCGTTCTCGAGCGCGGCCTTGGCCAGCTCGTAGTGGGTCCATACCGGAGTCACCACTGCCACCACATCAATGTCGGGCGAGGTCAGAACTTCGTTGGCGTCGTCCGTGACTCTGGTACCAGGATGGTTCTGCTGCGCCCGCTTCAGGCACTCCGGGCGTTTATCGGTGATTGCCACGACTTGCGAGATTCCCGGGTGGCTGAAATTCCTGGCCACATTCGGGCCCCAGTATCCGTACCCAATAACTCCGACTTTGATCATCGAACTCACCTTTTGTACACACCCTTTCCCGAAATTGGCCGAATGCCTGACCACATGGGAGAACAAAAGGGGGAAGTTGTCTGCGGGTCGGGGGCGCGCTACCAACGCGCCGGTCCGGCGTCCTTACACAGAACCACGTAGCCGGGTTACTTCAATACGCGCCATCGCCGGAGAGAACTGCTGCTGGCGTTCGGAGGAGAATCTTCACGTCAAGCATGAGCGACTGCTTCCGGGCATACTGCAAGTCCAACCGCACCATCTCGTCAAACCGGGTGCGGCAGCGTCCATTCACCTGCCACAATCCGGTAATGCCAGGACGGGCTTCGAGCAAACGGCGGCGGTGCCACACGTCGTAGGCTTCCACTTCATAGGGTAGCGGCGGCCGCGGCCCGACCAGCGACATGTCGCCGCGCAACACGTTAATGAACTGCGGCAGTTCATCCAGGCTGGTGCGGCGCAGCCATTTGCCGATGGAGGTAATTCTCGGGTCGTCGGTGATTTTGAATACTCCCGCGCCCTTGCTCTCGGCCTGGCCGGCGATCAGCTTCTTCACATAATCTTTGTGGATCTCGCTGCTGTTGTTCACATACATCGAGCGGAACTTCAGGAAGGTAAAGCGCTTGCCGAACTGCCCCACCCGCTGCTGGCGGAAGAGCATCGGCCCTTTCGATGAAAATTTCACCGCGCAGGCGATCAGAAAGAACGCCGGAGAGAAAATCAGCAGCGCCGTCATCGCGCCAAAAACGTCCATGGACCGCTTGATGAAACGCGCCCAGCGCTTGCGGCCGCCTTCCTGCTTGAGATCGGGATACAACGCGGAATCATTCGGTGAAGTCGGCGGCTCGTCTCCCCACTCTTCGGGAAACAGATGGAACGAGATGCTGATCTGGCTGAACTGTTCAAGCGTCAGGCAATCGCGCAATGCGCTCGAGACCCGCATCAGCATGGTGCCCAGAATCGATTTCTTGAGGTCCACCGCGATCTCGGTGAACATAATGCCGATCACTTCGCGGCCGCGGTACCAGCCGGTGACATCGGTATCGCGAGTGGACAGAGCCAGAGCGGAGAGAATGTTTTCGAGGACTTTGCTGTTCTTTCCGTTGGCGCCGAACTTCCCCGTGTCCAGCAGCATCAGCAGAAAAGGCTTGCCCGAGCGCTCCGCCCGCTTGCGCTCCAGGCAGATCATCTTGTGGAAATAGTCCTCGGGAAGAACGCTGAAGCCATCTTCCCGCAGGCTGTTCTCCACGGTCCGAATAGCGGCCAGAGGCTTTTCCGGATCGGAAACTCGCACGCTCACTCTCCTTCTCCTGTCCGTCGCAGCAATGTGGCGGTGCTGTGGCTACACGACCTCGGGGGAGTTCGTGGCGCTCAAACCACAAAACGCTTGAGCTCAGTCTTCAGGGGAGGGAGAAAATCTGTAAAGCTTATAACTGGGTACTGCTTACGAGCTGGTACCGGCCGGACCGTAACGCGAGTAATACTCGCGGTGATCGGTGCTGGTGCAGTTGTTCACGATGACGCCCAACAGGTTCGCCGAATCAAGCGATGCCAGACCGCGTTGCAGCTGCTGTTTTTCGGTTTTACCTTCGCGAACCACCAGCAAAGTACCATCTGCCAGTCGCGACCACAGACTCGTGTCCGCCAACGGCAGCAGGGGAGGCGAATCGATAATGATCCAATCAAAGCGTGCTGTCAACTCCTCTATCAGGCCAGGTAACCTACCCGATTGCATCAGTTCCAAGGGGTTATCGGCCGGCACTCCGGCAGGTAACAGGTAAAAACCCGGGCCTTCCAGGAAGTAAATATTGGTGATCGGGCCGGGTTTGGCCTTGAGCCATTCGGTGAGGCCCGGCAGCTTGGGCTGGCCGAGATTCTGGGCAATCACCGGACGCCGCAAATCGCCCTCGAGCAGCAGAATCTTCTGCTGCGGCTTGCGGGCCAGGGTGGCCGCCAGATTGGTGGAAACCGTACTCTTGCCTTCTTCCGGCAGAGTGCTGGTAACCAACAACTTCTTCAGCGGACGGGTTTGCCGCAACTGGCGCAGACGCACCCCGAGAAAGCGGAATTTCTCCGCCCCCAGGCTCTCCCGGTCGGTATAGGAAATCAGCCGGCTCTCGACCGGCGGGGACACCGCAATAGAGCGAAAACCGCCCAAAGTTACCTGCTGGACGGGAGGCGCCGCCACCGCCGACGCGCTTTGCCGCTCCGAACTCTGCCGTTCCGTGCCTTGCCGTTCGGTGCTCTGCAGTTCGGCCATTTCCTGCTCGGCCTGCCGCAGCAGGTCGGTGGCGATGGACGGCGGCTCGGGAAAACCTGCCCGGCCCGCTCCGCCTCCGAGCGCTGTAATGCCTCAAAAATGCGGCTCATGCTTTGTCACTCCCCCGAGCCGCCGCAGTGGCCGCCGGCTCTACCTTCGATTTCATGCCCTGCAGGTAGTCATGCAGTTGCAGCAGGGTCTTGACCGCCTGCCATACCTCGGTGCTGTCTTGCGCGCGGTCGCGCAGCTCATCACTCCGAACCGAAGACGGCGAACGGCTGCCGGCTTCCGGGAACGTGGGATGCACTACGTCGAGGCGGAAGTCGGCCGCCACTTCGTCGATCACTTCCGGAACCACGCCCCGCGATTGCCGGGCAAAGGAAGTGATCAATGCGTTTTCGCAGATGGTGTTGATCAGGCGGGGGATGCCGCGGGAATGGTGATACACCCGGGCGATAGTTTCCTGGGAAAAGATTTCGCTGGAGTGCGAATTTGCGCTGGCCAGCTGCAGGCGGCGAAGAATGTAGCCGCGAGTTTCTTCAGCATTCAGCGCGGCCAGCTGGGAGCGCAACGCGATGCGCTGCTTCAGCTGCCGCAGGTCCATGGAATCCATCTTCTCGTCAAGTTCGGGCTGGCCCACTAGCAGGATCTGCAGCAGCTTCTCTTCCGCGGTCTCGAGGTTGGTCAGCAGCCGAACTTCTTCCAGCACTTCGACCGGAAGGTGATGCGCTTCATCGACCACCAGCACCGTGGTGAGCTTCTTCTGATGGCGCGCCACCAGAAAGCTGCTGAGATCGAGCAGCAGTTCGCTCTTGGTTTTGCCCGATGTGGTCAGGCCGAGGTCGCCGGCGATGTACTGCAGAAACTCCAGAGGCGAGAGCCGGCTGTTGAACACGTAGGCGTAAGCGACGTTCTTGCGGCTTAGCAATTCCAGCAGGCAGCGCACCAGCAGGGTCTTGCCGGTGCCCACTTCCCCGGTCATCACTACGAACCCCTTGTGCCGGCGCACCCCGTAATAGAGCGCCGCCAGGGCTTCATTGTGTCTCCGCGTCGGGAACAGAAACGACGGGTCTGGAGTGATCTCGAAGGGATTCCGCTTCAGGTTGTAAAAGCTCTTGTACATAAAGTCCTAGCTGCGGGCGAAGTTGAAGGCCATTCCGGCTGCAATACAAATCACCATTACGGCTACGATGGCCAGAGCGCGCCATACCCGGCGCCGGTGTTCCTGTTCCTCGAGCGGTGTGGGCAGCGGTGGAATCTCGACCAGCACCTCCGCCGGAACCAGCTTGAGAAAGTCTTTCTGCTCGTAAACCCGGTCATCCATCATTTCCGTTCCGGCCGCGATTCCGATACCCACCACCAGGCCTCCGACCAAGCCAATCAGGCTTAACTTGAAACGGTTGGGCGAAAACGGCTTGGTGGGCAGGCTGGCGGGATCAAGCACCCGAAAGTGCTCACCTTCCTGACGTTTTTCCAGGTTGGTGGAAAGTTCCGATTGGTTCTTCTTCTGCAACAGAGATTCGTAGTCCTTGCGCGACTGGTCGGAATCGCGGGTAAGATCGGCCAATTCCTGCTCCATCATGGGAGTGCGGTTGAGGCGGCCCTGGTACTCGCCGATCCGGTTCTGCAGGTCGGCGATCGAGCGCTGCCGGTTGGCCATCTCGATCTGATTGCCTTTCAGCTGGCTCTGCACTTCCACCAATGGAGACATTTCCTTGCCGTAGGTGTCGGGATCGGGGTCGGCGGTGGTGGGTTTCGATTTCAGGTCGGCGATCATCTGCTGCTTGGCCTGCTCGGTCTGCGCAATCTGCTCTTTCACCTTGCGCACGTCGGGATGCTGGTCGGTGTAGCGCGAGCGCAGGTCGGTGAGTTGAGCCTTCAGCCGTTCCAATTCCTGATTCAGCGCCGGCAGGCCAAGGTTGGCGTCGCCCGCCTTACCGGAGTGCCCCATGGTCTTGTACTGGCTGACCAGCGATTCCAGGTAGGCGTTCTGCTGTTTGGCACGGCCGAGCGCATCCTGCTCCTGGGTGAGCTGGTTCTGCATCCCGCTAAGGATCTGAAGATTGCTGGACAACTGGCTGGGCAACTCGCCCATGTGCGCGTCTTTAAATTTGCGCACCCGCTCGTCCTGCTCCGCCAGCTTCTCGCGGGCGTCTTCCAGCTGGCTTTCCAGGAAATTGGTGGTGCCGACGGAAATGCTGATGCGGCTTTCCACGTTCTGATTGATCAGCATGTTGGTGAGATCGCTGACCACCTGCCGCGCCACTTCCGGGCGGTCGTAGGAGAAATAGATGTTGAACGCGGTCAGCTGCTCGCCTTCCGGAGAACGCACCACTTCCACCTGAACGTCCTTCTGCATCCTCTCGATGATTTCGTCCATGGTCTTGCGCCCGCGTAATCCGGGGTACAAGCCGAGGTTGTCGATCACCCGCTGCAAATTGGTGCGGCTGAGCACCTGCTGGTTAATGCTGTCGAGCCGCTTCTGCAGCTGGCCTTCTACGTTCGAGGCCACCAGGTCTTTCGAGACCGAGGGCTGCTCGACCAAAATCAGGGTGCCGGAGCGGTAGGTAGGCGGGATCACCCAGCTGAGCCCCCAGACCAGCGTCCATACCACAAAGAATGGAATCACCACCCGCCAGGCGTGACGCCGGGCTATGGCCGCGTACTTCTTCCACTCGAAGCTAGGTTGTGATTGTCCGTCAACTTCGAAATCTTCTGCCATAACTACCGTCCAATCGCCTTCACGAAGTCATACGAGATCGCCACCCAACCCCGGTTGTGATTCACATCCAACGCCGGCGGCAGGTTGGCGGACTGCTGTTGATAGTCGCGCGAATATCCCAGAGAAAGCACGAAGTTGGCGCGCAGCCTCTGCTCCAAACCCAGGCTGCCCGAAACCGACTTCACCCGCGCCGGTCCGGTGAAGAAATCCCCCACCGCCCGGTTGTCGCCGTAAATCACGCCCACATCGAACACCGTGGTGCGGCGAAGCTGCCGTCGCAGGGCGGCTGAACCGGTGTTCAGCTCAACCACGCTGAGCAAGCCTCCGCCGTCGGTGATCTTGCGCGACCCGCTGATCTGCACGCTGGTCAGTTCTCCCTGCCAGCTGTAGCTCGCTCCTCCCGAAACCGTCCAGCGATTCTCGGAAACCGGGGTGGAAACCAGCGTCAACAGCGGCAGGTCGAGAACCGTGGTAACCACCTGGCTGTCGAGGGTGGAATACTCCGGCCCGGCGAAGAACGACAGCGTCATGCGCGGCCGCAGGTAAATGGTGTGAAAGAGCAGAAAGCTCTGGGTGTTGGCCTTGTCTGCACCCGGACTGAAACTGAGGCGCTGGAACTTGTAAGCGATGCCTGTCCAGTTACGCGGGGTGAAACGGTGAGTGTAAAAGCCGTCAGCTTCCTCGGTGCGGGTATCGACCAGGCTGACGGTGGTTCCGGGAGGCAGGTCACGGAAATGGGACAGATAGAACGTGCCGCTGCCGCCTACCATGTCGCTGGCGCTGAACTGCCAGTTGAACTCGGCCGAGCCCAGGTTGTTCAACTGCTTTGAAATCGGAGTGATGATCGACTGGTTGGGTTGCTGCAGGCTGCCCGTGCCCGGAATCCCGAAGTTGCTCTGAAACTGATTGAAGAAGCTGGTGGTCAGCGAGAACACGTCGCGCAGGCGCAGGGTGGAATGCGGACTGGTGCGGTAAGTCAACTCACCGAGCAGGCTGTGCGAGCCCTGGTTGCGCGCGGTCAGGCGCTGGTTCACCACCAGGCCGGCGGCGTAATCAAGGGTCCAGTGGGTGCGGGCTCGCGACTGGTCGAGCGCGATGTGCGGCAGAATCGAATAGCTGAAATCGCCCACCGGATTGGTGGTCTGGTTGAGCGCGTTATCGTCGTAATTGGCCACTACGCTGACCCCGCCGCGGATGTAGTTGCTGCGCTCCAGTTCCGAAGTGAAAGCCAGGGAGTTGGCGCTGCCGTTGATCGGCAGAGGACCCGGCACGCGCTGCGGTTCCACTTCGACTGCGGGCTGGGCTCCGGCATCCTGCGCCTGCCCCTGCACTTCGCGGTTGATGGGAGTTCCCACCCCGCTTTGCACCTGAGTGTTGGGCTGCTGAGACTGGTCTGGAGGCGGACTTTGGGGCACTGACTGGCCCTGGTCCGGAGGACTCTGCTCCGGCGCCTGGGTCTGATCAGAGCTCTGCGCCCATAACTGAACACAGAGAAACAGAGATAGAATGACGAAAATAGTGCGCTTGAACATGGCGTTCCTCAGGGGACCACAATGGTGTCGCGCGGCTGGAGCTTAATGTTCTGCTCCATGTTCTTGCCCTTGATGACGTCCTTGTAATTGAACGGCAGCCGCGTTTCTGTGCCATCCGCGTTCTTGCGCAGAACGTAGATGTTCTTCTGTTTGGCGAAATCGCGAAAACCGCCGGCCAGCGCGATTGCGTCCAACACCGTGGTCGAATTCGTAAGCAGGTAAGCTCCCGGCCGCATCACCTGGCCCAGGACGTTGAATTTCTTGCTGCGGATGTCCTGCACAATCACCGTAACTTCCGGCGAGGAGATGTAATTCTCCAGCTTCTTGGTGATCTCTTCCTTTAATTCATGGGGCGTGCGCCCGGCAGCCTGAACCTCGCCGACCAGCGGCAGTGAAATGCGGCCGTCGGAGCGCACTGGAACCGCGCGGGAAATCTCCGGCTCTTTCCAGACGTTGATCGCCAGCACGTCATCGGGACCAATGATGTAGCCCTGGTCTCCGGCATTATTGTCGGGTGGGCGCGCGTTCTTGTCGGCTGCTGCAGGCGGATTCTGCGCGGCAGCGCCGCTATCGGTCTTGTTCGGGTTGGAGTCATTCGCCTGCGCCCACGCCATGCTCGAAATCAGCAGGCACAGCAACAGGGCGAAGGACTGCCCCCGGAGGAATTTTCTGGTGATTCTCATCCTGTACTCCATAGCTTCAGGCTTCATCCCAACCCTGACAATTGCACTTTAGTGCCCTTGCCCGTTGCCCCCTTTAACCCCCTGGCCGGTGAAGGGATTGGACAGATAGGCCGGCGGCGGGCTCATGTGGTACTGCTGTATCTTGTAGAGAAGAGTGCGGTAACTCACTTTCAGCAACCGTGCGGCCGCTTTCCGGTTCCAGCGCGTCTGCTCCAGGGCGGCGGCGATGGCGTTGCGTTCCGCCTCTCCCTTGACGCTCTGCACCAGGGAACGCAAGCCCGAGGCGGACTCGTCCATTTCCGCGTGCTCCAGCCCCGGCAGCGGGGTGCCGGCCTCAACCGTTGGAAAGGCATGTTCCGGAAGGTGTTCCCACCCGCGGCCGAGTTCGCTGAGGGCAAGATCCTCATCGCCTACAACCAGGTAGCGCTTCACAAAGTTCTCCAGTTCCCGCAGATTGCCCGGCCAGGAGTGGGCCTGACAGGCTTCGAGCACCGCCGGAGAGAACATCCTGGCGGGAAGCCCATAGTGCCGCGAGACCCGGTTCATCAAATATCCCATCAGCAAGGGAATCTCTTCCCGGCGCTGGCGCAACGGCGGAACGTGCACGGTAAATGCGCTCAGCCGGTAGTAGAGATCTTCGCGCAAGGTGCGGTTGGCAATCGCCTGTTCCAGGTTCTGGCTGGTGGCCGCGATAATGCGGACGTCGACTTCAATCCGACCTTCGCCTCCCGCCCGGAAGCTCTGCTTTTCCTGTAACACATGCACCAGGCGCGCCTGCAGCGGCAACGGCAGCTCGGCAATATCGTCGAGCAGCAGCGTTCCTTTTTGCGCCATCTCTAACTTGCCGGGACGGCTGCGAGCCGCCCCTGGAGCGCCCTGGGACTCATAGCCAAACAGCTCCCTTTCCAGCAACTCGCCGGGCAGGGCCGCGCAATTGATTTTCGAAAAGCCAAAGCCGGAGCGCAGCGAGAGTTTATGAATCAGCTGCGCGATGGTTTCCTTGCCGCTGCCGCTCTCTCCGATAATCAGTACCGGAACGTCGACCTGGGCCACCAAATCCGCCTGCGCCCTCAGTTTGCGCATGGAATTGCTTGCCGCGGCAAAAAAGGTATCTTCGCCTAGGCGTTCCACGCTTTCGCTGGCGATCGCGGCATCTCCGGTTGCTGTAAAGCGGAGGTGTTGCCGCATCACCGCCTCCAGCTGCTGTTCGTAGAACGGCCGAACCAGGTAATCCTGCGCTCCCATTCGCAGGCCTTCGACGCGCTGTTGATGATTCTCGCTGTGGGCCAGCAGCAGCACCGGAACTTCCGGCCGTACCCGGCGCAGCCAGCGCAAGGTGTACAAGCCATCGCCGTCGGCATGCGCGAGATCGAGCAGCACCAGCGACGGCCCAGCGCCAGCCTGCGAACGCTCCAGGGCCTCGCAGCCGCTGCCCGCCACTTCCAGCTCCCAGCCGTTCTGCGACGCAACCGTCCAGACCAGCGCGAGAGATGAGGGCTCGCGGCTCACGACCAACATGCGTACCGAATGGTTACCGTTACTGTCCACGAAGAGAATGGTTTTCCGCTGATGCTAAGAGGAGATTTTCAAACTTGAAGCAGAATTTGAGGAGGATTTGGAAGCGACTGCGAGTTGAATCGAGCCTAAATCGGTTCTACCGCGTAGCCCTCGATGCGCACTGCAAGGGAGCGTTGAATCACGTCCACCGAAACTACCAGGGTGCGGTCGCCGTTGCGGGAGATCAGAATGCCTTCCACACCGTTAAGAGCGCCGCTGCGAATGCGTACCCGCTGGCCGATCTTGAGAAACGGATGGGACGACCAGGGCAGCCGCTCCGCCAGCACTGCCCGTACCGCTTCAATCTGTTCCTGCGGAATCGGAGTGCCTTCTCCGCGCACCCCCACGATCTGCAACACCCCGTCAGTCCGCACCACCCGCAGCCGCTCCTGGTTGCCGGGCTGAAACTGGGCGAACACGTAGCAGCTGAACAGCGGCAACTCGACGACTTTCTTGCGATCGCTCCAGCTGTGGGTTTCTTTGACGATGGGAAGGAAGCTTGTGATTCCCTGTTCCCGCAAGCGTTCGAAAACCAGCTTCTCGTGGCGGGCCCGAGTGTGCACCGCATACCAGAAGGCGTTCTCACCCGCATCGCCAGCCGGCCACACCAAATCAGGAGATTGACTTCCGCTACTCACAGCTTCGCCCTCTGGGTCACATTGCTGGCTTGGACCATGCGCGAATACACAGAACTGTTGGGGGGTCTTCCGGGCCTAAGGGGAGGGAAAATCAATGCAGCCGCCCGTGACGACTGTCGCAGAATACAGGTGCTTGCAAGGCTCTGCAAGAGGCATAGTATCTCGCCGCCACTCGTCTCCGATGGCTTAGAGGCAAGAAGATGTACATAGTGCCTGTTTGGATGGGAGCTATTCATCTCTATTAGCAGAGAACACCACCTCTCCCCTCATTGTAATGGCACTCCTGGGTACCTGCGTAACCTGGTTGTGGAAGATGTTCTAGTACATAGAGTGCAAAGGGTTTATGATCCTTTCGAGCCAAGATGGCGGCGGGGAAACACAAGAACCTGCGTGGTAGCAGGTTCTCATTTGGATACAAGTCGCAACTTCCAGCATCCTGGTTGCAGACTATTTCACCCACAGCGTAGGATTGCTGCCTGCTTTGGTATAGACTGTGCGTGATTTCTGCGGTGCGGTTGTGGCCGAGTATCCACCGTAAGAATTTGCAATCCCTCCCCCCTTTAAGGTCGCTTTCCATCATTGTGTAGCACCTTGGCTTGGGCTGCATTTGCAACCTGCTGCTAACGGCGCCAGAGAAAGCGAGTGTCATGGAGGAACTATGCAGCTCGATGGACGTCCGCCTGGAGGACTCATCCGGGTTTTGGTCGCCGACAGCACGCGGATTCATGCCCAGCTGTTGGCCGATGGTCTGCGCCGCGATCCGCAGCTGGATGTAGTGGCCGCGGTGTCACATGCTCGCGAGTTTATCGAGCACGCAGCCGGTCGCAACATTGACGTGGTGGTAGTCAGCTGCAACCTCGATGAGCAGCCGTTGCGCGGCATTGAGGTGCTGCGGGAAGTGCGGGCGATTTCGCCGGAAACGAGGTCTGTGGTTCTGCTCGATTCTTCCAAGCGCGAGATTGTGCTGGATGCGTTTCGCGCCGGTGCGCGCGGCCTGTTCAGCCGTCACGAACCGCTGGAGAGCCTGAGCAAGTGCGTGCACCGGGTCCACGAAGGTCAGATCTGGGCGAACAGCGACCAGATGGGCTATGCGGTAGAGACCCTGGCGTCTTCGCCTTCGGTGAGGGCGGTTGGGGCCGACGGAATCAACCTGCTCTCCAAGCGGGAACTGGAAGTGGTGCGCTGCCTGGCGGAGGGACTTAGCAATCGCGAAATCGCCGGACGATTGGGGCTGAGTCAGCACACGATTAAGAATTATCTATTTAGGGTGTTCGACAAATTGGGAGTATCCAGCCGGCTCGAGCTTTTGTTCCTTACTCTGAACCAGCCCGCGGTTACTCCGGCGGCGATTCAGATGTTCCTGGAAAGCTCGGAAAATGCAAACCACGCCAATGGCGACGCCGGGGCGGCGTGGTGCCAGCGGGCGGCTGAATCGGGAATGGCGGTGGCACAAGTCGCACTGGCGCAGCGATACTGGCATGGCAAAGGGGTGGCCCGCGACCTGGTTTCGGCCTACGCGTGGTTCCTGGTCTCAGAGAAGAACAACAACACGCTAAAAGAAGAGATTACCGCCGCGAAGCGGGCGGTTGCCGATTCACTCAGTACGGAACAGATTCTTGCTGCTCAGAAAAAGGCATCCGAATTTGCCTTGAAGCAGATCAAGCAACCTCCCGTCCGCGTGGAAGCGGCTGCGGTAGGGGCTGCTCTGCGGGGCTAATATTCACTGAGCGAAGTCTCCGGCCAGCTTCCGTCCGATTCTCAGTCGCTTCTCATCCCTTCCAGGCAGGACTGCGCAGAGTGAAGATTGTAATTTCCGGAGGACAATTCCACCTCACCGGAATCCGAATCGTTCCGATGCCCACGTTCGTATAGAGCACCAACTGGTGAATGCGGTACGAGCCCATGGGATAGTTACGGCCCAGCGGAGGCAGATAGGGCGCACCCAGTAGAGGCAGTCTGATCTGGCCGCCGTGAGAGTGGCCGGAAAGCTGGAAGTCAATGGGATGCCGCGCCGCGAACGGCGCAAAATCCGGCTCATGCGCCATAAGCACTACCGCCTCACCGTTCGGCACCGGCTGAAGGGTGGCGTGCAGGTCAGGATTTCCCTCCATAATGTCATCCACCCCTGCCAGCCAGATGCGGGAGTGGCCGCGCTCGAGGGGGATAGCGGCATTCCTCAAAATGGGAATGCCGTGGGCCTTGAGGCTGTTGACAATGCGCTCCGGGTCAGAGGCAACATCATGATTTCCCAGCACGCCAATGACTCCAGAAGGAGCATGCAGCGTCGACAACAGGGCGGCGCAAGGATCAATCGCGTTCGCGCCCTTGGTACGCTCCGGTCCGTAGGACAATTCCGGCACGGTTATGAAGTCTCCAGTCAGGACAATCAAGTCCGGCTTGAGCCGGTTAACCGTCTCCACAGCTTTACGGATGGGCACGACGGAGAAATAGGGATCGTAGTGGAAGTCGCTGAGCTGGGCGATACGCAAGCCGTCGAAAGCTTCAGGCAGGCGCGCCAGCCGAATGTCGAGCTGCACTAAATGAGGATCGTTGGGCTCAAAGACGGTGGCATCCACGCCCACGGCGAGGCCGCTTGCGGCCACCACGATTCCACCACCCAGAAAAGCCCGCCGGCTAACACTTGCCAAAGACGGCCCCTGGCGCTGCCGGCGCAATAGGAGTTGCGGCCGCTACACGTTGGATGAAAACAATAATGAACCTGCCCACATAGAAATGTTATCAGAGAGCCAACGCAGGGATGGGATCAAAGGTAACGGTAGGAAACCGGTGAAGCATGCTCACTCCGGTTCCCTTCCCGAGGGGAATTGTTCTCCGCTTATAGCGCGGCAGCGCCACGTTCCTGATTGCGGATGCGAATCACTTCCTCCACCTTAGAGAGGAAGATCTTGCCGTCGCCGATCTTGCCGGTGGCCGCGCTGGTCAGGATGGCGTTCACCGCGGCATCGACCTGATCATCGGGCAGCACCATTTCAATCTTGATCTTGGGCAGGAGATCCACAGTGTATTCGCGGCCGCGATAGAGTTCGGTGTGTCCCTTCTGCCGGCCATGCCCGCGCACTTCGAAGACTGTCATGCCTTCGACTCCGATTTCCCGCAGTTCTTCTTTAACCGTGTCCAGCTTGGAAGGCTGAATAATCGCTTCGACTTTGGTCATTGTGTTTTGTCCTCAGATTCACACGAAGTATGGATCGACTCGAGCTTGTCCCCAACTCTCAATGAAGCCACTTCAGGACGGCGCACTCCCCATACAGCACTACGGCGATGATCAGCAGCATTTCCAGGATCACCGGGGTCATCTCGCGGATCCACTGCACCGGGGTGAAGCGGTCATCCACGTCGCGCTGAATGAAAGCGTACGCCACCACCGATTGCGCGGACCCGATGTGAGTCCAGCAGCCGCCGAGAGCATAGCCGGCAATCTGCGCCATGGAAAACAAGTACAACGTCGGGATTGCCGAGGCTGTGCAGTCCGCGCGAGGCGAAATCCGCCACCACATTATTGTCCAGAATCGCGGAAAGGAAAGTGCATCCCAGAAATTGCGCAAAGGCCACATGGGCATGGCCGAGCATGGCGATGCCGGATTGAATCAGGCGCTGCATCCCGCCGAAAAATCCGGCATTGGTCAGCAGCGTGATCGAAAGGAAGAGCGGAAACAGGAAATAGTATTCGGCGAACTCCTGCCGCGCTTCCCTCACCGCCAGATTGCGCATTTTGGGAATACGCGCGATCCCCAGGACGGCCACGGCGAATCCCGCAAAAGATGCGAGGAACAGCGGAAGGCCATGCATGAATCCATGCAGCACCAGCAGGCCGACGAACGGCACCAGGGCAAGCGCTCCCATGATCTGCGCTCTTCCCCGCACATGCATCAGGCCAGCGAGAGTCTCATCCACGGACTGCTCGGCCCACAGCGCGCCTTCATGGTCGCCAGCGGCATCGAGCACATAGTGGCGGTCCAGAGAGTCAGCCAGTTCTTCGGTTACGAAATGTCCCAATAACTTCTTGCGCGTAGGTTCCGGCACCCGCTCACGGACCAGCGCGATTCCCAGCGATTCGCCGCCGCGCAAGCGCTGCAGAATCGCTTCCGCACGGCCGTCCAATTCCGCGGCATGGTCTTCGATCAACTCGACCGGGGTGAGCACTTCTCCATGGCGGGTCGCCTGCAGGAAGCGAACGTCTTCGGCGTTGGCGTCGATCACGTCCATCTGTTCCAGATTCACCACTTGCCCGGTCAACCGCTTGCGCAAATGCCGGGCCACCACCAGATAACATGCGATGGCGATCGGCGCGCAATACAGCAAGAAAAAGGCGTTGCCCAGGCGCGGATAAAGATTCGCCTTCATGATCAGATTGGGAGGCTCGCCGTAAGCCAGCCAGATTCCGCAGATCGGTGGTCACCGTGGTGCAAACCATGACGGCATGGCGGACAGCCGAGACCGGCGCCGCCGCCAGCAGCAAGATAATGACCAGGGTGCGGATGGTGAGCCCGATCATGGAGACTCCGTCGAGAATCCCCGAAGCGACAGCCACCACTGCGGTCACGGAGATCACCGTGGGCAGAATTGCTCCCCGATTCTTGTGCAAGAGCGAGAAGGTGATGCGTTCGAGCAGACGGGTCTGGGCAATCACCGAAACGAAGAACGTGAGCCCCAGCAGAAACAGCATGGTATCGGCATGCACCAGGTCGTCGAGCCCATGGAAAGACAAGAGGTGGTGCCTGATCCAGTATTGCCAACCGTTTTGTGCGATCTCGACATGCCACTCGGAAGAGGGCAGACCGCAGAAGGTCGCCCCGATGATCAGGAGCATGCCGTAGGTGAGGGCATTCTTGTGTAACTGATACTTGAACGATCCGAAAAGAAAAAGACCGATGATGGTCGCCATCACTTCTGAGGCGAGCAGCCACAGAGGCATCGGCGATTCTCTTCCGGCAAGCAGCACCAGTCCGGCGATCACTGCGCAACCCAGCAGGAACTTGCTGCCCGACCACATGACCACTGCCGGAGCCGGAGGAGCGGCATTCTCCGCAACGGGCGGCGGAGGGACCTCAGCCCAGGTGATCTCACGGCTGAGGGCCGGGTCGATCACTGAATCTATGGTCTCCGCTCTGGGCATCAGGTTTTCCATATTTGGGGTGCGGCGGCTAGGCGCGCTGTTTGGCGGTCAACGGTGCGCTCCGCCAGCGCCGCAACCAGGCACGCAGCAGCGAGACTCCGATGGCCAGAGCACAACCGGCGAGCACCGGAAGCACAGGCAAGTGGCCCATCAGCAACAGAAACAACCCGACCAGCAATGCCGCCGACAGGGTGTGGCGCTGGTCTTTCACCAATTCCAGAAAATGAGTGGTCATGTTCACCTCGCGGCTTAATGGATGTGGACGAGCGCTGCGATCAGGACGGCCGCCATTCCGCTGGCCATCACCCAGAAGATCGGCCGTCCGAAAGGCTTGTTGAACCAGGGACGCGCCACGCCACTACCGGCGCGGGCGCGCTCCTCGCGCAGCAGTTGCGCCAGCATCTTGCGCTGTTCCATGGTCTGGACACAGCGTAGCGCCTGCTCGGCGGCCTCGTATCCTTTCCGGGGAATGCGCAACTTGAAATGCAATTGCGCCAGGGTGTAGTGGGCCGCGAAGCTCGCAGGTTCTAGCTGTTGCGCCCGCTCCAGGTGGTCGATTGCTGGATAGATGTTGTAGTTGAGGGCGTTGGCGATGCCCATGAAAACATGGGCATCGCTGCACGCCGGTGCATGTTCAAGGCACTGCGCGAGCGCCGCTACCGCAGCCGGAGCATCCCCGCATTGCATGTGCTCGATTCCCTGGTTGAAGCAGAGCAGGGCCTCCTGAGGAAGCTCCCGCGCCGCTGGCAGAGAGACCATGGAGGGAAACTCTGTGGAATGAAACTGGTCGATGGAAAGAGTGTTCTCCATTAGGCCGACTCCTGAGCCACCCGCATCGCGGGAGCTGACGATTGCGCGATGGCGCCGCTGGGAATGGACTGCGGTTTCAAGACAAACTCGGGATAACAGAGCGCACCCATCTCGGGGATGTCGAGACCTTCCAGTTCGTCCTCGGCCGATACTCGCTGCCCAACCACGATGTCGATGACGTAGTTCACGACGTAGGACAGAGTGAAGACGAATCCCAGCAGAGTCGCGACGCCGATCAACTGGGCCAGCAATTGCCCGATTCCGCCTCCGTAGAACAGTCCGCGTACCGTGTTGGTTCCGTCGGCGAACAGTCCGACGGAGATTACGCCCCACAGGCCGTTGGTGCCGTGGACCGAGATGGCACCGACCGGATCATCAATCTTCAGTACTCGGTCGAAGAATTCGACGCTCAGGCAGACCAGCACTCCGGCAACCAATCCAATAATGACGGCGCCGAGCGTGCTCACATAGCCGCTGGGAGCAGTGATCGCAACCAGTCCAGCCAGCAGGCCGTTGCCGGCCATCGAGGCGTCGGGCTTGCCGTAGCGGATCCACATATAGAAGAGGGCGCCAAACGAACCGGTACATCCGGCCAGCATGGTGTCCACGGCGATGGTGCTGATACGCAACGCGCCGGAAGCGCCGAGCGTACTGCCAGGATTGAATCCGAACCATCCGAAGGCGAGGATGAAGCAGCCGATCAGGACCATGGTCAGATCATGGCCGGGAATGGCGTTGGGAGTTCCATCGCGGTTGTACTTGCCGATGCGAGGACCGACAATCAGCGCCAGCGCCAGCGCCGTCAATCCGCCTACCGCATGCACCACGCCGGAACCGGCGAAGTCGGCATAGCCGTTACCCAGGCCAAAGTCCGAACCCAGCTTCGAGAGCCAGCCGCCACCCCAGGCCCAGTTTCCGAAGAGCGGATACGTGATGGCCCCCATGAAGATGGAGGACACGGCAAAAGCCGCGTATTTCCAGCGCTCCGCAGCAGCGCCGGTGACGATGGTGAGCGCGGTATCCATGAACACCATCTCGAACAGGAACAGGACCATCACGCCGACGTCGTAAGTGGCCCCGCTCAGGAAGAAGCCGGTGGTGCCGAACAAGCCCCACTGATGGCCGAAGAGCGAGATGGTGTGCTCTCCGGAGAGCGGACTTGCGCCGCCCAGCATGGTTGCGCCCGCCGCCCCGCCCATTTGCAAGGCGAAGCCACACACCCAAAAGGCAAACAATCCGAAGCCATACACCATGAAGTTCATCATCATGGTGTGGTTGCCGTTCTTGGCGCGGCACAGACCTGTCTCTACCGCAGCGAAGCCGGCTTGCATGAACATGACCAGGAAGCCGGTGACCAGGGTCCAGACAAAATTGACGGCGATGCGGTTTTGTCCGACCTGGTTGAGGGTATCGGCCATGGTCAGACCTTTCTTGCTGTCTGACACGATGATGTCGTTCACGGTGCCGGTCTTGGTGCCACTGGCATCCCCGCTGGCCAGGTCCTCCGCCGAAGGCGCGGCGACCGCCTTGGCATCCAGAGGGGCATCCATCGCCGGAACTGGAGCGGGCGCGGCCTGAGCGCTGGTCGTAGGGTTTTGATTTTGAGCCCAGGCCGGTAGCCCGCATAGCAGCAGAGTCATTGCTGCCAGAAAAATGCGCTTCACGATTTGTTCCCGCAGTTTCATTTTGCCGTTGTCTCCTTGCGACCATTTCTTGGTGCGGAATTTTTGTGGCTGACAGGGCCTTACCGCCAAGAACGCTAACTCTTCCAGATGGCGTGCTTCTGGTGGGCCTTGTTTAGGACCCCGAGAATCCCGACCAGTGTGACGCAGATGCCGAACAGCACCAGGACCAGCCGCGCGGTCTGTGACTGCGTCATGGTCAGGCCGATGACCGGAATGAGCCAGCCTGCCAACGCGAGCAATACGCCAATGAGTTTCATGTTCGCTCCTCAGTAAAGTGTTCTTGCTTCGGGAACCGGGCTTTCACTCGGGGCGATTACGACGGCAATCCTTTGATCCGGTAAAAACCGGCGGCCGAGTAGATCAATAGCGCTGCCCCGATCACCGCCACCACAATCCCCAGGCCGCCCCCCGCAACCATACCGGCCGGAAAAGCCGTGAAACCGATCAGACCTGAGCCTAAGTACGTGCCTTGTTGCCGATTTGCTGCCATTGCGTCGCTCCTTTTCGAACAGTGATCTCTTACTTGGCCTCGCGGCTGTCGAAGGTAAAGATCAGGCCGGCCGTGAGCGTGTCCTGGTTGGTATCTGGATTCGAGCCCTTGAAGAACACCGGCTGGTTCGAGTAGTCGTGACGGTACTCGAAGCGGGTAATGATGTTGTGCGCGATGGTGCGTTGAAAAGTTCCGGTGAACTCGCTCATGTTCTGCGCGGTACCGGTCATGAAACCGTCATGATCGTCGAAGTATTCGTAGCGTCCCACGAAGGCGTACTTCTCGCTGGGGGAGTACTTGACATATCCCGCAATTCCCGTCCAGAACACGCTGGGCCCGCCGATGACACGGTCGCGTCCATAGTCAAGGTTGGCCATGAATGCCAGTTTGCCGGTGGGAGTAATGGTCACTACGGTATCGCTCAGCTGGCGCACCGGACCGTTGTTCACCGGTTGCTCCTCACCCGCCATATAGTTCTCAATGATCCCGAACTTGGGGCTGGGATTCAGCCCCAGACTCACTCCGTAAGTTTTGCCGCTGTTGTTGTCCACCACATTGTTCCAGCCATTGACCAGGAAGCCGGTAAGCGAGGCCTTGTCATTGAAGGCGTACTTGGCGCGTAGTCCGAAGTGATAGAACGGAATTGCCCAGGTAAACAGAATGCCCCGGCTGTAGTTCCAGTTATCTTTGGTCTCGATTACTTCCGCTCCGTGTGGAGTCACGAATTTGCCGAAGTCGATCTGCAGTCCTTTACCCGCGGGCGCCAGATACGAAAAGTAGGCTTCTTTCAAGTACTGGTCGAAGCCGAGGCCGCCCGCGTCGGTGCTGTTGACGGAGTTGATGGCGTCGCCGAACCCGACTGCGACGTGATAGCCGGTCCTCGAAGCCGCGGCATCCGGCGCTTTGTCGAGCACCAGTTCCACCAGGTTCAATCCGAACTGGTCGGACCGCGTGTCAAAGGCGCGATACGGAGTCGTGCCGGACGAAGGATGATTGAGGTTGAGGCCGTAGTATCCATCCACAAATCCGCTCAGTGAGGTGGGGCCGAGAAGACTGGCAATAGACGTGGAGGAAGCGGGCGGTGCGGACGCAACCGCGGCGGCTGCGGGCGATGCTGCCACCGGAGCTGTGGAAGTGCTGTCGGTCGTGCTCTTCACTGAGGCCAACTCGCTGCGCAGATCGCGCACTTGTTCCTCGAGCTCCTTGACTCGTTGCGCGAGATCAGAGGACGAAGCATCCGGTGGTGCGGCTGCATCCTGGGCGTGGGACTCAGGAGCGGCAAGCATGAATACACTGATAGCAAGCAGGAGAACGCTCCCCCGCAATACACTCCTCATGTTGTTCTCGCTTTCACCCTTAGCTGCTTTCACCAGAACGGTGATTTGCAACCCCACCAGCGGCTGCAGAGTAACTGCTGTTTGTAACTCGCGTCCAACAAATACTTTTTCTGACCACGATAAGAATTGTTTGTAAAAACAAAAATCTATCGAGCCTATAAGCCAGAGGCTCTTGCGGGTTAAGTAACGATCACCGCAGATGAGCACCAGCTCAAAGAACGAGACCGGTTATCGATCGCAAGATGCAATTGCCGGGCGAAGGCGAAGCGGGTTTCTCGCTATATAGCGGACTTCTTCAATGCGGCCGTGCTAAAACGATTTACACATTCAGCTCCCGGAAGAGTTGTAGTAAGCTCTATAGCACCTTGAAGGGCCTAGCGAGGGTGGGGCGTCCTAACTAGCCATGCCGCAAATCCGTCGGAACGGAATACCAGAATATAAAAAGATTCAGCGCGCCATCCTGCGGCGGATCGACGCCGGGCAATTGCGGCCTGGAGATGCTGTCGATTCAGAACGGGAACTGGCACGAATTCACCGGGTCAGCCTGATGACCGCTCGCCATGCATTGGCGGGATTGGAACGGGAAGGCGTGGTGCACCGGCGGCGCGGAGCGGGTACGTTCGTTGCTCCCGCCCAAGATTCATTTCAATAAGCTGATGAGTTTTACCGAGCAGATGTCGAGCCGCAGCATGACGGCCCATTCCAAGGTCCTCGACTTCAGCCGGGTGGAAAGTGAACCGGAAGTGAGCGCGCATCTCGGGCTGACATCTACCGCGCCGTTGCTGCGGGTGGAGCGCCTTCGCCTCGCGGGCGAGGAACCGTTTGCGGTTGAGACCTGCTACTTGCCGGCAGAGGAATTCGCAGGACTGTCGCGGGTTCCGCTGGAGCGCGGGTCGCTGTTCACGATTCTGCAACAGGACTACGGAGTGCGGCTGGTCTATGCCGACGAAGAAGTGGACGCCACGGTGGCCGATCCCATGCTGGCGCAACTGTTAGCCGTGCCGAAGGGGCATCCGCTGCTGCGAATTCGGCAGATCATGTTTTCCACCAAGGGCAAACCTGCCGCCTACGTGCTTGGGTTTTACCCTTCGGACCGGCACACTTTGTCGATTCGGAGATTCCGGTGATCGGTCGGCAGCCGGCAAATAACGCGCCCGGAAAAACCAAAGGACCGTTGGACCCTGCGAAACGGGAGACACAATGCCTCTAACTACCACCGATTGGCTGGTGATTATCGGATATCTGCTGATCAATCTGATGATCGGCATCTACTATCGCCGCCGCGCCAGCGGCAACACCGAAGATTTTTTTGTCTCCGGACGCGATGTTTCCTGGTGGCTGGCCGGGACCTCGATGGTGGCGACGACGTTTGCCGCCGATACTCCCCTGCTGGTGTGCGGATTGGTGGCCCGGCAGGGCATCGCCGGAAACTGGATCTGGTGGGGCTTCTGCTTCGGCGGCATGCTGACCGTCTTCTTCTTCGCGCGCTACTGGCGCAGAGCGGAAATTCTCACCGACGTACAGTTCTGCGAAGTACGTTATGGCGGCAAGCCGGCGGCATTCCTGCGCGGCTTCAAGGCAATTTACCTCGGGCTGTTCATGAACTGCTTCATCCTGGGTTGGGTCACCCAGGCCATGATTGCCATTATTACGGTGCTGCTGGGACCGGCGATCGCCAAGGGCCGCGTGATTCAAATGAGCATCGGAGGCCACGTCTTCCAGCACACGCTCGGCGACCCGCACTATACCTCTTTGCTGATTTGCATTCTGGTGATTATTCCGTTCACCGGAATTTATACGTTCATCGGCGGACTGTGGGGAGTGCTGGTCACCGACCTGTTCCAGTTCATCCTCAAGATGGCCATGATCATCGTATTGGCATGGGTGGCGGTGGTCAAAATCGGCGGCATGCAGGCGCTGCAGATCAAACTGCAGATGATCCAGGGAAACATGCGGGCTAGCGGATTGCAGACTTCCGATCCCACCGCGTTCCTGCCTGATTTTCATCTTGGCTTGACCACCAATGCACTCTGGACTTTGCCCCTGCTCACATTCGTGGTTTATCTGGGAATGCAGTGGTGGCTGGCCTGGTATCCGGGAGCTGAACCGGGCGGCGGAGGCTACGTGGCGCAACGCATGTTCAGCGCCAAGGACGAAAAGAATTCTCTGGGGGCAACTCTCTGGTTCAACATCGCGCACTACGCTCTGCGACCCTGGCCGTGGATCGTTACCGGGCTTGTGGCGCATCGTGGTGTACTCGCCCAACGGCGGGATGCATCCCAGCGCGGCCTTCGCCCAGAATCCCGAACAGGGATACGTGATGGTTCTTCGCGATTACCTGCCCCCCGCCCTGCGAGGCCTGATGGTCGCCGCATTTCTGGCGGCCTTCATGTCCACTATCGGGACGCAGTTGAACTGGGGCGGTTCGTATCTGGTGAATGATCTCTACAAGCGATTCTTTGCGCGGCACAAGACGGAACGCCACTATGTGTTGGTAGGAAAACTCATCACCGTGCTGCTAGTGCTCGGAACCGGCTATACCGCGATGCAACTGACCTCCATCAACCAGGGATGGCAACTGGTGCTGAATATCGGCTTCGGCACCGGCGCGGTGTACATCCTGCGCTGGTACTGGTGGCGGATCAATGCCTGGAGCGAAATCTCGGCCATGATCGCGGCGGCGGCGATGACGATCGGACTGGATCAGATCACCTTCACCGGCAACAGCGCGCTGGTGTATGCCAAGACCGCCTTACTCACCGGACTGGTCACGACACTCGTGTGGATTATCGCAACCTTCATCACCAAACCCGAGTCGCAAGAGACGCTCATCTCGTTTTACAAACGGGTTCATCCCACCGTGTATGGATGGAAGCCCGTGGCCAGGCTGGTTCCTGAGTTGCCCGAGGTGCGCGATGTAGCCAGCAATTCCTTCAACTGGGCGATGGGTTGCATCCTGGTGTATGGCGCGCTTTTCGGCATCGGCAAACTCGTGTTCGCCCAGTGGTTCTGGGGATTCACCCTGCTGGCGATGGCGGGAATCGCAGGCTATCTGATCTTCTGGGACCTCTCGCGCCGCGGCTGGGAAACCCTATCCGGCACCGCAGTTCCGTCTGCAGCTCAACAAGGGGCGAACGCCGACTAGACCGCGAAATTCTCCACTCCCGCCGCGTCGTCTTGGTTATGGCTCGCGCAGTCCTCCCTCTATGTCTCCGGCTGGCAGAGACTTAGACATCTTGCGTTCTTTAACCCGCATCAGAGATATGCCGTTCCTCGCGAATGGCGAAAACAGGTGTGCCCGGCTCACCCTTAATGTATGAAGCGTTTCTTTTGGCTTAAACCATGCGCTGTTTGACCCTCATTCTTACTTCCATCCTCATTCTTTTCTCAATTTCGACCGGCGCCTTCGGCCAAGTCTCGCCCCAAGCGTACGAAGGGCAAACCGTCGCCGAAGTGGACCTGGTCAGCGCGCCCTCGCTCGATCTTCACGACGAATATCCGCTTGTGCAGCAGAAAGCAGGAGATCCTTACTCGCAACAGAAAGTGGAAGCGACCATTCAGGCCATTCAAAAAACCGGCCGCTTCAGTCATGTGGATGTACAGGTGACGCCTGAATTGGCCGGCCTACGGGTCACGTTCGTGCTCGAACCGGCTTACTACTACGGAGTGATGGAGTTCCCCGGCTCACACAAGAAATTTTCGTACGTGCGACTGCTGCAAGTGGCCGATTTGCCCGACCAGGAACCCTACGAAGCGCATCGGGTAGAGCAGGCAAAGACAAACCTGATGGAGTTCTTCAAAAAGAATGGTTTCTTTCAAGCCAAGGTCACGACCTCCACACAACTGGAGAAAGCAAACGGGCTGGCGGATGTTGTGTTCCACATCGATCTGGGCCATCGCGCGGAAATTGGCAAGGTCACGCTGGAAGGGCCGCCGCGTGAGGAAAGCATTCGCTTGCTCGATACCCTGCGATCGATTCGCGCACTGGTGAAGGGCGGCACCATCCGGCAAGGCAAGTTCTATACCCCAAAGAGAATCGATGCCGCCAACACGCTTCTGAAAGACCGTCTTGCCGATCAGGGATATCTCGCCAGCAAGGTAGAGATTCGCCCTCCTGAATACGTGCCCGCAACCAACACGACGGATCTATCCATCATGGTGGAACAGGGGCCCCACGTCAGCATCAAGATTGTCGGGGCCAGCCTTTCGTGGATTCCTTTCCTCGGCGACCGTAACAAGCATCGCCTCATCCCTATGTATCAGGAGCGCACGTTCGATCAGGATCTGGTGCAGGAAGGCAAACGCAACCTCACCGACTTCTTTCAGAGCAAGGGCTACTTCGACGTGAAGGTAACCACCGCGGTGCAGCGCGACCAGAATGATGTTTCCGTGGTGTACGACGTACAGAAAGGCGAACGGCACAAAGTGGAGGCCATCACTTTTGAAGGCAACCGCCACCTCAGCGACGACCAACTGGAGTCAGCGGTGGCGGTGAAGCCACACCACTTTCTTTCGCGGGGAAAGTTTAGCGACAAACTGGTGCGGCAAAGCGCGAAAAACATCGAGGCCGTCTATACCGACAATGGATTTGAAGAGGTCTCGGTGAGTCCCCAGGTCGTGAATAAAGACGCCAACATTCAAGTGACGTTCCAGATCACCGAAGGTCCGCAGACCACTGTCGAAGCGGTGAACTTTCAAGGCACGCACAACTTCACCCCGCAGTCACTGCGCCCCCAGGGAGGTTATGTGCTGACCGAGGGCGCCCCTTATTCCCCGCATAAAATGTCGCAGGACCGGGGCAGCATTCTGGCCAGTTATCTCGATGCGGGATACCTGAGCGCAAGCGTAAACAGCACGGTGGACCGCGATCCGCAGGATGCCCACAAGGTGATCGTCACTTACAAAATTAAGGAAGGTCAGGAAGTAAAGATCAGCAAAGTTGCCATCACCGGGCAGAAAGTCACACGGCGTGACTACATCGCCAGAACGGCGGGCCTGGGACCCAATACTCCCTTCAGCCAGGGCAAGCTTCTGGAGGCAGAGAGCGGGCTGTACAACTTGGGTCTATTCAACTGGGCCAGCGTCGGCCCACGGCGTCCCGTAACCGACCAGAGCGCAGAAGAAGCGGTGATCAAAGTACACGAGTCTCGCCGCAACGATATCACCTACGGTTTCGGCATTGAAATATCGAAAAGAGGCGGGAACATCCCTACCGGCACGGTGGCGGTCCCCGGTCTGCCCACGGTGGGCCTGGGGGGGGCCCAGATTCAACCCAGCGAAGAGACCTTCGTGAGTCCGCGCGGGTCAGTGCAGTACACCCGCCATAACATTCGCGGCCTGGGTGAGACCGGCGCAATCTCGCTGCTGGCCGCCCGCCTCGATCAGCGCGTTCTCGCCACCTACTCCGACCCGCAGTTCAGGGGCAGCTCGTGGAGCACCCTGCTGAGCCTGTCGGCGGAGCGCAATACCGAGAATCCACTGTTTGCCGCGCGCCTGGAAAACTTTTCCTATCAGTTCGAGCGGCCGATTACGCATAGCAAGACCACGACTGCGCAATTGCGCTACAGTTTCGGTAAGACGAATCTGAACCAGCTTCTGGTGCCGGAGTTGGTGTTGCCGGCCGATCGCTCGGTGCGGCTGTCAACTTTTTCGGGGACGATCATCCGCGATACTCGTGACAAGCCGCTGGATTCGCATCGCGGTTTCTACGAGACCGCCGACTTCGGCATCACCGGATCGGCGATTGGCGCATCGGCAGACTTCTCCCGTTTTCTCGGCCAGATCGCAAACTATCACCCCATGAAGAAGAATCTGGTGTGGGCAAACAGCCTTCGAATCGGAATGGCCAAAGCTTACAGCGGCAGCCGGGTGCCGACCAGCGAGCGCTTTTTTGCCGGTGGCGGAACCACGCTTCGCGGCTTCCCTGTCAACGGCGCCGGACCGCAGCGGGTGGTTCCCTTCTGTACCAATCCCCTCGACCAGACCACCTGCGTCAATGTGACGATTCCGGTTGGCGGCAACGAGCTGTTCATTGTGAACAGTGAACTCCGCTTCCCCATTCCAGTCCTGATCAGCAATCTGGGCGGAGCAGTCTTTTACGATGGCGGCAATGTCTTTCGCACTATCAACTTCTCTGATTTCACCAGCAACTACAGCAACACCATCGGCTTCGGCATCCGCTACAACACGCCCGTGGGCCCGGTCCGCTTCGATATCGGACACAATCTCAATCCGGTACCGGGTTTCCGTTCTACTCAGTTTTTCATAACGCTGGGACAGTCGTTTTAGTCATCCAAGTACTAAAGAATTTATTTGGGGCGCACTCATGAGTCGTAAGCGAGTTTTAGGGTGGATTTTTGGAGTTATCGGAGGCCTGATTCTCCTGCTGGTGGTGGGAGGATATTTCCTGCTGCGCAGCGGTGCATTCCATCATTATGTGATTGCCAAGATTGAAGAAAAAGCCCAGCAGAGCACCGGCGGGCGGGTCGAAATCAAGAGCTTCGATTTCCACCTGGGCAGCCTGAGCGCGGACGTTTATGGATTGGTGGTCCACGGGACCGAGCCCGCCCAGGCGCGGCCGTTGCTTGCGGTCAACCACATTTATGTGGACCTGAAGCTCGTCTCACTCATTCACCACAAAGTCGACCTCAACGAGATCGTGGTGGACCGTCCGGTCGTGAACCTCATCAGCTACAAGAATGGCGAAACCAACATTCCCCATCCTCAGACGCCGAAGAACGACTCGGGCAGCTCGATCAACGTTTTCGATCTCGGGATTCAGCATGTGCTGCTCGACCAGGGGGCGGTGTACTACAACCAGCAGAAGAGCCCGATGCAGGCGGAGTTGCATGATCTTCGGGCTGAGGTCACCTACAAGACACTCGGATCGAAGTACGTCGGCTCAGTTTCGTACGATCATGGCCAGATCCAGCTCTCGGATGCCGCTTCGCTTCCGCACAGCCTGAGTGTGAATTTTACGGCTACGCCTTCTCAGCTGGCGGTGTCATCGGCAACGCTGAAACTGGCGTCGTCACAGGTGGACCTGCAGGGCAATGTCACAGATTTTTCCCAGCCGAAGGCCACCGCCGAATACCACATTCTGATTCGCCCTCAGGATTTTCAGGACCTGATCGGCAGCACCGCATCGGCCAAGGGCGACATTCATTTGAGCGGGAATCTCGGGTATCAGAGCTCATCCGGAGAGCCGCTGCTGAAGTCCATCAGCGTGCATGGCAAGCTCGAAAGCACGCAACTGGATGTCGTGACCGCACAGGCGCAGCTGCCGATTCGTACTCTGCGCGGGAATTACAGCCTGGTAAATGGTGCCCTTCGCGCCACAGGTATCGCCGCCGATCTGCTGGGCGGGCATCTCGATGCCCAGCTGGATTTGCTGCACATGACGGGAACTCCGGTCGGACGGTTCCATGCTGACCTGGCAGGACTCTCGCTGGGAACGATCCGCCGATCGGCACAACTTGAGAACGTGAAAGCCACGCCGCTCACCGGAAGAATTGACGGATCGGTGAACGGCGGCTGGACTGGCCAGATTCACAATCTCGAAGCGACTGCCAATATCATGCTGAAGGGCGCAGTTTCCCCGCAATCCGCCACGCCGCTGCCGCTGAATGCCGCCATCCACCTCAACTACAACGGCGCGCGCAGCATCATCACGTTCAACAATACATATTTGCGTACGCCTGAAACCACGGTTCAGGTGGCAGGCACCATGAGCGACCGCTCCAACCTGCAGGTGCAAGCCCGTACTCATGATATTCACGAGTTGAGTAAGCTGGCGGCTGCGCTGAAGGCTCCAACGCCGGGGCAGACGTCACCAACAACTCCGGTGGACATTTCGGGCACGGCGCAGCTCACCGCATCACTCCACGGTACCCTCAACAATCCACAGATCAGCGGAAACGCCAGCGCTCAGAACCTTGTGCTCCATGGAGGTCACTGGCGCACCGCGCAATTTTCTTTCCAGGCAAGCCCCTCGGGCGTGAAGGTCAGCCAGGGCTCGATCATTGCCCAGCCGAAGGGACAGGCATCTTTCGCCATGTCCGTGGGCCTCAACCACTGGAAATACGCTCCAAGCAATCGCCTGACCGCCAACGTCACGGTGCAGCAACTACCCGTGGCGCAATTGCAGCAGGTGGCGAACCTCGACTACCCGGTGGTTGGCAACCTTTCTGCCAAAATCAATTTCGACGGATCGCAGCTCAATCCGATGGGCAACGGATCGGTAGAGCTGACCCAGGCGACGGCTTATAAGCAGACGATCCAGAATCTGACTGTGGATTTTCATGCCACCGGCAATAATGTCGATTCCACTCTATCGGTGAAGATGCCGGCTGGACCGGTCACAGCTAATGTCCAACTGAATCCTAAGACCAAGACGTACCAGTTGAAGATGAATGCCCCTGGCATTGACCTCTCCAAGCTGGACGCGGTAAAGGAACGCAATGTTCCGCTCTCGGGAACGCTGACCGCTTCTGCAACCGGGCAGGGCAGCTTCGCCAACC
This sequence comes from Terriglobia bacterium, assembly GCA_963798155.1. GTDB lineage: Bacteria > Acidobacteriota > Terriglobia > Terriglobales > Acidobacteriaceae > CAWCSH01. The sequence goes on from CAWCSH010000021.1 coordinate 50,630, forward strand.
CACAAGTTTCCGCAACCCTGCAGATTCCGCAGTTGCAGGTGCGGCAAGCCACAGTGAACCAGGTTCGGGCGCAATTGAACCTGGCTAATCATCGCGGCGACCTTACGCTCAATTCGGACCTGGCCAGCGCCTCCATTCAGGCCAAGGCGAATGTCGATCTAACCGGCAAGTACTACAGCACAGTGTCGTTCGACACAAAAGGAATTCCGCTCGGACCTCTGGTGGCCTTGTACAAACCGGTACCGGACCAGTTTCAAGGCTTGATCGAAGTGCATGCCACGGCCAAAGGTCCGCTGAAGCAAGCTTCGCAGATGGAAGCCCATCTCACCATTCCGACTCTGCGCGCCTCCTACCAACAACTGGAGATTGCGAATCAAGGCCCCATTCGGGCCGATTACGTGAACTCTGTGATCAGGATTCCACAGGCTCAACTCACCGGGACGGACACCTCGCTGCAGATTCACGGAGAGATTCCGCTGAAGGGTGGCACTCCGCAACTGACTGCAACCGGTTCGGTAAACATGCAGCTGTTGCGCATCGTGAGTTCCGACATCCAAAGCTCCGGGAAAATGGTGCTCGATCTCCACGCGGTGCGAACCGCAACTGCAGGAGTCGGCGTGCAAGGGCAGGTAAAGCTGGAGAATGTCGGGTTGAGCACCGCCACCGCGCCGCTAGGAGTGGAGAACCTCAACAGCACCTTCGATATCAAGAACAACCAGGTACAGGTTGCGGGCCTAAATGCAAAGGTCGGAGGAGGCCAGATTACAGGCGGAGGCAGCCTAACCTACAAACCGGCCATGAAGTTCAACCTCACGCTAAGCGCCAAGAATATCCGTCTGCGCTATCCCGAGGGCGTGCGCACCGTACTCGACAGCAACCTGGCGTTTACCGGAACGCCACAGGATTCCGCTCTGACCGGCAGGGTGCTGATCGACGGTGTGTCATTCACCCCGGACTTCGACCTGGCCAGTTTTATCGGCCAGTTCGGCGGTGGCGGCACGGTACCCTCCTCGGGCGGGAGCTTTACCCAAAACCTTCATCTCAGCATGACGCTGCAAACTACGTCGAATTTGAACCTGGTGAGTTCCACTCTCAGCTTGCAGGGGCAGGCGAATTTGCGGGTGATCGGGACGGCAGCCAACCCCGTCATCGTGGGCCGCGCCAACTTCACGGGAGGCGAAGTGTTCTTCATGAACCGGCGCTATCAGATCATGCGGGGCATAGTCGACTTCACCAATCCCAACCGCACCGAGCCGGTGGTGAACATGCTGATTACGACGACGGTGCAGCAATACAATTTGAGCCTGAGCTTTATCGGGCCGGTTGATCGGCTGCGGACCAGCTATACCTCCGAACCGCCGTTGCCGCCGGTGGATGTGATCAACCTGCTGGCCCGCGGGCAGACGACGGAAGAGTCCGCTCCTGCCAGCCTGAGTGCGAATTCAGTGCTGGCCAAGGGCCTCAGTCAGGTGAGCGGTCAAGTTACCGGGCGACTGCAGAAGCTTGCGGGCCTTTCAAGTTTGCAGATCGACCCCACCCTGGGCGGAAACGGAAGCGATCCGACGGCTCGCGTCGCCATCCAGCAGAGGGTAACCAAGAATTTCATATTCACCTTCAGCACCGACGTGACCGATCCCGAGAGCCAGGTAGTGCAGGGCGAATACCAGGTGGATAAACACTGGTCGGTGAGCGCTTTGCGCAACCAGTACGGCGGCTACGCCTTCGACGCCAAGTATCACACCACGTTCTGAATGACCCGGTAGAAGCTGAAGGATCCGGCTCCCGGGCTGGGTTTAGCTTTACCGCAGGTCAGCCTCCTGCCACGGACTGAGCTCGCCGGCGCCTGTTCTGGTGGGACAGTGAGCCTTATTCTGTCTGGTACTTTCGTAATCCGTTTCCCCTGTCGGTTTGTCTGCGCCAGCCTTCCACAACATTAGAATTTCAAGAGTGTCCCTGATCTCTGGGGGACGTGTCTCGCCACGGCACTACATGGCCACTTTGTCGTCCAAATCGCTGATGCCGCCGCGCATTCCAATCTTGTATGTAATTCTCAGCGTATTGGTGCTCATCAGCATTGTTCCCATGTATTTCTATTCAGCCAAAGTGGAAGAGATCAACCGCGAGCGGCTGATCACCAACGAGCGCCTGCTGCAAAACACCGTGGCGCGGTCGCTGGCCGACGACCTCTCGCAACGCCAGGAATCGCTGCGCATGATGCTGGCGAACCTTTCTTCAGCCCTGCAGGTGGCCAGCGGCGGCGACATCACCGACGAGCATGTGGAGGCACCGGAACTTCGGGCATTGCTGGAAAACTTCGTATCGTCTTCCGAAGATGTGGCCTACGCCACCCTGCTGAACTCGGAGGCCCGCGGAATTTCTGCCGGAAGAATTACTCCCGATGCATTCCTGCAGCGTGAACTGAAACGCGCCTATGCCGCCGCCCAGGAAGGCCGCGCTTACAACGGACAGGTGCTAGTGCTGGGGAACGGCAAAGCCGCTCGCACCGTGGCGGTGGTGAGCACTCCGGTCATGTACGGCGGCCGTTTTCTTGGGATGCTGGGGTCGGTAGTCGATCTCCAGTTTCTGATCCGCAGGTTGCAGGAAGTCAACCGTGGCGGCCTGCAACCGTATGTCGTGGACAATTCTGGGCGGATGGTAGCAGCCGGAAGCTCGGAATATGTCACCGGCCAGGACATGACGAACTTCGAGATTGTGCGCAACTTCGTGGACCAGGGTCCGAAGGCGCAATTTGTGGCGGCAACCCGAGAATTCAGCGTCAGAGAGGGCCAGGACACGGTACAGATGCTGGGGACTTACAGTCCGGTGCTGAATCTTGATTGGGCCGTCGTAGTACAGAAGCCCCGGGACGAGGCATATCGCGCCGTTTATGAAATGCAGAGCACGGCGCGCCGTCTGGCGCTCTTGGCAGTATTGCTCAGCGTCGGGATCAGTATTCTGGCGGCGCGAAGGATCACCAATCCTTTGCAGGTGCTGACCGCTTCCAGCCGGGCCATCGCCCAGGGAGATTTCTCGGTGCGGGTGAAGCTGAAGAGCCGCACCGAGATCGGCGAACTCGCTGCCACCTTCAACCACATGTCGGAAGAGCTGGAGCAGTTCGTTCTCGACCTCAAACGCGCTGCCACCGAGAACCGCGAGCTGTTCATGGGCTCGATCCAGATGCTGGCCGGAGCGGTTGACGAGAAAGACCCCTACACCCGCGGCCATTCCGACCGTGTGACACGTTACTCGCAGATGATTGCTCGAGAGCTGGGATTGAGCGAAGATGAGATTGAGATTCTCAGAGTTGCGGCTCAGCTGCACGACGTGGGAAAAATCGGCATTGAGGACCGCATCCTGAAGAAACCAGGCTCGCTCACCGACGAAGAGTTCGCCATCATGAAGACCCACACCACCAAGGGCGCAAACATCCTGCGTCCAGTGGCGCAGCTGAAAAACATGCTGCCCGGAATCGAACTGCACCACGAATCATTAGATGGACGCGGCTACCCTCGTGGACTCAAGGGAGACGAGATTCCGCTGCTGCCCCGCATCATTGCTGTCGCCGACACCTTCGATGCCCTCACTACCAACCGTCCTTATCAGCAGGCCCACGATCCGCTCGACGCTCTGAAGATTATTCACTCGCTCTCCGGTAAGCGTCTCGACCCTGCCGCGGTGACTGCATTGGCTGCGATTTATGAGCGAGGAGAAATTCGCATCCATCAAGTGGTCCTGACCCCGCCGGAATCCCCAACTGCAGCTCTGGCTGCAACCGCCACCGCCCGCTCCTGAACGGATCAGCCTTAACCCAAGGCGTAACAAGCCGCAGCAATCACGCCGCCGCCACTCTCTCCGCCACCCATTGCCCCGCTTCTTTGGTGCCCAATGCCCCGCCCACATCCTGCGTGGTCTTCTTCTGCCGCACGGCTTCGAGCACGGCGGCTTCAATTCTCCCAGCCTCTGCAAGCAAACCCAGGTGCTCCAGCATCATGGCTGCGGTGAGAATCGCGCCAAACGGATTGGCGAGGTTCTTTCCCGCAATCGGAGGCGCCGAGCCATGCACGGGTTCGAACATGGAAATCTTTCCGGGATGAATATTTCCGCTGGCTGCCATGCCCAGGCCACCCTGCAACCCGGCCGCCAGGTCGGTGATGATGTCGCCGAACATGTTGTTGGTCACGATCACGTCAAACTGCCGCGGGTCCCGCACCATCTGCATGCAGAGCGCGTCCACGTACATGTGTTCGGAGGTGATCTGCGGGTATTCCTGGCTCACCTCTTTGAAAACCCGCTGCCATAACCCGTGGGCATAGGTCATTACGTTGGCTTTGTCGGTCATGAGCACGCGTTTGCGCGCCGAACCGTCGTGTTTGGCGTGCCGCTCGCAATAGTCGAAGGCATAGCGGATTACTCGCTCTACTCCTTTGCGGGTATTCACGTCTTCCTGCACCGCGATTTCGTCCGGCGTCCCCTGCTTAAAGCAGCCTCCCACGTTCACGTACACCCCTTCGGTGTTCTCCCGAATCACTACGAAATCGACGTCCTTCGGCTCCACTGCCTTAAGTGGACACAGGGCGGCATCGAGCAGGCGCACTGGCCGAACGTTGGCGAAAAGGTCCATCTGGAAGCGCATGCCCAGCAGGATTTCTTTGGCGTGTATGTTCGAGGGCACACAAGGATCGCCGAAGGCGCCCAGCAGAATGGCATCAAATTCGCGGGCCAGCATGGTGAACCCTTCCGGTGGAACGGTAACCCCGTCGGCAAGGTAACGTTCCGCGCTCCAGTCGAAATATAAGGGCTCGACCGGGGCTCCCGAGGCTGTGATCGCGCGGACGGCCTCGGGAATCACCTCGCGCCCGATGCCGTCCCCGGGGATGACTGCGATTCGTTTTTTCTGGCTCACGGCTTGAAAATATCACAGGAAACCGAGCGGAGGCGCCTCTTGACCCCCATAGGCTTTCGGAGCGCCGAATAACACAATCGATTTGCTTGGTTATAATCGAGGATTAGGCCATGACTGAAATAGCGCTCCATGACAACTCGGCGACCGCAAAGCCTCAATCCGTGAGCGCTACCGCCGAGTTTCACACTCTGCTCAGCGCCTGCGGAGTTTGGAAACTGAGCGGCCGCTCCACCATTGCCCTGACCGGGTCAGACCGGGTGCGGTGGCTGAATGGCATGGTGACCAACAACGTGCGGGATTTGCAGCCCGGCCACGGAGTGTACGCGTTTCTGCTGAACCCGCAGGGACGCATTCTAGGCGATCTGTATGCATTCAACCGAGGTGAATCGTTGCGGGTGGAGGTCGATACATCCCTGCTGGCCAAGACTCTGGAGATCTTCGACCGCTACATCATCATGGACGATGTCGAGGTAAAGGACCTCAGCGCAGAAGTAGCTGGTATCGCTGTGGCCGGGCCGAAGGCGCCGGAGGTGTTGGCCAAGGCAGGTTTCGGGCCGCCCCAGCTTTCGCCGCTGCAATTCGCCGATCTCAGCTCGCAGCCAGAGAGCCTGACCGTGATTCGGGGCGATAATCCGGCGGTTCCCTGGTTCGAGCTGTGGACAACGCCTGCCAACCTGGGTGCAGTTCGCGATGCTGTGGAATCGGCTGGAAGCCTTGCGGTGGGAGTGGAGGCGCTGGAATGGCTGCGGATTGCCTCGGGCGTTCCCCGCTATGGTCAGGACATCCGCGAGCGTGACCTGCCGCAGGAGACCGGCCAGCAGCGCGCCTTGAATTTCAGCAAAGGCTGCTACATTGGGCAGGAAATTGTGGAGCGTATCCGTTCCCGCGGCAATCTTCATCGGATGTTCACCGGGTTCGAGATTAATGGTCCTCTGCCCCCGGCAGAAAGCAAGATTCAAGCGGATGGCAAAGAGGCCGGTGAAATCACCAGCGCAGTTTCACTGCCGCTTACCGGGGGCGAGCGGAAAGTGGCGCTGGGCTACATCCGGCGTGAAATTGCGGCGGCAAAGAAGCCGCTGCAGGCAGGCGAAGCCACAGCCACGATCACCGAACTGCCATTCGCGGGCATATTTCAGGAGGCAGCATGACGGTTTACTCTGTCGTCCTATTCATTCACGTGGTAGGAGCGGTCACCCTGTTCGCGGCACTGGGAATCGAATGGAGAAGCCTGCGCGCCATGCGGCGGGCCACCACTGTGGAGGAACTCCGCACGCTGTTAGGAGTTTCGGCGGCCCAGCCGGCGATCAATGGTTTCGCTGCCGCGGCAATTTTGCTGCCCGGCTTTTATTTAGCAGCCAAGCTTACAGCGTGGAGCCAAGGCTGGATTTCCCTGGCGTTGCTGGCCACTTTTCTAATTGCCGGGCTGGGAGCCGCCGTCACTGGGCCGCGCATGCGAGCCCTGCGAAACGCCTGCGCCGGGCAAACCGGGCAAATTTCAGACGCGATCCGCCAGAGCATTCGCAATCCCATCGTGCGGATGTCGTTTCAGATGCGGGTGGCGCTCGGCCTCGGCGTCCTGTTTCTGATGTCGACCAAGGTCGGCTACGGCCTGGCCACGGCCGTTATCGTCATCGCAATCGTTCTTTCCCTCGTCAGTTCACTGGCGGGAGGCTCCAGTTCATCGCTGGCGAACTCAGCATCGAAGTGATCGTCATATCCCAGAAGGAAAACCATGCCTGAAAAGAAACAGGAAAGCTTTACCGTAACCGACCGGAGGCTGTTCACGACAGAAGGTGAGCCGCGCTCCGAGTCCCAAGACGAACAGACCGTGGCGCAATCTGTCGCTCCGATGGAGGCCGCAAAGCAGCAGGCGGCTGCCCCTGAGCCTGCTGCCCCCGTAGCCTCCGAAACCGAAGCTCCGCCGCCTCCGACGGCCGATGAGCAGAAGCAGCAGCACGACGCCTACCGGAAATCGGCAAAGGAACTCGATGCTCGGGTTGAGCTCAGTGGCCACTCCGCCAAAGATCTGGAGATGACCTTCGAGCGTTTCATGGCCTCGCTGTACATGACCGCAATGCTGCAACTCGGGCTGATGCGGGAGGAAAACGCCCAGCCTCGCATCGACATCATCGGCGCCCGCCAGACCATCGACACCATCGGACTGCTCGCCGAAAAAACTAAAGGAAATCTGACCTCCGCCGAAGAAAACTTTCTGCAGAATTCGCTCTATGAGCTGCGGATGGCTTACGTGGAAGTGACCAACGCGCTGGCGCGCCCGCCGCAGGCTCCTCCTCCGGGCAGTGGCGGACCCAGTCCGCGATGAATGCGCGGCTCACGGTGTTGGGCAGCGGGACGTCCATGGGCGTTCCCACCATTGGCTGCACCTGTGCCGTGTGCCATTCCGCCGACCCTCACGACCGCCGCACCCGGCCGTCCATCCTGCTGGAATATGCCGGCAAGGTGGTTTTGATCGACACCACTCCCGACTTCCGCGAGCAGGCGATTCGGGAGGGAATTCGCCAGCTGGACGCGGTGCTCTACACCCACGCCCACGCCGATCATATTCTGGGACTGGACGACGTTCGCCCGCTGAGCTTTCATCGTCCCAACCGAATTCCGCTCTACGCCCGTCCCGAGGCGGCGGCCCTGCTGCGCAACATGTTCCGCTATATTTTCGACGCCAACTACAAGTTCGGCGGCCTGGCCCAGGTCGAACTCAACACGATCGAGGGGCCAGTTGAGCTGTTTGGGGCACAATTCGACCCGGTGAAGGTCATGCACGGAGACTCGGAGATATCGGTTACCGCTTCGGGTCCGCCGCTTACCTCACCGACTTCAGCGAGGTGCCAGAAGAGTCTTTCGCCCAGCTCAACGATCTCGACATTCTTTTTCTCGACGCCTTGCGCCATAAACCGCACCCCACCCATTCGACGGTGGACAACTCGTTGAGCATCGTGGAACGGGTGAAACCCAGGCGCGCGTTTTTCACTCATATCTGTCACGACCTGCCGCACGAGGAGACGAATGCAGCATTGCCTCCGCATGTGCGGCTGTCTTATGACGGCATGAAGCTGGAGTTTGAGATTTGAAGCCGTGCAAAGATCGTTCCCTTTCTCGCCGAAGAAATTTCTTATCCAGCCGATATCCGGAATACGGATGTTCAGCGGCTGGTCTTGCATTACCGACTTCTGATCCTATGCGGGTGTTTCACAAACTCGATGAGGTGCCCTCACGACTTTGGCGCCGACACTTTTGAGCGTGGGAACTTTGACGGCCTGCATCGGGCCCATGCGCATGTGCTGAGTGCGATCGTGAAGCGCGCCACATGATCAGGGCGCCAAGGCGATGGCGGTCACCTTCGAACCGCATCCGGTGCGGATCTTGCGGCCAGACACGGGCCTGAAACTGCTTTCTCCCACTCCGGAAAAGCTGCGGCTGCTGGAGACCAGCGGGCTCGATGCTGTCCTGCTCCTGCCGTTCACTCGCGATCTCTCGCTGCTCACGCCCCGCCAGTTTGCCGAACGAATACTCCTGAAAAAGCTGCACGCCAAAGAGATTCATGAAGGCTACAACTTCCGCTTCGGACACAAGGCTTCCGGCAACGTCGAACTGCTCACCGAATTTGGCAAAGAGATGGGATTTGGGGTGGAAGCGTATTCCGAGATGCGGCTTCGCGGCGAACCCGTCTCCAGCAGCCACATTCGCAAGCTGATCGCGGCAGGACGAGTAAGCCGCGCCCGCCATCTCTTAGGCCGACCTTTCAGCATTCTCTCTACTGCGGGACGGGGTCGGGGTTATGGCTCGAAATACACCGTGCCTACTATCAATCTGAGCCGCTATGAAGAGCTGCTTCCAAAAGATGGGGTGTACATTACCCGTACCCGGGTCGGCGGCGAGTGCTTCGATTCTGTGACCAACGTCGGCAACCGGCCAACCTTCGGAGCCGATTCCTTTGCGGTCGAAACTCATCTGCTGAATTTCCATCCCATCGAACTCACTGCCGAAACTGAAGTCGAGCTGCATTTTCTCGACCGCCTGCGGGATGAGGTCAAGTTTCCGTCGGTGGATGCCTTGCGCGAGCAAATTGCCCACGACGTCCACCGCGCCCGCCGTTATTTTCATCTGTGGAAGCTGACCCAGGCCCGCTCGGCAAAATAGTGGCGGTAAGGGCAGAGCCGAAGCCTTTCGGCAGAAGGAAGCCCTGATCAGAACTAAATTTCGTCAGAGGCAGACCCTGACGGCCTATCCGCACCTTGGCGGAACCGCAGCCTGCGGCGATAATGCAATGATGGCGCAGGCGCCCACCCTTTACAGTCCGGATGCGATGCGCGCGGAAAAACGTGCGGTGGCCGGGAATTCCGTGCTGGCAGCCCTCGCCATCACCACACTGAAGATTGTTCGTCGGCATCACCACCGGCAGTCTGGGCATTCTCTCCGAGGCGGCGCACTCCGGGCTCGATTTGGTCGCAGCCGTCGTCACTCTGCTTTCGGTTCGGGTCTCCGACAAGCCTGCCGATGCAGAGCACCAGTACGGCCACGGGAAGGTGGAGAATTTCTCGGCATTCATCGAAACCGGATTGTTGCTCCTGACCTGTATCTGGATCGTATACGAGGCCGTTAAACGCCTGTTCTTCCACCACGTGTCCATCGAGCCCAGCTTGGCGGCATTTCTGGTCATGTTCGTTTCCATGGCGGTGGATCTCTGGCGCTCGCGAGCGCTGGGCCGTATCGCCACCAAGTACAACAGCCAGGCGCTGGAAGCCGATGCTTTGCACTTCTCGACTGATATCTGGTCGAGCGGGGTGGTCGTGGTGGGCCTGCTTCTGGTTCTTGCCGGCAGGACGTATCACATCCCATGGCTGCGCGATTCTGATCCGATAGCCGCCCTGTTCGTCGCGGGACTCGTGGTGTACGTCAGCTCCCGGCTGGCACGCCGCACCATTGACGCGCTTCTCGACGCGGCTCCGGCAGATGTTCGCAGCAGCATCATCGCTGCAGTTTCCAAGGTGGACGGCCTGGTCGAAGTGGACCGGGTGCGCATTCGCCGCGCCGGGAACCGCTACTTCGCCGATCTCTCGATCGGCATGGCGCGCAATGTGACTTTCCAGCATTCGGAACAGGTGGCCGACGCCGTCACCGAAGCCGTACACAATCTGTTGCCGGATTCTGACGTGGTGGTGCGCTCGATTCCGCGCGCAGTGCGCAGCGAAAACATTTTTGACCGGATCCGCGCCGTCGCTGCCCGGCACAACTTCACTGTGCATGATGTCAGCGTGCAGGACCTCGATGGACGCCTGCACGTTGAACAGCATCTCGAACTCGACGAGCACTTGTCCTTAAAGGACGCGCACGACCGGGTCAGCATGCTGGAGTCGGAGATCCGGAAAGATGTTCCAGAAATTTCGGCCATCATGACCCATATCGAAAGCGAGCCTGCCACTATCGAGCCTGGAAACGAAATTGTGCGCGACCCGCGCCTCGAGACCCGGCTCAGGGAAATCACCAGCGAGTTTCCTGAAGTGCTCGACATGCACGACCTCGAAATCAAGCGGGTACGCAGCCGGCTCTACGTGGCCTGCCACTGCACCATGCTCGACAATCTTCCGCTGTCTCGGGTTCACGACGTGCAGACCGAGATGGAAATCCGCTTCAAGCAGGAAGCGCCGGAGCTATTCCGGGTGCTGATACATCCGGAACCGAGCACGGATAACCGAAGATAGGAATATGAATGACTGAAGCTACAGCTACCTGGATCGACGCCCTGCGTTTTGAAGGAATCTCCACCAGCAATCACGCAATGGTGGTTGATGGTGAGAAGCACACCGCCAGCAGCCCCATGGAACTGGTGCTGATCGGCCTCTGCGCCTGCACCGGATACGATGTGGTCAGTATTCTGCGCAAGAAGCGCGAGCCCTTCGCCGGAGTTCAGGTTCGGGCGAGGGCGGAACGGGCGAGCCGAGCCTCCCACGGTTTATACGGAAATCCATCTCACCTACCGCATTGGCGGGAAAGTTTCCCATAAAGCTGCGGAAGATGCGGTGCGCCTGTCGGAGGAAAAGTACTGCTCGGTCGCGGGTATGTTAAAAAAGACCGCAAAAATCACCTACGAGATCGAGTACGCGGACGAATAGCGCACCTGCAATTCGGCAGATCGAGTCATGTCCCGACCCTCTCGATGCCATCGTCGGCTCGCTGGTACGATGACATCGTCCATTGACGCCGACTCGCAAAACTTATCGCGGCTACCTCTACATCGCAGCCGCCACGTTTTCCTGGGGCATCGCCGCCAGCCTGGGCCGGGCTGCGTTTACCGGAAGGCTGCTGCCGCACGGGCAGGCCCTGCAACCCATCGATCCGCTCATCCTTTCCCAGAGCCGGACTACGCTTTCGTTCCTGCTGTTTCTGCCTGTACTGGCTCTGACCCGGGGCTGGCGGCGACTCTGCCTGCCGAAAGGCGATCTGCTGCAGGCCAGCCTGCTCGGAATTTTAGGGGTGGCGTCCTCCAACTACTTCTACTACGTCGCCATCCAGAGGACCAACGTCGCCACTGCCATCATCGTGCAATACACCGCTCCGGTGTGGGTGCTGTTGTATATGGTCGCGCGAGGTTTGCAGAAGCCTACTCTGCAAAGAATCGCCGCGGTCTGCCTTGCCATCTGCGGCATCGGATTGGTGATCGGAATACTGGGTCCGGCGGCTGCTCTGCGGCTCGATACTATCGGTGTTATTGCCGCCCTGCTGGCCGCAATTTCTTTCGCCTTCTACAACATTGCCGGGCATGGCATTCTGGGCCGCCATGATCACTGGACCACAGTCCTCTACACCACCGGCAGTGCCGCCCTCTTCTGGATCGTGGTCAACCCTCCCTGGAAAGTTGCCGCCGCCCATTACTCCGCGGAACAATGGCTGTTCCTGGTGGTGTTTGCCATCGTTTCCGTGCTGATTCCCTTCACCCTGTACTTCGCCGGGCTCAAGTATCTGGAGCCGACCAAAGCCATCATCGTGAGCTGCCTCGAACCGGTGTTCTCGATCCTGATTGCCGCAGTCGCCCTGGGCGAGGTGCTCAGGCCTTTGCAAAGCCTGGGGATTCTGCTCGTGCTGGTGGCGATCGTCGTAGTGCAGATGCCGGACCGAAAACAGGACAAGGTGGTCGCAGCAATCGAACCGATTGAATAGCGGAGTGACGGCGGGACGATGCTGGAGATCACAGCCGGCATTCCCGGGTTTACTCCAATTCCTTTCCTTTGGTTTCCGGCAGTTGTGTAGCCACAAGCGCCGAAATCAGATAGGCAGCCGCGCACAGATAGAACGCCCAGTTCAGACCTTTCGCCTCGCCTACTCTTCCGATAACGAACGGCGCCAGCGAACTCATGGTCCGCGCGCCGTTATAAGTGAAGCCCAGAGCACGAGCCCGCAGCCGGGTAGGAAATACTTCGCTCGCGACAATTCCCGAGCCGGAAAAGATGCCGGTCCCAAAGAACGCCGCCAGCGTTCCCACCACCAGCAATACCCAGGGTTCTCGCGCAATTGCGTACAGCGGCACGACCAGCGCCGCCATCATCAGGTACAGGATGAATGTCGTTCTCCGGCCTAACCGGTCCGCAACCCAGCCGAAGCTGGCGTAGCCCGGAAACATCCCAAACAGATTGAGCACGACCAGCAGGGTGGTCGTTCCCATCACCCCGAATCCCCTGCCGCCTTGCGAAACGGGCAGAGAGAGATATGGCGGAATCCATGTAAACAGTCCCCACCAGGCCGACATACCGAAGAAGTTCACCAGAAGGAGCGCCCAAGTATGTTTGGCGTAAGGAGGCTGAAAGATTCTCAGGAAGCTGTCACCGTCATACTTTTTCTGATCATGCTTTTGCGGAGCGTCGGCCACCCGCTGTGTTTCCTGCGCCAGCCGGTGATGTTCCTGCCACATTTCTGATTCCGGCACGCCGCGGCGAATCCACAGCACCACCAGCGCAGGCAGGATGCCCACGAAAAACACCATCCGCCAGTCGGCGTAGTGCAGCACCACGCCCGCGACCACGGAAGCGATGGCATAGCCAATCGCCCAGGAACTTTGCACGATGGAAATGGCCTTGGCCCGTAGCTCTGTCGGCCAGGTTTCGGCGACCAGCGTGGCCCCTGTGTTCCATTCTCCGCCCATCCCCAGGCCCAGAATGAACCGGAACACCGCCAGCATCAGGATGGTCTTAGACAGTCCCGACCCGAATGAGCAAATGGAGTACGTCAGGATGCTGAGCATCAAGGCGCGCTTGCGCCCTACCCGGTCGGCGATGAAGCCGAATAGCACTCCGCCGATGCCGGAAGCCAGCAAGGTCAGGGTCTGGAGCAACCCGGCAGTCGCTTTGCTCATGCCCAGATCGCGCATCACGTGCGCCAGCACCAGGGCATAGAGCATGGCGTCGAAGGCATCGAGCATCCAACCGAGCGCGGCCGCGATCAGCGTGCGCCTCTGGGCTGGCGTGGTTCGAGACAACATCTGCAGCGCTGAGCTGGACATGTGGCCGGGATTGTAGCAGCCCGCTATGGTCTCACTTCCCTGCAGCTCAAGAGAACTTACCGATAACTTCCCGAGTACCAGATAACAAAAGCGCAGGCTGGCTATGCTAGGATTTTGCGTGCGCCTCAGGCCCGTAACTGTGATGTTTCCCTTCGCCGTATTTCTCGGACCGGTCCGACCGAAGTTCCATGGCTAACCCAACCCCAACTGTGCTGGTAACCGGCGTGGCCGGCAATGTCGGCGCCCATCTTCTGCCGCAACTCGCGGGATATCAGGTGATCGGAGTAGATCTTCGGCCTCCCGAAGGTAAGCATCCCATGCGCTTCTTTCAGATGGACCTGGGCCGCGAGGATTCCTGCCTGGAAATGATGCATCTGCTGCGCGAGCATCGCCCGCTGGCGGTAGTTCATCTGGCATTTGTCAGCGATCCGGGACGCGCCGGCATGAAGACTCCCGAGCACATGTGGCAGGTCAACGTTGCCGGCACGGCGCGCATGATGGAAGCCATTACCGAGGCTAACCGCGAAGAGGTGGTGGTGAAGAAATTCGTCTTTCCCAGCAGTTCGACGGTGTACGGACCCGACCGCCCCGAACCGGTCACCGAGGAACAGCCGCTTGATGGGCATGATCTGGCTTACGCCGTACAGAAAATTGAAGCGGAGAAAGTGGTGAAGCAGCGCGCCCCGGGCCTGCGCGCGTGCAGTTCCTACATTCTTCGTATGCCCAACACGGCTGGGGCGGGAGTCGAGAGTTTCCTGCTGGAATTATTTCGCGGAACGCCAGTCGGCGGGGGAAGCGCAGCGCGCCTTCCTTTCATTCTGCCGTTCGGAAAGCGTTACCTCGAGCGGCGGCTGCAATTCGTCCACGTGGAAGATGTGGCGCGCCTGATGGTGAACATTCTGCATCGCGAGCCCGAAGCTCAGCGTGTGACAGTCTTGAACGTAGCTGGACGAGGAGAACCGGTCACCATGGCCCGCTGCCTCGAAATATCCGGAGCGCCCGTCCGCAGGGTTCCGGGAAAATCGGCGATGAGGCTGATGCTGAATTGGCGCACAAAATCCGCAGCCGGCGCGATAACCCCGGAAGCTATTCCGTATCTCACCGGCGAGTGCCTTCTCCGCACCACTCGCCTGAAAGAACTTCTCGGAACCGACTACGAGAAGGTAGTGAAATACCAGGTGTCCGATGCCTTCGCCGAGAGTTTCTTGCAGGCATCGAATTCACCCCAGCACTCTGCAGCCGGACAATAAACTGCGCGCGGGCTATTTCTTTCCCCGGTACAGTCCCGCAATACCGAAGGTGTAAGGGCTCCACGAGACCTCCCGGAATCCAGCCCGGCGCATGCGATCCAGCATCTCTGCCGGCTGCGGAAAGCGCTCCACGGAAGCGGGCAGGTAGGCGTAGGGCCCCTCCACCCCGGAAATCAGCGTGCCAATTCTTGGCAATACCTGCTTGAAGTAGAAGCGGTAGAGCTTTCCTATCAATCCTGCGGGCTCGCCGAAATCGAGGATTCCGCATTCACCGCCTGCCCGCAGCACCCGCCAGATCTCCTGCAGCCCGGCATCGTAGTCCGCCAGGTTGCGGAAGCCAAAGGCAGAGGTGAGCAGATCAAAGCGGTTGTCGGCGAAGGGAAGATGCAGAGCATCAGCCTCAATCCAGCGGAGTGACGATCCTGAAAACTTGTGGGCCGCGCGTTGTAGCATGGCATGCGAGAAATCGATTCCCACGATTCCCGCCGAACGCGATGCCCGACGTTGCAGCGCGTGTGTCATATCTCCCGTGCCGCAACAAAGATCGAGAACCTGCGCCTTGGGCTGCTTCAGGATTTCGGCAAAAGTTCGCGCTCCGCGCCGCCACCACAGGCGATCGATGTTGAATGACAAAACGTGATTCAGCAGATCGTAGCGCGGAGCAATTGCGGTGAACATCTCTTCCACAGCTCGTGCTGCGGACCGGGTATCGGTTGCGCCTTCGGGGGCGGCGCCGACGATTGACTCAGGATCACCCACGATGTCCGGCCACCGGAAAAGGTGAAAGCACGCAAGGAAAATGCGGCATGGATCGTGATGTCGGTATCAATGCGACAACCTCCGCAGACCATCCACCGCCTCTAACACAACATCCGCCGGAACGTCATTCACCACTTCAACCTTGCCGATCCGGGTGGGGAGCACAAAATGCACCACTCCATCGCGGGTCTTCTTGTCCGCCTGCAAGCGGCGCAGAATGGCGCGGCTGCGAGACTGTACTTTGGGCAGGCTTCCCTGCCCGAGCACTGCATCCCGAATTCGCGCTGCGTCGCGCTTTGCAATTCTGTTCATCGCGACTGCAATGTCGGCGGCCGCCACCATTCCCCAGGCAACCGCTTCTCCATGCAGAAAGTGGCGATAAGCCGTTTCCGCCTCCAAAGCATGGCCGATGGTGTGGCCGAGATTCAGCACTCGCCGCAACCCGTTCTCGCGCTCGTCGGCGGAGACTACCCTCGCCTTGAGCTTGACCGACTCGGCAATTACCCACTCCAGGGTGGCCGCGTCCCGGCGAAGCTGCTTGGTTCCCGCTTTCTCCAGCCGACGGAAGAGCGCAGGATGGCCGATGATCCCGGCTTTCAATGACTCGTACAGTCCGGCGCGAAACTGGCGCTCCGGCAGGGTTGTAAGCAGCTCGGGATCAATCAGGACGGCACGCGGCTGGTGAAACGTCCCCATCAGGTTCTTGCCGGAGAGCAGATTTACTCCGGTTTTGCCACCGATCGCCGCGTCCACCTGCGCCTGCACCGTGGTTGGAATCTGCACCAGGTCGATGCCTCTCATGTAGAGAGACGCCAGCAGACCCACCATATCGCCGGTCACCCCGCCGCCAAATGCAATAAGAGCGGCATCACGGTCGGCAGACTTCCGCACCAGTTCTTCGGCAAGTTTCTCAACCGTGGCCAGACGCTTGAACCGCTCGCCATCAGGCATCTCAAGCACTTCGGCGTGCAGCCCGGCTGCAGCGAGAGATTGCGTCAATCTCTTGCCCCAGCGGCGGCGCACCGGCGCAACGGTGATTATGAAGATCTTCTTTCCAGTTCCCAGCAAGTCGCGCAGCAGCCCGCCAGTCCGACTGATAAGTCCGCTCTCAATCACAGTCTCATAGGCGCGCGGCTTTACTGCGACAGTCACTCGGGTCATGGAAATCCATCATAACGTAACCACAGCAACCACCGGCGCAGCTCGGGGTGGGGGGCGGGACACGAGAAAACGAAATCCAGTGCTCGGACTGGAGGGTGACGCCGGTGGCAATACCACGAGTACAATGCCTACCCATCACGGAGAAGCTGGTATGCACTGGACGCGACTTGCACTGATCACGATTGCTGCCGGCATCGTAACGTCGCTAACCGACTGGTTCTTTGCCGGCGATTGGCTCCATCGACGTTATACGTACCCTGAAGTCTGGCGTCAGGGTGTCGAATCCAGAGCGATTGCTCTGACCAGTCCTTTACCGTTTCTGACCTGCGGAGTCTTTGCGTATATCGCCGCAGGGTTGGGCCTTCATTCCGTGGCCGGGTCGGTCAAACTGGCTGTTGCAGTGTGGTTGATCGGGCCTCTGCCACTGATCCTCACAAATGCCGCGTTTATGAAGCTCCACCGGGTATTTGTGGCGTCTTACGCTATCAGTTGGCTCATAAAGCTTGGGATTGTAGCGATCGTCACGGGTTGGTTCCTTCGTTGACGCCTCTGGCAGGGGAATCTGCCGTCGCAATTGCCTTCCGCGAGTTTAACCCCGGGCGGCTAAGACCCACTGCGGTTATCAGTGGCTTGCTTCCGGGGATGCACCACCGACGCCAGAACCGACACCACCAGCACTCCCGCGATCACCGCCAGGGCCAGTTCCGTGGGCATCTTGTAGTACTCGGAAACCAGCATCTTGGCGCCGACGAAAATCAGCACAATGGAAAGCCCGTAATGCAGGTAGTGAAACATCTCCATCATGCCCGCCAATGCAAAATACATGGAGCGCAATCCGAGAATGGCAAACACGTTGGAGGTGTAAACGATGAAGGCGTTCAGCGTGATGGCCAGAATAGCGGGGATGGAATCGACCGCGAACAGAATATCGGTGGTCTCCACCACCAAGAGGACCACCAGCAGCGGCGTCGCATAGAGCTCCGGCTTCCGCACGAAGAACTTCGCCTGGTGATAATCCGGAGTGACCGGAACAAAGCGCCGGAACAGCCGCAGTACAGCATTCTTCTCGGGATGGACTTCTGCATTTTCCTGTCCGAAGAGCCGGATTCCGCTGTACACCAGCAAGGCCCCGAAGGCATAAATGATCCAGTGGAACTTGCGGATCAGCCCCACCCCCAGAATGATGAACACGCCACGCATGACCAGCGCCCCGAGAATGCCCCAGAAAAGCACTTTGTGCTGGTCGGCGGCCGGAACTTTGAAGTAGCGGAAGATCAGCAGAAAGACAAAAAGGTTATCGACACTGAGAGACAGCTCGATCACGTAGCCGGTTACGAACTCGAGCGAGGTCGCCCGGCCGTGCCAGAAATACACCAGGACTGCGAAGCTGGCGGCCAGCGCCACCCACATGGCAGTCCATATCAGGGCCTCCCGCACCTTCACCGTATGCGCACGCCGGTTGAACACCCCCAGGTCGAGGGCGAGCATCACCAGCACGAACACATTGAAGAGAATCCAGAAAAGTAGCAATCAAGCCCCGGGCCAGACAGTTGGATCGGCGAACTCAGGACCATCCACGGCCCCGAAGCTCAATCGTAAATCACTTCTGTCTTCCCCGTTTGCCGCTCGCCCAGTCCTCCCATGAGCCGAAGCCTTTCATCTGGACATCGAGCTGAGTATCGGTGAGGGTCTGTGCGATTTGCGCGCGATCAAGGCGCGGGCCTACGCGGTCGGTCGCGTCGGCAAGATCAAAGGTGAAGGCCGCTGCTTCCGCCACATGCTTCTTCAATTGCGCCAGGTCAACTTTGTCAAAAGTGTCGGACATGGCGTGATAATTCAGCAGGTAGTTGCCCTCATCCTGGTTGGCAACGAAGGTGGGCACGCCTTCCAGCAGGAAATCGAAATGGTCGGTGCCGGTTTCCGCGTCGGTCGTCAGCGCCGCGGCCTCGAACTGCTGCAAAGGAGCGACCAGGGGCGTCACCGCCTCCACCACATCCTTCCGTCCACCCAGAGAGAATCCTGTCACTTTGCCGATTCCTGAGTCGAAGATCACGACACCCGCGGCCTTGTCCATCTCATCGCGATGGGTGGTGACATAGGCGTGAGACCCAATCAGCCCTTCTTCCTCTCCTGAAAACAGAATGAACCGGATGCTGCGCTTAGGGCGTAAGCTCGAGTCCTTGATGGCCCGCAACGCGTCAATCACCAGCGCGGCATTGCAGCCGTTGTCGAGCGCTCCGGTTCCCAGTTCCCAGGAGTCGAGATGCGCCCCCAGCACCACGAATTCGTCGGGCTTTTCACTGCCCCGCAACTCGGCCACAACATTGGCCGCTTTGATCGGTCCTCCGATACGGTTCGGGATGGAAAGATCGGCGTAGAGCTTCTGTCCGCCTGCCAGCAGCCGCGACATGCGCGCCACATCCTCGCGGGCGACCAGCACCTGCGGAATGCGGTCGATTTCTCCATCTGAGGAATTGGTGTGCCGGTACAACAGATCATTCGGCCGGGTGGACTGGAATGCCACGGCCAGGGCCTTTCCTGCCATCGCCCGCTTGATCACCTCGGGAGCTCTCAGGTATTCGTCAAACAAGTCATCCCACTTCTGCATCTCGCCGGACTGTACCAGCACGATCGCGCCACTCACGTCTCCCGCATGGGCAAAATCCTGCCGTGTGCCTTCTCCCACGTCAATCACCGGCACACGCCGGTGTGCAGCGAGCGCGGGCGCCCAGGCAATCGAAATTGCCCTCACCGCGAACTGCTCCGGGGCGACAACACTCATCTGGGTTGCGCCTTCCGCCCATGAGGCCCGAATGCTGAATTCTTCAGTGTGGACGCTATCGGCGCCGGCTACTTTGAAGGCGTCCACGCCCCATTGCACCGCTTTCTCCATCGCCGGAGTGCCCGGCACCCGGCCGCCGATTTGGTCGGTCAACTTTTCGAGATTCGATTCCAGCGGAGAAGGCTTCAGAGCTTCGTTAATGACGCGGTCAGCGGAGTTCTGGGCCAACCCGGTGGAAATCAAAATGAAGGGAATCAGCAGTCGGACAATTTTCGTGTACATGGCGGCCCGCATTAGAAATGAAAAGCCCCGAAATGGGAAGTGCGGAAAAACTGCGGGGCGGACGATTAAGAAACTATTTCTGGTTTAAAGCCTGAACCGTCTCCAGAACGACGCTGCCCACGATCTTCAGGCTGGCGGGACTGAGCTTGTCAATCGTGTCCTGCGGGGTGTGGTGGAAGACGTTGCCGTAACCATAATCGAGATCGATCAGGTCGGCGCATGGCACGCCCAGTTTCATGAAGGGAAGATGGTCGTCCTCCACTGCGATAGTTCGTCCGAAGAAATGCGACTGATACCCCATTGTGGTAGCCGCCTGGTACACCATATCTTCCAGCCAGGGAGTCGAGTTCCGATCGCGTTCAATGTTCAGGTCGGCGTCCCCGATCATATCGACCAGCAGGAAGCCCTTGATTTTCTTCAGGGTTCCGTCCTTGCTCCATTTATCGGCCAGGTGTTTGGTCCCGTAGAGGCTGTCGCTGGCACTCCATTGCTTCACGGCTTCTTCGCCGTCCGTCCACACCAGCCAGATGCTGTATCCCTCGGGCTTCTGGGTGCGCAACTCGTCGGCAAGTTCCAGCAGCATCGCGGTCGAAGAGCCGCCGTCGTTCGCGCCCACGTAGCCGGAGTTCTGTAACGGATAATTCGTATCGTAGTGCCCCGCGATCACGATGATGCCGTCTTTCGTGCCCGGGAACTTGGCGATGATGTTGCGTACCGGTAGCTGACCTGCCGGCGTATTCGCGACGAAAGCATCGTCCTCAACCTGAACTCCGTTCAGCTGTTTGACGATGAAGTTTTCCAGCTTCTTATGATTCTCGCTGCCAATAGGACGAGGGCCGAAGGCAATCACCTGGCGCAACAGCTTCCAGGCACGAGGCGCTCGAAACGCTTTTCCCGCTGAGGTAGCACCAGGAGGCCGTGCCGGAGGGCGTTTCGCCCGTGCAGCGGGGGCTGCCTGCTTTTCCGCGGCGGCAGCGGATTTTTGCTGTCCGCAGGCTGTCAACGAGGCCAGCAGGAGCACGGCGGCAAACTGCCACAACCGCCCGCTAGCCGCTTGCTTGCTGCCGAAGTCCATCATGATTTCCGCGCCGCCCTCTCCCTCCGCCGTTTGGGGTGCACCAGCCACGCGATGATGATGCTGATCAGATACAGCCCCACCATGGGAGCGGCAAAAATGCACATGTTCAAAATGTCGGTGGTAGGCGTCAAGATGGCGGCAATAATGAAAATCACCAGGATCGAATAACGGATATTCCGCCACATCCAGCCCGCGGTCACGATCCCCATCAGGGAAAGAAAGAAAACCAGAATAGGCAGCTCAAATACCAACCCCAGTCCCAGAATCACGGTAAGGAAAAGATCGGTGTACTCCCCAATCGTGATCATGGGCTGGAATTGTTTTCCGTAGCTGATCAGGAACTCGAGGGCCGCAGGATAGACAATTCGGTAGCCGAAGAAGCCGCCGGCCAGGAACAGAAAGACCGTCGACACCATGAAGGGCACGACATAGCGGCGCTCGTTACGATACAGGCCTGGAGAGATGAACATCCACACCTGATAGAGGACGAAGGGCGAGGACACGAAGATGCCGGCCAGCAAGCCGATTTTCAGATACAGATTGAAGGGCTCGGTGGGGCTCAGGTACACCAGCGTCTGGGCCATGTGGTTGCGCTGCAGCGCTTCCATGATGGGACGCTCCATCAGGCCAAAAATGCGCTCGGCGTAGCCCCAGCAGGCGAGAAAGCCGACCGTGACCCCGATGAGGGAGTAGATGATGCGCCGCCGCAGCTCCTCCAGATGCTGGAGGAAGCTCATGGCCGGCATACTATCGCGGGATTCCTCTTCGGGAGGCACCGTAGCGGCGAGCTCAGGCATCTTGTGTGTTTACTGTAGCGTGAATGGTCGGAGCTTGCTCCGGCTCGACTGAGCCTTTCGCCAGGGTTCCTTCTGGCGGCTCGGCCGGCGGCAGTATCTGGTTGGGATTGTCGATCCTATGGATGTCGTTGCTGGAGCTCTGATAACGATTCTCCACGTCGATCTGATTGATCTCTGACTCGATCTGCGCCTTGAACTCGTTCGAGGCCTTCTTGAACTCATTCATGGCTTTGCCGATCTGCCGCCCGATTTCCGGCATCTTCTTGGGCCCAAAGATAATCAGGGCCAAAAAGAACAGGAAAATCATTTCCGGGAAACCCAGGTTCATGGCTCCATCATACTGCGGCTACCGGGTGCCAGCAATGCCGCGCCCGGCAACCGCAACAAGAGTAGAAAACCCCGCCCAAAGCGGAGCCTTCATAGGAAGTACGGTGCGGAAGGGCTTTTGGAGTGGCCATTTGCATCATTTTTTGACCCTCGGACATCTTAGAATCGAGAAAGCTACCCGTTGGTAACCTGGAAGCCCTTGGCTGGTCTGTCCGGGGCGGCTAAGATGTTATACTGCGGTCACATGCGGGGAACGGGGCGCACTTCCACACCCGGCCCGAAGGAAACAAACAGATGGTTGGTAGTTCTCGTCGCACACTCTTTCTTGTCGTTCTGGTTCTCATCACCTGCGGATTTTTCGGCATGCTCTTCGGGCAGAAGATCAACCCGGCGGCCTCGCCGAGCGCCGATTCCGATATCCGCGACAGCGTAAAGCAGTTCACCACAGTCTATGACGTGGTGGAACAGAACTACGCCGAGCCGGTCAATCCCGACAAAGCCATCTATAACGGGGCGATTCCGGGCATGTTGCACGTGCTCGACCCGCACTCGAACTTCTTCGATCCCAAAGCCTACTCGCTGCTGAAGGAAGACCAGCGCGGCAAGTACTACGGCGTGGGCATGACGGTCGGGCCGCGCAACAATAAAGTGATCGTGATCGCGCCGTTTGTCGGCACGCCGGCGTATCGCGCGGGCATCCGCCCCGGCGACATCATCGCCGCAGTCGATGGCAAGGCCACCGACAACATGAGCACGGGCGACGTGGCCGATCTGCTGAAGGGGCCCAAAGGCACCACCGTCCACATCACCATCCTGCGCGAGGGCGCGGACAAGCCGCTGGAATTCGCCGTAGTTCGCGACGAGATTCCGCGCTATAGCGTGGACCTGCATTTCATGATCCGTCCCGGCATCGGCTACATGCACGTCTCCGGATTCAACGAGACTACCGAGCATGAAGTGGCCGCGGCTCTTGACGAAATGGGCGATCTGAAGGGATTGATTCTCGATCTACGCCAGAACCCCGGCGGCCTGCTCAGCGAAGGCGTCGGTGTGGCCGACAAGTTCCTGAACAAGGGACAGCTGATCGTTTCCCACCATGGCCGGGCTTCCTCCGAAAAGCGTTATGTTGCGACCCACGGCAACGGAGGCAAGGAATACCCGCTGGTCGTACTGGTGAACCGCGGAACCGCTTCTGCGGCGGAAATTGTCACCGGGGCGATTCAGGACCATGACCGCGGCCTGGTAGTCGGCGAAACTACCTTCGGCAAGGGACTGGTTCAGACGGTATATCCGCTTTCGGAAAACACCGGCCTGGCGCTCACTACCGCCAAGTACTACACCCCGAGCGGACGCCTGATTCAGCGCGATTATTCGAAGATCTCGCTCTACGACTACTATTTCAACCGCGACAGCGACGCCAACAATGCCAACCGCGAAGTGAAGCTGACCGATAGCGGCCGCACCGTGTACGGCGGCGGCGGCATCACTCCCGATGTGCCGATTGCCGCGGTGAAGACCAATCATTTCCAGGACGATCTGCTGCAGCACTACGCGTTCTTCAACTTCGCCAAGCACTACATGATCGACCACAAAGCCACCAAGAGCTTCGAAGTGGATGACGTCGTCATGCAGGACTTCCGCAAGTTCCTGGACGAGCAGAAGATCGCCTATACCGAGGCCGAACTGCTGGAGAACAATGACTGGGTGCGGAGCAACATCAAGAGCGAGATCTTCGTGGACGCGTTTGGCCAGGAAGAAGGCCTGAAAGTACGGGCGGAGAATGATCCGCAGGTGCTGAAGGCGCTCGACCTGCTGCCCCAGGCCAGGCAGCTGGCGGAGAATGCCCGCCGCATCATCGCGCAGCGGACGTCGCAGCACGCGCTGAACCGGTAGGAAGAAAGTGGCTAGTGGCTAGTTGTTGCTAGCGCTGGTTGTGGGTGGCCGCGGCAGAAGTCTTTGCTAGCCACTGACCACTAACAACTAGCCACCCGCACCACCCGGCGGCCCGCAGCGCCACCACATTGACTTGCCCTCCCAACTGTGTGAAAATCCGCGCAGAATCTGCGCTCCGGGCCGCCTCGCGCGTGGGGTTGGCCGCCGCTCTGGAGTCTCGGATGGTACGTTCCCTCTCCCTCAACTGGCAGGCTGGCGGTAGTGTGAGACGGCGCTCGCGGTGCGTCCGCGAATGCTGACCACCCTTATCGGGAGAGAAGAAGTCTGGATGGGAAGCGTGGCCATTGCGGTGGTTGCCGGGGTGACCGACTGGCGCTCGCGCCGCATTCCCAACTGGCTGACGGTGCCCGGCATGGCGCTGGGAATCGCCGCCAACACCTGGGCAGCGGGCTGGCCGGGAATGAAGACTTCCCTGCTCGGAGCAGGATTAGGATTGGGTCTGCTGCTGCCTCTGGTGCTGATTCGCGGCCTGGGAGCGGGGGACTGGAAGCTGGTGGGCGCGCTGGGCGCGTTCCTGGGGCCGACACGGCTGATTACAGTGCTGATCGTCGCCCTGCTGGTAAATGGCCTGATGGCGCTGGCCATGATCATTAAGAAGCGACGGGTGACCCGGACTTTGCGCAACATCTGGTACGCAATGGGAGCGATGTTGAGCTTTCATGCTCCCGGCGGAGAGATGTCGCTCGACGATCCCAATGCGGTCAAGGTACCGTTTGGAGTGGCAGTGGCGGTTGCCGTGGTGGTGTACACGGCGGGGCAGTTCGTCGGGTTCAACTAGAACGGGAGCACTTTATTGTTGCGGTTTCGGCGCAGACTACGACGGGACGTTTCAGGCTCGGTGATCGCCGAGTCGGCAATGGTGTTGCCTATCGTATTCATGATTCTGCTCGGTATTTATTGGTTCGGACGGGCATACAACATCTACTCCACCATCTATCGGGCCGCCCAGGAAGGAGCGGCGGTGGCAGCGAAGTCCCAGTGCGGAAGTTGCGGCAACACCCGGACCCCAGCCGCCGCGGTGAGCAGATGCTGTAACTGCGGCGCTTGCAGGCCTCGCGAATCGATACCGGCGGGATCCAGATCAACACTTTGACTCCTACTCCGGTGGCATGCGCGGATTCAGTCGGTGACCCGCAGGAGCCGCGGTCAATATCAGCATCTACGCAATGCGCGACTGAACAATGGCAGCGGCGAGCCGGAAGATGCGGTGCAATCGTGACCTTTAGCTATCCCTACCAGATGTACTTGCCCTTCACCTCGCTGAATCGTCAACTCATCACTATGACCGCCACCGCGGAAATGCGGATGGAGAATTGATGGAGAAGGCCTGCAATTGCTGTGCTATTCCACGCTGGCTGCGCAGCAAATGCGCGACATCTGGTTGCGGTTGCGCTCGGAGAGAGGAAACCAGCTGGTGGAATTTGCGGTCTCGCTGCCGCTGCTGGCCGTCCTAGTGGTGGGGATTTTTGATTTCAGTTCGGCGTTTACGGTGAAACAAAAGCTGGCAGCCATCGCCCTGGACGGCGCGCGCGGTAGGCGCCAGCCAGCCCACGCGCGATCTGACCAATCCCAGCGGATCATGCACGGCTCCCGCTACTGTCTGCAGCCTGCGTGATGTGGTCGATCACGCCTTGATCCAAAACAAAATGAATGACTGCGGTTTGGCGTCCGCCAACGCCGCCGGCGCCGGAGCGATGGCCTGGCAATTTACAACTACCGGAAGCTGTCCGGGCGCTCTCACTCTCAAGGTTGAGCGCGGCTTTACCTACACCGCCCCTTTGACTGGTCCCTTCTTTCTTTTTCCGAGTTACACGATTGAAGCCACGCGTATCACGATCTCGTATCCGTATCGCTGGCAATTCAGCAGTGTGGTGAAACTGGTAGCGCCCAGCTCAAACTATGCGCAGAATTCGGTCATCAGGAATGTGGCTGTGCTGCAGAATATGAATTAAGAGGCACCATGCGCCTACAAGGAAATATTCACAGAAAGCGGGAGCGGGGCCAAACCCTGGCGTTGGTGGCGGTTTCCCTTGTCTCGCTGCTTGCCATGGCCGCCTTGTCGATCGACGTGATCAGCCTCTACGAGGCGCGCGCGGAGGCGCAAAGAGCTGCCAATGCGGCGGCGCTGGCCGGAGCGCAGATGATCGCGGAGTCCGGCATCACCTCCCAATCGACGGTGTTCGGCAGCCCAGTGACATATGCGTGACCGGCGGCGCCGGCTCTTCCGCCGCGGCCAACCGCGTGGCGGAAGCTGCCGCGCACAACAATCAAATCGCGGGAGTGAATGCGGCCGTCGAGAACATCACCTGCGACTTCAGCCGCAACGGCAATCCGGAGATCTCGGTAACTATAGTCCGCAACGGGATGCCGTCGTTTTTCTCGCGCATCTGGGGACGGGGGAACAGCACGGTGCGCGCGACTGCCGTGGCCGAAGCCTACAATCCATCGGGAGAGATCCACTGGAGCACCGTTGCAGGTGACCGGATGCAAAACCATTTCTGGTGCCGAATTGTGATCCCACCAACGGCGCGACTCAGTCCCCATGCCCGGCCGCAACTCACTTTATCGACCCGACTACGGGAGCCATCCAGAACAACGGGTCATTCATCGGCAAGAAATTAAGCTTCAGGAGAATCAATCTGGTCTCAGCCGGACGTTCCGATCAGCTTTTCCGCCACCGCCGCCACCCAGTCACCCCAATTCCCTTTTATGCGCTGGATGTGCCAGCGAATCCTCCGGCGCTGATTTGCCCCGCGACCAGCCAACCCTCCTGTGGCAACGTGGATTCCAGGCCTGGGAATGCAGTCGACCGATATGAAGCCAATATTGCCTGTTCATCGACTCAGGTAATCAAATGCGGCGACACCTTAACCGCAACGTTAGATCCAAGCTTTGATTCGAGCACCGAGTCGCCGACAAGAGAGGGAGGCCGTTGCCTGATTCATGCGGACGCTGAATTCAATGGTAACGGCCAGGATCGATACACCCCGCCCCTCAGGTGGAGGACTTCCGATCAGGATCGATGGCGGGTACAACAATCCGAATTCCTCGTTAGAGGCACGAACAGCATCAGCCGGAGTGATTCTAGTCGTGACGGTGCCCTCTATAACGGGGCGAATTTGTGTCGGGCTGGATACGTGCTCCGACGGAACCGTCATCGGGTTCATGCAGTTAGGGATTGAAAGTACCGTCTCAAGGGCGTAACGATCCGCCTGGTCACTTCGATGCCTGGATCATGAACGTCTCAGGCTGCGGCGCCGGGGGCGGCAACCCGGTTACAGCGACTGGCGCATCGACGCTTCCGGTTCGTCTCATCACGCCACAGTAGCCCTGAAACTTTGAACAACTGACTTCGCTGCGCTGTCTCTACTGAGGCGGCGTTTCCTGCTCGGGATCGGACTGCGGTTGTCCGATATCAGGCTGGGCGGGCTGGGTTGTGTCGGGCGAGCCGGTTTCGTCGGCCGGAGGTGGTGGCGGGCCGCCAGTTTCTTCAGGCGGAGTTTCGTTGGCAGGAGCCTCGGCTTCCCCCGCCGAGTTAGCATCCTGGGTTCCATCGTCGGTCGTGTCCGCCGAGGTATCGGCCTGGGGCGGCGGGCGGCCTGTACCGCCGGGTACTGAATCTCTCCGCCTCCTCCTCCGCCTTTCGCGGTGAGATACACGCCGCGGAGCTGCGAAGGGTTGTTGTCGGAGCCGACCATTACGAAGTTGAATTTTGATCCGTTCAACAATGCCGTGAGCACGTCGCGAGCGGGCGCTGGTCCGAGGTTGGCAACAATCTGTTCCTGGCTGCCCGACTGCGGCACTACTACCTCAGCCCCAGTGCGCCGGCGGACTTCGTTCATCACCTCGGTGAGGCTGACCTTATCGGCCCAGATGCTCAGCTTTCCGTCGCGAAACTGCACTTGCAGCTTGGGAAGAGGCTTGGCTGCTACTGCCGGCGGCACCATGTTGGCGGCAACCAAAGGCCGCTGGCCTGCATTCGGCGCTACAGCGCCACTCACGGCAGCAGTCGGGGCGTTTGACATGCCGATGGGCGGCGCGGGCTGAGGCTGCAGGCGAACTGCAGTCGTTCCCGAGGTCGGCACTATTCTGGCCGTGGGTAGCATCTTTACGATGACATTGCTTCCCGAGGGGAACAGCTGAAAGCGCTGGGGTGATGCCAAGTCCAACACCACCCGCGTAGTCGGAGGATTCTCGCTGAACAGGCCGACCCGCACGCCCTTCACATCTCCGCGATTTACCCCGAAGTCGCGCAGCGAGGTCGCAGGAACAGCATTGGGGAAATCGATCACCAGGCGGTCGGGATCAGTGATGAGCTGGGTCTGGGTTGCGACCGGCTGGCTGGCTGCAATCTGGATTTCAACGCTGGCTCCGCCGGGGATGACCGAAACCTCCCGGATGGTGGCGGTCGAGCCCGCGTTCGGGGCTGGAGACGCCGCCAGGGAGCCATCGACGGGGAACAGCGCGGCCAGCGCCAATCCGCAAATTTGAGCGTACTTCAAGAAAGTGGACATCGGGGGAATCTTGCTCAAATTCTAACAGCCTGAGCCGTCCAACGGCCGCACTGTAGGTCTAATACCGGGCCTTTTCGATCTCTGCCCGGGCCTAATTGGTTGGATGCAAGTCGCTTCCCTATTTGGCATGGGAGGCGATGATCTTGCTCAGGCGGTCCTCTCCGCTGGTGCGCTCCAGATGGGGATACTTCTCTCCTCCGTGGTAGTCCACAGAATAAGTCTTGAAGAAGTCGGCATTCTCCACCAGCAGCTCGATGGGTCGGCTTCCACCTTTGGCCGTCCGCAAAGCGTCCCGGAACACATCAATGGACCAGCGGCGTCCATTCACGGCAAGCACCTTCATGCCGGGACCGACGCCCGCCGCGTAGGCGGCAGAGCCGGGAATTACATCGATAAGCGAGCCGTCGGCTTTGGCTGCAAACCCGATGGAATAGAAGGCATCGACGAACTTGCCTTCTTTTTCGGCGCCCTGAATGAACAGATTCGGGTGGTCGCTATAAGCCACCTTCCAGCCGCCGCCTTCGATCCCGCCGACTGGGGCATGGGGCGCGGTTGAATTCAATCGCTGCTTCAGGAGTCCAGCCCAATCGTATGGAACTACGCTATTTAGGGCGCTCACGATGTCGTCGAACTGGTAAGGGATAACTTTTGGCGGGCCGCTCTCGCCGCCGTAGAAGGCGCGGCAGAAATCGTCCAGAGACTTCTGCCCGTGGCTCTGCTCGCGGATGGTGGTATCCACTTCCAGCCAGATCAGGCCGCCCTCGGGGTAGTAGTCGAGGCCGCGGCGCCAGTTCTGCCACTCGGGGCCTCCCAGCCGCAGAATCTGCACCGAGCGGGCGGTGTCTTCGAGAGGACGCCAGGTGCGGCCGACGCGATGTTCAAGCATGGCCGCGGTATAAGCGAGGTAGTCACGATACTGCTCGGGCGACCACAGGCCGATGCGGGCTGCGAGGACGTCCCCGAGATAGTCGGTAAGGCCTTCATAAACCCAGAGCAGGTCGCCAACCATGGGATCCTGGTAATTGCGGGTGGCAAGGCCGGCAGGGCGGCGGTACTTACCGTTCCAGGAGTGGACGAATTCATGCGGCAGCAGGTCGGCGTCAAGCATGTGCAGCGTGGGCTCGATCAGGGTGCGCTCGCCGGTGCTGTTGTCGCTGGACTGGTGATGCTCGAGTCCGTGGTGGCCGACTTCGTCGCTGAGCGTGTAAAGAAAGTGGTAGCGGTGTAATGCCGCGCTCCGAAGAGCTTGCCGGTTTCATCCACCAGCAGGCGATAGGAGGCGACGTCGGCAGGCGACATGGCCAGCCCGGCTTCGCTCTCGCTGACCATGTCGATCTCGTGGGAGGGGCCTTCTCCAGAGCCGGTGAGTTCGATCTTGCGGTAGTGATCTCCGGCAATCAGCGGCGAATCGACCAGGGTAGTCAGCGAGACAGGAGAGAACTCTACCGTGTCTCCCGAAGTGCGGGCGACGGGAAGCGCCGTACCGAATTTCCATCCGGCGGGCAGGTGGACGGAGGCTTCGAACTGCACGTCGTCGGAAGCTGAGCCCTGAGGATAGAGCACCACCTGGTTCCAGTTGAGATCAAGCACATTCGAAGACGCAGCCGCGCCGCTCGCGCCCGCGCTGTCGCCGGTCGTGATGGTATCCATCGAAACTTCAATCTGCTGAGCGCCGGCGGGGACATCCACGTGGAAGGCGTACATGTCGACGGGATCGCGCTGCCAGGGAATATCCTTGCCGTCAGCCACAAACTTGAGGCCGGCCACATTGGCGATGGGGCCGCTGGGGCGATGATTGCCGGGGATCCATTTGGGATACACCAGCGTAAGGACCCGGTTGGGTGGGGACGATCAGTTTCTCGTGAAAAATATTGCGGGGGGCGTCGGTGAGATCGACGCGTGAGCTTGATGGGCTGGGCCTCGACAGCTTGCGGCCAGCAGGACCACGCAACTCAACACTAGGGAGGGGATGGCCAGAGCACGGCGCACGCAGGGTCTCCTCGGATCACGAGATGAAAGACAAATTGCTGAGCTTATCGGAGGTTGCAGTCGCGGCGCAACTTGCCGCTCGCGGCAGCCCTCCGCTCATTCTCCGCACAGCCCTGTGTGAGCACGGTCACATCGTGTGCCGGGGCGCGCTGGCTGACAATTTTGCCAGGGAGACGCGGCTCCACCGGCGTCCTCCAGGAGGAGCGGTCATGTTTGAACAAGAGATTGAGATGGAGAAGCGCCAGTCCTCCGTGGTCCCGCTGCTGCTGATCGTGGGCATGATCGTGATCACCGTCGGGGTCGCGGCTTATTATGTGATCGAAAACCGCAAGGTGATGAGCAAGCAGGAAGCGACCACCATTGCGACTGAAATCCTGAAAGCGCAGGGGCCGGCCACGGTAACTTTCCATACCGGGCTGATTAAGGAAACGTACGACGAATCAGCGCGCGACGTTCGCTATCGCATACTCGAAAAGCTCGGCGTGGTCAAAATCGGCAGGCCCAAAGGCATTAGAACCCCGGTGGAACTTACCGCTAAGGGAGAAGACCTGCTGAAGCAGATTCCGGGCGTGAAGCAGTCGAAAGAGGAAAACGGCACCGAGACGTACGTGGTTCCGCTGGCCGAACGGCAACTGGCGGCGATCAACGCCATCACCATGACCGCAACCGGACGCGCGACCGTGGAATACACCTGGCAGTGGGTCACCAACCAACTCGGCAAAGATTTCGACGCCTCCGGGCCGGCAGTGAAGTCGTTCAACACCTGGGATCGCGCTACTCTGATCGACAAACATGGCGCAAACTTCTATCAGGACGGCACCAAGAAGGTGATCATCGCCGTGGTCCGCAGCGACCGGGGCTGGCAACTGGCAACCGACTAGGTTGTAGGGTCGGGGCTGACAAATCCCTGATCCGTTCGCGACATAGACTGCCGGCGCTCCGAAGAGCGCCGGCAGTTTTCTGTTTTCGCCTTTGTCATTCCGCCTACGGCTTACGGCACTTCCCTGCTTTTGGCGGAGGCGGCAAAGTGGAGTTGAATGCCGCAATGTCCAGTGACCCCAGTCCAGTCGTCAGATCATATCCGGGCAGTGCGGTGTAGAGGCCGTTTCCACCCAGAATGACGTCGTGGAATCCGGCGGGAGAAGCAGCATTGGGGAGGGGCTGAGCACCTTTGTAGAACACCGGACCGGCGTTCCCCAGGGAGTTCGAGTGTCCGCTCTGCAGTCGGGCCCAGACTCCAAGCGCGATAGGCGAGGAAAGACTGGTGCCTCCATAGCAGCAAGCCTCGGCTCCGTCCACCCATACATAAGCCCCGCTGTAGGGATCGGCATCGAACGCGATGTCGGGGACCCCGCGGCCGATGGTGGCGGCAAAGTTCACATCCGACTGCCAGAAAGGTGAGAGCTCAAACTGGCTGGGCCCGCCTCCGCCTGCATTCCAGGCGATTTCGTTGTTGTAGGTGTTGTCGGTATTGGTCAGCAGAGTGGTGCCGCCCACGCCGATCACGTAAGGCGAGGATGCTGGATACTCGACCATCGGCGCTCCCAGTCCGGGGACGCCGTTCGCTCCTACCGCAACTCCGCAAGAGGAGCCGTTGTCGCCGGTGGAGGCAAACACGGTTTGCCCCTGGGCGGCCGCTTCCAGGAAGGTATTGTCATCGACCAGCATGGAGCCGTCCGCAAATGCGAAGGCTTCGCACAAGCCGAACGAAGCGCTGCCGGCCCGGGCCAGCTTCTGCGCCGCAAAATGATTGAACATTAACGCGACATCGGAATCAGTCAGAGAAGTCGTGGTGTAGATGTAGAGTTCAGAAACGGTTTTTGCCAGGCCGCTGGAATATTGCGTGTCCATATCCCATTCATCGACGCCGGCTACATCAGGACTCCCCAGTCCTACCTGCACCACTTTCACGGGAACTTTGGGAAGCTGATTGCTGGTTTCAGCCAGGCGAAGATCGGAAACCACTCCCGAGACATCGCCTTCGGCAAAGATCGCGATGGCGGTTTTGGATCCGGTGGCAGTGCTGCCCACGTCATAGGCGGTCCATAAATCCTGGGGATGATACGCGCCCGGATACACAGGCACGGTGACGGCGTGTTTCTGAATGGCGGGCGTCATCTTCGCTACGTTATTCAGTCCCAGCACCGCGGCGACGATTCCGCCCAGTTCCTGCGGAACCTGCGCGGGACTCAAATTGGCGTAGAAGGATTTGCCATTGATCAGATACGCGCCGAGTTGAGTATTGAATGCCTGTTGAACGGCGTCCGCAGAGCCCTCGGCGGAGATCATCAAGTTGTTGGGCTCGACCTGCACGTTGCTGAAGCCTGAGGACTTCAGATAATCGACGACCGCTTGCACCTGGGTGGACGAAGGCGCGTACTTCGCGATAAATCCGGATGGTTCTAATTCCTGGCCATAAAGGCTGTCACCGGGCGTGGTGATGTGCTTCACAAAAGCGGCGGCGGCGTTGCGATTCTGAATCTGCAGTCCTACGTTGACGTGAATGGGCGTGGATGCCGGCAGGTTTCCTTGCGAGATCGCATTCACCAGAAGCGGTCCTACGGCCTTGGTGGCGGTGGGCGCCCAGTCCTGCGCGGCGGCTGTGGTGGTGAAACAAGCGGCAAGGGCAAAGACAAAGACCAAAAAGATCAATGGCCCTCGATAAGGCACACGACTACTGATGACTTCCATATATCCTCCTAATTGGCGAAATTAATTTGCGAAACTAAAACGGCAATGCTTTCAAACGGCGTGTTTGAGGTGTGTCACGAGAATCACTCTCCCTCGGACCGAATCCGCTGGCGCGGAATGCAGGAACCCTGGGTGTGGCGCGCCAATCAGAATCAACAATCGCATGGTGTTATGCACGCTTTGTTCCAACCCGGCGGCGGCGCAGCAAAGATGTTGAATCTTCAAGAAAACCGGCGGGCGGCGATTTTGACCAAAGACAGCGGGCAGCTGTTCTGCTGCTAATAGGTGTATAAATTTTGCTAATTGCAGGGTTGCACTGCGGAAAAATGAGTTACGGAATGTTCCTTGGCCGAACTACGGGAAATCTTGTAGTGGATCGCGTCTGCCAAGCTATACTTTCTGCCTTCCTCGGGTGAAGAGATGCCGCGGAGATTGCCCGCTTTGGGGAGCTAGGCTGAGTCAGGAGAAAGACAATCGGCGCATCGGAAGTATCACATTCTTCAGCTGAACCAGTGCGGGCTAAATCTTCCGCCTCCGTCGAATTCCTTTATCTCGATCAGGAGGCAGTGCTTGCCGCGGGCGTGCTGGATATGCGGCGCGCCATGAACGTGGTGGGAGAGGCACAAATCCTGTTCGCGAGAGCGCAAGTGCGCGAACCCCAAAAAATAGTATTGCGGCCGCGCGACACAGCTGAGAGTGAAGAAGAGGGCCGATTCAACGGCCTGGCAGCATCTCTCGGTACGCCTGCGCGCTCGGTGGGGATGAAATGGATCGCCAGCTTTCCCGGCAATCGCAAGCTGGGGTTGCCGCGGGCCACAGCCCTGATTCATCTGAACTGCCCGAGAACTGGAGTTCCTCTGGCGGTCATGGAAGGCTCGTTGATCAGCGCGATGCGAACCGGCGCCATGACTGGGTTGGGCGCCCGCAGCCTGGCGCCGAAAGACACCCGAAAGGCTGGCATTGTTGGTTGCGGCGTGCAATCCCGTACCCAGATTCTCGGTCTGTGGACCGCCTTGCCGGATATCGCGGAAATCGCTGTGTTCGGCCGCCAGCGAGCTGCGGCAGAAAGCGTGGCGGAAGACTGCCGCCGGCAATGGGGAGCGCCAGTACGCGCCGTCGGCAGCGTCGAGGAGGCATTCCAGAATGCCGACGTCGCACTGACGGTGACTACGGCACAACAACCGCTGATGCTGGCGCGGCATATCAAGCCGCGGGCGCTCACCATCCAGCTTGCCGGTCATGAATGTGAATTCGCAGTGGTGCAGCAGTGCGCGAAAATCGTGGCCGACGATTGGGAAACAGTAAAGCTGCGTGGCATCATGACTCCGGCGCTGATGTATCAGCAGGGCTTGCTGCACGACGGCGACATCCACGCCAATCTTCGTGAGTTGCTAATCGGAAGCAAGCCCGGCCGCACGGGGGATGAGCGCATTCACTATTGCCACATGGGTATGGGCATTGACGATGTTGCGCTCGCCTCGGCGGTGTACGATACCGCCCGCGAGCGGCAGTTGGGGATACGGCTGCCACTTTGGCAGAAACCCTACTGGGTCTGAATGAGCAGGTAAAGCACTTTCAGCGAAGACATGCAGAAGAGAATTGAGCGGAACATTTGCGACAACTCGGTGCCCGTGGTCATCCTGGTATCGTCGCAGCACGGCGGGCTGGGCGTAATTCGCAGCCTGGGACGAGAGGGTGTTCCGGTCTATGGAGTTCACCAGAGCCTTTGGGAGCCAGCGGCGCGCTCGCGTTATCTGCGTCAGGCTTTCCGCTGGAACTTCTCGAGCGCATCCGCTTCGCAGTCAGTTGACTTCCTGCTGGATGTGGCGCGGCGGGTGGGGAGCCGTCCCATACTTCTGCCGACCTCCGATGAAACTGCGCTGCTCGTGGCCGAAGAAGCCCCAACACTCGCGCGGGAGTTCCGGTTGGCCACACCGCCGGCAGAACTGGTCCGTACTTTTTCCAGCAAGAAGCGGATGAGTGATCTGTGCAACCAGCTTGGCATTCCCACCCCGCAGACAGTGCTGCCGCAGTCTCGGGACGAGGTATCGCGCTTTGCCAAAGCTTCAAAGTTTCCTGTCATCGTAAAGGGCGAAGACGGTGAGTTTTTGCGAAACCAGAAACAGCGCGTACGGGTCGCGATTGTTTTAAACCTGCGAGAACTGCTGGAGATTTATGAATTGAATGCCGCGGCCGGTGGGAATGCCGGAATCATTCTTCAGGAATATCTTCCCGGCAACGACGATACGATCTGGATGTTCAACGGCTACTTTAACCATCACTCGGAATGTTTGTTCGGTGCGACCGGACGAAAGCTGCGGCAATTCCCTACTCATCGTGGCAGCACCAGCCTGGGAATCTGTCTCCGGAATGATGCAGTTGAGTCGCAAACCGTGAGGCTCATGCAGGCAGTTGGCTATCGCGGGCCGCTCGATCTCGGCTTCCGTTTTGACGCACGCGACGGCCAATACAAGCTGCTCGATGTGAACCCACGGATTGGAGCGACTTCGCGCCTCTTCGTGGCAGACAACGGACTGGATGTTGCCCGTTCGCTCTATCTCGATCTCACGGGGCAGACTGTCCCTCAAGGCGGGGTGCGGGAGGGCCGAAAGTGGATGGTGGAGAGCAATGACCTCGTTTCCAGTTGGACCTACTTCCGGGAGCGCCAGCTAAATCTGCGTGCATGGATACGTTCCTTCCGCGGCGTAGAAGAAGGCGTCTGGTTGGCCGGGGACGATGTCTTGCCGTTAGTCATGCTGCCATCGTTTTGGTTTCACAAGCGATTGAGCACTCGGGTTCGCGTGGAATCCGCTGCCTCGAAAAAAGAATTGGCAGCCTGAGCGGGAGTTCGTAGAGGAGAACAGAGGACTAGTGGCAGGAGCCAGCGACTATATCGACGGTACATACCTGCAGCAGAATCCGGACTGGCACGTGCCTGACTCGGCGTGGAAAGTGCGGCAGATTCTCACCCTCCTTCGGCGCAATCATATCGTCCCCCAGACGGTTTACGAGATTGGTTGCGGCGCCGGAGAAATTCTGCGACTGCTGCAACAGGAGTTTTCTCCTGATTGTGAGCTCTGGGGCGCTGACGTCTCACCTCAGGCACTGCAACTGTCTCAGCCCAGGGCAAACCAGCGCCTGCACTTCGTACCCTGGGAACAGCGCCCGGCGGCGCGGACGTTTGACCTGGTGCTGGCGGTGGACGTACTCGCCCATGTCGAAGACTACAGGGGATTTTTGCGCAGCCTGAAGGCGCAGGGGACCTACAAGCTGATTCACATTCCGCTTGATATCTCGGTGCAGCACATTTTGCGCGAGCAAAGCATGATCAACCGCCGCAAACAGCACGTGCACCTGCACTATTTCACCAGCCGGACTGCCATGTTTGCGCTCTCGGATCTGGGATATGAAATTGTCGATTGGTTCTACACTCCGCGCATGGTTGACATTCCCGCCCATACCGGGGGCAGGCTCTTGCGCCTGCCGCGTAAGCTGCTGTTCGCGATAAACCAGGAACTCGCGGTGAAGCTGCTGGGTGGCTTCAGCCTCATGGTTCTGGCCAAATAAACGGGCTCGCGCGCGGATTGCTTCGCTTCCCTGCCCACCTTTCGAGAGCAAGGTGGGTGGGCCAATAAACCCCAGCTGAAATCACCACGAGATAAGCCAACACATAAATCGCTCCCGGCACCAGATGCTGCTCGTTAAAGAAGAGTCCACGCGCCCAGTTCACGTCATATTGCGGACGCCAGAGATAATTCACCGGCACCACGATGCAGGCGGTCAAGACCTGCAGTTTCCATCCTCGCTTGTCGTAGCCCAGCCGGCGCACTCCCCAAAGCAGCAGCGCGGGCATGACGACGTGAAACAGGCTGAGTAGACGCAGCCACAAGGGCACGACGGCGTCGAACATGTACTCGGTACCGCCGATGAGATGTCTTCCGCTCAGTGCCGCGCCCAGCAAGTCGACGGTGTACAGAGTCTGAAAAACGAGCAGGCCGACGGCCTGCCAGGAGAAGAGCAGAGGGCTTTCCATCCACAGCGCCGCCAGCACGAAGAAATTTCCCAAATCGCAAAAGAAGAGCAGGTTCTGCGCTCCGTAGTGCTTCCAGTACAGCGGGGCCCAGACCGCGACCCACAGCGTCCATACGATCTTGAGCCACAAGGGAATGCGCATGGCGGCCATTCTATGCGCCGGAGATATGCGCCGGAAATGAGGGTTACTGATGTCATTCCGGCAGGCAATTTCCTCAAAATCAAGGGAACAAATGCCGATCCGGTGCATCTAATTCGGAATGAACGAGACGATCTTTCGCGAACAATACCGGGTTGTCGCCGTCGAGAGTCAACGCCTCATCATTCGGGGAGTTCATAGCGGGAAGGTATTAACCATTACCAACCCCACTCCTGGGACCGAACTCAGCAAAGAAGACTACCCCCCGGGACAGCTCATCGCCCTGAGCGATCCAGCGACGGCAGCTTCCGAACCGATCAACTGATAGTTCACTCCCCCAGCGGAGAGGAGCGCCCCTCTCCCGCTGGCGGGACATTCACAAAAGCTGATTTCTTACCCGCTCCCCATGCTCCCCGTCCGGAGCTACACTGGAGTGAAAAAGGAAGGCTGGCTTGCATACTCCACTTCACCCGCGCCATATTTTTTTGTCATCTCTAATTGTGTTGTTCGCGGTTGTTTTTGCAGCCGGGACGATTGCCGCACAAACTCCTCCACAGAGTCCAGGCCGCGCCCAGATCAAGACGGTATGGATCATCGTGATGGAGAATCGGAACTGGTCTGAGATCAAGGGCAGCCCGTCGGCGCCTTATATCAATAAAGTCCTGTTGCCCATGGCTTCGCATGCCGAGCAGTATTACAACCCTCCGAAGACTCATCCCAGCCTGCCCAACTATCTATGGCTGGAGGCGGGCACCAGTTTCGGCATCGATGACGACGCCCCGCCATGGCTTCATCGTTTGTCTACGAAGGAGCACTTGGTGACACTGCTTGCGAATGCGGCTGGCGGAGGGATCAGATGGAAGGCGTACGAGGAAGACATCGCCGGCGACACTTGCCCGTTGGGGAATGTTTATCCGTATGGAGTGCGCCATGATCCGTTTGTCTATTTCAGCGATGTGACCGCTCATCGCGATAAGCATTCAAAATACTGCATCCAGCACATCCGCCCTTTCTCAGAACTGGAACATGA
Organism: Terriglobia bacterium; assembly: GCA_963798155.1. Taxonomy (GTDB): domain Bacteria; phylum Acidobacteriota; class Terriglobia; order Terriglobales; family Acidobacteriaceae; genus CAWCSH01. The sequence continues at coordinate 88,829 of CAWCSH010000021.1, forward strand.
CCTGGCGCACAATACCGTCGCACGCTATAACTTCATTACTCCGAACGTCTGTAACGACATGCACGACCGCTGCAAGCCCTTGAACGACCAAATTCTGCAAGGCGACACCTGGTTGTCGAAGCACCTTCCGGCCATTCTGAATTCGGGGGCTTACAAAGATAACGGCGCGGTTTTCATTACCTGGGATGAAGCCGCGCTGGCGGATGGGCCCATCGGAATGATCGTGCTGTCTCCGCTGGCCAAGGGCAAAGGCTATTCAAACAACATCCACTACGATCACAGCTCGACCTTGCGCACCTTTCAGGAAATTTTTGGAGTGAAGCCGTACCTGCGCGGCGCCGGTTCAGCACAAGACTTAGGCGATTTGTTCAGCGTCTTTCCCTGACGGGTGCGACGTAGCTGGACGAGGACAGCGAGGCGGTTTCAGAACTCGCGTTTTGACAGGCTTTTAGGATGATTTCCACAGGCGCTTTCGAGCCGTTCCCTGTCCTCCTGCGCCGCATTTGCGCAATGTTCGCGAACGACCTTAGCGAGCGGGCGCTAGCCTGTATGCCTTAGTTACTATCAACAGACTAGCACGTAACTACTTCCTGCTTAAGGAGTTACAGGCTCGCCACTTTCAGCTTGTAAAAGCACTGGAAGTTGAGCTAAGTTGTCCCTCCCCTTCGCGTAGCACTGTTGAAAAGTTGCTGTCTTTGAAAACTGTTGCCCTACTGTTGGGACGCCCTCGTGTCCCTGACGGCGGGTGGTCCACTGGGGTTAGTCTATGCGCTGTTTCGGGGTTCGTTTTACTCTCTCCTCTCTGGCTGTTTCTTTCCTGTTTAACTTGGCCGCTCTGGCGCAATCCGCGCCACGTCCGCTGGTGGTGAGTCCGGTGGACGATGCTCAGCGCACCATCTTGCGCGGCAATGTCTATCCGCTGGCATTGTCCCAATATGATAAAGGCGCAGCGCCTGCCGATCTGCCCATGGACCGCATGCTGCTGGTGCTGAAGCGCAGCCCCGAGCAGGACGCCGTGCTCAAGTCGCTGCTCGACCAGCAGCAGGACAAGTCGTCACCCAGCTACCACAAATGGCTGACACCCGATCAATTCGGCCAGCAGTTCGGTCCTGCCGATTCCGATATCCAGAACGTCACCGGATGGCTGCAGACTCACGGCTTCCAGGTCACCAACGTGAGCCGCGGGCGTACGGTCATCGAGTTTTCCGGGACGGCCTCGCAGGTGCAGGAAGCGTTTCATACAGCTCATTCACAAGTTTGTGGTGAGCGGGGCGGAGCACTGGGCGAATGCCAGTGATCCGGATATTCCAGCCGCACTGTCGCCGGTATTGGCCGGGATCGATTCTCTCAATAATTTCCCTCGCAAACCATTGAACCACTATTACGGTGAGTTCTCGATGTCGAAAGAGACCGGTCGGGTTACGCGGGTGAATTCGCCATCCGCCAACCCGCAGTTCAGTTTTCCCGGCGGATGTACCAGCGACAACAACTGTTATGCCGTGGGGCCGTACGATTTTGCGACTATCTACAATCTGCTGCCGCTCTGGAACAGCGGCATTGACGGCACTGGCCAGACCATCGCCATCGTGGGCAGAACCAATATCGACGTGCAGGATGCTCACAACTTTCGCAGCCTGTTCGGATTCGCAGTCAACGATCCGCAAGTAGTTCTGAACGGCCCCGATCCCGGCATCAATGCAGACGAAGATGAGGCCAATATTGATGTGCAGTGGTCAGCCGCTACGGCGCCGGCAGCGACCATTAAGTTCGTGGTCTCGTCTTCCACGCTCACCACCGACGGCGTGGATCTCTCAGCACAATACATCGTCGACAACAACCTGGCGCCAGTCATGAGCGAGAGCTACGGCCTGTGCGAGCTTGGTTTCGGGACAGCCGGAAATCAGTTCTACAGCACCCTGTGGGAGCAGGCCGCGGCCCAGGGAATCACGGTCATGACCTCCACTGGAGACAACGGCGCCGCCGGATGCGACTCCGGCGACACTCTCCCACAGCCGGCGCAGTACGGCCTGGCGGTAAGCGGCATCGCATCCACTCCTTTCAATGTCGCCGTTGGCGGTACGGACTTCAACGATTTCAGCAATCCGCAGACCTATTGGAATGCCACCAACGATCCAACTACGCAGTCCTCCGCAAAGAGCTACATTCCGGAGATTACGTGGAACGACTCCTGCACCAATAATCTGTTCGGCACGATTGGTTACAGCACCAATGCCGAAACCAATTGCAACGATTCCCGGCTTTCCAATTTCGTGTTCACAGATGGCGCAAGTGGTGGCAAGAGCAATTGCACGGTCAACAGCCAGACTTTGTCGTCCTGTAGCGGGGGTTATGCCAAGCCGTCGTGGCAGGTCGCGGCCGGAGTTCCCTCCGACGGGAAGCGCGACATTCCCGATGTTTCGCTATTCGCCAGCAATGGATTTCTAGGGCATTTCTACATCATCTGCCTGGCCAGCGCCACCGGAAGCTCCAGTTGCGACCTTAACTCGCCATACTTTAACTTCGCCGGCTTCGGTGGGACCTCGGTTTCTTCACCCGCATTTGCCGGAATCATGGCGCTGGTAAACCAGAAAACCGGCGCGCGCCAGGGCAACGCGAATTACGTGCTATATAAGCTGGCGGGCCAGCAGACAGCCGCAAATTGCAATTCCAGCACCGGCCCGAGAAACACTTGCGTCTTCAACGATGTGACCACCGGCACGATTGCTATGCCGTGCGTCAAAGGCAGCAAAGATTGCACCACTTCGGTTTCAAGCCACCAATACGGCGTGCTTTCCGGCTACAGCACCACCGCTGGCTTCGACCTTGCGACCGGGCTCGGAACGGTCAATGCCACCAATCTGGTCAACAACTGGAGTTCGGTCACCTTCCGCCCCAGTACGACTACTCTCACGCTGAATTCCGGTAATCCGGTGAATGTGACGCACGGCACGGCGGTAAGCGTCGGAGTCACAGTTGCACCCGGCAGCGGCACGGGAACCCCGACCGGAGATGTCTCGCTGATCGCCAGCACTGGGCAAGGTGTGGATGGATTCACGCTGGCATCAGGAGCAGCTTCCGGAACGACCACCTTGCTGCCAGGCGGCACCTATACCGTGCATGCGCACTATGCGGGCGACGCCACTTTCGGAGGCAGCGACTCTGACTCCGAGCGTGAGCGTCACCGTGGGCAAAGAAGGCAGCAAGACTGCCGTCAATCTAGTCACCTTCGATTTCAATGGAAATCTGACCAGCAGCAACGCAACCTCTGCCACCTATGGTTCGCCCTATGTTCTGAAAGTGGGAGTCACCAATTCGGCCGGCGTCCAATGTTCTCCCGAGCCGGGTGCAACTGCCGGCATGCCCGTCAGGGCCGGTGACGCTCACCGATAACAGCAATCCCCTCGATGGCGGTGCATTTGCACTGAACAACGAAGGCGTGGCAGAAGACGACATAATCCAGCTTGGCGGTGGAGCTCACAGCCTTCAGGCGCAATACGCAGGGGACAACAGCTTCACGGCGAGTTCGGCAACCAGGGCGATTACGGTTGCAGCGGCGACTACCAGCACCACGTCGGTTGGTCCGGGCAGCGTGACGGTCGGCTCCTCCGCCAATCTCACTGCCACCGTGACCGCACAGAGTTTCGGGAGCGCACCCTCGGGAACCTTCACCTTCCAGGACAACGGCACACCAATCGCTGGGACTATCAGCTATGTGCCAGAAGTTCCATGCGGGAATCAGTTTTACGTCTGTCTCCAAGGCTCCTTGAGCCATGTATTCTCCACTTCCGGAGACCACAATATCAGTGTCAGCTACTCGGGCGGAAGCGACTACGCAGCATCAAGTGCTATGCCGCTCGTCATTCATGCCTACTACCAGCCAACCATGAGCGTTACGGCCACGCCGGCCAATCCAGCCGCGGGTGCGACCGTGACCTTGACCGCAGTGGTTGATACTACTGCTAAGAACCTAGCGCCCACAGGAACCGTCACTTTTTACAATGCAGACACGAGCGACGCCCTTCCGGGAAGTGTTACCCTGACGCCGACCACGGATGGAAACGGCAATTCAGCCCTGCAGGCAACTCTCCAGGCTGTTCCGCCCCGGAATCACTTTAATTTCCGGGCCAGTTATAGCGGAGACTCCAATTTCGGTGCTGTTTCCACCGGCAGTAGCAGCATCACCGTCGCCGGTAGTGATTTCTCCGTCTTCTCCGATCCTTCAGTGGGCGTTTCACGCGGCAGCACGGGAGCGATCGGGATACTGATCGATGGCCAGGCATCGTATTCGGGCACCATTAACTTCAGCCCAAGCTCATGTTCCGGACTGCCCAGTGAGAGTTCGTGTAGTTTCGGTACTCCGTCGATTACCGGCAGTGGTTCGCTTCTAATGAACATCGCCACCACCGCGCCGCACACCGTCGCGGGCCGCCGGTACCGTTCGGGTTCGCTGCGCCTTGCGTTCTGGCTCTACACCGGGGGAGCGGGCGTGTTTGGACTATTCATGCTTCCCGCGTCGAGCTCGCGCAAGCGCCAGACTCTCCTAATGCTCAGCTTTGTCTTACTCGCAATCACGTTGCCGATAGCCGGTTGCGGAGGCGGCAGCTCCGGCGGAGGAGGCCCTGGTCCTCAAACTGATCCTGGAACACCCACAGGGGCCTACACAGTGACCGTTACCGCTTCGGATGGCACCACATCCCATACCGCGATGTTCACCCTTAACGTGCAATAGAAACGGCGCACTTTATCTGTACGAGCTGCTGAGGGTTGTAGTATGCGAGTCGCCATGCAATGCGCCGCAATTTCGCTGACGATTCTCGCCCTGCTGGCGCTTCCTGCTTTCTCTCAGCAGGACGAGGTCCCCACCAACATCGCCGACAGTGTCGGCGGCAGTCTCCGCTGGACGGAAGGGCAATTTCTTGGGCTGGCCGAAGCCATGCCGGAGGACAAATATTCCTTCGTCCCCAGCGGCGGTAACTTTGCCGGAGTGCGCTCGTTCGGCGAGCAGGTGAAACACGTCGCCTGCGCCAATTTCGCCTTCTTCAACGAAATCGAGGGCAAGACTCCGCCGGAGCATTGCGAAAAGGGCGGCCCCAATCCGGCGAAAAGCAAAGCAGAGCTGGTGCAGTATCTGCGCGATTCGTTCGACTATGGCCATCGCGTGCTCGCCACCATCAACCAGAAGAATGCGCTGGCGCGCGCCGACGGGCCTTATGGCGGACCCAACACCAAACTTGGCCTTGCGGTCACAGCGGTGTGGCACATTGCGGACCACTATGGCCAGCTCGTCCCTTATCTGCGGATGAATGGCATCGTTCCGCCTTCGACGCAGCAGTATGGGATGGCGGTGCGGTAAGTTCTGAACCCGGCGGTGGATTTCCTGCCAAAGGTGTAGGCCTGATCAAACGCTAAAAACAAAAGCGGCCTCCACAGAAGGCCGCTTTTATTGTCTCGGTCTGATTCTCCAGCTAGGCGGCGCGAGTGTCCGCCTTCACCGGACGGTAGCCGGACTCTCCTGCCTTTTTCAGAGCCTGCAGCCCTTCCTCCATGGTCATGAGAGGCGTGGTTTGCACTGACTTGCAAGCGCCTCCGGCGGCGAAGGCAATAGCGATCCCGGCCGCGCTGGCGTTATCGGGCATTTCGGTGATCACCACGATGTCGTAGTCTCCGAATGCAAACCATCCGGTCACAATCTTTCCACCGAGTTTCTCGATCGGTCCGCGGACGGCTTCCAGCCGGTCCTGTGGATTTGCAATGAGCGATGCCCACGCTCCACCGCTATACGAAATCTGATGTAGAAAGTGCGGCATGTAGCCTCCTTCGCGATTGGATTTTGTTTTGCGGGCCGAATGATTACAGAGCAGGCGCAGGAGGTCAAGCCGGCCCGGGAGAGCCGCGCTTGCGGGTTGTCCATTACAATCCGGTTGGAAGTTCTCAGGATAATCCCATGAAACTTGCACAAATTGCAGAAGCACTGGGCGCGCGGCTGGAAAATGGAGCACCGGAAACGGAAATCACCGGGGTGGCGGGCATTGAACGCGCCGGCCCAGGGCAGATCACCTTCGTCTCCAATCCTAAATATGCCGCGGCCGCTAAGAGTACCCAGGCGTCGGCGGTGATTGTTGCCGACAATTTTCCGGCTGGTTCAACTGCGCTTTTGCGCAGCAAGAATCCTTACCTGGCGTTTGCGCGGGCCATCGAACTCTTCTACCAGCCGCCGCAATATGCGCCGGGAGTGCACCCTACCGCGGTTGTGCATGAATCGGCCAGAATTGGCGTTGGTGCGCACGTCGGTCCCTATGCCGTGATCGACCGTGATGTCGAGATCGGCAATGATGCCGTCATCCTCGCGCATGTGGTGATCTACCCCGGAGCAAGAATCGGCGACAATTTCTTCGCCCATGCTCACGCCGTGGTGCGCGAGCATTGCCGCCTGGGAAACAATGTCATCCTGCAAAACGGCGTAGTAATCGGGGCCGACGGATATGGATTTGCCAAAGACGATGCCGGACACTGGCACAAGATCGTGCAATCCGGGCCCGCCGTTTTAGGGGACAACGTGGAAGTGCAGGCCAATTCCTGCGTGGACCGCGCCAGCGTAGGCGAGACCTACATCGGCGATGGGGTCAAGATCGACAACCTGGTGCAGGTGGGCCATGGCTCGCGAGTGGGCGAGGACACATTGCTGTGCGCGCAAGTGGGCCTGGCGGGTTCCACGGAAATCGGCAACAAGGCGATTCTCGCGGGCCAGGTAGGAGTCGCAGGACACTGCAAAGTCGGCGACCGGGTGATTATTACGGCGCAAAGTGGAACTCACGGCGACATTGCAGACGGCTCGATGGTCAGCGGCTCTCCAGCTTTCGAACACAAGCAGTGGCTGCGATGCACCGCGGTATTTCCCAAGCTGCCGGAGATCGCCAAAGCCGCCCGTGGCGAGCGCAGCCGCGGCAGCGAATAACAGCTGTCATATCAAAAGCAAAAGGCGAGCCGTCTGGCTCGCCTTCGTGTTCTATTTTCGTAGTGTTATTTCGCGGAAGCGGTTTGCGTCGCGTGGGTTACGGCAGTTGAAACCGCCTGCACGAACTGCTGCGCCATTTCCGGCGTCTGCGCCTGTCCCTTCAAGATGTCATGGAAGGAAACGTTGTGGCCGTACAGGTTTTTGGTGGCGCTGTCGTCCTGCTGAATTTCAGCACCCTTCAGGCTAGCTCCGACGAAGGCTCCCTTGCTGCGGGAGTAAGTGAGCACTCCGGCTTTCCAGGCACCTGATGCCGAGGCTTGGCGTCCAACTGGACCCGCCGCGGCCGACACTCCGGCGCCAACCTTGAAGTGACCGGACAGCATACCGTCCATGCCCTGCTGATTCATAACCATCATCACCAGGTCTGTGCTCTGGCCGCCGATCTGCGCTCCCCAGCTGACTCCGGTCAGGCTGAATGGCGCAGGGGCACTCCATCCGTCACTGGTCTTGCAGGTTGCAAAGCCACTGCCATGGCGGCCTCCTACGATAAATGCACCTTTGATCATGCCCGGGATTACCGCTACACACTTCGCATTGTTCAGCACTGCCTGCGGAATCCCTTTGTCAGGCGCTTGCGTGGTCATACTCTGAATGATTTGGGTCGCGCTGTTCAGCCGCGCATGAACATCAGAATTGTTCTGGCTGGAATTGCTGTTCCCAGCCCAACCGAGTGTCCCAAAACTTGCAAATGCGGCGAGAAGAACGCCCATAAATATTTGTCTCACACCAACCTCCTCTCAATCGTTTGGACTTGTATTTGAGAGGTAGGCGGTGCAGACGAGGTTGTCCCTGCTACTCGCGAATGATAAGAAACGGCTGCGTCGCCGCAACTCTGCTGATCGAGAAATTGCAGCCGACGAGGCAACCTCAGGCCGTCACAGAAACTCCGCCGGATGCTGCTGCAGTCGGTCCTGCAACCAGTGCCTGATTTTGCGAGAATTGCTGCACGTCCTGCTGTAGGGCGCCGTAGGCTTGCTGAGCGGCAGACAGGCTCCCGGACTGCAGTGCCTGGCCGAGCTGGTCCAAGGCCTGGGCCACCGGATTACTTCCTCCTGCGCCGTGATGATGGTGGGCGTGCGGCTGGCTGGCGCGGCTCTGCAGGTCCTGCAGGATGTTGGAATAGTCCTGCTGGGCCGCCGACAGATTGCCGCTCTGCAAGTCCTGCGAAAGTTGGCTTGCCGCGCTGGCCAGAGTGTTATCGGTCTTCGCCAGCAAAGTGGAGCGTGACTGGGAGCCGGTTTGCTGCAAAGTGGCAAAATCGGACCGGGCCGCGGAGAGATCGCCGGCCTGCAAGTCTTTACCGAGCTGTTGGAATTCCTGCTGGAACTGCTGCTTCGGGGTTTGGGTGGTGGGGGAAGTAGGATTGAGAATGCTGCTGATCAACAAGCCGGCTACAGACATCTTGTCTCCTCGTGAGCGAAGCATCGGCTCGTGGATGGGGCGGCGCTGTTTCGCCAGCCTACGATTCCGCTGACTTGCTTCTGGCAGGTTCCCTTCCAAAGCTGTGGTAACTGCGGCCAACCCTAAGCTTCATGGCTGGCGTGAGTTGCAGGGATCAGATCAGTGAGAGCGGTCTAAGAGCGGTACAACTGGGAAAAGCTTGCCGTCCAGAACCCGGCAAAGAATGCCTACGGGTGAATCCCCATCCAAAGTGGTTTGTTGACGCCGGAAAGACGGTTCGAAGTTCTACGCTGTCGCGGAGTCTTCTGGGCTTGCATTGACTTGAGTCTGACGGCTCTGCAACTCCGGGGGCAAGGCGCTTTCAATAGAATCACGCACAAGCTGCATCAGATGGTCGCGATTGCTGAAAGTCTCCGGCTCGATTACGTCATGAAAGATGACTTCCACGTCGCCCGCTTCAATCGAAAATCGTGCTTTCGGCATGATGCGATGTGTGCCCACCACCGTGACCGGAACCACAGGCACCTTGCATTCCATCGCCAGATAGAACGGACCCTTCTTGAAAGGCAGCAGTTTGCCGTCGAAGGAGCGTCCACCCTCCACGTAGATGGTCATACTGATTCCCTTCTTCAGGACTTCGGCAGCGGCTCGCACTGCGCTGATGCCGGCCTCGCGGTTCTTGCGGTCCACCGGCACCAGCGATCCCAGACGCATGGCTCGGCCGAGCAGAGGGATATCGAACAGTTCTTTTTTCGCCATGACCGAAGTGCGACGGGGAATCAACGGCAGCATCAGAGGCGGATCGAGATTGGAAACATGGTTCGACATGAAAATATACGTGCGCCCGGTATCGAGCTTGTCGAGCCCAACGGTGTGCACCCGGACTCCGGCGAGGCGGATGCCGGCAAAGGCACCCCACATGGAGAAGCGATAGAGCAGCGAGACGTCGCCGGTGAGGAACGTCCAGGGAAAGCCGACCAGCGCGGCAAAGGGCAGCAGCAGCGCCCAGAAAGCGAGCATGATCACGGTGCGAATCACGGGTGCGCTCCGGCAGCTTCGTCGTTGCCACGCATCCAGGCCACGCGCCGGGCTTTTTGCTCACGCGTGACGCCGGAGACATCTTTCAACTCGAACTCAACTTGCTGCTGGCTGCCCAGCTTCCAGCGAATGTCTCTTTCCGCTCCCGCAGTGCGGACATGCAGCAAAAGCGTATCGCCGGGATGCAATCGCGCCAGTTCCTGGCCGAACTCCGAGACTGCATCGTGGCCGTTGATTTGAAGGATCGCGTCGCCCACGGCCAATCCGGCGCGGCGCGCATCGCTGTCCCCGGAAATCCAACTGACCGTCGGGGGCGAGTTGAAATTCTGGGTCGCGTAGAAGCCCAGATAAGGGCCGTACTGTGTAGTCTGCACGGTGTGAAGGCCGACTTGCTTGAGGAACTCGTCCCACGGGATCTCATCGGTGCCTGCGACATACTTGTTGAAGAACTGCTGGAGCGAGCAGCGGCAAACTGCTTCCGCGGCCGTTTCCACTCCGGCGGAATCTGGAAAATAGCGGCCCGGTTTGGCGTAGTGGTCGTTCATCCAGTGGAATACATCGCGCAGCGAGGCTTGATCCGCCGTCGCCTGGCGCACTTCCAGGTCGAGCAATACTCCCAGAAGATATCCCTTGTTGTAGTAAGAAATGCTGCGCTGCGGGAGCGCGTAGTAATCGTATTTCTCCAGCCAGGCATCGAGGCTCGATTCTTCCGCCGACTGGGTGAGGTGAGCGGGACGCCACTGCAGCTCCTGGATCTGGGCCGCCAGGCCGCGCAGAAATCGCGGCTCATCCACCAAGCCGGCGCGCATGCGAATGTACGCCGCCACGGTGCTGGTCACGCCTTCACTGAACCACAGCGCCCGGGTGTAATTCTCTTTGGTGTAATCGATTGGCTGGAGCGATTGCGGGCGAATCCGCTTCACGTTCCACAGGTGGAAGAACTCGTGCGAAGTCACGTCGGCCAGAGCGTCGGGATTTTTGGCCAGGCGGTCGGCATTGACGTCGATTGCGGTGGAATAGGCATGTTCCATACCGCCCTCCGGCCGGACCAGGCGGGAAGTGGTAGATGAAGAGATAGGTGTCGAAGGGGCGGTCGTCCATCCAAGCTGTCTCGGCGGCCACGATCTTCCGCAGGGTAGAGACGAGCTTCGGCATCTGGTAGGCGGAGGGATCGGCATCCACCACAACCCGATAGTGGCCGCCGCCTTCGTCGAAATCTTTTTCATCAAAAGCGCCGATCTCGACTGGCGAATCCACCAGCCGATCGTAATTTTCTGCGGTAAATTCGTTAGCGCGCGGTACCCGGCAGAGCGACAGCAATCCTCCATCCCGCAGGCATACCATTCACCGACACAATTACGGGTGTGGCGCGGAGATCGACCTCATACATCAGGATCTCGGCCAGATTGAAGAATGCATGCGTCGGGCTCAGCTGAGCGCCGAATGGACCGGCGTCGTTGGCGAAGATTTCATACTCGATTTCGCCGCCAGCCTCCATCCCACTGACCTGCCATCGGCTCTTGTCGAGTTTGCGAACCGTGAGCGGCTGCCCTTTCGAATCGCTGGCCCGGACCCAATTCACGTACTGCGAGAAGTCGCGCACCTGATACAGCGCATTCCACACCGGTAGTTGCAGTTCGCGCTCCGCAGCACCCGGCGGCAGATGGAGTGTGACTCGCACCAGATGCGCAGCGGGATTCGCCAAATTGATGATGTAGCGAACCGGCGGCTGATCGGGAGCGGCCGATGCGCAGGGGACGACTACGACCAAGCCAAGGCCGGGCAGCAAAACGCCGCAAAGCAATAAGAAAAGAACAGGCTTTTGGTTCCGCATGAACTCAGCGGAGGTCACGCCCTTACCCGCGCCCCGCCGGGGTGCCGCTTGCGCCTTGGGCTTTGGCTCCAGCCGGCGCTTTCAGCCGCTCGGGAAGCTTCTGGTAGATGCCGCCAAATCCGCCGTTGGAGAGGATCGCCACCACGTCGCCGGGACGCATTTCCGGAGCAACCAACTGCACGATACCCTCCACCTCCGGCACGATGCGGGCTCGCCGCCCGTACTTCTGTACGTCTGCTGCCAGCAATGCCAGGTCGAGGCGCTCGGCTTCGGGAATCGATTCAGACTTGAATACATTGGCCACCACCGCTTCGTCCGCCAGTGCCAGACTCTTCGCCAGATCTTTCTGAAGCACGCTGCGGCGGAGAGTATTGGACCGCGGCTCCAGAATCGCCCATAGCCGCGCGCCGGGATAGCGCGAGCGCAAGGCGGTGAGCGTCCCGGCAATGGCCGTAGGATGGTGCGCAAAATCTTCCACGATAGTAATCCCGTTCACCACGGCCCGAACCTCGAGCCGACGCTTTACGCTCTTGAAGCTCTTGAGGGCTGCCACGATGGCATCCTGCGAGATTCCACAAGATGCCGCGAGAGCAGCCGCGGCGGTCGCGTTCCACACGTTGTACTCCCCCGCCAGCGCAAACTCGAAATCCGCCCAGGGTCTGCCCTGCCGCTCCACCGACCAGCGCGTAGATTCAGCGCCAAGCGCGAGCTGAGTAATGCGCCAATCGGCGCGCGCGCTGCCGCCGTAGCGCTCTACCGGACAGAAGGGCCTGGCAATGCAGCGTTCGACACTGTGCCCCGTGTCGAAAGCGATAATGCGTCCCCGCCCTGGAACCAGATTGACCAGGCGTTTAAAAGCGGTCTCGACGGCGTCCAGGTCTTTGTAAATGTCGGCGTGGTCAAACTCGACTGAGGTCAGAATGACGGAGTCGGGAAAGTAGTGCAGAAACTTCGGCCCTTTATCGAAGAACGCAGTGTCGTACTCGTCACCTTCCAGGATGAAGTGCTGGCCTCCGCCGAGTTGAAAACTGCTGCCGAAATTCTCAGCGATCCCGCCGATCAGGAACGATGGATCCAGTCCGGCGCTCTGGAAAATCCACGAAAGCATGGAAGTGGTCGTGGTTTTGCCGTGAGTTCCGGCCACCACCAGCACTTCCTTGCCGCGCAGGAACTCGTCATGCAGAATCTGCGGCATGGAGCAGAACGGAATGCGCTGATCGAGGACTTGCTCCAGCTCGACATTGCCGCGCGACATGGCATTGCCTACCACCACCAGATCGGGACGGGGCTGAAGATTTTCTATGGCAAAGGGCTGTGATACAGGAATACCGAGCGCGCCCAGAAAGTCGGACATCGGGGGATAGGCGGCCGCGTCCGAACCGGTCACCCGGAAGGCTCGCTGCTGCAGCATTCCCGCCAACGATGCCATCGCCGTGCCGCAAATTCCAATCAAATGGATGTGCTTGTTTCGCATGGTCGCGCTTCAAGTCTTTCTTTAAACTTTACCCGAAACCTCAGGACTCGCAACCGTTCTCAGTGCCGCACTCACGGTCGCTGCCTCGAAAAAGCGGATCGAGACGCCTTCCCTGCTCACCACCAGAGACGCCATAACACCGATCGGCAAAGTAATATTTCCGCCCGAGACGTGCCCGGAGTGCAGGCCGAAAGCCACGGGAATTCCCAAATCCCCCACCGCCCTCAGCACCACTTCCTCCAGCGAATAACCCTGGTCGCGGGACTGGACGCACTCCAGCATCTCGCCAAACACGATGCCGTGAACTCCCGCCAGCTTTCCCGCGAGCTTTAACTGCATGAGCATGCGGTCGATCTGGAAGGGCTTGGCTGCAATATCCTCGAGAAACAGAATCGTACCCGCAGTCTGAATTTCGTATGGAGTTCCCAAAGACGCCACCAGCATCGACAGGCAGCCGCCGTAAAGAACGCCTTCCGCTGTGCCTTCAACCAGCCGCTTTACGTCGCACTCCGCGCCGATCTCCCACTGATGCGCGCCGCCCAATGCAGCCCCCCACGAGTTCGCATCGACACCGTCTGGAAGCGCGAAATCTTTAGCAGCCATGGGCCCGTGAAAGGTCACCAGCCCAGCCGCATCATGAAACCAGGTGAGCAGGGTTGTGATGTCGCTGTATCCGATGAAAATCTTGGGATGCCGGGCGATATTGCCGATATCTATCTTGCCCAGCAGGTAATTCGCGCCGTAGCCGCCCCGCGCGCAAAGGATGGCGTGAACGTCGTCCCGCTCAAACATCTCTTCCAATTCCCGCACCCGGCGCTCGACAGTCCCGGCAAAATACAAGTCCTGATCAAGAATAGACTCTGTGTAAACCGGCCTGTAGCCCAGCCGCCGCAGCGCCTCGCAGCCTTTTTCGAGGAGCTCCCGCTGAATATTGCTGGCGGGAGCGACAATGGCGATGGTCCCGCCGGGCGGAAGCGCGGGAGGCTTGAGACGCGGAATCGGCGCGGATCGCGGCACTTCCGCCATGTTAAATGAAAATCTCACCCCGGCAGATTAGCTGGGCAGGTCCGCGCAGAAATACCTCTTCTTCCCAGCGCACAGTCTGGGTTCCTCCCGGCGCATGCACTCGCACTGGCGATTCAGCCCGCATGGCAAAGACCGAGGCGACAGCAGAGGCGCAAGAGCCGGTGCCGGAAGACTGGGTTTCGCCCACTCCCCGCTCGAAGAACCGCACTTCGATATCGTGCCTGCCGCTGGCCCGAACGAACTCAACGTTAATCCCTTGCTTGAAGTCATCATGGCGACCGATTTCGGCTGCTTCCGCTCGCCATCCCGGAGAGAATTCGTCCACAAATACAACGTAATGTGGATTTCCCATCGACACCGGAATTCCTCTCACTTCGCCAGATGTCAGTTTGATTACGAACTCATCTCCTACCTGGGGTTCGCCCATGGCGGTTTCGAACTCGTACTGGTTTTCGCTGTGAGAGGTCAGCCTGCAGGTCTTGACCCCGGCTCCGGTGTGGACCGTGACGACTTCTCTCGCCTGCTCGGCACACAAATAGGCGGCGACGCAACGCGTGCCATTTCCCGAGATCTCAGCCTCAGAGCCATCGGCATTGAAAAGGCGGGCGCGGGTATCGGCATCTTGTGCCGGAAACAGCCACTCCACTCCGTCAGCACCCACCCCGTGGTGACGGTCACAGACCCGGCGCGTGAACTCGGCGATGTCGGGGGGAGCTTGCGTGCCGTCAATAATCAGGAAGTCATTGCCGCAGGCACTGGCTTTGGTGAATGGAATCGCGGGCAAACGGATCACTCCGGCTCGGCGGTGCCGAGGGACTGCACATTGGAAAAGATACTGGATTGGTGCAGGCGAAGGTCGAGACCGTTATATCCGGGGCGGATACCCTCCACCTCGAAAACGACTCGCGAAAGATCTCCGGTCCGCGCCGCATGAACATTTTCCATGCGCATGTTCTCTTCGCCGAAAATCCGGTTCAGCTCTTTCAACACACTCTCGGTGTCCCGCCCCATCACCTCATAGCTCACCCGCAGGCGCTTGTTCTCGAAGTAATGCTCCACTGTGCCCAATACCTTGAGCGCGATCAGAACGATAACGGTTGCGAATGCAGCCGTAAGATACAGCCCGCCGCCGACAGCCATTCCTACCGAGGCGGTCACGAATATGGTGGCCGCGCTGGTCAGGCCGGTAATCGAGCCGCGCTCGCGCAAGATGGAGCCCGCCCCAATGAATCCGATTCCGGCAATGATCTGGGCGGCGATGCGGGTGTGGTCTCCGCCGAAGCGGCTGGCCAGTTCGTCCGACAGCATGGTGAACAAGGCCGAGCCCAGGCAGATCAGCATGTTGGTGCGCAATCCAGCAGGCTTGTGGCGGAACTCGCGCTCCAGGCCAATGATCCCTCCAAGCAATGCCGCCGCAGCCAGCCGCGGGATGGCATGCGAGATCACCGGTCCAAGCTGATCGGTGAACACAGCGGCAATCACTAAAAGCCAATGCATATAGAGGGGAACCGGGGCGACTGGATTCTAACATCGGCAAACAGGAACAGGACGGCGGCGGTGTTCCACGCTCGGACGCATGCTGCGCCAGTGAAAGCTACTGTCCGGTTCCGGGGTGGGTCCGGTAAATCGTCGCCTGGGGCTGTCCGGGAACATGAATCACCAGAACGCTGCTGAGTTCCTGCCGGTTCACGTGTTGGGAAACTGCGTCGTCATCGAAGGAGATCACGAAATCCACAAAGCGGGCGGGATGAGCGAGCGCCCGCTCCCAGAGTCCTTCCGGGTCGTAGGGCTCCTTCCAGGTGCGGTGGTTGCCTTCGTTGATCACCCGCTTGAGCGGGATGCCGGCGCGCTCAAATGCGCCCACATGATCTCCCAGATACATCAGGAATTTTGAGTCAGGAGGCATGCCTGCCAGACGGTGGGCGAGTTCGCGTTCGAGAGCAATCCGCGAGCGGGAGTTGATCCACGCCTCGCGAAACGAAACCGGCTGCGCGTGCCATACCGTGGCATAGCTCGCGCTCACAAAGGCTGCCAGGGCGAGCGCCAGCGCCAACCTGGGCTTGCGGCTGGGTAGCAGTTCGCGGAGCCAGACTATTCCGAGCACCCCCAACGCGGCAAATGCGGGAAGAAGCTGTATCCCGTAGCGAACGTTGTAATGGGAAAACGGCCACCATACCGGAAGAAAGATCGGCACGCCTTCGTAGGCAATCGACAGCGCATAGAACGGCACCGGAACCAGGAGCAACAGCAGCGGCCAACGGTCGAGATGGCGCCAGAGCAGCAGAAGAATTCCGGCGGCCAGCAGGGCCAGCCACAGGCGCTGCCAGTTGGTTTCCATCATGTTGAGCTCGGCCGACTTCAGAAAATAGCTGGTCGCTACCGCCAGATTGTGTGTCCCAGGATGCAGAGGCGCGCCGGGAGTGGCGGTTTTCTGCTCGATGGCCTTGGCGGAGTACGGGCCATTGGCGAATTCGAGTGGATTGCGATAGACAATCGTGTTGTAGGCCAGCCAGAGTACCGGCGCGGCCGCGGCCACAATCACAAACTTGCGAAAGCCCGGCTGCCAGATTCCCCCCCAGCCTGTTTTTCTGACGGTCACCAGGAGCGCTGCAACTCCTACGACGACAGTCAGGAACCAGCCATCGTAACGGCTGAGGCAGGCGCCCGCGAGGCAAAGCGCGCATTTCAGGAGCGGCGAAGCAGATTCGCGCCGGTCCGGACTGGTGCGCACAAACTCGCTGAAATACACCACGGCCCAAATAAAGAACGCGAGGTACAACACCTCAGTCATCGCAGTGGTTTGCAGATAGATCAGGTTCGGATTCGCGATGAATATCAGCGCTGCGGCCCAGGCAGCGCCACTGGCCCTCGGAGTTGTCCCTGCAGCGGGGGGACCTCCGCGAATCATGCGGAAGATGCCAATCGACTGCCACCACATAGGCGACGAGCGACGGCACAGAGCCGCCAAATCCTGTCTGCCAGGCCCAGTTGCTCACCAGGAATGGGATCATCAGCAGGTGCGGCAATGGCAGCCATACGGTGCCCAGTTGCAGCAATCCGGGAGTGCGGGAGTCGAAGACTCTGCGGGCAATGTTGATATGCGCCACAGCGTCGCCGTAGAGCAACAGGCAATCGTTATGGAAGTAGAAGAGGAATGAAATAACCGAGACGACTACCGCCACTTCCGCCAGCAGCGCGGTTTCGCGGTCCCAGCGTCGAGTGGCCGGGGGCGTCATCCCAAATGCGTCAGTTCCCGGAAGATCTGAAAGCGGGCTTCGATTTCTTCGCGAGTGAGCGATTGCAGCCGTTCGGTGCCGAAGCGTTCGACGGCGAATGAGCCCATGACTCCGCCATAAAACAGGGCGCGCTTGAGGACTTCGCGATTCAGTTCAGCTTGCGAGGCGATATAGCCCATGAAGCCACCGGCAAAAGAATCTCCCGCTCCCGTGGGATCTTTCACCTCTTCGATCGGCAGCGCGGGAGCGCGAAAGGGATGCCGCCCGATACCGAATGCGCCTTCGCGGAAAAAAATTGTGGCGCCGTACTCGCCGTGTTTGATCACCAGTGCCTGCGGGCCCATGGCCAGAACCTTGTGCGCGGCGCGCGGCAGATTGCTCTCGCCCACCAGCATTTTGACTTCGGTGTCGTTGATGAGCAGGACGTCGATCAGTTTCAGCGTCTCGGCCAGCTCTGCGCGAGCGCTGTTGATCCAGAAATTCATGGTGTCGCCGCCGGTGAGGCGCACACTTTTCATGCCCCGCCGGACGTCGGCCTGCAGTGCAGGCTGAATATTTCCCAGGAACAGGAACTGGGAGTCTTGGTATTCGGGTGGAACGCGCGGCTGAAATTTCTCGAAAACATTGAGGTCGGTAAAGTCGGTCTTGGCCTCGTTCAGATTTTCCAGGTAGTGGCCGCCCCAGCGAAAGGTCTTCCCTTTCGAGCGTTCGAGACCGCGAGTATCCACACCGCGACGCTTGAACACATCTTCTTCGGCGGCGGTGAAGTCTTCGCCCACGACTGCAACCACCCGCACGTCTGTGAAATAGCTGGCGGCGAGGGAAAAATATGTAGCCGAGCCGCCCAGCATGTTTTTGACTTTTCCCGAAGGAGAAGCGATATCGTCGAATGCAACCGAACCCACTGCCAGAATGCTCATGTCTAGTTGGCTTTGCTCGTCTTATCCAGGTATTTGTCCACGATCAACGACAGCTTTTTCCGGGTAGCCGCCGGAACCAGCTTGGGATCGGTCAACAGCGCATGGGCCAGCGCCGAGCCGCACTTGCAGCCGCGAGTGGAAGGCATGGCAGCCACGCTTTGCCGCACGACTGCGCAGGCGTTCTCGGCGTTCTTCAACAGCACGGCCACAATCTGATCCACCGTCACGGAGTCGTGATGCGGGTGCCAGCAGTCGTAATCGGTGACCATGGCCACGGTGACGTAGCAGATCTCCGCCTCGCGGGCCAACTTCGCTTCCTGCAGGTTGGTCATGCCGATCACGTCCATGCCCCAGCTGCGGTACACGTTCGACTCAGCTTTGGTGGAGAACTGCGGGCCCTCCATGCAAACGTAGGTTCCACCCCGCTTAACGGTGACCTTGGCCTTCTCACACGCGGAGGTCACGACCTCCGCCAGCTGTGGGCATACCGGATCGGCAAAGGCAATGTGCGCCACCAGACCATCGCCGAAGAAAGTATCCACCCGATGCCGGGTGCGATCGAAAAACTGGTCGGGCACCACAAAGTCGAGCGGCTTGTGCTCTTCTTTGAGTGAACCCACGGCTGAAACGGAGAGTATCCGCTCTACTCCCAGCTGTTTGAAGGCATAGATGTTCGCTCGAAAATTGAGCTCGCTGGGCAGGATGCGATGGCCGCGGCCATGCCGCGCCAGGAACGCCACCTTCTTGCCTTCGAGCTTTCCCAGTACGAAAGCGTCGGAAGGATCGCCAAACGGAGTGTGCTGCTTGATTTCTTCGATGCCAGTAAGGCCGGGCATGGAATAAAGCCCGCTGCCGCCGATAATTCCGATTTCCGCCTGCGCCAATCCGTACCTCCGCGTGAGCTATGGAGAATCAGTGATTATATAGAAAACCTCGTAGTTCCATCTGATTACCCGACATCGAAAACATTTCGACTTTTCGCCACTGTTCCGAATCAACTAATTGACGGACGAAGTTTGAAAACGGGAACCAAGCAAAAATAGCTAGTCGGAGTTTTTGCATGCAGAGCAGCCAGCTTCCCCGGATTGTCATTATCGGCGCTGGATTCGGCGGGCTCACCGCAGCACGGGCAGTGGCGCGCTATCCGGTCCAGGTCACTCTTATCGACCGCAAGAACCACCATACCTTTCAGCCTCTGCTCTACCAAGTCGCCACCGCGGGCATTTCGCCCGGAGAAATCGCCGCGCCCATCCGCTGGATCGTACGCAACTATCGCAATATCGAAGTTCTGCTGGATGAAGTGCAGGCCGTAGATCTCGAGCATCGCACGGTACAGCTTCGTGCCACACGGGTCGCATACGACTACTTGATCGTCGCTACCGGCGCCAGCCATGCCTATTTCGGGCACGACGAGTGGGAACCATTCGCCCCCGGACTGAAGACCATTGAGGACGCACTGGAAATCCGCCGCCGCGTGTTGCTGGCCTTCGAACTTGCCGAACGACAGGCAGCCAGCGGAGAAGGCCCGGCCCAACTGAACTTCGTGGTGGTCGGCGGCGGACCTACCGGGGTGGAACTGGCGGGGACGCTTGCGGAAATTTCCCGCCAGGTGTTGCAAAACGAATTTCGCACTATCGATCCGGCGCGCACTCGAATTCTGCTGTTTGAAGGCGGCCCGCGCGTGCTGCCGGTTTATCCCGAGGACCTGTCGCGCAGCGCCGAGGAGCAGCTTCGAAAACTTGGGGTCGAGGTGCACACCTCCGCTATGGTCACGAAGATCGAGCCCGGCATCGTGCACCTCGGCGAGACGTTGATTCCGGCGGCGGTCATTCTCTGGGCGGCAGGAGTGTCTGCTTCTCCGCTGGGCAAGCGCCTGGGAGCCCCCACCGACCGCGCCGGACGCGTGCTGGTCAGCCCTGACCTGAGCCTGCCCGGGCATCCTGAGGTCTTCGTGATTGGCGATCTGGCCTCACTGAAAGACACGAAGGGAAAGCTGGTTCCGGGCGTGGCGCCCGCCGCCATGCAGGAAGGCCGCTCCGCCGCCCGCAATATCGGGCGAGACCTGGAGCACGAAAGCCGCCAGGATTTTCACTACTTCGACAAGGGGAGCCTCGCCACCATCGGCCGGGCAGCCGGAGTGGCTCAATTTGGCAAGCTGCACATCTCCGGCTTCATCGCCTGGTTGGCATGGCTGTTCGTACACATTTTCTTTCTCATTGGCTTCCGCAACCGGCTGATCGTATTGATCCAGTGGGCGTGGTCCTACTTCACTTATGAGCGCGGGGCGCGCCTGATTACAGGGGATACCAGGCTTCCCGGCTGGAACGAGGCCGAAGCGGAGGAGGTCCGGGAACGCCCCGATTCCCCTGAGCCGGAGCATGCTGGTACGCTTCCGCCCGGTTTTGAGAGACAATAGTCAGAGCTAATAGTAGCCAAGCGTTTACCTGATGAAGCGGATCTCCAGGTCGTGCATTTTTTCATCGCTTGCAGCTTTCGCGATGATCTGCCTGCTGGCATCGTCATCGGCGGCCGAAGTCCTCAAGATCGTCGTCAATGACACCATCCAGCCCATCACCGATGAATACATCGGACGCGCACTCCAGGAAGCGGAGAAGAACCACGACGAGGCAGTCCTGATTGAACTGAGCACTCCCGGCGGATTGCTCGATTCCACGCGCGACATCATCGAAAAAATTCTGGCCTCTCCCGTTCCGGTAATCATCTACGTCGCCCCCAGCGGCAGCCGCGCGGCCTCCGCCGGCTTCTTCATCCTGGAAAGCGCCGATGTCGCGGCCATGGCGCCCGGTACCAATACCGGCGCAGCCCATCCCGTCACTCTCGGCGGCGGCAAGATGGACGACGTGATGAAGGAGAAAATCGAGAACGATTCTGCCGCCCTGATGCGCTCGGTCGTCTCGAAACGGGGACGCAACATCGAGGTGGCCGAAACCGCTGTGCGGCAGTCGAAGTCCTTCACCGACGAGGAAGCGCTGAAGCAAAACCTGATTAACTACGTCGCTCCCAGCCAGCAAGATCTCTTCAAGCAAATGGATGGAAAGGCGATCAAACGCTTCGACGGAAAAACCGTCACGCTTCAACTATCGAACCAGTCGGTTCGCGACTTCCCGATGACGCTGAAGCAGCACATCCTGGCTTACATCATGGACCCCAATGTCGCCTTCATCCTTCTGGCGGTGGGCGCGTTGGCGTTGTATGCAGAATTCAACCACCCCGGAGCGGTGGTGCCGGGTACGGTGGGGGTTATTTTTATTCTGCTGGCGGTGTTTGCCCTGAATCTTCTGCCCACTCGTTTCGCGGCCGTGGTGCTGATTTTGGCTTCTTTCGCGCTATTTGCCCTCGAAGCCAAGTTTGCCACCCATGGAGTGCTGGCGATCGGCGGCATAGTGACTCTCACCCTGGGCGGCCTGCTGCTGGTGGATTCTCCTATTCCGGAAATGCGCGTCCGCCTGGTTACCGCGCTGAGCGTGAGCGTGCCGCTCGGTATCATCACCGTGTTCCTGATGAGGATCGCGCTCAAAGCTCGCCACAACAAAGTCGTCACCGGCGAAGAAGGTCTGGTCGGCGAGATTGGAGTCACGCAAAGCCAACTCTCTCCGCACGGCAAGGTTTTTATTCACGGGGAACTCTGGGACGCGGTAGCTTCTACGCCGATTCCCGCCGGGCAGACAGTGATTGTAAGGCGGGTAGACGGTTTGCAGTTACAAGTCGATCCCATTGCCGCGGTGCAACATACGTCCACTCCAAGCCCCACTCTGGTTCGCTGACCAACTCCGCGCTAGGCCACCATTCTGTTCGAGCCTTCGGCCAAAAGGCGCACCCTTCGAGACAACCCCTTCTTGTGCGGCCGATCACGGTCCCATCCGCTCATTTGCGATACAATCCGCCCCAGAAGCATTTTATCGGGAGGTAAAGGTGCCATTCGAGTTGAGCTTTACCACCATTCTGGTTGTCATTGTTCTGCTGTACCTGCTGAGCTCCATCAAAATTCTGGCGGAATATGAACGCGGCGTGATCTTTCGGCTGGGCCGCCTGCTGGCGCAAGCCAAAGGTCCGGGCCTGATATTGGTGTTTGCGCCCATTGACCGGATGGTGCGGGTCTCGCTCCGTCAGGAAGCGCTGGAAGTACCGCCGCAGGACATCATTACTCGCGACAACGTGACCTTGAAGGTCAACGCAGTCATTTTCTTGCGGGTTATCGAGCCGCGTCGCGCCGTGGTAGAAGTTTCCAACTACGTCTACCAGACCTCGCAGTTTGCGCAGACCACGCTGCGATCGGTTCTCGGCGAAGTGGATCTTGACGAGCTTCTAGCGCACCGCGAGAAGATCAACCTGCGCCTGCAAAGTATTCTTGATACCCACACCGCTCCCTGGGGCGTAAAGGTGGCAAATGTCGAGGTCAAGCAGGTGGATATGCCGGAGTCGATGCTCCGTGCCATGGCCAAGCAGGCCGAAGCGGAACGCGAGAAGCGATCGAAGATCATCCATGCGGAAGGCGAGTTCTCCGCCGCTCAACGCCTGGTCGATGCCTCGAAGCTACTGGCGACCGAACCAGTCAGTATCCAGCTGCGCTACTTGCAGACACTCACTGAAATCGGAGTGGAAAAGAACACTACGCTGGTATTCCCGGTTCCGATCGATTTCTTCGGAGGCCTTCACAAATTGATGTCGAATACCAACGAAAAAGAGTAGTCGCGCAACCTGAATTGGGGAACACCGATGTCTAGTAGTCAGGATACAGAGATCACTCTCGGCATGGGCAAACTGCTCGTGCTGTTCTTTGGACTGGTAGCCGTTTGCGCGCTGTTTTTTGGAGTCGGTTTCAAGCTGGGCAAAGGCTCAGTCGTAGCCGCGGAATCCACCGAGAGTTCGACCGGCACCGGAGGAGCCCGGCCGGCGGCGAGTAAAGCAGCAAAGTCTTCCCCAGACCTCACTTTCTACAAGGCGGTCAGCCAGGATAATGCTCAGGCGCAGCTCTCGCCCGCCGCCAAGACTCCGGAAACGGCGCAAACTCCCTCCTCTGACACAGGTGCGGCCGACAAACAGGAGCTATCCGATGCCGCCATGTCTTCCGCATCGGAGGGCGGCTACTACGTTCAGGTGGCTGCGGTAACCAAACAGGATGATGCCGACGCGCTGGTCGATGCTCTGAAGAAGAAGCAGTATTCGGCTTTTTCGGGAAGCCAGTCCGCTGACAAGCTGTTTCACGTGCAGGTAGGCCCATTCAGCGACATCAAGCTGGCGGAGAGCATTCGTACCAAGCTGGTCAACGACGGCTACAACCCGATCTTGAAAAAGTAGTGTTAGGCTGAATAGTTCTCTGCTGGCGCTTTTACAACTTCTTTAACCTGAACGATCTGCCTGGTCCGATTCGCCATCAATGACCGCATCTGATCAATTGCTGGGCCGTATGCTTCATGCCGTCGCCGACCCCACGCGCCGGCGCATTCTGCAGTCCTTGAAAGAGAAGGGTGGCTGTTCCCTGGGCAAGAACGTCGGGCTTTGCGCCTCGGACATGGAACAGCGCATTCAGCTCTCGCAACCCACCATCTCGCATCACATGGCGATCCTGCAAAAGGCTGGCCTGGTAGAAGGCAAGAAGCTGGGGCAATGGATGTGGTACCGCAGGAATGAGAAGGCCTTGCGCGAGTTTGCCCGCAGCCTGCGCGCCTGCCTTTAGCACTTTTCTTAGTTCGTAATCTATGCGTGAGCGGACACGCCTGCCTATTGCGCGGCGGCGGCGTGGGCCTTCTGCAGCAACCGGCGGGCATGAGAGATGAGCTCCGAGACTTCAAAGGGCTTCACCAGAAAGGGAACGTTGTTGGCGGTCAGGAAAGTCCGCAATTCCGGTTCGGTGACCGCGGCGAAGGTAAACAGCACGTGCTTCTGCATTCCCGGGCATTTCTCTGACAACCACTGGTAAACCTCGGGCGCGTTCCAGCCACCCGGCATCTTGCCATTCATCACCAGCGCATCGAATGACTCCTGCAGCAGGCGGACTTTCACGTCGTCTCCGTTGTTAAGGTGACAACCTGGGCGCCTGCCCCCGCTGAGCACGTCGCGAGCAAATTCCAGAACGGCCTCTTCATCCTCCACCAGCAGGATCCTGCCCTCGATCGCCACTTCCGGACGGGAGGGGAGCTCCGGACTCTCCTTGGGCATTTGCCATCCCGCCGAAGGCAGGCGGATGGAAATCGTGCGCCGCCGTCCTCGTTGTTCCGGGCGGAGATGTCGCCGCCGTGCTCTTTGATGATTCCGTAACAGATACTGAGTCCTAGTCCGGTGCCCTTGCCCACACTTTCGTGGTGTAGAAAGGATCGAAAATGCGGTTGGGCTCTTTGATTCCCGGCCCAGAGTCTTTGAACTCCGCGAGCACATGCCCTTCTTTGAGTGAAACCCGCACCAGGAGTTTTCCGCTGTGATGGGCTTCCAGCATGGCATCGGCCGCGTTGTTGATGATGTTAAGGAAGACCTGCTCCAGCTGATGCGGATCGGCGGTCACCGCCGGAAGCGAGTCTGGTCGATTTCGCGCACCAATCAATCCCGTTCACCTTCAGATCGTAGTCCCGCAGCAGCAAGGTTTCGTCGAGGACCTTGCGGATATCCACCGCATGTTTGTGCGGCTTTCTCTGCCGCGCGAAAGACAACAGGTTCTGCACCACGCGATGGGTGCGCTGGGCCTGCTTGAATATCTTGCGCACGAAGTCGGCGGCCCGCTCCTGCAGCGATTCGCTTTCCAGCAGCTGCGCGTAACCCAGAATCGCGGTCAGCGGATTGTTCAACTCGTGAGCGACTCCGGCAATCAACTGTCCCACTGCAGACATCTTTTCGCTCTGCAGCAACTGTTCCTGGGTGCGACGCAAGTCGTCATATGCCCGACAGGTTTCTTCGTAGAGACTGACTTTCTCGATGGTGGTGGCCAGTTGCCGGCCGATGGCAACCAGCAGATTTTCGTCGTTGCTGCTGTACTTCCGCGCACTCCCGCTGCTGAGGCCCATCACTCCGATCGGGCGGTCTTTCCCCCAGAGCAGCACCCAAATCCACGAACTCTGCCCGTCAGAGCGGATGAACTCGGTCACCGAAGCCGGCAGGTGCGGCAAGTATTCGGCTGTGATCACTTCGGTGCGAGAGCGGGTTACCAGATCGCCAAACCCTTCCGAGAGCTCGGTTTCGGCGGGACGCAGGCGCGCAGGGCCGCGCTGCCCCCATTCCGCCCGCCGGCGGAAATCGTGGGCTGGCGGTGTCGGTCAGGTAGATCGATCCGTTATCCGCGCCCAGCAGCGAAACTACCTGCCGCATGGTCAAGTTCAATATCTCGTCGAGGTCGAACGACTGAGTGGCAATCACTGCCATGGCATTCAGGGCATTCAGCTCGCGGTTACGGCGCCGGATTTCGTCTTCAGCCCGCTTCTTCTCCGTCATGTCGAGCAGGAAGCCCTGGTAGCGCTCGATTCTCTCCAGGTGTCGCGGGTTACAAAGCTGCTTTCCATGGCGGTCAGCAGCGTGCCATCTTTCTTGCGCAGGGTGACTTCGAAGTTGCGAACGTAATTGTGGGCTTCGACTTCCCGGCGGAAGGCCTCGCGCTGCTGCGCCGAAGCGTAAATCTCGGTGTCGAATTGAGCTGCATCAGTTCGTCCCGGTTGGCATATCCCAAGATGCGGACGAAAGCGTCATTGCAGTCGAGAAGCCGCCCGCCGGGAGTGGCGACAAATACTCCTTCCTGCATCTGCTCGAACAGCAGCCGGTATTTCTCTTCCGCCACATGGCGCTCGGTAATATCGCGCACCACGTGGATGGTGCCCTTCTGCCGGCTTCCCTGATCCCCGTAGGAAGAGGTGGAAACCACGGAGAATCCGCCGAAGCAGGGGTCAGGGCCTTCATAGAACGCGTCTTCGGCCGCAATAGGGACAGCCCTTCCAATCTCCGCCATCGCGCGGCAACACCCCTCGCAGACTTGCCCACGACGTCAGCCGGCGCCTTGCCGAGCCGCTGCAGCAGCGCCCGATTGGCCTTCATGACGCGGAAGTCCGGAATCGTGCACCAGCACGACATCCTGAATGGAATCGAAGGTATTGGTCCACTGCCGGTGGGATCGCAGAATCTGCTCGACCAGCCGCAGGTTCTCCACCGCCAAGCCCAACTGGTGGGCCGTGGTGGCCAGGAATTCCATCTCCTCGGGCGTGTACTGGATGTGGTGTTCGCTGCCCAGGGTCAGGGTACCAATGATCGATTTCTTCCCCCGCACCGGCAACAGCACCACGTGCTCGAAACCCTCATCCTGAAGATTGCGTTGGACGGTGTCGTCGGAGCTTGCAGTTCGGACCACGATGGGCGCCGTGTCGCTTAACGTTTCTTCAAACTTGTCGTCCAGAGGAACCGAGGTGCGCTCCCGCAGGAATTCGGCCGACAAGCCGATGTGCTGCGCCATGACCATTTTTCCGTCTTCGACCAGACGGAACCAAGCCGCCCGCGCCCGCATCAGGCTCTTCAATTCTTCTAGCGCCGTGGCCATCATCGGGCCATGCTGCTGGGCGCGAGTGATGCTGGTGGTAAGCGCGTTGATGACACCAAGCCGCCGCATCCGCATGCGGGAATCGTCAAACACGATCACCAGCATGCTCACACCCAGAAGCATGTCGGCGGCAAAGCCGAAAGCTGGATGCATATGCAGGGAAAACGGCCAGCGGGTGTGCAGCAGCAGCATGCCCGCGCCCATCAACCATGGGCCGGCCTCGCCGCGATCCCAGCGGAAGCGAATCATCCACGCCGCGGCGGCAACGCCGATCAGGCGGTACGCAGCTTCAAATCCCGCGCTCAATGGAAACACGCCTGGGCACAGCACCGCACACGCCGCTCCGTAAACCGCAACGGTCGCGGAGGCCGCGACTGCCCAGACAATCCATTTTCGGGTGTGGGTGTAGATCAGGACTGCAGCAGAGAACAGGCTGACCGCTAATCCAATCTCAATCCGTGCAACTGCCGTGACATATTGCGCGGGAACCGTGCCCTGGACGTGGAGCGTGGTGCGGGAGGCCAAATAGGCCAGCCAGCCCGCGATCCAGATCAACAGATAGCGCTCGCGGAAGGTGCGGTACAAGAGCGCGCTGGCGCCGAGCACGATGAGCGCTGCAGACTCCTGTGGCGTCAGCTTGGGGACAGTAAATTCCCCGACCGCATACCAGGCGCACAGGGCAGGAATATGCATCGCGAAAAAGACGCTTAACTTCTTTCTTTTAATAACATGCCACCCTGCGCTGCCGATGTACTTTCCATGACAACATGGTTACCTTCGGCACCTCGGAACTACGGTAGAATTGCCCGTACACTGAACGGGCCCATGCCTTTGGAACGCATCCTGGTAGTCGATGACGAGGAAGCAATCCGCGAGATTGTTTGCTCCATGCTGACCACTGCCAACTACCAGTGCAGCCAGGCAGGTTCCGGCCTGGAAGCGCTGGCGTTACTTGATTCCAATGAATATGAGCTGATGCTGTCCGACCTGATGATGGCCGGAACTGGATGGCATTGCGCTTCTGGAACGCACCAAGGAACGCTTCCCCGATATGCCGGTGATCATGGTGACTGCGGTCCACGATATTTCGGTGGCGCTCGCCGCGATTCGCAATGGGGCCTACGACTACCTGCTGAAGCCGTTCGAGCGTGAACAGCTTTTGGCCACGGTTCGCCGCGCCATGGAAAACCGCCGCCTGAAACTGGAGAACCGCAGGTATCAAACGGAATTGGAAGCGCGGGTGGACGAGCCGCACCGGCAACTCAGGGACGCCATGTCGAACCTGGAGCGCTCGTACGACGTCACGCTGGAGGCTCTGGGCGATGCTCTCGATCTCAAAGACGCCGAGACCGAAGGCCACTCCAAGCGAGTGACTGCTTTCACCATTGCCATCGCCCGCGCCATGGGATTGCCAAAGGACCAGATTCCCGTCATCGCCCGCGGCGCGTTTCTTGCATGACATCGGCAAGATGGCGATACCCGACGCCATCCTGCGCAAGCCCGGCGCGCTCAATCCCGATGAAATCGCGATTATGAGGGAGCACTGCTACCGTGGCTATCAGATGATCAAGAAAATTCCCTTTCTGGGAGAGGCTTCAGAAATCGTTTATTCCCATCAGGAGCGTTTCGACGGCACCGGATATCCGCGCGGCCTGAAGGGCGAAGAAATCCCGCTGGGATCAAGAATTTTCGCAGTGGCCGACACCCTGGATGCAATCACCTCTGATCGTCCCTACCGTCCGGCACAAACTGTGGGCGCGGCTCGAATAGAGATTGAGAAATGGGCCGGGCGCCAGTTCGATCCCGACGTAGTCAAAGTATTTCTCTCCATGCCGGAAAATATCTGGTCTGACCTGCGGAAAGAAATCGACTCGCGCATCCATCGTCTCGCCTACTCTGCAAGCGCTAAAGCACTGTCGTAAAACGGCTTCCCTTCCCGACTGCAAGATTCCCCTTGCTCCGCGTTCTTCCAATAGCACATGCTAAGAGCACAACCACTTGGGGGAAACGCGATGCGATTTCGTATTGGTCAATTAGCGATTGTGGCTCTACTGGCGATCACAGCCGCGGCGCAGGAACACCCTACCGTTACCGCCCAGTCCAATACGGTTTATGCCGGCGGCGACGGGCAATTCGAAGCGGCTCCCGATACCGCAGTCATCCAGTTCAATGTTTCGTCGCAGGAAGAAACCGCGAAGGCTGCCTACGACCAAGCTTCCCGCTCAGTGGAGCAGGTGCGACAGGTGTTGCGGGCAAATTCGATTGACCCTAAGACGGCCCAGTTCGGGTTCTTCTCATTACAGCCCGTGTACGACTACAGGGCCCCGAAACACAAGCTGGTGGGATACCGGGTGACCTCGGATGTCACGCTCAAGTTGAAAGATTTCACCAAGGTGGCGCCCATTCTGCAGCAGCTTTCCGAGACGGACATCACCGAAAGCCAGACGCTCAATTACACGTTGGAAGACACCGATTCTGCCAAGACCAAGGCGGTAGAAGACGCCTATCGTCGCGCCCGCCAGTCGGCTGATGCAGTCGCCCGTGCCTCTGGACGAAGCTTGGGCGAACTCTCTTATGCGTCCGTTGATACCACAGAAAATGTTCGGCCCATTCCCATGATGCGCCCGATGATGGCGATGGCCAAGGCCGAGGCTGCTCCCGCCCCAACGGCGGAATTCAGCCCGCAGAATATTACTGTGACTGCGCACGTCAGCGCGCTGTTTACTTTGAAATAGAGACCGCTTCGTCACGCGCCCTGACCGTGATGCGGGCCGGGTCGAGCGGGATCGGACGTTGAATCACCATTTCAACCGTGGTTCCTGAATCGAGCCGCACGTCACTGCCCCGGGCGAGGAGCGCGACCGCAGCTCCGATAGCGGCCCCGGCGCCAGCTCCGGCCAGGGCTCCGCCGCGCGATCCGGAGGTCAGCCCGCCGATCAGGGCTCCGGCCCCGCCCGTCTTTCCTGCTGTCGTCGCGACTTCCCCGGCATCTTTCCCCTTCTGGCCGTCTTGCCGAATGGTTCCTTCCTTGTCTTTCATCGAAGTGCTTTCGGTTCCCGGCACATTCTCAATCGAGCCGGGCATCATCACGGTATAGCCATTGGGATAGATCAGCGTGGTGAAGTGCATGAGGATCTCCGCCCGTCCTTTGATCCGCCCTGCCCGCTGCACCCGGTCGATCCTGCCTTGCACGTAAGTGCCCGCCGGGATCAGCACTCGGTCGTTGGCCACGACGGGAAAGGTCGTCTCCGCATACACCGGATCGCCTTCGCGCGCGCTCTTGGTGGAAATGGCCTGCTTCAGCGTCACCGGAACCTTCGTGCCCGCAGCTACAGTGAGCTGCGCGGTCTTTGCTGCGTCGGCCGAGGCCTCAGAAGCCGGCGGGTTGGATGGAGGGTTCGTGCCTTGGGCGGCGGCGAAAATCGACAGGAAAACAACCACGACTAATCTGCGCATCACGTATCTCCACACTGGAATCGAGGGCGGGGACAATCGGCAAGATTATAAGCCGCACGGGAAGAGCCCGCCCCTGACCTGCCTTTGTAAGTACGATGCACGCAAGGACGCGAAAGTTTGTGCGAATGGTGATATCGGGCTCAGGAAGATTCGGCTTAGCGGCGGACCCCACGTGGACTGCGTTCCGATCAGTGATAGATCAGGTATTTCTCCCGCAGCTTCCGGAACTGCTCCAATCCGTCCCGCCAATCCGCCGCCATCCGGCGTGGGTCCTGGCCTTGAAGCAGGGCGCTATAAGCGGCCTGGTTCACCAGCAGCTCTGCCATTCGCTCCATGTGAAACTGCTCGGGATAGAGCTTATGCAGCGCGGAAGCCAGTTCGACGCCCAGCTCCGGAGCATCCAGCGCATTCCGTTCCAGCAAGACGATGTTCACTCCCTGGCAAACCTGCCCATGATAGTTGCTGGCGGAAGGCGTGAAATTCACCGGCACGAAACGTACTCCGGAGATGTTGCGCGCGTTCAGATAGGCTGCCAGCTCCCGGGAGTTGATCCAGGGAGCGCCCAGCAGCTCGAACGGCGTGTCGGTACCGCGTCCCACAGAAACATTGGTTCCTTCAACCAGCGCCACGCCGGGATACAAAGCCGCTTCGGTAAGGCTCCGCAGGTTGGGAGAAGGATTGATCCACCCCAGGCCGGTCGAGTCATACCAGTCTCCCCGCTGCCATCCTTCGATAGGCACAACCGTAAGCCTGGCATGGATGGAACGGTCACCGTTGAACATCTGCGCCAGTTCTCCCATCGTCATGCCGTGGCGCACGGGAAGCTGAAAGTAGTTGGTAAAGCTCTCGTGTCCGGCATCCGAAACGGGCCCCTGCACAAACGACCCGGTAATCGGGTTGGGACGGTCCAGCACAACCACCTGAATTCCGGCCTGGGCGGCGGCTTCAAGAAAATACCCGAGTGTCGTTTCGTAGGTGTAGAAGCGCGCTCCAGCGTCTTGAAGATCGATCACCACAGCGTCGAGCGTCTTGAGTACATCCTGTGAAGGCCTTCGGTCCGCTTCTTTCGCGCCATAGACGCTATACACGGGTACACCCGTAGCAGCGTCTTTGGTATTGCCGATTGCAGTGGTATCGAGTGTTCCGGTTACTCCATGCTCCGGACTGAAAATCGCCTGCAGCGAGACTCCCGGGGCATGCGCCAATACATCGATGGTGCGACGGCCCTCCGAATCCACCCCGGTCTGGTTGGTAAGCAGCCCGATCCTGCTCATGCCCGAACTCGCTCGCAGCAGATCAAACCCGTTCCGCTCCAGAACGTCAATGCCGGTTTCAACCGTGCCGTTTCTTGCCGCCAGTCGGCGAGCCGCGGTTTGCGTCTCGTTATAGCCGGTAATGGCGCGCATCCGCAGTTCTTCTTTTTCACTTGGGCTGAGGTGTAACTCGGCAGCCACAGCAGTGGCGATCTTGGAGCGCAGCGCGATGGCATTCCCTCCGCGTGGATGCACCGCGTTAGTCAGGATGATGATGTAAGTCCGTGTGGTCGGGTCAATCCACAGTGAGGTTCCGGTAAAACCCGTGTGCCCGAACGAGCCGACCGGAAGGAATAACCCGC
Organism: Terriglobia bacterium; assembly: GCA_963798155.1. Taxonomy (GTDB): domain Bacteria; phylum Acidobacteriota; class Terriglobia; order Terriglobales; family Acidobacteriaceae; genus CAWCSH01. The sequence continues at coordinate 120,374 of CAWCSH010000021.1, forward strand.
GATTGCTGGAGAGGGGCGAATCGATGTCCCAACCCAAACCTCGTAGAACCGTGGAGGTCGGCGGCTGCTGCGGCGTGCTCATCTTTTCCACCGCCAGCGGCGACAGAATCGAACTGCCCCTGAGCAGCGCCTGGGCGATACTTCGCCAAATCATCAGCGGTCGAGAACACGCCGGCATGCCCTGCCACTCCGCCCATGCGGCGCGCGGTCGGGTCGTGCACGACTCCCCGCAACATTTTGTTGTTTTCGTCGTACTGCGTGGGTGCAATTCGCGGCTTCCAGCTCGCCGGCGGCTGGAAGCGGGTCTGCGTCATTTTCAGCGGAGCAAACACATGGGCTTCACAGTAGCGGTCAAGGCTCATGCCGCTGATCTTCTCCACCAGCGCGCCCAGCACGATGAAGTTGATGTCGCTATAGAGAAACTGCGAACCCGGAGCCATGATCGGCTCCTGGGCGAAGGCCATGCGGAAAGCCGTTTCTTTACCCTGCCACGGCTTGGTCAGGTCCAGGTCACCGGGAAAACCGGAGTGGTGGGTGAGCAACTCGCGGACGGTGACATCCTCTTTGCCGTTCTGCGCGAACTCCGGAATGTATTTTGCCACTGGATCATTCAGCCGAATTTTTCCTTCCTCGAGCAACTGCATCACCGCAGGCGTGGTCGCTACTACCTTGGTCAGCGAAGCCAGGTCGAAGATCGTGCTCACGGTCATCGGTTCGCGGCGCGGCTCCAGAGCGCGGGAACCGAATGCCTTGCGGTAGATGACGCGGCCATCGTGCCCGATCAGAACCACGGCTCCGGGGATCTGCTTGTCGTGGATGGCCTCGCGGACGATGGCATCAATCGCGCCCAGATGTCCTGGCTCCTCGTGCGGTTTCGGCGGCTGACGCCAACGCCAAGGAGGTTGCCAAAAGACAGGCAAGCACAGCCCCAAGCCGGATGATCCAGCTCATGCGCCATTTCCAGGACGATTTATCGTGAATTGAGGCGATGCCTTGAATCTACACAACGGCTAGGAGGCGCTCAAGAAACTCAAGTAAGGGGGTGCCATTTATGCCATAGATGAAAGCTGGCGCCGAGTGCAAGCTCCAGGGCCACATCAGTATAAGGTTTCTCTAGTTTTGCCCGGAAGACAAAAGTTTGCTATAAACCGGGCATCAGCCAATCCCTTTCGGAAAGCGTTGCCGCACTGCATATTTCCGCCAAATCTTTCGCGACTGTTGCTTCCGCATACCAGGAGCAGGACGCGCTATTTGCCAATGCTTTCAGCATTCTGAATGACGCTATCGCCGAAGGCGCATTTCCGGCAGCCTCAATCGCCGTTACCCACGGCGGCAAACTGATCGCCTTGAAGGCTTTCGGCCACTTCACCTTTGAACCGGATTCCCCGCAGGTCACGGTTTCGAGCGTGTTTGATCTTGCTTCGGTCTCGAAAGTCGTCGCCTCCACAACCATGGCCATGATCCTCTACGAGCGGGGATTGCTTGACCTGGAGACGCCGCTTGCGGCCATTGTGCCTGAGTTCACCAGCGGTGAGCTCGCCGGGAGCGATGCCCGCCGCGAAGTCACCTTGCGCATGCTGCTTACGCACACTTCCGGGCTGCCCGCCTATGAGAAGCTTTTCCTGAATGCCAGCACACGCGAACAACTTCTCGCCGCAGCCTTTCAAGTTCCTCTCGCCGCTGATCCCGGCACGCGGGCCGAGTACAGCGACATCGGCTTCATCATCCTCGGAGTCGCACTGGAGCGCCTGGCCGACGAGTCGCTCGAACGCTTCTGCCAGCGCGAGATCTTCGGTCCTCTGGGAATGGCGAACACTTCGTTCAATCCGCCGGCGCTTTGGCGCTCGCGCATTCCACCCACCGCCGATGACCGCACATTCCGCAAGCGCGTGATCCAGGGCGAAGTACAGGACGAGAACGCAAGCGTTCTCGGCGGAGTCGCGGGTCACGCTGGAGTGTTCTCCACCGCCCAGGACCTCGCCACGTTTGCCCATTGCATGTTGGGTGGAGGTCAGCCCATCCTGCGGCCCGAAACCGTCGCTTTGTTCACTCGCCGGGAACAAGTTCCCAGCGGCACTCCCCGGGCTCTCGGTTGGGACACGCCATCCAGCCCCTCGCAATCCGGCAAGTATTTCTCGTCGCGCTCCTTCGGCCACCTTGGCTACACCGGGAGCTCTTTGTGGATCGACCCCGAGCGGCAGCTTTCCGTTATCCTGCTCACCAATCGCACCTGGCCGGACTGCGGAAACCAGGCCATCAAAGCAATCCGCCCCAAATTTCATGACGCCGTGATTGAAGCCCTGGAGGCCCCGCGTTGAAGAAGAGCAAGTCCGCCGCAGTCCAGATTCGCAGTCTCGCTACCGAGCGGCAGAATCGCGCCTCAGCGGACCTCGATCGCAAGTCCTCGCTTGAACTGGCGCGCATTATGAACTCCGAGGATGCCAAAGTCGCAGCCGCCGTGAGGAAAGCGCTACCTCAGGTCGCCCGTGGGATCGATCTCATCGCCGCGGCGTTAAAGAAGGGAGGCCGCCTGATCTATGTGGGCGCTGGAACCAGCGGCCGCATTGCCGCGCTCGACGCCTCCGAGTGCCCTCCGACCTTCAACACGGCTCCGGAAACCGTTCAGTTCGTCATAGCCGGTGGCCCGAAGGCTCTCGGAGCCGCCGTCGAAGCCAACGAAGATTCGCGCGAGTTGGGCGAACGTGAAATTGCCAGGCTTAGCCCGGCAAAGAACGACGTGGTGGTGGGTATCGCCGCCAGTGGAAGAACGCCTTTTACCATTGCCGCCGTCGAATACGCCCGGCGCAAAGGTGCGAAGACCATTGCCGTAGCCTGCCAGCCCGGCTCTCCGCTGGCCAAAGCAGCCCATCTTGCGATTGTCGCGGAAGTTGGGCCAGAAGTCGTTTCCGGCTCAACCCGCCTGAAGGCGGGGACGGCCCAGAAGATGATCCTCAACATGCTGTCGACGGGGGCCATGACCCGGCTCGGCTATGTCTATGGGAATCTGATGGTCAATGTGCACCTGAAGAACGAAAAGCTGGTGGAGCGCGGAATCGGCATTCTGGAACACGCCGCCGGCGTCAGCCGTTCAGTGGCAGTCAAGGCTCTGCGCAATGCCGGTCAAAGCGTTCCGGTGGCTCTGGTCATGCTCCAGGCAGCGGTTTCCCCGGCGCGCGCTCGCGAGAGTTTACGGGCAGCGCAGGGAAACGTCCGTGAGGCTATCGAGGAGGCTCAACGGCCGAAGTAGTGCCTGCGCGTCAGATTCTCGGACCAGACGTTCCCATCCTTGCAACGGTCAAGACCGCCGTTATTCCGGGCTCCACCCGGCCGGACGTGAACTCCCGATTATCAATTTCCCCTGCACCGGGCGCCGTCTTCCCCGCTAGAATAGGTCATCATTCTCAAGGGGCGATCTCGTGGCCGTTGCAGCAGCACCAGCTTTGTCAGGAACTCATCTCGCTATGGATAAATTCGTCATTCGCGGCGGCAATCCGCTGCTGGGCACAATTCGCGTCAGCGGGCGCAAAGAACGCCGCCCTTCCCTGCATGGCCGCCGCCCTGCTCACCGAAGAGACCGGTCATGCTCGAAAACATTCCCCAGGTGCGCGACATCGAGACCGAGCGCCGCCTGCTGGCCGCCATGGGCGCGGAGGTGGAGCTCGGCTACGGGCGCGCGCAGCATCGCACCACCATCTGCTGCCGCAATCTGGCTCATCGCCCGAGGCGTCGTACGAACTGGTGAAGACCATGCGCGCCTCCACCCTGGTGCTTGGACCGCTGGTCGCGCGCTGCGGGCAGCGCGCGTGTCCATGCCCGGCGGCTGCGCCATCGGTGGCGCGTCCCATCGATCTGCACATCAAGGGACTGGAGAAGGCTGGGCGCCACGATCACCCAGGAGCACGGCTACGTCGAGGCCCGCGCCGACGGCTCAAAGGCGCGCACATCGTCTTCGACAAGATCACCGTGACCGGCACCGAAGATCTGCTGATGGCCGCCACGCTCGCCGAGGGCGAAACCATCATGGAGAACTGCGCGCGCGAGCCTGAGGTTGCCGACCTGGCCGACCTGCTCAACAAGATGGGCGCGCAGCATCGAGGGCGCCGGCACATCGACCATTCGCGTGCAGGGCGTCAGCAAGCTGCACGGAGCGCGGCATCGCATCATCCCCGACCGCATCGAGGCCGGCACCTTCATCATCGCCGGCGCGCATCACCGGCGGCGACCTGAATGTCACCGGACTGCGATCCCCGCCACCTGCGGCGCTCTGCTTGCAGAAGCTGGAGGAGGCTGGGGTCAAGCGTGTCGCACTACTTGGCCGACTCGGTGCGCGTCATGGGCGACGGTCCACTTCAAGGCCGCCGACGTGATCACCGAAGAGTATCCCGGCTTCCCCACCGACATGCAGGCGCAGTACATGGCGCTGGCGACGCAGGCCGAGGGCGGAGCCTCGATCGTCACCGAGAACATCTTCGAGAACCGCTTCATGCACGCGCAGGAACTGGTGCGCATGGGCGCCAACATCAAGATCGAAGGCCGCACGCGCCGTGGTCGCGCGGCAAGACTCCGCTGAGCGCCGCCGCCGTGCTGGCGTCCGACCTGCGCGCCTCGGCCTCGCTGGTGCTGGCCGCACTGGTCGCCGACGGCGAGACCATCATCGACCGCGTCTACCACATCGATCGCGGCTACGAACGCATCGAAGAAAAGCTGCGCGGCGTGGGAGCGCAGATTCGAAGGATTGGTGAGATCCTCCCTAAGCGGGCCGCAGCGCCGGCTGTCAGAGCCTAGAACTCTGGTTTCTGCTCTCGCGTCTGCGGCCGATCGTTCCATAAGCAGCTATTGTGCTCAGCAGAAGCGGCTCGAGCACAAACAATTTCACCAGCATTCCGTTGAGCAAATTTTGCTCGCTGCCGGGTAGCGAAAAAAAACGCGCGCCATCCACAGCTACAGCCTTCGCTGTAATTGGAAGCAGGAAAGCTTCCGATGCTGAACCTCAGAGTGTTGCCTGGCATTTTTCTAACATCCACAAAACACACGTTTCGCGGTGGAGATCAGCGGATTCGTCCTAAGGCCATCTTTTTGGCAGACCGCATGCACTAGTTCATCTGCCGCACCACTCACTCGGAGGTTTTCATGAAGATTTCCCGTTCTCTGTGGACACTCACTCTGGCGCTGCTCGTCGGCGTATTTACGCTGGGAGCTTATGCGCAGCAAACGCCGGGCACATCGCCGGATCAGACATACCCCTCACAGCCTTCAGCCCAGCAACCGGGCCAACCGGCGCAGCCGTCCGGCCAGATGCCTGACCAGACTTCGCCCACGCAGTCACCGAATCAGACCGCACCGGGTGCACAGCAGCCTGATTCGACTCAGCCCGGCACTGCACAATCCCCTGCTGCGCCAGATCAGACCGGCTCGGCGACTGCGAGCTCCGGGGGCACCCAGATGTTCAGCGGCACGATCGTGAAGTCCGGCGACAAGTATGTTTTCCAGGACGCCGCCAGCGGCAAGACCTATGACATCGACCATCAGGATCAGGTAAAGAATTACGAAGGCAAGCGAGTGCGGGTGAAGGGGACGCTCGACAACAACAACACCATTCACATCCAGTAACGGTTACTCGCGAATTTCCACCTGCCTTGGGAAAGGGCCGCATTTGCGGCCCTTTTTTCTTATCCAACTTTTACTAAGGCTTTTGTTCTGCAGCCTTAGTTACGACTACATCTTGTTCTGTAGCGCAAAATTGCTCGCTGTCCGCGTGGATGCTGCCTGGTATCTGCTGGACTCGTCCGAGTGTCCGCAGAAAACACAGGACTTGGTTCTTTGGCATCCTCGTTGCATTGAATAACAGCGGAAGCCACGACTCATCGGACAACCAGTTACTTCGTCGTAAAGGAGGAGTCTCAGTGCTCAACATCCACGTCGAAAATATTGGCGCTATGTCGGTGGTGGAATGTGAAGGCAGAATCGTTCGCAGCGATGCCGCTTTCTACTTGCGTGATGCAGTAATCTCGCAGTCTGACGCCGACGTAATTGTCGTCGACCTTTCGGAAGTAACAACCGTCGAGGGCGGTGGCCTTGGCATGCTGCTCTATCTCCACCGCTGGGCATTCGATCACAACCTGAGGCTTAAGCTGTTCAATCCGACGGACCAGGTGAGAAGCGCGCTGATGCGTGCCGGGTCGGTTTCGAAGCCGGACATTGCGTCCCTTGATGAAGTAATGGCGCTGCTGTGGCGCTATCAGTCGCCTCAATCCATGCCGGCGGTGGCATGACGCCGATTCGGAACTGCGCGTAGCAACACGCCAGAGACACACGTTGCCTGCCGGAGCTATCATAGGGAGCGCCAGAACGCTTCTCCCGATGAGGTGAAGAAATGGATGTCACCGGCTCCGCCACGCACTCGCAACCCAACCGTCGCGCATTTCTGAAGAAGGGCGGCGTGGCTACTGCGGCCGTTCTGGCCGGCTCGGCGCTCAGTTCCCGTGCGGGAGCTGCGAATCTGCCCGGTTTACCGGTCAACCCACGCACCCCGGGCGCGATGCCAACCCGCAATCTCGGCAAGACCGGCTACAAGGTCGGCGTATTCAGCCTGGGCGGGCAGGCGGCGCTCGAACACGCCAACAACTTCGATGTGGCGGTGCCGATCATTGATCGCGCACTCGATCTCGGCGTGAACTACATCGACACGTCATCTATCTATGGCGGTCCCGAGCGTTGGAGCGAGCAATATGTCGGCCGGGTAATGAAGCGCAGGCGCCAGGAAGCCTTTCTCGCCACCAAGACCAAAGAGCGCACCCGCGATGGATCAATGCGCATGATCGAGGAATCGCTGCGGCTGCTGCAAACCGATCATGTTGACCTCTGGCAATTGCACGATATCGGCATCCCGCGAGATGTGGACGAGATCTTCGCAAAGGGCGGCGCCATGGAAGCGCTGCTTGAAATGCAGCAGCAGAAAGTGGTGCGCTTCCTGGGTGTAACCGGACACCACCGTCCGGAGGCTCTTATCGAAGCCGTCAACCGGCATCCCTTCGATTGCATACTGATGTCGCTGAATGCCGCAGATCCTCATCACTGGAGTTTCACCGAACAACTTCTGCCACTGGTGGTCGAGAAGGAAATGGGGATTATCGGCATGAAGGTGCCGTCTCGCGGCCGCATGCTGGCTACCTGGACTCCGCCACCGATGGAGCAGCAGAGACATTCATGGGAAGGCATCGTGCCGACCACAAAACCGGGCACACTGCAAATGCGGGAAGGCGATGTATTACACGCTTACGCGCCCCGTCAGCACCGTCATCATTGGTTGCGATTCGATTGCCCAACTTGAAGAGAACGTCGAGCTCGCCCGGCGATTTACTCCGTTCAATGACAAGCAAATGGAGGAACTGACGGCCCGGGCAGAGCCGGTTTCAAAGCAGGCTCTGTTCTTCCGCTTTCTCGAGCGGGGCTAGTCCCGATGCTGCGAAAAGCCGGATCCTAGCCAATCGGTAACAACCCGTGAGTTCGTTGGCCGGCGACCAAAGCGATTACCATAGCGGCGTATTTCCCTCATCCGTAAGGTGCGTGCGCATGCACATTCTCTGATCGGCACCCGTACGGCCCGCCAATTTCTTCCAAAGCGGTAACCTCATTCCCAAATGATGTGAACAAGGCTGCACACTGCCACTCCACTCCTTTGTCCGAGTTTCGGAATACTGACGGTTTCCGCGCCATTTGGCACATCCTGTTTGGAGCCCCCCCTGCACATTACTGGCCTCCCCTCACTGGCCAGGTTTGGCCGCTGAGCTGACGGATGTGCGTAGATACGCACAAAGGCGCAGGGCGCACCGCAGCCGACGATCCGAGACATGAATTCCGAGACATGAAAAGAATGGGGTCAAAAGGTATCGGTATGAAGAAGGTTTTGACGGGAACTCTTCTGTTCGTTGTGGTCGTACTAGCCATCGGCGCGGGTACCACCCATCGAGCCATTGCTCAAAACAACTCTGAGAAGCCGGTGATGGCGGAGTGGATGAAAGCCGTGTGGCGGCATTCGTTGATCGCGCCTATCACCAGCCAGACCCTGAAGGGAACACGCCGGCAGTCATTCCGCAGCTCATGACTTCGCTTGATTCCACCGGAATGGTTTCGTCATATCAGCCGCACGGCGCAACCAAGACGGCGGGAAATCCGTTCTTCGCTTCGCTCGGAACCAACGGGCGCACCTGCTTCACTTGTCATCAGCCGCAGGCCAGCTGGTCGATGAACCCCGAGTCTGCCGTTTCGATATTTCTAAGACCAAGGGACCGATCCGCTGTTCGCTCCCGTCGATGGAGCCAATTGCCCGGACCTGGGCGCTGCCGCCAAGACTCTGGCCCAGAAAGCTGTAGCGTCGAGCCAGTTGCTGACCAAGGGAAACATCCGCGTGTTCATGCCGGTTCCGGCGAACGCGGAATTCCAAATCCGAATCATCAAGGACCCCTACGGCTGCGAGAAGAGCGCAAAGTATGGCCTTCCTTCAGGCGGAATCTCCATGTACCGCCGGGTGATGAACTCCTCGAACCTGGCCATGAATGGCCAGTTCAGCGCCGACCGCACCACGGTGAACCCGCAAGGGTCAATCATGTGGGATGGGCGCGAAGCCAGCCTGGAAAGCCAGTTCGTTGACGCCACGCTTGGGCATGCTCAGGGCGCGGCGGCTCCAACCAGTGCTCAGATCTCCGAAGGCGTTGCATTTGAATCCGGCGTCTACACCGCCCAGTCGTTTGACCTGAAGGCCGGAAGCCTCACCGCGAACAACGGGACAGGCGGACCAGTCGCTTTGGCGAATGACCAGCCTTTCACTCCTGCAACTGGCCTCGAAGGCATGACCATGTTCGATGCCTGGACCGGTTCCCGCAACCTGATGCAAGCCTCGATCAAGCGCGGGCAGGATATTTTCAACAACCGTCAATTCACCGTGATGGGGGTGGCCGGGACCAACGACACCCTGGGCAATCCGACCAGCGCGACTTGCGCCGGCTGCCACAGCAACCAGAACATCGGCAGCAGCGTCAATGCGGGCGGAAAGCATCTCGGCATTGGCGATAACAGCAGCGCGGACCAGAGCGGCAACCAGACCAGTGCGACCGTACTGCCTCCAACCAGCGACGAACCGCTGATGTCATTTCTGTGCCCCCGCGACATCAACGGCAAAAGCATCATTCCGTTCTTCAGCAATCCGGTTACGATCAATGGGATCACCTACGACGATTTCCGTACCACTGATCCGGGGATGGCGATGGTGAGCGGAAAGTGCAAAGACCTGGGCAAGTTCAAGATCCCACGCCTTCGCGGACTGGCGGCGCGTGCTCCCTATTTCCACGGGGGCAACGCAGCTAGTCTGGGACAGGTTGTGGACTTCTACAACCAGCGCTTCAACCTGGAACTGAGCCGGCAGGAACGGCAGGATCTGATCAACTTCCTGGGGTCGTTGTAGGGCTCCAGGTCTCGATTAACTGGCACATAACAACAGGCCGGCGCCTCGTGCGCCGGCCTTCTTTTGTTTGCATGCCCGCGGCACTGGGCATGGGCACTGCGCAGCTCTCATCCCTGATATGGAGGGTAATTGGCAAACAGCGGATCGGACCCTGCGCCGGACTCTTCCCCATTGGTTTCGGGGAAGTCGCAGAACACGGGGTAATAGCGCGCTCCCTGCGGCCCCCACTCCACCAGGTGGCTATGGGGCGGAACCAGATTGAATGAGCCATCTTCGAGGAAGATGGGTTGGTGACACAGAGAGCCATCACAATCGTCCGCGGGTTCGATCTGAATGGCGCAAGCCGCATTTCTGAGGCGCGAGTTTGGAGAATCTAGGGTTTCCATAAAATTGCCATACCTTCGATTCAGGGGGGCATATACAGGTTTCCCGGTAGAAGAAAAATATTTCGCATAGTTCAGGAGGGTATAAGGCCCAACTTCCAATATCGCGTACCGGCTGCCAATGCAAAACAAAAGGCTGCGATTTTACTCGCAGCCTTTTGAAATTGTGAGACTTAACCTCTGACGCCCGGCTTAGTGCCTTCCGCCACCGTGGCCGCCACCATGACCTCCGCGTCCGGGGCCGCCGCGTCCGCGACGGCGTCCACCACCGCCGCCTCCGCCACCCGGCCGGCCTCCACGCCCGCCTCGGTCGCCGCCGGGGGGTCGGTCGCCTCCCGCCGGACGCTCGAAGCCTCCGTTGTGCGGCTGGTCGCGATTAAAATTCGGCTCATCATCGGCGAAGTCGGCCCCGCCCTCGATGGTCAGCGCCGGAGCCCGGGCCGGAGCAGCCTCGCCGCCGCCCTCTTCGGGTGCTCCCTCCTCGGGAGGAGGCGCGCCGCCCATCTTGGCACGCTGTTCCTTCAGAATGGCCTTACGGGACAGCCGGATGCGGTTGCCTTCGACTGCCAGCACCTTTACCAGCACCTGATCGCCTTCTTTCAGCTCGTCACGGACATCCTTGATGCGATGTTCGGCGACTTCGCTGATATGAAGCAGGCCGTCAGTGCCGGGGATGATCTCGACGAAAGCTCCGAAATCCGCCAGGCGGGTCACGGTACCGAGGTAGGTCTTGCCCACTTCGGCGGTCGCGGTCAGGTCACGAATAATCTGCAGCGCCTTATTCGCTGAAGCTTCATCGTTCGAGGCCACGTTGACTTTGCCGGAATCTTCCACGTCGATCTTGACGCCGGTCTGCTCGATGATGCTGCGAATCATCTTGCCGCCGGGCCCAATCACGTCGCGAATCTTATCGGTCGGAATCTGCAGGGTGTAGATTCGCGGCGCGTAGGCGGAAACCTTCTCCCGCGGTCCGGAGATGACTTCCTCCATTTTGCCGAGGATGAACAGCCTTCCCCGCTGCGCCTGAGCCAGGGCTTCGCGCATGATCTGCGAGGTGATGCCGCCGACTTTGATGTCCATCTGCAGGGCGGTAATGCCCTCTTTGGTGCCGGCGACTTTGAAGTCCATATCGCCGTAGTGGTCTTCGGCTCCGGCGATATCGCTCAGGATGGCGTATTCCTCGCCTTCTTTCACCAATCCCATGGCGACGCCCGCCACTGGCGCCTTGAGCGGAACACCGGCATCCATCAGCGAGAGCGAGGCTCCGCAGACGGTTGCCATGGACGAGGAACCGTTCGATTCCAGAATGTCGGACACCACGCGCATGGTGTAAGGCCAGTCAACGTCGCTGGGCAGCACCTGCGAAATGGAGCGCTCCGCCAGAGCGCCATGGCCGATCTCACGCCGGCCGGCTCCGCGCAGGAAGGCAACTTCTCCCACGCTGAAGGGCGGGAAGTTGTAGTGCAGCAGGAAGCGCTTCTTGGCTTCGCCTTCGAAGGTTTCGAGGCGCTGCATATCGTCGGTTGTGCCCAGGGTCGTGCTGACCAGGGCCTGAGTTTCGCCGCGGGTGAAGATGGCGGAGCCGTGAGTGCGGGGCAGGACGCCGACTTCAATCCAGATGTCGCGAATCTGGTCGAAGGCGCGGCCGTCAGGACGCCGCTTCTGGTTGATCACCTGCTCGCGGAAAATGCGCTCGCGCAGTGTCTCGTAGTAGGTCTTCAGCTTGGCTTGCGCCGCTTCGTCTTCCTCCGGAAGCGCCGCGATCAGCACCTTCTTCAGTTCCTTCACCAACGCGTAGCTTTCCGCCTTGGGATGTTTTTCGGTATCCAGGCGGTCGCTGAGGTCGGCGCCGATCTTGCCCTTCAGCTGGTCGTAATAGGCCTGATCGAATTCCGGCGGGGTCACTGCCCGCTTGGGCTTGCCTGCCTTGTCGCGCAGATCATTGATGGCGGCGCAGATCTTCTTGATCTCGGCGTGGGCGAAGTCGATGGCGTCGACCACCGTGTCTTCTTTCACTTCCTTGGCGCCGGATTCAATCATCACGATGCCTTCGGAAGTGCCGACTACCATGATGTTCAGCAGGCTGTCGCGCATCTCGCTATAGGTGGGGTTCACCACGAATGCGCCATTCACCAGCCCGACGCGAACTGCGCCCACCGGTCCGTTGAAGGGGATGTCAGAGATGGTCAGGGCGGCGGATGCCCCGTTGATGCCGGCCACGTCAGGATCATTTTCCGTATCCGCCGAGAGCACGAAAGCAATCACCTGGGTTTCGCAGCGGAAGCCATCGGGAAACAGCGGCCGGATCGGGCGGTCGATCATGCGGCTGGTCAAAATCTCGCGCTCGCTGGGACGGCCTTCGCGCTTAATGAAGCCGCCGGGGATGCGTCCGCCGGCGTAGGTGTATTCGCGGTAGTCAACCGTGAGGGGGAAGAAATCGATGCCTTCGCGGGGATCCGCATTGGCCACGCCGGTGGCGAGAACGACGTTATCTCCGGTTCGTACGACGACGGAGCCGTGGGCCTGCTTGGCAATTTTTCCGGTTTCAAACGAGAGGCTCTTGCCTCCGGAAAGTTCAACGCTTACTTCTTGTTTCATGATTGTTCCTTATGGACAGGAGGGCTCGGCCACGCGGCGTCATGCCGCATGGAGCGATGGCCTGGAGCGATTGGCTTTTGGGCCGGAAACACACCCGCTGGGTCCTTCCTCTGAGGCTCAGCACCATCCCCACGACGGAGGAGCCATTCCGATGAATTGCGGCAAGGACTACTTGGGACAGAGACGCGGAGAACTCTACTTGCGGAGTCCGAGCTTCTGTACGACGTTCTTGTAGCGATCGGAATCGTATTTCTTGAGGTAATCGAGCAAGCGACGCCGCTTGCTGACCAGCATAAGAAGGCCGCGGCGCGAACCGTGGTCTTTCTGGTGTGCTTTGAAATGGTCCGTCAGTTGACCAATACGCTCGCTTAACAACGCGATCTGAACTTCCGGGCTGCCCGTGTCAGTGGGGTGCGTACGGTGTTGGTCAATGAGGGCTTGTTTTTGCTCTCTGGCTAGCACTAACTGAGTGCACTCCTGTCTTGGTTTCAGTTTTTCCTGTAACGGAATTCAGGGTAACACGTTGGAAGTTAAGGTGTAAAGACGAGGGCCGGCAGCGCCATGGTGGCTCGCTTGTGAGCCTGCGGCAACGAAATATACCTTACTGTCCCCAGCATTTTCCAGCATCTCTGCCCAACGGTAACCCCAAATCTGACATCGAATTGCGTAGTATTAGCATATGCAGTCCAAGTGTCCCCAATGCGGCCAGCCCAGTGACACTCGCTATAGCTTTTGTGGCATGTGCGGCAGCAGCCTGCGCACCGAAAAGAGTCGCCTTGCCGCTGCTCCCCAAAGTCGGCAAGCTGCTTCCCCATCAGCCTCGCCTTCAGCCGGTCCCTTTGCTCCCGCTCCGCAGATGCCTGCAAGACCTTCGTCGTTTCCATCCCGCGAAGCTCCATCTCGTGAGGCTCCATTTCGCGAAGTTTCGGTGGCGAGCCCATGGCTGGCAAGCGATAGGGAAAATCAGGTAGCGACTGAGACTTGGCACGAGCCCGCTCTCGAGCCCCGCGAGCCCACTCTGGTGAGTGGACCCTCATTCCTCGGACTGGAAGCGGAGCCTTCTCCCCAAAGTTCCGCCAGCTATCTGCTCGAGGATGAGCCCCCGAGCCATGCGGGGAGATACATTGTGCTGCTGTTGCTGGCCGTGGCTGTAGGATTTTTGGCATGGCAGTGGCAGCACCACGGCTATCCCTGGAATACGCAACTCGCAGAGCGACTGGGCTTGCAAAGACCCGTGAATAATTCTCAACCGGCAGTGCCAAACGCGAATACAGTAACTGCCGAAACCAACAATCCCGCGCCACCTGCAAATGCCGGAAACAGTGCCGCACTGAACCAGGCTGCACCGAACCAGCCACAAGCCACGCAAGCTGGCACGGCGCAGCCAATGCCGCCTCAGGCCGAACCTGCACAGACCACGCCCGCAGCCGGACAGGCCGCGGCTCCGACGACAGGCGTGGCGGCTAGCGCAGATTCCGGTGCAACAAGGAACTCCGAGGAGAACGCGACACAGAACCAGCCGGTATCGGCGGAGAGAGCGCCAGCCGGAGCAGAGAAAACGCCAACGGCGCCGGAAACAGCATCTTCCGCAGCCGCGCCGCCCGCAACCAAGCCGGCAAGCCGTCCGGCTGCGAGTGCTGAGCCGGCGAAGCCGTCACCTGCCGCCGAAAAGGCCGGCCCAAAGGAAGCTCCGGGGGCTGCATCTGAAGCCTCCACGAAACCCGCAGTTCCAGGCGGCGACGAATTGCTGGTCGCACAGGCGGAACGATATTTATACGGGCAAGGGGTTCCGGAAGACTGCAACCGCGCTCAGAACGACCTGCGGCTGGCGGCATCCCGAGCGAACGTTCGAGCGCAGAGCATCCTGGGTACCATGTACGCAACCGGACACTGCGCTAACCGGGACTTGCCCACCGCCTATCAGTGGTTCGCCAAAGCCCTCCATCAGGAGCCGGGAAATTCGCGCTATGCCCGCGACCTGGAAGTCCTGTGGAACCAGATGACTCCGGCCGAAAAACAGATTGCATCGCGAAGCACTAAGTAAGTTATGAGAGTAAGTTGTCAGGAGTTGGGCCCTGGGTTCCCATCGGTTCTTGCAAGACCAAGCGATCTTCGCCTCAAATATTCGTGCATCATAAATTTTTTCAATGGTAGTATCCCCAAGAATGAAGCAGCGTGCCGGTGTCGAATTCTTGCTGACCGAGCTGAGAACGGGCAAAACTTTCGTTGAACTGGCCCAGCAAGCGGGGGGCGACAGCCGAAAGATCAAGCGGAACCAGCAGCACGCAAGAAAGGCCTACGACTCGGTTTTGAAATTCATAGACCGGGTGGTGCTGAGCGACAAGGAGCGCTTGAAAATCGACGACGGCCTCCACGCTCTGAAGGCCAGCCTGAAAGAGCTGGGCGAGCAGTTCTAGACCTCCAAAAGCTTTAGATCTCCCAGTTTAGATATCCAAAGTTTTAGGCCTCCCGGACACTGACCTGTTGGCATCCCGAAATTCCACGGCCATTCCCGCGAAAATGGTATTCTTTGCCTGGGGCGGGAAACGGATAAAGGGAATGATTGAAGGACTGTTTCAACCGATGCACCTGCTGCTGATTGCGGGCATCGCACTGCTGATGTTTGGTCCCAAGAAGCTGCCTGAGCTGGGCAAGAGCCTCGGCGAAGGCATCCGCGGCTTCAAGTCGGCCTTGAACGAAAAGGAAGAGCCTTCGACAGCGGAAACAAAGAAGCCGGAATAAGACCAGCGCCGGGCGCTCTCTCCGCGCGACGCGCCGGCATAAAGATCAAGCTACAACCAGATAGGTCGAGTAGCGTTCATCCTTAATTTCAGTAAACGGACGGAAGCTTACTGGGCCGGCCGCCGTGGTGACCTGCCAGTCCGCCGCGCTCGCCGCCTTGCGGGCCGCGAGCAACTGCTCCCGCGTGATCTTCGGGGGATTGCTGCCGATAGCATAGAGCACCAGCGGGCCGGAACTCAATGCTACCGTGTCGGGATGCTGCCGGTCCACGGCTCGCAGTTGCAGCGATTTCGGGAACTCGAGTTCGACGCGATCTCCGGTTTTCCAGGTGCGCTGAATGGCCGCAAACGATCCCGCCTGTGGCACTGAAGCAACAGGCTTTCCGTTCACACTGAGGCTCGCCGCACCCGAAATCCAGGCCGGAATTCGCAGGCGCAGGGTAAAGTCAGCAGGCTTTGTGGTCTCCACCTCAAAAGAAACATCACTTTCAATCGGATAGCGTCCGCTCTGGGTCAGAGCAAGGTCGGCGCCGCTCTGCTTCCACCGCACGGTGGATGGAATGTACAGATTGACGAACACCCCCTTCCTGTCGCGGAAATAGGCGCTGACGCGGTAGTCGGTCGCGATTTGCGGAAGAGTGCCGGAACAGCACGGCCATTTGTCGGGGTGAAAGACCTTTTGTCCCTGGAAGTTGTAATCGGAGTAATAGAAAGCCCGTCCATCCGGTTGCAGCGCTTTTGCCCCGAGCACGGTGTTGTACATCACCCGCTCCATGCTGTCGCCGTACCGGGAGTCTTTGGTGATGCGCAGCAGATAGCGCGCCAGCTTGAAGTGAGCGTAGGAGCCGCAGGGAGTCTCGAAGCTGGCGTGGGTTGACTTGAGGCTGTCTCCCAGACCTCCGCCGGCGGGCGGCACGAAATGCTCGTCCGGTCCCCAGCCTCCGGTGGCAAAGCTCTGCTGCTCAACCATTTCGAAGCCGTTTCTGGCGGCGCGCAGATACTTCGCTTCCCCCAGCACAAGGTAGGCCTTGGCAGCCGAACTCAGGCAGTTCACGTGGCTGTAAGCATGGCGCCCGGGCAGCACGTTCTCTCCCCGCGACAGCGGATCGAAATATTCCTTATTGAACAAATATTGCTTCGCCATCTCCAGATAGCGCGGGTTGCCGGTGCGCTGCCAGGCAATGAACTGATTCTCCGGAACGGTGTAGCTCTCGTCCCAGGCGTGCTGAGTGAAGTCCTCGTGATTGCGGATCTCCGTCTCCCAGTGCGGCATCGCCTTGCCCGGCAGATGGGGCAAGGCGGCGTCGGTGAGGCGAGTCATGGTCTCAACCGCCATCGGATGGCGGGCAAAAAGGTAGGCATCCTCAAGTCCGCAGATCAGCTTGTCATAGATGTAGGCCGGAAAGCGGTTATCGTTGAAGAACTTTCCCTTGGGATCAATGGTTGCAGCATATCCGCGCACCATCCGGTCAATCTTGCCAAGCGTCGCCTGATCGCGGGTGGCCGCGTAGTAGCGTGAAAGCGCGGAAAGCCATTGTCCATAGGCATGGGCCGGAGCAAAGGCGTAGGTGTCATACCATCCCCCCATATCAACGCCCGGCGCGGGCAGGCCCTCGCGCACCCGAAAGGGTCGCAGCAGGCTGTCTTCGCTGAGTCCCATCAGGACGGAATGGGTTTCTTCCATTTGCGCCTGCTGAAGGCCGGGGGCGAACTGAACCTGGCTGTACTCGAATTGATCGAGGGGATTGCCGTGCTCGGGCCCGGGGTCTGCGCCCCAGACAGATTTTGGCCACACGGCATGCGAAGCGGCCGCGGCGGCCCCCAGGGCGGCGGTTTGAAGGAATTTACGGCGGCTACTCTGACCGAATGCCATATGATTTATGAGAAACGTCTGGCAATCATTATCTGCCGGGTGCAGTCGGGAAGCAAAAAGTGGGGTCTGACTTGGCCCAGACTGATTTGAACCAGACTGGTTTGAACCAGAGTGATTTAATCGGGAGCGGGCGAATTTCAGCTTCCCAGATCGCGCACGAGTTTAAGATGGAGACCGACGGACGAGTTCTTCTGTAATCTTGCAACCCCCATTGAAGCTCGCCACACTAAGGTATTGATGCCCTCCCCTGATGAAGTTCGCTTTCCACAGCCACACACAGCCCGCGGGGGCTCTCCGCTCCCATACAATGACGCCAACCTCGAGGAGCCTATGGCGTCGCCCAGCTTAGTCCAGAGCGCGAAGCAGTGGGAAGGCCAGGTCATTCACGGCCGGTTTGCGCTGCAACGCTGGCTCGGCGGCTCCGAGCACAGCGCAGTCTTCCTGACCGATCGCGGCGGAGCCGACGGCCGGGCGGCCATCAAGTTCATTCCTACCGACCCCGATCATGCCGAGGCGCAACTGGCGCAATGGGACCGGGTTTCGCGGCTTTCGCATCCGCACCTGCTGCGGATTTTTCACTTCGGGCGATGCCAGCTGAGTGGACGCCCATTTTTGTACGTGGTGACTGAGTTTGCCGAGGAAGATCTCTCGCAAATCGTACCGCAGCGCGCCCTCACCGCGGCGGAGACGGGCGAAATGCTCCGGCCGGTGCTGGACGCAATGGCCTACGTTCATCGCCACGCCCTGTTGCATGGGCACATCAAGCCCGCGAACATCATGGCGGTGGCCGATGAGTTGAAAATCTCGAGTGACGGGATCGCTGCGGCCGGCCCGCAAATGCCCAGGGACAGCCGCCAACCGCTGAGCGTTTACGATGCACCCGAGGCAGCCAATGGCGTGCTGGGGTCGGAAGCGGACCAGTGGTCGCTCGGAGTGACCCTGATCGAAGTGTTGACCCAGCGTCGGCCGCAGGCCGCGCGGGCCGGCGACATCCGCTCACAGATTCCCATGGGACTGCCGCAGCCATATCTTGATATCGTGCTTCACTGTTTGCGGGAGGTTCCGGGGGAGCGCTGGTCAGTACCTGAGGTCTCCGCCCGCATCGATCCGGCTACGCACCTGCGCAAGCAGCCGCCGAGCATCGAAGAGCTGCGGCCAAGGCTGGTGAACTCCTCCTCATCCGCCACCAATGGCGCACGTCCGTACATTTGGGTGGCGGTCGCCGTTGCTGTCATCCTGCTCGTCTTTGTCGGGCTGAAGGTGCGCAGCTCGGGACCGCGAAGCAGCGCAGGAACTCCAACCGCTGTCCAGGGCATGCCGCCGGGATCGTCCGAACAAGTCAAGCCGGTTCCCGGAACGCCTTCCGCAAGCTCGGGAGGTAGGTCGGAGTCGGCTAGTTCGAACGCGGAACAACCTGTTACGCAAACACCATCTTCTGAACCTTCCGGCTCCGGGTTGCGCGGATCAGAGACCTCAGGGCCTGAAAGCTCTGCGAGCAGCCCGTCCACAGCCTCGTCGGCTGCGCCCGCGTCCTCCACCGAGGCGGCAAGCCCATCGTCAGGAACTTCGGCTGATTCAACTTCGACTGGTTCGGTACTGCACCAGGAGCTGCCCGATGTCCCCCAGTCCGCCAGAAACACGATTGAGGGACATGTACGAGTGGGTGTTCGGGTGGAGGTGGACGAATCCGGGAACGTGCAGAATGCCAGGTTGAGTTCACCGGGCCCGAGCAAATATTTTGCCCGGCTCGCTCTTGCGTCATCCCGAGCGTGGAAGTTCGCGCCACCACAGGTCAACGGCCATGCAGTAGCGAGTCAGTGGATTCTGAAATACGCGTTCGGGCGTGCCGCGACTGAAGTGGTTCCGGAACAGCAGACTCGTTAGCCTCACCTGCCATTCTGGTAAGAGCCACCGCTAGCATTCAAGGCAGCAATCCATACACATCTACTGCCGCGCTGGTGCCGATGTATACCT
This sequence comes from Terriglobia bacterium, assembly GCA_963798155.1. GTDB lineage: Bacteria > Acidobacteriota > Terriglobia > Terriglobales > Acidobacteriaceae > CAWCSH01. The sequence goes on from CAWCSH010000021.1 coordinate 139,403, forward strand.
TCCCATTGGCAATGGTGGGGACGGTGAACTTGACGGCATTTCCTGCAAGGTCGCGGTTACTGGCCGCCAGCGAGCTGTTCCAAACTTCGCTGCCCAGGTTCATGGCGTCGTAGGCGTGCAGGATGGAGGGCCCGGTTCCCTGACTGCTGGGCGGACCATAACGGCTGGAGTCGATCACCCAGACAATGCCATTGCTGGCGCCCGACGCCGAAATCGACGGCGAGGGCCCGGGAAAGTTGAACATGATGCTCGACTGCGAGGCAGGAGTGGTGTTGACGCGCTGCGATGTGGTATCGAAGCTAAACAGCTTCAATGTATCGCCGGTGCCGCCAAGATAGAGGCGGTCCTGCCAGAAGGCCGGGGTACCGAAGATCGCGGGCGACGGCTTGAAACTCTGTAAGGCGTTGGTGTCTCCAGTGGCAGTCGTGCAAGACGCACAGAAGTGTCCCATGGAATCGCGATTGAGCAGGTAGAGCTTCCCTTCCTTGCCGCCGGCGATCAGCAGATGCGCCGTCCCGGGAGACTGGTCAGGCAGCAGGACCACGCCGCTCGAACCAAGGTCGGTGTCGTTAATCTCCAGAGCGCTCTGGTTGAACGGAGTGAACCAGTCGCGAATCGTTAGCGCGCTGGTGGTAAGCGATATCACGCTGTCGCCGAGATCGGAATTCGGCGGAGGGCCGGAATTGCCGTCGAAGGTCCCGTTTCCAGTGGCGAAGTAAAGATTCCCTGCGCTGTCTGCGGCAGGAGCGCCGCCCGACATCCAGATCCCCCCGCGACCGCCATTTGGCGTGGCATTGTAGGCAGTCACCCGAGCGAGAGTTGCCGCGTTGTAGGCGATGATCCAGCCATGATAGGGATCTTTATCTTCATGCGCAGCCCAGGAGATATAGACGACGTTGTTCACCAGCGCCAATGCGCACCGCTGGTGTTCGGTCTGCGCATTGAACGCAATGGCTCCGGCCGTCGCATCATCGCCACTGCCGCTGACTGAGGCCGAGATGTTCACCGGACCGTTGAATTTCTCGTTGCCGGTCGCGAGGTCGAGTGCGTGAAGGCGCTGATGGAATCCGCCCAGTGCGTCTTCAGACTTGCTCACAAGGTAGAGCGTCTTACTGACCGGGTCGATCACCGGTGTGCCGGTCACTCCAATTTCCGGCTGGATATCACCGAATCCGTTGCCCACATCACCCAGCGGAACGGTGGTTTCGCCACTCGCAGCTCCGTGAGCGGAGTCCAGCAGATTGACGCGCCACAACTGCAGGCAAGGAGAGGCGTCCCCGTCAAAGCTATATGCCGTGTCGTGCTGAGTGGCCACGAAGATCGCATTGTGGGCCGATCCGCCGATTGAGAGGTTCGGCGCCCACAATGGCTGCGTGTAGGCCTGGCCATCCACGGGACAGGAGAATAACTTGCCAAAGGTTGTGGCGCTCACGTTGGCGGGAGTGAGCGCGTATTCCTGTGTGTTGGTTCCGTCGCGCGCCAGATTATTGTGGTAGGTGAACACTCCGGCCAGATCGGTTACCGCCACCGTGGCGGAATCCGATTTCCCGGCGTCCGCCGTGCTTACCGCGGTGATGGTGTGAGTTCCTCCAGTTGCAGGCGGACTGTAGACGCCCGCGCTGTCGATCGTGCCGGCGGACGAGTTGCCGCCGGAAACTGAATCCACCGACCAGGACACCTGATTTTGCGAATCGCCGGAAACCGCCGCACTGAACTGCTGAGTTTGCCAGGTAACGATTGCGGCGTGAGCGGGAGAAACCGTCACGGCTGTGATTCCGCCGCCTCCCCCACCTCCATTGCTATTGCCGCCACCGCAGGCGGACAGCAGAAGTATTCCAGAGATTGCAATCAGACTGCTGCGAACGCCCGCCCAAACGCCCGAGCCCACAAGCATGCGCTGTCCCCCGCGAAGAAAACTTGATTTCAGCCTAAGTAGCGGAGGAATTGTCAGGTTATCGCTGACTTTCGTCAATAGCAGATCCGTCTCCGGGGAGCGGCAGCAGGACCACTGCCGGACGGGAGAGACCGCGGGTACCGCCGGTATCCAGGGAAACTTTGAACAAATATGGCGGGCACCCTCCCCCGCGAAAAGCCCGGAGTTTGCCCGGGTGTTGTCCTCGCCGAGGGACTTCCAGAGCTTCTCTAGGCTTCTTCCTGGCCTTTGAGCTTGGCAATCACTCCAAAATCTTCGAGAGTTGTGGTGTCGCCTTTCACGTCTCCGCTGGTTGCCAGTTCGCGCAGCAGGCGGCGCATGATTTTTCCGCTGCGGGTCTTGGGCAGCGTATCGGTAAAGCGGATGTCATCCGGCTTGGCCATGGCTCCGATCTCTTTCGCAACCCATTGCCGTAGTTCCTCTTTCAATTGCGGGCTGGGAGTTCTTCCCGCCCTCAAGCGTGACAAATGCGGAAATAGCCTGGCCCTTCACTTCGTCCGGGCGGCCCACGACTGCGGCTTCCGCGACGGCATCGTGCGCCACCAGTGCCGATTCCACTTCCATGGTGCTGAGGCGGTGGCCGGAGACGTTGATGACGTCATCGACCCGGCCCATGACCCAGAAATATCCATCTCTGTCTTTGCGGGCGCCGTCGCCGGTAAAGTACATCCCTGGAATCTGCGACCAGTATTGCTTCACGTACCGGTCGGGATCGCCATAGATGGTGCGCAGCATGCCAGGCCAGGGCTCTTTGATCACCAGGAAACCGCCGGAGCCGGCGGGAACCGGCTGGCCGTTCATGATCCACGATCTCGGGAACCACGCCGGGGAAGGGACGAGTTGCGGAGCCCGGTTTGGTCGGCAATGGCCCCCGGAATCGGCGTGAGCATCATGTGTCCAGTTTCGGTCTGCCACCAGGTATCCACGATCGGGCAGCGGTCCCCGCCGATGACTTCGCGATACCACATCCAGGCTTCGGGATTGATGGGCTCGCCGACGGTGCCGAGCAGTCGCAGGCTGGAGAGATCATGCTTCTTTGGCCACTCGTCTCCCCACTTGATGAAAGTGCGGATCGCGGTGGGCGCGGTGTAGAAGATGCTGACCTTGTGGCGCTCGATAATGCTCCAGAAGCGGTCAAACCCAGGCGAATTGGGAGCGCCTTCATACATCACGGTGGTCGCTCCATTTTGCAGCGGACCGTACACGATGTAACTGTGGCCGGTGACCCAGCCGATATCGGCGCTGCACCAGTAGGTGTCTTCCTCTTTGAGGTCGAAAACCCATTTTGTGGTGAGATAGGTTCCGACCGAATAGCCGCCGGTGGTGTGAACGACCCCTTTCGGTTTGCCCGTGGTGCCGGAGGTGTAGAGGATGTAAAGAGGATGCTCGGCATCGAGCGGCTCGGCTGGGCACTCGTCAGAGGCTTTCGCCATCAATTCATGCCACCAGTGATCACGGCCTGATTGCAGGTTGATGGGGCTGCCGGTGCGCTGGTACACGACCACACTCTTTACCGAAGGACAGGATTTCAGCGCTTCTTCGACTGCCGGGAACAGCTTTACTTCCGACGCCGCGCCGATACGATCCGTCCTGAGTGATGACCGCCGTGGCTTGCGAATCGTGAATGCGGTCTACCAGCGCATTGGAAGAGAACCCACCAAAAACCACGGAGTGGGGAGCGCCGATGCGGGCGCAAGCCAGCATGGCAATCGGCAACTCAGGCGTCATGCCCATGTAGATCGCCACGCGATCGCCTTTGCGGACACCAAGACCCTTCAGCACGTTGGAGAATTTTTCCACCTCACGAAGCAGCTGCTGGTAGGTGAGAGTGCGGATCTCTCCGGGTTCGCTTTCCCAGATAATCGCGGCTTTGTTCTTGCGCCAGCTTTGCACGTGACGGTCGAGGCAGTTGTAGGAGAGATTGATCTGGCCGCCGACAAACCACTTGGCCCAGGGATTATTCCATTCTAGAACTCTGTCCCACTTCTTGAACCAGTGCAGTTCTCCGGCAACGCGGCCCCAGAATTTCTCAGGCTGCTCGACCGATTCCCGGTAGATACGATCGTACTCTTCCAGGCTCTTGATGTGCGCCTGCTTGCGAAATTCTTCCGGTGGCTCGAACTTGCGCTGTTCCTGCAGCACCGAATCGATATTGGTGTCACTTGCCGGATTGCTGGGCTTCTCTGCCATTCGCTATTCCTCGTCGCTGGGCTCGAATTGAAGCGAATACCGCACGCAAATTTTACAGTGCCGAAGCTGGAATGTCTGCTCTAGACGGGAATCGGTAGGGTCCTGATTTTCAAATCAGGAACAGTAGCGGGAATTGGCTGGTCGAAACTATTCCACTCGCAGGCTCTTCAGCAGTTCCGCGAGAAGAATTTGGTCCAGCAGCAGGCGGCGGCCTTGCGTCATCATGTCCTCGACTTCATCGAAGGCTTGAAACAGGCGCATCTTCGCGGCTCCGTATTGTTCGGCGTCAGTGAGCGCGCGTTCATGGGTGGCATTCCAGTTGCGGACTGCCTCGTCCTGCAGAAAGACGCTTACTGCAAAGGTAGTCTTGCGGTCAGCGGTGACATCGAAGATGAATTCCGTGGATGGAGCATAAGGGTCGGCCGCCAGCGCCACGCGTTGTCCGACGAAGTAATACTGGTAGACGTATCCCTGACCTCCGGTATAGGTCTTGAGCCGGCGTGGCGGGGGTGAGGCATGGGGGGAATCGGTGGTCATGGGAGGCAACCGGTCGTTGGTTATTGGTTGATCATTCACTTATTCTTAATGCCCGTTGGCCGCCGAAATCACCCGTCCGTACTCACTGGAACGGCCCAGGCGGTCGAACATCCGATATGCGGCGCCGGAGATTTTGGCGATCGCATCTTCGCCGTCACGTTCGCGTTCAAGATAGCTGGTCATCACGCAAATCACATAGGGCCGATTCTCGACAAACACCACGCCGATATCGTTGCGGACTCCTTCCAGTTCTCCCGGCTTGTTGGCCACCTTGAGGGTCTCCGGTAAATCGCGAGGAATGAAGCTCTGCTTGGGTGTCGCCAGCAGGTTGAAGAAATCATCAGTCATTTCCTTGTTCAGCACCTTGCCGCGGTAAAGGTCTTCCAGCAAAGTCATCATTTCCGCCGGAGTCGAAATATTTTCCCTGCCCTCGCTGGCGGCTTTCAGGTCCATCATCTTGCGGCGGAGCCGGGTATGGGCGAGCCCGAGCGAGTTCATCAGCGCATTCACTTTGTCCATGCCGACGCGGTCAATGAGCACGTTTGTGGCGCTGTTGTCGCTGACTGCAACCACCATGGTCGCGAGATCGCGCAGGGTGATGCGGGTGACGCCGGGAGTGAGTCCGCCCATGATCTGGCTGTCGGGAACCAGATCGGAGGACTGCACGGTGTAGAGGTCAGTCAGCTTGAGATTGCCGCTCTGCGCCTGATGATAGAGCTCCGCCAGAAGCGCCACTTTAATGGAACTGGCCTGTGCGAACACCTCATCCGCGTGCAGTGACAATTTCTGCCCGGAGACGAGATCTTCGATGGCAACTCCCATCACGCCGTCGAGGTCGTCATCCACATCGTGGATGGTGGAGTCGAGCTTCTGCCAGAGGATCTGCGGTTTTTGTCCGACTTGCGCCCACGCGGATGACACCAACAGCAAGAAGCAGAGAAGGAATTTCAAGTTGCCTCCGAAAAGCGACGACATCATAGCGCATGGATGCGAGTGCAGCGCCGGGAATTCGAGGTGCAGGAGATTCAAGGTATTTTGGCACTCGGCAGTTCGCATTCAGCACTTAGCAATTGGCATTTAGCCCGACAGGGCTGCTGCCGATCCGGGCAAGAACTTTCATGGCTAAATGCCAAGTGCTAAATGCTAAGTGCCCTTATTGGTCCACTTTCGCTTCCCGCAGCCTTTTCGCCGCGGTCTCTGAAGTCAACGGCGAGAAATACACTTCCTTAAAGGTGTACGACCTCGCCTTGGCGGCCATGATGGGCAAGATCTCAATGTGCCAGTGGTAGTCTTCGTCGATGGTCTTCCAGTAGCCCAGGGTTTCGGTGCGGTGAAGGGTGTTCGGCGAGGTGTGCAGCACCAGATGGAAATCCTCAGTGATAGTGCGGATGCGCTGCAGGGTGTGCCGCAGCAGGGCTGCGAGATCGCGCAGGCTGGCCGGACGCTGCAATCCGGGAAAGCGTTCGTATGCGGCTTCGTGGGTGTCGAGGCAGAATCCAGGTTTCGTAGGGCACGCGAGGGGCATAAGGGCAGAGGGCAAGAAAATCCCCGCGAACGTCCACCAGGCGCTCGCGAATTGCTGCATCTCCTGGTTGAAATGATATCGCAGAAGACGCAACGCTCCTTTTGCGCGAAATACTCGCGGGCGGCACGCAACTCATAGAGCACCCGGCGCGGCACAAAAGTAGTGGCGGTGAGCTGCGAGTTGGGATGCTCGAATTCCTGTCCGGCGCTGGCGCCGTGGTTCTTGAACACGACTCACGTATTTAAGCCGGTGGTCGCGTTTCAGGTCCTGGATGCGCTGGGCGGCAAGCTGCAGGAACTGCTCGATTTCAGCGTCGATCGAATTCCACAGATCGCCGTCGTGGCGGGGATTTTCCAGCAGAACCTCGTGCGCCCCAATGGGACGCATGCGGTCGTAAAGGCCCTCTCCACGGCGCGTGGGTTCTCCTTCCACGTGGTAGAGCGGCGTGGGATGCACCACCGCACAGCGCGCACCAGGACCCGCCTTGCACGCCGGCAGCATGGAAACGCACTGAGCCGGCACGGGCGAATCCCGGACAGAAGCGGCAAACTGCGTCGCGGCGCGGCGATTCCGGGGCATCGTCGCCGGTAATGACCCAGGAGCGGGTAATGGGATCTTTGCGGAGTTCCATGGCAGGCTAAGGAAACCACTGTGCAGATGAACCCGTCAACTGTGCATTTCTCACCGCAGCCAGGCGCAGGTTGCGTTTGCTATAATCCGCGCACGAAACCCGCGCAATGAGTGAGCCGTCCACGCCGTTGATGCGGCAGTATGCCGCGATCAAGAAAGACCATCCCACCGCCCTCCTCTTCTTCCGCCTGGGCGATTTCTACGAGCTTTTTTTTGACGATGCCCTGCTGGCCTCACGCGAGTTGCAAATCACCCTCACCTCCCGCAACAAGGAGAAAGGCATCGCCGTGCCCATGTGCGGGGTGCCTTACCACGCGGCGGAGGGATACATCTCCAAGCTGATCCGGAAAGGGTTCAAGGTCGCAATTTGTGAGCAGGTGGAGGATGCGCGTCTGGCCAAGAAGCTGGTGCGGCGCGAGGTGACGCGGGTGGTCACTCCCGGCACGGCGGCGGACTGCCTCGCTCAGCTCGGAAGAAAATAATTTTCTGGCGGCCATGGCTGCAGGTGGGGACCGGGTCGGTTTTGCCGCCTTAGACCTTTCTACTGGCGAGTTCCGGGCGACGGAATTTCACGGCGGATGCGGCCGCCCGGCGAATTCAGGAAGAATTGCAGCAACTGCGGCCAAAGGAAGTGTTGTACCGCTCGCTGCCCCGCTGTTCGAGCGCGATTCATGCATACCGGCGGGTGCGGCTGCGACAGTGCCGTCCACGCTGGCGTCGGGGCATGGGCGGAAACTCCGCTCGACGACTGGGTTTTCGCTCCCGACCACGCCATTCCTCTGCTGGAAAATCATTTTGGGGTGCTGTCGCTGGAAGGCTTCGGCCTCTCAGGCAAGCCGGCCGCGGCCGCGGCTGCCGGGGCGATTCTGTTACTACGTGCGGTCCACACAGCGGGGAACCCTGGACCACGTGGACCGCATCGGGTTCTACGAACGCCAGCATTGCCTGGTGCTGGATGCGGTCACGGTCCGCAATCTGGAATTGATCGAACCATTATTCGCGGGAACCGATGCCGGCGTGACCCTGTTCCGCGCCATGGATGCGACGGTGACGCCAATGGGCAAGCGGTTGCTGCGCTCATGGATGTTGCGTCCTTCGATTGAAACTGGCCGAGATCGATGCCCGGCTGGATGCAGTGAAGCGGCGGCTTCGAGGAGACCATCGCTCGAGAGGAATTGCGGCAGGGCGCTCGACGGAATTTTCGATCTGGAGCGGTTGCTCAGCCGGGTCACGCTGGAGACCGCCAATCCGCGCGACGTGTTGGCACTGGCCGCTTCTCTTGAGCAAAATTCCGGCGGTGCGCACTGCCCTGGCGCGTTTCGAGGCGGAGCGTCTGCAAGCTCTGCTCGGCTGGTAGATGAACTGGGCGATCTGCGCGAGCGGATCGACAAACCATCGTCCCCGAACCGCCAATCTCGCTCAGTGACGGCGGGGTAATGCAGAACGGAATCGATCAGGAACTGGACGGACTGCGCGATCTCAGCCGCAACAGCAAGCAATACCTGGCGCAGATTGAGCAGCGCGAGCGCCAGCGAACCGGGATCAACTCCCTAAAAATCAAATTCAATTCGATTTTCGGATACTACCTCGAAATATCCAAACCGAATCTTGCATCTCGCCCCGCCAGACTACGAACGCAAACAGACTCTGGTGAATGCTGAGCGCTTTACCACTCCTGAACTGAAAGAATACGAAGTCGAAAATTCTCGATGCACAGGAGAAGATCGTCGAGATCGAACGCCGGCTGTTTGCCGAACTTCGTTCCGCCATCGCCGCCGAAGCCAGACGCATCCGACAGACCGCGCTGGCGCTGGCGGAAGTCGATGTGCTGGCTTCATTCGCACACACGGCGGCCCTGCGCGGTTATTGCCGTCCGGAGTTTGACGGCTCTGCCGGATATCGAAATCGTGCAGGGACGGCATCCGGTGATCGAGCAACAGGAACTTGCGGGGGGCAGCGAACGGTTTGTCCCCAATGACCTGTTTTTGAATTCGACCACCCACACGGTGATGGTACTGACCGGACCCAATATGGGTGGGAAGTCCACTTACCTGCGCCAGGCCGCGCTGGCGGTAATTCTGGCGCAGATGGGATCGTTCGTTCCCGCCCGTTCAGCCCGCCTGGGAATCGTGGACCGGGTATTTACCCGCATCGGCGCCAGCGACAATCTCGCGCGCGGGCGTTCCACCTTCATGGTGGAGATGACGGAGACAGCGGCGATTCTGCACACCGCGACGCCGCGATCTTTGATTCTGCTGGATGAAGTCGGGCGGGGTACAGCCACCTATGACGGCCTGGCCATCGCCTGGGCGGCGGTCGAGTACATTCATTCGCGCACTCGCGCGAAAACTCTGTTTGCCACCCACTATTTCGAGCTGACCGAACTGGCCGAGCTGCTTTCCGGAGTGAAGAATTATCACGTTTCGGTAAAAGAGACCGGTGGCAGCATCGTGTTTCTGCGCAAGGTTGAGGCGGGAGCCGCGGATCGCAGCTACGGTATTGAAGTCGCCAAGCTGGCCGGGCTTCCGAACGAAGTCATTGTGCGGGCGCGTGAAGTGTTGGCTGAGCATGAGAGTGCGGAGCAGCAGGTTTCCGGGCATCTCTCTCCGGGAGCGCGCGCTCCCTCTCCGCAACTGACCATCTTCACGCCGCTGTCGCAGCCGGTGCTGGACCGTTTACGGGAAGTAGATTTGAACCGTCTGACGCCGCTTGAGGCGCTGAACCTGCTGGCGGAACTGAAGAAGCAGATTGAATAAAGCGGACCATCGACTCGCAGATATCCGCCAACGATACTTCCTCGCGAGCCTCTTCGGACGTTAAATTAGTCTGGGATAATTAGTCTGGGATACAGAGATCATGTCCAGTCGTACGTCTTCAGGAAATCTGCGGGACACTGGTGGGCCAACTGCTCATCGTCGGCTTTGAACCCGCCGAGATGTCCGCGCCTCTCGCTTCCCTGCTTTCGCGTATTCAGCCTGGCGGGAGTGATTCTCTTCGCCCGCAACATCGTCACTCCGGAGCAGACGCACGCGATTCTTGGGAATGCCAGGCGATGAGTGAAAACTCCGCTGTTCACCTGCGTGGACCTCGAGGGCGGACGCGTAGACCGTTTTCGCAATGCGCTCGGCCCCTCCCCTTCGGCAGCTGAGGTTTTCGCCACCGGTGACCGCCGGCTGTTTCAACGGCATGGCAAGGTCATTGGAAGCTGCTGCCGGGCGCTGGGGTTCAATACCGATTTCGCGCCGGTGCTCGATCTGGCTCTCGCCAGCCTCGCAGAAAGTGATGAGCTCCCGGGCGGTTTCGGCCGACCCGAAACAGGTGGTTTTGTACGCTCGCGAGTTTCTCGCCGGGCTGCGCTCGGCCGGCGTGATCGGCGCCGGCAAGCATTTCCCTGGTCTCGGAGAAGCCAATCTCGACACTCACCACGAGTTGCCCTCGGTCAACAAGCCTTTTCGCGAGCTGTGGAACGAAGATCTTGTTCCTTATCGCAGTTTGCGCCGCGAACTTCCCATGGTCCTGGTCGGGCATGCCAATTATTCTGCCGTACGCCGCGATGAAACTCCTGCGTCACTTTCGAAGAAGTGGATTACCGACATTCTCCGCAAGAAGATTGGCTATCGTGGATTGATTGTCTCGGACGACTTGGAGATGGGTGGAGTGCTGAAAGCAGGGTCCATCGAACACGCGGTAGTGGAGCATATCCGCGCCGGCGGAGATTTGTGCCTAATCTGCCGTCAGGAGGAATTAGTGATCCGAGGATATGAAGCCCTGGTGAAAGAGGCTGAACGCGACCGGAAGTTTGCCCGACGAGTGAAACAATCGGCGGCACGGGTGTTCGCCTTCAAGAAGAAAGCCAGGGAACTGCGGAAGCGAGTTTCGGCGCCAACTGCCTCCACCGTGACAAAGACTTTCGCGCCAGCTGTGGGAATTCGGCGAGCAAGTCAGGCTGGAAAATCTGAAGCGGCAGGTACGCGCATGATTGTCGCCGGCGTGATGAGCGGCACTTCGGCGGACGGAATCAATGTGGCACTAGTGCGCATCGTGAGTGCTGCGCGTCAGGCCGCTTCGACTGCAAGCCCGTCAAAGGTGAGATCGGCTCTGCAATGGCACCGGCCGGTGCTCAGCCTGCTGAAGCGGCAACCGCGTGGGGACGGTCTTCACATCAAATTGCTGGGGCATGCCGAGTTCCCCTATCCCAAAGACGTTCGCAATGCGGTGCTGAGCGCGATGAATTCGACTCATGCTCAGGTCGCCGACCTGGCGCGGCTCAACTTCCTGCTGGGTGAACTCTATGCGGATCGGTGCATTACCGCGCAACGGCGGCTGCGAGTGAAAGCTGAACTGGTTGGCTGCCACGGCCAGACGCTCTATCACCAGGGCGACGCCGAAGAATTCCTGCGGCACAAACTGGCGGTCACCTGGCAAACCGGGGAGGGCGCAGTGGTCGCAGCCCGGGTTGGAGTTCCGGTAGTTTCTGATTTTCGTCCAGCTGATATGGCTGCCGGCGGGAAAGGGCGCGCCGTTGGTTCCCTTCCTCGACTACCTGCTATATCGCGACGCGCGCATCGGACGCATCGTGCAGAATATCGGCGGGAATTGCTAATCTCACCGCGATCCCGCCGGGCGCCTCCTCCGCGCAACTCTCCGCTTTCGATACCGGTCCGGGAAACATGGTGATCGACGCATTGACTGAAAAGTTTTTCGGCAAGCCGTATGACCGGGGAGGAGAAATTGCCGCCTCGGGCGCGGTGACGGACAAGGTCATCCGCAACATTCTGCGTACCCGGTTCTTCCGCAGCCGTCCTCCGAAGACCGCGGGGCGGGAAGAATTCGGACGCGAGTTCGTGCGCGAATTCATCGAAATGTGCGGCCGTGTTCCCAAGAGCGATGTGATCGCCACTGCCACCGCGCTGACTGCGCGCTCGATTGCCGATGCATTGCAACGATTCGTGCTGCCGAACGGAAAGTTCTCGGAATTTGTTGTCTCCGGCGGAGGTGCGAAAAATCCCACGCTGATGGCGATGCTGGCCAACGAATTGCGGCCTCTGGGCTTGCAGATACGCTCGTCGGACGAGTTTGGCATACCTTCCGAGGCCAAGGAGGCGGTGGCTTTCGCGCTGCTCGCCTACCAGACCTGGAACCGGCAAGCCTCGAACCTGCCTTCCGCAACCGGCGCCCGGCGTCCTGCAATCCTGGGAAAGATTTCGTATGCCTGAGGCCCGGCAGAGAGGGTCCCAGGCATTCTGTACGCTCGCTTCGCCATCATCCTTCCGCTTCTGCTTGGGTGCGCTTTCACGCTCTCCTGCACGCGCAAGCCCGATCCGCGCACGCTGGTCATGATCATCGAGAGCAGCCCCACCAATCTCGATCCGCGTGTCGGTATTGACGCGCAGTCGGAGCGCATCGACGACCTGTTGTTCGACGACCTGCTGACCCGCGACCAGCACTTGAACGTACAGCCCTGGCTGGCGGAGCGCTGGGAGATTCCCGATCCGCTGACCTATGTGTTTCACCTCCGCCGCGGAGTGAAGTTCCACGATGGGCGAGGGTTGACCTCCCGCGACGTCAAGTGGACGTTCGATTCCCTACTATCCGGGAAAGTGCGCAGCACCAAGTCGGCGGCATATCGTTACGTCGATCACATTGACGCCCCGGACGACTACACCGTAGTTTTTCATCTCAAAGAACCCTTCGCTACGTTGCTGTGGAATCTCTCCGGGCCGGCCATGGGCATCGTGCCCTATGGCAGCGGCAGCGAAATGACTCAGCGTCCCATCGGTTCCGGGCCGTTCCGTTTCGTGAGCGCACAACAAGACCAGGATGTGGTGATCGAGCGCAACCCGGACTACTGGGGACAAAAGGCGTATCTCGACCACGTGCGCTTCGCCGTCGTGCCCGATACCACGACTCGCGCGCTTGAGCTGCGCAAGGGCAGCGCGGATGTGGAGATCAACGCCCTCACCTCCGACATGATTCTTGCCTTGCAGCACGAGCCGAACCTCGCAGTGCTGCGCGGACCCGGCACCGTGCTGGCCTATGTCGGCTTCAACCTGCGAGACCCGATATTGAAAGACGTGCGGGTGCGGCAGGCGGTGGCTTACGCGATTGACCGCCGCCCCCTGATCCACTACTTGTGGCGTGACTTCGCGAGGCCCGCCGACAGCATTCTGCCTCCGGAAAGTTGGGCGTACGACGGCGAGGTTCCCAAGTACGATTTCAATCTTGAAAAAGCCCGCAGCCTGCTGGACGCCGCTGGTTACAGGGAAAACAACGGAGTGCGCTTTCACCTGACCATGAAAACCTCCACCGAGGAGAGTTCCCGGCTCATGGCCGCAGTCTTTCAACAGCAGTTGCGGGATGTGGGAATCGTGCTCGACATTCGAACCTTTGAGTTTGCGACATTTTTCTCCGATGTGACTCGCGGGGCATTCCAGATGTATTCCCTGCGCTGGATCGGAGGCAATGAAGACCCCGACATTTTTGAATATGTATTTGATTCCGATAAATTCCCTCCACACGGCGCCAATCGCGGCTACTATGCCAATCCCAAGCTCGATGTCTTGATTGCCGCGGCCCGCACCCAGCTCGATCCCGAGAAGCGGAAACTACTCTACGCGCAGATTCAGGAGACCCTCGCCCACGACCTGCCGTACATCAACCTCTGGTATTTCGACAATGTGCTGGTGCACAACAAGCGGGTCAAAGATCTGGAGCTGAGCCCGCCCGGCAACTACGACTTCCTGAGAACAGCAGAGATCGGCAGGTAGGAACTGTTAGTCGTTGGTCTTTGCCGTTGGGCTAGCTTCATGCAAGTGGCGGGGTACCGTCGCTGGCGAGATCTCCAATGATTTCGCAAGTCACGAACCATTTGCTAATGACCAACGACCCAAACACCACCAGCGCCAAACCCCCAATTTTTCCCGTGTTACCATCGAAGATTCGACTCCTCATTATGCGAATTCTCTTTATTGGCGACATTTTTGGCAGGGCGGGACGCAACATCGTGAAGGACCGGTTGCGCGGGCTGGTGCGCGAGCACTCAATTGATCTCATCATAGCCAACGGAGAGAACTCGGCTGCCGGTTTCGGCATCACACCTGCTCTCGCGGAGGACCTGTTCGAGATGGGAGTGGACGTAATCACGACCGGCAATCACATCTGGGACAAGCGCGAGATCATCGATTATTTCGATATTCCCGACAAAAACAGCCATGATCCCTCGCGCCGCCTTCTGCGTCCGGCAAATTACGCTTCGGGATTGCCCGGCTGGGGAATCTATGAAGGACGCAAGGGTGAGGTGCCTTATGCAGTCATCAATCTTCAAGGGCGGGTATTCATGGTCGCCAATGACGATCCCTTCCGCACCGCCGACGAGTTACTCAAAGAGTACGACCGCGAAGGTGATTTTCGTCGACATCCATGCCGAGGCCACCTCCGAAAAAGTTGCAATGGGCTGGTATTTGGATGGACGGGTCACTGCCGTGGTAGGAACGCACACCCACATTCCCACTGCCGATGAACGGGTGCTGCCCGGGGGCACAGCTTACATCACGGATGTAGGCATGACCGGCCCCTTCGATGGCGTGATCGGAGTGCAGAAAGAACAGGTGCTGGGAAAGTTTCTCAACAATATGCCGGTACGATTCGAGCCGGCCACCGGGGATGTAAGGCTTTGCGCCGTGGTGGTGGATTGTGACGAGAACACCGGCAAGGCACGCAGTATTCAGCGGCTGATGCTGAACTGACGCACGCACCACCACGACCGCAAGCCGGACCGCAAACCCTTAGCTCTTCGACTTTCATATGGTTTCGACAAATTCCACCTTAAATCGGACAAATGGTTTCCACTGGCTCGATGCTGATGCGTATCTGTTTGATATTGACGGTACCCTGCTGAACACCCGAGATCTGGTCCACTGGAATGCGCTGCACCAGGCAATGCTCGACGCCTATGGCATAGATGCAACGATCGCAGGCATTCAATATCACGGTAAGACGGATCTGGGAATTCTCCGCGCCGCCATGACTCGAGCCGGGGTGGACCGCGATAAATTTGAGGCCGGGCTCCCGCTGGCGCTGGAAGTCGTTCGCCGCGAGGTTGCGGCCAATGCAGCCGCGATGAAACCCGAGGTATGCGCGGCTATACCCGACATGCTTTCAAGACTTCAATCCGGCGGCAAGCTGCTGGGTGTCGCTTCCGGGAACCTGGAAGCTGTGGGCTGGCAGAAGATTGCCGCGGCTGGAATGAAAGAGTTTTTCAGCTTTCGGCTGCTTCAGCGATCGCTCCGAGATGCGGGAAGAAATCTTTCGCAACGCGGTGAGCGAAGTGGACCGAAGACTCGGTGGCCGCTCCACAACCTGCTTCATCGGCGACACTCCCGATGACATTGTGGCGGCGCAGAAAGCCGGAGCCAGGGTGATCGCGGTCTGCACCGGCATCTTCAAACTTGCAGAGCTGTCGGGACTGAATCCTGATCTTTGCGTCTCCTCCTGCGGCGAATTGTTTGCCGGCGAATCTTGCTCTTAGTCCGTCGAGATTCCCACCTATTTTCTTTTCAACGCCTCTGTAACCGCACTGCGATCTTGGGACGGCAGGTAACGAATCGCCGCTTCGGCCAGCGTAGCGTAGACCGCTTGCGCTTCAGGAAGATTTCGCAGTGTGTCCAGATGCTTGCGGACGATCGCGGCATCTCCCCGGACGAAGGGTCCGCTGAAGGCGGCGGCAGCGCCGAGGTTGCAGTAATTCTGCACGGTCTGGCGGAGAATAGGCGCCATCATTCTGCGAGCTTTACGGGCAGAGACACCGCCAGCTTCTGCCACCTGCTCTGCCGTCGCCAGCAAAGCGATGACCAGGGGCGAAGCAAATGTTCCCCACGCGTGATAAGCAAGTTTATGCCGCTTACTGATGGCGAATGGTGAGCCTCCGAGTTTAACTGCCAACCGCTTCGCCACACTTCGCGCCTTCACGTCCCCTTCCAGCGCGAATGGGACTCCTCGCAGCACCGGCGCGGTCCGGTTAGCGAATGTCATCAGAGGATGCGCCGAGGCCACCGAGGCTCCACGCCGGCGCAGAGCATCCAGTTCATCGCTGGCCAGTGCGCCGCTGGAATGGAGAGCCACTTTTCCCTTCCAGTTGCCCGAGGCTCCAAGGTCGCGTGCAGCTTGCGCGATGTTGCGGTCCGGAACACAGAACCAGACGACGTCCGCGTCCAGTGCCTCAGCCGGCGAGCTACTCACTTTCGCGTGTACGCGTCGCGCCAGAGCAGCTGCGGCCTTGCGCGAACTGCCGCTTGAGCCTGCAACGATCTCGGAAACCTTGTACCCCGCGTTAAATAGCGCCACCCCAAGCGCCATTCCCAGTCTGCCGGGCCCGACAATTGCGATCTCGGGCCGGTCCGCGACTTTACGGCGCGAAACTGCAGCAGGCCGTGCCTGTGCTGGCTTTCTCGAGGAGGACATTGCGGGCAGAATAGCAGGTTCGCCTTTGCCGGAGATGATGCACGAGGGTACATCGCCACCTGCTTATTCGCTTATAGTGTTTTCATGCTTGAAAAATCCCGCTCCAAAGCAAAATCTAACGCCCGGGTGATCTCTTCACGCGTCGTATATCGGGGACCTGCATTCTCCGCGACCACCGATATGGTGGTGGAACCCTCAGGCGTGCGTGCCCGGCGCGACATCGTGCACCATAGCGGATCGGTGGTGATCCTCGCGGTCGATGAGAGCCGCCGTGAACCGAAGGTGCTGCTGGAGCGGCAGTACCGTCATGCCGCGCAGCGTTATTTGTGGGAGCTCCCGGCCGGCCGCATTGATAAGGGAGAAAAGGGATTGCCGGCGGCCAAGCGCGAATTGATGGAAGAGACCGGGTACTCCGCAAAACGGTGGAAGCGGATTCTGCACTTCTGGGCAAGCCCCGGGTTTGTTGCCGAAGCTATGACGATCTACCTGGCGCGCGACCTGCAGCCGGGTACCGCCCGGCCGGAGGAAGATGAAGTGATCACAGTCGAATTTTTTTCGCTTTCACAGGCGGCGCGCATGGTGTTCGAGAACCGCATCCAAGATGCGAAGACCATTTGTGGTGTGCTGTGGCTTGCCCAGTTCCGGAAACTGTCCAAAGCCCTGTAGATAGCCGGGTTTTGTGATGCATTTCCTTGACAGTGCTCTGATTCGGCAGCACAATGGCCTCAAATTGTAAGGCACGGCCTCGGAGCGAAAGAGTACGTGCCCGAGGGGGCGCCAGTGGAACGTTTGAAAGGCACGGTGAAGTGGTTCAATAACGCGAAGGGATATGGTTTTATCGGCCGCGATGATGGACCCGATGTTTTCGTTCACTATAGTGCGATTACAACCGAGGGTTACAAGAGCCTGCAGGAAGGGGATCAGGTAGAGTTCGAGATCACCCAGGGGCAGAAGGGTCCGCAGGCGGCGAACGTCACCAAAAGCTCATAAAGCTATTCTTAATCAATTCTGGCGCACCCGGAGCCGCTCACTCCGGGTGCTTTGTTTTGCACTCTTCAACGCCTTCCGCGGCTTGCGTTTCCCCACATGTAAGCCACCGACTTGCGCCAGGCCTGGGTCGCCACCGTGCGGCCGAGCATCCGTCCTGTCAGATCAGCGGGCTCGAAGTGGATTCCCCCGTAGCGGCGCGAGATGCCGGCTTCGTCCGCAGCCTGGCTAAACGTGCTCCAGGAGAGGGTCACCGGCTCAAGGGGACTCACCCCCGGCTCAACGCCCGAAGTGCCGGGGTCAAATGTTACGGATGCTCCAAATCTGTCGCTGCGCGTCCACAGGCGCAGAATCTGGGCTCCCGCAGCGCTGTAGGTGCTGTGGCCCGAAATGTACTCAGGAAATGGAGGGGTGGGGAAGGTGAGCGGCTGGTACGGAATCCAATCGGAGCCGTCCATCTCGACGGTTCCCTGACCCGGCCCACCCCAGGCGCGAATGGTGGTGCCGTGGAACAGGAACGGAATCGCAGTCGCGGGACGCACCGAGTCAAAGCCGCGCTTCGCATCCCAGGAGACGATACTGGCGTCGAAAATGGCGTTGTTGAGCGCGAAAAACATCTTCACATCATCATCCATCGAATGATGATCGCGGTCCGAGATGAATTGTCCGAACAGGTTCCAGTGTCCCGGAGGCGTCTCCGAGTGCGGGCCGTCCTTCCAGTATTCAGCAATCATCTTCTGCTTGTCGGTCAGGTTGGCGCTGATGTGGATCAGCTGCAGGGCCTGGGCGCGGTATGTCCTTGAACCGTACAGGGCGGGCCCGAATCTTCCGGCCAGTTTCCGAAACTGGTCGGGGGAACTCATGGCAAAGGGCTTCACCTTGAACCACTGCGCTCCCAGGAACGTCTGAGTGACCGTGATGCCCGTGGGGTCAAGGTAAATGAGAGGCTGCCAGCGGTTGGGATCGACCACGCTGGAGGGATTCACCGGCACTGCGCTGGGCGGATTCACCGCTGCATATCCCGTCCAATCGGCATAGGGGACTCCGCTCGCCGTCATGTCGCCGAGCTGGTTCGAGCCATCTTTGTGGCGATCGTCAAGCACGGCTTTGCAGGCAACATTTCCTATCCCTGCGGGAGTGGAGGTATCGGTGCTGGCATTTGCTGGATCCAGTCCGAGATCCTGCATCAGCGGGTCGAAGACGGTGGGTTGGTCGCCGGGAAACAGGTCCACCACCGCGCGGTACGCCGCGTAGCTGATGGCTGCCTGTTTGTTCGCAGCGGTGCGCTTGACACGAGGTTGGCGCAAGCGGCCGCCTAGTTCCGTCCCTACTGCGCGACTATCGTAAGCCGCCCAGGCGTCAAACATGCAGGTGTGAACGATGGCGAGCGCCCGCGAGACCATTGGCGGCCCTATTTTGGAGTCGCGCACGCCTTGCAGCGCGGCGTTATTCCAGCGAAGGACTACATTCGGGCCCGACGCTGCCAGTGCGAATTGGCAGGCACAGCAGGACATAAACAGGCAGAGCACTAATCTGGAAATGCGGAGCATAGGCTTGGACTCTCAGATCTCAATTGACGAAAGGGAGTGGCTCTCTCCAGCCCGGCCAGGTGGGTGAGTTTGAGCATACGCTTACTTTGCTTCCATGAAAGCTGAGTTCCTTCAAACGCAAGTACAGAGACCGTCGAGAGTGCCCTAATCATTTGCGTAAGGAGATTTGGTCCCCGGCTTTGTCCTCCGCCGCAAAGTTGGTTAAGCTTGATCCCGGCATGGACAACAAAGCGATCGCCGGAATTCTCTACGAAACTGCTGACCTGCTGGAGATCGACGGCCAGGATTCCTTTCGTATCCGCTCCTACCGCAATGCGGCCGCAGGCGATTGAGGCGCTGCCGCAGCAAGTTGCCGGACCTGATCAGCGAACCAAAGCAGGTGCTGGCCATCCCCGGCATCGGCAAGGGCATGCTGCTGAACCTTCAGGAAATGTTCAAGGAAGGCCGGCTCTCGCTGCATGCGGAGATGCTGAAAAAGTACCGGCCGTCGATGCTCGATTTGCTCAAAATTCAGGGCCTGGGGCCGAAAACCATCGCGCTGATCTGGAGCGCGTACCAGGTTTGCGACGTGGAGGGTGTTGAGAAACTGGCGCGTGAGGGCAAAATCCGCGAACTGCCCCGCATGGGCGAAAAGCAGGAACAGAAGATGCTCAAGGCCATCGAGGACTACCGCCGCATTGCCGGACGTTTCCTGCTCGATGCGGCCGCAGCGCGAGGCCGACAAGATTGTCGAGCACCTTCGCGGCCAGCCCGGAGTAGAGAAAGTCACACCCGCGGGCTCGCTGCGGCGCGGCCGCGAAACTGTGGGGGACCTCGACATCCTGGTCACCGGAAAGGCCTGCTGCGATGACGCCGAACGCCAGAAACTCATTGACCACATCATCAAGCTGCCCGGCCTGATGGAAATTATTGCTAAGGGAGATAACAAGGTCAGCTTTCGCATCCGCGCCGGCATGCAGGTGGATGTGCGGCTGCTGCCGCCGGAATCCTTTGGCGCCGCCATGCAGTACTTCACCGGGTCGAAGAACCACAACGTGGCCTTGCGCCAGCGTGCCCTGAAAATGGGGTACACCCTGAGCGAATACAGTCTCGCCAGTCTGGAAACCGAGAAAGTCGTCGCTGGAAAAACCGAGGAGGAGATCTACGCCAAGCTGAAGCTGGACTACATTCCGCCCGAACTGCGCGAGAACTGCGGAGAGATTGAAGCCGCCGCAGAACACCACCTTCCGGTCTTAATTTCACAGGATGACATTCAGGGCGACGTCCACATGCATACCGTCGAAACCGACGGCCGCAATACCATCGAGGAGATGGCCGAGGCGGCCCGTGCTAAGGGCTATCACTATATGGCGATCACCGATCATTCCAAGAATCTGGCGTTCGCCAACGGCCTCGACGACAAACGCGCAGTGGAGCACATCCATCGCATTCGCAAAGCTGGAGAAAAGATGGAGGGGATCAAGATCCTGGCCGGAATCGAGGTGGATATCCTGGCCGACGGCTCCCTCGACCTCTCCGACTCGGTCCTCGAGCAGATGGATATCGTGATTGCCAGCGTCCACTCGCATTTCAACCAGTCGCCAACCGAGATGACCGACCGCCTGCTGAAGGCAGTCTCAAACCCCAATACCTCGCTGATCGGCCATCCCACCGGCCGCATTCTTCTCCGCCGGGATGCGTATGCGTTTGATCTCGATGCCGTTCTCAACCTGGCCGGGCAGAAGAAGGTCGCTTTCGAACTCAACGCCTATCCTGACCGTCTCGATCTTTGCGACCGACACTTGCGACTGGCCAAGCAACACGGGGTCAAAATCATCATCAACACCGACTCTCATCACACTTCCCACCTCGAAAAGATCCACTATGGCATCTTGCAGGCACGGCGCGCCTGGCTGACAAAACATGACGTGCTGAATACTCTTCCTACGGCAAGGTTCGCTAAAGCAGTGAAGCACGCCTGGTCGTTAATGCGAAGATTCCGCTAGTAATTCCAGGCCAGGCGAGATCTGTCACAGAAATTCCTTGACAGCAGTTACTTTATGATACAAAGTACTCTGCATGCTCGACGTCCAAGAACCCTTTCGCCGCCCCATTCGAAGACGATGGATCCCCCCGGAGATGACCACTCCCCCAAGTCTCGAGGATGGTGAGACCGCGGCGTCCCTTGAACCTCACTATGCGCTCCTGATCAATCCTTTCTATCCCAAAGACGCCAACGCCAGTTTCGGCAAGCACGTGCTCACCCCGACTCTTGCTTTGTCCAGCTTTGCCGCTACCACGCCCGATCACTGGCGGGTGGAGTACTGGGATGAAAATCTATTGCAAGGCAGGCCGCCGTGCGATCCCCTACCGCAAGTGGTGGGAATTACGGTCCATCTCACTTTTTCGCGGCGGGCCTACGAACTGGCTGACTGGTACCGAAACCGGGGCTCAGTCGTGGTTCTGGGTGGGCTCCACGTACTCTCTTGCCCGGAGGAGTGTGCGCCCCATGCGGACGCTCTGGCTTTGGGCGACGGCGTACAGCTTTGGCCGAAGATTCTGCGCGATGTCGAAACCGGCCAGCTCCGCTCCACTTATATCGCTACTTATGAAAATGAATATGCGGAGGATCCACCACCGCGGCGCTCGATCATTCCGCGGGCCAGTTTCCTCACCACCGCCAGCCTGATTGCCACTCGCGGCTGCCACAACCGCTGCGGCTTTTGTTATCTGGCGACCGACGGGCTGCGTATGCCCTATCGCATGCGCCATCCCGCCCAGGTGGCCGACGAGTTCGCGGCCTCCGACCAGCCGTACGCCGTGTTTATCGACAATAATCTCGGATCTCGAAAGGATTACCTGGCGGCGCTCTGTGCGGCGCTTCGGCCGCTCAACAAGATCTGGAGCGCCGCCGTCACCATTGATGTGACCGACGATCCCACCCTGATTCGGAGCATGGCGCTGGCCGGATGCACCGGCGTCTTCATCGGCTTTGAGTCGCTCAGCGATGACAATCTGGCAGACGCGCACAAGAAGACACCCAAGACCTCCGACTACGCTCGCCGCATCCGCATCCTGCACGACTATGGAATCCAGGTGAACGGATCATTCGTTCTGGGTTTCGATCACGACCGCAAAGACGTGTTTGCGCGGACCGCCGACTGGATCGAACACAACCGCCTGGAGTGCGCCACCTTCCACATCCTCACCCCCTATCCCGCCACACCCTTGTTTCGAACCCTCGAGGCACAGGGCCGGA
Source organism: Terriglobia bacterium (assembly GCA_963798155.1). Lineage (GTDB taxonomy): Bacteria > Acidobacteriota > Terriglobia > Terriglobales > Acidobacteriaceae > CAWCSH01. The sequence continues at coordinate 161,452 of CAWCSH010000021.1, forward strand.
TTCTGCATCGTGACTGGAGCCGGTATGACACCGCTCACGCCGTGTTTCGCCCGAAACACATGACGCCGGAAGAACTGGAGCACGGTTACGCCTGGATTTACCAGCGGCTGTTCTCTCACGCCTCGATCTGGCGCAGACGGCCGCACGACTGGCAAGCGGTGCCGCTCTATCTCGCCATGTCGTATTTGTACAAGCGATCAAACCGCATGTGGCATTGGCTGATAAAGCACCGGATGGTGCACACGGTGTGGCGTCCACTCGTGGAGATGACTCGGCTGCGCCACCTTCATTATCGCCGCCAACTAACCAGAAGGAGCCTAACGGCGGTGAGCGGAGGGCAAGTTGTGTCAGCTGGAGTTTGATGGCGGGATGCGATCTATTTCGCCAGGTTCTTCCAAACCTCGCCGCCCTTCATCACGAACACGACTTTTTCCATGTTGGTGATGTCGGAAAGCGGATCGCCATCGACGGCAACGATGTCGGCAAACTTGCCGGGTTCGATCGTCCCAATTTCGTTGATGCGCCCGGTGAGTTCGGCGCCGTTGATGGTGGCGGCACGCAGCGCGTCAAGCGGAGTCATCCCTCCGCGCACCAGCGCTCCGAATTCCTTGGAAACGGAGTCGGGGTCGTCATCCACTCCATAGGCAATCTTGATGTGGTGGGCCAGGGCGCGTTTGAAGGCCGGCTCCTGCTCTTTTAGGATGGCGACGCCTTTGGCGAAGCTGACGGGGTCCCGTCCCTGTGAAAGCCCGGTCTCCATGTCATGCTGGAAGCAGTAGAGAGTGGGAACCAGCCAGGTTCCATGCTCCTCCATGAGCTTTGCGCCTTCTTCGTCAAGCACCGTGCCGTGTTCGATAGAATCAACACCGGCCCGCACCGCGGCCTTGATTCCCTGCGAGCCTTCGGCGTGGGCCATCACTTTTTTTCCCGCGAGATGTGCTACTTCGACTGCGCGAGCCATCTGGGCTTCGCTGAGTTCTTCCACGCGATAGTCGCTGATCGGGTCCATCACGCCTCCGGTCGCCATTAGCTTGATCCAATCTGCGCCGTACTTGATATCGCGGCGAACAACGCGGGCGATGTCATCGGGAGTGTCGGCAATATTCGGCTGATGAGGAAAGTCGAAATCCGGCGCCAGTACATTGCCGTCGCCATGGCCACCGGTGAGCGAGATGCAACTTCCTGCGGAAACCATTCTCGGGCCTTGAATCAGACCTTTGTTGATGCTGTTGCGCAGCGCGAACTGGCCGTACGCCGGGTCGCCCTCGCAGGCGTCCCGCATGGCGGTAAATCCGTGGTCCAGCCAGATCTTCAGATTGTGGACGCCCCAGATGGTCTTTTGCGCAGAAGACATACGCAGCCCGTCGGTGGAAGACTGGTCCTTGGGATTGCCCAGCACGTGGGCGTGAGAATCAATCAGCCCGGGAACCACTGTGTACTTCGAGAGGTCGATCACCTGCACACCCGCCGGAGGTGTCGCGGCAATCTGCAAGATGCGGTCCTTGCCGATGACGATGTAGGCATTCGTCGTAACATTGCCGGTTTTGACATCGATCAGGCGGCCAGCGCGGACAGCCAGATTTGGGGTCACGAGTACAGTTTTAGTCTCGGGTTGTTGTGCTGCTGCCAACGAGACCGCGAATAACACCAGCCCCAGCAAGCTAGCCAGCCCATGACAGTTCCGTAGTTTCATCTGTCTCCCTCCCAGGAATGAACGGCACAAACCCGAATGCAGGATTTCATTTTGCGAATCGAGAAATGGAGTTTCACAGCATACGAGGATGCGTGCGGAAGGCGCAACCGGAAATTCCGAGGCGAACCAGCTAGAATCAGATCAGCTGAGGTCGCAACATGCCCGACGAAACCCCTGCTACTCCTCCGCCTCCACCCGTCTCCGCAAGAGGCGGCAGTCCCTGTTGCAGCACCCGCTGCATCGGAACAAACTGATTTCAATATCGGCGAAGAGTTCGGCACAGCCAAGAAGAATCTGCCTCCGGCAAAGATTCTTCTCATTTGTATCGCTGTAATCGCGGTGGTGGCAGCGGTCTGGATTTTCTCCCAGCGGCCCAGGACTTTGGCAACTGGATCGATTGATGATGTGGTGACTGCGGAAATCCCCAACCAGAACTCGACCATGATTGCCATCAATCTCTCGCTGAAGAATGGCGGCAAAGACCGCTTTCAGATCCATGAATTAAAGGTGGATCTCGATACCGGCGGCAATCACTACAGTGACGATGCGGTTCCGGCCGTCGATTACGGCCGCTACTTTCAGGCGCTGCCCGCACTCGGCGCCCACGCTCTCGCGCCGATCAAACTGCAGGACAGCATTCCGCCCGGCGGAGAAGCTAGAGGTACCATCGTTGTCAGCTTCCCGGTGATGCCCGATGCGGTGGAGAAAAGAACTTCGCTGAAAGTTTCGATCCTGTCGTATAACGACCCGGCGCCCCTAGTGTTGACCAAGTAGACGCCTTACTGGTGTTTCTGCAGGAATTTTCTGCGGGCCAAGTGACTGTCGGCGGCGGGCTTGATCTCGTCATACTTCAAGCAACTGATAGAACCATCCACTTCCAGCACGCCCATCGCAACATCGTGATACGAAGCGATACCGTGCTCCCGCAGGGAACGCTGCAATTCATCCATGCTCACGTGTTCCTTGGCCATGTGCGCGCTGATGATTTTGCCGTCATGAATCAGCAGGCTGGGCTGGCCTTCCACGAACTTGCGGAATCGGCGGTTGCCGCCCGCCAGTTCAGCCACCCCATAGTTCACGATCAACAGTGTGGCGGCGGCCACGATGCCTCCGGCCACCGTGGTGTCTGGCCCGGTCATAGCGTTCTGGACGGCATTGCTGATCAACAACAGCAGGGTGAGATCGAAGGGCGTCATCTGGCCCACCTCGCGCTTGCCGCTCAGGCGGACGCCGATCAGAACGACGCCATAAATCACCGCCGTGCGAAGCGCAATCTCGACGAGTACGTGCGCGCTGGGAAACATGCCCGGCTAGTTTGCGGTCACCGGCACCGGAGCATTCTTGGGCGTGCTCAGGTACCCGCTGGCATTCTTCTTATCCACGCTCCAGACAACCAGTTCGTAAAGCATGTGATCGCGTCCGGTGTAGAACTGGATGGGTTCGGCAATATTGCGGTCTTTCTTCTCGATGGTCTTGTCGTCGGAGGTGACGTTGAGAGTGAACTTGCCGCGCTTTTGATCAGTCTTCTTCAGTTGCAGGCTCACCGTCGAAATGGGCTGAGGTCTCGCGCCCTTGACCAGCGTGAACTCGTAATAGTTACGATCGCCTTTGTGCTTGAGGACTTCGAGATCCGAACGGGTGGTGGCGATCAATCCGCTCTGCACCCCCAGATCACCCATGGCGCTTTGCAGCTTGTTCTTGGTAGCTTCGAGATCGGCTTTGGTGGAGGCCACATCGGTCTTCACCCCGCCGACGTCGGTCTTCACAGTGGCGACTTCGCCGCTGACCTGTCCGATCTGTTCTTTCTGCTGCTGCGAGAGCCGCTCTTCCGCCGCCCTCTGCTGGCGTTGCAGTTCGGCGGAGCGCTGGGCCAGCTCTTTTTTGGTCATGCCTAGTTGCTTGGCCAGCATTTCGTCGTCGGCCTCGGCACTCTGCATGCGCCGGGTGAGTTCCGCAACTTTGGCGTCCTGGTCCTTGCCAAGCTGCACCAGGCTGGAGTGGAGGTTGAACATGAAATAGAGCGAACCTGCCACGTACAGCAAAGCCACAATCAGCAGAATCCACTTACCCGCATTGCTCTCGCTGTCGGGCTGAACGTACGACTCCGGCGCAGCTTCCTCCGTCATGAACTCCTCCTTTAGAACAGGATCAGAACTGAATGTTGGATCGGCAGTTGAGGCTGATTGTTGAACATCAAGGCAGAGGTGTCAATTGGCAGTGTGGTGCCGGGAGATGACATAAGTTCACAGCTTCACGTGCCGCAAGCGCAGCGAATTTGTGATGACCGACACGGAACTGAAGCTCATCGCGGCCGCCGCCAGAATCGGACTCAGCAAAAGTCCGAAGAAGGGATAAAGCACACCCGCCGCGATGGGGATACCCAGCGAGTTATAGATGAAAGCAAAGAACAGGTTCTGCCGGATGTTGCGCATGGTGGCCCGGCTCAACTTCCGGGCGCGGACAATGCCCAGCAGATCGCCCTTGACCAGGGTGATGCCGCCACTTTCCATGGCTACATCCGTGCCCGTGCCCATGGCGATGCCAACGTCGGCCTGCGCAAGCGCCGGAGCGTCGTTTACTCCATCTCCCGCCATAGCGACCACGCGCTTTTCCTGTTGCAGGGTTCGAATCGCGTCCAGCTTTGGTCGGGCAGAACCTCAGCCTGGAATTCTGCGATGCCCAGGCTTCGTGCGACCGTCTCGGCGGTAACACGGCTGTCGCCCGTGAGCATGACGATCCGCAAGCCTTCCGCCTGCAGATCGCGTATGGCCTGCGGCGTAGATGGCTTTACAGGATCGGCAATCCCGAGAAGTCCTGCGGGGCGGTCGTCGACTGCAACGAACACTGCCGTCTGCCCTTGAGAGCGTAGCTCTTCGGCGCGCCGCGCCAGGTGCAAAACCGCTGCGCCGAACCGCTGCAGGAATTTCTCGTTTCCCGCGGCCACTCGATGCTCATCGACTCTGCCCTCGACTCCCTTCCCCGGAGTTGATTGGAAGCCCTCTGCCTCACCTAATGTGATACCGCGATTCCTCGCCGCCGCCACAATCGCAGCACCCAAGGGATGCTCGCTTCCCTGCTCCAAGCTGCCAGCGAGCCGAAGAAGCTCAGTTTCGGCAATTCCCTCGCTCACAACGGTAACCACGCTCGGCTTGCCTTGGGTCAGCGTACCCGTCTTGTCCACCACAAGAGTGTCAACTTTTTCCAGGGTCTCCAATGCTTCCGCGTTGCGGATCAGCACTCCTGCGGTTGCGCCGCGCCCGGTGCCAACCATGACGGCCACCGGAGTCGCCAGTCCGAGCGCGCAGGGACACGCAATGATCAGCACCGCGACGGCATTGACGAGGGCGTGCGCCAGCCGCGGCTGCGGGCCCGAAGAAACTCCAGACGATAAACGTAACTGCGGCGATCGCAATCACCGTGGGCACAAACCATGCGGCAACTCTGTCAGCCAGCCGCTGAATGGGAGCGCGGCTGCGCTGCGCCTGGCTGACCATCTGCACGATCTGCGCCAGCAAAGTTTCGCTGCCGACGTGTTCGGCCTGCATCACGAATGTGCCGGCGCCGTTCACGGTTGCTCCAATGACGCGGCTGCCGGCTTGCTTCTGGCACCGGCATCGATTCTCCGGTGATCATGGATTCGTCGACAGAGCTGGCGCCTTCGAGAATGACGCCATCAACCGGAATCTTCTCGCCGGGACGCACCCGCAGCCGGTCACCAGGCTGTACCTGTTCGAGAGGAACGTCTTCTTCTACTCCGTCGTGGAGAACGCGGGCCTTTCGTGGACTGAGATCAAGCAGGGCGCGAATCGCCGCCCCGGTACGGCTGCGGGCGCGAAGTTCGAGCACTTGGCCCATGAGTACCAGCGTCACGATCGCGGCCGCGGCTTCAAAGTACACCGGAGGGTTTCCGCTCAGGTCGCGGAAGGCCGCCGGGAAGATCGCGGGAAACAGCACGGCGACCAGGCTGAACAGGTAAGCCACGCCCGTTCCCATCGCAATCAGGGTGAACATGTTGGTGGCGCGGTTTACGATCGACGTCCATCCCCGCTGAAAAAACGGCCATCCTCCCCAGAGCACGACCGGAGTGGCAAGCAGCAGTTCAATCCAGGGCAACCAGCCCGCCGGAACCACCTGTTGCACCGGCATGCCGGGGAGCATGTCAGCCATTGCAATCACCAGCAGAGGTGCGGTCAAAACCAGACTGATCCAGAAGCGCCGGGTCATGTCGCGAAGTTCGGGATTTTCTTCCGGCTGCGCACTGACGCTACGCGGCTCCAGTGCCATGCCGCAGATCGGGCAGCTGCCCGGGCCGGAGCGGACAATCTCCGGATGCATCGGGCAGGTGTATTCCACCTTGCTGACGGGGAGAGGATTTTCCGGCTCGAGCGCCATGCCGCACTTCGGACACGGCACCGGTTTCGATTCCCGCACCTCAGGGCACATCGGACAGACGTAGGCTGTTGCCGACGTCGAAGCCGCAGTTCCCGATCGCGCTGCAGCCGGGGTCTCGACCGGAACCGCCGTTTCTGATTTCAAGTAGTCCGCAGGATTGGCGTTGAACTTTTCAAGGCAGCGGGCGCAGCAAAAATAGTAAATCTTGCCGCCGTGCTCGCATTTGTACTTGGCTGAGCCTGGATCCACATCCATTCCGCAAACCGGGTCCTTCACTCTTGGGGATGAAGGCGACACCACAGCTGTGGGCTTAGCAGCTCCCCCGAGCACAACCAGGCCCGCAACCATTCCGGAAGCATGCGGTGCGGCAACTTTGTCCTGGTATTGCGCCGGAGCTGCCCTGAACTTCTGTTCGCAATGAGCACAGCAGAAGTAGTAAGTCCTGCCGGCATTCTCGGCCTGGAATTTTGCGCCTGAGACTTTTACCTTCATTCCGCAAACCGGATCGATTGCCGTATCACCGGAGGAGGAATGCGGACCGGGATGAACATTTGAGGCCATTTCTTCTCGCACTCTTTCGATCTTATGGAAGATGCGCAGGAGGGCGCAATCGCTTCAATGGATTGAGTTTCGGGACGAAGCGGCCTGGAAGCAGGGTCAGCTCACGATGCTAGAATGAAAAAGGTCAGGCATCGGTCTCGCGCAACGCGTTCTCGCCAACCCCGCCAGGTCCGGAAGGAAGCAACGGTAACGAGCTCTTGCGTGTGCAGTGGGTAACCGGTGCCTGGCTTTTTTTGTGTCGATGTCCGCCAGTGACCGTCCCTATGCGGTGGCTAGAATTGGCAGCGTCGGATTGGTGAAATTCGGCAGATTGGGGAAGATCGACGGTAAGTCCGCACTCTGCACGCCGAACCAACTCGCAAGCGTCGCCCCGTACTGATCCAGCGAGGTCGTCGGAATCCAGCGTCCTTCGTCACCCAGATCATCCGGGCCGCCCGGGGCCAGCGTTGGGAAAGTTCCGTAGATATCCCCGCCTTGCACGGCTCCGCCGAGAATCAGGTGATGGCTTCCCCAGGCGTGATCGCTGCCCGAGTTACTGTCCGGCAGAAGCGTCCGCCCGAAATCAGACAGAGTGAAAGTCGAAACCTGCGGGGCGACGCCCAATTCGACCGTGGACTGATAAAAGGCGCCCATCGCCTGGCTCAGCTGGGTATAGAGACCGTCTTGTGCGGCAAGCTGATCGCTGTGAGTGTCGAATCCTCCCATGGAGACGAAGAATATCTGCCGCTGCAGCCCCAGCGCGCTGCGCGCCTGAATGATCTGTGCCACTTGCTTTAATTGGCGCGCCAGGTCAGTGTTGGGAAATGCCGTAGCCAGCGCCGGAGCTGTCGCCAGCGCATCGGCCAGAGTTCTTCCCTGTTGCAGGGCAGTGGCGGTCACAGCGCTGGCAGACTGAATCAACGAGACGCCGCTGTCGAACGTCAGCAGATTCTGCAGCGCCGCAAATCGCGCGTTCTGGCTATCGGAGCCGTAGAATCCATCCAGCAGCTGGCCGGGATTCCCACTGGAAGCCAGCGGCCGTGTTGTAAGTCCCTCGCAGAACACGCTGGTTCCCGCCAGAGAAATCACCATGGGGAAACTTCCCCCCAGCACAGGTTGAAGCTTGTCAGCAGTGCGTCCTGCCCATCCCGATTGCTGGCTGCTGTCGAAGGCCGCAGTCTGCATCTGCTCCTGCTGGTCTTCGTGGGAGAACAGATTGCGGGGAAGCGAAACCTGCCCCTGGTTCAGGTCAGCCTTTGTGACCGGACGAATCAGCGTGCCCACATTCGCCAGCACCGCCAGCTGCCGGCCATTAAACAATGATTGCAATTCCGTCATGCGCGGGATGAAACCCGAACGCCCGGCCAACACTGGGCGGATTCACCGGCAGCAGGCTGGCCTGCGGCAGCGCCAGAGTTCTGCGGCTGCTCTTGTAAGAGGCATATTCGCTGTTGGAAGCGGGCACAATCAGGTTGTTGCTGTCGTTGCCGCCGAACAGAAAGATGCAGACCAGCGCCTTATAGTCCTGCGAGGATTGCGCCATCGCGTTCAACAGGCCGAAGCCGGCTGAAACTGGCGGCGGCAACTCCGGCCGCCGCCGAACAGCATGACTTCTTCAGAAATTCTCTTCTCGACCACATGGTGCGCTCCTTAGTGCTGAACTTGGAACTGCGATGAGCTGCCAATCAGGTACAGAGCGGCCTTGGTGCGCTCGTCAGGTTGGTTGATGCCAGAGATCGTGCTCACCAGGGTGCTGCGCATGTCAGCGGACATGTGACCGTGCAGCATCACCGAGGCGATGGTATCCACCAGCTGGCCGGGGTTTCCCGCGAATACCTGGAAGGGGGAGAAGTCAACTTTGGTGCTCCCGCACGGACTGTCCATATACCAGTGTTGACGAAATTGATCCGCGCCACGGCGGTGCCTGTATCGAGCAGTTCGAATTCCGGACCCAGCAGATTCGTGCCTTCGAGCCGGGAGTCGGGATGGAAGAAATTGAAGACTGATGGGGGAGTAGAAGGGCTCCTGCCTCATGTCAGACGCGTAGTTGGCCAGGCAGGAGTCGAGATAGATGGCGTTGCCGGCGCGCAGCAGGTTCATCATGAACAGCAAGGGCTCTTTCAGATGGCCGTCATCGGCTTGCGCCTGTGCAGGGTCGTCGCCGCGACGCGCTTCCGGATCGAGCAGAATGGCGCGGACCACCGCCTTCAGATCTCCGCGAACGCCTTTTCCATTGTCGTTGAAAACTGCGGCGACCCGGGCTACGTAGTCAGGACTCGGATTGCTGGTGACCAGATGCTGAATCAGCTGTTTTCCAATGAATGGTCCGACATTGGGATGGTTGAAAATATTCTGTATGGCGGACTTCAGGTCCGACTTGGCGGTTCCACCCGCCGAGAGCACTACGCCGTTCAGCAACTCTTTCGGCCCGGTGTCGTGGTGCTCATCGAACGCGATCATCGGGCCGCCGTAGTATTCGGGGTTGCCGAAGTAGCCGGTCTTACCGGGTCTGGTGGGATAAGTCCATCCGGTGAAGGTATGCGAGAAGCCTTCAATGGTGTCCTGATCATAGGCAGGAATCGGATTTCCATCGCCGTCCAGTTGCGGCGTGCCGTCCAGATTCAGCTGGTGCACGCCGATGCTGAAGAGTTGCAGCACTTCTCTGCCGTAGTTTTCATTGGGCGCGGTTCCCGCTACCGGGTCGGGCTTATCGTTGTTGACCATGTCAAGGTAGTTGCCCATGGTCGGGCTTAAAGTGACGTCCGTCAGTAGGCGTGGAGAAGTTGCCGAAGGCATCCTTCTGAAACATGTTCTGCCAAAGCACAAAGGCGGAGGGATCATTCACTTTGTTGGCCGAGACCACCATGATTTCCGATAAGGCGAAAGCCACCCGCTGCCGCAACTGGTCGGAGCCTCTCACCGCATAACGAAAGAACAACTCCTGCTCCGCGTCAATGCCATCCTCCTTCGCGGGCGCAGGATAGACGCTGGCCGCGATGTTGAACTGGTTGCCCAGAAAGCGTTCTAAACCCGCGGCTTGTACCGCGCTAATCGAGGCAGGAGTGGGTCCCCAGCTCGATTGCTCGAGGAATCGTGCCGCCGCCTGCGGCGTAACCTGGCTGGAGGCGGTTCCCACCTGCACCGTGATGGCGCGAGAACTCGCAGAACCGGGATCCGGGTTCAGAACCGTGACTTTCACCGGACCGTTGGCCGATTCCGACCCCGTCGCTCGAAGTTCGGTTGCGGAGACATACTTGGTAGTGAGGAACTGATCGCCCCACACCACAACCGCGCCACTGATGAACTTCGTCCCCGATACGGATAACGTGAAATTCCCCGTCGGAATACTGGTAGGGAGTACTGAAGTGAGTGCGGGGACGGGGTTTTGGACCGTAACTTCCGTCGATCCCGAGACTTTGCTGTCTGCGGCGCTGGTAGCTTCGATAGTAACCGGGTTTGGGGTGGGCAGCTTGGCTCGGCGCGCGATAGAGTCCGGTTGCGCTGATCCTGCCGACGGTCGGGTTCCTCCGGCAATGCCATTCACGGACCAGGTCACGCTAGCGTTTGTGCTATGACTCACCATCGCGGTGAACTGAACCGTCGCCCCAGTTCGGATGGCTGGGGTTGGCGGGTCGATACTCACCGTGGCGCTGGGCTTATCCGTCCCTCCAGAAAAAATACCTCCGCAGCCGGCAGTAGAGATCAGCGCGGACAGTGCCAGTACCAGGCGAACGGACGATTGCGTAAACCTGCAGGTGCGTTTTCTTTTCATGGACCCCTACGCTCGCTTCCGGCCGGAGGTGCGGTTCAGTGCATTGAGCGTAGAGAAGTGTTCCGAATCGGAACAGGTACCGCTGGTCCCATTCTGAGACTGAACTGCCGTTCGGCCCCGGCAGGTGAACGGACATCCTGCTCGCGACTGCAGCGGGCCCGGGTAACCCGAGTTTGAGGCCCAGGTACGTGTACTCCGGTAATGAGTGACGCGCGGCTAGCAGGCGGCGAAATCGAACCCGGGTTGCCGCTCAAGGCGCGGTCCGGTTGAACATTGTTGGCGCGTAAGTCACAATAGGCGTTCATCTTTCATCAGGGAGAGCCCAATCGAGTGAGCCAACTTGTGCGCGTCAAGATCAGCGCCTTGGGAACCTATGTTCCGCCCCGCCTGTTAACCAACGCCGACCTGGAAAAAATGGTCGAAACCTCGAATGACTGGATCATGGAGCGGGTAGGGATCCGGGAACGCCATATTGTGGATAAAGGGGTGGCAACCAGCGATCTGGGCGTGGAGGCCGCCCGTAAGGCTCTGGCCGAGCGCGGCCTGGAACCGAAGGACATCGACGCCATCGTGGTCGGCACCGTCACGCCCGACATGTTTTTTCCTTCAACAGCCTGCCTGGTGCAGCACAAGCTGGGAGCTAAAGGCATCTGGGGTTTCGACCTCTCCGGCGCCTGTTCCGCCTTTGTCTACGCCTTACAAACCGGGGCGCAATTTGTGGCCACGGGCGCGCACAAACGAGTCATGGTCATCGGAGCGGATGTAATGTCGTCGATCATCGACTACTCCGACCGGGCGACCTGCGTGATCTTTGGCGATGGAGCCGGCGCGGTGATTCTCGAACCTGCGGAGGACGATTCCACCGGCCTGATTGATTTCATTCACGAAATCGATGGCTCGGGCGGTTGTGCTCTCTACATGCCGGGGGAGGCAGCCTCAACCCGTCCACCCATGAAACGGTGGAGCAGAAGATGCACTACGTGCACCAGGATGGCCAGGCGGTCTTCAAGTATGCGGTACGGAAAATGTCTGACGTGTGCGACCGGCTGCTGCAGCGCAATGGATTAACAGCGGCGGATATTGACGTTTTCATTCCCCACCAGGCCAACAAAAGAATCATCACCGCCACCGCCGACCGGCTGAAACTCCGCCCGGAAAGCATCATCATCAATATCGACCGCTACGGCAACACCACGGCCGGCACGATCCCCCTGGCTATGGATACGGCCCGCCAGGAAGGCAAGCTCAAGAAAGGCAGTCTGGTGCTGCTTGCGTCAGTAGGAGCCGGATTTACTGTGGGGGCTACGCTGCTGCGGTGGGCGTACTAGCCGGGGATCAGGCTTTTACCAGTTCCCGCGCGGCATAGTGCGAGTCCACATAGTCGTCGAGAATCTTGATGAACTCGGCCACGATGTGGTCGCCTTTGAGCGTGGTGAACAGGCGGCCATCCACATAGACAGGAGCTTTGGGCTCTTCGAACGTTCCCGGCAGTGAAATGCCGAGGCTGGCGTGTTTGGATTCCCCGGGGCCGTTGACCACACAGCCCATCACCGCGACCTTCATTTCTTCCACCCCGGAATAGCGGCCTTTCCAGATCGGCATTTGCTCGCGCAGGTAGGACTGAATCTGTTCCGCCATTTCCTGGAAGAAGGTGCTGGTGGTGCGTCCGCAACCCGGGCAAGCTGTGACTTGAGGGGTGAAGCTGCGAATCCCGAGCGACTGCAGAATCTGCTGCGCCACCCGAACTTCTTCGCTGCGGTCACCACCGGGCGCCGGAGTAAGTGAAACCCGAATCGTGTCGCCGATGCCTTCCTGCAGCAGAACGCCGAGCGCGGCGCTGGAAGCCACAATTCCTTTTGCCCCCATGCCAGCTTCAGTGAGCCCGAGATGGAGAGGATAACTGCAGCGGGCTGCCAGCGACCGATAGACATCGATCAGGTCCTGCACTCCGCTGACTTTTGCGCTGAGAATGATCTGGTCGGGGCGAAGCCCGTATTTCTCCGCCAGCGCGGCCGACTTAAGCGCGCTCACCACCATGGCTTCCATGGTGACTTCGCGGGCGTCTTTGGGCTCGGGCAGAAGCGAATTCTCATCCATCATGCGGGTGAGCAGGGCGGAATCGAGTGATCCCCAATTCACCCCGATGCGCACCGGCTTCTGGTTCTCCACTGCCACTTCGATCATGGTGCGGAAGTTGTCATCATTCTTACGGCCGACGCTCACGTTGCCGGGATTGATGCGGTACTTGGCCAGTGCCCGGGCGCACTCGGGAAACTTCTTCAGCAGAATATGTCCGTTGTAATGGAAGTCTCCGATAATCGGAACGTGAATCCCCTGCTTGTCGAGTTGATCCACGATCGGGGCGACCGCAGCGGCTGCATCTTCGTTATTCACGGTGACACGGACCAGTTCCGATCCCGCCCGCGCCAGTGCGGCCACCTGCTTCACCGTCGAAGCAATGTCGGCGGTATCGGTGTTGGTCATCGATTGCACCACAACTGGTGCATCGCTCCCCACCCGCACGCCGTCGATTGAGGCCGTAACCGCTTTCCTGCGCTGTATATGTGCCATACTGAACTTCCAGTTTACCATGTAAAAATGCGGTTCTTAGCACGTCCGGGCCATCGGCCCTCGACTTACCGGGCTCATTCAGCTATCTTCACTGTTTAGTTAGAGACACTATTTTCCTGTCGAATTCGTGACTATCCCCTCCACCGCCATCCTGTCTCCGATCGTTACACTCTCGGGCGTCATCAAGCAGTTCGGGCGTTTCGCCGCCCTTCGCGGGGTGGATGCTGAATTCGCTCCTGCCCGGCTCTATGCCATTCTCGGCGACAATGGCGCAGGCAAGACGACCCTGCTGCGGGCGTTGGCGGGGCTAACGCCAATCACCCGCGGATCCATCAACATTCTCGGCGCTACGCGGCTGCACGACGTCTGCCAACACATCGGATACATGGCGCACGCTTCGCTGCTTTACGACGAGATGAGCGGGATGGAGAACCTGCGCTATTTCGCCCGTCTGTATGGCATTGCGCAGGATGACCGCTGCACTCAGGAGATTCAGCGGGTGGGACTCGACCCGGCGTTGACTCGTCCCGTAGGTCAATACTCGCAAGGCATGCGGCAGCGGATGTCGCTGGCGCGGGCGCTGTTAAATGATCCCCGTATCCTGCTGCTTGATGAGCCTTTCTCCAACGTGGACGTGCATTCTGCCGAGGCAATGGTGCGGTTGATTGGGACGATGCGGGATGGCCGGGAAAACGATTTTTGTCGTGACCCACCAGCCTTCGCTGCTCGACGGACGTTGCCGATGAGTTCGTCTGGATGCAGGCGGGAAAATCGATCAAGCCGCACTCACCATCTTCATCCGGTGGAGGACTGAAGCGTGATGAGCGCAGCTTCACCATCGGCAAATACTCGCCTGCGGCGTTCCACGCGCAACAGTTCCCTCGTGGAATCACTGGAACTACCCTGGCAAAGGACATTCGCCTGGAGTGGCGATCGAAAGACGCGATGAATTCCATGCTGTTCTTCGCGCTGCTGGTGGTAGTGATCTTCAGCTTCTCCTTCGATCCGACGGCCGAAGAGTCGCGCTCTATTGCCGGCGGACTCGTATGGGTGGCGTTTCTGTTTGCAGCCGTGGTGGCACTGAACCAGACCTGGGCCCGCGAGTTGCGGAACCAGGTGCTGGATGCCTATCGCGTGTCTCCGGCCCCGGCGACATCCCTGTTTCTGGCTAAAGCACTGGGTAATTTCGTGTTTGTCAGCGTGCTGGAAGTGCTCATGACGCCGCTGTTCATCGCCTTCTACAACCTGAGAGCGCTCGGACCCGCGTGGCAGCTGCTTCCGGTGGCACTGCTGGGGACATGGGCGCTGGTGGTGAACGGCACGTTCTTTGCCGCTATGTCGATCCGCACCCGCAGCCGCGAAATTATGCTGCCGCTGCTGCTGTTTCCGATTTCGATTCCGGCGGTGCTGGCCATGGTGCAGGCAACCAGCGCGATTCTCACCGGCGAATACTCCGCCCGCTTCTGGATCGTGTTGCTTGTGGCCTACGATGTGGTGTTTACTATCGCTAGTCTGTTCTTCTTCGAATCGGTCTTGCACGCGGAATGAAGCACCCGGAATGAAGAAATTCTTTACCATCTTTGCAGTCATCACTGCCGCCCTGCTCACCTACTCCCTGTATCAGGCGCTGGTGGTCGCTCCCACCGACCAGTTGCAGGGCGATGTTTATCGCATCATTTACTACCACGTGCCTTCAGCATGGACGGCATTCCTGCTGTTCACCATCAACTTTGTGGCTTCGGTGGTGTACCTGATCCGGCGCAGCGAGAAGGCGGATGTAATCGCGTTGATCAGCGCCGAGGTCGGCGTGGTCTTCTGCACCATCGTGCTGGTCACCGGACCGCTCTGGGCGCGGCCGGTGTGGGGCATCTGGTGGACCTGGGACATGCGGCTGACTTCAACCCTGGTCCTGTGGCTGATTTACGTGAGCTACCTGATGCTGCGCCGCTTCTCCAGCGGCGGGCAAACGCCGCTCCTGGCGGCAGCCTTGGCAATCTTCGGCGCGCTCGATGTGCCGCTGGTGTATTTCTCGATCTGGTTCTTCCGCACCCAGCATCCTCAGCCGGTGATCGGTGGCGGCGGTTCGATTGATCCGCGCATGCTGCACGTGATGCTGCTGAACTGGCTGGCCTTTCTCTGCTTTGGAGGGCTGGTGTTCTGGTCGCGCTACCGGCTGGAAGTAGTGAAACGCGAAGTCGATGAGAGAATGGCGCTCGAGTCTCTGGCCGAGGCCGGGAGTTCACGATGACTTATCTGTATGCGGCTTACGGCGCCACCTGGGCGATCCACGTCTTCTATCTGTGGACGCTGGTGCGCCGCTACAATCGCGTCCGCAACGAGATTGCGGAACTCAAGAAGCACTAGCAAGTCCGTGGCCTACTGGCGCAAGGTCAAGGTGCCGATGATGGCCTGTTGCTTCGCGATCAGTGATTGCACTCCCTGCCTGGCCAGCGCCGTCATGCGGTTAAGTTGCTGCTCGTCGAACACCTGGTGCTCCGCGGTGGCCTGCACTTCCACAAACTTATTGCCGGCAGTCATCACCACATTCATGTCCACGTCGGCCCGGGAGTCTTCCTCATAACACAGATCGAGCAGGATCTCGCTATCCACGATGCCGATGCTGATGGCAGCCACGTAGTCGCGCAGCGGGACTGAGGTCAGCGTTCCGGCCTCGACCAGCTTTTCCATGGCCAACCCCATCGCCACAAATGCCCCGGTGATGGAGGCGGTGCGGGTTCCGCCATCCGCCTGAATTACGTCACAGTCAATCCAGATGGTGCGCTCGCCCAGCCGCTGCAGATCGGTCACGGCACGCAGCGAACGCCCGATCAGGCGCTGGATTTCGTGAGTGCGGCCGCTCTGCCGGCCTTTGCTGACCTCGCGGGGAGTGCGGGTGAGAGTAGCGCGAGGCAGCATGGCGTACTCGCTGGTGATCCAGCCTTTGCCGCTGCCGCGCATAAATGATGGCACCACTTCTTCCACCGAGGCGGTGCAAATCACCCGGGTGTTGCCGACCTCAATCAAGACGGAACCTTCCGCCGTGCTGATGAAACCGGGAATCAGGTTGACGGGACGCATCTGGTCGGGAGCACGGTTATCGGAGCGATAGAACATGTACTTCGATTCTAAACGAAAAGCCGGGAGCCCACGTCAGCGTGGCAGTCTCTGCGTTAGCGGGTCTGCAGTTGTGCCACTAGTTGATCGACCGTGGCAATATCGTAAAAATCCCCGATATCGGCGTGGCCGGCCAGGGTCTCGCGCTCTTTGCCGTCAACCAGTATTTTGGCGCGAGTAATGCCCTGAACGTTTGCAGTGAGCGTCTGAATCAACGAGGCGATGGTCAGTTCCTCCACCAGAACTCCGGAACGATGGCCGTCGGCGAAGGCCGCGTTGAGATCGATCACGACCAATCCAGGATCGACCAGGTACACCGCCCGGACTTCGGAGCCCGGGCCAAGCGGATGGGGCGAGGCGTTACCCAGGTAAATCTCCACTAGCGCGCGCAGCAGTTCTTCGGCGCGCTGCTGGCGGCCGGAGGGCATGGCAATGCTGGCGACTTGCGGCTCTAAAGTTCCAGGATCGTCATGCGCCACATACAGCGTGACATTTTCGGTTGGGCCGGATGCGGGAGGCGCCACCGGAGCGCTGTAAGCAGTAGAAAGCGGAGGATTCACCCGGGCCCGGAAATGCCAGGCATAAAAGGCCATGCCCAGCGCCGCCAGCAACATGACGACGACCGCGATCGCCAGTGGACGCGACTTCATCGCCATGCCTCCAGCTGGCTGCGAAGCGTGCTGAGCTGGTCCGCCAGAGCGCCCGCGACCAGTTGCTGATAGAACGGAGAATTCAGGTCATAGATTCCGGTGACCGGCGGCGCAACCTCCACCGCAAGCGCCGTCAATGCCAGGTTGTTCAGGGGCCGCAGCGGTGCAATCAGTACCCGCGCCGGGATTTGTTTGCGCTCCAGGCCCGTCGCCAGGCTGGCGGCGGCGGCCTGGCTATGAGGCAGATACGCCGCCTGCGCCGTGGACCAGTCGAGAAAGGGCCCGCTATTGTCGCCGCCCAGGGGAATCATCGCGGTGTAAAGGCGCACGCCGCTTCCCATGCGGCTGGCGTGCAATGCAATGTAGATCGCAGGATGCGCTGCGTTGGCCATGTTTGCGCGCTGATCGAGCGTGAGCATGGTGTCTCCGTCGCGCAGCACCAGGGTGGGAAGTCCGCGGTTTTGCAGTTCCTGGCGAAGCCGCCGGGCATAAGCCAGAGTCACGTCTTTCTCGGGAAGCTGGTCCGTCAAGGCCGCGCCCCGCTCGTCGCCACCATGGCTGGCGTCCACAACCGCAAAGTACCTCGGCGGCGCGGAGGCAGCAGCGGACTGCCCGGGAGGTTGCGGTTGCGCCGTCGCGCCCACCGGTATCGGCGCTTGAGCCGTAGACCCCTCCGGGGCTTGAGCCGCCGCGGCGGGCGCACTGACCACAGGGGGCGGGCTTGCCCCTGCCGACACCGCGTGCTGCACCGGGCCGACCGTGATGGTACGGCCGTCGGGGCTGAAGCTCGCAATCAGCGGGATGGTCGTGGAGATCACGATTTCTGCAGCGCCGTTTTGCGCGTCATAGGACGCGGATTCGATCGTCTTGCTGTCGAATTTCAGCGGCGTACTCGGACCCACAATCGGCTCGCGCCGGAAAAACATCCGCAGCTTGCCTGCCTCGGTGGCAATCATCGGGTTTACTCGTCCGGTAAAGTTTAGGATGAGGCTCTGCGGCGATGCCTTGCTGAGTTGCGCAGTGAAGTGGATCTCCACGTTGCCGATGAACAGCCGCCGCGAACTCTCGTGGAAGCTGACAGGTCCGCCGAGGATCGGGGGCAGCAGGACTCCGAGGGACGCGACTGGCACTAAACCGCGCCCGTTTTCGAGGATGAAAGCCGAGCGCAACTGAACTTCCCGGCCGCGCACACGCACCCGGGTTTGGCTGTTGGTGAACTCGGCTTCGGTGTCGTTGAAACGCA
Organism: Terriglobia bacterium; assembly: GCA_963798155.1. Classification (GTDB taxonomy): domain Bacteria; phylum Acidobacteriota; class Terriglobia; order Terriglobales; family Acidobacteriaceae; genus CAWCSH01. The sequence continues at coordinate 179,427 of CAWCSH010000021.1, forward strand.
ACGTCCAGCGCGAGCCGCTGCTCTGAGCATGCACCGTTCCCAGTGGATCCAACAGCTCCAGGAATGCGACATAGTCATGGCCTGACAATTGCGTGACTGGAAGCGAATAATTCGCGGCGTTGGAGTAGATGGAGATCAGATTCTCGTCCGCTGCCGCCCCCGAGAGGACCTCAACCAGAATCAGAAATATGAACGCGCTCGCAATCCAGCCGCGTAACCGACGTCTACAGACTCGATGCAAGCCGGTGCGGATGCTGTGGCCTTCGCGAAGGATGAAGCTCACGCCTCCATCTTATGCGAAGGAGGTCTGGCCGGGTTACGCGGAAGCAGGATTGCCCCGAAGAAGAATTGCGCCGCCCCGCAGCGGGGGGGGCCAAACCGCACCGGCACAACTTCATCAATTTCTGAATCGACGGAGCGGAGAGTTCCACCAAAGATGCCGTGGGCTTGGTGCAGAGCCCCCGCTGCAATTCAGCTATGATCTCGGGAGTCCTGGGAGGTGTAGATGTCACTCGAAGGCCAAGCTGCTCTGGTAACCGGAGCCAGCCGCGGAATCGGAAAGGAAATCGCCCTGGAACTGGCGCGAAATGGTTGCCGTGTGGCGGTGAATTACTACAACGATCCCGCGCCCATAGTTGAAGCCACGATCGCGGAGATCCGCGCGCTGGGCGCCGAAGTGCTTCCGATCCAGGCCGACATCCGCTCCAGCAGCCAGGTGGCGGCCATGTTCGAGCGAGCGATTGCCGGCTTCGGATGCCTTGACCTGCTGGTCAACAACGCCGGAGTCCAGACCTGGAAGCCGCTGCTGGAGGTGACCGAGGAAGAATGGGACCTGGTGGTGGATACGAATCTGAAAGGATGCTTCCTCTGCACCCAGCAGGCCGCTCGCTACATGAAAGATCATGGCGGTGGCGCGATCGTGAACCTCGGCTCGGGGTGCAACAAGCTGGGGTTTCCCCATCTGGTGGCCTACACCGCCAGTAAAGGCGGCATTGAGATGTTCACCAAAGAAGCCGCCGTTGAGTTGGGACGTTACGGCATTCGCGTCAACTGTATCGCGCCCGGCTCGATTGAATCCGAACGTACCCGCACCGAAGATCCCGACTACGCCGGCACCTGGTCGCGACTCACGCCTCTCGGCCGGGTGGGCACTGCTGCCGATATTGCTCCTACGGTGGTCTTTTTGGCTAGTAAGGGAGCTGGCTTCATCAGCGGGCAAACCATCTGGATTGACGGGGCGCTGTTCACGCAGGCGCCGTGGCCGTACAAGAAATGAACGTCAGACGCTCAAGCGGGCGGGTTGACTCGTTCAGTTCCTTAACCACAGCGTCGGAAAACCGTGACCAAGCTTGCGGAAATCAGCGTCACTGGTCACCAGCGTCGCCTTGTATTCAATCGCCAGGGCCGCAGCGAAGCTGTCTACGTAGTAGAGCCTGTACTTTGCCTTAGCTTCCGCTGCCTGAAATGCTCGTTTCAGGGTGGCGTCCATGAGTTGGATCGGCAGCGGATGCACTGCACTCATGACTGCGATCGCCCGATCCGGCCCGTATTCCCGCAGAATCACACCATAGACTTCCCCATAATTCACTGCCGACATGAGGATCTCGATACGGCCGCGAACCGCTTCCTTCAAGAGTTCATTCACTCTAGCGGCAGCCTGCTTCTTTTGGAGGAATGCAAAGACCGCGCTGGCATCGAACACGTAACTCTTCATGGTTCGCGCTTGCCTTCGTTGCGATGCTCCGCTTTCCACGTGGCTAATAGATCGGGGCCGCCGGTGAGGCACCCCATGACGCGGTCCACATAGTCTTCTGTGATGGGCTGTAAGACAATGCGGCCAAACCGGTCTTCGAGAAACTCCACCCTAGTGCCCGGCTCAATGCCATGCTTACGGCGAAGTTCCGCCGGAACCACCAGTTGACCCTTGGAAGTGAACGTAGCACGAAGTTGTCTCATGACTTACATTATACATGATGTAAGTCAATTCATAATGTGTCTTACCTTCGCAGTTTTCAACATAAAAGCCCCGCCTCTGCCAAAGGCAGGACGGGGCTCTTTAATTACCGAACTGATCTGGATCGAGGTTCCTCTAGACGAACACCTCGCCAGGCAGTGCCGTTAGAGTCCGCGAAGCCAGGGTGTTCTGCACAACCCGCTTCGGCTGCTCCCCGCCGGAAGCATCCATCTGGGTGCGTTCGATGCGCAGCTTGAGAGTGCGCTCGATGTTGCGAAGCTCCAGCACTTCAGCGCCCGAAACCAGCGAAGAAGCGCGCCCTTGAGATCCCGCACGGCCGGTACGGCCTACGCGATGAATGAAGTCTTCCGCCATCTTCGGCAGGTCGTAATTGATGACGTGCGCAACGTCATCCACGTGCAAGCCGCGCGAGGCGATGTCGGTCGCGACCAGCACCTGGTAGCGGCCTTCCTGGAATCCGCTCAAGGCCCCGTTCCGCTGGGACTGTGAGCGGTCGCCATGGATCATGGCCGCGCTGAAGCCGTCACGCGCCAGAGTCTTGGCCAGCCGTTCCGCGCCGCGCTTGGTGCGGGCGAAGATCAAGGTCTGTCCCTGCTCGGCATAGAGCAACTGCCGGAGCAGATCGAGTTTCTCCCCCGGACGCACTTCGTAGGCTTTCAGTTGCACGCTCTCCGCCGGCTTGAGTACCGAGCCCAGGGCGATGCGCACCGGTTCGCGCATGTATTCGTGGACCAGGCTGGCGACCGACTGCTCCATGGTGGCCGAGAAGCACAAGGTCTGGCGCCGGGTGGGCAGCGTGGAGACGATGCGCCGGATGGCGGGCAGAAATCCCATGTCGAGCATGCGGTCGGCTTCGTCGAGCACCAGCAGCTTGATCTGTTTCAGATCAGCCAGCCGGCGGTCGATAAAATCCTGCAAGCGGCCGGGAGTGGCAATGATCAGCCCGCAATTCGAGCGCAGATGCTGGATCTGAGTCTTTTCCGACACGCCGCCGATCACTAGCGCCGCCTTGTGCAGATTGCGGCCGCGCAGATTCTCATATTGCTCGTGAACCTGCATGGCCAGCTCGCGCGTGGGCAAAAGCACTAGCGCGGTGGCCTGCCGGGCAGGCTCGCGTTGCAGCATTTCAATGATCGGGATCAGGAATGCCAGCGTCTTGCCGGTGCCGGTCTGGGCAGTGCCGATTACGTCTTTTCCTTCGAGAGCAGGAGTGATGGCGCGCTCCTGGATGGGGGTGAGGGTGATGAATTGAGCCGCCGCCAGCTTCTGCTGCAATGCAGCCGAAAGGGGCAGTTCTGTAAATGTGGTCATTCGAGTTGTTTTCTTTCTGGAGGGGCCTGTCGTCACACACTCAGACACACGTCACAAGTGTCCATGCCGCTCACGTTCAATGTAGATTTGGCGCTGAATTAAACGGCGGGCAGGAAGGCGGAGATGAATCTGGTCCAACGCGGGACCACCGCATGACAAGCAAACCGTGCAAAAGCGTCAAAAACAGTATAGCAGAACTGGATTCCAGGACTCGTAGCATCGCGCGCGGAAGGTTACCAAAGAGTGACTTTCGTGCGGGCCTTACGATTATTGCTTCCCCACCGATCGGGCATCTTTGCCTGATCAGTGCCTCTGGCGGGATCGCTCGCCTTGGCGACTTCGCCACGGAGTCGGCGCGGTGTTAGTGTGTAGGTGTCCGGACAGGGCAGCCTTTCAGCTCCTGTCCGGAGGAAGAGTGAGGAAGTCTGGATGAAACGCGAACTACGTTCGTGCCTCGCTCGCTCTCGCGCATCGCTAGCCTTGATTACCGACTCGCTGCGAAGCAGCTTCCGGAGATTGCGGCCGCACGCCGGAGACTTCGGCTCCCTCAGAATGTGCCCTTCCTGCGGAATGATTACCTCAAAGCACAAGAAGGCTTGTCTGGAGTGTGGCAAGATACTGCCGGTTTAGCCTGCCTGGGTTGGGGAGTTTGCCGCCGGCGCTCCCATTGAGCTCGCGGCGAGCAGGAGCAAGCTCACTCCCCGTCAAGCCTACTGCCGCGGCCTGCCGCTATACTTTCTTCGTGCCGCGCTCCATCGCCCGTGAACAAGACATCCTGAAACTGCCCCCGCCGAAACGGCCTCCCATGCTGACCTCCCGCCGCATCGGCATTCATACGTCCAGCGCCGGTGGGGTGCAGAACGCCGCTGAACGCGCCTACCGGCTCGGCTGCAATACTCTGCAGATCTTCTCTTCCAGCCCGCGGCAGTGGGCTCCGTATGAGCTGAACCAGCCGCAGTGCGCGGAGATGTCGCGCCTGCGCGACCGCTACGATCTGAAGCCCCTCGTCATCCATACCAACTACCTGGTGAACCTTGCCAGCATCACTCCTGCGTTTCTCAAGAAGTCGATCGAGGCATTTCGCGGAGAACTGGAGCGCGCCCTGGCCCTTTGCGCTGATTATCTGGTGTTGCATCCCGGATCATTCCGCGGCGCTGATCGAGGAAAGGGACTGCTCCAGACTGCAGCGGCGACGGCAGCCGCCGCCCACGGCCTCGATCTTGCGAAAGGCGGCCTCACCGTCCTGATTGAGAACAGTGCCGGAGCCGAGTACTCGCTTGGCGGCAGCTTCGAGCAGGTAGCCGAAGTGCTCGATCATCTGTCTGGGGTGCTGCCGGTTGCCGCTTGCGTGGATACCTGTCACCTGCACGTGGCCGGGTACGACATTGTGAGCGAGGCCGGCATGCAGGACACGCTAGACCGCCTTGATGCCACCATTGGTTTGAACAACGTGCGGGTGTGGCACTGCAATGATGCCAAGGCGGCCTGCGGCTCCAGACTTGACCGGCACCAGCATGTCGGATGCGGCACCATCGGTCTGGAACCGTTCCGCCGCCTGCTGAATGATCCCCGGCTGGCGCATGCTGCATTCATCGCCGAAACTCCGATCGATGAGCCGGGGACGACAGCGAGAATGTAGACACCTCTGAAATCGCTGGTGGCAAGCAAGATAAAATCCAGGCGCCAGCAGACTCGCCAGCCTGGAAGGCGCCAGCCACTACCAGATAGCTTCTCCGCACAGCCTCAGTTCCCTTGAACTGGCTTCCGTCACTCGGGCAAGCAGCCAGTGGTCGTACAATGGAACACCGCCGTCGCGGAATCCATCCGTGTCCTTTGACATTGCTGTAATCAGGAGAAATTCGTGGCCCCGTCCCCAACTCTTCTGCTGAACAATCAGCCCCGCGCACACTGGATGAGGTTCGACACCGCACAACTGCTGAAGCGCTTCTTCTTCTGCGAGCGTTCCCTGCTGGCGAGCGAGGCCGCCTGGATTCCCGCGATCGCTCCGCTTGAAATCAAGACTGGACTGGCGCGCTTCATCTGGCAGAGTTCCGAAACCGCCAATGACCTGCGCAACCGCGTGTTCGAGCTGCGGTTCCCCAGCCGTTTGCTGGAAGAAGAAGGCACCGATCATGCCTTGATCGAGCTGTTCGGCGGAATTCAGGATTCACCATCAGTTCTGGCCTTCCTGATGAGCGTGGGCCGTGTGCTGCTTCCTGCCCTGCGCGATGCCTACCAGGCCTACCTGCAGGCTTCGGACGTGATTGCAGACGGGCCCACGCACCGTTTCCTGTCGCTTGCCCTGTCGGAGAAGAATGAGCAGATTGCCGCTTTCAGTCGGTGGACCGAATCCGCTCTGGCAGAACATCCCGAACAGAGCGAAAGCGCGGCGGGATGGAGCGGAGTCGCGGCGGAGCGCCTTGCCTCGCTGGGCGGGGTCGGCGTAGGGCCGGCTGCTACTGCGGGACTCGCAGGGCCTTTGCCGGGTGCGACGCCCTATTCGGTCCCTGACCGTCCGGCGCGCGATGCACGCTTCTGGCCTTGCCGCTTCTACTGGCCGGATGTGGTGGACCCCGCCTATCCCTACGGCGAAGGCATGCAGCTGCAGCTGCGCTCGGCAATCAGCCACGTCAACGAAGTCTGGGCAATCGAAGCGGGAGGCATCATGCTGAGCGCCTTCGCCGACGTACTGCCGTGGGAGTGGATCCACGATTCGGCTCGCTGGACTTACGACGAATCACGCCATTGCCGCATGGGACTTGAGCGACTCACGGCCTGGGGACTCAATCTCGCCGAGGTTCCTCTCGGCACTTACATCTACGACAGCGCTTCCGGGCAGGATCCCATCTACCGCCTGGGAATGCTCTACTTCTTCGAGACCAAAAACATCCGCCACAAACCGGCCCGAGCGCGTCTCTTCCACGAGTACGGCGACTCCCTGAGCGAGCACGATATGGATTTCGATTGGGCCGATGAGACCCTGCATGCCGGCTACGGCAAGCACTGGCTGAAGGAATTGCTGGCCGTGCGCGGAGAGGATCCGACGGCCTATGACCAGGTGCGCGAGCGCTGTGGGGTGCTGGTAAGCAATTATGTCGGCACGGCTACGCAGGAAGAAATCACCGACATTAAGCGGGTAGCGGGCGCCTTGATAGAGAAGGCTTCCTCCGGTGTGCGGAAGTAGAAGCTGAGATCGCGTTTCGCCCGCCGACCTTATTGCAAAAGCAAACCGCCGGGCCTGACAGGTTCTTCAGGCGACCGGCGGTTCTTGTCCTTCTTACGCCTTTTCTTCCAAACCTAGGTCTGAATGATGCGAGGCGTAATGAAGAAAATCAGCTCGTTGTTCGAGGTGCTCACCGAGTGATGCTTGAACAGGTTGCCAAGGTACGGGATGTTGCCGAGCAGCGGCACCTGCGAGATGCTGACCGAGTTCTGCGTCTGGATCACGCCGCCGATCACCACCGTGCCGCCGTCGGTTACCAGTACCTGCGTGGTCGCCTGCTGGGTAACTAGCGTCGGGTTGCCCTGCACCTGCCGTCCGAAGTCAGGCGTGGTGTTCTCCACGTCGACGTTCAGGAAGATGGTGCCTTCCGAAGTGATCTGCGGAACTACCGTCAACCGCAGGAAAGCGTCCACGTAAGTCACGGTCGGTGGGCCGCCCAACTGCGCCTGGGTCACGATAGGAACGCGAACGCCCTGGCGGACCAGAGCCTGAATGTTGTTCTGCGTGACTACCCGCGGACGGGAAAGAATCTTCAGAAGTCCGCGTGATTCCGCCATGGTCAGGATGGCATCAATCCGCACATTGTTGCTGGCGTTGATGAAACCCAGACCGCTGGTCGGCGAGGTCACGCCCAGATTCGAGAACAGCGGAATCTGCTGGCCGGTGGTTGAGGTCGGAGCCGATGTACCGACAATCGGATACAAGGGCTGCAAGCCGAACACTGAGGTCTGAGAAGAGCCGACGTTGTTCACGCCGCCGATTGCACTGGTGCCGTTGCCCCAGCCAAATCCCAGCTGAGTACCGATATCGCGGGCGAAGCTGCGGTTGGCAGCCACCACGCGGGCTTCGATTTCGACTTCCTGGGTCTTGCGGTCGAGCTGCGTCAACAGCCGGTCGATCCCGGGAATCACCGTAGGAATGTCCTGGATGATGAGCGCGTTGGTGCGGTCATCAGAGATCACGTCGCCGCGCTGGCTCAGGAACTGCTTCACCGTCGGCACGACGTCCTTGGAGTGTGCGTAGCTCAGGAAACGCGTGACCGTGACCTTCTCCACGGCCAGAGCTTCCGCTTCCTGCTGGGCGCGGCGGGATTCGGCTTCCTTGCGGAGAGTGTCCACGGTCGCGATGCGCAGGACGTTGCCATCAAGCTGGCGCGCCAGGTCGTTGTTCTTCAGAACGATGTCGAGCGCCTGGTCCCACGGCACGTCATCGAGCACGATGGTCAGAGTGCCTTTGACGTTGGGATCGAGCACGACGTTAAGCCCGCTGATCTCGTGGATCAGGCGGAAGAAATCTTTCAGGTCCACATCTTTGAGGTTCACCGAGATCGGCTCGCCGGTGTACTTGGGACCGGAAACCGTTACCGGCTTCTGCATCTGTTCTTTCTGCTCGGCAGCGAGGTTTACTGCCGGGCTGCCGGCCGCTGCCTCAGCCACTCCTGGTTGCATGGAAGCGCTGGGTGCGGGCAGCAGATCGGCAGTTGGGCGGTCTGCAAACTTTTCCGCGGCCGCGATAGCGCGGGCAGGAGGCACGATGGCAGCCGGCTTGGCTGCCGCCTCGGTGGTCGCGTCCTTGGGCTTATATGAAGGCTCGACGAAAACGAAGTCCTTGGAGTCTTTGGCTTCTGCGGGTGCTGCTGCAGGCGTAACCGGTTGCGCCGCTGCCACTGTCTTTGGCTCTTCGGAGGCAGGCACGGCAGCCTTGGCAGCCGCTGCGCTCGAGAGCGTCAGCACCAGCTTGTCGCCGGCCGGCTTCAGCTCGTAGTGGCAAGCGCGGTCCAGATCCACCACGAGGCGCGTGGAGGGTGGGTTTCCGCGATCCACGCCAATGCGGACGCGCTGCACGCCGTCGCTGGCCACGATAATGTTGCGCGCGGTGGTGGCGACGGTGTTGGGCAGGTCCAGGACGATCGCGGGCCGGCGAATCCAGTTCGCTCAGCTTAGGAGCGACGGCGCCGTGAGTCGTCAGCTCGAGTGCAACTCCCTGCTCTCCGGGCACAACCTGCACCCGGGTCAACGTGGAGTGCCGGTTCGCCTCTGCACTTGTGCTCGGCGTCTCAGCCGCGGCCACACTGATCACGATCAGTAATGGCAGCAATATTGCCAGCAGTTGCTTTCGCATTTCGCTTCTCCCCTTGGGCTTGCCCTGGGCTCGCCCGCGATCTTCGCTGTTGATTTCTATGCGGATCTGCCTTCGTCCGCGTTTCTTATACGGCCGGAGCCGTGATCTTCTTGGTCACTTCCCGGGTAAACGACTTGCCCATCCGGTCCTGCACGGTTTCCTTAAAGACGACCGAGTCGCCGGTGATTCGCACCACATAGCCGTTGAACACCGGATCGTTTTCCCGCAGAAAATAAGCTTTGTCCATGGAGTTGACCACCACCGCGATCATCCCAGACTCAGCCCGCACCACGCCTTTGACGTTGATCTGGTCAACCGCCAGGCAACGCTTTCCAGTGCTGCAGCCCGAACCCACCATAGTCGTCATCATCACCGGACTGACGAATGGATCGCGGCGGCCGGATGCGGTGATCGCCTTGGGTTTTTCTACGGAGCTGCCGGCGGCGGCGTTCTTGTTTGCCTCCACCGACACCTGCTCTTTCTCTTTTGCAGGCCGGGATTTGCGCGCCGTCACGCTTCTTTTCCCGGCTGCTGCCTTGTGCACCATCACCTGCGGCGAAGCGGAGGGCGCAGAAGCCACAGCCGATTTATGAGCCGCGGCTGGCTGCGCGCTGTTCCCCAGCGCAGCATTGGAATCGTTGGCCTTTTTCTGTTGAACCGCGTGCATGGTGTCACGCGCGTTCTGTATCTGGTCGAGGTTCTGGGCTGAAGCAGTGCCCAGAGCCAGACCCGCTACAAGAATTCCGGTGGTCAGCTTCACAGAGCCCCCTTTGCTGCGCCCCGAGCCGGTGCTGCAGGCGGTTCAGTGTCATGACTGAAGAAGGTAGTCGCGGTGCAGGTGGCCACAACGCTCTCGCCCGCCGCATACTGATAAGTGTGCTTTGGCTTGGCATCCTGCGGCTTCTTGGTAGAGGCCACCAGCAGGTCGGATACGTTGACGATGCGCTCCAGCTTTCCGACCCGGTCAAAGAAATTCAGCATCGAGTAGTAGGGACCGTCGAGCTCCACTTCGAAAGGAACCTCGGTGTAGAACTCTTTGGCTGCGACCGGCTTCGCCGTGTAGCGGCGGACTTCGATGCCCGCCTTCATGGCTTCGGCATCCAGCATCTTCATGAAGCCATCCACTTCTTTCTCGTTGGGAACGATGTGGCTCTCGATCTCCAATTGCTGTTTCAGGCTGGCTACCTGGCGCTCCATCTCGGCCAGCCTCGGCTTGTACGACTCGAGTTCCGCATTCTCCCGCAGCTTGGCTTCGAGCGTCTGCTGCGCGGTGGCGTTGGCTTCCTGCTGCCCCTTGAACATCGTGTAATACAGGGCGGCAGTCACCAGCGCAGCTCCAGCCAGCAGAAGCCCGAGTTGCTTGACGCCTGAAAGTTCGCTGAAATTCTCCATAGATTCCGCCTTAGGACTTTCCCTTCTCGCAGGTCAAGGTGAACTGGAACGCCTGCAATTCTTTGTTGCTCTCGTCCTGATAGGTTTCCTTGATTTCGATGTTCTTGAAGTACCCGGTATGCTTCAGGTTGGCAATCAGGTTGGCCACAGCGTCGGTGCTCAGCGCAGTGCCCTCGATGTCAACATTCGGGCCCAGGTCTTTCATCGAGCTCAGCCACACGGCTTCGGTGCCGTTGACGGTATCGCCGATGGTGTTCAGCAGGTTGACCGGGCCCAGCTGGTTGGCGCGCAACTGGTCGATCACGTCCACCCGGCGCTTGTAAGCCTGAGCCTGGCGTTGCCGTTCCATATAGCGTATTTTCACGTCGGCCAGTTCGCGGTTCTTCTGTTCCGCCACCTGCATCTGTGCGGCGATATCGCGCTTCTGCTTGTCGAGCTGGTACCAGTAGCCCAGGTTGAACAGAGCAGCGATGAGGACGACCGCCACGATTTTCATCTTCGGCGAGCCGACTTCACCCATCTCCATCATGGCCGCAGCCGACGCTGCCCCGCCACGCTTGCTCTTCGATTTGGTTGCACCCAGCAGGTTGATTCGGATCATAGGTCTTCAAAACTCCTTAATGCCAAACCCACCGCAACTGCCAATTGGCCGGCGTTTTCCTCGATCAACTCAGCTCCCGGCCCGGTGGGAGGAGCAATCCGCTGAAAGGGATTGAATATCTCCACCGGTAGCGAGAACTCCTGGCGTAGCGCCTCGACCAGCCCGAAGACTTTCGACGAGCCGCCTGCCAGATAAATCTTCTCGATGTGCTCTCCCGCCGAGCTGGCGCGGAAGAAGTCGAACGTCTTCTGAATTTCCAGCACGATGATTTCGGTCACCTGCTGCAGGATGGGGGTCTTGGCGTCTTCGCTCACCGTGCCCACCTTCTTGCCCAGCTTGAGCGACTCGGCATCGTCGAAGCTCAGATCCAGTTCCTTCTGCAGCGAGTCGGTGTACTGATGCCCGCCCACGCTGACGTCGCGGGGAAACAGCGGCGTGGTGCCTTTCACGATATTGATGTTCATTACGCTCGCGCCCAGATTCAGCAGCGCGACCACCTGGTTGGGGGCTGGCTCGTAGTTGTATTCGTAGCAGTTCTGCAAGGCCAGAGCGTCGATGTCCACAATAGCCGGACTTTTGCCGGCCATCGAGAGTACGTTGGTGTAGTTGAGAATCTTGTCCTTCTTCACTGCCACCAGCAGGACGTCCATCTGCGGATTGCCGACGTCCTCTGACAGAATTTGGTAATCCAGATTCACGTCGCTCAGATCGAAGGGAATGTGCTGCGCCGCTTCCTTCTGGATGGTGTCCGCCAGTTCGGCGTCGCTCATCGAGGGCAGCGAGATCTTCTTCACGATCACAGAGTGCCCGCTGACGGCAGTGGCCACCTGGCGCGTCTTGATTTCGTTCTCCGCGAACAGCTTCGAAATCGCGCTTGAAACCGTTCCGGAATCCACGATCATCGAATCCACTACGATGTCGGGGGCCAAAGCTTCCAGTCCAAGGTGTGCGACTTCAATTCCGTTGCGTCCCCGCCGCAGCTCCACTGCTTTAATGCTCGAGGAGCCCACATCCAGGCCAACGATTGACTTCGATCCGAATCCAAACATGTGCCCGCCTTTACTCGGTTGTCTGACTTGCTGTGACTTCGAACCTTGTGGCGCAGGCGATTTGCCCGCGTTGCTATTTATGGGGGATAAGTACTCTTTTCCGCTAGTTACTCATGTAACCGCGAATAACCTTTGCCTGTACTACAGCTGCCCGGCAGCTTTCACGGCCGCCTTGGCTTTCTTCTTACCGGCCCTGTCTTCCATCTGGTTGGATTTTTCTTCCATCCACTGGTCGAGCTTCGATTTCTTGAAGCGCCAGCGGTTCCCCAGTTTGAAGGCCGGTATTTTCTGCTCGCCAACGTACTTATAAAGCGTGTCTGGACTCACTCCCAGGTACTGCGAAGCCTGGCGAATATTCATCACTTCCCGCGAGTCGGCCATAATTCGGTTCCCTTTACCGCATCTTCTATCTGCCTCGCCTGCACCGGTATTCCGGAACGCAAGACAACCTGGTGAGAAAAACTGCTCGCACAAAAATGCTGTTCGAGTGAATTTTGGTGTGCTGAGCATATATCAACCGGAAAACAACGGAGGTCATCGCGAATCTCCGTGCTTTGCTGGGTTTTATGCGGCTTTTCTGGAAATTACTTTCGGAACAATTGCAGAGGGAAGCTATATGTTGTAGGTGTCGGGCCCCTGACCACATTTAGCAGGATAGCTTATCGCCGAGGTGACCACTTTAGCCGACATCCATAACCAAAGTACTTGAGACGGTACGGAAGTCGTACGACGAGTGGAAGGCGGAATACCGTTCCCGCGGGAATTGCAAAGGAACTCGGGCAAGGAACTCGGGTAAGACGCGCGGCAAAAAGCAAACTGCGATCAGCCAACCCCTTTCAGAGTAGTGTCAGAGCGAGCTTGCATCCGCAAGGCTCCCGCATAGGTGTTCACTAAAGCCACTTCCCTTCTGATCTACACGCTCCCACTGATTGTCTTCCCGGGTCACGCGAACTGTACTGGAAACAGAGGCGGGTTTGACTCGTCCACCAGTTCAGCACGGGAGACAACATGGCAATGAGACACGCAGAAACCGCAGCCCGAAAGATTCGTAATGCCTCAAAGACAGCCTCTAACATTGACATGGACACTGTCGCCGCCGAGGGACAAGAGGTTGCAGAGAGGCTGGAAGCAGGAATTGAGGAAGTGAGCCGGCGGGTGCGTTCCAAGCTCGAGGAAGCGGACTTCGACGAGACCACGATTCCGGATGCGTTCCGGAAAGCGCCGAAGCTGATTTCACCTGGAGTGCACGCATGGCTGGACGCCGCAGTCACGGCGTACTTCCTTGGAATTGGGACCTGGTTCGCAATTCGGGGCAAGAAAGGGCCAGCTATCGCCGCCTTTATCAATGGAGGCATGATCGCCGGAGTATCCGCCTTCACCGATTATCGCGGCACCGGCAAAAAGCCCATCAACTTCAAGCTGCACGGAACCCTGGATGCAGTTCAGGCGACTACTGCTGCAGTCGCCCCCATGCTTCACGGCTTCGCCGGATCTGCGGAGTCTGCATTCTTCTACGGCCAGGCGGCGAACGAATTGGCGGTGATTGCAACTACGGACTGGGATGCAGGGATGCCCAAACGGCGTTGGGGCCGCAAAGCAGCTTAGCCGGAGGATTTTGAGCTGGTTGGCGCCTTAGACCTTACCGGCCGTGCCTGGCAAGTTCGGGAACGTACTCTTCGATACTGCCTTTCTCCATGAGATAGACACCCGGGCCTTGCTGTCCCCTGACGGTGCGGCAGAATTCGGCGACAAAAAAGCCGGCATTCAGTGATTCGGTGAACGCCCAGCGGGTGGCCGAACGCCATTCGCGCGCCAGATCCGGGTTCTTTTGTTCGATAGCGAGAATATCGCTGGGAATTTCGATCGCGATCCTCTGCCGCGAGAGTCCTGCATGTAAATCGGTGCGACCGGGCGTGCCATCGGCATTGAACTGCACCAGCGGAAGCAGGTGCGATAGCACGTCGATCATCTCTGCCCTTCTATCTTTTCCCCGCAGATGGTCCTCCACCCGGCGGCTGATCATGGGCCAGCGCACCCACAACCGGTCGGTGCTGTTCTGATGGAGCAGGCTTGAAGTTTCCGGACCGTAGAAATCCACCTTGTATTTGTTCGAGACCACTCCCAGCTTGGCAAAATTCAAGTGGGCATTCCTGCTTTGCAGAGGATCGTAGGTCCAGGTCATCTCCCGTACCCTGACCTCCTGCACCCGTATGGCGATCGCCCGTTCCCGTTGCGCCAGCTTAAGTTTGTATCCGAGATCGAAATCGCGGTACTGCTCGTGGACGGCGAGCATATGGGAATGGATCGCCAGGCGCCCGTCTTCGACGCCCAGGAAACCGAATGCGAAGCCCACCAGCCTGGTGCCGTCGAATGCTCCCAGCCAGATGCTTCCGGCTTCTTTGGTGGCAATGCTGATGGTGGACGGGAGCACGTCGATGTCTTCCAGCCTCCAGACTTCTTTTTCGAGGCTTTCCACCTGCTTCAGATCTTCAAATGTCTGCAGGTCGCGGATGACGATGGATGGCTTGGAAGCTGGCTGGGGCATGGGCCGGGGTTCCGGTAAAGGCGATCAATATACGCGATTGCAGAAAAGATGTCAGCACAGGGTCAAGCTGGCAGCTCTTCGTCGCGTTCTTCGCGGCTCTTCTTCGCGAACTTCGCGGTTAGAGCCTTTGGACCGTGAAGGACGCAAAGAGATTCCGCTGAGGTCGCGAAGAGGTGTATGGGAAGTCGGGAGAAGGTAAGAATCCTACGGCCTGATCAGCATCGCCATTCTTGGAAAGAGAAAATGCCCTGCCGCATCGTCAATCACGTTGACCTGGCAAGTGTAGAGGCCCGGCTTGAGCTGTGCAAGAGGAACCTCCAGCTGGAACACCGCCGCGCGCCGCTTATCGGCATTGATCTGCTTGGCTTCGACCAGCGGCGTTTCGTAGGCTTTGGCTTTGCCCTGAAAAAACGTGACGTTGGTCAGGACCCGAATATCGCCTCGCTTGGAATCCTGCGACTTCCCTCCCGCCGCCTGCCCGCGCGCCGGATCGTAGACTTCGTAGTAGAGATACAGATGCTGATTGCCGGAGAATACACGGGTGACGCTGGGTATCACCTCTTCCCCATCCCGCACCAGCGGCTCGCCGTTACTCTTCTTCTTCCCGGCGGGCTGCAACTGATTTGCCAGTACGACTGAACTCATCTTCAGCGGCTGGTTCTTCAGCTCTGGGATCTTGAGGTCGGTTTCAAACGACCCCATTCGTCCAGTCTCATTTTCCCGCAGCACAAACTTCAAATGATAGGTGCCGGAGGGCAGCACGAATTGCGTGTTGTACTGCACGTTCTTTCGCCGGACTTCGGTGGAGGTATTCAGCGCCAGCTTGACCGTATCCCGGGCCTCTCCGACGGGACGCTTGTTGCTGTCGGTGATCAGCCCCAGCACATCGAGCGTGGCCTTGTCCTGATCGCTTTTCTGCACGAAAGGAATTTCCGAGCCGGGCACAACCAGCGAAACCGGCATCGAGAACCGGTTCTCCCCCAGGCGGAAATAGGCGGCGCTCAAGTAAACATGCAGATCGGTGCTGGGAAGCTCAGAGGCCAGTTCCTCTTCCAGTTGGTGCTCGCGGTCTTCATCATTGGAATGCTTGAAATCCGAAGGAGCGTAATAGCCGCGCCGGTATTCGAGCTTCAGTCCCGGACGATTGACCTTCACCGAAATGTGACGATACCGGCCGTCGCGAGCGGGATTCGTGCTGTGATACCCAAGCATGTAGTAGGTTGAGGTATCCTCCTGCACTCCGCGGAATACTTTGCTGAAGTCGTTGGTATCGAGAAACGCTTTCCCTCCGGTATCGGAGGCGAGCGTAACCAGTGTTTCCTGGCTGCCAAAGTTCGAATCATACTGGCCGAGCATGACCTGCCCCGAGTAGGCGGAAGCGCCGCGCAGGCTCGCCGACTGAGCTTCGCCTCCGGGAACCATCGCCTGCAGGCCGCGGCTGTCGGTGGTGTAGATCGAGAGATTGGCGCGGACGGCGGCATTCACTGCCGCCCGCAATTCGGTCTGGTTCTCGATGCCGGTACGGCTCATGCCGCTGGAGAAATAGATCAGCGACTTCTTCTGGTCCACATTCTCGAGCTGCTTTGAAATGGTGCGCAGGGCCTCGAGGCGCCGGTCGGTATTGAAGATGTTGAACTCAGAGTCGTCGGCAGTGAACGCCTGGCCGGTGTCGGCGGTGCCCTCGGTCGTCCCGGTCGAGCCTGCCTCGAAGCCTTCGCCAGTGCCCGCGTTGAATGATTGCAGAACCTTTTTGAGCGAGGCGTGGTCGGTGGTGAAATCCTGGTTAACCTGGAGCGAGTCTCCCAGCGAGACGATCGCCACCAGATCAGCCGGAGTCATCTGCTTATCGACGTAGTTCACAGCAGATGCCACAGCCCGCTCAATTTCCTCAGGCTGCATCGAGGAAAGATCGAAGAACAACACCATCAGCCGGCGATCTTTGAAAGCTGCCCCTATACTCTGGCCGGGTTGGGCATTCTGCGGCGGCGCTGCTTGCACGGCTTTCCCCAGCAGCTTCACCTGTGCCACATCCGCTGGCGGGATGGCATCAGTGTTTTCAATATCGAACGAAATTACTTTCTGCGCCTTGCCGTCTTCCACGACGGAAAAGTCTTCCGGCTTCAGATCGCGCACCAGATTGCCGTTCTTGTCGCGAGCCGTGACATTCACCAGCACCACTTCGGTGCGCGCCTTGAACACGTAATCGATATCCTGCTGTGCCGGAAGGATGGGGCACAGCAGGGCAAGCTGCAACAGCACCGCCAGCACTTTGCCTCTTCGAGTTGGGCCAGGCGCAATCATGATCAGAAGCGGTACCGTGCCGACATTTGAATGGTGCGCATCGCCCCCACCGAAATCACCTGACCGAAGGTAGGTGAGTTCACGATGGTGTCGATACTGGAGTATTGCGGGGTATTAAATACATTGGCGGCCTGCGCCCGTACTTCCAGAAACTGCCCTTCGCTGACAGGGAAAATCTTGGTGAGCGCCATGCTGAACATGACGCTGCCCGGTCCCTCGATGCTGTTGCGGCGGGCATCGCCCAGCGCTCCATCAGGAGGAGCCACAAACGCCGCAGTGTTGAACCACTCCCCAAGCGCCGGATTCGACAGGCCGACCGACTGCCCCGGCACCACATCCGCCCGAATAGTGCCGTTGGTTCCGCGATTCACGTCGGCGAAGCTGCCCAACACTCGCGGCGTAAACGGAAGCCCGGAGGCGATCGTCCAGCTACCGCTCCAGCTCCATTCTCCTAAAATCCATTGCAGCGGGCTGCTGTTGCGCAACCACAGCCGGTCGCGGCCGAAAGGCAACTCGATCAGGTAGTCGCCGGTAAAGCGGTGCCGCTGATCAAAGCTGGAAAGTCCGCGCTCGGCGGCGAGGTCAAATGCGTTCTGCGCGACCAGAGCGTTGCCGGCCAGCGCGCCCGTCCCGATCGATGAGGCATTATCGATCGATTTCGAGAACGTGTATGTCCCGCCCAGAGAAATTCCACTGGACAGGCGCTTGCGCAGCCGCACCGTGCCGGCGTGCAAGGTGGAATCACCCAGCGAAGTGGCCCAGGTAAAGGGATCCACTCCGGGAATGCGCGTGCCATTCACGTCGCGGTTCGGCGCCATCAGGATGTCAAGCCGCGTACCTTTGGTTCCGGTGTAGTCCACATTCAACAGCAGCGTGGGACGAATCTCCTGCTGCACATTCAGGTTCCACAACTGCAGGTAGCCCAGGCGGTAGTTCTTGTCCACGCCGTAATTGTTGGTGACCTCGCCCGAGGCCATCGCCGGAAAACCGTTCTGCAGCGTCAGATCGCCGCTTGAAGATTGGACGTTGGTTTGAGTGGTCGAAAAAGGCGGCTGAAACGCTAGTTGCTGCACGATTGCCTGATACGCGGTGGTGTTGTAGTTGATGCCGTAGCCTGCGCGCACCACCGTCTTCGACAAGGCCTTCCACGCGATTCCGATCCGCGGCGCGAAGTTATTTCGGTCAGGACGCACCAGAGTCGCGGGAAATGCTCCGGTGTAAGGCCCCGTCTGCCCGGGCAGAACCGGAGTCGCCGCAGTGAAAGCGGGGGTGACGTCGAGATTTACAATGCGATTGTCGGTTTCCGAGAATGGGGAAACGTATTCGTAACGCACTCCCAGATTGAGGCTGAGATTGCCCCGCACCCGCCAGTCGTCCTGCGCAAACAGGTCCCAGGAATTCGCGCGAAAGTGATAATCGTTCTCCCCAAACTGCACCGAAGTCTGCTGCGGGAGGCCAAGCAGGAAATCGGCAAAGTCGTACCCGGTGCCGGCCACCGGCTGGCCGCTCACCATCTCGGAAGTGTTCAGCCCGGTGAAAATAAATGATCCGCGGGCATTGCTGTCGGTTTCGGTGTTGATCTGCATGCGCCGGAAATCGCCTCCCCAGCGCCAGGTGTGCTTGCCCCGTCTCCAGATCATCTGGTCCGAAAGAGAAATCGTCTGGTTTCTTTCGAGAGCGGGATTCTCATCCTGCAAGCTCCCGAAATTTGTGAACGACAGGCCGGGCAATCCCCAATCGAATGGATTCTGCGATACCCCCGTAATACCCAACGAGCCGGTGATGTCCTGGGTAAATGCATACAGGTTCTGGGTGCGCACCCGCTGCCGACTGAATTCCACCCGGGCGATATTGGTGATTTTCCCAATGCTTCGCACGTAGCCTACCGGCACGTCGAAGGCCCGGACATCACTGCTGCCGGCAACGCTGGGAAAGGGATTGGTCAGCGTGGAACTTGAGCCCTGGTAGTGGATCCCGATATTCAAACTATTGCGCGCGCCTCCGCCGAAGAAACCCCGCCTTGGTCCCACCGCCGCCGCGCCGAAGCTGCGATTGAGCCGGAAGTTCAGGCTGTCGCTGTTGTTGCTCGCGGAAGTGATGTAGTGGAAATTCTTGAGATCGGTCCCAGTGACATTAGGCAGTGGGATGTAGGCGAGCAGCCCACTGGCAATCGTACTGATCTGCCCCGATGGTATTACGTTCCCCTGAAATTGGCTGCCCGTGCTCGGATCGAAGATCTGCACCGGAGCCCCGGCGTTCGCTCCCGAAGAAATCACCGCATTCGAGAAGTTGCCTCCGCGCTCGTCCAGGGTTGGCACCGTCGAATATTGGTCGTACGGCTTTTCGCCGCGTGTTCCGTTGTAATTGAAGAAGAAGAAGGTCTTGCTTCCTGCGTTGAACAGTTTTGGGATCGCCAGCGGCCCGCCGATGGCGGTACCGAAATGCTGCTGAATGTACCCCGGCTTGCTGACCGGTTCACCGCTCAACGAATACGGAGACGCGTCCAGGGCGTCGTCGCCGACGCTGTAATACACAGTCCCATGCGGGCGGTTGATGTTGAAACGGTTGCGTCCTCCGCCGCCCAGGAAGATTCCACCCCGTCCGCCCCCTCCTCCACGGCTGAATCCTCCGGGACCGCCAAATCCACCCGGCCCGCCGAATGCGACGTTCCCGCCAAGTCCTCCTCCGCCCGGCCCTCCCCCAGGTCCCCCTCCGGGTCCGCCGCCCGGGGCGCTGAAGCCACCCGGTCCACCCGGACCGCCTATTCCTGCGGGGCCGCCCTGCTGCTCGCGGTACTCCGCCACCCGCTGCCGCCATGCGTCGCTGCTCATTTCAGCCAGATTGGAATAGTTGTTCACGCTTCCAGAGACAGACACCGACTCGGTGGCATTGCTTATCTCCGCGCCCGGCAGCGAACCTCCGAACCCGGCATTGGAGCCACCGCCATTTTCGCCGGTGAAGTCCTGGCTCTGGGTGACCGGCATGCTTTGGAATCCCTGCCCACCGAGGGCGGAAGCCTGCTGCTGTTCGCGTGAGGCAGCCTGCTCAGCGCGGGATTGCAGCACTATCTCAAGGTCGGCCTGCGCATCCCGCGAATCAGCATGGATCAGCACTTCGTGGGTCGCCGCCGCAAAAGCACTCATCTGCGCCCGCACTACATAGCGCCCATTGCTCGGGACATTGAGCGTATAACTGCCGTCCACGTCGCTCCAGGTGGTCACCTTCTGTCCGGTGAGAGTATTCGCCGCGGTTACCGTGGCGCCAGGTATGGGCATGTTGCCGGACTTGACCACGCCGCGAATCGTTCCCGCCGCCGTAGCCGCCGGCGCCGTAGAAGTAGCGGGGGGATTTTGCGCCCACACCGCCACGCACGCGAAGACCAACAACGCTACCGTAACGGCGAGCTTCAGTCTCCGACTACGCGACTGTGAACGGCTTTGGGCGAAGATTCTCATACAAATTGGGCCGCGGAATTTCGACACGGAGACCCCAGCACTTTCCTCCGGGTTCTCCGTGTCCTCGTGGATCGCTCGCGATAAGCAGCTTTACTGCGGTGGTTGTGGCGGTGCTTGCTGCTGTCCACCGGGTCCGCGTCTTCCCATGAAGCGGGGCTGGCCAGAGTTCAGCACTGCGGCGACGAAGACGTCATTCTTCACTTCCCCGCGTCCAAACACGTGGTCGCCCGGCTTCAGGTCGGCCAGGGTAATGCTTTCGTTGTCCTTGCGGAACGAAGTATTTTCATCCACAGCAATGGTCTGGGTCACCCCATCTGGACGAGCAATTGTCAGCTGAGTTCCGTCAATGGACTTGATTTCTCCCACAATAAACTGCTTGCCCAGCCCTTCGCGGAAATTCCCCGGGCCCGCGCCCGCCGGACGCTCTGCCACCATGTCCGCCTGCCACGCGCCCTCGCTCGACTGCTGGCCGCGCACGAAAATCTCATCGCCCACCTTGAAGTCGTCGAGCTTTGCCGCTTCGCGGTTCTTGCGGTATTGCGTTTTGTCGCTGAGGGTTACTTGTGCGGTGCTGCCGCTGCGGGTCTTCACCTCGAGGGAATTGCCGTTGATCGCCGTGATGGTTCCGGCGACGCCCTGAAAATGCCGGCCTCTTCCCCACTGTCCTTGTCCCTGACCTTGACCTTGTCCTTGTCCCTGTCCGTCCGGCGCTTGCGCCTGGGGTGGCGGCCCTTCCGGGGCGCCATTGCCTTCGTCCTGGCTCCACGCCGCGACGGAGAACGCCAGCAAGATCGCTAAAGCAATCGTCTTGTACATAAGAAAGCTCCTGTTTATTCGGGTCTTGATCATTCAAACACCGGCCCGATGGCCCAGGGGTAAATTCTTGGTCAACCAAAGTAAAGTTTTGTAAACGGAGACAATTGTGGAGAATTGCGATAAGATGTTTTCCGCCTGGGGCGGTGCGGGGTCTGTTAAGCCCTCTCCCAAAGTTTTGCAAAGCACTGGCCCAGGCATTTTTCTGCCCAGCCGGACTGAAGGCCAGGTTCCCGGTTCCCCGCTTTGCCATCCCGTCCGCGCCGGACAGTCAGCCTGCCGGAGGCCGTCAATGACACCCAGCACCGTCGCGAAGAGAATCAGCCCCATGTTGGCCACCGATGACATGGAGAAGACGATTGTCTTCTATCAGGACGTGCTCGGATTCGCCGCCACCATGAAGTCGCCGCACTACTCGATCATCGAGCGCGACGGCCAGACCATCCATTTCCAGAAGGCCGCCTCCGAAGATGTCATGCAGTTCATGCGGGAGCACAGCGAGATTTACATAGAAGTTTCGGGCATCCATGCACTGTGGGAGCATGTGAAGGGTTTCCGGGATCGATATCGAATCCGGGAGTTATTCGACCGGGAATACGGCATGACCGAATTCCACATTACCGATCCAAACGGCTGCCTGATTTTTGTAGGAGAGCCCACAGCAACCCGAAAGTAAGAGGAATCGCACGTAGGGGCAGGTGCCCCGACTGCCCGGTTCACGTGGGCCGCGGCTCGCGAGCGGCAGGTGCCCTCACCTGCCCGGCGGACCGAAGCGCTGCCACCTTCCCGGTCGCAATTTCTGGCCTTGATCACCCAGATGGGAGCCGGTCGCTCCTGCAGCAGAGACTCATCTACTGGGCAGATTCCTCGGGCCATCATCAGCACAAGAAGGTAACCCCCGGCCGGCGGAGTGACCACCGGTAACGACTGCTTGATCGTCACCGGATTCAAAAACGGCATATGGCTGCGCAGCTCGGCGCCGACGGTTTCCAATAGTTGGCCCTGCTCGCTCTTCCGTATCTTGTTGAACCAGGGTCGCCCGGTCTCGTTTTCCTTGATCCAGTTGTTGGCGTAGGTGCCGTCCTGGATCTCCTTCAACATCTGCTTCATGGCTTTGCGGGTTTCGTCGGTTACGATCCGCGGACCTCCAGTGTAATCGCCATGTTCGGCGGTATCGCTGACCGAGTAGCGCATGTAGTTCAGGCCGCCGCGGTACATCAGGTCCACGATCAGCTTCAACTCGTGCATGCATTCGAAATAGGCAATCTCTGGCTGATAGCCGGCGTCCACCAAGGTTTGAAATGCAGCTTTGACCAGCGCGCTGGTGCCGCCGCACAGCACGGCCTGCTCGCCGAAAAGATCGGTTTCTGTCTCTTCTGAAAAAGTGGTCTCGATCACCCCGGCCCGAGTGCAGCCAATGCCTTTCGCATAAGAGAGCGCCATCGGCTTGGCATTGCCGCTGGCGTCCTGATGAATGGCAAGCAGGCCCGGCGTGCCTCCGCCTTCGGTGAATACTTCGCGTACCCGGTGCCCCGGAGCCTTCGGCGCAACCATCGAGACATCAATGTCTTTCGCAGGCTTGATCGTTCCGTAGCGAATATTGAAGCCGTGAGCAAACATCAGCGTCTTGCCCGGCTTGAGGTTGGGTTCAATATCCCGCTTGAATACTTCGCCCTGCTTAGTGTCAGGGATGAGCACCATGATCACGTCGGCCCATGCGGCGGCTTGCGGGACATCCATCACGGCTACGCCGGCGGCCTCGGCCTTGGCCCGCGAGGCGCTGGTGGCGGGCAGCCCGACTCGCACGTCCACTCCGCTGTCTTTGAGGTTCAGGGCGTGCGCATGCCCCTGCGATCCATAACCGATTATCGCGACTTTCTTGCCCTGGATGAGAGAGATGTCCGCATCGCCCTCGTGATAAAGCTTTGCCATTAAAAGCTCCTTAGCTGTTTTTAATTGAACGAAATTTGCGGAACCAAACTGGAGATTTCCGAAAGAACAACAAAAGACCGCTGCGGCGAGAACAAATATCCTACACGCCGCGCAGCGCGCTAAAGCCTACACCGAATATGAAATGCCTTCTTCGCCCGCCAATCCCGCGGCTGCGCCGTGCGCGCGAGCATTGCTGGAAGCCTTCATGCCTCGCCGCATCGCCACAATTCCGGTACGCACCACTTCCAGCAGTCCGTAGGGACGCAATACTTCCAGCAAGCCGTCGATTTTATCTTCTGTGCCGGTGATCTCGATGGTCAGCGATTCGGGCGCCACATCCACCACGCGCCCGCGGAACACGCTGGACAACTCGAGAACATGGGAGCGCGCCTCGTGGGTCGCTGCCACTTTGATCAATGCCAGATCGCGGGCAATCGTCGCCTCGCCAGTGATGTCATCCACCAGCAGCACGTTTACCAGCTTATAAACGTTGGCGACAATGCGCTGCGCCTGGTCTTCGTTCGAATCGACCGTAATAGTCATGCGCGAGACATCGGTCTTCTCGGTGCGCCCGACCGTCAGCGAATCGATATTGAATCCCCGGCGCCGGAACAGCGACGCCACCCGGGTAAGCACTCCCGGCTTGTTTTCGACGTAAACCACAAATGTGTGCATCATGATTTGTCTTGACCTCTGACCTCAGGCGCTAAAGCGCCGCTTTCCTACAACTGCTGTGCGGTACTGGTGGAACTCGTGCCCTTCCCTCTACTCGTCCTGTGCCGTCTCTTCCAGGGGATTCGGGCGTCGGATCATCTCGTGCAGCGCCGCTCCCGCCGCCACCATCGGGTACACCGAGTCTTCCTGCTCCACCTGAAAATCAATGAGCACCGGGCCGCTATGCTCGCGCGCCGCTTCCACCGTCGGAATCACGTCGCGGCGGTGCTTGACCGCAAAACTCCGAATCCCGTAAGCCTCGCCCAGCTTCACAAAATCAGGGCTGATCAACGGCGTCGCTTCGTAATTCTTGTCGTAGAAAAATTCCTGCCACTGCCGCACCATGCCGAGGTATCCGTTATTGATGATGGCGATGTTCACTTTCAGTTTTTCCTGGACGATGGTGGCCAGTTCCGCCATGGTCATCTGGAATCCGCCATCTCCCGCCACCACCCATACATCGGCTTCCGGACGCCCAACTTTCGCGCCGATCGCCGCCGGCAGGGCAAAACCCATTGTCCCCAAGCCGCCCGACGTGATCAGGGAGCGCGACTGCTCGTGCTTGTAGTACTGCGCTTCCCACATCTGATGCTGGCCCACATCGGTGACAACGACCGTGTCCGCATGACGCGTCTCGTGCCACAGGTCATTGATCACGTGCGCGGCATAGAGATGGCCGTTATCGGGAAGATTCTGAATATCACGCACCGCCGAATCGCCCTTCAGGCCGTTGATGCGCGAGATCCACTCCCGCCGGTCTGTCGATTCCAGCATTGGCAGCAATTCCTTCAGGATCTTCCGCAGATCGCCAACCAGCGCTACATCTACTTTCACGTTCTTATTGATCTCGGCGGGATCGATATCCACGTGGATCTTTTTCGAGTTCGGCGCATACGTTTTGAGGTTGCCGGTGACCCGGTCGTCAAAGCGCATACCCAGCGCGATCAACAGGTCAGCTTCCTGAATGGCAGTGTTGACCCACGCCTCGCCGTGCATCCCCATCATGCCGAGATTCAGCACATGCGATGCCGGCAGCGATCCCAAACCCAGCAGGGTCAGCGCCACCGGAATCGAAGCCCGCTCCGCCAACATCTGCACTTCAACTTCGGAGCCGGAAACCGTTACCCCATGCCCGGCAAGGATGACCGGCCGCTTGGCGCTGCGAATCAGCTCAAGAGCCCTGGCATATTCGGTCTTCGCCGGCGAGAGATCAGGACGGTATCCGCGCATCTGGGGCGCTGCGCCTTCCCAGTCGAATTCGCAGGTCGCCTGCTGTGCGTCTTTGGTGATGTCGATCAGCACCGGTCCCGGCCGTCCAGACTTGGCGACGTAAAAAGCTTCGCGCACCGTGGCTGCCACTTCATCCGGACGCGTGACCAGGTAGTTGTGCTTGGTGATGGGAAGGGTGACTCCGGTGATGTCGGTTTCCTGGAAGGCGTCCGAGCCCAGCAGCTTGCTGCCTACCTGCCCGGTAATGCACACGATGGGCGACGAATCCATCATCGCGGTGGCAATGCCCGTTACCATGTTGGTTGCGCCCGGCCCCGAGGTTGCGACCGCGACGCCAACTTCGCCGGTGGCGCGCGCATAGCCATCTGCCATGTGCGTGGCCCCCTGCTCATGGCGCACCAGGATGTGATGGATCGAGCTGTGCTTCAGCGCGTCGTAGGCAGGCAGAATCGCCCCGCCGGGATATCCGAAGACGCTCTTCACGCCTTCCCGCTCCAGGCATTCCCACAAGATTCTGGAACCGCTTAAAGTCGGCTTATCACCCATATCGAATTCCTCACGCGCTAAAAAGAAACCCACCGTGCCAGCGCCTGGCAGGTGGGATTGGGGAGCTGCTTACATCGCCTGCTTCAGCTCACTCATGCCCTCCAGACCGAGGCCGCAAAGCACACTCGTACGCCGACTCCATGCACTCGAATTCGGCGCAGCTCTTTGAGATCGCTCATTGGCTCGAATCTGGAACTAAAAGTTTTACTAATGATTATTGGATGTAACTTTAGCGTTTCTACAGCCGGGCTGTCAAGCTGTCGATGATTACTCTTTCTGATCCGGCCCATAGGAAAAACGCCATGGACGACCCAGGACCAAATTGCAGTTTCAGAATCCGGCTCGCAAGTTGCTGCTCAATATAGACATAGCCCCTCGTGACCAAGGTGCCACCGACTTGGCACACCCGGGCCATTTTCGCCAGTCGAGGTTGAATTCTAATATCAGCACAGTTCGGGACAGGAAATGCTTATGCAAACCGATTTAGTAAACGAGCTTTTCGTGACCTTGGCCCAGCACTATGAGGCAGCACCCAGCGAGTTTGTCACCTTGCCCAAGCAGACCGTGGATTCCGCGCAGGCGCGCCACTCCGTCTCGGAATTGCGGAACGATGGCTTCGTGGAAGAAAAAGTCAGAGGCGTAGTCCGCCTGACCCCGCGCGGCTACGAGTTCTTCAAAGCAGTTCCGCGTCGTACCGCGTAAGCGCGGGTTGGGGAGCCGGCGGCAGCAGCAATCGGATCCGCCCGCCTCACGACAACGGCTCAAACCCCGCTCTGCGCATGCCCCGCCGGGCTTCGGGGTTCTTCATAAAGGTTTCCCAAACATACCCGGTCCGCACATTTTCCGCCATCAGCATGGTGATTCCGGTATCGATTCCAATCACATCTGAGTCGTACCAGTTCTTCAAGGGATTGAAGGCGTTCACGAAGCCGTAAGGGCTCCATGCCCCTTCCCCGTATTTCTTGCTGATGGTGCGCAAGACCCGCATTGCCTCCTCGGGAAGAAAGGGCAGCGACCCGGCAGCCGCGCTCGGCACCACCGTGCCATCAATCGGGCCCGATCGCCGGAGGGCCGCCCCACACCACGTATCCCTTCTCCGAATCGGATGCGGTGATTCCCCAGAGATCTTCGCTGTAATCGGAAAACTGGCTGGACAGCTCGATACAGAACTTGCGGTGCACCTCGGTGGCGATCACCGAGTTTTGAAAATAATCGGCATAGCGGTCGCGCTTGCCGCGGAAGTCAAACCACGCCTGGGAATACTGGTGGACGAAAAGCGGCGCAAACGATCCGATGTACCGCATGCCCTCATATTCGAAAATGGTGCGCTTCCAGGCGTCCCAGGTCTCGGGCCGGCAGGGGATGTGTCGAGGAACCCAGCCCCAGTAGATACATCATCATCAATTCGCTGTAGTAGTCCCAGCGGTAGGGCAGGAAGCCGATCTCGGGTCTCCAGCCGTGAGGCAGCAGCGTGGTGTCTTCCGAGAGCCAGGTCCAGTCCACCCGGTTGAAAATGTCGCTGGCCAGGCGTTGGATTTCGGCATGCTCGAAGTGCTGCCGGCAGGTAAGCACGCCGCAGAGCAGAATCGCAGTATCGACAGAGGAGACTTCCGAATCCCAGACCCGTTCTCCGCTGTTGATATCGGCCCAGTGATAGAAGAATCCGCGATGGTTCACCAGCTTCTTCCACAGAAATCGCAGCGTGGTCAGCACCCGGTTTCTGGCATCGGCATAGGGAACAAACTGGCGTTCGTCGGCCAATGCAAAGGGCGGTCAGGCCAAAACCGGTGGCGGCGATGCTGGCCACCGTGCCGTTGTCGTTGCCGTGAGCAGTTAGCGCCGGTCTTTGACCAGGCCATTGTCGAGGTTGGCCTGCTCCCAGAAGAAACAGAAATTCGTGCGCTCCAGATCGTCCAGCAGCTGTTCGTCCTCGGGGGACAATGGCGAGGACTTCGCCTTAGCCGGGACGCCCGGCTTCGCCGTCTGACCCACAAGATCTGGAGCCGTGGATAATTGCAGCAATGGCAGACATGCGCCAGCGCTGCCCATGCGCTTCAGCCACTCGCGGCGTGAAAATCGACGGCTCCCGATGAATTCGTCCTTCACCGTTCGATGTTAACTGATTCCGCCATTACGCCGCCCTCGCTAAATCATCGATCTGCCTACTGCGGACACCAGAAGATAAAGGGCGTGCGCTCCCGATTCACAATCGATGTCTGGGGTTAATGGACTTCGCCAAGGTGAAACACGCGCCGAACGAGTAGCGTATCCGAAGGCTGCGAAGCAACCTTGCGCGAGCACAGCTAATCAGACCGCCTCAGGTGCTGGCGCAGATGCGTCACGGACTGCAAAAGCGTAGGATTGTTGGTGATTTAATCTGCTTCGGCGCCCACTGTTCCGAGCTATTCGTGATCACACTCTTCGCAATTCTGGGAATTGGACTGCTGTTGGGCATCCGGCATGCTACCGATCCCGATCATGTAATTGCCGTCAGCACTATCGTTACCCGCGAACAGAAGATCAGCCGCGCCGCCGTCATCGGACTGGCATGGGGAGTCGGCCATACCCTGACCATTCTCGTCGTCGGAACCATTTTGATCGTGTTCCGCATCACCCTGCCGCCGCGAGTCGGGCTCTCCATGGAACTGGCCGTCGGCCTGATGCTGATTTTCCTGGGCCTGCGGAATCTGCGACTCAGCCTGACTGTGCCCTGGTCGAAGCGCAAACAACACCACCACGCCGAAGCCCACTACCACCTGCACGGCGACTACATTCACGTTCATGCTGACGATCACAGCCACAGCCAGGAAGAAACTCCACTAAGCAAGCTTGACCGCCGCTTCCGGCGCTTCTCCGCCTACAGTGCGGTACGTCCGCTGGTGATCGGCATAGTACACGGCCTGGCCGGGTCCGCCGCCATTGCCTTGCTGGTACTCAGCACAATTCCAAATCCCGCATGGGCGATCGGCTATCTGCTTATTTTCGGAGTGGGCACCATCCTGGGGATGATTCTGATCACGCTGGCGATGGGGGGCACCCTGATTTACGGCCAGAAACGCTTCGCCTCGATTGGCCGGCACTTCGACACGGCGGCGGGTGTGATCAGCCTGGCTTTTGGCGTGTTCGTGACCTACCAGATCGGCTTCTCGGCTGGACTATTCACCGCAAACCCGACCTGGATTCCACACTAGAGAGCTGCAGCGGGCGCTCCTGAACCGCTACAAATATGACGGGCGGCCCAGAGGCCGCCCGTCATATTTCACGCGAGCCTATTTCAATACACAAAACTCTAGCGGGGACGTCCGGACCTGGGTGCCGGAGAAGACCGCGGGCCCATACCGCCGCTGCCCATTCCACTTCCCATTCTTGGACCAGAATTCTGCATCGGGCTGCTGGTTCCCGGCCTGGGATTGTTTGATGTGGGAGGGCCGGCATTGCGCGACGCACTCTGCGCGCCGGAAACAGCTTGAGCGCTCATAGTCTGCCTGGGTACGCTGCGCAACATTACCGCACCATGTTTCTCCACCTGATCGGAAACCCGGTTCAGATTGCGCACGCTTCCCCGCGGAATGCCGATGCCAGCCGAGCCTCGGCTGATGATCCTTTCGCCCGATCCGGCCTGCATTACCGTGGTTGGCCCGCGCCGCACCAAGACCGTGCGGCCGGGAGTTGTGGGTGGATGAGGCGCCGTGAACCGCTGTGGCGGATTTACGATGCGTGGAGAATTATTCCACCCCAGCCATGAACCTGAAGGCTGCCAGGCCCAGCCGTACTGCGGCAGGAAAACCCACTGGCCATAGTGATAGGGCGTCCAACCCCAGGGATACGACGAAACCCAGCCATAGCCGTAGCCGGCTGAGTAAAGCCACATCCCGTCCATAAACGGATCCCAGCCTGCACCGGCCAGATAAGGTTGCCATACGGTCCCATAGCCGGGCACGCCGAAAAAGCTGCCGTAGTAGTAGAGATCGCTGGTACCGTAAGAGAACGGCGAAACACTGTTGCCGGCTTTGGCCAGGTAGCGCTCGTGGTATTCGTCCTGTCTCTTGTCCACATCGTCGAGCGGATACTTTTCCAGCTTGGCCACGGTTTGCGTGCCGTTCTCGAAACTGACCTGGTGCTTCTTGGCCACATCAACCATGCCCGAGGGGGACTGTACCTGGACACTTCCATCGAACACTGCCAGCCGGGCCACGCCGTTCTCGGTCATCTCCACGCGGAAGTGTGCCGGTTGGGTGAGGCTCACCGATTCCTGCCCAAAATTCAGCGATAGTTGATCACTGTTCTTGCCGCTGAAGCTGACGTACACCATGCCATCACGCAACTCAGCCGTCGAAACTTTTGCGCCTGAATCGCGCAGGGAAAGCTGGGTAAACTCGACCGTAGTCTTGGGAGAAAGGCGCAACGTGCCGCCGTCTTCGAACTCCACTTCGGCGAGGCCGTCCTCTCTGGTTTGAACTTTCACCCCTTGGGTAATCGGCAGGTTCACGAATGCCCGTTGATATCCATTGCCGTTGGCGCGATCGATCATCACATCGCCCTGGATGTCGCTCAGGCGCACGATGCGGACCTGCGAATCGGCAAATGCCGGCACAGTGAAGGTGGCGAATAGCAGGGAAAACAGGGCGAGGACGAAACAGCCCGGTCTAAGCTTCGGCATTGGATCCTCCCGGGGCTTGCTAAATCATTAGACCACGTTTGAAGCTTCCCAAGTTGCTAATTCTGGGAAGATTCAAGGAAAACCAGAGCTGATTGCCTGCTATTTGCGTGCTGGGGAGGCGGATTGGGCGATCAACCGCTCGGCGCGGGCCCGTACTACGTTCATAACGCTGGGGTCATTCGCAATCTTCCGCAGGATGGGCGACACCGACTCCAGTTCCTCAAGACTGCCCTGCCCCTCCAGTTCCTCCATCCGCTTCAGTTCCTCGTCAAGCGCCAGCTTCTGATACTTGTATTCATATTCCAGGCGCTGGCCAAATTCGAGAGTGACCGATATGTCCTGGAATATCGCCGTCAGTTCCTGCACCGCGGCCTGGGGAGAATAATTGAAGCTGGCGCTCGCCCTGCGCTGGCTGTCGTGATACGCCAGGGTTTTGGTGCCGGTGGAAGCAATATTCCGCTTTCTAGTCTCGAGATTCCCTTCAAAATAGTGGGCCTGCTTGGCCAATTCGAAGATGCGGCCACGGGTTGCCGGCGACATGGTGAATGCCGCGCGAAAACCGTCGTTGCTCTCGGACTGCTCCCCCGCGGAGCTGCCTGATTCGTAGGTCGTTTGGCCTCCGCCGGCGACGGTCACCACGTAATGCGCGGGCGTTGAACCGGGAAAATCGAATGTAAAGGTGATCGTGGGATCCTGTTGCGCACAGGCAATGCCCCCGGCCAGAAGCAGCGCCCCTAATACCCAGGCGTGGATCCATCGGACACTCTGTATACCTGGCAGCATGTCGGCACAACGATTCCAAGACATTTTCAAGCGAGACGTTGTGAAAAGGTTGAAGGGCAAACACTCCGGCATGGCGCTAGCGGGCCGCCGCCGCGCCCTGTCGCAGTAACGTGGCTGCGGTGTGCAGATGGCAAATCGCAATCGCCAGGGCATCAGCCGCGTCGGGTGGCTCGGGAATCTCATCCAGATTCAGCAGCCGGGCCACCATGTGCTGCACCTGAATTTTCTCTGCCCTGCCGTAGCCGACCACCGCCGACTTGATCGAAAGCGGCGCATACTCCGAAACCTCGAGCCCGGCCGATGAAGCTGCCAGCATGGCCACGCCGCGCACCTGCCCCAGCTTCAACGCCGACTTTACGTTGACCGCATAAAAAACATCTTCGATCGCCACATGATCGGGATGGTGCTGCTGAATGACCGAGCCCAGGCTGGCGAAAATGGTCTCCAGCCGCTGCGGTAACGGTTCCCGAACGGAAAGCTTGATCGCTCCACAACACAGGCAAACCAGCCGGTCTCCGTCACCGAGATCGACCACTCCGTAGCCGGTATACTCCGTGCCGCAATCAATTCCCAGTACCCGCATCAGCGCCAGTCTAGCACCACGAAGAGCAAGCGACCCTCAATCCTGGTTGAACAAGTCGGCACGCGAGATGCGCTCGCCTTTGAAAATGACAACCGAGATTCGCTCGATTGCGGAAATATCTTCCAGAGGATTGCCATCCACGATCAGCATGTCGGCGTCCTTGCCCGGGCGAATCGAACCGATACGATTCTCGGCTCGAAGCAGCCGGGCGGCGTTGTAGGTGGCCGCCTCCAGGGCCACCGCAGCCGGAATACCGTCCTGCACCCAGAGTTCGACTTCGTGCTCCACCGTCGGGCCGTGGATCACCAGCACATTGCCGGCGTCGGACCCGGTCACCAGCGTGACTCCATCCTGATAGGCGCGCTTCAGATTCTGCTGGCCGGTCTCGAACCGCCCCAGTGCATTGTTTGCGCTCTGCTGCGTAGCTTTGGGTGGGGAAGCTGCCATGGCTTTGGCGGTATCTTCCAGCAGATCGGGCGGAGCAACCTGCTGCACCAGGGCGCGTTTCAGCAGATCACTATTGCCGGCGTCGAAATCGCGCGCCGCCTCCCCGACGCTGACAGTGGGATCATAAAACGTGCCCTGCCGCTTCATCTGCTGGAACAATGCGTCAGGAATCGGCTGACGGAACGACCCGTGCTCGATGGAATCAGCCCCGGCCGCGAGCGCATCGCTCACATCGCGAACGTCTCCGGTATGGACGGAAGCCGGCAGCTTATCGGCATGGGCCTGCTGCACGATCGCCTGAAGAACGGAAATGTCGAGCCGATTGAACAGGCTCGCACCCACTCCCGAGTCGAGCACCGCCTTGATCGCGTCCACCCCGGCGCGCTTGAGTTGATCTACTTCATTCCGGGCTTCCGCCGGGGAAGTTGGCATGCGGGTGAACTGCTGCTCCGCCTGCTGGCGAACGTTGGCCGGCAAGTTCTTGAAGTATTCGGTGCCATGACCACCCTTCGCGGTAAACAACGGACCGCAGGTAAAGAGTTCGGCTCCCAGTTTTTCACCGCTATTCACCTGATCGCGCACCTTGAGCACAGTATCCAGGGGGTCGCCCACGCTGCGCACGGTGGTGACTCCGCTGTAGAGGTATGCCGCCAGGTTGCGCAGCATGGCAGGCTCGATCTCGTACGTTTTCGTATCCACCATGCCGCCAGGTGCTGCCAGGTGAACGTGCACATCGATCAGCCCGGGAAGAATCGTCTTGCCTGCGGCTTCGATCGGATTGGCCCGCACGCTATCAGGGTCGGGGCCCGCTCCCTCATACACTTCGGCAATCTTTCCATCGCGCACCAGCACCGCTCCCGATTCGATCACCTTGCCGTCCCCGACAAAAATGCGCGCACCGCGGATCAGGTAAGTCTCATTCCGCGCCATCTGCCGCGCCAGAATCCGCGTCTTGGCTACGTTCTCCTGAGTGAAGGCCTGCCAGGTTCCCAAAAGGATGAACGGCAGCATGACCGCGCCGATCCACAGTTTGGCCGAGGCGCGGATCTTCTCTTCTTTCTCCCAGCGAAACAGCTTGTAGGAGATGAACAGTCCCACCACAACCGTGACAATCAGCGCAACTGAAGCGAGCTTGTTCGAGGCCAGGCTTTCCTGCCGCAGCATCATTCCCTGCATGCCGGAAACCAGATACGTCGCGGGAAGAAATTGCGTCACGATAATCAGCCACGCGGGAAACAGTGACGCGGGAAATGTCGCGCCGCTCAGCAGCAGCATGGGCAAGTACACCAGTTGCACCATGATCTGGCTTTCCGCCATGGTGTTGGCCACCGCCGCCAGAATCATGCCGATAGCGCGGAACGCCAGAATACCAAAGCTGATGAAGATGAAAATCGAGCCCATGCTCGCCGGCCACGGCATGTGATAGGCAAAGTGCGCCAGGGTAAACAGGCCCACCACAAAGGGCATGAACAGAATCCAGCCGGTGATCGTGGCCGCAATGAGCAGGGGCGCCGGGGTAATGGGAGTGACTTTGTAGCGGCGCAGAATGTTGGCTTCCCGCTCCTGCACCGCCCGCATTCCCGCGCCAAACAACCCATTTCCCAGGACACCGAGAATCACCACCATGGTCAGCACCTGGCTCATGGCACCGCTGCGGTCGCCGTGCAGGATCTGGGCAAAGGTGATGAAGAAAATGAACGGAAACAGGTAGTTGAAGAACAGCACAGACTTCTGCCGCAGCGCCAGCCGCAGATCGAGTTCAATCAGCGCCAGGTAGCTTTTCATTCCCGCAGCCGCTTTCCGGTCAACTCGATGAACACGTCTTCCAGTGTCGGCTGGTTGAGATGGACATCGGTCAGCTCGAGCCCGCGCGCATCAATCCACTTGATCAAGTCGACCAGAGTTGTTGCCGGGCGGCGCGAGACCACAGTCAAGGTGCGTCCCGCAGGATCGAGAGTCTGCTCAACCATTTCCGGCCACGCGGGTTGGTCTTAGGAATTTCCTTGTCGCAGGTCACAACGATGGTGGACGCCGGCCCGGCTCTGCTGCTGTAACTGCCGCGGAGTGCCGATGGCGATGATCCGTCCCTGGTCCACGATGGCCACGCGGTCACACAGCCGCTCGGCTTCTTCAATGTAGTGGGTGGTCAGCAGAATGGTGCGCTTCTCGTTGCGCAATTCCTCAAGCAGCGCGTGAATTTCGGCCCGCACCTGGGGATCAAGCCCGGTCGTCGGCTCATCCAGAAACAACAGAGCCGGGTCGTTCAGCAGGGCAAGGGCCAATGCCAGCCGTTGCTTCTGCCCGCCAGACAGTGTGGCGTAGAAGGCATCACGCTTTTCATCCAGCTGCAATCGCTTGAGCAGCGCATCTGCATCCACGCTCCGGGTGTAGAAGCAGGAGAAAATATGCATCGCCTCCCGCACCCGGATTTTGTCCTGCATGTTGGTGGCCTGGAGGCAAACACCGATGCGGTCTTTCAGCTGCTGCTTCTGCTTTTCAGGATCGAAGCCGAGCACCCGCACTTCACCGGAGGTCCGCGGCCGCAGCCCCTCGAGGATTTCTACCGTCGTAGTCTTCCCGGCGCCATTCGGTCCCAGCAAGCCAAACACTTCGCCAGTCTGGATTTCGAAATCGACGCCGCGCACGGCTTGGACCGCTCCGTAAGACTTGTACAGGTTCTGAACTGAGATCGCGGCGCCGGCCATGGGGGAGTATTGAGGGTATCGAAGTGAGAGGAGGCCGTCAAAATCACGGCTTAGCCTGATCTCCAACGCCATCTTCAGCGCTTCTTCCAGTTCCATCAGTCTTGCCTCAGGCAGGGAACCGACAAACTGTGTGAGTTCGGACTTTCGTAGGCTCACCAGGTTGTCGCACATGATCCAACTGGAGTGTTTGAGCCCCTGTTCAGGTCCGACTGGGACTTGTGTCGAAAGCCCCTCTCCTGTGGAAAATATTGGAGCGCAAATGACCGTGGAAAATCTGGAATCGATCAGAGACTGGCGACTGACTACGACAAAGGTTCGCTGACGTTTGGGGTCGCCAGCGGGCCGCTGCACTCGATAGAGATCGCCCCGTCTCAACGGTCCTCCCCGTCGCTAGCTCTCGTCGAGAGTCTGGTACTGGAGCACTTCAGCAGCTTCTGCGTTGAGTCGGTCCGCAGCCGCGTTGATCCGTTCCAGATCACGCTGGTGGACCGCTTTTCGCTTCAGCTCCCGCAGGTGGTCTCGCAAGACGTTCTCGATGATCTCCGAGCGCGAATACTTTGACCCCGCCAGACGGTCAATCCCGCTCAGGACCTCGGGCGCTAGTGTGATCGATGTCTTCTCTTTCATACTACCGTTATCCTACCACATTTCTTACCGAGACGATCACCATTTCGAGGCTGAGCTTTCGCGAAACCTCAGCAGCACTTCGGCCTTTTCGCCTTGGCCTCCCCATGCTCCCGCACAAAGCTGGCGTAAGTACCACGGCCCGGTTCCAGACCATGACGTGCCAGAAATCGCGCATACGCCGCCTCATCGAAAATCTCCCGCAGGGTGGCTAACACCGTTGCAGCGAACTGTCTGACCACACTCATGCCCGCTCCTCCGCTGTAAGTCGCGAGACGACAAATGGAGCCTCTTTCACCACCGCCTGTTTGCGTCCCGAAAGCACGCGCAGCCACTCCCAGGCAGACTCGATCAGAATCAGCGTGACCATCACCATCAACACGCCAGTGACCAGCGCGTCCAGGCGATCATTGAAGATCAGGCGGGAGTTCGCGCCGGCAGCCGCCAGTTGCTGGGCGTGAGACAGAAATCCGATTCGCGGATTGGGATGGAACATCTTTTCCCATGAGGCCGTGAACGTCACCGCCACCAGCCACACCAGCGGAGTCAGCGTGACCAGCGCGAATTTCGCCTTGTTCATCTTGATGATGATGGTGGTCGCGACGCACAGCGCCACCGTTGCCAGCAGCTGATTGGAAATTCCAAACAACGGCCATAGCGAGTTGATTCCGCCCAACGGATCTTTCACGCCTTGCCACAGAAAATATCCCCAGGCGGCCACAATCATCGCGCTGGTTGCGAGAATCGATGGGTACCAACTGGTCCGCCCCAGCGGTTTCCACACGTGCCCCAGCGCATCCTGAATCATGAAGCGGCCCACGCGCGTGCCGGCGTCGAGCACCGTCAGAATGAACAGCGCCTCGAACATGATGGCGAAGTGGTACCAGATCGCCATCACTGCCCCGCCCAGGCTGTGAGAAAAAATGTGCGCCATGCCCACCGCAAACGCGGGAGCGCCGCCGGTGCGGTTGAACAGTGTCTGCTCGCCGACGGCTTGCGCCAGCGCGTGCATCTCCACCGCGCTTACCGGAAATCCCCAGCTGCTGATGGTCGCCGCGGCCGCCGCCGGAGCCTGCCCCACAATTCCCGCGGGACTGTTGATCGCGAAATACGTCCCCGGCTCCAGCACGCAGGCAGCGATGG
The DNA here is from genome assembly GCA_963798155.1 of Terriglobia bacterium. GTDB lineage: Bacteria > Acidobacteriota > Terriglobia > Terriglobales > Acidobacteriaceae > CAWCSH01. The sequence continues at coordinate 215,580 of CAWCSH010000021.1, forward strand.
TCGCCATAATGGCCACTAGCGATTCCGCCATCATCGCTCCGTACCCGACCATGCGGGCTTCGGTCTCGCGGCGGATCAGCTTGGGAGTCGTGCCGCTCGAAATCAGCGCGTGGAAGCCGCTGATCGCTCCACACGCAATGGTGATAAACGCAAAGGGAAACACGCTGCCGGCAAACACCGGCCCGGTGCCGTCAATAAACCGCGTCAGCGGCGGCATGTGCAACACAGGACGCAGCGCGATGATTCCGGCCGCGAGCATCGCGATCGTGCCCAGCTTCACAAACGTGCTCAGGTAGTCGCGTGGCGCAAGCAACAGCCATACCGGCAAAGCCGAGGCTGCAAATCCGTACACGATAATTACGACCGCGAGAGTGGTCGCGCTCAAGGTGAACCATCCGCCGACCAGAGGACTCTGCGAGACCCACTGCCCTCCCCAGATCGCCAGCATCACCAGCACAAAGCCGAGAGCGGAGGTCTCCAGCACCTTTCCTGGACGCAGCCGGCGCAAATACAGTCCCATCAGCAATGCGATCGGCACAGTCATCGCAATCGTGAACGTGCCCCATGGGCTGGACTTCAGCGCATTCACCACCACCAGCGCGCAGACTCCCAGCAGAATGACGATAATGCTGATAATCGCGACGTAAGCCACCAGGCCCCCAACTTTCCCGACTTCTTCGCGAGCCATTTCGGTGAGCGACTTGCCGTCGCGCCGGACCGAAAACAGCAGGATGACGAAATCCTGCACGCAGCCGCCAAACACCGCGCCCGCCAGGATCCACAGCGTCCCCGGCAGGTATCCGAATTGCGCTGCCAGCACCGGCCCCACCAGCGGCCCGGGGCCGGCAATGGCGGCGAAGTGATGGCCAAACACCACCCACTTATTAGTGGGGACGAAATCCCTGCCGTTCTCCAACCTCTCGGCGGGAGTGGCGCGTTGCGAGTTCAGCGCCAGCACCTTGGCGGCAATGAAGCTGCTGTAGAAACGGTAGCCCAGGGCATAGCTGCATACCGCAGCCGCCACCAGCCACATGGCATTGATTTGTTCGCCGCGGTGAAGAGCAATGGTAGCCAGTGCCAGCGCGCCCAAAGCGGCGACGGCAATCCAGACGAGTACCGACCAAGGCTTACGCATCCCGAGTCCCCCATACGTAGAGCGAGTGTATTTTGGCTAACATCGCGGCCCCGCGCAATCGCTAATCAGGATGCCTGCTTCGAGCGACGGCTCATTCATTCGAGCCGCCGCCCGAGCTCCCTCTGCACAGTCCGGGTTGCAGATGATAATCTGTAACTTCCGAGCCAAGGTGAGGGTGCGTTCGCGGATCTGGGCGTTTTCCCTACCCAGTTCGCCGCAGTTTTGTACCGGCAGTTATCCTCTTGAACAGGAGCAGGCAATGAAAGTTGGGGTTCTCACCGGCGGAGGCGATTGTCCCGGGTTGAATGCGGTGATCCGCGCCGTCGTGCGTAAGGGCACTTTTCACTACCAAGATGAATTCATGGGATTCATGGAGGGCTGGCGCGGTCTGGTGGAAGACAAGACCATGCCGCTCGACCTGGAGTCGGTGGCAGGAATTCTGCCCCGCGGCGGCACCATCCTGCGAACCTCGCGCACCAATCCCTCGAAGCGGCCCGACGGAATCGAGAAGTGTCTCAACGCGCTCAAGAAACATGGAATTGAGGCGCTCATTGCCATTGGCGGCGACGATACTCTGTCGGTCGCCAAGAAGCTGCACGAGAACGATGTGAGGGTGGTCGGCGTTCCCAAGACCATCGACAACGACCTCGCCGGCACTGACTACACTTTTGGATTTGATACCGCCGTCAACATCGCCACCGAAGCCATCGACCGCGTCCACACTACCGCCGAGGCCCATAACCGGGTGATGGTTGTCGAAGTCATGGGCCGCGATGCCGGCTGGATCGCTTTGCAGAGCGGAGTCGCGGGAGGCGCCGATGTCATTCTGATTCCCGAAAGGCCCTTCGATATCGACCGCGTCGCCGAAACCATCAAGCAGCGCCACGATCGCGGCCGTTATTTCAGCATCGTCGTGGTCGCCGAAGGAGCCAAGTTCTCGGCGGATGTGGATCCGCAACACGGAGCTCCTGTGTTGCAGGATCTGGGCAAAGATGAATTCGGGCACGCCCGCCTGGGGGGAGTCGGCAACATTCTGGCGCGGGAAATCGAGAAGCGTACTGGCTTCGAGACCCGCACCGTGGTCCTTGGCCACATCCAACGTGGCGGCTCCCCTAGTGCTTTCGATCGCATGCTCGCCACTCGCTACGGCCTCGCCGCCATCGACATGGTGCATCGCGGAGACTTCGGCTGCATGGCCGCTTTGCGCGGCAACAAGCTGATTTCCATTCCCCTCGCCGAAGCCATTGCCAAGAACCGTACCGTCGATCAGGAAATGATCGATGTCGCCAATGGCATCCTCGACAAAACTCCGGAAGAGAAGGAAGCAGCGGCCCGATAAAGGATGTGCACAAGCGTGGTGAAGGCCGGGTGCATACCCGGCCTTTTCTCTTCCGCTTCCATCACAGAAACCTGACTCCGCCCCAGGAGACCGATAGTTTCAGGCGGGAGCGGCAACGTGGCGCTTCTGTGACCTTCTACTGACTTCCTCGACAACCGTGACCATTGCATACACGGCGAGCATAAGGATCACCGGCTCAGAAGGATGGCGGTAAGTGCTCCAGGTATGAGTGAAGTAGTAGATCAGCGGGTAAACCACCAGGACAATCACAAACGGACCCGCATCCATCCCTTTCCTCCGGACCGCGATCACGCCTCGTATCCACGCCAGCAAACTGATGGGAAGCCAGAGGTACGGCTTCGGAGTCGTCCAGTAGTCGAAGAACCGCTCAGCGGAAAGCACCAGGAACTTCCCCGGATGTTGCCGGATAAATTGCAGCGCAATTTCCTGTTTCTACTGCATGAACCGGACCTCTCCCAGACGGTCGAACTCCGCCGGAATCGAGTAGAGGAAAATCGCGGTCAAACTGGTAGAGATGGGTCACGCCGGGATGATTGCCCACCCACAGCTCTAGCCCGAGGTTGTCCCGCAACGGAACCAGCCGATGGAATGCCCTGTAATTGCGAATGGTCCAGGGCAGCACTATCAGTACGCACACTGCGATCGATGCGAACAGATAACGGGCGAAAGACGCGTTCCTGCGGTGCTCACGTAACGCCATCCATCCCCAAAGACAAAGAAACGCGGCGAGCAGGGTGGTGTTCGAGAGCGATGCGAATCCCGCCAGCGCGCCAAATCCCAACCACTCCCGGAAGCGGTGCGAGTCTGCCATACGCCACACCATGCTCAAGCCGATCAGCAGAAACAGCGTTGAAAGTGTGCTCTCCCAGATGCGGATCGACACCGCTACCTCGTACACCCATCCGGCCCAGATCCAGGCGGCGGCCACTCCTACCGTCGAACCGAAGATTCGGCTGCCGATCTGCAGGATCAGCACCGCGCTCAATGCTGCCAGTAAGGCATTGAGAGAAATGGCGATCCACAAGGATGCGTAGCTATATGTCCCGGCCAATTTGAAGATAGCGGCGAGCACGAAGGGATAGAGCGGCGGTTGCTGAGCGGTCGCGACTAGCGGCGTGCCCGGCCAGGGAGAGCTGAAGCCGAATCCCGAGACTAGAGCCCAGGCGATGCGGGTGGCTTCATTCGGCTGATAGAAGCCCTGCCATGCATGGCCCGCCACCAACTGCGCCGCTGCCACTATGCGGATGAAAAAGGCGACGGCAAACACTCGTAACGGAGAATCAAACACCGCCAGGATGCGGCCGAAAGGACGCTGGGACTGCATGGGAGACGGCCATTTTAGCAGTCTCACCGCCCGCGATCATGGATGGCATCTGACCGTTGACCCTTCATCACACTCTGCGGTGATCGCAATCACAGGCATTCTGAGAGCACAGGGAGACAATAAAAGCGTAATGAGAGCGTGTTTCTGGAGTTGATGGGGAGGAGGACTCCATGAAAACCTGGTCAATCCTGATCTTATGTGTCGTGCTGGTTCTGATTCTGGCGGCTTTTGCTGCGCCCGCACCCGCCCAGAATTCAACCAATGCCCCGCCCGCCAGCGCTGCCAAGGCCGTGGTTCCGAAATACAACCATGCCGCGGAGGCCGTATTCAAGGGTACGGTGCAAGAAGAAAAAGACTTCGTATGCCCGGTCAGCGGCGGCATGGGTTCGCACGTCATCCTGAAGCTTTCCGATGGCAAGACCATTGAAGTCCACCTGGCAACCGCCAAGTGGGTGAAGATGTACGACCTGGTCCTGAACAAAGGTGATGAGATCGAAGTCACCGGAGTCAAGGTGAGCTTCGAAGGCGTGGACACGATATTCGCGCGCGAAGTGAAACGCGGAAATGACGTGTTTGTTTTCCGCGACAAAGACGGCAATCCCGTCTGGTAGTCTCGCGCGCTCGCGGACCCGCTGCGACTGTACGCCATGCAGGTGATGGTGCTCGAAGCGATGCTTCAAACCTGGAGCACGCGGCTATGATAAGCAGACATCATGGCCAAGAGCAGGCACCTGAGATTTCGGCTGACCGCGCGGCGGGTCCGCCTTCACGGAATTCTGCTGGCACTCTGCCTATGGTCGGTGTATGCCGCCGACCTCGCCACTCCTGGGCTGCGCGACCGTAACGGTCTCATCAAGGGCACCGACTTCCTGCACTTCTACACTCTGGGCAGTCTCGCCTTGCACGGGCAGGCAAACCTGCTTTACGACATTTGGGGACAGGCGAAGTTAATTGCCGAGGCTCTCCCCCAGCTGGCTGGTACGGTTTACGTCCCGCTTTATGGTCCGCAGGTTTCGCTGTTGTTCGCTCCCTTTGCTGAACTTCCCTACTTGTGGGCATACGCGGTGTGGGCTTCGCTGAATTGCCTGATTTACCTGCTGTGTGTGCATGCAGTTTGGAAGACTTGTCCGTCCTTGCGGGAGCATCGCTGGACGGTGCTGATTCTGGCACTCGCATTCCCCGGATTCTTCCACCTCATCATCTGGGGACAAACCTCGGGAATCGCGCTGGCCTGCTTTACTCTCGCCTACATGGCGCTTCGGGCCCGGCATCCGTTCTTAGCGGGGCTTGCGATCGGTAGCCTAGTCATCAAACCCCAATTGGCGTCTCGCGTCCGCGGCAGTGTTTTTTTCGTCTGGCGAATGGCTGGTGGTTGCAGGGGCCGTGCTCGCTGCCGCAGCTCAACTTTCGATCGGCTGGGCCTACTACGGGAACCAGGTGATGCTGGCCTACTTCCACGCCCTTCTGCACGTCGGGCGGATGATCCCTCTGCTCGAACCACGTCTCTACCAGATGCATTCGCTGCGCGCATTCTGGTCGCTCCTGGTGCCCTGGAGTTCAGTTGCGCTGGCACTTTATGTCGCGAGCGCAATTGCGGTGCTTGCGATCGCGATCCGATGCTGGAGAAGTGCTGCGCCGCTGAATGTCCGCTATTCTGCATTACTGCTGGCCAGCGTGCTGGTATCCCTTCACCTCACGGTGTACGACCTGGTGATACTCGCGCCTGCATTCCTACTGCTGACCGACGAGGCTATCAGGCGCGACGATACCGCCTTGTCTGCGGTACCGCTGCTCACCTATGCCTGTTATGGTTTTTTCTTGATTGGTCCGCTGGCCAGCTTCATACGGCTACAGCCGTCGGTAATCGCCATGTGCGCACTGCTTTGGATATGCTTAGCTGCGAACCGGCACACCATGGACCTTTCATCCGACAACCCGTGATCGAGTCCAGTGCCGCTCGGTCGGCGGCCAGTGCCGATCAGGCCGCGGAGACGTGCTTGCTGCCGTTTTCCCCCGGCGCCGACAGTTCGCGCATGATCCCGTAGCACTCGCACGCCAGATGCTCAAGCCCACTGCGGTTCAGAATCCGCACGTGGCCGCGGGTGTAACCGATCAGGCCTGCCTTCTGCAAGGTTCCGGCGGCCACCGTAACGCTGGGCCGTCCGCTGCCTAACATCTGGGCCAGCACTTCATGGGTGATGGGAAAGTAGTCATTCTCCACCCGGTCGTGAGTAAGCAGCAGCCAGCGGGCAAGGCGCTGTTCGATCTCATGCAGGCGGTTGCAGGCGGCGACCTGGGCGACTTGCAGCGCACGGCGCAGCGCATAATGGTTCAGGAGCTGTTCCAGTCGCGGCGTCTTCGGCATCAGTTCGGCGAGTTTGTCAGACTTGATGCGGAATGCTTCTCCCGGAACCTGCACAATGGCGCGGTGGATGCTCTTGCGAATGCCGGCAATCAGCGGGTATCCCACAAATCCTTCTTTGCCGACCACACCAATCTCCACGCTTTTGGCATCGTGGGTGAGCACCATGATCGAAGCCAAACCGCTGCGTAGAAAATAGCCATAGCCAATCGGTTCCCCGGGCTGGAGCAGGAGCGCCTGGGCTTCCAGTTTCACCGGCTCCAGGTAAGGCAATAGCAGAGCGTATTCCTCCGTCGGAACCTCGGCCAGAATGTGATTTTCGACCTGAGAACTCCTGGAGGGTGTGAGAGTTGGGTTTTGGGTTGGGACTGGAAGATGCAAGGAAACACTAAAGTCAGTAGCAGACATGGGCCTTTCTTTTCTTCGTCAGATTTTCCCTTTTTTGACGAAACGAACCACTCGCACCCCAGCGGAAGTGGTCACCATGTACGGCAGAACACATTAATTCTAATCAGGCAGGGGAAAGTAGCAGTGTGCCAAGTTGCGCCAACGAGAGGGCTTCACAGGAATGCCAGTGTGTCATTTTGAGACATTGTCCAAAATGGTGCTGTGCAAAATAATGCCCTTGGGTCGAAGCCGAATACCTGTAAAATGCTGCTACTGAAAACCTTTCAGCCTGAATAGAGCTTTATGGAGGAGAGGTCCCAGTCGTTGCCAAAGGGGGAGCAGCGAGTCCGCGAGCACTTGTGCCACGGTGCCGCTCGTCGCTTTGGGAGTAGTACGTATGAGTCCTGCAGTTGCAAGTGCCTCGGTATTTCTACTGGCCGAAAATCGGCTTCTTCGCGAAGCGTTGGCGAGAATTCTGGGCAAGAAAACGGATTTCGTCATCTCCGGTTCCCGCGCGTTCTCTTCCTTATCGCTTGAGCAAGTGACCCACGCCCATCCCGACGTGCTGGTTCTCGATTCTTTCACTAGTTCCGGCCCGGGACGCGGGGAGTTCCTGCGCGAAGTGCAGCGCGAGAACTCCGGTCTGAAGCTCGTCATGATCGGTATGGATGACGACGAACAGACCTTTTTGCAATCGGTTAGGGAAGGAGCACTGGGATATGTGCTCAAAGACGCTTCCGCCCTGGAAGTTGTCACCACGGTGCGATCGGTCGCCGGCGGAGAAGCAGTGTGTCCCGCACATCTCTGTGCTCGGCTGTTTCGCTATGTAGTCCGCCAGGCCAGCCAGGTCCCCAACTTCCATGTGAAGCTAGGCCTGGGTCTCACCCACCGCGAACAGCAACTGGTCCTTTTGATCGGCCGCGGACTGACCAATAAGGAAATCGCCTCGGAACTGCAGTTGGCAGAACAGACCGTGCGCAATCATGTCCATCGAATGTTGCGCAAGGTTGGTGCGAACGACCGCCTGGCGGTGGTTGAGCTCTGCCGGTTGCAAGGCTTACCTGTTTAGAATCTTCGGCTTTTACTTTCCAATAACACGACTGCCCTTGGGTTATAACACCCACTTACTCACTGTTTTTGTTTAAGTACGGAATTGGTACGGCACAGTACATTCAGAGTTTCCGGTGTACTCATCTGCACCACGTTCGGTGCAAGACAGAATTGATCCTTATATTTCTCTAATGAACACCGGATACTGAGCCGTCATGCGGCTTGGAGAGCATACTTATGCAAAAAGTCCGAGTGTTAGTGGCCAACCGCCCCCGGTTGATGCGCGAGTTGGTGCTGGCGACGATCGCGGACCAGCCCGACATCGAGATCATGGGCGAAATTGGTGATGACGCTGAAATTGCGCAGGTGGTTGCAAGTTCGAAGCCTGACTTCGTGATCATCGCTTTGGATCGACCGGACCAGCGGCCTTCGCTCTGTGAAGATCTGCTGAAGCAGCACCCCCAAATGAAAATTCTCGCTCTGGCCCCAGAACGCAACAATAGCCTGTGTTTCTGGTCAGTTCCCGACATTCGCTCGGCGCGGGTGGAGAACTCAGAAGAGGGCATGTTAAGCGTGCTGCGCGGCAAGTTATTGCCGGCTGCAGTCTCGCAAGTAACTTAACCGCGGGATTTTGCCATTAGTAATTGCTTTGTCCCTTGAAGTTGATGCTGGTTTTAACCGATTGAGATCGAATGGGTTATCTCACACGAACCCTGGGAGTGAGAGGGCGGAGCTGTAACTGGCCCACTGTGCCTCTCCCAATTTATAAGCAACCCGAAGTCTGGAAATAAGTCTGGTGCAGGCAAACCGGCTGGATCGGAAGAGAGTTCGTATGCACAACACGAAAATGCGGATAAGGACGACTGTTCCGGCACTGCTGGCAGCCATCGTCCTTCTGGCAAACACCGGAATCCCTGGCTTCGCTCAAACCCGGTATGACAACGACTCTCGCGGAAACCAGTACAGTAACCGGCAAGGCCAGGACGACAAGCTCTCTCGCGCCGAGCTAGAAGCCGAACAGCGCGTATCGCTCTCCGCCGAGACGATTATCAGCATCCTGCGCGATGAACCCGGTCTTCTGCTGCAGGTCAAAAAGATGCTGGTGCGGAAGGCTTATGAACAGGGGCGAATTCTCGATCCCGCAGATCTGACCGACGACGCTCTCTACCGCTTGCTGCGGCAGGACGAAAATGTCCGTATCATCGCCACTCGGGAAATCGAAGACCGCTACTACATCCGCGCAAAACCCTCGAAGGAAGAACTCGCGCGCCAGCAGGACTTGTTACAGGAACGCAACCTGTACCGGACGCGCGCCCCGCAACCCTCCGGATCTGCCGGCGCCACTACTTCCGAGCAGCGCAACGCGGGGCTGAATCAGGAAGACGCTTACTGGTTGCGCCACGAACGGGACACGGACGAATATTTCCCCGTACGTCCAGAGTTCGCGCCCTCCCAGACTCAGCCGGCTTCGCCGGAGCCCGCACCCCAGAATCCGCAATTACAGAACCCTGCGCGCCAGGTAAACCGAGCCAGCCTGGAGCAGGACCAGGCTGACCCCTACTCCGACACCGATACCACCATGATGACGCGCATTCGCGCGGACGATCTCCCGGAATTGCTCAGCGTGGCTACACCTCCCAACTCATCCATGGGTGCGGGCATGACGGCAGGGTCGGGGAACACCATGGACAGCTTGCGGGACCGTCTGCCCCCCCGTTCCCCCAAGACCTGATGTCGTCGCAAATGTCCGGCCCGCGCAACGACACCGGCGCGGCTCTGCCTTCACGTTCCGGCCAAACCACTCAGCAGGCCAGCTTGCAGTACCCCCGCCGCAGAATTCCATCCATCGCCGACCTCGATCAGGACCGCCCGCAGATTCGTCACCGCGCCAATCCCTATGCGGATATTCCCTCGCTGTACGACCTGTACGCGCAGGTGGCCAAGCGGGCTCCAGTACTCGATCGCTTTGGCATGGACATTTTCCGCAACGGCACCGGCAATCTCGACGACCTTCCCATGGATCTCCCCGCCGGTCCGGAATACGTGCTGGGCCCGGGCGACAGCCTGAGCATCGATCTCTGGGGCGGAGTTTCCCAGCGCCTCCGCCGCGTGGTCGACCGTGAAGGCCGCTTGGCGCTTCCGGAAGTCGGCACCATTCCGGTGAACGGCCGCAGTCTCGGCGAGGTACAGCATTTGGTGCAGTCGGCGTTGCGCTCGCAATTCCGTGATGTCGAAGCCGATGTCTCGCTGGCACGGATTCGTACGGTGCGCGTCTATGTCGTGGGCGACGTGGAGAGTCCCGGAGCCTACGACATCAGTTCCCTCTCCACCCCGCTCAATGCTTTGTATGCCGCCGGCGGTCCCACATCGCGCGGTTCGTTGCGCCACCTTCGCCAGTATCGCGGCAAGCAACTGGTGCAGGAGATCGACGCTTACGATCTGTTGCTGCACGGAGTCCACAGCGAGATCGCTCACATCCAGTCCGGCGACACCATCATGGTGCCGCCTATCGGGCCGGAAGTAACCATCGCCGGCATGGTGCGGCGTCCCGCAATTTATGAACTGGATGGAGAAAAAAGTCTGTCGGAAGTTCTGGAACTCGCAGGCGGCGTGCTTCCCTCCGGCACCCTGCGCCACGTCGATGTCGAGCGCCTGGTCGCGCATGAAAAGCACACCATGTTGCGCCTCGACATTCCCGAGAACAACAACGAGCAGGCGGTCAATAAAGCGCTCGACGATTTCCAGATTCAGGACGGAGACACGGTCCGCATCTCTCCCATCCTCCCCTATGCCGACAAGACGGTTTACCTCGATGGCCATGTGTTTCATCCCGGCAAATACGCCTACCAGGACGGCATGAAGGTCACCGATCTCATTCACTCGTATAACGACCTTCTGCCCGAGCCTTCCCGCCGCCATGCGGAGATCATTCGCCTGGAAGCCCCCGACTACACACCCCAAGTGATGGCCTTCAATCTGGGCGAGGCCATGCAGGGCAAAGAGCAGGACATCGTGCTCAAGCCCTTCGATACCATCCGCGTCTTCGGCCGCTACGACTTCGAAGATCAGCCGGTGGTCACGGTCACGGGCGAAGTGCGGGATCCGGGCGACCACGTCACCAATGGCGTCACTCACCTGCGCGACGTCGTGTATCTTGCGGGCGGAGTCACTCCCGACGCGGAACTCGATGACGCGCAAATTTTCCGCAAAACCGACGACGGTAAGTTAAAAGTGCTGAGCGTCAACCTGCAGAAGGCACTCTCCGGCGATGCCGCGGACGATGTGCTGCTGCAGCCGAAAGACCGGGTCTTCATTCACCGTGATTTGCAGAAGGTGGATCCGGCAACGGTGCAGGTGCAGGGCGAAGTCGCGCGTCCCGGAAAGTATCCGCTGGGCGAAGGCATGACCACCTCCGATCTCGTCAAGCTGGCGGGAGGCCTGAAGCGCGGCGCTGACACTCAGACCGCCGATCTGGCGCGCTATCTCGAGCAGGATGGCAAAGCCGGGAAACACGAGCCCATAGAGATTGCCAAGGCAATGATCGGCGACACGAGCAGCGACGTGCCGCTGCATGACGGCGATGTGTTGAGCATCCGGCAGATGCCGGGCTGGAATGATCGCGGCGCAGTCATTACCGTGCAGGGCGAAGTGCAGCACCCCGGCACCTACGGCATCCGCGAAGGCGAGCGTTTGAGTTCGATTCTGGCCCGTGCCGGCGGCTTTCGTTCCGACGCCTATCCTTACGGCGCGATTCTGGAGCGGGAACAGGTCCGCGAACTGGAAGAGAAGACCCGGGCCGACCTCATTCGTCACATCCAGGGAGAAGGCACCAGCCTCAAGCTGATTCCCGACGTCGATCCTGACCAGAAAGCCGCCAAGGAAGCTTCGCTCCAGCAGTGGCAAGCGGCACTCGACCGACTGCAGAACACGCCTCCCAGCGGACGCATGGTTATCCACATCTCTCCCAAGACGAACAAATGGGAGAACACCGCGACCGATGTGCAGGTTCGGGCGGGCGACGTGATTACCATTCCCAAAGCACCGAACTTCGTGATGGTGAATGGCTCGGTTTATAACGCAACCGCCGTCACCTACAAGCCAGGCAAAGATGCGGGCTGGTACCTGCAACAGGCCGGTGGCGCCACCAACATCGCCAATAAGAAAGCCATCTTCCTCATCCGCGCCGACGGCTCGGTGGTGGGCGGCTCCGGCGGTCTGTTCCGTGGCGGCGTGCTGAGCGCGGAGGTTCGTCCCGGCGACATGCTGGTGGTTCCCGAGAAAGCCTTCAGCGGAACCACTCGCTGGAAGAACACTCTCGAGACTGCGCAATTGGCCTACGCTGTCGGCATCGCGATCCAGGTCGCGAGAAGCTTCTGATCGGGTTCCGGGGATGCGGTGGGGGGCCGGGAAATTCTGGGCGATTCTGCTTTTCGCGGGCGTGATCAGTTTGGCGGCGTTTGCCCAGGAGCAGTCGCTCCCGCAGGCTCCAACCGCGCAACCATCCGCGAAGCAACCATCCACGAAATCAACCGATGCGAAAGAACATGCTCCTGCTGTAATTCGGACTGGCGATTACCAGCTGGCTCCGGGAGAAGATCCACAGAACCAGCTGCTGCTCCCGTTCCTGAGACATTTAGGCGGAGACCAGAAGACATTCTGGACCAGTCCTCTCCGCATAAAAAAGAAAGACTTGCCGGTGCTGTTGCCCTTCGCGGCATTCACCGGAGGATTGATCGCCGGCGACAGCTGGATTTCAAGACAAGTGCCCGACAAGCCCAACCAGTTGAAGCGCAGCCGCGATGTCTCGAACTATGCGGTGTATTCGCTGGTCGGCGTAGCCGGCGGCTCCTACTTACTGGGCCATCTGAAGAGCAACGACCATCTGGCCGAAACCGGATTGCTCAGCGCCGAGGCCGCAATCAACAGCACTGCCGTGACCTACGCATTCAAAGCCGTGACCCAGCGCCCGAGGCCCTATCAGACCGATGGCAACGGAACCTTCTTTCAAGGCGGATATTCATTCCCTTCCGAACATGCGGCCGTCGCCTGGTCTGCGGCCAGCGTGTTTGCCCATGAGTATCCCGGGCCGATCAGCAAGCTGTTTGCCTACGGTCTGGCTTCGACCGTCACCCTTACGCGCGTGACCGGAAGGCAGCACTTCTCCTCCGACGTGGTTGTCGGCAGCGCGCTCGGCTATTTTCTGGGACGCCAGATCTACCGCGCCCATCATGATCCGGAAGTCGGCGGCGGCCCCTGGGGCGAACTCAGCGAGAGCCGCGAAGCCGGACCGCGCAATCCTCGCAATATGGGATCACCCTACGTGCCGATAGACAATTGGGTGTATGCCGCGTTCGACCGGCTGGCCGCACTCGGCTATGCTCCCACGGCCTATGCCGGCATGCGCCCCTGGACCCGCATGGAGTGCGCCCGCATACTCGATGAAGCCGGGGAACGGATTCGTTACGGCGCTGAGCCGGACAGCGAAGCGCAACGGCTCTACGATTCGCTGGCCACTGAATTCTCGGATGAAGGGCGCCGCCTCGACGGAGCGGAAAATCTTGAGGCAAGCGTCGATTCGATCTACCTGCGCTCCACCGAAATTTCCGGCCAGCCTTTGCGCGATGGCTACCACCTGGCGCAGACACTCACCAACGACTACGGCCGTCCCTACGGCCAGGGATTCAACGCCATCACCGGAGTTACAGCTCATGCAGTCGTCGGGCCGATTGCGATCGGCTTTAGCGGCGAATATCAGCATGCGCCCGCCGTTCCCGCATATCCCGCCGCAGTGCTACAGGATGAAGCCGGCAGTCGATGGAGTGAACTTTCTCAACAACTCCAGCCCGCAGATCGACCGCTCCTCCAATTGCTCGACGCCACCGTGGCTCCTATACCTGGCAGGACCTGCAAATCTCCTTCGGCAAGCAGAGCCTCTGGGCTGGGGACCGGTGGACGGTCGGGACCGCTGCTATTCAGCGACAACGCCGCTCCACTTTCCCATGCTGCGCATCGACAAAGTTTCTCCCTATCGCATTCCTCTTACTGGTCGAAACTGTCTGGGACCGATGCGCACGGAATTTTTTCTGGGGCGGCTTCCGGACAGGATTGGACGTTTGCGCCTCCCACGTTGTACGGACCCGACACTTCACCTCGCAGCCCTGGGTTCATGGCACCAAGTTCAGCTTTAAGCCCACACCAAACCTTGAGTTCGGTATGGGATTCAAACCGCCCAATTCGGCGGCACCGGGCTGCCCTTCACCGTGGCACAACTTTCTGCAAACGTTTTACTCAGCATGAAAGCCACTCTGGCGGGAGGCCAAATCACCTGGAAAACAGCCTGTCGGCGTTCGATTTCAGCTACCGCATTCCTGGGCTGAGGAAACTGGCTGAGCGCTTTATGCCGATTCCATGGTGATTGACGAGTATTCGCCGCTAGGGGCTCCAGCCGTCCCTCGATGAATCCCGGGAGTTTATCTTTCGCATGTGCCCAGGATTCCGAAACTCGACCTCCGGGTGGAAGGCGTCTCCACCGATCTTCTTCACCATGCCCGCCCACTTCGGCAAGGGCGCAACATACTTTGACAGCCACTTTCGCTCCGGTTACACCAACGATGGAATGCTGCTAGGCAGCTGGATCGGGCGCATGGGACGCGGAGAGCAAGCCTGGGCGACCTACTGGCTGTCTCCGCGAAACAGTATCCAACTTCGGCTACCGCCACCAGGATGTGGACCGCGACTTCCTGCAGGGCGGACGCCTAAATGACTTCAGCGCGAAGGCGCAGATGATGCTGGGTCACGACCTGAGCCTTTTCAGCCTTTCTGCAATACGAAAGCTGGCGTTTTCGCGAGTTGGCGCCGATACCGCAATCGAATGTCACCAGTTCGATTCAACTCACCTGGTGGCCGCGCTGGATGAAACACTAAGGCAATCGCGTGAACAAGACCTCAGCCAATTCGGAACTGGACGCGCTGTTTCGCGATCAGGGTCCTGACCTCCCGCCAAAACAGCAGCTGGCGCCGGCCGACAATGTCGCCCGCTTGCGCGTGCTCTGGGAGCGGCGCAAGCTGGGCTATTCCGGATGTCGGCTGCGGCCTTGCTGGTGGCGACGTTAATCGCCTTCGTGATCCCCACGCGCTACGAGTCCACCACACGCTTGATGCCGCCCAACGACCAATCGGGCTCGGGCATGGCCATGCTGGCCGCCTTGTCAGGAAAGATGGGAGGGGTTTTCGGGGGCTTGGCCGGGGATGCCCTGGGCCTGAAGAGTTCCGGGGCGCTGTTTGTGGGAATTCTGGTGAGCAGGACGGTTCAAGACGACATGGTCGGGAAGTTCGGGCTGCGCAAAGTTTATTGGGAGAGTAGTTGGGAAGGTGCCCGCCGCGATCTGTCGGCGAACACCGGCATTTCGGAAGATCCCAAAAGCGGAATTATTACCATCACCGTGACCGATCACGAGTCCCAAGCGCGCCGCCGCCATGGCCCAGGAATATGTCACGCAACTCAATTCCGTGGTCAGCCAGCTCAGCACTTCGTCCGCCCGCCGCGAGCGCATTTTCCTGGAACAGCGGCTTACCCAGGTGAAAGAGGATTTGGAGGCCGCCGAAAAAGACTTCAGCCAGTTCGCCAGCAAGAACGCCACCATCGATATCGAGGCCCAGGGCAAAGCCATGGTCGGCGCGGCGGCGAACCTGCAAGGCCAGCTCATCGCCGCCGAGTCAGAGCTTGAAGGGTTGAAGCAGATCTACGCCGATGGCAACGTTCGGGTGCGCACTCTGCGGGCAAGAATCAACGAGTTGCACAATCAGCTACAGCAGCTTGGGGGAAAACAGGAAGTCGGGTCGGCGACCGCCGGCCAGAGACAGCGGAGAACTCTATCCCTCAATCCGCAAGCTGCCCCTGCTGGGAGTTTCTTACGCCGACCTCTACCGCCGCACCAAGGTGCAGGAAGCGGTCTTTGAAACCCTCACGCAGGAATATGAATTGGCGAAGGTGGCCGAAGCCAAGGAGATTCCCAGCGTCAAAGTGCTTGACCCGCCCAACCTGCCGGAGCGCAAGTCATTTCCGCCCCGGCTCACGATCATGCTGTTGGGAGCGCTTCTCGGCCTCGTATTTACCTCGGTGTGGGTGCTGACCAATGCCCGCTGGAAGGAGATCGATCCCCGAACTCCGCATAAGGTTCTCGCCCAGGAGGTCTTGGAAACCGTCCATTCCAGCATGCCCTGGGCGACACCAAACGGCTCCCGCTTTCAGGCCGCCAGCCACAGGCTCTGGGTGCGGATGGCGGGAAGGGTAGGCACCGCGAAGCCGGACCAACCCGAGGCCCACTCGAAAGTCGACGACCTGCCGTGAGACTGCCGGGTCTTTCCTCAATGAAACAGAGAGTCAAGTATTTCTTGGCGGCGCTGCCGCAGAGTGTGATGGGACGCAGCTCTGAGCCTGGGCCGAGCGGTTCGTCCCCAGCGCTCGAGGGCGAGACCTTGTCCGCCAAGCTGGTTCTGGATTCTGCCAATTATTTTCTTGGCAAGATCGTGCCGGGATTGATGGGCTTTCTGTCGGTACTCATTTTTGTGCGGCTCATTGGAGTTGAGCAGTATGGGCGCTACGCCGTCGCCTTTGCGGTAGTCATGGCGTTTGCCTCCGGCATGGCGGGTTGGCTGGGTCAGGGAATCCTTCGCTTCCAGAGCCAGGCAGTCGACACCCTGGAAGTCGCGACCTTCTCTCGGGCGACACGCTGGGGAACGCTGCTGTCGGTTGCAATCGGAGCCTGTGTTCTCGCCATTGTGCTGCCTTTATCTGGAATCGACAAAGGCTGGCAGGTGCTGGTCCCCGTGCTCTTGCTGGCGGGAATCGTCGCCTATACCGTCACCATCGCGCGCTTTCAAGCCGCCCTGCGCTCGGCCAAGGTCCTTCACTTTGAAATAGTGCGGTCGGTGGCCTGCCTGATCATCCCGGCAGGGCTGGTGCTGGTCACAGGCAAGAAGGCTTATTGGTTATTGATTCTCGGGATTGGTCTGGGTTATCTCCTGCCTCTGCTTTCAGAAGGTGTCATAGGCAGGGCGCGCAGGCAATCAACTCCCACCATCGCCATTGCCCCGCGCCCCTACCAGGAGCGCGCGGTTCTGGGCACGCTGTGGGGTTTTGGCTGGCCGGTTGCTCTTTGGATGCTGGCCCAACAGGGGCTCCAGGTTTCCGACCCTTCCTGCTGCAGCACTTTGTCGGATATTCGGCCGCCGGCGTCTATGCTTCGATGTATGACGTGGTAGTGCGATCCTTTTCGCTGATCTTCATGCCCATTACCCTGGCGGTGCATCCCCTAGCCATGAGCCATTGGAATAAAGGGAGACGCAAGGAGGCTCTGAAGACGGTGCGCACCGGTGTGAAATACCAAGCTGCGTTGTTTGTTCCTATCGCAGCCGTGCTTCTGGTTCGTGGCGCCGTGGGTGAGCCGAATCGTCCTGGGTAAGTCAACTGCCTGGAGCTGCTTCTATCGTGCTTCCCCTGGCATTAGGAGGGTTCTTATGGCAGCTCTGCATGTTGGCTCACAAGCCGCTTGAAATTCTCTGCCAGACCAGGCGCATGCTCGGGCGGCATGCTGCTCGCGCTGGCCATCAATGTCGCCGGCAACTGGCTGCTGATCCCAGTGTACGGCTACAAGGCGACGGCGTACCTGACTGTAGTTTCCTCTACCGTGTATCTGTTCCTCGTGTTTGCTTTGACCCGAAAGCAGAAATTGCGCCCGGACCTGGCCGACCGCCAGATTCTTGCCGAATTGCCGGTTCGTCCGGCAGTCGAGAGCACATAACCGTTTCCTGACGCGCCACGCACTTCATCTCTCCCTGGATCCCAGCCGGCGTGCTGGTGCTGTTTGCCTCGATGGCCCGTTTCACCCAGCGCAGTTGGCTTGCTCCCAGCGCTTTTGCTCCCCTGCTCTGGGCTTTTTACCTGTGCGTGCCGCTGGTGCTGGCCCCGGATTACGCCGAGTCCTTTACCGCTCTATGGCTCATCGTTCTCTTTGGTTGCGTCCATGCAGGCCGGGGCGCTCCTGTCCGAAGGCGGTTATCAGAACCAAAGCGCTGCGCTTGCCCTGGGTGAGCCGATTCCGGTGCAGCGCATCTTGCGCATGGTCCTATGGTTCTGTTTCTTCGCACTAGGTGGCGCAGTTTATCTCGCGTACACAACTCTGCAGCACAATGCCCTTCCTTATACGTTGGAAGGGCTGCTGGCGCTAGGCAACATCTTGAGTGTCGCTCGATATTCCGGCGATCAGGATCCTGCCATCGTCCGTTTTTTGGTGCTGTGGATGTACCCTGCCGCAATCCTCGGCGGCGTAACATTCGTATTGGGCAAGACCCGGATGCAGCGCTTCTTGAGCTTCTCCGGCTTCCTGCCGGCACTTTTGTTGGGCATTTTTCAGGCAGTGCGCGCGCCCAGCCTCATCGCATGTTGCTGCTGGCTCTCCGGATTTTTTGCCACAAAAAGCTACTTGACCCGGGGAAGCTACCGGCTCTTCTCCCGCAGACTCTTTCTGCTTGGCATCGGGTTGGTCGTTTGCGCCACCTGCCTTTTCATCGCGCTGGATGCAGTAAGAATTTATAAGCTCGGCAAAGATTTCGATCTGGCCCCGGATTGGGATCGGGTCCGGGGCAGCATGCTCGCCTATCTCCGGTTTTCAGCGGATGGGGCAGAAGACCTGGATTTTCCTTCACTGTCTTTTGGAGCTTATACCTTTGCCGGCTTGTTCAATCTTCTGGGTCTCCACGCGAGTGTGTGACAGGCCTGTATGACACCAACGTCGCCTTCGGTAACGGAGGTGCCGCCAACATCTACACAGCATTTCGAGGCTTGATTCAGGATTCTCCCTGCCCGGCGCAGTCCTGGTCTCTTTTGTTTTCGGTGCTTTCGCGGGCAGCGCGTATCGTAAATCGAGCCCAGGACAGCGCAGAATGGCTGGTTGCGCTCTCTGCGTTTTACGCCCTGCTGTTCTGGTCTCCTATCGTGTCGTTATCTATCTATAACGGTCTGATAATCTCCTGGGTCGCGGCTACGGTGGTGCTCGTCTACTGCGGCAGGCACGAAATAAAACCTCACCGCCAAGCGCTCCATTCCGGAGAGGCTGGCTCCGCCGCTCAGTGACCACTGCCGTTCAAGATTAACGTTCTCCGGCGCGGCAGCAACTGAAGCAGTTCATCGGCATGCCTTCCATCCTGACAATTTGCGTGAATTACCACAATGACGCGGAGACCGGCCTCTTTGTTCAAAGTATGCTTGCTCAGCAAGGAGAGTTCGACCACAAGCTGGTGGTTGTGGACAACACCGTCCCCCCCGATCTGGATAGTGCGTTGCACAAACTTTCCGACGCACGGCTCATGATATTGCGGCCTGACCAGAATCTCGGATATCTGGGCGGCGCCGCTTGGGGATTGCGCGCCTGCACCCATCAATTCGGGCAGGCGGACTGGGTCGTCATCTCCAATACAGATATTGAGGTCACCGATGTGCACCTGCTGGCGCGTGCGCTGGCTCTTCATTCCGCCGAGCCCCCTGCGGTCATTGCCCCGGCGATCTTTTCCGGGACTTCTGGGAGCGATCTAAATCCCTGCATGCAAACGCGGCCCAGCCTCAACCGGATGCGCTGGTATCAACTCATCTTCCGCTACTACCCCACTGCCAGCGCTTACCATGCAATGGCTCTGGCTAAGTCGGCGGCTTGGAAGTTTGGAAGGCGACTGGAGTTTACTACTCGCAGTCCATTCGGCTGCTCGGTTCCGCCGTTTCCAAGAACCAGCTTTCTCCAAGGCTTATTTATGCGCCGCACGGATCATTTATGCTCTTCAACCATCGATATTTCGAGGCGGGAGGATGCCCCTCGATCACGGAGCGTTTCTGTGTGGTGAGGAGTTGTTTGTGGCGGAAACTGCCAGGCGGCTTCGCTTGCCAATTCTGTACGACCCCAGAATTTCGGTCGTTCATCTCGAGCATGCCAGTCTGCGTCGTTACACATCCAGACGTCTTCTTTCGTTCCTGCGGGACACCACTGACTACATCACCCAGACCTTTTTTTATGAAACCAAACCGGCATCGACACCGGTTGCGCGAGAAAATCGTTGAGCAACGCCACCGCAGCAGCGACTCAAACCGCCCCGGCTTTCACCAGCCGTAAGAATTGCCTCTTCTGTGGACAAAGCGGGACTGTGTTGCACGAGGACCTTTCCGATCGTCTTTTCGGGGTTGAGGGCTTATGGAACCTGATCCGTTGTCCAGGTTGTCATCTCACCTGGCTGGATCCGCAGCCACTTCCGGCAGACATTGAAAAGCTCTACAAATCCTATTACACGCACGACGCAGAAGACCAATCTTGGCACGCCCGGTTGCGAGATTCCCTGCTGCTGATTGCGGCAGGCGGACGGAGTCAATTGAAGCGGTCCTCAGGGATCTTGGGATCGGTGCTCATGCTTGCTCCTCCACTCCAGCACGCCGCCAGCACCGCGACGCTTCGCCTCGGGCAAATGACAAGAGGCAAACTTCTGGATGTCGGATGCGGCGATGGGCGCCTCTTGCGAATCATGCGCACAGCGGGATGGCAGGTGGAAGGAGTGGAACCAGATCCCAAAGCCGCCGATCTCACCCGGACCCGGCTGAATCTGCCAATCGACTCCTGTCCTCTCGAAGAGTTAGATCTCGACCACTCGAATTTTGATGTGGTCACGCTAAACCATGTGATCGAGCATCTGAGCGATCCTTTGGCGGGTCTGGCCAGCTGCCGGCGGGCGCTGCGGCCAGGCGGTCTCCTCATTGTCCTGACTCCGAACATTGAGAGTCTGGGGCATCGCTATTTTGGAAAAGATTGTGTTTTTCTTGATCCTTCCCGCCACCTTTACCTCTACTCGACCAGAACGCTGAGGCAACTTGCGGAGCGGAGCGGTTTCGCGGTGGAAACTCTGGAAACCCCTTCCCGCCTGGCCGCACAAACTTTTGCCAGCAGCCGCCAGCTCAGGAAAACTGGAAGCAGGCACACACTACACCGCGTGGGAACAGCTGCTCAGCCTTGGATTCGCTTGTATCGAAAAGGCCCTTGATCCGGTTTCACGGGGCCGCGGCGAAGAGATCATTATGATCGCCAGAAACGGTCCCCCATTCACCGCTTCTCATACCGCGCGAAAGGCTTCCGCAGCCATCCATGTCCGCTGATGCATCGATTGCCGTGGTAGTGCTCAACTACCTGAATTATGACCAGACCATTTTGTGTGTTCGCGACCTGCTGCTGCAGGACGTTTCGCCTCGAATCCTGATCGTTGACAATCATTCTCCGAACGACTCAGTGAGCAGGCTTTCTCAGGAGTTCACCTCCGAAGAGCGCGTCGCCATCTTGCAGACCGCCGAAAATCTGGGCTATGCCGGCGGCAACAACTTCGGTGTCCGCTGGCTGGCTTCGCGCCAACCCCTCGATTACGTGCTGATTGTCAATAACGATGTCCGGCTCCCCGATAGCAGCACGATTCGCAAACTCGCGGATTTTGCACACGGAAAGAAAGATCTTGGCGGAGTTGGCCGTGTGTTGTCACTCCCAACGGATTTCCACAAGGGCCCTATCGCAAGCCAAAAGTTCTGCTGAGAACCTTGCGCAACTTGCTTCCCTTCTTTCCCTTGGGCTACCGCGTCCTGCGGCGGCAGATTCGAACCAGCGCAGCCAGCCGTTGCTATGCGGTGGTGGGCGCTTTCCTGCTGCTTAAGGCGGCTCCGTTTCTTCAAGTGGATCTGTTTGACGAGAACACGTTCGTGGGGAGCAGAAGAATACATATTGGCAGAACGCTTTCAGCAGATTGGCCTGCATTTCTATTATTGTCCCTGCGCCACGGTAGTGCACAACCACGCTCAATCCGCAACCGTTCGGAGTCAAGGCGAGGAGCAGCGTTTCGCCAGGGGCCTGGCCAGCATGATGTATTACTTTCGCGAGTACCAACGGGCCGGAAGATTTTCTCTTCGCCTTTTCGAAGGATCTGCCCGTCTCTACGATCGCTTGTTCTTTCCCCTGCGAAAACGCCTCCCCATCTAGGCCGACTATGAACCTCTGGATCATCAATCACTACGCCGACTCCCCTGACCGGCAGGCCACGCGCAGCTATGACCTGAGCAAGCAGTTGGTGGACCGCGGCCACCATGTGACCATCTTTGCCTCGGGCTTCAGTCACTACAGCTTCCGGGAAGAACGCATCCGGACTGGCGAACACTGGCGCCCGGAAGACTGGAACGGCGTCCGTTTCCTGTGGCTCAAGACTTATCCCTATCGCGAAAACAATGCCCGCCGCATCCTGAATATGTTCAGTTTCGCCTGGCGCGCATTTTGGCTGGGCCTCAAGTTGCCTGAAAAGCCGGAGGCCATCATCGGAGTTTCCGTCCATCCCCTGGCGGCATTTAGCGGCTGGTGTCTGTCGCAAGTGAAGCGCGCCCGCTACTTCATCGAACTGACCGACCTCTGGCCGGAGGTACTGGTTGACTTTGGGATGTTGTCCCGCCGCAACCCCATCACTTGGCTCTTGCGGACGCTGGAAAAGTTTCTCTACCGCCAGGCGGAACGCATCATCATGATCTGGCCACGACCAGGCGTATGTGCAGCGCCTGGGCATTTCCCCGGACAAAGTAGTGTGGATTCCGCACCTGGCGGAATTGTCCCGCTATGAAGGCCTGGCGCCCTACAACGGCGAAATTCGGGACCGCTTCACCGTCATGTACCTGGGCAGTTTTGTCAGTTTCATGGATATGGGCAACATCCTTCGTGCCGCCAAAGTTCTGCAGGATCGGGGGCTAACAAGGTGCGGTTTGTTCTGGTGGGCGGCGGCACCGACCGCAAAGCGCTGGAAAAGCTGGCCGGCGAGTTGGCAGTTGCGCAACCTGCGGTTCCCCGGCTTGGTGGCTAAGAAAGACATCGCCGGAGTAATGAGTGATGCCGACGCCTTCGTGGTGAGTCTGCGCGACGTCCCGCTGCTGAAATACGGAATCAGCCTGAACAAAGCCTGCGACTATCTCGCCTCGGGGCGGCCCACGGTCTTCGCCGGAAGCCCCGGCTACGATCCGATCAAGGAAGCCCAGGCCGGCATCTCCGTTTCGGCTGCGAATCCTGAGGCTCTGGCCGACGCGGTCGAGGCCTTGATGGCACTCTCCCCCGAGCGGCGGGTGCAAATGGGCCGCAATGGCCGCGAATATCTGCGGCGAGTGCACGATGTCAAAGTGCTGGCAGATCGCCTGGAGAAAATTTTAACCGGAGACACGCGCCACAAACCAAGTGAGCCTGCAGAAGTGGCGGCGGGATACAAAAGTCCGGTGCCTTTGACTTAGATGAAGCGCATTCTTGATCTCATCCTCGCCGGCCTGGGGCTGATCATGCTTTCGCCCCTGCTGTTCGGCCTGTCGCTGTGGATCAGGCTGGATTCTGCCGGACCCCTCTTCTATCGCGGGGTGCGGGCCGGCCGCTCGGGAAAGCCGTTTCGGATTTTCAAGTTCAGGACCATGGTGGCCAATGCCGACAAGATTGGCGGCCCCTCGAGTGCAGCCGACGATCCGCGTATCACCACCGCTGGCAACTTTCTCCGCCGCTACAAATTGGACGAGCTTCCCCAGTTGATCAACGTGTTCATCGGGCAAATGAGCCTGGTAGGGCCCCGCCCGGAAGTGATGCAGGAAGTGCTGTTGTACACCGAAGCGGAAAAGCAGTTGTTGCAAGTCCGCCCCGGCATCACTGACTGGTCCTCAATCAAATTTCGCAACGAGGGCGAAATCCTGCGCGGGAGTCCCGATCCACACCAGACCTATCGCGAGCAGATTCGGCCGGAGAAGATCCGCCTGGGCCTGGAATACGTCAAGCACAGCTCCGTCCTCACCGACTTTCGAATCATTCTCTACACCCTCAAAGCCATCTTCGAATAATGAACAGCCCAGTTTCAGGCGCGAATTACTCGGTCATCACTGAACTTCCCGGGGACCAGATTACTCGCGAAGGCCTGCGGATGCTGCACACCCGCTACGCCTTTGCCCGCGAACTATGCGAGGGCAAGGACGTGCTCGAACTCGCCTGCGGGCCGGCGGTGGGATTGAAATACCTTTCCCGGCACGCCCGTTCCGTGGTCGGCGGCGACTACAACCGGGCCTTGCTGCAGCGGGTTCAGGGTGGGGTTCCGTTGGTCTGTCTGGATGCCCATTACCTTCCCTTTGCCGATGCCAGCTTTGATGTGATCTTGCTCTGCGAGGCCATCTACTACCTCAACCAACCGGAACACTTTCTCGGGGAGTGCACTCGCGTTTTGCGGCGCGACGGGGCGCTGCTGATCTCTCTGCCCAATCGCGAGTGGCAGGGATTCAATCCCAGCCCGTTCAGTACCCGGTACTTTTCAGTTTCGGAGCTGTTCGAATTGCTGCCGCGGCAGGATTTTGAGCTGCAGGTGTACGGCGGCTTTCCCAGCGCTCCCTCTACCGCAGCTCAGCTGCTCCGCGATCGCGTTCGCCGTTTCGCGGTAAAAAACCACCTGATCCCCACAACCTTCAAAGCCAAGGCACGCCTGAAGCGAATGTTTTACGGTTCTCTCGAAACCGTGGGAACCGATTTTGCCAACAACGCCGTAAGCAAGGAGCCTCTCGTTGCACTACGCCCAACCGAGAACTCCTCCACTTACCGGGTCCTGTACGCGGTTGCGCGGCCCTCCGCAAAACGCTCTCAGGAAATTGACGCGCCTTTGCACAGCGCGGCGCGCCAGGCCTGACGACCATCCATCTTCCTCGATCCCGTGACACCGGAAACGTCCATGACCGACCCCGACTCAACTCGCCAACCGCATCCGCCTGCGTTCCATGCAGATGATTCATCGTGCCCGCAGCTCCCACCTTGGCTCTGCGTTCTCCATGGCCGAACTTCTGGCGGTGCTCTATACCCGAATCTTGCGGGTGGATCCGCAGCAGCCCGACTGGCCGGAGCGTGACCGCTTCATCCTCAGCAAAGGTCATGCCTGCGCCGCGCTGTATGTGGTTCTGGCAGAGACAGGCTTCTTCCCTGCCGACTGGCTCGACACTTTCTATCAGGATGGAGGCCGCCTGCCCGGGCATGCGACTCATAGCGGAATCCCCGGAGTCGAAATCTCCACCGGCTCTCTCGGGCACGGCCTGCCGATCGCCTGCGGCATGGCTCTCGCCGCCAAGCGCGATGCGCAGCCGCTATCGCGTATTCGCCATGCTCAGCGACGGCGAATGCGATGAAGGCTCCAACTGGGAAGCGGCGCTTGTTCGCCCCGCATCATCAGCTCGACAACCTGGTCGTCATCGTCGATTACAACAAAATCCAGAGCCTGGGCACGTGTGAAAGACGTCCTCGACCTTGAGCCGTTCGCCGATAAGTGGTGCGCATTCGGATGGGCGGTGCGCGAGATTGACGGCCACGATCCGGCACAGATCGAATCTGCGCTGGGCCGACTTCCACTTCAGCCGCACAAGCCGACCTGCGTCATCGCTCACACCGTAAAAGGAAAGGGCGTCAGCTTTATGGAGAACAAGCTGCTGTGGCACTATCGCTCCCCGGATCCCCAGGAGATGGCGCTGGCCCTCGCCGAATTGGAAGGAGCGCAATGAGAGGCGCATTCTTCGATGCTCTGACCGAACTGGCCGCGCGCGACGAGCGCATTTTTCTCCTGACTGGAGACCTGGGCTTCGGAGTCACCGAGACATTCGCCAGGCGCTTTCCTGCGCAATTTCTGAATGCCGGAGTGGCAGAGCAGAACATGACCGGAATCGCTGCCGGACTGGCTCTCAGCGGCAAGGTCGTATTCACGTATTCCATCGCCAACTTCCCGGTGCTCCGCTGCCTCGAGCAGATACGCAATGACGTGTGCTACCACGGCGCCAACGTGAAGGTGGTTTCCGTGGGTGGAGGTTTGGCCTATGGATCTCTCGGCGCCAGCCACCACGCCACCGAAGACCTCGCCATCATGCGAGCGCTTCCGCGGATGACGGTGGTAGCTCCCGGGGACCCCGCGGAGGCGCAAGCCGCAACTCAGGCAGTCGCAGCCCACTCCGGTCCATGCTATTTGCGTCTGGGGCGGGCCGGCGAAGCCCGGGTACACGCCGGGGCGATTGACTTCCGCCTGGGCCACGCGATCGAAGTATGCGCGGGCCAGGACCTCACCCTGATCTCTACCGGAGGAATGTTGCAGACCGCGGTGCGTACCTCCGAACTTCTGGCCGATCAAGGCCTACGCGCCCGCGTGTTGAGCATGCATACCGTGAAGCCGCTCGATGCCGCCGCGGTGGTCTCTGCAGCCCGTGAGACCGAAGCTGTCTTCACACTGGAAGAGCACAGCGTTACCGGAGGCCTCGGCGGCGCGGTGGCTGAAGTGCTCGCGGAGTCCGGCGAAAACCCGGTGTTCCGGCGCTTCGGCCTGCCCCCAGTGTTCTCCAGCAAGGTGGGAACGCAAGAATACCTGCGCCAAGAGCACGGCCTCACCGCCGAAGCGCTAGCTCCGAATATTGCTCAGCTCTGCCGGAAGTCCGAGCACGCCACAGGGGTGAAATTATCGCGGGCCGTGACCGTTTCGTTCTGATCTTTCAACCACTATCTGAGGAGGACTAAGAGCTTGACCTTTCGTGTGCCGTTCGTTGATCCCCGCGAGCATTACCGCCGCTTGAAAAGTGAAATCGATTTTGCAGTCACTGACACCCTGGCGAAAGGTGATCTCGTGCTGCGGCAGCAGCTCCGCGATTTCGAGAAGCATCTGGCCGAATTTGTTGGCGTCCGCTACGCGGTGGGCGTCAACAGCTGCTATCACGCGCTGCATTTTTCGCTGCTGGCGGCGGGGGTCGGCCCGGGGGACGAAGTCATCACCGTCGGCCACACTTTTGTCGCAACGGTATCGGCCATCGTGCATGCAGGCGCGCGACCGGTCTTGCTGGATGTCCGGAAAGACTACAACCTCGATCCCGATCAATTTGAAGCTGCAATTACCCCGAAGACGAGAGCCGTCATACCCGTGCACCTGAACGGCCGCGTCTGCGAGATGGACCGGATTATGACCATCGCGGAACGGCACCGGCTGGCGATCATTGAAGACGCGGCCCAGGCACTGGGCGCTACTTTCAAGGGGCAGGGCGCGGGCAGTTTTGGACTGGCCGGCTGTTTCAGCTTCTATCCCTTCAAGTCACTGGGAGGGCTGGGCGACGGCGGCGCCGTCACTACCAACGATCCTGAAGTTGCCAGGCTCGTCACTCTGCTTCGATTCAACGGGGAAGACCGCGAGACCGGCGCATTCCACTATCACGGCTACACCGCGCTCCTCGACAACGTGCAGGCGGCGGTGCTGGACGTGAAGCTGCGTCATCTTCCTTCCTGGATCGAACACCGCCGCCTGATAGCGGACCTCTATCGTCAAGGATTGGACGGTATTGAAAATCTTCACCTCCCACATTTTCGCGGTCAGGAATATTTCGACAGCTACCAGAACTATGTCATTCGCACTGAAAAACGTGACCAGCTGCGCCAGCACCTGAAAGATCAGGGTGTCGAGACCCTGGTCCACTGGGCCAAGCCGATGTGGGAGTACGAAGGCCTCGCCCTGCAGAATCCTGGACTTCGGGAAACTGAAAGCATTTGCCGCGAGGTGATCTCTCTCCCCATGAGTGCGGAGACTACGCCCGAGCACGTGGAAATTACCGTCGCCGCCATTCGCGGCTTTTTTGCGGTCGAACCGACTCCCTTGCAAACTGCAACCGCTCGCTGAGAACAGGCCACCATGACCCTTTCGTTAAGTAAGCGCAGCGCCCGCATCGAACAGGCCGAGATCCGCGCCATGTCGATTGAGTGCGAGAGAATCGGTGGCATCAACCTGGCGCAAGGGGTTTGCGACACTCCAGTACCGCTCGCCGTCCGCGAACAGGCTTCCCGAGGCATGGAAAATGGGTTCAACAGTTACACCCGCTACGACGGTCTTGCGCAGTTGAGGCAGGCCATTGCAGAGAAAGTGTGGCGCGACAACCGCATCAAGGCCGACCCGGAAACCGAAATCGTGGTCAGCGCCGGTTCGACCGGTTCGTTCTATTGCGCCTGCCTGGCGCTGCTCGATCCGGGCGACGAGGTCGTCCTGTTCGAACCCTATTACGGCTATCACATCAACACTTTGCTGGCGGTAGAAGCGGCGCCGCGCTATGTCACGCTTTCTCCGCCCGACTGGTCTTTCTCCATGGAAGAACTGGAGCGAGCCGTATCTCCCCGGACCAGGGCAGTGGTCATCAACACTCCGGCAAATCCTTCGGGGAAAGTGTTCTCACTCGCAGAATTGCAGGCGCTGGCGGAATTTGCCAACCGCCACGACCTGTTCGTTTTCACCGACGAAATTTACGAGTACTTTCTGTACGACGGGCGGCGCCACATCAGTCCCGGCTCCATCGACGGTCTCTCCGAACGCACCATCACCATCTCCGGGTTCTCGAAGACACTGAGCATCACGGGATGGCGCATCGGCTACTCGGTAGGCGCAGCGCAATGGACTCGCCGGATCGGCTACATGAACGATTTGATCTATGTCTGCGCTCCTGCGCCCCTGCAATATGGTGTCGCCCTGGGCCTGCCGCAGCTGGATAGATCGTTCTACTCAGGATTGATTCGCGAGTATGGAGAAAAACGGACGCGGCTTTGCGCTGCTCTGGAGAGGGCCGGCCTCTCCCCTCACGTTCCCCAAGGCGCCTACTATGTGCTGGCGGATGTCTCTTCTCTGCCGGGCACAGCCAGCAAAGATAAAGCCATGTTCCTGCTGAAGAGCACCCGAGTGGCATCGGTTCCCGGCGAAGCCTTCTTTCACGATGGTGGCGGCGAAAACCTGCTGCGGTTCTGCTTCGCCAAGCCCGATGAAGAACTGGAAGAAGCCTGCCGGCGACTCGAGCAACTGCCATCGGCACGGTCCCGGCCGGCTCCCGGGGGCTCGGCTCGCTTTGCAGGAGCGGCTATTTCGGATTAGCCACCAGTCGTCCATCGCCGGAGGCCGAATCCAAAGCAGCCCTGAAGTTTTGACACCTTCGAACTCAAACTCAATTCCTCTTCCACCCTTTCAAGAGCAACACCATATTTCTGGCGTGGGGACCTCTGTATGACGAATTTTGCCAAGACCCTTTTACGCACGAGTTCCTGGTTCGTGGTTTTGTTCCAGGGTCTGCTGGTCTTCGGTTCGCTGATATTGGCATGGTTGCTGCGGTTCGATTTCACTCTGCCCTATCGCTCCGTACTGTGGCTGTCCATCCCCATTCTGGTTGGCATACGTCTGGTCGCGATCGCGCAATTCAATCTGATCCACGGATGGTGGCGCTACACCGGCCTGAGCGACGTTCTCGATGTGATGAAAGCCGTAGTGGCCGGCTCCGTAGTCTTCATCTTTCTGATGCGCTACGTCCTCGGAGTTCTCAGCTTTCCTCGTTCGATTTACGTGCTGGAACCGGTTTTGACCGCCGGAATGCTGATGGGAGTTCGCATGGTCTCGCGGGTGCTGGTGGAATCAGTGCGGCAGGATATGAGCTCGGCCAGAAAAGTGATCGTCATCGGAGCTGGTTTTGCCGGGCAGGCCGCGGTCCGGGAGATGCGGCTGCGCAACAGCGGCTTGATTCCCGTCGCCTATGTCGATGACGACCGTTCTAAGTTGAATCTGAAGATTCATGGCGTCACCGTGCTGGGATCACTGGAGCAGCTACCCGAACTCGCAAGGAAACACTCGGTCGTCGAACTCCTGATCGCGGTGCCCTCGGCCACAGGCCGGCAGATGCAACGCTTCGTGGAAATCTGCGAAAAGACCGGATTGGGATTCAAGACGCTGCCCGCGCTGGGAGACATCATCCGTGGAACAGTGAAGATCAGTGAATTCCGCGAGGTGCGGGTGGAGGACTTGCTGGGGCGTGACCCGGTTGAAGTGGATCTGGAGTCGGTGAAGAGCCAATTGGAGAATCGAGTCGTGGTGGTGACCGGCGCCGCAGGATCGATCGGCTCGGAGTTGTGCCGTCAGATTCTGGAATACCAGCCGAAAACCTTGATTTGCGTCGATCAGAGCGAGACCGGCGTGTTCTACCTGGAGCGCGAACTGGCGACACGGAAGAACGGCACCCCAACCATTTTCTGCGTCGCCGACGTCGGCGATGTCGATCGCATGGGCAAGCTATTCTCCGAGAACAAGCCGCAGGTCATCTTTCACGCTGCTGCGTACAAGCACGTCCCGGTGATGGAAAGCAATGTCCAGGGGGCGGTCAAGAATAACGTGTTCGGGCTGGTCAATCTGCTGAAGGTCGCTCAAAGCAGCGGTTGCGAAGGCTTCGTTCTCATCTCCTCCGACAAGGCCGTAAACCCGACCAATGTGATGGGCGCCACTAAACGCATCTGCGAACTCATCATCTCGCAGCAGCCCCAGCCCGGCACGCGCTGCGTCTCGGTGCGATTCGGCAATGTTCTTGGCTCGAATGGCAGCGTCATTCCGGTGCTTCAGGAGCAACTCCGCGCCAACCAGCCCTTGACCATAACTCATCCCGAAACCACCCGCTTCTTCATGACCACCCGCGAAGCCGTCTCCCTGGTGCTGCAGGCTTTTGCCATTGGACGCCACGGAGACACTCTGGTGCTCGACATGGGTACTCCGCTGCGGATTCTGGATATTGCTAAAACCTTGATCCAGCTGTCGGGCAAAACCGAGCAGGAAGTCGGAATTCGCATCACCGGATTGCGCGCGGGCGAAAAATTGACCGAGGAACTTTTCTACCCTCACGAGGAAGTCTGCTCCACTACCTTCTCCAAGATCAAACGGGCGCGCAATACGAGTCCCATCGCCGCTGACCTGAATGTCTCTGCTCAAACAGCTTCACTCGGTGCTCGTATCTCGATGGTGCGAGCCCGATTCGCGCCAAGATTCGGGAAATTGTGCCGGAATACAGCTACAAGCCCCCGCGCGAGACCGTCCCTCTTGCCAGCAAAACCGCCGCTGGCAGCCTTAATTGAACGGCACACTCCGGGGGCGAATCAGAGTCGTCTGCATCGCACCGTACAAAAGACCGGTAAGCGGCGAACTATTCGGGCAAGAAATCCGGAGAAGATTCGCCCCCTTCTGTATTAGAATCGTCAGCGATTGTTCGAAGGGTCGTACGACGGCCCTTTCAGGAATGGGCCGGAATGTATACGTCAGCTCACGCGGGGCAACAGATATATTCAAGGGACGGCATTCGAATAAGGCCTGCAGGTCGAGAAGACTACGTAGCAGGGGCACGGTTCGAGTTTCGCGGATATAACTTTTATCTCAACTTGCTCCCTATGAGGCTTCACAAGGACGGAGATTCAGATTTGCTCTATCGAAACGCGACATTCAAGTGCGTCCTACGACGAAAGCTCTCTCACGTTGTCGCAATCCGGGGATGGTAGCCGGGTGGCCTTTTCTCGGCATCCTCGTCTGGTTTCCAGGTATACTCCGCGACGACCGGACCACCCGGCCATGGTTGACACCTCGGATATGAGGAGTTCCTGTGGAGGATACGAATTCGAACAACACGATTGGTCCCTCAATTGTCTCGAGGCTTGAGATTACGGCTATTGGCCTAACGTTTGTTTGTGGCGTGCTCTACGTCCATGGCATGGCATTTCATCGCGGGTACATGGGTAGCTTCGGCCTGAGCGCAGACGCCTTTCCCCTTTCAACGGACCAGGTGATGATGCGGGGATTTGAAGCGTACGTACTCGCAGCGAATCGGGGCATCACTCGATTCACGGCTATTAGTATCGTCAATGTCCTTGGCCTGCTTATCGCGGTTGGTGGCGCAAGTTTGTTTGGAGACTCGATTCTGACACGAACATGGGTTGCTCGTATCGTGAGGAGAATGCAACCGTGGCTTTTCGAAACTAGTGCACGCGAGAACCAAGCGGCACGTCCACTGCTTACGGAATTTGTTTGGCGGATATCCTTAGGATTGTGTGTTGTTGTGGCAGGAGCTGTGCTTGCTCTAGCAACCGCGACCTTCGCAGCGGAAATGGCAGCTACAAGGCAGAACTTATGCGCAAAAGTTGCACTGTTGCCATTTCGGACGCTACAGCGAGCATGGCGTGGGGGATGGTACCTTCGCCGGTTGTATTGGAATATGAGAAGCCCGGTAGCACGGCCCTTGGCGAGTCGCGGGGTTGCATCATTGCCACTGTTCCGGAATTCACTGCGATCTTTGAGAAGTCGGGCGTTGTCATGATATCGAATGCTCGAATCGTTACTATCAAAGCGACCACAAGGTAAAACCTTGCTGTGCCGGTGCCCCACTGCTCGCTTGTTTTGTGCGCGGAGGTAGGCGACTCTAACCACTACAGCCGCCCCGTCCAGTATTCCGGTCTCCGGCTGCCGTGAGCGACTGCCCAGACCATGATCCGGGTTTGTTGTTCTGAACAAATATGAGGAAGGAAAACGCCAGAGCAGAAATCGGCGGATGTTGTTCTTCCCGGCGGGCCAGCGCTGGGGCGCTTGGCGGATGGCGCAGGACTCGATGTCACCACGGACAACGTCATTGATTGGCGCGGACTAGGGGGGATGCGGCATCGATCGTCCTTGAAGTTGGGATTTGGTTGGGTCGGTCCGTCCGGCGTTGGTAAGAGAGTTACCTCAGCGGCTGAAGCCGCTGCTTGCGGGAGACTCTTATCGCAGGGCTGGAAGCCCTGCTCTACCCAAATGCTCTTGAATTTGCCGGGTGCCACTTCTCGCGCGTTCTGTGCGCGAGAGGTGGGCGGCTCTTGCCACTACAGCCGACCTGTCCAGTATTCCGGTCGCCGACTGGCGTGGGCGACCGCCCCGACCTTGATCTGAAATTTCTCTTCCGAATAGATAACGGAGAAAGGAAAACGCCAGAGCAGAAATCGGCGGATGTTGTTCTTCCCAGGGGGCCAGCGCTGGGGTGCTTGGCGGATGGCACAGGACTCGATCTCACCACGGACAACATCATTGATCGGCGCGGGCCAGCGGGGGATGCGGCATCGATCGGCCTTGAAGTTGGGATTTGGTTGGGTCGGCCCTCCGGCGTTGGTAAAAGTGACCTCAGCGGCTGAAGCCGCTGCTTGCGGGGAGACGCTTATCGCAGGGCTGGAAGCCCTGCTCTACCCAAAATCCTTGTACCCAAAAATCCCTCCACCCCAAAATCCTTCTACCCAAAAATCCCTCTACCCAAAAATCCCTCTACCCCAAAATCCCTCTACCCAAAATCCCAAATCGGTCCATCCCACCGAAATATTTGCTTTCGGGTAGAGCGGCGCTTATAGCGCCGCGATAGAGTGCACAAAAGAAGGGCGGCTTTAGCCGCTGAGGTAGGTTCATGGCTCCTCCCCGCGGCAACACTGGTTACGGATGCTATTTCATCACATCCGACACTTGGCAAAAGCGCAGCCTTTTTCAGACGGAAAGGATGGCGACGCTTTGGATCGATGTCCTCATCCATTACCGTCAGCAAACCAAATATCTGCTCCACGAATTTGTTTTGATGCCCGATCATTTCCATCTGCTGATTTCTCCGACTCTGACGCTGGAGAGAGCTCTGCAACTGATTAAGGGTGGATTTTCATTTCGTGCCAAAAAAGAACTAGGCTTTGCGGGAGAGATCTGGCAGAAGAGCTATTACGACCAGCGAGTGCGGGATATTGACGGGTACCTCGCGTTTCGCGAATACATTCACCGCAACCCGGTGAAGCGGGGGTTGGTGACGGAGCCTGCGCTATATCCTTAGAGCTCGGCGGCAGGGCGCGTTCCGCTCGACCCCATACCGCAGCGGCTGAAGCCGCATGTTGAAGGACGATTCTTGTCGCAGCGCTGAAGCGCTGCTCTACCCAAAATTCGCAGGCCATAGACGACTCCGCGCAGCGTGCGGACCGGCCGACGCATACCTCAGCGGCTGAAGCAGCAGGTTGGGAAAGCTGGGAACAGGGAAAGATGGGAAGGACGGAATCTTCCCCCGTTCCGCCTCGCTAACCTTCGTCAGGAGGATTAGCGTCGGCGAGGAAGTCCCTTTGCCGAGGCCTCGGATCCAGCTGGTTCACGGAACGGCTCTACAGCAATGCGCTGGTAACACACTTCCAGCACGGTCAGGTATTCCGTACCGCGCGGCAGATGAAGGACTACGCTGTCACCCGCTGCCGACTTCATCAACGCGCGCCCCAGAGGTGACACCCAACTGATGTGGTTGCGGTTGAGGTCAACCTCGTCGGTGCCTACGATACTCACCACTCGCGATACTCCCGCGGCATTGGCATAGCGCACGGTCGCTCCGAAGAATGCCCTCGTCTTTGCCTCTGCCTGCCCCGTTCTCGGAGCTTCCGGGTCCACCACTTCCGCGGCTTCGATTCGCTTGGTGAGAAAACGAATGCGTCCATCGATCTGCCGCAGCCGCCGCTTGCCGTACCGGTAGTCGGCGTTGTCACTGCGATCGCCATTGCCGGCAGCCCACGCCACCACCTCCGTCACCGCCGGGCGTTCCCGGGTGAGCAGAAACCGGTGCTCATCTTTGAGGCGCTGCAACCCGCTCGGCGTGATGTAGTTCTTGCCTGGCGTCGCGGGCTCGTCCGCTTGTGGTTTTCTCGTAAACCCCTTCCGCATCTCGTAGTCCTTCCAGGGACGGGTGCTTCACTTCTCGCGTGTTCTGTACGCAAGAGCTGGCCGGCTCGAATGACGCCAGCCAGGAATTTCCGAAATGGAACCCACACCCGCCCATCCCCTTCAATTTCATTGACTGAAAAATTCAATTCCGACATTCTTTCCGTGGCGACGGATACAAGCGCCTTCGCACCGGCGCCTGCAACGGCGCACTAACTCCTTGCCGCGTAAGATTTTGATATCTAAGTTCTTTGACATCTGGATTTTGCACACGGCTTTTGCGAACTGTCTGTGGCTCAATATTTTACGAGCAGACTGGGGGAGGGGGGTATCCCCGCATGGTTCCGATTTGTTCCGAACCGGAACTTGGCAACGGTACACTTGTGCGCGCCGATGGAAGCGACCGGATTTCCGCCCACCAATAAGAAGCGCCCCATCCTGGTCATCGTCGTCAGCATTCTGCTGATCGCGGCCGGAGCCCTCGGCATCGTCTATCACGGCAGGGAATTTGTGGCCGCTCCCAATCTTGAGAACGTACTTGTTCTGATCGTGCGCGCGCTGGCGATTGTCGCTGGCATCTTCATGCTGCGGGGAAGCAACTGGGCGCGCTGGCTTGCCATGTTGTGGATCGCCTTCCACGTGGCCCTCAGCGCATTTCATCCCATCGGCGAGTTGGCCATGCACATTGTTATTTTGAGCTTCTTCGCCTTTGCGCTCTTCCGCGCCGACGCCCGGGAATATTTCCGTCGGGGCGACGTGAAAACGTCGTAGCGGCACTGGCAAAACATTTTTAGCAATTCTTACTTGCACACGAAATTTGCGGCGTCCTGCGTGTCGCCCTTGCCCTTGTAGGTCGCGCTCTGCGGATAAGAGCATAGCGGCCGGGTCATTACCGCATGCCGCGCCTCCTCTTTCCCTTCATACCTGGTGGCGATCAGGCCGGAAGGCGCGATCCCTTTCTCCACCCACTGTTCCAGGGCGAGAGATATGTTGTGCTGCGGGTCGTCCAGCAAGGCCGTACCGTCGCCGCCAAAAGCATTCGCGCCCGGCCCCTCGCTGCAATGTTGCATGCCCGGAATCATATACAGCCGGGTAAACGCGTCGGCGCTGCCGTGGCCCATGGTCTTGAGCACGCTCTCGTAATAGTTGACGGTGTTGACTGCGGGAATCGCCGGGTCGTCCCAGCCATGGTAGAGAATCAGCTTACCGCCGCGGCTCTTGAACTTACTCAGGTTTGGGTCGGTTGCATTCAGGGCTTCGGCGGTTTTCTGCTCGGCGATGGGCATGTCTTTCGCGATATCAAAGGTGCGGTAATCCCAGTCCGGCTTGTCATACACCATGTACTTGAAATAGTTCACTCCGAAGAATGAAATCAGGCTCTTCATGGGCGCGGGACCGACAATCCAAATGCTCCAGCCGCCGTTGCCCGCTTCCGCGCCGGGCAGGTAACCGGGAAAGATCACGTGCCCATGGGAATCGTGAGGCCCCTCGTAGAGTTTCTGCAGCGCGGCTGCTTGCGGCGGAGTTAGACAGCTGTCAGACGCGCCCGCCTTGCAGACCATGCTGGATGGATTGAAGCGGCACGCCCGCGGATCGTTCAGAACTCCGTCGCGGACTCCGTCTTTGGCATCGCAGGCGGCGTTCACCGCCGCAGCGATCGTGGGAATTTTGCCGGCAGGAATGTAGCTGGCCGGATCGAGGGTAAGTGCCTGGCTGTTCCACACTGCGCTGGAGAGCAACGCCGTCCAATAATTGGCAGGCGCACCCGCGAGAATTCCGTCGTAGTCCTCGGGATAACGCTGGGCCTCCATCAGAGCTTCGCGGCCTCCGTCGGAACAGCCGAGGAAATAGGAATGCTTCGGGTCCGCAGTGTAGTAGGCGTGGACGGCGGCTTTCGCCACCCTCGTCATTTCATGGATGCCGCGGTGGCCGAAGTCGGTCACTTTCTCCGGATGAGCGAGCGCCCAAGCGGCATCGATCGGAGATCCGGCGTGCCCGGTGTCGGTAGCAGCGGCGGCGTATCCGTGCAGAATTCCCGTCCCCAGATGCGGGTAGTCGATCAGTCCCGCGAAGCCTCCGTTGCCCACGCCCTGCAGCCTGCCGTTCCACTCGGAAGCGGGCAGCCAGACTTCGATCTTGATGTCGGAATCGGCGGTGGGCTGGACTGTGGCCTCGACCCGGCAGAAAGCCGGCAGCGTCTGATAAAGGCTCGAGAGATCCGCGCCGCTGAAGGGGGCGCGCGGGCCGGAGAAGTTTCCGGCTGCGACAAACTGCGCCGCGGTGATCTTTGTGTTCGCCAGGGTGACCTGAATGAGGCGCTCGCAGCGGGCTGCATCCGGCGATGCGCTCTCAGCTGGCGCTTGGGCGCTCACCGGCGCTGCAAGAGCAAGCGACAGAAGCACAAAGCAAAGAGGATGCCGGAGCACTTGTTTTGGCGTGAACATTCTCCACCTCGCAAACAATCGGCGTAAGTGTAGTCCACGCCTGATGGACACTCCAACCCTGAGAAAGCACCTGCGGTGTTTTCCATGGAACGCGCACCCAAGCGATGACCGCGTTGGTACGAGCGAGAGGGATGACTCCCTCTGGCTCAAGCTTCTTAGATTGGAAGAGCGGAATGGCGGAAGAGTAAAAGCGCGGGCCGGTCCGCCTGTCTCAGTCGAAGATGAAAATCGCGGCCGCGATCACCGTCGTCCAAAGGCCGCGCTTGTCGCCAACGGCGGACTGGGTCACGTTCGCGGTGCGAACGATTTTGTTGGAGATGCGGTAGATTTCCTTCTTCTCGTCCCAGGAGCGGTCGGGATCGAACTCGACGTTGAGGGTAGTGGCGAGCATTTCGGCGGCGAGTTCTTCGGCGTAGTCTCCGGCGGAATCTTCAGTTTCGCCGAAGGAGTGGTGTTCGCTGAGGTAGCCGTAGGTGTTGCGGTCGGCGGGAATGGCCACGCCGATGCTCGCCGCGAGCAGGCGGTGCGGTTCGTGGGTAGAGTTCTCAGCCACGACCGAAAATACGACTTCGCCCGGGTTCAGGTAGGTGAGCCCCTGGGAGCGGGCGATCAGCTTGCATTGCGGCGGGAAAATGGACGAAACCCGCACCAGGTTCTGGGCCGCGATGCCGGCGTCACGCAACGCCAGCTCGAAGGAGGTGAGCCGCTCTTTGTGCTTTCCGACTCCCTTGGTGAAAAAGATCCGCTTGGGGACCATGTCCTTGCCCAATTCGCCTATCCCTCCAGTGAGCTGCGAGCTGAAATTTGGTGAAGCCGCGCTAAATCTAACACAGCGAATCGGCCCACAATATGAAAAGTTGGGCAATTCGCCAAAAAAAACAGGCGGAAGCCGGGATGGCACCTCCACCTGCCTCGCCGGGAAGATCGGACTCCCGCGGCGTTGATGAAAGCTACTTGGCGGATGCCACCGAGCTGACGGTGATGGTGTCGCCGTCGGCGGTTCCCATGACCTTGGCTTTCTCGCCGGCCAGTTTGTCGAGCTTGTCGAGACTGGACTTGTCAGAGGTGTCGAGGGTGTACACCTTGTCTCCGACCACCAGCGCATATTTCGCGCCTTTGGCGACGCATTCGCGGGTACAGGCGGCGGCGCTGCCTTCCATCATGTGCTTGGCTCCGCACATGGAGTCGCTTACCTCGCCGGTGAAGGTTTGGGGTTTACCCGCTGCCAGGGCCGGAAGGGTGAGCAGTGCGAAGGTCAAAGCAAGCAAGGTGACTCTTAGTGTTCCGAAACCGGATCTCATACGGGCATGCTCCATGTGTGATTTCTCCTGAACTCTGGATGTTGGTGAGATGACGCTGGATGAAATAAGTTTCATTTGTGCGGCCATTTTCGGGGTTCTCGCCGGTCCGCGATTCTCCGCACTCCTCTTATCTCCTCGACTCGAACCGCAAGGTTACGTCCACAGTCTTGTCTTTGTCGTCGGCGGTGGCGTGGACGGTTACCTTCCAAGAATTATCCAGGGTGCCGTCGCGGTAGAGCTGGTCGAGCAGGCGCTTGGGGAAGCTGTCGTCATAGACGTCGCCTTCGCGCAGCGTCCATTTCAGGTTCACGACATCTCGGGTGTGTGAATCCAGCCCCCGAATCTCGAGTTCGCCCATGTGGTACACCGCGCCTTCGCTGACCGCGATTTTATATTGTACGGTGGAGGCGGCGTCGTCCATGTGCGCGGTGGGACGGACGGTCGCTCCCATGTATCCCTGCGCCCCGTAGAGCGCTTTCACCGCCTCAAGGTCGGTTTCGAGTTCCAGCTGGTTAGCCGGCTGGCCGTCCTTGAGTTGAATCACCGACTGCAGTTTGGAGGAGGGGAACAGCTTGTTGCCGGACCACTCGACTCCGGCCAACTTGTACTGCTCGCCGGGAGTGACCGGGATGGTGAGGTCGACGGTGGTCTGCTCCGGAGTTTGCTCGGCGACTTTCGGTTGGGGATCGCCAAAGTTCGCCTTCAAATATCCGCGCTGAAGGTAGATGGGGCGAAAGATCTTGTCGGCCTGCAAGCGCACCATGGATTGCAGATACTCCTGCCCCTGCAAGGCCTCGGCCGCTGCCTGCAGCAGGGCCAATTCCGCCGTGCCGGCGCCGCTGAATTCGACTTTGCGAATGGTGATGTGCGGACCGGTGACACTGAAAACGATGGCGCCGACCGGGCCATTGTTGTCGCCGGCACGCAGGTAATCGGCTTCTCCCGGTACTTTGCGCTCGATCAGCAGCGACTGGAGAGCGGTTGACACCTGGTCGGCGAGGTTGCCGGAAAGGGGCAACTGGCCATCGAAGAGCGGAACCAGCGCATGCAGCTTCTGCAGAAGTTCCTGGTCGGAGAACCACACGATGTTGTCGAAACGCACGGGAACGAAGTTGTCGTTGTCGGTGAGCTGGAGCTCAAGTTTGGCGCCTTCGGGCGAGTACTGGTAGCTATACATCACGTCGTGGAAAGCCCCGGTTTCCCCGAGTAGTTCGGTGGCTTTTTTGAAGTCGTCTTCATTTGCCATTTGACCGACTTGCAGTCCGGTGGTGTTGATGACGTCGGCAGCAGGGAAGCGGTTCTCTCCCGCAACCTTGATTGAGATCAGCTTGAAGCTGGTTTCTCCGGCATGAGGAGCGCCAGCTCTGGCGGGAGCTTGTGAGGCCGAGAGCAAAGCCAGTGCGATGAGGCCGGAGCGCAGGACGGTTCGAATGGGAGGAGGAGCCAACCATTCGATTCTAACGCATTGCATATGGGTTGAGATGCGCGGAGGAAGGCGGAAAAGCGGTTGCGGAATCACCACTCATGTCACCGGCGAGCCTGTCGCCGGGGGACGATGTCAAACCCGATTCGAGTGGAGACCGGGCTTTTTGTGGATGCCAGCGTCCAGCTTCAGATATGCTGCCAGTCATGGCTGACCCGCAATCCGCGACCGCATTTGACGAGCTCTGGATGGAGGAGGCGCTGCGCCATGCGCAGCGGGCGCTAGAGGCGGGAGAAGTGCCGGTCGGCGCCCTGGTAATTTCGGACGGAAGAATCGTTGGCCGAGGGTGGAACCGCAACATCACCGACCGCGATGCGACCGCTCACGCAGAGATGATTGCTCTGCGGCAGGCGGGGGCTGCCCTTGGTAACCACCGGCTTTCGGGCTGCGAACTGTTTGTTACAATTGAGCCGTGCGCGATGTGCGCGGGTGCAATGGTACACGCCCGGCTGAAGCGGCTGATTTACGGCGCCGATGATCCCAAAGCTGGAGCGGTCCACTCGGTGTTGCAGGTGCTCAACCATCCCCAGTTGAACCACCACATGGATGTTCGTAGCGGCGTGCTTGGCGGCCGGTGCGCGGAGTTATTGCAGTCGTTCTTTCGAGAGCGGCGCGAGGGCGGGTCATAATCCTGCTATGGAATTGAGGCGTGGCATTTGCCACCGTTGAAGGTGGAAGAAGAGGCGCCGTCGCAGTGTGCTGTGGGTAGGGATGCTTCGCTTCTCGCAGGACAATTTTTAGAGTTTTTGGCGCGGAGAGGTGCGTGAGCGGTTGAAACGATCCGCCTCGAAAGCGGACATACCTTAACGGGTATCGTGGGTTCAAATCCCACCCTCTCCGCCAGAGTTTTCTCCACTTGAAATTTCCTTTCGCGCTGTTTTGCCTTTTATCGCTCGTAACTCCTTCTCTGGCGCAGACGGAGCCGGAGTGGTGCCGGGCCCTGCCTCGGCCGGAATACCAGAGTCTCAAGCGGGTGCCGCTCCGCGATTCCTGGTTCGAGGTTTACGAAGTCACCTCCGGGGTTTTCGCAATTTACGAGCCCCACCAGTACGAAGAGACCATTAGTTACCTGATTTTGGGAGACAAGCGGGCGCTGCTGTTTGACACCGGCATGGGCATCGGCGATCTGAAGCAGGTCACCGCCGAGCTGACACGGTTGCCGATCGTGGTGGTCAATTCTCATACTCACAACGATCATGTCGGCGATAACTGGCAGTTCAAATCCATCTATGGGATGAATAGTGACTTCACCCGCAAGAATGCCAGGGGCTCGCGGCAGGATGCGCAGGCCGAAATTGCGGCTGGGAACATCTGTGGTGAGCTGCCGCAGGGATTTAAGGCGAAAGCGTATGCCACCCGGGCATGGAAGATTACGCACTATATCCTCGACGGAGATCACATTGCGCTGGGAGGCCGGGTACTCGAGGTGATCGCCACGCCGGGACATACTCCGGATGCGATCTGTCTTCTTGATCGGGCGCATGGCCTGCTTTTCAGCGGAGACACCTACTATCCGGCGACGATTTGGCTCTACCGTCCGGAAACCGATCTTGACGCTTACTCTGCATCCATTCGACGACTGGCGCGCGCTGGCGCCGCAGCTGAAGATGGTGCTGGGCGCGCACAACATTCCGGTTGCATCCCCCGCGGTATTATCGCGGCTGGTGGCTGCATTTACTGCCGTTCGGAGCGGCAAGATCGCTCCCGAAACTACGTCTCAGGACGAGCTGGGCTACAAAGTGGGCGACATCTCTTTTCGGATGAAGAACCCGGCCTCGAAGTACTAATTCCACAAGCTTCATAATTCGCTACATTGTTGCCGCCAGCTCTGTTCAGGCCGCCGGTCCTTCTCGAACAGCTTCGGAGAACGCGCGCTCTGCCAGAGCGCGGTCGATGGTTTGGGGAAACTGCCTGGAGGCCTGCTCTAATAACTTGAGGTGAGCGCGCAAGCGGCTTTGCAGTTCCTGATTGGCGACGTGGTGCATGGCGCGGCCGAGAATTCCCAGCATGTGCCCGATCACTACCGGTTGCTGAGACGCCGCCTGGCGCAGTGGGTTGAGAGCTTCGTCGGTGAGTAGTTCGAGACTCCAGGGTTGGGCAATGACCCGCAGGTTCTTCTTTTCGTCGTACCGGTAGGCGGAAGGAATTTTTCGATTGCCGAGCAGCACCAATGCCGCCGCAATCCGGTCGATGCTGTCCATGGCGGTGCCGAGCGCATTGATCGCAGGAGATAAGGACCGGGTGGTCAGCAGTACCAGCTGCTGTAGCACGAACCCGACGTCCTGCTCGTAGGTACGCTGGCGCTGAATATCAAAGGTGCCGCGAATTTCCTTCAGCACATTTTCGTTTACCCGCTCTTTTGGCCATACCTGCGCCAGGGGAGCTTTTTCGAAAACGAAGTCCCCGGGGCGCAGCACAATTCGAGCGACCAGATCATGTTTCACCGTCAGCTTCAACAAGCGGTCACTGTCGAC
The DNA here is from genome assembly GCA_963798155.1 of Terriglobia bacterium. Classification (GTDB taxonomy): domain Bacteria; phylum Acidobacteriota; class Terriglobia; order Terriglobales; family Acidobacteriaceae; genus CAWCSH01. Next base: position 257,504 of record CAWCSH010000021.1, read on the forward strand.
CTGGCTGATGAATCCCTCATCTGTGCTGTTGAGGAGGCATGAGCGTTCGTCGAAATCAGGCGGCGGCTCGGTGGGAAGAGACTCGGCCTCGAGTTGCGCTTTGTCTTTGTCCACGCCCAGTTGCTCAGGAAATAAGAACTCAACTGTGGAATGGAGGTCGGCCGCGATTCTGGCGACCACGGTCTCAGCTTCCAGGCTGACGATCACATGATGGATGAAATACACCAGGGTGAAGGTGCTACCAACGGCCAGGAAGATGCCGACGGCTACCGAGAGGCTGGGCAGAAATCCGTTGTCGGTTCCTTCCACCCGGCGCATGACCAGCAGCCCGTAGATGAAAGTTCCGAGAAATATGCCGAAAACCGTTTGGTTGCCGACGTCGTGAATGAAGTTGCGCAGCACGCGGGTGCCAAATTGATTGGAGGCAAATGTCAAAGCGACAGTGGTGATCGAGAACACCACGCCGGCCACGGTGATCATCGACTGGGAGGTCACGGAGAGAAGCGCCCGGGCGCCGGCGGCATCACGGGTGTAAATCCAACTGAGATGGAGGATGTACCTGGCGGGCAGACTCGCGTCCAGCGATAGCATCCCATAGGCCAGTCCGAACGCAAGTCCGATGATGGCTGTGGGAATAAACCAGTAGTTGGACCGCAGGCGGTTCCACCAGGTTCTTAGCGGAAGGAAGCGCATCGCATTTTTGATGCGTGGCCAGCGCTGGTCGAATGGTCAGAGCTCAATCTCTGGATGAACTCGAAGTGAGCATGCAAAAGTTCAGAGGGAGATCGCATCTAAACCGGCCCAGAGAGTTGTCGCCAATCCAAGATGCATGATTTGTTAGACTTACAATTACGGTAGGGCACTTCGATATAGGTCATCCTCATGGCAGGAAGCGTAGAGTTCGCCGAACCCCAGAGCGGCAGATGGCAGCAGATTCTCGATACTCCAGCCTGTCTCGAAGACATTCTGATCACCGATCAGCTCAAGCAACGAGGCCAACGCATGCCGCAGCCCGAGGAAGAGAACCGAGCGCTCCGCGCCGTCGCGAAAGCCATGCACGAGTGCCCCGAGCAACTGGCTGACATGCTGCTGGGTTTTGCGATGAGATTGTGCGGTGCCGGCACGGCAGGAATCAGCCTGCTCGAAACCGACGAAAGTGGAGCCCAGATTTTCCGCTGGACGAACCTCGCCGGGGCTTACAAACCCTACGTGGGCGGGCACACACCCAGGAATTTCAGCCCCTGCGGCGTAACCATGGATCGCCGCAGCCCGCAGCTGTTTTCCTTTCCCGGACGCTATTTCGAGTATTTCAAGCCAGTGCAACCTCCTTTGGTCGAGGGACTGGTGCTGCCCATCCCGGAGTGCGGAGAGAAGATCCATGGAACGATCTGGGTGGTCAGCCATCACGCTGACAAAAAGTTCGACCGGGAAGATGTCCGGCTGATGACCAGCCTTGCCGAGTTCACCTGCTCAGCGATGGTCCTGACCCAGCTGCTGAGGGCGGAACGGACAGCGCGGCAAGAGGCGGAGGTGCGGGTGGAGAAAGGGTTGGAGGTGTTGCGCATGCTTTCGAACCGGCTCTTGCAGTCGCAAGATCAAGAGCGGCGCAGGATCGCCCGCAATCTCCACGACAGTGTTGGGCAGCACCTGGTCAGCGTGAAGATGAACCTGGACACCATGGAGACCGCGAATCCTGCGAAACTGGCCGAGTTGCTCCGAGACACCCGGGGAGCCGTGACGAATGCGATGTCTGAGATCCGGACCCTGTCTCACCTGTTGCATCCGCCGTTATTGGACGAAGCCGGCCTGATTGCCGCAATCACGCCCTACATCGAAGAATTCTCGCGTCGCAGCGGCTTGCCCGTCAGTCTTGAGATTCCAGACGAATTTCCGCGCCTGCCGGAGAGGGTGGAACTTACCCTCTTCAGAATTTTGCAAGAAGCGTTAACCAACGTGCACCGCCATTCGGAGAGTTCGAACGCCAGCATTGCGCTGAACATCGATGCGGAGTCGGTTTGCATGACCATCTCGGACGATGGACGGGGAGTTCCCCCCGAAGTGCTGGACGGCTTTGAACAGGGGGGCGATGGAGTCGGCGTAGGTCTGGCAGGGATGCGCGAACGGGTTAACGAACTCAAGGGTAAACTTAGGCTGGCATCGAGCGAGAATGGAACCGTGCTCTCCGCGGTGCTTCCATTGGACCCGAATTCATCCGCAAAATTTGCCGCGAAGCAGTAACTCCAGCTTTCCACCTCCGGCGGTACGCTGTAGATTAGTAGCAGATGCACTTCAGAAGTCTGATCCGCGAAGCTTTTGCCGCTCTTCGGCGGAACTGGCTGCGGAGCGTGCTGACCATCCTCGGAATCTCCGTCGGCATCGGCGCCTTTATCTGCGTGGTCGCCATCGGCAATGCCGGCACCAGCCAGGTGGAAAATCAGCTGCAGAGCCTGGGCGACAACTTCATCTGGGTTGAAGCCGGAGCGCGCATGACCAATGGCCGGCGCGCCGGGTCGCGCGGCACACGTTCGCTGGTGATGGCCGATGCGCGGGCGATTGAGAATCAGATTCCTCTGATCAAGGCCATGACCCCCAATGTCGATGGCCACATCCAGGTGGTGTATGGCAACGAAAACTGGGCGACTTTCTATCGGGGAGTGACCCCGGCATTTTTGGAGATCCGGCGCTGGACGGTGCAGCAGGGCAGCTTCTTCACCGACGCGGATGTGGATGGAGATGCCGCAGTGTGCGTTCTAGGACATACGGTCGCGCTCAATCTGTTCGGGCCGGAAAATCCTGTTGGACAAACCGTGCGGATGCAGACTTTGCCGTGCCAGGTGGTGGGGGTGTTGAAGGCGCGTGGATTCGACGCCAATGGTCGCGATCAGGACGATTTCATTCTCATGCCGTACACCACGGTGCAGAAGCGGCTTACCGGAACCTTCTGGCTGGACGACATTTTTTGTTCGGCAGTATCGCCGCAGGCCATGCCGCCGGCCATGCGGCAGATCACCGGAATGCTGCGGGAACGGCACCACTTGCACGCTACCGAGGACAATGACTTCAGTATCCGGCGTCCCGAGGAATTTATTAAGGCGCAGCTGGCAACCACCCAGATTATGACCATCCTGATGGCCAGCATTGCCTCGCTTGCCATGCTGGTAGGCGGCATCGGCGTGATGAATATCATGTTGGTATCGGTAACGCAGCGGACGCGGGAAATCGGAGTTCGGCTGGCGGTCGGCGCAACCGAGTGGGATGTACAAATCCAATTTCTCGGCGAGGCGATTGTCTTGAGCCTGCTGGGCGGAGTATTCGGTTTGCTGGCGGGAGTTGGTTCTTCTTACGTGGTGGAGCGGCTGTTCCAGTTTCCCACCGAGATTACTCCCGCAGTTCTCAGCATCAGCGTGATCTTCTCGGCCGGAATTGGTGTTCTGTTCGGGTACTATCCTGCGCGCAAGGCATCCCAACTTGATCCCATCCAGGGATTGCGCTTCGAGTGAGAAGCTTTTGGAGCTAGTTCTCCAGCTTGCGCAGAAATTCGCGCTCGTCCATGCGGTACTTGAAGGCCTTGCGCCCATCGATAAAGACCACCGGAACTTCGTCGGTGAACTGACGGCGAAGGTCTTCGCTGGAATCGACATCCACTTCCTGCCAGAGAAAGCCGCCGCGGCGCTCCAGCTTGTTCAGGGTTTCTTTCACAATCTCACAGAGATGGCAGCCCTTGCGTGAATACACCACGACCTGGCGCGGGGCTGGCATGGGCGGATTTTAGACTCTCGCGCAGCGACTTTCCAGACGGGAGTGACGATTCGAGAGGGAGTTCGCGAAAAACCGTCCCATTTGGATATGGCCTGACGCCGAGCCTGCCGCAATTTGTCAATTTTCTCCAGGTGAGTTCATTTCGAGCTCGGGATGATTCAGCTCGCAATCCCGAAATTCTGCCCAAAGGGTACAATCACAGCCATGCCGGATGTGGATAAACCCCTGAGGGGAAAGGCCGTGCTGGTCACAGGCGGGGCCAAGCGGTTGGGCCGGGAAATTGCTCTCGCGATGGCCCGGGCCGGAGCTGATGTGGCCATCACCTTTCTTACCTCCGCGCGCGAGGCGCAGCACACCGTAGTCGATCTCGGCGGATTCGGCGTCCGGGCGGTGGCTTTGCGCTGCGACATCCGGGAGGAGAAGGCCGTCCGGTCGGTGGTGAAAGAGGTGGCCCGGGAGTTTGGCGGGCTCGACATCCTGGTCAACAATGCCGCGAACTACGAAACGGTGGAGCTGGCAAGGATCAGCGTCGAGCAGTGGGATGCCATTTTTGCCACCAACACACGGGGCCCTTTCCTGGTCACGCGGGAGGCCCTGAAGCTGCTGCGCGAGCGCAAGGGGAAGGTCATCCACCTGGGATCGCTGGGCGGGCTGCGACCCTGGCCCGACCACGCGCACTATTGCTCCTCGAAGGCGGCGCTGCACATGCTGACCCGGGTGATGGCGAAGGCGTTGGCGCCGGAGATTGCGGTGAACTGTGTGGCTCCGGGCATGATCGATCTCGCGGAGAAAGCTGCCGTCCCATTCATGCGGCGCATGGCCCGGCAGACTCCGATGCGGCGGAATGGCACAGGAAAAGAAGTGGCAGACGCGGTGATGTTTTTTGCTATGGCCCCGCACTTCATTACCGGACAAGTGCTGGCTGTGGATGGTGGCCTGGGTTTGTAGCGCTAGGCCGCCGGACCTTCCGAGGTCGTGGGATCGATTACGTTCTTGATCTCGGAGATGCGATTGGCGGGGAAGCCTCCGCGCTTGGCATGCTCTCGAATGACTTCTTCATTGGGGGCGATGTACACGCAGTAGATCTTGTCTCCCGTAACGTAGCTGTGAACCCACTGGATGCTGGGGCCAAGGTTTTGCAGCACGCTGCAGGATTTTTGAGAAATTCCCTGCAACTGCTCGGCCGTCATGCTCCCGGCTCCGGGAATGTCGCGTTCGATCACGTATTTCGGCATGTCATCTCCTATTGGCTGAGCCGCGCTTCGCGACGTGGCGGGTTCCTGGCGTTCCAATCGCGTTACATTGTAGGGCGGGAAGATTGCAAAAGGGAAGCGCCTGGCCTTCTACAAAACCGAGGCATGGTTGACCGATTTGTTACCTGCTCGACGATTCTTTCACCGGAACCATCGGATGCGATGTAAGTTCTGAGAGAATCCCTTTCATTCCGATCCATGAAACCGCTGATCATTGCAGTCCTCTTGCTTTATAGCTGCTCGGTTTTCGCCCAGACCCGGGTGGAAGACGGCGGGCATGAAATCCAGGTATGGAGCGGTGGCGGCTACACCGTTCCGGGAGGGACCTCCAACACCGGCGTGTGGAACCTGGGCGTGCGCTATGGATGGATTCTCACCCAGCCGCATGGGCCGGGTTTTCTCAAAGGCAGATTCGAGTATGCCATCGACGCAGTGCCTGCTTTCGTAGTGTTCCAGCCCAGGAACACAGCCTACGGGGTGGGCGTGAATCCGCTCACGCTGAAGTGGAATTTTGCTACCAGGGGTAGCGTCGTTCCGTATTTTGAGCTGAATGGTGGCACCCTGTTCACCAACCACAAAGTGCCGAGCGGGACCTCGAGCGTGAACTTCACCTCCAGCGCCGCACTGGGCATGCACCTGGTGGGCGCCGTGCGCACCTGGAGCGTCGAAGTCCGCTACATGCACATCTCGAACGCCGGGCTGACCGCCCCGAATCCCGGGATCAACACCGTGCAGGTGCGGCTGGGGATCGGCAAGTTTTTCAAGTGTCCTTGATCCGGTTCCCAGGGCTGAAGGGCTTACACCACAGAGGGCACAGGGGTTCACGGAGTAATCCGATTGGGAAGAGACTGCGGATGTTGCAGGGGTTGAGGTTCAAAGATATTCTGCTCGCTTATGTCCACACTGGTGGAGTGCGTTCCCAATTTTTCTGAGGGCCGCGACAAAGCGAAGGTTGACGCCATTGTCGAGGCCATGAAGATGGATGGCGTGTACCTGCTCGACCGCGAGATGGATGCCGACCACAACCGTTGCGTGATCACGCTGGTGGGTGAGCGGGAGGCCATTCAGGAAGCGGCGATTCGCGGCGTAGGCAAAGCGGCCGAGCTGATTGATCTGACCCAGCACAAGGGGGCGCATCCGCGGATGGGTGCGGCGGACGTGGTGCCATTCATTCCGATCGACGGCGTCACGCTGGAAGACTGCGTGGCCATGGCGCGGCATGTGGGTGAGCAGATCTGGAAGCGGTATGAAGTGCCGGTGTACCTCTACGAAGCGGCGGCAACTTCGCCGGAACGGCAGAACCTGGAGAACATCCGGCGCGGGCAGTTTGAAGGAATTCGAGCGGAAATCGCGACTAATCCCGGCGCGGCAGCCCGGATTTTGGCGAGTTGCGAGTGCATCCGACCGCAGGCGCGACGGTGGTGGGGGCGCGAAAATTCCTTATCGCCTACAACGTGTTCCTGAATACGCCGGACGTGGAAATCGCCAAGAAGATCGCCAAGACGGTGCGCTTTTCAAATGGCGGTTTGCGGTTTGTGAAGGGAGCGGGCTTTCTGGTGCGCGGGCAGGCGCAGGTTTCGATGAACCTGACTGATTTTGAGCAGACGCCGGTTCACCGCGTGTTCGAATTGGTGAAGCGTGAGGCGGCCCGGCACGGGGTGGTGCCGGTAAGCAGTGAGATTGTCGGTCTGATTCCGAAGGCGGCGCTGGAGCAGGCGGCAGAGTGGTTTCTGCAGGTGGAGAATTTCGATTCGTCGCTGATCCTGGAAAACCGGCTGACGGCGGTGATGGGCGGCAAGATGGCGGTGGGCGGGCTGCGGGCTGGAGTGGAGCCATTCGTCGAACAGCTGGCGGCGCCGACCGCGACACCGGGCGGAGGAAGCGCGGCGGCTGCAAGCGGCGCGATGGCCGCAGGACTGGCGACCATGGTGGCTTCGATGTCGCGCGGAAAGAAGGCGTATGTGCAATTCGAGCGCGAGTTGAGCGATGCCATCGCGCGCCTGTCGCAGCTGCGAGAGGAGTTGAAGGCTGCGATCGATGCCGACGCCGAGTCCTACAACGCGGTGATGAAGGCGTACAAGCAGGCGAAGGAGTCCGCAAACGGGGATGACCTGATTCAAGCTGCCCTGAAGCTGGCAACCAGTGTTCCGCTGGGTGTGGCTGAGCGGGCGAGGGAAGTAGCGCAGCTGGCGGAGACGCTGGGGCCGATTACGAATCCGAATATGAAATCCGACCTCACCACGGCCAGGGCGCTGGCGCGTGCGGCGATCGAGGGCGCGTTGGCCAATGTGGAGATCAATGTGGAGTCCATCAAAGACCAGGTCTTCGCCGCAGACATGCGCAGGCAGTTCGCAGTAATCAGTGGTGGATGAACCTCCCCGCACCCAGGTGATTACGCTTCCCTGTACTTTCGTTCGTGTTTCGATGCCCTGGGAATGGCCTACAATGAAGGGCAAGGCAGTTGACTGGCAGAGTACATCTCGCATCTAAACGCACATATCCTCCGAGGTAGTCTATGAATGCATTGAAATGTGTGGGCCGTTCCTGCTGTGTGCTGGCGCTTGCGGCCTCGGCTTGGGCGATGCCGCTGAGCAGCTCAGCGCGCAGCGCAATCCCAGCGGAAGTGCAGCAAATTATCTGCGTGGACTATCGCGCCCTGCGCAACTCCGACACGGCCATGGCGCTGAAGCAGCAGGTGCTGCCGGAGAACCTCAAGCAGTTTGAAGTCGCATTGAAGGGATTGGGCATCAATGCCGATCGCGACGTCGACCAGTTGGCATTCGCCTCTTACCGCAACAAGCAGGGGCTTCAGGTGGTGGGCGTGGCGCAGGGAAGCTTTTCCGCGCCGGTGGTGCTGAAGAAAATGCGGCTGAGCAAAATTCGCGCCGTCAAACACCACAATTCCGATATCTACCCCATGGGCAACGGCATGGAGATGAGCTTTCTAGATGACAACACGCTGCTGTTCGGCAACGGCAGCGCCGTCAAGGGAGCGCTCGATGCGCGCGACGGATACACTCCTACGCTCGATTCCAACGGGCAAATTGTGGACATGATCGGCTCGGCGGATTCGGGAATGGTGTGGAGCGTGCTCGACCAGAAGGGAACCCAGAACATTATGCGCTCGGCGCTTGGCGATGCCTCGCGCCTGGCAGATTTCGACACCATGAAGAAGCGCCTGCTGGGATCGCGTTACACCATGAATTTTTCCAACGGCGTGAAGTTTGATCTGGATGTGGTGACTTCGGATTCCATGACTGCCGCGACCCTGTCATCCCTGGTGAAAGCCGGCATGCTCTACAAGAAAATGACGGCCTCGCCTACGGAGAAGGTCGCGCTCGATAACGTGTCGGTGAACTCGGACAGCTCCGACCTGCAATTTCATTTCTCGACCGATGACAAGCAGTTCCAGTCGCTGATGCACTCGGACTTGTTTGCGGCGGTGTCGAAGTAAGGCATTTGACCGCAGAGAACGCAGAGAGCGCCGAGGAATCGGCGCTCTTCTCATTTGTGTCGTTCGACGGCGACAAAGAGTAGAATTTCAGCTCTTGAGATCCAAGCGACCGAAGCTATGTTGCCGACGGCAAATCTATTTGCAGGATGGATCTTCATACTTGCCGGAATACTGTCTGGAATAGGCGGCGGTCTTTTCTTCCATCGGGATGACTGGATGGGAGGATACGCTTCTTATCGAAGAAGACTGGCTAGGCTGGGTCACATTTCCTTCCCTGCGCTCGGCATCCTTAATCTCGCATTCTTCCTGACCGCGACCCCAATGCGCATCGGCGGGGTTTGGATGAAAATCGCTTCTGCCTCGCTTCTGATCGGTGCAGTGACGATGCCGCCGTGCTGCTTCCTTGCAGCGTGGCGCAAACCCCTGCGGCACCTTTTTCCAATCCCAGTCGCATCTTTGCTCATGGGTGTGCTCGCGATATTGGTGGGCGGGTCCTTTCGATGAAGCTGGGCTTGATTGCCATGAGTGGTGTCCGGGCTCACAACCCGGAGCTTACCGCACTCGGTCTGACGCTTCCGGGATTCGTTGAACGGAACAGGATCGTAGCGTCGCTGCCCAGCCTGGGCTTGCTGACTCTCGCCGCGTTAACACCCGATGACATCAGTTTGGAATACTTGGAAGTGCCCGATCTGGCGGCAATCCCCGATATTCCCGGAGAATTCGACGCGGTCGCGATTTCGAGCTTCTCGGCACAGATCAATGAGGCTTACCAACTTGCGGATCGCTACAGAGCGCACGGAACTCGGGTCATCCTTGGGGGATTGCACGTCTCAGCTTTGCCCGACGAGGCCGCGTCACATGCAGATGCAGTCGTGCTGGGAGAAGGGGAGGTTACCTGGAATCAGGTGGCTTCGGACCTCCAATCGTCCAAAGGCCTCGCCCGTGTGTACGATGGCCGCCGAATCAGCTGGGACCTGTCGAGGTCCCCGATACCGCGTTATGACTTGCTTGATATCTCGTGCTACAACCGCCTGACCGTTCAGACGCAACGCGGATGCCCGTTCCGCTGTGAGTTTTGCGCGGCTTCACTGCTTATTTCTCCCATGTACAAGCTCAAGCCTGTGCCAAATGTGCTGAACGAAATCGCTTACATCAAGTCTCTGTGGCGGCATCCGTTCGTAGAATTCGCGGACGATAACACCTTCGCGAATAAAGCCCATTCCAAACGCCTCATGCGAGAGCTTGCCAAGCAGCAAGTCCGATGGTTTACCGAGACAGACTTGTCGGTAGCCGAGGATGAAGAATTGCTAGACTTGGTCGCGGAGGCTGGCTGCGCACAATTACTCATCGGCTTTGAAAGCACGGCCTTTGGCGCATTGGATGGCCTCGAGTTGAAATCAAACTGGAAGGCGCGGCAAGTTGATAAATACATGCGAGCCGTGCATCGCATCCAGCAGAAGGGAATCACCGTCAATGGTTGTTTCATTCTCGGGTTGAATGGAACCGGCCCCGAGTCGTTCGAAGCAGTCCTGAGCTTCGTGAAGGAGAGCGGACTGTACGACGTGCAAATCACGGTTCAAACCGCGTTTCGAGGCACTCCGCTCTTGCAGCGGCTCCGAGAAGAAAAGAGAGTGTTGCACGATGGCGCCTGGGACCTTTGCACGCTTTTTGATGTAAACTTCCGGCCCACAGATATGAGCGTGGAGGAACTGGAAGCAGGATTTAGAGAATTGGCGGAGCGGCTCTATGCGGAGGAGTTCACGCGTGAGCGCCGGGCCAAATTCCATCAGTCGGAAATTCGTGCCCGCAAGAGCAGGGAGCTTACGAATGAACGCCACCTGGATGAAAACGTTATTCGTCGTCGCCGGTATTTACGATGGTGTTTTGGGGGCGGCCTTTCTGTTGTTTGGCCCTCAGATATTCAAAATCGGCGGGGTAACTCCGCCAAGTCATTTTGGTTAAGTGCAATTCCCGGCACTGCAGCTCATTATTTTCGGGGTGATGTTTTTTCAAATCGCTACCGACGTCGCTAGATATCGAAGCTTCATCTGGTACGGCATTGCACTGAAGGCTTCCTACGCAGGGGTGGTGTTCTGGTATGAGTTACACGGAGGCCTGCCGCATCTGTGGCTCCCCTGGGCGTGGGCAGATTTGGGGTTTCTCTTGGCCTTTTTGCTGGCGTGGGTGAAGTCTCCAGCGCGATCGAATTAGTCCCGGTCTACTATTTTGATCGGGATGTTTGCGCTTCCCGCTTAGCTTTCACCCAGCCTTCTTTCACGATCTGCCGGCCGCGGCCGATGGCGAGAGATTCCGGCGGAACGTCATCCGTAATGCACGAGGCCGCGCCGACGTAGGAGCCCTTGCCCAGCTTGACCGGCGCAACCAGGGTTGAGTCGCTGCCGACGAAACACTCCGTCCTCGATCACCGTCTTGTGTTTGTGCACTCCGTCGTAGTTGCAGGTGATGGTGCCTGCGCCAATGTTGACGCCTGCGCCGATTTCGGCATCTCCGAGATAAGTGAGGTGATTCGCCTTGGAGCCTTTGCCGAGGCGGATCTTCTTGGTTTCAACGAAATTGCCCACGTGCGCGCCTTCGCCGATTTCGCTTCCGGGACGCAGATGGGAGTACGGTCCCAGCATCGCCCCCGCGCTTACCTGGGAATCTTCCAGGATGCAGCCGTTGCGGAGCAGCACACCGTCGCCGATTTCGGAGTTGCGGATGACTGAGTACGACCGGATGCGGCACTCGCTGCCGATTTTCGTGCTTCCGAGTAATTGGACGAAGGGCTCAATTGTGGTGTCGATGCCGATCTCGACGTCCGCGTCGATGACGCAGGTCTGCGGCAGGAAAATCGTCACGCCATCGGCCATCAACTGGCGGCTCTTGGCGGCTCGCATGTGCTGGTCGATCTCTGCCAGCTCGGCGCGGGTGTTGCCGCCGAGAACTTCATAAGGATTGCTGGCTTCGACTGCGACCACTTTCTGTTTTGCTCGCACCAGCACTGCGGCCATGTCGGTCAGGTAGAACTCGGCGTGCGCGTTGTCGGTGCTGAGCTTGTCGATGTAGCGGAACAGGGGAGCGGCAGCGAAGGCGTAGAAACCGGCATTGATCTCGGCAATCTTGTGCTGCGCTTTCGAGAGCGCCTTCTGCTCGACGATGGCCTTTACGTTATCGCTGCTGGGGCCCTGGCGGATGACTCGGCCGTATCCGTGGGGATCGTCGAGGCGGGCGGTCAGAAGGGTCATGGCGGCTTTTTTCGATTGGTGGAAGTCGCGCAGTTTGCTGATGGTTTCGGCGGTGATGAGGGGCGCGTCGCCGGAAAGGACGATTACGGTGTCGTAGCCCGCGAGGGCTTCGCGCGCCGACATGATGGCGTGTCCGGTGCCCTTCTGTTCTTTCTGGAGCACGAACTGGATGCCGGTGCCGGCTACGGCTTCGCGTACTCGTTCGGCTTCGTGTCCGATGATGGCGTAGATATCTCTTCGCCGGAACGACCTTGGCGGCGGCCGCGATGACGTGTGCCAGCAGCGGCTTGCCTCCGACCTCGTGCAGCACTTTGGGATGTTTGGATTTGAGGCGGGTGCCTTTGCCGGCGGCCATGATGGCGATGGCAATGCGGCTGATTTGAGGTGTGGGCATGCGATTCAATATACCGCGAGCGTGGCGTGGGGAGTGGCTGACGGCGGAGGTTCATCCGCATGGGTCACACCGTGCTTTCTTCGGGGTGGATGGCTTCGTGTGGGGGTGCCATCGCTCCCGCATGTTCAGAGCGGTGGTGCTCGCTCAGCACAGCAGGTCCCTCCACTCCGCAGTTGATGCACTTCGTGCATCAACTGCTCCGGTCGGGATGACAGGTCCGCGGAGGATGACGGCTTCTAGGGGGTGGTCACTTTGTTGCTGGGACTTTTGTCCGGGTTGTGGGCGGCGGGGGCTTGCGACATCAGGTCCAGCAGGTCTTGAGCTACTTGTTCGGTGGCGTGGCGGGCGCTGCCGTCTTCGACGAGGTAGTCGCCCATCACCGGGCAGACTCCGAGTTCTTCGATGGCGTCGAGATCGGCGACGATCTGGGTGGCGCCTTCAAGCGCGTATTTTGCCTTTAGAGCGGACGACGCCGGCGCACGGTTGATCAGGGCGAAATCGAAGAGCTGGGTTTGAGCGTGGCGATTCAGGGCGCGGATGTGATCGGCGGCCGTAAGTCCCAGGCTCTCGTTAGCCTGGGTCATCAGGTTGCAGACGTACACCTTGATGGCCCCCGAGTTCACGATTGCGCCGGCGATGCCGCGTACCAGCAGGTTCGGAATCAGGCTGGTGAAGAGCGATCCCGGACCAATGGTGATCAGATCGGCTCGGGCGATGGCTTCGAGAGTCTGCGACATCGGTTCGACATCCGGAGGCACCAGCAGCAATTCTCTGAATTTTGCCCTTGCTGGCGGTGATTCTGGTTTCACCAGAACACGGCTTCCGTCGTCCATGATGGCCTGGAGTTCGACATTGGAGGTGGTGGCGGGATAGATGTGGCCGCGTGTCAGCAGAATTTCGGAAGAGAGTCGGACGGCTTCGGAAAAGTCGCCGGTAATGGAGGTAAGCGCCGCCAGAAACAGGTTGCCGAAACTGTGGCCTTCGAGGCCCGAGCCCTTTTGAAAGCGATGGCAGAAGAGTTGGGAGAGCAGGGCTTCATCCTGCGAGAGCGCGACAATGCAGCTGCGGATGTCGCCGGGCGGAAGCATGTTGAGTTCTTTGCGCAGGCGTCCGCTCGAACCGCCATCGTCACTGACGGTAACGACTGCGGAGAGTTCGGCGATGGTGCGCAACTCGGGTGCAGCGGGGTTCTCGGGGTCGTTGGTGATGACGTATTGCTTGAGTCCGCGGAGCAGGGTAGAGAGGCCTGTGCCCCCGCCAATCGCAACCACCCGCAGCCCGTCCGCGGGAAGTGGTTTTGAACGGAGCGAATCCGCCCGGGGCTGCTGGGGGTTCGCCATTTGAAGTGAGTTAGAGCTCCTCGTCAAAACTGGCGCCGGAACCAGAACCGGCGACCGCGCCGGGATCCGGATAAAGCAGTTCAGTGAAACGCGGGTCCTCCGCCAGGTTCTGGAAATCGGAATCGTTGCGGGCCTGGAAGCGCAGCGTGGGGTTGATGCGGATGGCCTCATCCAGATGACGAAGCGAGTCTTCCACATGCCCGGTAAGGCAATCGAGTGCGGCAAAGCCGTAGGCGACATAGTCGGCTTTGGGAGCCTGCTTGGCGAGCTTATCAAGGTGCTCGCGGGCGCTGACGTAGTCCCCGATATTGATCAGCGAAACCGCATAATCGTAGTGTTCCTCAGGAGTCTTGAACTGGTTGGCGGTGCGCTCCATCTTCTGGTTGCACGTGTTCAGGTGCACGGCCGCGCGGTCGGCAAGCTCCTTGGCGGGACCGCCGGCAACCTTCTGCAGGAAGCCGCGGGCCTTGTCGAATTTGTGTTCCTGCATGGCGCGAAGGCCAGCCTCGTAGTTTTGCACAGCCTGTGCAAATTGCGGGTCTGGAACAACCGCTTTCTTGGGTGTGGACTTATGGGCCATTTGCAAGACTCTTCCTGTATTCTTCGTAACCGAACCTCTTTTGTTTGACTTAGCCGCTGACTGCTCAGATTTTCCTGGTAGTTTTGTCTTCATCCAGCCGCAACCTTGTGACTGCCAGACAACCAGGCCCCAACGCTGACTGTGGAAATTCCACGAACGCCGGCGCGAGCCACTATTATACGGGCTCGGAACGGCTCGTCAAATGGGCCAGAGTAGTTGCTGCAAGGTCTTGCACCCACGACCAGAATCGTCGTGGCAGAACGACTAATTCATGTTGGCGGCAGCGTTCAGGTCGATCTGCTTCCATTCTCCGCGGATGATGCCTTGCCGGATCTGCCTGGCGCTTTTTCCCCGCTTGTGCTGGTCGTAAGAGTAATACAGTTCCTTCAGGCAAGCGGCGCATTTGGCGGCATGGGTATTCTCGTAACAGCTGTGCAGACTGTTATGGCCGATACGGTCGCAATAGCAGTAGCACGGCTGCTGGTGCAACACGGCCGGAATGCGGGAAGCCAGTTCGTAAGCGTGGGTCTGGTATGGATAAGTAGCGTCCACGCCCCAGAGCTGCTCCTTGGCCAGTATGGGAGGCAGTTTGGTCCCTTTCGGAGGGGGCCCGGCGTTATAGGCAGGGATCTCTCCTTCCTGTTCCTGCTGGGAAGTGGCCCTCGGAACCGAGAGGGTAAAGGTGATCGCGAACAAAAATGCCAGGGTTAACCCACGTTTCAACATGGCAGAAATCCTCAATCGTTGCATTGTACCCCGCCCGGTTTTTTGCATTGTATCGCGGATCGAGTCGCATTGTCGGTACGCCGGGACCATTATAGTTTGCAACGGCAGGTCCTGGGTGCGCTGCTGGTGATCATACGTGCCTGGCACGAAGTTCACGCAGGCACGATGACAACTTTTCTGAGAGGTTGCGTATCCGTATAGAATGAAGCTTGGGATGGCGCAAGAGATTGACACGACCAGTGCAGTGACGGCGGAAGCGCCAGTGGCCGCTGTCGAGAGCCTTTCACCTGCCGCTGTGCCGGCACCCACGGCTGCGGTTCCTCTCGCCAGAAATTGGCCGTTATTGGCTGTGTGGGTCCGCGATCTGGTGATCGCCCTCGCGATCTCCTCGTTCATCATCATTTTCCTGTACCAACCGGTGAAGGTGGAGGGCATCAGCATGATGCCCGGGCTGAACGACCAGGAACGCATCTTCGTTAACAAGTTCGTGTACCGGCTGGAGCCGATCGAGCGCGGCGATGTGGTGGTGTTCCGCTATCCGCGAAATCCTTCGCAAAGCTTCATCAAGCGGGTCATTGCGCTGGCTGGGGACCGGGTGCGGATCGACGGAGGCCAGGTTTACGTCAACGATGAGCCTGTCGACGAAGATTACGTGGCCCCAGCCTATGCGGACGACCGGTCCTATCCGGAGATTGTCGTGCCCCCGCACAGCTATTTTGTGCTGGGAGATCACCGCAATCTGTCGAACGATAGCCGCGATTTCGGCCCGGTAAATCTGCGCTATATCTACGGCAAGGCGGTTTTCGGGTATTGGCCATTCGAGAAGATGGGACGGGTGCGGTGAGTCGAAAATTCGTTTGTCATCCTGAGCGTTGCGAAGGATCCCTCGCATCTGAACTGCTGTGGTGGGCCTGCCGGAATTCTTACGGAAGGCCTTCCACTGGCGGCAGCACAGCCCAGTTTGCCAATCGCAGTGTCTCCCGATTCTGGCTGTGAACTCTCGGTTCGTGAATAGCGGGAAAGGTTAGTACGAACTTTCCGAATTCCACAGCTCAAACCCTTGGCCGCCGTCGTCAACCTTGCTACAATCTATAAAATCCACTCCCCGGAGAAAAAATGCAGGCCATCCTTGCGCTGGAAGACGGCAGAGTCTTCCGAGGGAAAGGCTACGGTGCCAAAGGCGAATGTTATGGGGAAGTCGTTTTTAATACTTCCATCACCGGCTACCAGGAAATTTTCACCGACCCTTCCTATTGCGGCCAGATTGTAGTTCTCACCAATCCCGAAATCGGGAATTACGGCACCAATCCTGAAGACAATGAAGCCACGCGGCCCTACATCGAGGGGCTGATCGTGCGCGAGTTCTCGCGGGTGAGTTCCAACTGGCGCTCGCAGCAGGTGGCCGAGGAATACCTGGAACAATTCAAAATTCCGGTGCTCGCGGATATCGACACCCGCGCCCTGGTGCGGCACCTGCGCGATCACGGCGTGATGCGCGGGGTGGTTTCGACACTTGAGACCGATGCGGAGAAGCTGATTGCCAAGGCGCGGTCGATCCCGAAAATGGACGGAACCGATCTGGCCAAGGTGGTCAGCACCAACCGGCCCTATGTGTGGGAGGTCGGCGAGCGCTCGCACGAGCCGGTGGAAGTGGTCGGGGTGAAGGACGTTCCGGAGCGCTTTCATGTGGTCGCTTACGACTTCGGAATCAAGCAGAACATCCTGCGCAAGCTGCGCGGCGAAGGCTGCAAGGTGACGGTCGTTCCGGCGCAGACGCCGGCGGAAGATGTGCTGTCGCTGAAGCCCGATGGGGTGTTTCTCTCAAACGGACCCGGCGATCCTGAGCCGTGTACCTATGCGGTGGACAACATTCGGCGACTCATGGGCCGGCAGCCGATTTTCGGCATCTGCCTGGGACATCAGCTCACCGGCATCGCCCTCGGCGGGAAGACGTACAAGCTGAAGTTCGGCCACCATGGCGGGAACCATCCGGTGAAGCAGTTGCACTCCGGCAAAGTGGAGATCACGGCCCACAACCACAATTTCGCAGTCGACCCGGATTCGCTGCCGCAGAGCGAAGTTGAGCTGACGCACATGGACCTGAACGACAACACCCTCGAAGGCTTGCGCCACCGGAACCTGCCGCTGTTCAGCGTGCAGTACCATCCGGAAGCGAGTCCCGGGCCGCACGATTCGCATTATTTGTTCAAGGATTTCGTGAAGATGATGGAGGAGTGGAAGGGGTGATTGTTCTTTCCCTCTCTCCAGCGCTGTCATCCCGACCGGAGCAGATGATTCGCGAAGCGGATCATCCTGCGGAGTGGAGGGACCTGCTGTGAGGGAGCACAACTACAGCGTGTACATGGTGGCGTCCAAGGCCCGCGTACTGTACATCGGCATGACAAACGATCTGCATCGGCGGGTTTGGGAGCACAAGAGCGACCAAATCGACGGCTTCACAAAGCGCTACAAATGTCATCGGCTGGTCTATTACGAATCTTTTGACGATGTGCACAAGGCGATCGGTCGGGAGAAGCAGCTGAGGCTGGAATCGGACAAGAAGGAGTGGTTGATTCAGCAGCGGAATCCCACGTGGGAGGACCTGGCGGCGGAATGGTATTTGCGTCATCGATACCAACCCGAACAGCAGGTCCCTCCACTCCGCAGTTGACCGGCTTTGCCGGTCAACTGACTCGGTCGGGATGACAGAATGAGAGCTAGTTAGGAAGTTGGAGATTGATGTCCAATCCCGCCAACATTACCGAACACAAGACGATGAAAGTCACCCCAGCCCTGTCATCCCGACCGGAGCAGGTGATCTGCGAAGCGGATCATCTGCGGAGTGGAGGGACCTGCTGTTCTCGGTAGCCAGTGCAACTCGGCAGATGGTAAAGGAATGCCCACAAATCGACTTGGAACTTGAATGGAACACAGTACTGGATGTTTCTGATCGTGCCGTTCAGGTTTCCTCCGGAAAAAGGTTGCAACATAAGCCAGGAGGTTTATGCCAAGCCAGTTGTCTATCGCTGGAATGTTCGAAAGCCTGATCAACAAGATCCGTACCGCGTGTACATCGGTGAAGCGGATGATCTGTGCCGTCGGCTTGGCGAACTATTTATACGCGCATCCAACTCAGAGGCAAACATATCGCGTGGCGTGCATCTTGCGTGAAGAAGCGTTAAAGGGGGCCATAGTGGAGCTAGCGGTGCTCGATTTCTCCGATTTTCTTTATCAACGGCGAGATGATCGAACCTTCCGCGTTAGCAGATCCTGAGAAAAGAAAGCTCATGGAGAACTATGCACTTATCGTGCAAGACCGTATCAATTGTAGTTTGATGAACGCGAATATGAAGCGTTTTGAGAGAAAGATGCGGAACGCTGAGAAGAGAAAGACATTGGCAATTTAAATCGAGCAGCAGGTCCCTCCACTCCGCAGATCATCGCATTTGCGATGATCTGCTCCGGTCGGGATGACAGAGTTAGAAAGCTTGAACGAAAAGCAAAAGCATAATGCCCAAACGCACTGACATCTCCAAGATTCTGATCATCGGCTCCGGCCCGATCATCATTGGCCAGTCGGCGGAGTTTGACTACTCCGGCACGCAGGCCTGCAAGGCGCTGAAGGCCGAGGGATACGAAGTGGTGCTGGCGAATTCCAATCCGGCCACCATCATGACCGATCCCGAGGTGGCCGACCGCACCTACATCGAGCCGCTGACCCGCGAGTATCTGGAAGAGATCATTCGCATCGAACGGGAGATGTCTCCCGGCGCCGGGCTTCGCCGTGCTGCCCACGGTCGGCGGACAGACCGCACTGAATCTCGCCATCGATCTTGCCGACGGCAGCGTGCTCGAAAAGTACAACGTCCAGCTCATTGGCGCGAAAGTGGACGCGATCAAGAAGGCCGAAGACCGCCTGTTCTTCAAAGACGCCATGCTCAAGATCGGGCTCGACGTGCCCCGTTCTTTGCTGGTGAATAACTTGAGAGATGGTCTGGAATTTGCTGGCAAGATCGGCTTTCCGGTGATTGTGCGTCCGTCGTTTACCCTGGGCGGATCCGGCGGCGGCATCGCCTACAACCGCGAAGAACTGCTGGAAGTTCTGGCCCGCGGCCTCGATTTTTCTCCCGTCCACGAAGCGCTGATCGAAGAATCCGTGCTGGGGTGGAAAGAGTTCGAGCTGGAGGTGATGCGCGACACGCGGACAACGTCATCATCATCTGCTCGATCGAGAATTTCGATCCCATGGGGGTGCACACCGGGGACTCGATTACCGTGGCTCCGGCGCAGACGCTCAGCGACCGCGAGTACCAGGCCATGCGGGATGCCGCGATTGACGTGATTCGCGAAATTGGGGTCGAGACCGGCGGCTCGAACATTCAGTTCGGAGTGCATCCCAGCACCGGGCGCATGGTGGTCATCGAGATGAACCCGCGCGTGTCGCGTTCTTCAGCGCTGGCCTCGAAGGCCACCGGGTTCCCGATCGCCAAGATCGCCGCCAAGCTGGCCGTCGGCTATACGCTCGACGAAATTCCCAACGACATCACGCGCAAGACGCCCTCCTGCTTCGAGCCGACGCTCGACTACGTGGTGGTGAAGATCCCCAAGTGGCAGTTCGAGAAATTTCCCGGCGCCGACGAAAACCTGGGGCCGCAGATGAAGTCGGTCGGCGAAGTGATGGCCATCGGGCGCACCTTCAAGGAAGCCCTGATGAAGGGCGTGCGCGCGCTGGATACCGGCAAACGCATCGGCGGCGAGAAAATCGAGCCAAAAATTCTGACTCAGCGGCTGGTCACGCCGCATCCCGAACGGCTTGTCCTACATTCGCTATGCCTTGCGCCAGGGCCACACGGTCAAGCAGATGGCGAAGATGACTTCGATCGATCCCTGGTTCCTCTACCAGCTCAAAGAAATTAACGACATGCAGCTGGAGGTGGAGAAGCATCCGATGGAATCGGTGCCCCCCGAGGTGGTGCGCGATGCCAAGCGCATGGGCTTCTCCGACGGGCGCCTGGCGGGAACCTGGCGGCTGAACGGCAAGGGCGATCAGGAAAAGGTTCGCCACTTCCGCAAGAAGCATGGCGTGAAGCCGGTGTACAAGCGCGTGGATACCTGCGCGGCCGAATTCGAAAGCTACACGCCCTATCTCTATTCGACCTACGAAGAAGAGGACGAGGCGGCGCCGACCCCCAAGAAGAAAGTCATCATTCTGGGCAGCGGGCCGAACCGCATCGGGCAGGGAATTGAGTTCGACTACTGCTGCTGCCATGCCTCGTTTGCGCTGCGCGAGGATGGCTACGAGACCATCATGGTCAACTGCAATCCGGAGACGGTCTCGACCGACTACGACACCAGCGACCGCCTCTACTTCGAGCCGCTGACCTTCGAGGACGTGCTCGCGGTCTACGAGCATGAGGCCGCCGCCGGAGCCGAAATGGGGGTGATCGTGCAGTTCGGCGGCCAGACTCCGCTGAATCTGGCGCTGCCGCTCAAAGCCGCAGGAGTGAAAATCATCGGGACGTCGCCGGAATCGATCGATCTGGCGGAAGACCGCAAGCGCTTCGGCAAACTGCTGGATGAGCTGGAAATTCCGCAGTCCCCCGGCGCGATGGCGGCCTCCATTGAGGAAGCCGTCGAAGGCGCCAAGCGGGTCGGATATCCCGTGCTGGTGCGGCCTTCGTACGTGCTGGGCGGGCGGGCCATGGTGATCGCCTACGACGAAGAAACGGTCATCCACTACATGAAGGAAGCGGTCGAGTATTCCCAGGACCGCCCGGTGCTGATCGACCACTTTCTGGAAGACGCCATCGAAGTGGACGTGGATGCGCTCTCCGACGGCGAAGATGTCGTGATCGGCGGCATCATGCAGCACATCGAGGAAGCCGGCATTCACTCCGGCGATTCGTCCTGCGTGCTGCCCGGCGGTGGATATCCCTCACACCTGCTCGACCGCATGCGCGAGTACACCTTCAAGCTGGCCCGCGCGTTGAAAGTGGTCGGCCTGATGAACGTGCAGTTCGCGATTCCGCGCACCGACGGCGCCAGCACTCTGGGTAACGGGTCGGAGGGCGGCAAGGTATATGTCATCGAAGTGAATCCGCGCGCTTCGCGTACCGTGCCTTATGTTTCCAAGGCCACCGGCGTGCCCATGGCGAAGATTGCCGCGCGCCTGATGACCGGCCGCAAGCTGCGCGAGTTTCTGCCGGAGTTCATCGCGCGGAAAGCCGATCTCGATACCGGCCGCTGCTACTACGTGAAGTCGCCGGTGTTCCCCTGGAACAAATTTCCCGGCGTGGATACCGTGCTCGGTCCGGAGATGAAATCGACCGGCGAAGTGATGGGCGTGGCTGACAACTTCGGCGAGGCCTTTGCCAAGGCGCAGATGGCGGCCGGACAGAAGTTGCCGACCGAGGGCTGCGTGTTCATCAGCGTCACCGATCATGACAAGCCGCACGTTGCTGAAGTCGCCCGCAAGTTCGTGGATATGGGTTTCAAGCTGGTTGCGACCGCGGGAACCGCCGACGTGATCGAGTCCGCGGGCATGACAGTAGAGCGCGTGTACAAGGTGAAGGAAGGCCGTCCCAACGTTGTGGACTTGATCAAAGGCGACCGCATCCAGTTGATCGTCAACACGCCCCATGGACAGGATCCGTTCTTCGACGAGAAAGCGATACGCCGGGCGGCAGTCATGGGCCGTATTCCTACCATCACTACCCTTGCGGCTGCCCGGGCCGCCGCTGAGGGAATCGCCGCATTGCAGCGGGGAGAGGTACGGGTTCAGGCCCTGCAGCAACTGCATTCCGAAAGATTCAGCGCGAAACACTAGAACAAACCCTTGGGGAAGGCAGTTGCAGAGGTCCGACTACGCATCCAACTTAGCTGGATGGCATGGTACGAGGGGTTGGGGATCAGCGACGACAAGCGAATTCGCAGGCAGGCGGTTCGTCGCGTCTGCGGGTGGTGCCTGCTGATGACGCTGGTGGCCATGAGCACCGCATCAAACGCCTTCCCGGCGCCCAGCCTGACCGCTCTCGATCACGGCTTCTCGTTGATGTACGACCTCGATTTCACCCAATCGCACCAGGTATTCAGCGAGTGGCATCGCCAGCATCCGGATGATCCAATGGGTCCGGCTGGGGAGGCGGCGGGCTTGCTGTTTTCCGAACTGAACCGCCTGGGAGTTCTCGAGTCGCAGTTTTACCAGGATGACAAGGCTTTCGACGGGCGCAAGAAGCTGGATCCGGATCCGGCGGTTCGAGACAGGTTCAATGCCGCGCTCGATCAGACAGAAACCCTGGCACGGATCCGGCTGGCGAAGAATGCCAAGGACCGCGACGGCCTGTTTGGGCTGACTTTGGCCTCAGGACTGCGCGCGGATTACGCTGCGCTGGTCGAAAAGCGCAATGTGGCGTCACTGCATTTCACCAAACAGGCCACCGGCTGGGCAGAGCAACTTCTTGTGGTCGATCCCAAATGCTACGACGCCCACCTGGCGGCCGGAATCAGCAAGTACATCATCGGCAGCATGGCAGCGCCGGTGCGCTGGTTCCTTCGCCTGGGAGGGATGTCAGGCGACAAGGAAGCGGGAATTCAAGAGCTGCAAATCACCGCGGACAAGGGGCGGTACCTGGCTCCGTTCGCCCGCATTCTGCTGGCGATTGCCTACGTCCGCGAAAAAGACAAGCCTCACGCGCGTGAGCTTCTTGCGGCATTGCGCGAGCAGTTCCCGGAGAATCCTTTGTTTGGCCGTGAAATTGCCCGGCTGGACAGCGTGCCCTAGTCCCCCACTCCTGCTTCAGAAGCTGTGCCTCAGGGTCCGGAGCTTCACCCGCTGCATCTTCTCCGTCCCGCTGATCCGATGTCTGCGGCCGGTCCGATTCATAAGAAATTCACTGCCTTGTAACCCTCCTGTAACACTACCCCAGTAAAACTGCAGCTTACTTAATCCTAAGGAGGAAACAAGTGATTCGTCGCATCGCGTTGTTGTGTCTGGCTCTGGCAATTGCACTACCTGCTCTTGGGCAGACCACACTGAATGGGGCAGGCGCGACTTTCCCGTATCCGATGTATTCCAAGTGGTTCAGCGAATACCACAAGGCTCATCCCGAAATCGAGGTCAACTACCAGTCGATCGGCAGCGGAGGCGGCATCCGGCAAGTGCTGGCGCAGACCGTGGATTTCGGAGCCAGCGACGGCCCCATGACCGACGAACAACTGTCGGAGGCCAAGGTAAAGATTCTGCACGTGCCCACGGTCTTGGGTGCGGTGGTTCCCGCATATAACGTGGGGGGAGTCACTGCCGACTTGCGGTTCTCTCCTTCGACCATCGCCGGCATCTGCCTGGGGAAAATCACCAGCTGGAACGATAAGGCAATCGTGGCCGATAACCCGGGGGTGAAGCTGCCCGGTACTTCCATCATTCTGGTTCACCGTTCTGACGGCAGCGGCACCAACTACATTTTCACCGATTACCTGTCGAAGATCAGCCCCGAGTGGAAGAACTCAGTAGGCAAGGGAACCTCTGTGAAGTGGCCGGTCGGGTTGGGCGCCAAGGGGAACGAAGGGGTTGCCGGCATGATTCGCCAGATGGATGGTTCGTTCGGATATGTGGAACTAATCTACGCCATCCAGAACAAAATTCCTTACGCCGCGATCAAGAACTCGGCCGGGGAATGGCTGAAGGGCAGTCTGGAAGGCGCTACTGCCGCGGCCGCTTCGGTGAAGGAAATGCCGGCTGACTTCCGGGTTTCCATCACCAATGCTCCGGGCAAAGAGGCATATCCGATCTCGAGCTTTACTTGGTTGCTGATTCCTACGCAGTCGAAGGACCAGGCGAAAGGCAAGATCCTGGTGGATTTCCTCAACTGGATGTTGAGTGACGGCGAAAAGATGACGGCGAGCCTGGATTACGCGCCGCTTCCTGAGAATGTGGAAGCTAAGGTTCGCGAAGCCATCAAGCAGGTTCGCTGACCAGGTATCACGAAATAAAGGCCGCCTGATGGTGGATGGTTTCAGGCGGCCGGACGATAACGGTTGACGAAGGCAGCCGATTCCAGGGATTCGCTCGCTTCCGGGAGCTGGCACCGGAAGAGAAATGCCCGGGCTGAATACTTACCAGCAAGCCTTACAAACCATAGGTCTATCTAGCGCCTCTGCAATCACTTGGGGCACAAGGAGAGAAGATGAAGTCGGTTCTCAGGTGGTGTGTAGTTCCACTCTTAGCGACAACCTTGCTGGCGCAGACCGCGCCCAAGCACAGGTCCCGAAAGCCGGCAGAACCGGCGGTCACTGCTCAGGACGTGCAGGCACTGCGTGATGCCATTGCCGCGCAGCAACAGCAGATCGAACAACTGCGGCAGGAACTGCAGCAGAAGGACGCGGCCTGGCAGCAGTCGCAGCAACAGCTGCAGCAGACCCAGTCCACGGCCAGTGAGGCGCAACAGAAAGCAGCCGCAGCGCAGAGCAGCAGCGACGAGCAGAAGGAAACCGTCAGCAAGCTTTCCTCGGATATGAGTGACGTCAAAACCACTCTGACGAACACTGCTCTCAACACCCAGGAGGAGCAGAAGAAGTTTTCGGAACTGGAGAGCTCGCTCGGCCATCTCAAGTTCAGCGGCGATGTACGCCTGCGCTATGAACCGTTCTTTGGCGGTGGTTCGGCCAGTGGCGTCACTCCGCAGACGCGGCAGCGCGAGCGCTTCCGCCTGCGCTTTAATGTGACCAGCAAGATTAGCGAGGACTTTACCGCCGGGTTCTCCGTGGCCAGCGGTGATCTTGGCGATCCAGTCTCCACCAACTCGACGGAAACCGGCTTCTTCACTCGCAAGCCGTTTGCTATTGATAAGGCATACGGCGTTTACAATCCCCACTATTTCAAGCCTCTGACGTTGACCGTAGGAAAGTTCAGCTACACCTGGCAACGCACTGAGTTGACCTGGGACAACGACCTGAACCCCGAAGGTGCTACCGCGGCTCTGGGTTGGGACTGGAAGAAGGGCTTCCTCAACCATTTCGGTGTGGTGGCGATCGGCACTCCGATCTTCGAAAGCGGAGGCGGTCCCGATACCTACATGGAAGGCGGCCAGGTTCAGACCGGCTTCACCCTCGTACCCAAAGTCAAGCTGTCGGCTGATGTGGCCTATTACGACTTCCACAACGCCGATACCATCGCCCAGAACCAGGGGCAGACTCCTTCCAATGGATTTGGCACCCAGGGCATCACCAACGGTGACGGAGGCAACTTCGGCTTCAGCGCGTCATCTCTCAGCAACAACTTCGGCGTGATCGATCCGGTCACCGGACGCCGCGCCTTTGCCTCGCAATACGGGATCGTGGATGCTCTCGCCCGCCTGGACTTCGACACCGGCTCCAAGCGCTGGCCTGTCTATGCCTTGATTGATTTCGTGCAGAACACCAAGGCATGCGACAATCTGGCTGCTTTTGCCGCTGCCGGACAGCCGCTTCCCACCTGCGACTCCAGCCAACGCCAGGGGTATTGGGGAGAGTTTAAAGTCGGCCAGACCAAGAAGCAGGGTGACCTTCTTCTCGGCTACACCTTCGCCCACATCGAGCGCGATGCGGTGCTCTCCGCGTTCGATTTCAGCGATCTGCGTCAGCCCACGAACGTGGTCGAGCATCGCCTCGAAGCCTACTACCAGGCCTATCCGCACGTGCAGATGGGCGTGACCGGGCTTATCGGACGACAGTTGGTCACAGCTCAGAGTCCGACGCTGGAGCGCTGGCTTAAACGTTGGCAGTTTGACACCATCTTCAGCTTCTAAGGTGTGAACAGCCCAAGGGGAGGCCGGGGCTTTCTGCTCCGGCCTTTCTGTGTACAGGAGAAAAACATAAACGCGGAATCGGTGTGTGCTGAACGGACGAATGTGGGTACCAGTTAAGCATGGTCTGTGCGTACCCCGCACGCAGTGTCTTATACTCTAGGTCGACAGTTAAGGCTCTTCAGGTTCTTGCAGGAGAACACCGGTACGCCTCCGCGTTGTCCAGTCTGAAAAGCCAGCAAATTTAATCCGCAGCCGCTACCGGCTCGCTGTGAAGGCTTATGGCCCGCCTCTCCCTCGACAGTCCCGCCTACTACATCAACCGCGAGGTTTCGTGGCTGGCATTCAACCGGCGGGTGCTGGAAGAGGTTGAAGACGAAAACAACCCGCTGCTGGAGCGCCTGAAATTTCTCTCTATCACCGCCAGCAATCTGGACGAGTTCTTTGAGGTCCGGGTCGCAGGCCTGGTGCAGCAGATCGAGGATGGTTACACCGAAGCCGGGCCCGACGGCCTCACCCTGGGAGAGGAGCGCGATCAGCTGTCGCGGCTTACTCACGAGTTCGTCCACCATCAGTATCACTGCTGGAATGCCAGCCTGCGGCCGCAACTGGCAAAGCATGGGATTCGGGTGTTGTCACTCCACGAGCTGGACGCGCAGGCGCGGGCCTTCGTGGAGGACTACTGCGAGCGCGAACTTGACCTCCTGCTGACCCCGGTCACAGTCGATCCGGCCCATCCCTTCCCCCGGGTGATCAACAAGGCTTTGTGCCTCGCTTTCCTGTTGCGGCGCCGGCGCCGCTCGTCTCTTACTTACATTGGCGTGGTCACCGTGCCCCGGGCATTGCCGCGCCTGGTGCGGCTGCCCTCGGAAGGCACCTCCGATTTCATTTTTCTTGCCGACCTGGTGGCGCATCACGCCCACCGCATGTATCACGGTTACGACATCGTTTCGTCGGCGGCATTCCGGGTTACGCGCAACAGCAATCTCTATCTGGCCGAGGAGGAATCGCGAAACCTGCTGGAGTCGGTGCGGACCGAGCTGCACAACCGCCGCAAAGGCGACGCAGTGCGGCTCGAGATTGAGGCCGACGCCGATCCTCAGATCATCGAGCAGCTGCGCACTAATTTCGAGATCGATCCCTGGCAGGTGTTTCCGGTAAACGGCCCGGTGAATTTGAGCCGGCTATTCAATATTTACGAGCAGACCGAACATCCCGAGCTGAAATTTAAGCCCTTCACGCCGCGCGAGATGCGGCTGACCGGCAAGTCCCATGATCTGTTCGAGGAGCTGCGGCGGCATGACGTGTTGCTGCACCATCCCTTCGATTCCTACGACGCAGTAGTGTCATTCATCGAGGCTGCGGCCGAAGATCCGCAGGTGCTATCGATGAAACAGACGCTTTACCGCACCAGCGAGCATTCGCTGATCGTACCGGCGCTGATGTCGGCGGCGGCTCGCAAGGAAGTTACGGCGGTGGTGGAGTTGAAAGCGCGCTTCGACGAGGCATCAAACATCCGCTGGGCGCGCGATCTGGAAGACGCCGGAGTGCAGGTGTTTCACGGCCTGGTGGGGTTGAAGACCCACTGCAAGCTGTCGCTGCTTACCCGCCATGATCCCGACGGAGTTACCCGGCAATACGCGCACCTGGCAACCGGAAATTACAACGTGAACACGGCGCGCATTTATACCGATCTCAGCCTGCTCACTGCCGACCCCGAGATCACCTCGGCAGTGCACGACGTATTCAGCTTTCTGACCGCCTACGCCGAGCATGCCAGCTACGCTCCTTTACTGGTAGCTCCCATCAACCTGGCGGAGAACTGCCTGTCGCTGATCGCGCGGGAAGCGGAGCACGCCCGTCACGGGCGGCCGGCGCACATCATCGCCAAAATGAACGCGCTGCTCGACAAGAACATCATTACTGCTCTTTACCGGGCCTCGCAGGCAGGGGTCAAGATTGATCTGCTGGTGAGGGGGATTTGCGCCCTGCGCCCCGGAGTCAGGGGAGTGAGCGACCACATTCAGGTCCGCAGTATCGTAGGCCGCTTTCTGGAGCACAGCCGCATCTACTATTTCTGCAACGGCGGTGAGGAAGAAATTTACATGGGCAGCGCCGACTGGATGCCCCGCAACTTGTACGAGAGGGTGGAAGTGCTGTTCCCGGTAAAAGACATGCTGCTGCGCGAGCGGGTGAAGCACGAAATTCTGGATGCGAACCTGGCGGACAATCTGAAGGCGCGCCTGTTAACGAAGGACGGCCGCTACATCCGGATGTGGCAGGCGCAAGGCAAGCGCAAGCCACCGACCGGTGCTGCGGCTTTTAATTCTCAGGATTTTCTGATTGGAGTCGCGGAGGGAAAGCAGACTCCCGAGAGCATTCCGGCTCCGCTTGAGCCGAAGACGGCCAAGATCACAACAGGGAAGGAACGATAACCAGCAATGATTATCTATTTTTTACGGCATGCCAGCGCGGGGCAGAGTCTGAGTAATCCCAAGCGCGACGAAAAGCGGGCACTCGACGCCAGCGGCATTGAGCAATGCGGCTACGTGGGCCGGGCGCTGGCTGCGCTGGACGCTCATGTGGATGTGGTGATTTCGAGTCCCTTGAAGCGGGCGGCCCAGACGGCATCGCTGGTCTCGAACGAAATGGGATACGAGGGCAAGCTGCAGCTGGATAACGCCTTGCGTCCCGCCGCGCCTTATGCGGAATTTCGTAAGTTGCTCGACAAGTACGGCAAGAGCGAAGCCATTATGGTGGTGGGACATAATCCCAATCTGAGCGAGTTTGTAGGCCACGCCATCAGCGAGACGGGATGCGAAGCTGAGGTGGAGTTAAAGAAGGGCGCGGTGGCGAGAGTGGAAATGACCCGCGCCTCCGGGACCCTGAACTGGTGCCTCACTCCCAAGATACTGCGCACACTTTATTCGGCGGCGGCAGAAAGCGCGCGTCCGAAAACTTCGCGAAAATAACTGCCTTCCTTCTCCACCGCCCAGAGTTCGAGATCGATGCTGGAGCGTGGCCGGGGCTGCATGTTGATGGTCACTTCGGCCTCACGAATTCTAGCGCGGAAGGTTTTGACTGCTCCGCTCCGTCCCAGGTTTACCGCGCGTGCCAGCCGCAACAGCAGGGAAGCCTTCCTCACGTTCTGACGCTCGGGCGCCGGCAGGATCTTGATCGGAGGCTCATTGGGCGTGGGCCGCGACTTGCCCAGATAACGGGCTATGGCGGCGATGATGCGCCGTTGTTGCGGCGTGTATCCCAGGATTTCGGAATGCGAAATGATGTAGTGAGTATGGCGGTGACGTCCGTTGCGATTCACATAGTCGCCCACTTCGTACAGCATGGCGGCGGCCGATAGCCATTCGCGGTAGTCGTAGGGTAGATGGTGGAGCGGCTTAAGATCGTTGAAAACCCTGAGAGCTGCGTCCCGCACCTGAAGAGCGTGCTCCATATCCACGTGATAGTGCTCGACCGCGGCCAGAATGGAATCCCAGCGCTCGGATTCAATCTGCTTGCCGGAGCGGGTGGCGCTGTCATACTCCGCGGCCATCTGGGCCAGAAGGCCGTCTCGCAGCCCGAGCGGGGAATAGCGGAAGCCTTGTAATTTACAGCTCTCCAGCAAGTTGGAATAGACCACAGCCCCGGCGACAATGATTTCGGCGCGCCGCGGACCTACCCCCGAAAGCTTTCGCCGGCCGTCCAGCGGCAGTCGCGAGAGCATCTTCACCATGCGGCTCATCTGCGCGCGGGACACGGTAGCACTCCGCCCAGGCTTGCTCTTGTACAAGCCTTTGGAGAGTTGCGCCAGCGACTCGGCCGTGCCTGAGGTTGCAATGACCACATGCGGCTGCGCCCGCACGATGCGGCCGGAGATACGGCCAATCTCGCGGACGACGAATCCGCGCAGGCTCTGCAGTTCGGGCTTGCGCGGCGGATCGTGGTGCAGAAATTCATTGGTCAGCCGGACTGCCCCGAGGGGAAGACTGACGGTTTCGCGAATGTGGCCTTTGCTGGAGATGGTCAGCTCACAGCTGCCGCCGCCCAGATCCATCATCAGGACAGGAGCGGCATTCACCCGTAAGCTTGAGACCAATCCCAAGTGAATGAGCCGGGCTTCCTCGATGCCGGAGATGATCTCGACACGCCATCCGGTCGAGGAGCGCACCCATTCCAGAAATGCATGGGAATTGCGGGCATCGCGCAGCGCGCTGGTAGCCACAACCCGAACGACATCGGCAGCTGCATCCTGCACGGCACGGTGAAAGCGCCGCAGGACCTTCACTGTGTTGGCGATGGCATCGGGGGAAAGAAATCCGGAGCGGAAGACCGATTCTCCGAGACGGGTGACTTCGCGGTCTTCATGGATCTCGAGGAGACGATGGCCTTTGAGGCGCGCGATCTTCAGCCGGACTGAGTTCGAGCCGATATCTACCGCGGCAAAGGTCGGCATGGGCGCAGGCCCCTAGTGTACATCGCGAAAGAGAGATAGCTAGCCGGAGAGTCCGGCGAGATCGAAGCGGCCGAGATAGAGCGCCATCCCCACCACGGCATCCACCCCGATCGCGTGCAGTTGGTTGATCTCGTCGAGACTGGAGATTCCTCCGGCGGCGATCAACTGCTTCGAGGTGGTCTCGCGCAGTTCGCGAACTACGTCGGCCGGCATACCTTGCATCAGGCCTTCGGTATCGATATGGGTGTAGAGGAAGGCGCCGCAGTAGGGTTCCAGGGCTCGAATCGCGTCTGCAGGACTGATGGAGGTCAGCTCGCGCCAGCCGCGGATGGCCACTCGACCGTGACGGGAGTCGATGGCGAATACCAGCTTCTCCGGGCCGAGCGCCTCGCTGATTTTCGCGGCGAACTCAACGTTGATCTTGCCATTCTGCACCAGGCTTGACCCCAGAATCACACGACTTGCGCCCGATGCGAGTACATCCTGCGCCCTCCCAATCGAGCGAATGCCGCCGCCAACCTGGCAGGGAAGGCGCTTTACGAAACCGGAGATCAGCACCTGGTTATCGCCGGTGCCGATGGCAGCGTCGAGATCAATCAACTGGACTAAAGGGAATCCCGAGAAGCGGGTGATCCATTCCTCGAAGTTGTCGAATTCGAGCGACTTCTTTTCCCCCTGCACCAGTTGCACAATTTTCCCGCCCATGAGATCGATCGAAGGGATCAGCACGGCCACCTCACTGGAATTCCGGCAGCACACAGCTGCTGCTTGAGTTCGGAGAGGGAACTGAGGCCGAAGTGGAAGATGGAAGCGGCGAGAGCCGCATCGGCGCTCCCCTCGGCGAAGACTTCGGCGAAGTGCTGGGCGCTGCCCGCGCCTCCCGAAGCAATCACTGGAATTCGGACCGCCCTGGAGACCGTACGGGTCAAGACGCAGTCGAAACCCTCGCCGGTGCCATCGCGGTCCATGGAGGTGAGCAGGATTTCTCCCGCGCCGCGCTGTTCTGCCTCGCAGGCCCATTCGATCGCGTTGCGCCCGGCAGATTTGCGGCCGCCGTGGCTAAAGGCGTGAAAAGTCCCATCGCCGATTTCTTGCTTGGCGTCGATGGCGACGATGGCAGCCTGGGATCCGAAACGGTTCGCGATCTCCGTGATCAGTTCAGGACGGGCCATTGCAGCCGAATTGATGCTGACCTTGTCGGCTCCCGCATCGAAGATGGCTGCGGCGTCATCCAGAGTGCGGACCCCTCCCCCGACGGTAAAGGGAATGAAAATCCGGCGGGCGGTGCGGCGCACGGTGTCGAGCAGGGTCGTGCGATTCTCGTGGGTCGCGGAAATATCGAGCAGGACGATTTCATCGGCTCCAGCTGCGGCGTGGGCCGCGGCCAGTTCCGCGGGATCGCCGGCGTCCCGAAAATTCACAAAGCGTGTGCCTTTCACTACTCTGCCTGCATCGACATCCAGGCAGGCGATAATCCGTTTGGTTAGCATAGGTTGAAACTGCTACTCATATCCGGCAGAAGTTCTCCAGAACTTGCAGACCAGCCGGTCCAGATTTTTCGGGATGAAATTGCACTCCGAAAGTTCGGCCCTTTTCGACTACGGCGGAGAATTTTCCTCCGTATTCGGAGTGCGCGACCGTCTCCGCCAGCAGCGGAACACGATAAGAGTGGGTGAAGTAAACAAACGATTGCGACGGGACACCTTTCAGCAGCGGCGAGCTCCCATTGCGAATTTCAAGCTGGTTCCAGCCCACGTGGGGAGATTTCACCTCACCGGGAAATTTCTCGCACACTTCCTTCCACAAGCCGAGCCCGGCAGTCGCGGGAGCTTCGGCGCTTGATTCCATCATCCACTGCATACCCACGCAAATTCCCAGGAAGGGGATGCTGCGATTCATTGCCTCGAGAATCGCTTGCCGCAACCCGAGGTCGGTCAGGGTCTGGGTTGCGGAAAAGTGTCCGACGCCGGGCAAGACTATGCGATCAGCGCGTGCGATGCCTCCAGGCTCCGAGGTGACCTCCACACTGGCGCCGACGTGCTCGAGCGCTTTCTTCACCGAGGCGAGATTGCCGGCGCGGTAATCCACGAGAGCGATCATCCCCGCAGCCCCCAGTTTCAAGGTCAGCTTCGGCATTACAGCAATCCCTTGGTACTGGGCAGCAGACGGGCCATGCGCTTGTCGCGCCAGCAGGCCGCCCGCAGCGCTCGGCCAAATGCCTTGAAGAGGGATTCGATCTTGTGATGGTTGGAGCGCCCGTACAGAATGCGGGCGTGGACGTTGGCATGAGCGCCGCGAGCGAAGCCTTCGAAGAAGTCGAAGACCAGTTCGGATTGCAGGTCTCCTACCAGGCGGGTCTTGACCTTGGTGTCAATTACGGCGGCGGTACGTCCGGAAAAATCAACCGCGGCCAGTCCCAGGGTTTCGTCCATGGGCATGAGGAAATAGCCGGCACGAAGGATGCCGCGCTTATCTCCCAGCGCTCGGCAAAAGCCTGGCCCAGGACGATGCCGACATCCTCGACGGTGTGGTGCTGGTCCACGTCGAGGTCGCCGATAGCTTTCAGTTCCAGATCAAAGCCGCCGTGATGGGCGAAGAGTTCGAGCATGTGATCGAAGAAGCGGATGCCGGTTGAAATGTTGTAGCGTCCGCGTCCGTCAATGTTCAAGACGGCGTCGATACGGGTTTCTTTCGTCTTGCGATGGATGACGGCTCTTCTCACCGGGTCACCTTCTCGGGCGTGGCGATCTCGTGAAGCACCTCGCCAAGCGTGCTCATCAGCAAGTCGTTCTGTTCTGCGGAACCGAGAGTGATCCGGACACAGCCCTTGCACCCGTAATCACTGGAGCGATCACGCACCAGGATGCCGCGCCGGCGCATGGCTGGCAATGAAGGCCTGGTTCTGCCCGCCGAGATACAGCAGCACGAAGTTCGCCTGGCTCGGCCAGTAGAGAATTCCGCGGCGTCGCAGTTCAGCTTCGAGCCGCCGGCGTCCGGCGCAAACGTCAGCTACATAGCGGTCGATGTACTCCCGGTCGGCTAGCGCTTCCGGCAAGCAGGCGAGCGCAACCGCATTCAGATTGTAAGGAGAGCTGGCCCGACGGAGCATTTGCATCTGCCCCGAATCTCCCGTGAGGACGCCGATGCGCAAACCGGCGAGGCCATAGGCTTTGGAAAACGTGCGCGATACGAAGACGTTGGGAAAGTCCCGCCAGCGTGGAATCAGAGTCTCGCCGCAGAATTCGAAATAGGCTTCATCCACCAGGAGCGCGGCGTTTGGCGCCGCCTGCGCAATTCGCAAGAGGTCGGCCTGCGGTGCCAGGGTGCCGGTCGGATTGTTAGGATTCGCCACTGCAATCAGACGAGTGTTTTCGGTGATTCGGGCAATCAACGCGTCAGCCGGGAAGCGGAAGTCACCTGCAGCGGGGACCGGAATGACGCGGGCTCCGGTGGCGGCGGCATAAATTTCATACATGGCGAATGTGGGCACACTGACCAGTACCTCATCGCCGGGGTCGAGATAAGTTTCGCAGATGAGATGGATGGCTTCATCGGTGCCGTTGGTCAGCAGCACTTCATCCGGAGCCGCGCCAAGGTGCGCAGCTACGATCTTTTCAGCCGGCTCCCGCTCGGGGTAGCGGGCGAGATCCTCGGCATTCAAGCGTTCGCAAGCGTTCGAGCACGCGCGGCGAACAACCCACCGTATTCTCGTTGAAGTCGAGGCGCAAGCCTTCGCGGTTCGCCAGCGGCGGATGATACGACTTCAGTTCCGCAACAGCCTGCCTCGCCTTAAGCATGGGCGCTCCTGACTCGGATGGACTCCGCGTGGGCGGGCAGACCTTCGGTCTCTGCCAGGCATTCGATGGTTGGAGCGAGACGGCGCAGTCCAGTTGGAGTGAGTTCCTGCACGGTGATGAGCTTTACGAAATCCATTACGCTGAGGCCGCCGCGAAAGCGCGCCATGCCTGCCGTTGGCAAGACGTGGTTTGGGCCGGAGGCGTAGTCTCCCGCAGCCTGGGCGGAGTAATCGCCGATGAAGATGGATCCGGCGTTCTGCACCTCCGGCAAGTGGGAAGCGCCGACGGTGATGTGTTCCGGGGCAATTGCGTTTGCCCATTGCATGGCTTGCCGGCGCGAGCCCGCAACCAGAATCGCGCCCTGCGATTTCAGCGATGAGATTGCAACTGGATTCCGCGCGGACTGCTGTCGCACCCATTTCTGGACTCTGATCGCAAGCCCACGCTTTGTAGTAATGAATACCGACAGTGCCTGAGGATCGTGTTCCGCCTGCGCCACCAGATCGGCGGCGATGAATTCTGGATTTCCGTTGTCGCCGACAATCAGCGCTTCAGTCGGTCCAGCCAGGAAATCAATTGCGCAGTCGAAGGCCACCAGCTTCTTGGCGGCGGTGACGTAGGAATTTCCCGGGCCTACAATCTTTTCCACCCGGGCAATCGTCTTCGTTCCATAAGCCAGAGCGGCGACGGCATGGGCGCCCCCGACCCGGTAGAAATCCCGGATGCCCAGCATTCCGGCGGCTGCAAGCACTTCCGAACTGGGGCGGGGCGAGACCACGCGGATATCCTGCACTCCTGCAACTTGCGCCGGAATCGCAGTCATCAACAGGGTTGAAACCAGAGGATGACGTCCGCTGGGCACGTAACAACCGACGGATTGCAAGGGGCGAACAGCGATTCCAAGGGTTACCCCCTTGCGGGTGCGGCGCCATTCCTTGGGCTTCTGCCATTGGCAAAACTGGCGAATGTTGGCGGCGGCCTGAGTTAATGCCGACCGCAAGCTTGCTGGCGCCGACTGCCACGCCTTCTGCAATTCGCTTTCACCGACCCGCAGGGCTTCTTTTGCGCCGAGACCGTCGAATTTCGTGGCATAGGCACGCAGGGAGCGGTCTCCGCCGCGGCGTACATCGGTCACGATGCGCTCCACCGCGGCTTCAACTCTCGCGAGTTGCGAGCCGCGCTCCGCGATCTGACGGACTCGTGCTACTGCCGCCCCGCCGGACAGGATCGGCATTCCGTTTTCTATTGCAGCCCGCGGCATTACATCACCACCTTGTTCAGGGGATACTCGACGATGCCCTGGGCGTTAGCTTCTTTCAGGCGCGGAATGACATTCCAGGCGGTGTGCTCTTCGATCACTGTGTTCACCGCCAGCCATTCCGGATCGCTCAGCGTAGAAATCGTTGGGCGCTTGAGAGCAGGCAGTACTGCCAGCACAGCCTCCAAATCCTGCTTGCGCACATTGAGCATCAGGCCTACGCGTTCTTTGGCCTCCATCGCACCGCGCAGCATGAGGGCGAGGTTCTCGATCTTGCGGCGTTTGCCGCAGTCTTCCCAGGCGGACTTGTTGGCGATGATCTGAGTGTTCGATTCCAGTACGGTGTCGATAATCCGCAGGTGATTGGCCCGCAGGGAACTGCCGGTCTCGGTGACTTCGACGATGCCGTCGGCCAGCATGGGCGGCTTCACTTCGGTTGCTCCCCAGGAAAACTCCACCTGCACCTCGATTCCTTTGGCGACGAAGTAGTTTCTTGTGACATTCACCAGTTCAGTGGCAATGATGTTGCCGCGAAGATCTTCCGCGCTCTGGAACGACGAGGCTTCCGGCGCGGCCAGCACCCAGCGGACTTTGCCGCGGCTCTGCTTGGCGTAGATCAGGTCGGAAACCGTCACCACTTCCAAGCCGCTCTCGACGACCCAGTCTCGTCCGGTGAGTCCCGGCGTCGAGAGCGCCGTGTTCCACATAACGCGCCATTTCCTGGGCGCGGATGAGCATGCACTCAATTTCAGGATCGCCGGTCGCGGCGAAGTAGGAACGGGAGTTCACGTGTACCGGCAATCCCGCCTGCCCGAACAACTGCAGCGTGGCTTCTTGCAGGCTGCCCTTGGGAATTCCGAGTCGGAGTTTCATTGTGCCTGCTCCTGACCGGCGGCAATCTGGCCGGCCATATTTCCCTCCGACAGTTCGATGGCTTGGTGAAGCAGGACTTGCGTGCCCTCGTGGCAGACCACGCCTGCTCCTTCCACATTGACGCGAAACAGCAGAGTGTCGCGGTCGCAATCGGTGGAGGCGGAGATGACGCGCAGGCGATTGCCCGAAGTCTCCCCTTTGGTCCAGAGCTGGTTGCGCGTGCGGCTGTAGAACGTCACGTAGCCGCTCGGCCAGAGTGCGCTGGTAGGCTTCGCGATTCATGAAGCCCAGCATCAGCACTTCGCCGGTGGCGGCATCCTGGACAATGGCGGGAGCCAGGCCTCGCATCTTGTCAAAATCAATTTCGCCCATTGCGTTATTCCTTGTGCAGCTCGGAGTAGAAACAAAAAGCCCGCTGTGCGTTTGCGCATCAGCGGGCTCGAATCTCGTGTTTTGCTGGACTAGCTCAGCTCCACACCCCCGCCTTCGCGCCATGCGCGTGATGGTGGTGGTGATGGTGCCGGGTCGTCATGGTTCCGTTAGCCTACGGGCAGGGCAGGTGGCTGTCAACCGTCCGACGCGCCAAATAGCTGATTCGAGGGATCGGCTTTTTCGATGCAGCGGGCTATCAGCGCAGTCTGGGGCAGTACGAGTGCGGCGATCCAGTTTAACTTTCATGTAGAATGACATACGGCGAGTACTTAGGATGCCCTGCGCCGGTGGCGCGGGAATTCTGGCGTTGATGTCCGGCATGCGCGAGGGTCGCAGGTAGGCCCAGCCTCACGAACTACTCCCAAATTTCAGATCAAGCCCGGGGCGACGGCCTGCGGGAGATTTTTGTCAGGAGAGAAACATGGCCAAGATTGCAAAAACTGCGGACCGCAAGAAGGTGATGGACACCTCGATCAGCACCAACTGCCCCAAGTGCGGCAAGGAAACCAGGGTCGTCAAGAGGGTGAAAGACCGCGAGCGTGGAGCTCCGGGCGGGATGTTTATCTCCTGCTCAGCCTGCGACTTCCACGAGAAACTCTAAAGGCCCGGACGAAGCAAAGCCGGGCTTACAGGTTACGAGAAAAAGGCCGCGACAGGGCGTTTGTCGCGGCCTTTGTATTGAGTGTTTGCTGCGCTGGCTAGCGGCGATCATGTTCCTGGAAGTACCGGATGCCTTGTTCCACCTGGCTGATAGCATCGCGAGTCAGGCCGATCGCCCTTACCCGATGACCGCCTTTGTCAGGGGTAGCCTGGTCGAGGGCTTGCTGGGCGGCTCGCAGATGCTCGAGCGCCGCTGCCATGTGCGGTTCCGGTTCTCGCTCCCGGCGCTGCGCTACCGCAATTTCCTGGGTCATGGCACTGAAAAGCATGATCACCGCCAGCATTCCGGCAGCACCTAGATTTCTCCACCGCATACGTCCTCCTTGGGGCTGATTAGCTCCCTGCGAATCGTCCCTCAGACGAGCAGGCACGACACAGGGGTTGCCTACGGTGGATGGCTCGGCCCCGAGCCCATTACTAATCCGAGCTACTGCCGAGAAGGACTACTGTCCTCCGGTACGCTGGTTGACCAGAGCTCCGGCTTCCGAGTAATTGCCCTTCATCAGGCGGGTTTCAATCTTGAGCTTCTGGTAGGGCTTCAAGTCCACAACTGTGGCGAACGGCTGGTAACCGATCAGTTCAACCCGTACATCGTGCCGGCCGGGAGTGAGCAGCAGGCCCTCGACGACGCCGTTGAATTCATCCACGTGACCGGCAAATTGTCCGTCCACGAAGACCGCAGCCCGCTCCGGCCACGCATAGATTTGCAGCTGGGCGGCATCCTTGGGAGCGTGCGGCCGTCCCAGTTTCTCCATGCGGAGGTCAATGGTGTAGACCTTGCCGGGATCGAGCATCACTTCGCGGACGAAGTCCTGATACCAGGCCTGTTTCACCACAATGCTGTGACGCCCGGGGGTCAGCAGGATTTTCTTACGCCCTTTCAGTTCTTTCACGTAGCCCCAATATTGCCCGTCCACCCAAACCCCGGCTTTCTTTTCGGAGCCATCATGAGCATCCAGGCGGATCTGCGATAAAAGCTTGTTGCGGGCCTGTGAAACCCCGCTCAATCCCACAACAAAAACCGCGACCAGCAGCGGTAGAAAACATCTTTTCAACACGTTAGCCTCCCCACACGAACAGATTATCTTGAAAGCATGCTTCGATTGACGAAGTGAGGCTAGTAGCGAACGGGATTCCCAGTCCCGCATCTCTGGAAGTGTTAAAGAAAACCATGGCCAGTCTGGCAACCACACCCTGCTAGAAAGCCGCTTGACTCGCAGTACGCAGCAGATGAAAATCTCTAACCGGCGCGCCACGAGCAACTATCGAACGCCGCGGCTGGAGCACTCGATCCCCCATTGAGCATGCCTGGCGGAACCATCTCCCCTGACCTTCACGGGCGAGAGCTGCGACCGAACGGCATCGGCAATCTAGCGTATCGGCGATCAACCTGTCGGCGATCTGGGATGTTGCTTTTCAGGAGGATAGCACGGGAGTGGCGCATCTTCGGCTGGTAATTGGACGTGGGGCATCTCGTCCGGACGAGCACTGCAGGGTTGTACCTTCGAGTGCTGGGGATATGTTGGAAAGCACAGGTGGGGAAGGCATGGGTGGGAAGGCACGAGTGAGCGAGACATGACTGAACAGGCCGCAATGCCATTGCACGCGACGGGGCAAACAGCCGGCCCTGAGGTTATGGTCAGTTACTCCAGCCAGGACAGGCCTCGGGTTCTGGAGATTGTGCAGCGGCTGCGCAGTGCCGGGGTTGCAGTATGGATCGATTTCGGCGGAATCGACGGCGCGCAGCGCTGGAGCGAAGAGATCGTCAACGCCATCGATGCCTGTAAGACTGTGCTGCTGGTGATTTCGAGAACGTCGGTTCAATCCGAGAACATTGCCAAGGAAGTTGCACTGGCGTGGGAAAGCGGCAAGAACTTTCTGCCGCTCTATCTCGAAGAAGCCAAGATTCCCAAGAGCATGCAGTATCCGCTGGCCGGGATCCAGCACATCAAGCTGTTTGAAGGCGACTCCGACGCGAAGTTCATTTCCATTTTGCGGTCGCTGACACGGCTGAATATCCGGATGTCCGCTTACTCCTGCGCCCTGGTAAGCGCCGATTCCGGAGATAAAGAAAGAGCCCTGGAGTGGCTCAACACCGCCTGCGAGCAACGCAATGGCGCACTCGCCCGCCTGCAAACCGAGCCTGCCTTCCGCAGTCTGCGCAGCGATCCTCGATTTTCTGTTCTGGCGCGGCGCGCAGAGTCTCTGCAGCTTGAACCGGAGGGCGTCGTCCCTGAAAGTCCGGTTCGAGTGCAGCCCGGCGCTGTAGCCGCGGTACCTACTGGCGGCCCGGTCCCGGCGTGGAAGAAGGTTTTGTGGCCTGACATTGTCGATGACCGCAGCGCTCGCCATGCGGCGGCCCAGGGAGTGTGGGCGTGCGCGTTCATCGTGGCTGCGACTTTCCTGGCCTCAATGCTGACGTCGTCGAATTCGGCGAACCCTGGCGCTGCTGCCACCGGCCCGGGCCTCGGCCTGGGATGGAATGACCCGATGATCGTGGCGATCATTTTTGCTCCGATTGCGTTCGGCATCCAGAAGATGGGCCGGGCAGCGGCCATCATCGGGCTGGTGCTCTGCTCGCTGGGCGCGATGGGAAACCTGAACCGGGTACATAACCTGAGCTCCACACTGGATAACTACGCTCGAGTCGCCCAGTATCCGCAATACCAGGCGATCATCGATTTTTACAGTTCGCAATATCACTATGCGTGGCTCTCGGTTCTGATTTCGCTGGCGTGCGTGGCGGCGTTTACCAATTCCACCCGGGGAACTCTCGCCTACCGGCAACTGGTGCAGTCGCAGCGTGCTGCCGACAAGCAGGATGCGATCAACCGCTCGGAGTGGGCATCCATCAAAGCCAAATTCGTACTGGCCTTCGAGAAGGTGCGCGGCGGAGCCGCAGCGGTACGGTCTCGGCAGAGGACAGCGATGGCGGCGAAAGCGCCTGTCAGCTTGCCGGATGAGCCGGTCGTCGTGGTTCGCGAGCAGCCGCCTGCGTCGAGAGTGCCTGCATCTCCAGTTCAGCTGTTGCCGAGCCCGGTGCAGGTGGCTGCCGTAGCGCCGCCCGCCACGCCGGTAACGCCGCCAGTGAGGCTGCCAGCGCCTGTACCGATCACAATGCCGGCAGCGGCGCCGGTTTCGTCGTTTTCTTCCAAAGTGGTGGAGATGCCGGCTGTGCAACTGGCGCCTCCCGCGGCGGTGCTGGCGCGACGAGGCTTCTCCGCCGTGATTGGAGTTGAGGGTTCATCGTTCGCATGGTTCCGGGTGGCGGTGTTTTTCGCCGCCAACCTACTGGCGTACTGGACGTATCTGCTGTGGGTGGCAATTTCCAGTCCGCTGGCAGTGCCGGCGGCATACTGGCTGTTCGCAATCTTTGGCAGCGGGATATTGACGATCGCGGCGCTGGCCGCCTTCCGTCTGGTGAGAAATGTCTGGGTCGCTGCGCTGGTCGGCGCCGCCATTACCACGGCCGGCGCGCTGCTTTTTTATCCGGTGCTTCCCAGTTTTGCCATGTTAGACCTGCTATACCGCGAGCAATTCCAGGAATTCGTTGTGCTGCCTTTTCTCTACACGTTCATTCTGCTGGCCGCTCTAGCGTGGCTGATTCCACGCCTGCAGCCCCTGGCATTGTCTCTGTGGCTGGGCGCTATGGCAGCCGAGGTTGTCACCACACTGGTCGCCAACGCACTGCAAACCCTTGGCAGCCACGTTTTGCCGGACGCGGTACTGGCCTCCACCAGCGTGTTCTCCGCCATACTGCGGAGCCTGATGTTTGCGCTTCTAATCTCGGGGGCGTTGCACTATGCGGCCCGGCAAAGCGGCACCGAAACGGACTAACCGACTGGCGTGTTCCAGGCTCACTTCAACCGGCCCGGCGGTTCGCTAGTTACAGGCACCGGATTTCGAAGCTGAGAGGGGAATGCCGTACTGGTTGCCGCCGCTCAGGCGCAACAAGTCGGGCGACAAATTCACGTCATCTACCGGCGACGGCCAGGTAAGCGCGTAAAGCCGCCGGACAGCGTCGGTCAGCCTCCAATGGCCGCTCAAGGTCCCGGCGCTGAAACTGCCATCGCCGCGTACCACCACGGTCACGCCGTTTGCCCAGCGCCACGAGCCCACGATGCCGGGTCCTGATGTCAAGCGCGCGGCCTTCACGCTGAAGCCGTATTGGTTGCCGCCTTGCAGAGTGCGGCCATCGGGATAAAGAAATACGCCATCCACGGCCTCCGGCCAGGTGAAGTGGTAGGTGCGATGGTCCGAGTCCACCAGTCGCCAATGGCCGATGAACGGGCCGGCGGTCATGCTGCCGTCGGGGCGTATGGTCACTGGAAGATTGTTCGTCCACTGCCAGCAGCCGACGATGGGATCAGCGCCTTTCGGCCACCAGAACCACGCTGCGCACGCAAGAATAATAACCACTGCAAGCGCGAAGAGGGCTTTTTTCGATCTCTGAGCTGGCGCGGGAGCCGGTGCAGACCCTGTTCCGGGCGCCGGGAAGGCTGAGGAAGGCTGCGAGGCC
Source organism: Terriglobia bacterium (assembly GCA_963798155.1). Classification (GTDB taxonomy): domain Bacteria; phylum Acidobacteriota; class Terriglobia; order Terriglobales; family Acidobacteriaceae; genus CAWCSH01. The sequence goes on from CAWCSH010000021.1 coordinate 299,025, forward strand.
GGAAGAGGCAGGGGTGCGGCTGATGCCGTCGCTGCGGCGGCTATTGGCGTCGGGGGCGCTGCTCCTTTTTGCGCTAGAACCGCCAGAATGGTATGGGCAAGGATTTCCAGATGATGTTCAAGCGGAGGAGTAATTGCATCCAGCCAATGCACCGAGCTGATGAAGTAATCGAGCGACTTCCCGGGAATTACGTTCTCAATGCGCAAGGGAATGATCGGAACTCCGTGGCTGACGGCGCGCTCAATCTCTTTAGGAATGTGGGCGGACGAGTTGGCGTTCGAGGACAGCACCAGCACCATCACTCTGCAACTCTGGATGGCATCAATAATCTCTTCGCCGTAGGGCAAGCCAGGATGCACGTCGCGCGGCGCGATCCAACAGCGGATGCCGCGGACTTCGAGCCGGGCACAGACCGCGTCGGCTATGGTTTTGTCTTTCGAAGAGTAGCTGATGAAGATATCGTGGGCCACTGTCTCCCCCTGACGGCGGAAGCCGGGAAGGGCACGAACTGGCTGCGAATTCTACCATCCGTGCCTGGCGGTCGCCGAAACCGCAGACCGATTCGTCGCGTATCATAGAGAAAAGAATGCGGATGATTTTCGACATCTTTGGCCAGACCATGCGCACCTTGTGGGCGCACAAACTGCGTTCCTTCCTCACCATGTTTGGCATTGCCTGGGGAGTCGGGATCCTTGCTGCTTCTGGTAGGCGTGGGGGAAGGGTTTCGCTCAGGCAATCGCAAGCAATTCGACAACTGGGCGAGAACGTGATGTTCATCTTTGGCGGCCGCGCCCCATGCGATGAACGGGAGCTTCACCAGCATGCGGCAGTACTACCTGACCGACCAGCGATTACCGCGATGTGATGACGGAATGTCCGGATGTAGGGCCGCTGGCGCCCGAACATCAGCCGCAACGACGTGCGGGTGGTCAGCGAGTTCTACCAGAGCAGCGGCGACGTCATGGGAACGATGCCCGTTTACAACGAAATTCGCAATATGCCGATCGCGGAAGGGCGCTGGATTAACCAGATGGACGATGCCCAGCGGCGGCAGGTGGTCGTGCTCGGCGATGAGAGCGCGCATATTGTTTCCGGGGCGTCCGGCGATCGGAAGCTACATTCTGCTGAACGGGAGCGTTTTCAAGTTATTGGAACCCTGCAACGAATCGGGCACGGCAACGATAATGGCGATAACACTGTCAATCATCATGCCGTACCACACTATGCAGACCAGATTTCCGCCGCTGAACGTGGGCGAGACGGTGAATGCCATCAGCCTACATGAATTACCAGCCGACCACACGCCAGGAGCAACACTGCGGCACAGGAAGGTACAGAAGATCGTTGCCCGCAATCACGGATTCGACGCGGCGATCCGGATTCCTTTGACGGATTGGATACGGTGATGATGTCGGACCAGATTGGAAAGATCTTTACCGCGATGGATATGTTTCTGGGGAGCGTGGGACTGGTGACGCTGGCGCTGGGAGCGATCGGGATCATCAACATCATGCTGGTGGCAGTGGCGGACCGCACGCGCGAAATCGGTTTGCGCAAAGCGGTGGGAGCGACTAATCGCAACATCATGTTTCAGTTTTTTGTGGAGGGGGCGTTTCTCACATTGCTGAGTGGATGTATCGGCATGGGAGGAGCGGCGGCGCTCATGGCGTTGCTTGCCAAACTGCCGCAGCAGGGAGGATTCAGCTCGCCCCGGCTGGTGCCGCTGACCGCGGCGTTGGCTATTCTTTCGCTGGCGACCGCGGGAACGATTGCGGGAATTTATCCGGCGAAGCGGGCGGCTGCGTTGACGCCGGTGGATGCGCTGAGGAAAGAGTAACCATGACGCGAGATTTATTACACGAGGCCTACGGCGCCATGCGGCATGATTTGCGGAAGACCCTGCTTACCATGCTGGGCATGGCCTGGGGGATTGCGACTGTGGTGCTGTTATTGGCCTACGGCAATGGGTTTGGGAACGCGATTGAGACCATTTGGGCAAACTATGGAGCCACCGAGGTAGGCATTTTCCCGGGACGCACGTCGCAACAGGCGGGAGGCAGCCGGGCAGGCGTACCCATTCGCTTTACCAGCGAAGATATCGAGGTGGTGCGCAACGCCGCTCCGCTGGCGCGGCGGATTTCGCGCGTCGCGGAAATGGATGCCACGGTGCAGTCCGGCCCGCGGTCGTTCAGCCTTCCCATCAAGGGAGTGGACCCGGCAATTTTCAAGATCTGGGCGCTCAAGCAGGAAAGCGGGCGGTTCATCAGCGACGATGACAATGTCAGCCATAGCCATTTTGTAGTGCTGGGATCGGCTGCCAAAGAAAAGTTGTTTTCCGGTATGCCGGCCCTGGAGTCGCCGATCCGCATCAACGGGGTGAGTTTTGAAGTGATTGGCGTGCTCGGGCCGCGCATGGAGGAACAGGGCGGCCGCAGCGACACCAACCGCATGGTGCTGATTCCGTTCACTGCCATGAATACGATCAAAGATACCCACTACCTGGATGGCATCTGGCTGGATATGGCGGGGCTGGACCACACCAAAATCGTTAACAACATTCGGGGCGCTCTGGCCGTGGCGCACAACTTCAGGCCGGACGATGAGCGGGCAGTGCACATTTTCGACGCGGAGCGGCAGCTGCAGCAATTCAGCATCGTGGTTCTCAGCTTGAAGATTCTGCTGGCATTCATTGGAACGCTGACGCTGGGAATTGGAGGCATCGGGCTGATGAACATCATGCTGGTGTCGGTGGCGCAGCGAACGCGGGAGATCGGAGTGGAGAAAGCGCTGGGCGCGCGCAAGCGGGATATCCTGATTCAGTTTCTGGCGGAGGCGCTGGTGATCACCGCGGTGGGCGGCATTGTCGGGATTCTGATCTCCTATGCGATTTCCTACTCGGTGGGGGAGATTACGTTTTACAGCGCGATTGCGAAGAACGCCAGTGCGGCGGACATCCGGCTGATTGTAGCGCCGAAGATATTGATCATCGCGACTGGCATCCTTGGCGCGGTGGGAGTGGCCAGCGGCATGCTGCCCGCCATGCGAGCGGCGAATCTGGATCCGATTGAGGCCCTGCGGTACGAGTAGCGCCGGCTAAGCTTACAACTTCACCGTGGGTAGGAACTGAGGCGGCTTTCGCACCTTGGTCAGTTGCTCGAAGCTATAGGCAATCTGAGCAGCACCCGGCTCGCTCCAGGCCCGTCCAAAAAACGAAATCCCACCGGCAGTCCGAAGATGAATCCCGCAGGAACGGTTATGTCGGGATATCCGGCGACGGCCGCGGGCGTGGAGCTTCCACCCGCGGAATGATCGCCGTTCACCAGATCGGTCAACCATGCCGGGCCGGCGGTGGGGGCGACGATGGCATCGAGGTTGAACTTGTCCATAGCGGCATCGATGCCTTCGGCGCGAGAGGCGATGGTTGGCTGCTTGAGCGCGTCCGATATTCCTTCTCGGTGAGCGGTCCCTTGGGCTTGGGCTTTCATGAATAAATCCTGGCCGAAGTAAGGCATTTCCTTCTCGCGATGCGCTGGTTGAAATCGATCACGTCCTGAGGGTGTGCACCTGCGCGCGTCAGGACGGGCAAGATAGGCGTTCAGGTCGGCCTTTAGCTCGTAGAGCAGAACCGTCAGCTCGCTGTCGTCGAACTTCCCATGTGAGGGAAGGTCGGCGGGGTCGATCAGAATCGGCCCCTGCATCTTCATTGCCGCCAGGGAATCATCCATCAGCTTGTCGGTGGTCGTGGAAGCCGAAATATTCGCGGGCGACGCCGATCCGCGCCCCTTTGAGGCCGTTGGGATCGAGCGACCTGGTATAGTCGGCCGGCGCTTTGCCGGACTCTCGGCCGTGATCTTGTCGTCCGAGTCCACACCCGCCATGGCGTTGAGAAGGGTCGCGGCGTCCCGAACGCTGCGCGCCATGGGCCCGGCAGTGTCCTGGCTGTGGGAAATGGGAATGATCCCGGAGCGGCTGACCAGCCCCAGTGTTGGTTTAATGCCTACCAGCCCATTGGAAGTGGAAGGACAAACCACCGAGCCATCGGTCTCGGTGCCAATCGCGACGGCACAGAGATTCGCCGACGTGGCAGCGCCGGAGCCCGAGCTCGAGCCGCAGGGGTTGCGATCCAACGCATAAGGATTCCTGGTGAGACCGCCGCGACCGCTCCAACCGCTGGTGGAATGGCTGGAGCGGATGTTGGCCCACTCGCTGAGATTGGTCTTGCCCAGAATCACTGCGCCGGCCTTACGCAGTTGCTCCGCCACGAAAGCGTCCTTCGGCGCATGCATTCCAACCAACGCCAAGGAACCGGCCGTGGTAAGCATCTTGTCGCCGGTGTTGATGTTGTCTTTGATGAGCACGGGGATGCCGTGCATCGGCCCACGGGGACCTTTGGATTTGCGTTCCTGATCGAGAGACTCGGCGATGGACAGAGCATCCGGGTTGAGTTCAATCACGCTATTCAGTGTCGGACCATTGCGATCGATTGCAGCAATGCGGGCGCGATAGTTTTCGACCAGAGATCGTGCTGTGTACTTGCCGGAAGCCATCCCCTGCTGGAGGTCAGCGATGGTTAACTCATCCAGCTGAAAATCGCTTACCTGGGGTGCCGGAGAGGCGGCCGCCGTCTCGCGAGCTCCGGCGAGAGCCGGAAGAACTGCGGCGCCCATGCCGGCAATAACGCCGCCTTTCAAAAACTTGCGGCGTGAAGGGGAAGATTCCAGGTTGCTCTTGGTTCCCACAGGTTCTCCTTTGACGGCTATTTCAAGTGTGCGTTGAACCAGTTCACGATACGGTTCAGGCGGTCGAGCAGGTGCTTTTCTTCCCGCAGACCGTGACCCTCGCGGGGGTAGACCACTAATTCTGATTCCACTCCATAACGCTTCAACCCGCGATAGAGCATCTGGCTTTGGCTGAGCGGATCGATCACGTCGGCATCGCCCTGCAAAATCAGCATGGGCGTTTTGGCATTTTTGATGTAGTTGATGGGAGAACTTTTGCGGAAGCCCTCAGGCTTCTCGTAGGGAAGGCCGTAGAACCATTCGTCGTAGGAGGGATGGTCTTCGGTGCCGTACTCGGTTGCAAGATCGGCCATGCCTGCTCCGGAGACGGCGGCATTGAAACGATGCGTCTGAGTGATGGCCCACTCAGACATGTAGCCGCCGTAGGACCAGCCGGCGATGCCGAGGTGGTCGGGGTCGGCGATACCCTGGGCGACGAGATAGTCCACGCCAGCCATAACGTCTTTAAAGTCGTCCCCGCCCCAGTCAGCGCGGTTCATCACCATGAAGTCATAACCGTAACCGGTTGATCCGCGAATGTTGGGGTAGAAGACGGCGTATCCCGCGGTGGCCAGCAATTGTCCCCAGGAGTCGAAACTGTCGCCCCAATTGCCGGTGGGGCCGCCGTGAATCACCAGCACGGTGGGCAATTTCGTAGTGGAGGCGGAAGCCGGCCGCAGCAGTGCGCCTTCGATTTCGCGACCATCGAAACTCTTATAGTGAACAAATTCCGGCTGAAAAAGTTGGATATGGTCGAACGACTGGTTGAATTGCGAAATCTTTTGCGGAGCGCTTTTTCCGTCCCAAGTCCAGAGTTCCGGCAGATGGTTCATGTTCTCGCCCACGAACACCATGGCTCCCGAAGGCAGCGTGGCAAAGTCACTCACCTCCATGTTGGGCGGCGCGAGAGGCTGGGCGTGGCCGGTCTCATCCACAGCGTAGAACTTGCCGCGGAAACCGTCTTGCGCGGTGATCTCCAGCTTGCTGCCGGAAAGCCAGCGAATATCGCGAATGGGACGGTCGATGCTGCCGGCGGTGAGGTTGTGGGCCTCGCCGCCATCCACCGACTGTAGATACAAGTCGTGCGGCGCGGGGCCATCCACGCGGCAGCCGACATAGGCGATCTGCTTGCCGTCAGGCGAAACGCGCACCTCGCCGAACGATCCCTTGGGGGCGGCAATCTGTTGCATCTTGCCATCCGGCACCGACACGCTAAAGATGCGATTGGTTTCCTGGTCTGACTCAGGATGGTCGGTTGCCACTACGATCAGCCGGTCTCCGCTGGGCGACCATTGCAGGTCGCTAAAGCTCCAGGGCTTTCCGGTCACCTGCTGAGCCTTACCGGTGGTCGAATCCGCGAGCCATAGATGGGGCTGCTTGTCGTCGCGATCGACTACCCGGGCGTCATCTTTGTCTTTTTCCTTCTTTTCTTCTTCATCGGTCTTGGGTTCGGGAGCGAGCAGTGCGATCTGCTTTCCGTCGGGCGACCAGGCGAAATCGGCAATCGACCGCTTGCCTTCCGTCAGCGGTTTGGCTTCACCACCGTCGGTAGGAATCACACAGATCTGTTTGAAGTCGTCTCGCTCGCAGAGAAACGCCAGCCGTTTCCCGTCAGGTGACCAGCGAGGATGGCTCTCGGGCTTGGGCGCATTGGTGAACTGTCGCAATGAGTGCGAAGCCGCGGTGTAGAGCCAAATGTGGCTGGGATGTTCCGTGCCTTTCGGCGGTTCGGTCACTTCAAATGCAACCCGGGCACCGTCCGGCGACCATTGCAGGTCCCGAATGTGCCGCACAGAAATTGCTTGTTCGGGAGTTAGCTTGGAAGTTTGCGCGGTTGCTTGCGCCGCTGCCAGGCTGAGCAAGACACCGCAGACGAGAAGAACGCTAATTTTTGTTCGCATGAAAGATGTTGGGAGCCGGCAGCAGGCAGTTTCAGGGTGCCGCAAGCCGGCGGGAAATTATAGGCGATGGGACAGTCGAGTCCAGACAAAACATTTCGGGACTAACAATTTTCGAAGGGGTCCGTCCAACACTTTTCAGCTGTCTTGTAGCGACGGGTGGACTTTAAGCCGAATTCGCCGCGCACGCGAAAGCAAAGCGACCAAGTTCACATCCGCTGAGACCATCCTATGATGGAGTACAATTCTGCGTTCTGCTTGGTATCGACTGCGGAATGTCACCACATCTTTGTTTCGTCCGTCTCAACAGATCTACGGAGGTATTCGAATGTCCTCTTTGACGAAGGCATTTGCGGTGTGCTGCGTGCTGTGTGCCGGTGTGGCTTTTGCCCAGGAAATGCAGGAAGGCCGGCTCATGCGCTTTCCGGACATTTACAAAGACAAGATCGCTTTCATGTATGGCGGAGACCTGTGGCTGGTGCCGAGTGCAGGCGGTGTAGCGCGGCAGATTACCAGCGATCCGGGGCGAGAGCTGTTTCCCAAGTTTTCTCCGGACGGAAAGTGGATCGCCTTCACCGGGCAGTACGACGGCAATTTCAATGTGTATGTGATGCCGGCGGAAGGAGGAAAGCCCCGGCAACTCACCTTCTGGCAGGGAGCAGCGCAGCCGCTCAACGATCGCATGGGATTCCACGATGAAGTGGTCACGTGGTTTCCTGACAGCAAGCGAATTCTGTTTCTCACCCGGCGGGACTCATCCAACGGCTGGACCAAGCGGCTATACAGCGTCAGCATCGATGGCGGATTGCCGCAGCCACTGGCGGTCGATCAGGGCGGCCTGGCATCGTTCTCCGCAGACGGCAACAGGATGGCGTACAACGTCATCTTCCGCAACTTTCGCACCTGGAAGCGTTACACCGGAGGCTTGGCGCAAAGCATTTCCATTTACGACTTCAAGAAGAACTCGGTTGAGAACCTTCCGCACACCGACTGGACCGATACCTTTCCCATGTGGCATGGGAACACCATCTACTTCACCTCCGACCGCGGAGAAGAACACCGGCTCAATCTGTACAGCTACGACCTGAGTTCCAAGCAGATCACGCAACTCACCCACTTCAAAGATTTCGATGTCATGTGGCCGAGCCTGGGGCCTGACTCCATCGTTTTCGAAAATGGCGGCTACCTCTACACCTTCGACCTGCAATCGAATCAGCCCAAGAAACTGACGGTCTATCTTCCCGGCGATCAGAACCAGGCGTTGAAGCGGTGGGAGAACGTCAGCAAACTGGTGACCGACTTCGATATTTCTCCGGAAGGCAAGCGCGCCGTATTCGCCGCCCGCGGAGACGTGTTTACCGTGCCGGCAAAAGAGGGAAGTGTGCGGCCCCTGACGCGGTCATCCGCCAGCCGGGAAAAAGAAGTTGCGTGGTCTCCTGACGGGCGTTGGATTGCTTATGTCTCCGACAAAACCGGCGAATATGAACTGTATGTATCCCCGCAGGATGGGCTGGGAAAAGAGCAGGAGATTACCAGCGGGTCGAAGGGCTTCATGTTCACCCCGGCGTGGTCGCCGGACAGCAAGAAGCTGGCCTGGGCGGACCAGAAGCTGCGCCTGTGGTACGTGGATACCGGCGACAAGAAGCCGGTGCAGGTGGACCAGGCCAAGTTCGGAGAGATCACCAATTACTCCTGGTCTCCCGACAGTAAGTGGCTGGGCTACGACAAGCCTGCGGAAAACAACTACAGCGTGGTGTACCTGTATTCGCTCGGCGATAAGAAAATCGACGCCGATCACCACCACCATGACCAACAGCTACGCCCCGGTCTTCGATCCGGAAGGCAAGTACCTCTATTTCCTCTCGGACCGCGACTACAACGAAGTTTTGGGAAACATCGATTTTGAGTTCGCCAATCCCAAGACCACACGGGTGTACATCGTTACCCTGCGGAAAGACGAACCATCACCATTTCCGGTGCTGAGCGACGAGGCGGAGATCAAGAAGGAAAACAAAGACGAACTGATCCCTCCCGACCAAGTCAATGTAAAGAAGACTGAGTCCAAGACCGCTCCGGGCGAAAACACGAAAGAGGCCAAGAAGCCTGAGAACAAAGCGGACAACGCAGAAGCGGAAAAGCCCAAAGAGTTCCGGATCGATCTCGAAGGAATCCAAGACCGCGTGGTCGCGCTGGCGATGGATCCGGCGGTGATTCGAAGCTATGGCGCCGGCAAGGGCTTCGTTTATTACTCCAGCACTCCGGTGCAAGGGCTTTCCGGACCGATCGCCGGCGAAGGCACCGAATTGCACGCCTACGACATTAAAGACCGCAAGAACAAGGTACTGATCGAAGATGTGGAGCGTTTCGCGATTTCGTTCGACAGCTCGAAAATCCTCTACGAAGCTGACGGCGGCAAGAACGGACACACTTACGGCATCATCGACGCCAAACCGGCAGACCAGCCTAAGAAAGTAGGGGACGGGGCCTTGAACCTGGGAGGCATGCGCGCCGAGGTCAATCCTCCAGAAGAATGGAAGCAGATGTTCAACGAAGTCTGGCGGCAGGAGCGCGACTACTTCTACGAGCCTTCGATGAATGGAGTGGACTGGCAGGCAGTGCACGATAAGTATGCGCAATTACTGCCTTATGTCGCCAATCGTTACGGGCTCACCTACATCCTGAGCGAAATGATCGGCGAACTTTCGAACTCTCACACCTATGTGGGTGGAGGCGATTATCCCGACCTGCATCCGGTGAATGTGGGACTTCTGGGCGCGGATTTCGAGGCCGACAAGGCCAGCGGCTATTACCGCATCAAGAAAATCTACCCTGGCGAGAACTGGGACGCGCATGTGCGCTCACCGTTGACTGAGCCCGGCGTGAACGTCAAGGAAGGGGACTACCTGGTCGCGGTGAACGGCCAGCCCCTGCGGGTGCCCCAGAATCCATATGAGCTTTTCGTGAATACCGCGAACGAGACGACAACGCTTACGGTAAATTCGAAACCTTCCGAAGAAGGCTCCCGCAACATCCAGGTGAAACCTATTGCCGACGAGTTCTCACTTCGTGAACTCAACATGATCGAGGGCAATCGCAAGAAGGTGGACGCCGCCACCAACGGCCGCGTCGGCTACATCTACATTCCTGACATGGGGGGGCCGGGCCTTAACGAGTTTGTGAAGCAGTATTTTCCCCAGATACGCAAGCAGGGAATGATCATTGACATTCGCTACAACGGGGGCGGATTTGTGGACCAGCTGATCTTCGAGAGGTTGCGCCGGGTGCTGGCTGGGATGGGTTCGGCCCGCAACTGGGAGAGCAATCCTGTTCCGCCGAATGTCTTCCATGGATACATGGCTTGCATCACCAACCGCTATGCCGCCTCAGATGGCGACATCTTCAGCTATTTCTTCAAGTACTACAAACTGGGGCCGCTTATCGGGGAACGAACCTGGGGCGGCGTCCGCGGTATTCGCGGGAACATTCCGCTCATGGATGGCGGTTACATCACCCGTCCGGAATTCTCACGCTACAACCTGCAGAGCCAGTGGGTCATTGAGAACCACGGAGTGGAGCCGGACATGGTCGTCGAGAACCGTCCCGATCAGGTGGTGAACGGGGAAGATCCGCAGCTGCAGAAAGCCATTGACGTGGTGATGCAGCAGATCAAGGAAAATCCCAAGACGCTGCCGCCACGGCCTCCAGACCTGCCGGCTTATCCGCCAGGCCCGGCGATGTAACGCATTTCCTGCTTATTGCAGCCTTTCGGTCTTGCCGTTGAACTTTACCGTGCCGGTTTCCGGCGGAAGTTGCTGGATGTCCTGCTCGGTATAAGTGTGTTTGGACGGTTGGTGAAGTCCTGAGTTCTTCGCCAGGCTTGCGATCGGCACATTATCCTGGAACTGGGCCGCCCCCATCCGGAACGAAGAACTCTCGGACGACGCGCGGTTTGACGACGGCGTCTCGATCATCGGAGCGGGTGCGGCATATTGCGGCGGAATGGTCATTGCCAGAGCCGGAATCGCAGCCGTCCACAGAGCAGCGCCGAGTGCTGGAGTTCCCATCAGAGACAGGGTCGAGTTGGTCGCTCCGGCCTGGTTGCCGAGAGTCGCATTGCTGGCTCCGACCTGCATCGAAGGCGTGCCGAGACTCACGATAGGCGTCTGTACCAGTGGGACGAAGGGACTGGCATACCCAACCTCTGGCGACGCCCAATTGCCGGCGTAACCCGACATCTGTGTGACCTGTGCTCCCGCCAGGCCGGAGAGCAATAGAACCATGCTGAAAATCGCAGCTGAACGCATCTTCTTCCTCCTCGGCACATCCACTGCTAACGTTTTTCAGATTCCGGCAGGCTGAAGGGGGATGTCTGGCATTTCCAGGCGGGGAGCGGGGTTCGACGAAGCCCGGTGCTCACTTTTATGTTTGGAGCCGGCTAACTGCCTACATAGCGCGCGTAGAGACTGCGCGCCACCGCGGTATCGGTGGTGCCTTTGATGATGGCGCGGCCGTCTGGGAATAGCGTCATTTCATAGGGCTCACGCCAGAACCTCAGGACGAACTCGTTGTGCCGCACGGTCCCAAGCGGCTGCAAGCGGTGGCTCATCGCGCTTAGATCGATCGGCCTCTCGCGTTCGTGAATTTGCACCGAATTGCGACCGCAGAGCGTAATGTGCGGACGGCCTTCTCCCGCGAGATGAATGAACTCCCGCCGCCCGCAGACCCGGCAGTCGCTGCGCGGTGCCGCAGCAGTAATCTCGGAGCGTTCGTTACGCCAAAGATCGAAGGAAAGCAGAGTGGTCCGCATCCGGTCACGGGCCCCGAGTGAGGAATTTAAGGGCCTCGGTGGCGGAAATCGAGGCCGCCAGATTGACGGCGGTGTTCAGGATTCCCGAGGTTTCGCAGGTTTCGACTGCTCCGCGCGGAGGCTCAGGGAAGATGCAGCCCAGGCACGCGGTTTTTCCCGGAAGAATGTTCATGGTCAGGCCATAGCTGCCGACCGCCGCGGTATAGATCCAAGGGAGGGAAGCGCTGACTGCGAAATCATTGATGAGGTAGCGGGTCTCGAAATTGTCGGTGCCGTCGAGAACCAGATGGCTGCCGCTCAAAAGCCCGGTCACATTCGACGGTGTGAGGTCAGCCACGTGAGACTCGACGTTGATTTGCGAGTTAAAGGTTGCGATCTTCCGGGCTGCCGCAATCGCCTTGGGGAGGGATTCGGCCGCATCTGCCTCGTCGAAGAGCGCTTGCCGCTGCAGATTGCTGGGTTCTACGTAATCGCGATCGATGATTCGCAGGTTGCCGACTCCGGCACGAGCCAGCAGCGAAGCCAAGGCTGATCCGGTCGCGCCACAGCCGACGAGCGCAACCCGCGACTGGGCGAGCTTTCGTTGCCCTTCGGCGCCGATCCCGGAAAACAGCACTTGCCGCGAATATCTTTCGTCGAGTTCCAAAGAGGTCACCAGTAAGCGCCGCCTAACCCATTATTATAGGTGCGCCGTCGTTTCTGTATTTCGGACAACATTGCGATTTGCCGGTTCATCGAACTTTGTAAACATCCACATTCGTGTTTAGGAGATTGTTTGCGTCTAAGGGGGGCACTGCCCACAAGCGTGATGGCGCTGCTGCTTGCGGCTGTTTGCGCCATGCAGGCTTCGGTGAGGGGAGCCCCCGAACCGGGCGGTGGACAAGGACAGCCGGCGCCAGGAGCGCAATCTCAAGCTCAGGCTCCTTCCCCTTCTCCTTCCTCTTCTCAAACCGTAAATGACGCCTCGCCGGCAGAAGGCCCTCTGCCCCCGGTTGGTGCGATCTCTTCCTATGAAGGGCTGCCAATCGCGGACCTTCGCTTTCCGGATGTAACCAGTGACCGGGACCGGAAGCAATTCCTGCAACAGAGTGGACTGGCCCAGGGTGCGCCGCTGCAGCGGGAGCAGGTCCGAAAAAGCATTCAATCCCTTTATGCCACCGGCCGGTTTGCCGATATTGAGGTCGAGGCACAAAAAACTTCGGATGGCATGGTGGCCCTGATTTACCACACCGTTCCCAACTACTTTATCGGGCAGGTCACGGCCGAAGGGGTGCCCAGCCGCCCCACGGAAGGGCAGTTGGTGAACGCCTCAAAGCTCCAGCTGGGCGAGTTGTTCGACCAGGAGAAGCTGGATCGCGCCCTGAGGAACATGAACCAGCTCATGCAGGAGAACGGCTATTACCGCTACACCATCAAGGAGGAAGGGAAGAAGCATCCCGACACCCAGCAGATCGATATCGCGTTCCACGTCAATTCCGGCCCTCAGGCCCACATCGGAAGCGTGACCGTAACCGGCAGCACCACCTACTCGGGACTTGAGATTCGGGATATCGCCAAGATGCATTCCGGCGACCCGGTATCTGCCCAGCGCGTGACCAATGCCCTGGAACACTTGCGCAAGAAGTATCAGAAGCAGAGCCACTGGCTCGCCCAGGTCACCATCGCCAGCCGTACTTATCATCCTGAGAGCAACGCGGTGGACTTCGTCTTTGAGATCACATCCGGGCCCAGGGTCGAGATCACCACCGATGGTTTCAAGATCAGCCGCAGCGTGCTGAAGCGCAATGTTCCGGTGTACCAGGAAAACGCTCTGGATGACGACCTGCTCAACGAAGGCCGCCGTAACCTGCTCAACTACCTGCAAAGCCGAGGATATTTCGAAGCCAAACTGGACTACCGCAAGCGCAATGCTGACGACGGAAAGGTGCTTCGCGTGATCTACCGGATCGATTCCGGCCCCAGGCACAAGCTGGTCAAGATCGCGATCGCCGGGAATAACTACTTCTCCGAGGAACTGCTGCGCTCCCATATGCAGGTGCAGCCGGCCGGGCGGGTGCTATCGACCGGGCGATACAGCCAGCGGCTGCTCAGTGACGACATCCGCGGGCTCGAAGAGCTTTACCGGGCAAACGGCTTTCAGGATGTGAAAATCACCAGCACGGTACAGGACGACTATCAAGGCCAGGCCAACCAACTCGCCGTCGATCTCAAGATTGAAGAAGGCCCGCAGACGCGGGTGGGCGCGCTGCATATCTCCGGCAATCAGACTTATACCGCCGAAAAGCTGAGCAGCCTGATCAACACCAGCGAAGGTCAGCCTTTTTCGGAATTCAACGTTTCCCAGGACCGGGACAGCATCCTCAACTACTACTTCAACCATGGATTCCCGGATGCCTCTTTTGAAGCTTCGGCCAAACCGATGCCCGGCGAACCCAACCGCATGGATGTGACCTTCAACATTCATGAGGGACGGCAGGTCTTTGTGGACCAGGTGCTGGTCTCGGGGTTGGACCATACCCATCCCTTTGTCGTACAGCGTGAATTGCAGGTGAAGACGGGCGATCCACTGAGCCAGATCGATATGCTGACCACCCAGCAGAAGCTCTACGATCTCGGCATTTTCAGCCAGGTGGATACCGCGGTGCAGAATCCTCAGGGCGATGAAAGAAGCAAGAATGTGCTGGTGAGCTGTAGAAGAGGCCCCCCGCTACACCTTCAATTACGGCATTGGTCTGGAATTTCAGACCGGCCAGCCCACCGTCGGCAGCAACCAGCCGCAGGGCGCAACCGGGGTGAGCCCGCGCGTCTCGTTTGGCGTGACCCGGCTCAACTTCAGGGGGCGCGACCACACCCTCACCTTCAAGAGCAACGTGGGCCGCCTGCAACAGCGCGGCCTGGTGAGTTATGAAGCTCCGCGATGGTTCAACAGTCCTGACTGGAAGCTGACCTTCACAACTTTTTACGACAATACGGTGGATGTCACCACCTTCACCTCGGAGCGACTGGAGGGCTCGGTGGCGGCGCGCCAGACGCTGAGCAAAGCTGCGTCAATGGATTACCGGTTCACTTATCGCCGCGTGCTGGCCAGCAATCTGGTGATCAGCTCCAACCAGGTCCCGCTGCTTTCCCAGCCGGTTCGGGTGGGCATGCCCGGGGTCAGCTACATACAGGACACACGCGACAATCCGCTGGAAACTACTCGCGGGAATTACACCACCCTCGACACCGGCAGTGGCCTCCGGGTATTTCGGGTCGGAGACCGACTTCGCCCGTTTCCTGGTGCAGAACTCCACTTACTACGCCTTTGGCAAGAACCGGGCCCGGGAACGCAAATTTGTCTTCGCCCGATCGACCACGCATTGGGGTGGAAGTGCCGTTCTCGCAATACGGTTTATGTGCGTCCAGGAGAGGCGTTTCCGGCGGACAGTGCGGTCAAGCCGATTCCGCTTCCCGAACTTTTCCTGACCGGCGGCGGCAACTCTCACCGCGGCTTCGGGTTAAATCAGGCAGGGCCGCGCGATCCCAATACCGGTTTTCCCATCGGTGGCAGCGCGCTGTTTCTCAATAATCTGGAGCTGCGCATGCCGCCAGTTACCCTGCCGTTTTTCCAGGACAACATCAGCTTTGCCATCTTTCACGATGCCGGAAACGTGTTCGTGAACTCGCACGACATGATCCACAACCTGCTGCGCTGGAGCCAGAAAGACCCTCAGCTCTGTTTGCAGGAGAGCACCCGGACGCAGTGCGATTACAGCTACATTTCGCATGCCATCGGCATTGGGGTGCACTACAAGACACCTATCGGCCCAGTACGCTTCGACTTCGGATACAATCTGAATCCGCCGGCGTTTCCGAGTCTTCAGACCACGGCGGACCCGAACAACCCGGGACAGACGATCACCACCTTCGTCCCTCAGCACGCGCGCCATTTCAACGTATTTTTCAGTATCGGGCAAACGTTCTAATGCGAAAGGTAGCCATCCCCGCGTGCCTCTTTCTGTCGATTGCAGTCACTTGCTTCGCCGGGCAAATCATCGACCGGATTGTGGCGACGGTGAACGGCCACATCATTCTGCAAAGCGACTGGGACGATGCCGCGCGCTACGAAGCATTCATGAACGGCAAGCCTTCTGCCAACATTTCAGTGGAAGAGCGTAAAGCCGCTCTGGACCGCCTGATCGACCAGGAGCTGCTTCGCGAGCAGATGCGCAGCTCGGATGTGCAGCACTCCGTGAGCCAGGAAGCGGCGGACGCCAAAATCAGTGCGATCCGCAAGCAGTATCCGGAAGATCAGACTCCGGAAAAATGGAATGCGCTGCTGGCCCGCTACGGGCTGCAGGAGAGCGAACTCAAAACGCGGGTGTCGCAAGAGTTACAGTTGATGCATCTGGTGGACGACCGGCTGCGGCCTTCGGTGCAGATCGATTCCAAAAGTATTGAGACCTACTACAACCAGTCACTGCTTCCGCAACTGCGCCAGTCGGGAAGCAAAGAATTACCGCTGGCCGAGGTCACTCCCAAGATCAAAGAGCTGCTTACCCAGCAGAAAGTAAACCAACTGCTCACCGCCTGGCTGCAAAGCCTGCGCGCCGGCAGTGACATCCGTTCTGGATCAACTCTGGCCTCCGGAGACCAGGCGCAATGAGCGCAGCCAACGCTAAATCGCGTTGGCGCCGGTGGGGCAACTACCTGCTGATCGCAACCGCCATGGGGTTGGTGCTGGCGGGGATCGCTGCCTGGTACACCACCACACAATCCTTTCAAAACATGGTGCGGCGCCGGCTGGTGGCGCAGTTGGAGCGCGTCACAGGCGGTCGGGTCGAACTGGGCAGCTTCCACATTGTGCCCTTTCGCTTCCGCATTGAGGCTCGCAATCTGACTATCCACGGGCGCGAAGCTGCGGATCAGGTTCCCTACGCCCATCTCGACCGGCTCATCGCCGAGATCAAGATCATTTCTGTGGTTGAGCGGGACTTCGGCTTCAGCTCGGTGGTGCTCGACCGGCCCATCGTGCACATCATTGTTTATCCCGACGGCAGCACCAATCAGCCGGAGCCGAAAATCAGGCTCGATAATGGAAAGTCGCCGGTCGAAGACCTGTTCTCTCTTTCCATCAGCCATCTGGAGGTCCGCCATGGAATGCTGCTGTGGAACGACCGCAAGCTTCCCCTGGATTTTGAAGTAAGCGATCTGGCCAGCGACATGACCTACTCGCTGCTGCACCGCCGCTATGACGGCAATCTTTTACTGGGCAAGGTGAACACGCAATACGACGATTACGGCCCGCTGGCCTGGACCGCCGAATTGCACTTCAGCCTGGAGCGCAATGCTCTGCAAATTAAATCGGCGAAGGCCACTTCGGGGCATTCACGGTTTCAGGGAACCGGGCAGATCAGCAACTTCGTTAAGCCGGTGATCTCGGGCTCGTACGGCGCGACTGTGGATATGGCGGAAATGGCAGCCATTGCGCGGCGGAATGAATCGGTGGCAGGCACAGTCGAGGTCAATGGCAAGGGTTCGTGGTCTGCCGAGCAGTTTTCCGCCAGCGGACGGCTGATCGGCAAGGAACTTAAGTGGCGCGATTCCGAGTTCGACCTTCACGATGTGGACCTGAGCGGCGATTTCGCGGCAACTCCGCTCCGGCTGACAGTTTCACAGGTTCACACTCGCCTGCTTGGAGGCAGCGTGACCGGAGACCTGGAATTTACCAACTGGCAGAACCCTGCTCGCAGCGCCAGAAATGCCAGGAGCCCCAAGCAGATCGATGAGCCACGCGGAGTGGCTCACCTCAGAATCAATAGCCTTTCCGCAGGGGAGATGGCGGCTGCGCTCGCCAGCCCCAAGTTGCCGTTTCGCAGGATGAAGCTGGCCGGCTCCGCCGACGGCGCCATCGAAGCCCGCTGGACTGGCGCGTTACGCAATCTGGAAGCTGATATCCGCGCGGATGTCGCCGCTCCTTCACGGTTTTCTGCCGGGCAGCTTCCGGTGGAGGCGCACATTCGCGCTTCCTACCGGAACGACCACGGTGAGCTGGAAATCAGCCAGTTCAACGCTCACACTCCGGGCAGCCAGTTGCAGGCTTCCGGGACGCTTTCCGCCAGCGCGGCCTTGAACTTTACAGCCAAAACCACCGACTTGCACGAATGGCAGCCCATCCTCGCAGCCTGGCGCGGACCGGCCCCTCTGCCGATCACGCTGCACGGGCATGCGGCTTTCGAGGGGACCGTCACCGGCAAACTGCCCAACGTCACTATTTCTGGAAACCTGCAGGCGGAAGACTTCGATATACAAGTTCCGGCAACCGCGCAGACTGCAGCCCAGCAGGTCCACTGGGATTTACTGACCGGGAATGTGCAGCTCTCCAAGAACGCCATCACCCTGCACAACGGAATTCTTCGCCACGACAACACGGAAATCGACGTTGAGCTTCATGCCGGGTTGCGCGGAGGAACTATTCCGGATGACGCGCCTCTCACCGCCGCTCTCACCATGAAGAACACGAATGTGGCGGAAGTGCTGGCGCTGGCCGGGTACAGCTATCCCATCTATGGAACTGCGGATGTGCAACTGAATGTGAGCGGCACCAGGCTGCAGCCACAGGGGGATGGCCGGCTGGCCCTCAGGAATGGACAGCTCTATGGCCAACCCGTGGAGCGCTTGGCCGCGGGAGTGCGCTTCGCCGGAGGGGAAGTTCAGCTCTTCGACATTCACGCCAGCCGCGACGATGAGCGCCTTACCGGCGATGCCGCCTACAACTTTTCGGCTCGCACTTACCGCTTCAACCTGCAGGGAACGAATTTTGATCTAGCGCGGATGCCCAAACTGCAATGGAAGCGAATGGCGATTACAGGCCGTGCTGACTTCACAGCCCAGGGCTCGGGCACTCTGCAGGAACCAACGCTGAATGCACACATCCTGCTGCGCGAGCTTGCATTCGACAAGGAGCGCGCCGGCAACTTCACCATCGACGCCAGCACTAGCGGCGCCGACCTGAAGCTTACGGGCCGCTCCGAGTTCGAGAATGCGGAACTCGCAGTTGACGGCACCATCCGCCTGCGCGGCAACTGGCCTTCAACTATTGATTTGCATTTCCAGCATCTCGATGTGGATCCCCTGTTGCGTACCAGGCTGCAAGGCCGGGTTACCGGACACTCCGCCATTGCGGGCGAGATGCAGTTGCGCGGCCCTTTGCGTCAGCCCGGCGATCTGACGCTCTCGGGCAAGCTGAGTGAAGTTGAACTTGACGTGGAGGGGCTGAAATTCCGGAATAACGGCCCGGTACAATTTTCTTCCTCAAGAGACTCGCTGCAGATTGATCCCTTTCGGCTGGTGGGCGAACGCACCGACTTTACCGCCGGAGGAACGGTACAACTCACTGGCGAGCGGAAGCTTGACCTGCAGGCGCACGGCCGGGTCAACCTGCGGCTGATTCAGAAGTTCAATTCCGACTTCACTTCCTCCGGCGACATCACCATGGACATGACGGTGGGCGGCACTCTTGCCAATCCCATCACCCAGGGACGAGTTGAAATTGCTGACGGCGCCATTTCTTACGTCGACCTGCCGAGTGGCCTCAGCAATCTGAACGGTTCGCTTCGCTTCAGTCAGAACCGGGTACAGATTGAAAGTTTGAACGGTCGAACCGGAGGCGGTCAGGTGAACCTGGCCGGGTACGCCACATTGCACGACAAGCTGGCGACCTTCGACTTGACGGTGAAGGGACAGGATGTGCGGCTGCGCTATCCGCCCGGAGTCAGTTCCACCGCCAATGTCGATGTGCACTGGGTGGGGAGTTCAACCTCCTCTACGCTTTCCGGAGATGTGACGGTAACCCGGCTCTCGATGACTCCGGGCTTCGACTTCGCGGCCTACCTGGAGCACAGCACCCAGGTGGCGACGCTGCCACAAACCAACCCGCTGCTCAACAGCATTCACCTCGATATGCATATCGTGACCACTCCCGAGCTGCAGATGCAGACCGCTATCGTGCGGCTTTCCGGGGACGCCGATCTGCATCTGCGCGGGACAGCCGCCAAGCCGGCGCTGCTGGGCCGCGCTGACGTAATCGAGGGCGAAGTTTATTTCAACGGCACCAAGTACCACCTGGAGCGAGGCGACGTGAACTTCCTGAATCCGGCGGGCATCGCTCCGGTTCTAGACCTTCAGATGACCACCCGGGTGCGCGACTACGACATTACCGTCGCCGTTAGCGGCGAACCCAGCAAGCCGCGGGTAAGCTACCGCTCTGAACCGCCGCTGCCCGCGGCCGACATTGTCGGCCTCTTGGCCATGGGACGGACGCGGGAAGAATCGGCGCAATTACAGTCTTCCGGCCAATCCGCATTCAGCCAGGAAGCTTCCAATGCGATTCTTACCGAGGCCATCAACGCCACGGTCAGCAGCCGGGTACAGCGCCTGTTTGGCGGCAGCCGCATCAAGATCGATCCTCAAGGCCTGACCGGCGAGACCAATCCGGTAGTTCGCGGCCCCAGCGTGACGATCGAACAGGAGGTGGCCAACAACCTCACCGTGACCTACAGCACCAACGTGGCGCAGACCTCGCAGCAGATCATTCAGGTGGAATACAACCTGTCGCGCAATGTGTCGATTGTGGCGTTGCGCGATCAGAACGGCGTGGTCAGCTTTGATGTGAGAATCCGCCGCCGCAAGAAGTAGCCGCACTCCCGTCCCTCCGGCTTCCCTCAAAGTGGAATATGCTACGAATGTCCGGGTAGTGTCTGGGTCGCGTCTATGCCTCTTTCCCCAGCCTCGGCCAATTTTGCGGCTGCGCGGCAGAAGATGGTCGATGAACAGCTGCGCGCCCGCGGCATTCAGGACGAACTCCTGCTGGCTGCGATGGCGCAGGTTCCACGACATGAGTTCGTCCCCGGGCGGTACCAGGCGCAAGCCTACGAGGACCATCCCATTCCGATTGCCGAATCGCAGACCATATCCCAGCCCTACATCGTTGCAATTTCACTGGCGGCTCTCAACTTGAAGCCGGACTATACAGTTCTCGAAATCGGCACCGGTTCCGGATACCAATCTGCCGTTCTCTCTGAAATGGTGAAGCAGGTATTCTCGATCGAGAGGCATGCCTCGCTGGCCAGCCATGCGGCCGCCACCCTGCAAAGGCTCGGGTATTGCAATGTGAGCATAGTCACAGGCGACGGCACCCAGGGGCTGCCCTCCGCGGCGCCCTTCGATGCGATTGTGGTGTCTGCGGCAACCGAGGCTATCCCGTTGGCTTTGTTCGAGCAACTAGGGGAGGGCGGCCGCATGGTGATACCGGTCGGACCGCCTCATGCGCAGGAGTTACAACTGGTGCAGAGGCACGAAGGCGAACCGAGGGTCACGGTACTGGAGGGCTGCCGTTTTGTACCGCTTGTCCGGGGATGACCAAACTCGACTTCCCAATAATGCAAACCGTTTGATCGCAATAATCATCCAACTCACCAGAGAGTCGGAAGCACCGCACGGTTGCGGAGTATTGCCTTAGGCAACCTATGGCATATATCCGTACTCTTCAATTCATCGGCCTAGAAGAGATTGAGGAGCTGAAACAATGAAAATGAGCAGAACCTATTTGGCGTTGTTATTCGGGGTGCTTTTGTGTGTGCCCGCGTGGGCGCAAGAAGGGACGACCGGCTCCGGCCGGTACGATCAGCAAATTCAGCAGGAAGTAACCAAAGCATTGCACTCCAAAGACAAATGGAAAAACGTAACCGCCAGCACCAATGACGCCATCGTCACATTGGATGGATCGGTTTCGGTGCTGATGGACAAGATGGATGCGGGAAAGAAAGTCAATGGGCTGGACCATGTCAACGGTATTCGCAACCACATCCAGGTATCGAGCGATGTGCCGGATTCGCAGCTGCAAAGCAAGCTCTCGGACAAGCTGCGCTACGATCGCATCGGGTATGGTGCGACTTTCAACAATCTGAACCTGAAGATTCAAAATGGCGTCGTGACCGTAGGTGGAGATGTGATCGACTACCCCAGCCGCGATAGCGCGTTGGCACTGATTGAGACGACCCCGGGAGTGAAGGACGTCATCGACAATATCAATGTGTTGCCGGTGTCTCCTATGGACGACGAGTTGCGTATTCGCGTAGCTCGTGCCATTTACGGCAATTCAACTCTGAGCCGCTATGCCATGGATCCGCAGAGCCCGATCCGGATCGTCGTGAAGAATGGGCATGTGAGCCTGTATGGCGTGGTGGACAGCAAACTGGACAAGCAGGTGGCTGAAACCCAGGCGAAGTCGGTCCCGGGAGTATTTCAGCGTAGACGACAATCTGATGGTCGCGAACGGTTCGTAGGCAAATGTCGAAGAAAGGTCTGCTACTGCGCGTTTGTCTCTAAGCAAGGCGCGGAGATCCGTATGATCTCCGCGCTTTGTTGATCTCTGCGACACTCCGAGGGCGCGCGCGAGGCCAGATCGATGCAAGTCCCGGGAAGTGCATCTGTGTGAGAAAATCTTAGGCATTCATGCCAGTAGTAACCGGTACCAATGGATTGGAAAGGCTCCCCTCTTTTAGCGTATAAAAGTTAGTTGGGCACGCCCGCAATCTCTTTCCGGCGCAGCCGCAACGGAATCCGGGAGACCGCGCGAGGTAGCCATGTCCACTCTCACCACTATGCACGCCCCCAAGGGTCTGGAGGGGGTAGTTGCCACAACTTCCCGTATCTGCTTCATTGACGGGGAACGCGGCGTTCTCGCCTATAGCGGGATCGACATCCACGAACTCGCCGACCATTCGAACTTCGAAGAGACCTGCTACCTGCTCTGGTTTGGAAGGCTGCCTACGCGCGCGGAATTGAGAGACCTCCACGACCGCCTGGCCGAGGAGCGGAAGATCGACGCCTCTATCATCAATCTGCTGCGGGTGGCTCCCAAGCACGCTTTGCCGATGGATGTGCTGCGCACCGCGGTGTCTGCGCTTTCGTTCTATGACGTGGAGGAAAAGAACAACGACCGCGAAGCCAACGTGCACAAGGCGATCCGCCTGACTTCGCAGATCGCGATGATCGTCGCGGCGTATGACCGCATCCGAAAAGGGAAGAGCGTGGTCGAGCCCGACCGTTCGCTTTCCCACGCAGCGAATTTCCTTTTGATGCTGAATGGGACGCATCCTTCGAAGACTGCGGAACGCGCCCTCGATATCGCGCTGATTCTTCATGCCGACCACGAGCTGAACGCCTCCACCTTTGCGGCTCGGGTAACTGCGGCCACGCTTTCCGATATGCACTCGGCGGTGACATCGGCGATCGGCGCCTTGAAGGGGCCGCTGCACGGTGGGGCCAACGAGGCCGTGTTCCACATTCTCGAGGCGGTTGACCAGCTCCGGCGCCGATCCGGTGGATTACATCAAAGGCATGCTGGCGCAGAAGAAAAAGATTCCCGGCTTCGGCCATCGCGTCTATCACACCGAGGATCCACGGGCCACGCACCTGCGGCAAATGTCCCACGATCTCGGGCAGTCGAGCGGCCAGGCCAAGTGGTTCGAGATGTCCCACAAGATTGAAGAGTTCGTGAAGGCGGATAAGAAGCTCAACGCCAACGTGGATTTTTATTCGGCCTCCACATATCACACCCTGGGCATTGATGTGGATTTGTTTACTCCGGTGTTTGCCGTGTCCCGCATCAGCGGCTGGACCGCCCACGTAGTGGAGCAACTCGACGACAACCGGCTGATCCGTCCCCGCGCCGACTACATCGGGCCCTCCTATCCTCAGCACTGGAAGCCGCTGGAGCAGCGGTAGGCAGCGTTTCCTTCCTCCTCCGGTTCGCCTATCCGGCGAAAGGGTAAAATCACTGGACAGTGATGCGCCGGGTCTATTTCGACAACAATGCGACCACGCCGGTCCTGCCGGAAGTGCTGGAGGCGATGCGCCCCTACTTCGGCGAGCGTTTCGGCAATGCCTCGTCCATCCACCATCATGGCCAGGAAACCCGGGCAGCGGTGGAGCGCGCCCGTGAAGCGGTTGCCGCTCTGATCGGCTGCGGGCCGGCAGAAATTGTGTTCACCAGCGGCGGCACCGAAGCCGACAATCTCGCGATCTCGGGAGTAATCAAGCCCGGTGACCATGTGATCAGTTCGACCATCGAGCATCACGCCGTACTGCATGCCTGCCAGCATCTCGAGTCCCAGGGCTGTGAAGTCACCTACGTTCCGGTCGACGGCAACGTGCCTGATTGATCCGGACGACGTGCGCCGGGCGCTGCGGCCCAATACCCGCCTGATTTCGATCATGATGGCCAATAACGAAACCGGCGTCCTGCAACCGCTCGAGGAAATCGGCAAGATCGCCGCCGAGGCCGACGTGTACTTCCACACCGACGCGGTACAGGCGGCTGGAAAGGTTCCGATTGACGTGAAGCGGATTGGCTGCGATCTGCTGTCGATTTCCGGTCACAAGCTGCATGCGACGCAAGGGGTTGGGGCGCTTTACGTACGAAAGGGAACTGCCCTGCAACCAATGATGCACGGGGGAAGCCATGAGCGGTCGCGCCGCGCTGGCACCGAGAATGTCCCGGGAATCGTTGCGCTAGGCAAGGCGGCGGAACTGGCACAGGCCGCAATCGCCAGATGGACCCATGGCTCAAATCTCCGCCATGCGAGACCAAATTGAGCAAGCGATTCAGTCGGAAGTTGAAGCCACACAGGTGAATGGCCGAGGCGCTCCCCGGGTGCCGAATACCACGAACATTTCGTTCGATTACATCGACGGAGAAGCTCTGGTCATTGCCCTCGACCTGAAAGGGCTTGCGGTCTCGACCGGAGCGGCTTGCTCGTCGGGAGCCATCGAACCTTCCCATGTACTTACCGCGATGGGATTAAAGCCGGATCAGGCTCGCGGCAGCATCCGCATCAGCCTGGGCAGGCAAAACACGGCCGAAGAGGTGGAGTTCGCGCTGAACCTGATCCTCAAGACCGTGGTCCGCCTGCGCGATTTAAGCCCGGTATACAGCAAGCCCGCAGCAAGAGCTTAAAATCCGGACTGGAAATGCGGGCTTATTTTGGAGAGCATGAGCAAGCTTGCCGACGAAATTCGCGCAATCATTGCCGAAGACGGCAGCCGAATATTGCGCGCGGACAAAGTCGCCGCCGCGATTCGCTCTCACGGGCAGTATCGCTGGGTGGGCATTTATGACGTGACGCCGGATGTCGTCTCCATCGTCGCGTACAGCGGCCCGGGCGCACCCGCGTATCCCACATTCCCGGTCACCCAGGGCTTGACCTCAGCCGCTATCGCTCAAAAGTCCACGGTTCTGATCAACGACGTGAGCGCCGATCCGCGCTATCTCAGCGCCTTCCCCAGCACCAAGGCCGAAATCATCGTTCCGGTAATCCGACCCACGGATGGCCGGGTAATCGGTACAATTGACGTAGAGAGCGAGCAGGCGAACGCCTTTTCCGATCAGGATCGGCGGATGCTGGAGCAATGCGCAGCCGCAGTCGTCGGACTGTGGGTGAGGCACCAGCTGATCGCTTAGAACCGTGCCGGGACCCGGCCATATGGACCAACCCAAGACCATTGCCGTTGCCATGTCGGGAGGAGTGGACTCCTCGACCGTTGCGGCCATGCTGCGCGCCGAGGGGCACGAAGTCCTCGGGCTCGACCATGCAGCTCTGGAACCAGCGGCGGCTGGCCGGCAAGGCTGGCATGCCCGAGAACGTACATGGTCGCTGCTGCTCGCTGGACGACGTGTACGACGCCCGCAAGGTGGCAGAGACGCTCGGGATTCCGTATTACGTGGTCAATCACGAAGAGCGGTTCGAGAGGGAAGTGGTCCGTCCTTTCGTCGAGGAGTATCTCTCCGGACGAACGCCGATTCCCTGCAGTTTGTGCAACAATCACTTGAAGTTCGACCAATTACTGCTTGTGGCTCAGCAGGTTGGCGCGGACTGTCTTGCTACGGGACACTACGCGCGGGTGGAATTCGACTCCGGGCGCGAGCGGTGGCTGTTGAAGCGTCCTACAGACAGTGCCAAGGACCAGACGTATTTCCTGTTCGGCCTTACCCAGGAGCAGCTCAGCCGAACCTTGTTTCCCCTCGGCGGCATGACCAAGCCGGAGGTCCGCAAGCTGGCCCACCAGCATGGGTTAGCCCTGGCCGAAAAGCCGGATTCGCAGGAAATCTGCTTTGTGCCCGGTGGCGATTACAAGACGTTTATCGACGCCTATCTGGCGGAGAGTGGCGACTCGCTGCCCGATACTGCGGGCGAACTGGTCACAAGCAACGGCGAGGTGCTCGGGGAGCATGCCGGCATCCACAACTTCACCGTGGGCCAGCGCAAGGGCCTCGGGATCGCCACCGGATCGCCTCTATACGTCATTCAGATCAAGGGTGACGCCCGCCAGGTGGTGGTGGGCCAGCAGGACGAGCTTTATACGCAAACCATGCGGACCCATAAGATCAACCTGATCGCGATCGAGCGCCTGGCCGAGCCCACGCGGGCGGCGGTGAAAATCCGTCACCGTCATGAGCCCGCTCCGGCGACGATCGAGCAGGCCGCAAACGATGAGATCCTGGTCACTTTCGATCAGCCGCAGCGTGCCGTCACCCCCGGCCAGGCAGCTGTTTTCTACGATGGAGACATCGTGCTGGGCGGCGGCTGGATCGCCTAGCAGAGAAGTGCCCATCCTGGCGCGACCGGGCACGAATCCGTAACGATCAATCCACAACTTGAACCGCCTAAAGGCGCAGGAGTCGCGGGACACGCAATGTCCGATAACAAGTATTATGTAAAGTTATGCCCAGGCCTTCTCCAGCTTCGGCGCATCCCGCCGCCTACTGAAGCAATTCGATCCGTTTCCGGATCGGATTCCCCTCTTCGACGATATGTGCGATCCCGCGGTCGAGCGTGACGAGTTTGCCTTTGTTGGCAATGGCCAGCGCAAGCAGGTACGCGTCGGTCACTTGTTTGTGGCCGGTGAGTCTGAGCTTGGCAAGCGCCTGAGTGACCGAGAGGTTGTCAAACCAGAAGCGATGCCCGGGATGCTGAATGTTCTCCTGAAGCACTCTCACCGCCTCGGCAGGTCTTACGGCGCGGGGAGACATCGCAGGGTTGCTCAAATTACGGACGAAGCCGCATTGAGTGAGCGGACAGGTCGCCCAGCCCTCCTCCGCGTGCCGTTCAAACCAGCGTAACGCGATCTCGTGGGAGCTGTGTCCTGGCCACGCCATAGCCACCAGAACGTTGACATCGAGCAGCGCAATCATTCGAGTTCTGAGTCAAGCTCGATCACGCGCTCGGGCGTGATGCGGGGCTCGTCGGGCGGCACATCGAAGACCACGAATCCGTGGACCTTCCTGGTGGGGGTAGGCGTATAGATGGCCTTCTTTACGAGCTCGGAAACTGCTTTTCCCAATGGGACGGCACGGCGGTCAGCATAGTCTTTGAGCGCATCCATAAGGTCATCATCCAGATTAAGAGTCGTCCTCATCGAATGATGATGCCTAAGATGGAAGGTGATGTCAAGAATTCACTATGATGCTATTGCAGAGGTATGATGCTCCGGTGCAGATCTACATCTTGTAGCGCCCGAGGTCCTCATCGTTCAGGCCTTCCAGCCACTTACGAAGCTCGTCGCTGCTGTCGGCCAGGTTTGCGGCCTGCTTGGAGTTCTTCAGAACTTCATCCTCTACAAAGATGGGGCAGTCCACCCGAAGGGCCAGGGCGAGCGCGTCAGAGGGACGGGAATCGACGCTGATGACATGGCCTTCCCTCTCCAGCCAGATCACGGCATAGAAGGTATCTTCGCGCAGTTCGGTGACCACCACTTTGTGGACCGCGGCATCGAGCCCGACCAGGACGTTCTTGATCAGGTCGTGAGTCATGGGACGGGGAGTGGAGACCTTTTCGATTTCAAGCGCAATGGCGTTGGCTTCGTAGATGCCAACCCAGATGGGCAGAACGGTGTCAGTCGCGGAATCCTTCAGGACGACGATTGGCATGTTGGTCACTGGGTCCATCATGAGCCCGCGAATTTTCATTTCCACTTCCATGAAACCCCCGTTCTGATTCTCCTGCCGGGTGACGCTTGCCGTCTGCAATCGTCAGCCGCCGTCGCCGGCACTCCCAAAGCCCCTTATACCACCAATTCTCCCGCCAAGCTGTTGGGAAAACAGGTGGTGGCAACTACTTGGACATAGCTGCCAATGGCGGGTGTGCGGCCTTGCGGAACGCTGAAGTTCATCACCTTATTCTGTGACGTGCGGCCCACCCATTGGCCCTTCGCCGGATTGTGAGCTTCGACCATTACTTCACAAGTCTGCCCTATATGACGCTGATTGTGCCGCTTCTGGATTTCCCGCTGTTTCTCCTGGAGCAGGGTGAGGCGCCGTGCCTTTTCTTCATCGGCGATGGCATCCTCCAACTTAAGCGAGGGAGTGTTGGGACGAGGCGAATACTTGAAGCCGAAAATGGCGTCGAATTCCACCTGCTGCAGCAGGGCCAGAGTCTCTTCGAAATCAGCCTCGGTCTCCCCGGGAAAGCCCACGATAATGTCGGAGGTGATGCTGATCTCCCGCCGGGCTGCCTTCATCCATGCCACACGCTCGAGATACTGCTCGCGGGTGTAGAGGCGCTGCATGGCATCGAGCATGCGCGTCGAACCGCTTTGCACGGGAAGATGCACGTGATCGCAAAGGCTGGGGACGGCGTCAATGGCCTCGATGATGTCGCGCCCGAAGTCGCGGGGATGCGAGGTGGTAAAGCGCACGCGGCGAATGCCGGACACTTCGCCGACCGCGGCGAGCAATTCCGCGAACGAACGCTTCCCTGCCGCGTCTTTGTACGAATTCACGTTCTGCCCCAGCAGCTGAATCTCGGTGTAGCCAAGATCGGCCATCTGGCGGGCTTCGGCAAGCACCGACTCTGAAGTGCGGCTGCGCTCTTTACCGCGGGTGAACGGCACCACGCAATAAGCGCAAAACTTGTCGCAGCCTTCGATGATGGTGATGTAACCGCGATGCGGGTTGGTGCGGGACGTGAACTCCGTTTCAAAGCATTCGTCGGTCTCGCGGTCGTCTAGTC
This sequence comes from Terriglobia bacterium, assembly GCA_963798155.1. Lineage (GTDB taxonomy): Bacteria > Acidobacteriota > Terriglobia > Terriglobales > Acidobacteriaceae > CAWCSH01. Next base: position 327,559 of record CAWCSH010000021.1, read on the forward strand.
CGGTCACGCGGCGGCTGCCGCCTTCGACCTGGCCTGCTTCAATTTGAATCAGCATCTCGGGAAGCTTGCGGTACGAGGCTGAGCCGCATACCAACGAAACGTGCGGGGCGCGCTCGAATATCTTTTCGCCTTCCTGCTGGGCCACGCAGCCGAGCACTCCAAATTTCTTGCCTTGCGCCTGCAGCTTTTTGTAGTCAGCCAGGCGATGAAACACCTTCTGCTCGGCTTTATCGCGAATGGAGCAGGTGTTGTAGAGAATCAGTCCCGCTTCTTCGACGGTCGAAACCTGGCTGTAGCCCTCGGAGATGAGCGTGCCCACGACCTTTTCGGAGTCGTGCGCGTTCATCTGGCAGCCAAAAGTTTCGAGGTAAAAGGTCTTGGGAGCTCCCACAGCCATATGACTCAGTATAAACCGCCTTCGATGCGAGGTTGGGACTGAGCCGATGGTAACTTTTCCGGATCCAAATTCGCGAATGGTCGGGAATGTGGGATCGCCATTCTCACTTGCAGCACTCAAATTGCCGGGGTCGCGTCGGTAAACCGCAAACCACAGAGGCCACAGAGGTTCACAGAGAAATGCGTTCAGGCGCCTAGCTTCTTCCTGGCCAGCGGACGGGCAAAGGCGTTGGTTGGGTTGTGTGCGTTCGACTCCAGCACTCTGTGGTAGTAAGCCTGGGCCAGAGCCTGGTCCCCCGATTTCTCACACGCCTGCGCCAGCAGCACCAGGATGAACGGATCTTTCTGGTCGGCCTTTTGCAGGTCGGCGATTGCCGTCTTGTAATCGCCCGCATAAAAGGCAACGTAGCCGGTGAGGTAGGGATAGAAGCGAAGCTGCTCGGGATTGTCGGCCTTGTCGAGTGCCGCTTTGGCGGCGGCTACATGCTTCTGAGCTTCTTCGGACTGGCTCCGGCGGGCTGCAATTCGCGCCTGAGCGTTCTCCCAGCGCCAGAGCCACAAGTTCTTGTCCGCTTCCTTCAGGTCGGATTGGCGCAGCGCGGTGTCGTAGCCCTTCTGGTACCACTTGTAGGCGCCGTCGAGGTCTCCACTCTCCAGATCGATGCGAGCAAGCTCGTTGGCGACTCCGGCTGCGCCCTGAAAATCCGGCGCGGTAAGGGCGGCGTTGAAGGCCTGCTCTTCGTATTTCGATGCTTCGGCGGCTTTAGCTTCGAAGGCGTAGGAGACTGCCATGGTGCGAAGCGCCCGTCCCTTTTGCTGGGGAGATGCGACTTTGATCGCCTTGGCCAGATGCTGGCGGGCATCCGCATATTTTCCCTGCAGGTCGAGCACCATGCCGATGCCGAGTTCCGCGTCAAAATCATTGGGCGCAGCCTGCAAGGCTTTGCGATAAGCGGAGAGGGCGTCCTCCTGCTTGCCTTCGCTGTTTAGCTTTTGGGCTTGCTTGACTAGCGCCGCGGCGGGACTGTCGGATGCAGGCTGCGGAGCCGTTTGCGCAGCTGTGGCAATAGAGAGCGCGCAGGCGGATAAGAGAATCAGGACAAAAGGTTTTGATGTCATGGCGGCGATCATTTTACACACCGCAGGTTGCGAGGGAACAGGAAGTCACCGGGGACGGACAGGCCGACTCGCTCCCCCTTAACGGCTTGAGAGACTTGCCGGGTTCCTCTTTTAACGCCAAGGGCGCGAAGTATTCGCGAAGTTCGCCAAGAGAATCTCGCACTGATTCGACCTGCTTTTGCGGGTATATACTGATGCGTTTCACGCTCTTATTGTTCACCTTCGATCTTCGCTTCTTTTCGCAAGGAAGGACTTCATCATGGCTTCCGCCGCAGTCAGCTACGCCCGCAATAATCAGCAGCGTTTCCTGAACGAGCTCAAAGACCTGCTCCGCATTCCCAGCATCAGCACCCTGACCGAGCACAAGGCCGACGTCCAGAAAGCCGCGAATTTTGTCGCCGATGATTTGCGGCGCATCGGCATGGAAAACGTGCAGGTGATTCCGACCCAAGGGCATCCGCTGGTGTATGCCGACTGGCTGCATGCTTCCGGCAAGCCGACTGCGCTCATGTATGCCCACTACGACGTTCAGCCGGCGGAGCCGTTGAACGAATGGATCTCGCCTCCGTTCGAGCCCACCGAGCGTAACAACAACATCTATGCCCGAGGCGCGGTGGACGACAAGGGCCAGCTCTGGATGGAATTGAAAGCGCTCGAAGCCCTGATGCAGGCCAACGGCGGCAAACTTCCGATCAACGTGAAAGTGTTACTCGAAGGAGAAGAGGAAGTGGGCGGCGAATCGATTGCCGCCTACGTTCGCAAAGAGAAGTCGAAGCTCAAGGCTGATTTCGCACTGGTTTGCGATACCGAGCTGTTTGCCCCGAATTTGCCGACGCTTTGCGTGGGATTGCGCGGGCTGGTCTATACCGAGATCGAGGCGGTCGGAGCGATGACCGATCTGCACTCCGGCGTTTACGGCGGGGCTGCGCCGAATCCGCTGTTTGCGCTGGTGGAAATCATCAGCAAGATGAAAGACTCCAAGGGACACATCCTGATCCCCGGGTTCTATAAAGGGGTGAAGGCGCCAAGCAAAGCCGAGCTCAAGGCGTGGAAGCGACTGCCGTTTAATCAAGAGCACTATCGCAAGACTGAAGTGGGCTCGAGCGTGCTGACCGGAGAACCGGGCTATTCGGTGCTCTACCGCACCTGGGCGCGTCCCACTCTCGAAGTCCACGGCATGCCGGGGGGATTTATCGCTCCGGGCGCGAAGACGGTGATTCCGGCGAGGGCTTCCGCAAAGGTATCGATGCGGCTGGTGCCGAATCAGGATGCGGACGAGGTGCTCAGCAAATTCACTAAATTTGTAAAGCGGCACACTCCGAAAGGCATTCAGACCAACATCAAGGTCTGGAGCAAGGGTCCAGCCTGCGTGGTCGGCACTGACAATAAATACATCAAGGCCTCGACGGAAGCCATGCACGATGTGTTCAAGAAGGACACCGTCTTCATCCGCTCCGGGGGATCGATTCCCATCGTGACTGATTTCCAGGATGTGCTGAAAATTCCCTCGGTGATGATGGGCTTCGGCCTGCCCGACGACAATCTGCACGCCCCCAACGAGAAGTTCCACATCCCCAATTTCTACCGCGGGATTGAGTCGATCTGTGTGTTCTTCGAGAAGCTGGGGGGAGAGTAGGACGGCAGTCGCCTCATGCGAAAATTGCGCCGTGAAACGCCCGCAGAAGTTTACAGTCCTCATCGAACGAGACGAAGAAGGCTATTACATAGCCACCGTGCCAGCCTTGCGGGGCTGCCACACTCAAGCCAAGACACTGGACAGGCTGATGAAACGCGTTCACGAGGTGATCGAATTGTGCCTCGAGAACGGCGATAGCCGGGTCCCATCCCTCGAACTGGTAGGAATTCAGCAAGTATCGATAGGAGCCGCTTACCTCGACTGAGGGGTAAGAATGTTATCCGCCTTCTCGATCGTCGGGGATTTCGCGTTCTGCGAACCCGGAACGGTCACGTCTTTCTGCACTACAGAAGATGGCAGACTCACCACAATATCTATATATCTATGCGGAAACCGATCTTGCTTCCAAAGCGAAGGCCTTGGCCGCCTGCGATCCGGGAGGTGGCTATCGCAGGGTCGAGAAGAGATGGCGAGACAATCCAAGCCTCATGGAGTTCCTGCGGAGGCTCTAAGAACCGAACATGGAACATCCAGATGATCCGGGGGCGATCGAGACGCAGGCCCTTTTTTCGAAACATGGGAAGGTTCTTGCCTTTCAGTCCCGGGTTGGCCGACAAACCATCAGGAGCGATTTGTCGATCGGCTCCCGTGCTTGCGGATACGCCACCAAGTTCAAGCTAAATATTGTAAATTTGTGGACCTTTTGGGAGAAGGCGGGCTGCTCTCAAATACTTTTTGGCGCACTCGCTGCCACAAGATTCAGTGCGCATACGTTCTTGGTATGTGAGCGCAACAAGCATGGCCGAACCGAGAGAGATGGAAGTCTCAAATGCCGAAGGACTGGATGCAATCTTTCGTGCTCATTACGAGCGCATAGGCCGCGTCATTGGCAGGGTCATTCATGACCAAGCCCGCGCGGAGGAACTAGCAGTGGAAGTCTTTCTGAAGTGGTGGCGGAATCCTCAGGCACATGGAGAGCACGCGGAGGGATGGCTTTATCGGACAGCCGTACGTGAGGCATTGGACGAATTAAGACGCCAGACACGACGGAGCCGATTCGAGCGTCTCTTCAGTTTTGTCCGCGAGTCGCCGAAAACCCCGGAGCACTTGTACGCCGTCAACGCTGAGCAGCACAGGGTGCGAACCGTGCTTGGAGCTTTGAGTCGACGGCATGCGGGGCTGTTGCTCCTGTGGAGCCAAGGCTTCAGCTATCAGGAGATTGCCGTCTCGCTCGCTGTGAATCCCGACTACGTTGGGAGTCTTGTCAAACGTGCTCAAGAAGCGTTCCGGAAGGAGTATTTAAGACGATATGGAAACGAATCATGAAGCGCAGTGGGTCGCCGACCGCCTCGCAACTCTCGAACCACACTGGAGTCCAAACCTCGCGAGTGGGCGCGCGTTGCTCGCCTCCAAGCTTCAGAAGCGACATCAAGCGTTGACGTGGATTGCAGTTGCTACCGCCACAGCTGCGGTGTGCGTCGCGGTACTTGCACTTCCGGCAACCAGGGCGCTTGCTCAACAACTCTGGTACAGGTTTATTTTGAATCGTGTCGAGGTTGTTCGGCTCGATCTATCGAAGTTGCCGCTGCAGATGCAGGTAACAACCAACGGCCTGGAGCAGGGCGTCCAAGATATGGAGGAAGCTGAACGCAAAACAGGTTTTAGGCCGTACCTACCCTCGCCCGGCGTATTACACGCGAATCCTGGCATCACGATCACTGGGCTGATCTCGGTTGAACAAACAATCCACGTCCGCGATATCGAATCCGCTCTCGTCAAAGTAGGGGCAAGCGACGTGCAGGTACCGGTTGAATGGGAAGGCGTTCAACTGCGCACCCAGATTGGGCCCATGGTGGAGCTGAACTATCCCGACCGTGTTCATATCGTGCAGGCCCGGCCGATGGGATTCTCGGTTCCTTCCGGTTTTCCGCTGGAGCATTTCACCGAGGTGACATTCCGGAGCATTGGGGTGTCTTCGTGGGAAGCGCATGCTATGGCGCAGAGGTTCGCAGCCAATCCAGCGTGGTTGCTCGACCTTCCACCGGATGCGGTCGTGAATATCCAGGAGGTGTCGCTACACGCGCGTCCGGCGATGCTGATTGCGGAGGTTGATGACAGAGGTGCAGTGAAGCGGGTGACTGTTGTCCGAAGCACGAGCGAGCGAATGTACTCAGTAAGCAGCGGGGATCGGGATCTAAGCATGAAGATCGCCGCCGCCCTTCCTTAGTTTGCCGTACACAGTATGGTGCTATTCTCCGGCAGGTGCTACCAACCGCTGGAGAATGGCGCTACTGAAAACGGCCTATCCCCAATGATCGCAGTATGCATTCCGCCTCGCTTCTGCTGAACGGATGACGGGCAAGCCGTTTAGTTAGGGACGTAGACCGCCAGAGTCCTCACTCGACAAATCAGGCCGGACCATGCCCCCTCGTGGCGATGTTTTTCCCACCCCTCCTCCTGCCAAACACACAGGCGATCGAACACGAAGTGCCAGCCATGACCGACCTCGGACAAGGTCGCTGAAGTCCCTTCTTGTGTGGCCGATCCCATCTGAAAATGTAATCGAAAGAGGTATTTCGTGAAGCAGGACAACATAAACAGCATCTTCACAATTTGCGTCTTTTTAAGATTGTGTTCCGCAATCCCCTGCGCTAGGCTTACTTCGCTCTCGCGATTCTTCCCTCCTTCCTTCTCTCCTCACCCTTGTCACAACCGTGTGCTGCATTGTGTGTGCAAAATGACGGGGTTATGCTAAAGGCCATACCAGATATAGTGTTTTCATGCTTGACCCCGGCCCGATTTCGCCGTTACAGTAGCTCTAATTTGTGCCCTGCCCGTTCCAGCCTTGGCGGGGCGCGGTGTGAGCGAATCACGGAGGAACCAGGCTGGTAAACCCTGCCGGGTGCGACACCCTCCAACGGGGAAAGCCACATCAGCGCGCCATAGCGATAAAAGCGGCCCAGCCGCTGCGACCGCCGGCCGCAAGCCGGTAACGTCGAACGTCAAGGAGTGGGAAGTTGCTCAAACTTAAACGGCTCCAGATTCTCGGGTTTAAATCGTTTTGCGACCGCACCGAGCTGAAGTTTCACGGCGAGGGCGTGGCCGCCATTATCGGTCCTAACGGATGCGGCAAGTCGAACATCGCTGACGCCATTTCGTGGGTTCTGGGCGAGCAGTCGGCCAAGACTCTGCGCGGCTCGCGCATGGAAGACGTAATCTTTGCCGGCACTCGCGACCGCAAGCCGACCGGCATGGCGGAAGTGTCTCTGACCCTGATTAATCCCGAGGAATACGAAGGACCCGACGCCAACGAACCCACCGAACTGGATATCCGCGATGAGATGCCGGCGGAAGAATGGGATGAGGCCCAGATTCGCGCCCGTGCCGCCGAAGAAGTGGAGCGCTTGACCGAAGAAGCGCAGCCCGGAAAGACCGAAGAGGTTGAAGGTGAAGCTTTAGCCGCCACTGGCGACACCGCGGCGGCCGACGCCACTCCTGAAGTACCCGGATCGTCGGAAGCGGCACCCGAGGGCTCAGAAGCTGCGGTCCACGCCGGACCTCAGGTCGTGCTCAAGATCCGCCGCCGCAAGTTCCAGCAGCAGTTCAAGACGGGCGAGATCGTAGTTACCCGCAGGCTGTTCCGCTCCGGCGACAGCGAGTATCTGCTCAACGGCAAGCTGTGCCGGCTGCGCGACATTCAGGAATTATTTATGGGCACCGGCCTCGGACCGGAATCCTACGCGCTGATCGAGCAGGGACGCATTGGGCAGATTCTGAGCAGCCGTCCGACCGACCGCCGGGCCATTATTGAAGAGGCGGCGGGCATCACCAAGTTCAAGACCAAGAAGCGGCTGGCGGAAGCCCGCCTGGAAGACGCCAAGCAGAACCTGTCCCGGGTGAACGACATCTTCGAGGAAGTGACCCGGCAGATGAATTCGCTCAAGCGCCAGGCTTCGAAAGCTGAGCGCTATGCCCGGCTGCGGGATGAAATGCGCGGGAAGCTGCGGGTGGTGCTGGCCAGCAAGTTCACGGAACTGGACAAAGAGAGCACTCACCTCGACACGCAGATCAATGCGGTCTCCGAAGAGATGGCGCGCCAGAGCGAGCTGGTGCAGCAGTTCGAAGGCGAGCACACCGAGCGCACCCAGCGCGGCTACGCCATTGAGACCGAGATCCGGGAGAATCGCGAGCGCATCAGCCAGATCAAACTGGAAAGCGACCGCGCCGAGAGCCGGCGTCACCATAACCAGGAACGCTGCACGGAACTGGTCACGCGCTCGGCGGCGTCGGAAAACGAACTGATTCAGACTCGCACCCGTCTGGCTGCCCTTGAAACGGAGCAGGCAGCCAACCGCCAGACCCTGGAAAGTGCGGCGGAGGACGTCGCCTCGGCTCAAGCTGAACTCGCACAATGCCAGCAGCAGGCCGCGGCGGCCGCCCAGGCTTTGGCCGACCTGGAGCAGCAGCAGGAGGGCTCGCGGGTGGCCATCATGGATGCGGTGGCGTCGGCTTCCCGCTCGCGCAACCAGCTCACCCAGGCGGAGGAGCGGCTGGCGGGCGTGGATCGCGAGACTGCGCGGCTGCAGGCGGAGATGGGCATAGCTGCTTCTCAGGTGGAAACCTTTGGCGGAAAGCGTGGCCAGCTTGCCCTGGAATTTGAAACCGTTTCGCAGCGAGTGGCTGCCCTGAGTGACGAGATTTCGCAGACGCGACAGACGCTCGAAGCCAAGCGCCACGAAGAAGTCGAAGCCAAGAACCGGCTCGACGGCTTGCGGGCGGAGTACGCGTCCGCGATGGGAAAGAAGGGCTCGCTGGAGGCGGTGATCGCGGAGCATGGCTATTCGACGGAGTCGGTGCGGCGGCTGTTCCAATCGGGCGGATTGCAGGGCGGGCTTGCTCCCGCCGGCGTGCTTGCAGACTTTCTTGAAGTGGACAGCCAGCACGAGGCGGTGGTCGAAGACTTCCTGCGCGACGAGTTGAACTACATCGTGGTGAAGTCCTGGGATGCGGCCGATGAAGGACTTGCGCCTGCTGCGCACCGACGTGGACGGCCGCGCGACGTTTCTGGTCCATCCCGAAGACTCGCAGGCCAAGTTTTCCTTCGCGGTGGACGAGGCGGCGCAGCGGCGCAGACCATGGGGCACGCCATTCTTCCGCTGAAGCACGCCATTCGCGTGCTCAACGGGTTTGGGCGGTCGCTCGAAGTGATTCTCCCCAAGTTGCGGGATGGCTACATCGTTCCGGACCCGGCGTTCGCGCGTGAACTGGCGCTGGAGAATCCCGACGCGTTTTTCCTCTCGCAAACCGGAGAGTGCTTCCACAACGTGACGGTTACCGGGGGCAAGCAGCGCAGCGAAGGCCCGCTTTCGATGAAGCGCGAGTTGCGCGACGTGCTGCGCCTGATGGCGGACACTCGAAGGCGCGCTGCGCAACGAGGAAATGCGCGTCCTTACCCTGGATCGTGAAATCAAGGACCTCACTTCCCTGCTCGACCGCCTGGAAGGCGAGAAGCGCGAATCGGAAAAGCAGGCCATGACCTCCGGACACCTGCTGCAGCAGCTTGACTCCGAAATGGCGCAGGGTTTCGCGAGCGGGCCGTCACTTGCCGCAGCGAAGCTGCAGCGGCTGGCGTCAGAGCGCGCTGAACAGGAAGGATTGATCGCGGCACGGCAGGCGGAGATTGCCTCGGCGGAACAGCGTCGCGACGAGCTCGAACAGCAGAGCGCGTCGGCGCAGGAGCAGCTTGGCGGGCTGCGTTCCGCGCGCGATGCCGCGGCACAGGAGTCGTCGCAGATGCATGGCGCGAGTCGCCACCCTCGAAGAACGGCGGCGCTCGGCAGCGGCCGTGCTGCACCGGATCGAGACCCAGGTCAACGAAATCGGCCAGCGGGTGGAGCAGTTGCGGGCTCGCAGATCGAATCGTCATTCTCTGAGACTGCTGCAGCGGGCGCATGAGAACCAGCAGCTTGCCGATGCAACTGGTGGATTTCGAGGCCGAACGCAATGCGACCGAAGCGCGCGACTGGATTGCTGCAGTTCGAATCGGAGCAGGTTCGCGCGCGCCTGGCGGAGATCGATGAAGCGCTGCACCAGGCGCGTGCAGCTGCTCGATCAGGCGCGCGACCGGCGCGGGCGAACTCACGGCGGCAGCGGCAAAGCTGCAATCCGATCTGCAATACATGGCGGAGACCTGCCTGAACGAACTGGGCGTCCCGCGGGAAGAGCTGCTGGCGGACGCAGAGCCTGATGCTGGTCACCGGCGAGGAGCTTCGCCAGCGAAGATCAGACTTATCGCGAGATGCGCACTCGCCTGGATGCCATGGGTCCAGTAAACATGATGGCGCTGGAAGAATACAAAGAGACTTCAGAGCGCCATGCCTTCCTCGAGACCCAGCGCAAAGACCTGCTGGAGTCGATCGAGAACACGCAGGCGACAATCCGCGAGATCGATACCTTCTCCCGGCAGAAGTTCGAAGAGGCGTTCGGCAAGATTAACGAGAACTTCCAGGTCACATTCCGCAAGCTGTTCGGCGGCGGCCACGCGCTTCATGCGCCTGACCGATGAAGAGAACAGCGCCGAGAGCGGCATTGACGTGGTGGCGTCGCCTCCGGGAAAGAAGCTGCAGAACGTTCTGCTGCTCTCCGGCGGTGAGAAGGCGCTGACTGCGCTGTCACTGCTGGTCGGCATCTTTCAATATCAGCCCAGCCCCTTCTGCATTCTCGACGAGGTGGACGCTCCGCTGGACGAAGCCAACATCGGGCGCTTCACCGAACTGGTGCGCGAGATGAGCGTGCAAACCCAGTTTGTTCTCATCACCCATAGCAAGAAGACCATGAGCATCGCGCCCGTGCTGTATGGCGTGACCATGCAGGAGCCCGGCGTATCGAAGCTGGTGTCGGTGCGGTTCGGCGCCACGGCATAGGGAGCTTTGCCAGGTTTGGCGGGCCCCTCATGGTGACCAGATCGGGCCCTGATAAGGGTCCGGGCGTGTGTTGCAGGCTTGTGTTACACTGTAATACATGCCTGCTTCCTCTGTGCTCACGATGCGCATTGACCCTAAGCTCAAAAAGCAGCTCGACCGTATCGCAGAGAGCACGAGCCGTTCGCGTTCCTTTCTGGTGGCGCAGGCGATCCGCGATTATGTGGCGCTGAACGAGTGGCAGATCTGCGAGATCGAAAAGGGTCTTCGGGAAGCAGATCGGGGAGATTTCGCCAGCGACCGAGAGGTTGAGCAGACCCTGAAGAAGTGGAAGCGGCGTGCGCGTTAGGTGGCTGCGGACAGCCCTGGCCAACCTCTCCGCTGAAGCCGAATATATTGCGCGCGACAGTCCGCGTGCCGCAGCGGCCACAGTATCCGCGATTGCGAAAGCCGTCAGCCAACTGGAGCACAACCCTTCTCTGGGCCGTTCCGGCCGCGTGGCCGGAACCCGCGAGCTGGTGGTTCCGGGCACTCCCTATATCGTCCCTTATCGGGTTCAGCGCGAACGGGTGGAGATTCTCCGCGTGCTGCACGGGGCGCGAAAGTGGCCGGAGGGTTTTCCGCCGGACTGAGTGCAGTGCTCAGGGATTCAATGTCCCGCTCGAATGGCCCTGATATTCAGAGCTGTCCTCAGTTTTTCCACACCGCACATCCGCCGGATGCCTTGCCAGACGGCCAACTCAGCCCTGATGTCGGGTGTCAACTGATTTGCATCCGGCTGCGCCCGCAAACTCTGGGGCGCTGTAGCAGGGGACGTTGACAAATAATTCTGACGGGTTAGAATACGCGTCGATTTTTCCCTGTAAAATTTCTTCATGACTCCCCAACTTCTCGATTCCGTCCTTCTACAGACCGAGTTTCCCGAGCTTCAACTTCATGCCAGCGGCAAGGTCCGCGATGTCTACAACCTGGACAACGACAGCCTGCTGTTCGTCGCCACCGACCGTATTTCGGCCTTCGATTACGTGCTGGCGACCGGCATCCCACACAAGGGCCGGGTGCTCACCCAGATTTCGCTCTTCTGGTTCGACTTCCTCAAGGATGTCGTTCCCAACCACCTGATCACCGCCGACGTCGAGAAGTACCCGGCAGTGCTCGCCAAGTACGCCGACCAGCTTCGCGGACGCTCGATGCTGGTGCGGCGCGCCGACATGTTCCCGGTGGAGTGTGTGGTTCGCGGGTACATTTCGGGATCGGCCTGGAAAGAGTACAAGGCCAGCGGCACAGTCTGCGGAATCCAGTTGCCCGCCGGACTGAAGGAGTCGGACAAGCTGCCGGAGCCGATTTTTACTCCCGCCACCAAGGCCACGAGCGGGCACGACGAGAACATTTCGATCGAGGTCATGGCGAAGATCATCGGCCATGAGACCGCCCAGCAATTGCGAGACCTGAGCCTGAAGGTTTACACCAAGGCGGCGGATTATGCCCGGCAGCGCGGCATCATCATCGCCGACACGAAATTCGAGTTTGGCCGTACGCCGGCGGGCATTACCCTGGCGGACGAGGTTCTGACCCCGGATTCTTCGCGCTTCTGGCCGGCCGACCAATACAAGCCGGGTGGAGCGCAGGCGTCATTCGACAAGCAGTACGTCCGCGATTACCTGGAAGAAATTCGCTGGAACAAGCAGCCGCCTGCGCCTTCCCTTCCCCCTGAGGTGGCCCGCAAGACCAGCGAAAAGTATGTGGACGCGTACCGGCAGCTTACCGGGCGCGAGCTGGATGTGTAGTTTGGGAGGTAGACCCGTTGTGGATTGCTGATGGGGTCATCATTCTGGCTTTGGTGATCTCAGTAGTGCAGGCGATGGTTGACGGCTTCTTTTATGAGGCCTTCGCGATTTCCGGGCTGGTTTTGGGGTATCTTCTCGCGGCTTGGCAATATCATCGGTTGGCAGGATGGTTGGCCCCCAGCCTGAAATCGGACTGGCTGGCCGACATCGCCGGGTACCTGGCTATCTTTTTCGGGGTGATGCTGCTGGCTTCGATTGCGGGACGCATCGTCCGCTGGCTGGTGAAAGAGGCTGGACTCAGCTTCTTCGACCGGATGCTGGGCGGAGCCCTGGGGTTGTTGCGCGGGGCCCTGGCAGTGGCGCTGGTGCTGGTAAGCCTGGCAGCCTTCACTCCCACCGCGAAGTGGCTCGAGGGCTCGACGCTTGCGCCGTATTTTCTGGTGGTGGGGCGCGCAGCGGTCTGGGCGGCTCCAGCTGATTTGAGAGCAAGGTTTTATCAGGGATTAGACCTGCTGCATCAGGGCCCAGGGCATTAATCTGGAGCTCTCTCCAAGCAGCAGTGATTGAGCGTGGATTGAGTTGACGAGATCGGGTTGCAAGAAAGAGAGACACCGTGAGAGATCAGCTGGAATCCCTCATCATGCAGATGTACAAGAGCAACATCCTCTACTCCGAGGCTGTTCGCGAGTTCAAGAAGCGGTTTATCCTCACCGTGCTTGAAGAGAACAAGGGCAACCAGTGCCGCGCCGCGCGCGAACTGGGCATGCACCGCAACACCTTGAGCCGGACGATTACGGAGCTCAGAATCGACATGCGCCAGGTGCGTGATGGGGCGAAGCGGCCTCCGCGGAGCGCCCGGCCGGTTACCTACGAGAAGAAAGCGGTACGCTAGGCAGCCCCCGAGCTTCCTGAAAGTCGATCGAAAGCACAAAAGGCAGTCACTCTCGTGACTGCCTTTTTCATTGCTTGTTTTCCGCGCGCTACTTGTGACGGCGGTGTACGGGCGCCTTCCGTGTGGGTTTGGCCGGAGCTGCCTTCAGCAAAGCTCCCTTTTCCATCGTCATAACGAAGGGACTCGGCTGGTAAGAGGCCGGCGTGCCCTCGAACTGAAGCTCGGCGCCTTCTTTGGGCATAAGGCTCGGAGGGATGGTTCCCGTCATGGTGAGCTCGATGTCGGCCCGCTTCTGGTCGATGTCGTCCACGCTGGCGGCAATTTCGAGCTTGGTGGGGCTGGCCGAAATCACGTTGCCAACCATCTGCAGGGGAATGCCTTTAATCGCGTTCCAGACCTTATCCGCGTCCTCCTGCCTTCCGGCGGAAAGCACCAGTTCCCACTCGGCAAAGGTCATGTCTTTGGGGGTCTTCTTCTGCACCAGGTCCGCAGCCTGCTCGGCGGGGGTGGGAGGAACGTACTTGGTGATGGTGAAGCCGGAAGGCGGAGTCGGAGCCGTTTTAGCCGTGGCCAGAACGTCAGTCCAGCCCTGGTCGGAGCCATGATACTTCTGGTACTGGCTCTTGCCGTAAGCCTGAATCTGCGCCTGTCCCGGCGTGCCCGCGGCTAGATTGGCAGCACGCGCGATGAAGAACAATCCGTTTACGAAGTCGGGCTGGGGAGCGGTGAGATAGGCCAATGCCAGCGGGTAGACATTGCGCAGTTCGTTCGGCTGGGATTCGACCGCCGCTCGCAGGTATTCCTGGGCCTTGGCATAATCCTTGTTCTGCAGCGAGGCGAAACCGGCGGCGCCGTTGAAAATCACAGCGACCTGTTCTTTCATTTTGTCGAAGTCGGCCTGCGCCATTCCCTCTGACTTCGGGGCGGTCTTTACCGCCTCGAGCCCCTGCTCGCCGTATTTCAGCGCATCAGCCAAATTCTGCTGCGTGTTCTGCCCGGCTTCTGCCTGGGCACGCGCAATGTAGGTGAGCAGCGCCAGCGCCCGCAGGTTGTGCGGATCGGCCTGAAGCAGCTTCTGCGCCGTCTCGACCATCTTGGCCTGATTGTTGGTCTGCTGATAGGCCCCCATGAGAATTTCGAGGGCGTCGGTCTTCATCACGCTATTGGGATATTGGGTGAGGAACGCTTCCAGGCCGCTGATTTTGGCAGTGGGGTCCTGCTGCTGAACCGCGCCCACGTAGGCGTTGTACTCCGCAGGATCTTTGATTTCCTTCTTCTGCTGCTGTGGCTGGCCGCTCTGCGCCTGTGGCTGTGATGCTGGCTGCTGCCCGAACGCGGATAAAGCAAACGCTAGCACGATCGCCACTACACTGGTCTTCATTCGGTTTTGGCTCCTTGGAACTCTTGGGGAAATCAGCGACGACATCTGACCTGGGTCACGCTCAACCCACCCAGGTTGATCTGCATGGATTCAACGTCCACGCGATGGGCCCGGAAAACCCGGCGCTGCTATCGAACATCAACGCAGCCAAGCAATTCCGGTGACCGGGATTATAAGTATGTACCTCGCCGAAGGCAAGCTACTTTGACGCCCCGATTTCCGCTAATTGTAAGATGCAAAGAAACATAATTTCGGATGGTTCAGCGGCGCTGATCGAAGCTAACTGAACCAGGAGAGAGCAAGAATGGCTGAAAGCAAAGTAGATGGGTTGGCGGGGCAGGTTGCCGTGGTTACCGGCGCGGGGCGCGGAATCGGCGCGGCCATTGCCAGTAGGCTGGCCGGTATGGGCGCCCGGATCCTCCTGTGCGCGCGTAACCGGGCATCGCTGGAGGCGGTCGCCGCTCAGATCAGCAAAGCCGGGGGACAGGCCGAAATCGCAGAATGCGACGTTCAGGATCTGGCCTCAGTCGAAAAGATGGCGCAGAAAGTGGAACAATCGCTCGGCCGGACCGACATTCTGGTTAACAATGCGGGGATTGGCGTATTCGGCAAGCCGTTGCACGATCTGTCGCCCGAAGCCTGGGACCGAACCCTGAATACCAACTTGCGCGGCGTGTTTTACTGCATGCGGAGTTTCGCGCCCATGATGATCCGGGAAAAGACTGGGCACATCATCAATATCTCTTCTCTCGCAGGTAAAAATCCGGTGCCGAATGGCGCGGCGTACGCTGCCTCAAAATGGGGATTGAATGGGCTGAGCTACTCAGCGGCAGAAGAACTGAGGAGCTATGGGATTCGCGTCTCGGTGGTCTGTCCCGGTTCAGTGGATACCGATCTGAGTCCGCACGAGGGGAAAGATGCCCGCAAGATGCTGCAACCTGAAGATGTGGCGCACGTGGTCGCTATGCTGGTGATGCAATCGCCGCAATCGTTCGCCAGTGAGGTGCTGTTGCGGCCCACTCTGAAACCGTGAGAACTGACGGAGCTGCCCTGCAAACATCTGCTGCGGGCGGAGTTCATTTCTTGAACAGATTATCGAATGCCCGGCGGGCATCGTCGGCACGGGCTGCGCCCGGTGTAGAAGTTTCCTTCTCTACCATCACGCGTATGGAATAGAAGGTGCACGGGTTGCGGCGGTCCTTGGGTGAGATTCGATGCGGTATCGGCTGGGTACACTCGAAACGGCTGGACGGGTCAAAGTGGGTACATTGCTTACAAGAGTGCAACTCAAAACTGCACTTCGGGCAGTTTCCCGAAACGTCGACCGTGCTTTGTAGAACGATTCCACACTGCGCACAGCGCGAAACGGTTCGGGTCCCAGCCATCTGAATGGCTCGGGGCCCGAATGTCGGCTCGCGGTGTACCGGTGCTTCTTTGGATGAGGAGCGAGGTTCGTCTTTGCGGTCCTGGTACCCGGGCTGCCTATACTTCCTATCGGACACGTAGCCTCCATTTTTGCGACATTGTCTCAGGCTGGCTTGATTTGGGCGAGACTATTTCGCGGCGCTTTCCAGCCGTTTGGACATGTGGACGATCGGCAACGTCAAGCCATTCGGAAGCGGTAATTCCACCCGGTCTGCCGCCTCAAAGCCATGCCGAATATAGAGCGGCACTCCCGGCAGGGTAGCTCCCAATTCGAGCCGGGAAAAGCCTCGGGCGCGGGCTTCATCCTCGCAGTGGCGCATCATCAGCGTGCCGATACCTTTCCGTTCCCAGCCGGGACGAACAAAGAATGCCCGGATTCTGGCCGCATCCGCCTGGGGATCAAGCCAGCCATCGTCCTTTCCCGGAACGTGATCGCTGCCGAAAAGAGCTTTTCTCCGGCTCCAGCCCCCGCAGGCAACGATTTTGGCTTCACTCTCCACCACGAAGTACGTGCCATCTTGCACCAACGTCGTATCGAGTCCGAGAAAGGTGCCGAGCGCTCCTTCAACCTGCTCTGGGCTGTAGCAGTCGAAACGTAAGCCGCGGGCGGAAGCGGCGATCAACTCCCGTAGTTCAGGAATGTCTTGAGCGATGGCTTGCCGGATCGTGAACTGCATGGATGCGCATTCAAGGTGGCGGCGGCCAATGCCGTCATTGTTAGCCTTCCACTTCCCTTTCGGAAACGGTTTCAGAGTCTCTGCGTGCCAACCGGCGGCAGAGAGTGCCTGAATTGTAATTCGCCAACTCGAATGCTACCATCCGTTTAGCTGGCATTATAGCGGGAGGCAAACTTATGGCGGACAACGATGGAAGCGGAATCGTGTGGTTCTTAGCGGGTTTGGGGATCGGAGCAGCGGTGGGAATCCTCTATGCTCCCCGTTCCGGCAGCGAGACTCGCGATGCACTGCGCTCGAAAGCGGAACAAAGCCGGGAATACATGCGGAACCAGGCGCGCCAGGCGCGTGAACAGGCCTCGGAGTGGGTCGACAAGGGCCGGGATGTCGTGAACCAGCAGAAGGAACAGTTCCGCTCCGCCTATGAAGCGGGCCGGCAGGCTTACCAGGAAACCACTGCCAAAGAGAGTGGGGCCGCGCAGAACTTGTAGTTGGACCTCTCCGCTGTGCTGGAGAGACTACGGCGAGAAACAATCAGTATGGAATATCTGCCAATATTCATCGGAGTAACCGCGGCTGCTGTCGTGCTGCAGGCCTGCATCCTGGTAGCGATGTACCTGGCTATGCGCCAAACTAGCAGCAAGCTGGAAGCCCTGGCGGAAGAGGTGAAGACCAAGGTGCTGCCTACGGCGGAAATTGCGCATTCGATGCTGGTGGATATGCGCCCGCGGATTGAGAGTGCCATCACCAACGCGAGCGAAGCCAGCACTCTGGTTCGCGAACAGATGCAGCGGCTGAATGCGACCCTGAACGACGTTCTGGACCGCACCCGGCTGCAGGTGATTCGGGCCGACGAAATCGTCAACCGCACCATGGATCACGTAGAAGAAGCCAGCGAGGCGGTACACCGAACGGTGGTTTCGCCGGTGCGCCAGATCTCTGGAATCTACCGCGGCATCGCCGTGGGACTGGAAGCGTTGGCTGGAAAGCGCCGCGAACGCCGCTCAACAGCGCAGCAGGATGAGATGTTTATCTAGGCGACGCACATCTTTGAAATAAAAACAGGCAGCGCCATGGCGCTGCCTGTTCTGCGAATGGGTGGTTGCGATTGGCCGTTACCGGGCCGCTGCTTTTTCTTTTTTGCTTTTCGCTGATCCGCTTTTGTCCTTGTCCAGTCTTTCGAGGACTGCCGCAACAATCAGCGGCAAGCCGACAGTAGCGTCCACGAAAGCCTCGCCGAACTTTCCGCCTTCCGACGGTGGAACAAATTTTCCCCAGGAAATAGCTTCGCTATAGGGGCTTCCCGAGAGACCACCCCAGAACACGGGTTCGGGACAGATACGCACGCCGTAGTGGTAGCGCTTCAGTGGCACATTTTCGCCCATGCGGCGGTGGCGCAGCTCAATGAAAGGACCGAACTGCTGCGACCAGTTTCGCGGCACGCCGCCGCCGATGGTCAGAATTCCCAGGCGCGTCTGGCGCAACAAAGTGGCGGCGAAGTGTTCCAGGTCCTCAAAGGAATCGAATCTGAGCTTATGGCGTCCCGAGGCCTCACGCAGACGGTTGCCCAGAGCGAAATCGAGACCGAGTTCGGAGTCGGTGAAGGCCGGAACGAATACCGGAACTCCCTTGTCGTAAGCCGACTTCAGAATGCCGCGCTGACCTTTGGCGTGCTGGGCCAGAAACCCACCAATGGCATGGTTCAGCTTGTAGGAGCAGAGAATCTCAGTCGGGTCCCACTCTTCGAGCACCTGAAACACTACCCGCTCGACGTCGTCAAGGTTGCGCTCGGGTTCCAGCGTGTCATAAACCCGGTTGTAGCCCTGCTCATAAAGATTTTCATCGCTGACTTCCGGGTTGTAACGAAAATGCGCGTGCCCGGTCGCCTCCACCAGGCCGTGAGCCATCAAAGCCCCGGTAGAAACAATAGCGTTGACGATGCCGCGCTCGATGAGTTCGGCGATCACCAGACCTTGCTTGGCAACGGTCATTGCGCCGGCGAGCGTCATGACCACGAAACAGTCTTTATCGCGCGCCATGGCTTCGAGCACGTCGGCGCATTCGCCAATCTGGCGTCCGGTAAAGGCGGTCTTGCCCATGGCGCGCACCAGCTCATCCACGGAACCGATCCGGGCAAGATCGAGGGGCTCAAGCGGAGTGAGCCGGTCTTCCACTGGATCATGGAGCTTGCGCTCAATGCCCTCGCCTCCGTGATTGTTGTGATGATGATTTCCTTGCTTCAAAGTTGCACCTCCCAAGCGATTCCCGATTTCACGAGGCCTAATACTTTACAGGAATAGAAGCACCGAGCTTCCGAAAAGAGCGGCAGCCGCAGTCCGGCCACCGGGGAAAATATCTACTCTGTTTAGTTTATCGCTTTGTCCGGCTATCCGCTGCGGGAAAGTCTCAGCGCGATCGCGGTTTGATATTCTGTAAGCTCTCGCACAGGAGGCACAGTCTGGCGCCGCAAAAGTTTAATGTCGGGTTGGTACAGATGTCGGCGACATCCGACCCGCAGCAAAATCTGGAGCGCGCGATTACCCGGGTGAAAGAAGCGGCTGATCGCGGCGCGCAAGTGGTTTGCCTGCCGGAATTGTTTCGGACCCAATACTTCTGCCAGCGCGGAAGATGCGGCTCTGTTCGATCTGGCTGAGCCGATTCCCGGACCGACCAGCACACGGCTTGCGGCGGTTGCCAAAGAACTGCGCGTCGTGCTGATCGCTTCCCTGTTCGAAAAGCGCGCGGCCGGCGTCTATCACAACACCGCGGTGGTGTTTGACGCCGATGGCGCCTAGCGCGGGCTATACCGCAAGATGCACATTCCCGACGATCCCCTGTACTACGAGAAGTTCTACTTTACTCCGGGCGATCTGGGGTTCCGCGCCTTCGACACCCAGGCTGGAAAAATCGGGACGCTGGTGTGCTGGGACCAGTGGTATCCCGGAAGGCGCGCGGCTCACCGCGTTGCAAGGGCGCGCATGTATTGTTCTATCCCACCGCGATCGGCTGGCATCCGGCGGAGAAGGATGAATTCGGCGAAGCGCCAGCACGACGCCTGGCGCACCATTCAGCGCTCCCACGCCATTGCCAACGGAGTATACGTGGCGGTGGTGAATCGCGTGGGATTTGAAACCGGCGACATCCGCGGGAACGCAGCCCCCGGCGCAGGGCTGGAGTTCTGGGGAGGCTCCTTCATTTGCGATCCGTTCGGGCGAAGTGATGGCGGAAGCTTCGCACGATGAAGAAGAAATCCTGATTGCTGAAGTGGATCTTCGCTTGCTTGAAGACACGCGCCGCAACTGGCCTTTTCTTCGCGACCGGCGCATCGACAGCTACGCGCCGATTACCAGCCGGATCATCGACTGATTTCGCCTGCCATGAAAGCCCCCTCAGCGCATACCTCGGCACCTCCCGCTGGCTGATACCCGCTTCCGCATGCCCGCGGAATGGGAACCGCATGCTGCCACCTGGCTGGCATGGCCGCACCATCACGAAGACTGGCCGGGAAAATTCGAAACTATTCCATGGGTGTTTGCGAGATTATTCGCCACCTCTCGCGTCATGAGCCCGTGGAACTCATCGTTAGAAACGCTTCCTCAGAGAAACAAGCTCGCAAGGTACTGGACCGGTCCGGCGCTCTCAATGCAAACGTGCGATTTCACCGCTGGCCGAGTAATCGCATCTGGCTCCGCGACTCCGGCTGTATTTTTGTGCGAGACGGAAATCGTGGACTGGCCGGCGTCGAAGTGGCGCTTCAACGCATGGGCGAAATACCGCAACTGGCAGCACGACGAGAAGATCGGAACCGGAATGGCGAAAGCGGCCCGCGCCCGGGAGGTGCAGCCTCTGTTCGGAGCGATCCGGGTCGTACTGGAGGGCGGCTCCATCGACGTGAACGGCCGGGGAACACTGCTGACTACCGAAGAATGCCTGCTCAGCCGGGTGCAGCAGCGCAATCCGAGGATGGCGCGCGAACACTATGAGCGGGCATTTGCCGAATATCTTGGGATCAGCAAAGTAGTTTGGCTGGGAACCGGCATCGCTGGCGACGACACTCATGGGCATGTGGACGATCTGGCCCGGTTTGTCTCGCCCGGCGTCGTAGCCACCGCGGTGGAAAAGAACCATAAAGACGTGAATTACGCGCCATTGCAGGACAATCTCCGCCGTTTGCGCCGTGCCACCGACCAGGACGGAAAACAGCTCACTGTGATTGAGCTCCCGATGCCGCGTCCGGTCTTTTTCGAGAAGCGCAGGCTTCCGGCCAGTTATGCAAATTTTTATATTGCGAATGGCATCGTGCTGGTCCCGGTGTTCAATGATCCGAACGATCGGGTTGCGCTCGATATAATCGCCAGGCTATTTCCCGATCGCGAAGTTACCGGAATCTACTCCGGCGATCTGATCTGGGGATTCGGCGCGGTGCACTGCATGACGCAGCAACAGCCGTTGCTCTAGCGCTCCGTTTCAGACAATCTTGCGGTGATTCGGATTATTTCCGGTACTGGGTTGGCTGGGGGCCCTGCTCCAGCATTTCGCGGGTCCAGATGGCGCCTTCACGGGTGTAGCTGGCCAGCTCGAAATCCTGGGTGAGTTCCAGGGCATCGGTGGGGCAGGCATCTTCACATAAGCCGCAGAACATGCAGCGGCTCAGGTCGTAGGTGAAGTTGGTAAGTTCTTTGCGGCGGGTTTTCTCGTTGCGTTCGCTTGAAACCACGATGAGGTGCTCGGGACACGCCAGCGCACATAAGTCGCAGGCAATGCACATGGTTTCGTTCGTATCGGGATTGACATTGAGACGGGGTGCGCCACGGTAGCGCTCGGCCACTTGCGGCCGCTCCAGCGGATACTGCTCGGTATAAATTTCGCGCGGGTCCTGATATCTAAATGTGACCTTCAGCCCTTGCAGCAGGTCAACCATGAAAATCTTGCGCAGCAGGCTCGGCATCCCCATAGCGCTGTAGGATACACCAACCCCGCATGGAGCAGAAGGTCCCGCCGGTGAACTGCCGCGCTAGAGTGTGCCGGATCGGGGCAGCAGAACCAGTTCCTCAAGAGTAGCGTCGTCGGGGACGGCAAGCGCGTCTACGACCGCCTTGGCCACGGTTTCGGGCCGCATCATCTTGCGCCGGGGCGCCTCCGGCCACAGCGTTTTCCAGATCTCGGTATCTGTGGCTCCAGGCAGTAGCGCGATAACCCGAATTCCCTGCTCCCGCAGTTCTTCCCGCAAGGTACTGGTAAATCCCAGTGCGCCGTGTTTCGAAGCATTGTAGGCGGATGATCCGGGAAACACCCGCTTCGCGGCAATCGAAAGATTGTTAACGATGACCGATCCTCGCTTCATGAGCGGCAAGGCAGACTGGGTGACCAGGAACATTCCCGTGAGATTGGTTTCGATGACTTCACGCCACCGGACGAGCGGCAGGTCTGCCACGTTGCTGCCCGGGTGGGCGATGCCCGCATTGTTGATCAGGATGTCGAGGCGACGAAAGCGGCGCCGGATGGCCGTGAACAGCGCTGTGACTTCCTCAGGCTCGTAACGTCGCAAGGAATCGCCAGCCACTTCGGTTTTGAAACGGCGCAAGCGATGTCGCGGCCTGACTTGAGTTTGGACGCGCTGCGCCCTGTGATCACCACCCTGCAGCCCTGTGCGGCCATGGCGTGCGCGATGGCCAGGCCGATTCCCTGGTTACCGCCGGTAATCAGGGCGATTTTGCCGCGCAGAGCGCCAGGCGTCGAGGATTTCGCCATGGAAGAAGGTTCAGACGCCGTTAGGCCGGTTACGAATCAGCGACAGAAATTCTGTCCTGCGTTTCCTGTTCGTTGCGGAAGCAGCCCAGCATGGAGGAAGTGACCGCCGCCGAATGCTGCTTCTCCACTCCGCGCATCATCATGCACAGGTGGCGCGCCTCAATCACCACGCCCACTCCCTGCGGCTGGATCGCGTTCTGAATGGTCTCGGCGATCTGGGTGGTCAGCCGCTCCTGAATCTGCAGGCGGCGCGAGAAGATCTCGATCAGCCGCGGAATCTTGCTCAGTCCGATAACCTTGCCGTTGGGAATGTAGGCGACGTGCACCTTGCCGAAAGAACGGCAGCATGTGATGCTCGCACAAGCTGAACATCTCGATATCTTTCACGATCACCATCTCGTCGTAGGTCACGGTGAAGAGGGCGTTCTTGAGCAGCGCCTCGGGATCTTCGTTGTAGCCCTTGGTCAGATGCTCGATAGGCGCGATGCACACGCTCGGGTGTGCGCATCAGTCCCTCGCGGGCCGGGTCTTCGCCGAGACGGACAAGCATCTCCCGCACCAGGTCTTCAAAGCTGGCGCTGGTCAGGGTTGGATTTTCGAGTTGAACAGTTGCCTGTTCTGGTTTCACTGTGGACCTCCCGGTTCGCAAGCATCAGACTTGGAACGGCGCGGAAAACAGTTTGCGCGCCGCTCCAGCCTTTAAGGCCGAAGTTCGCCCCGCCGGCGTATTCGAAGGAATTCATCATGGTCTCTTCCAGCCTCACTTTTTCCAGATGAGCAAAGTGGAACCCGCGCTGCAAAATGTTCATAGATCACGTTCGCAGAGGTTCTCGGTGGTCGGCACCAGCTTCGAGAACTCCGGCAGTCGTGTTCAGGTTCTGGATGATCGAAGCGCTCCAGGATCTCGCTCTGCACAAAGCCGTCCAGATCCACCAGATTGCAGACCATTCCGGTGCTGCCTCCACCGGGCCGCTCACCGTGACCTCCAGCGTGTAGTTGTGGCCGTGGCCGTGCGGGTTGTTGCACTTCCCGTAGACGTGCGCGTTTTCCTCCGCCGACATGCGTCGCTGTGCAGGCGATGCGAGGCGGAAAACAGGTAGCGCCGGTCAGGTGGGCTTTCATGCTTCTCCGTAGAAATCCACGAACAGGTCGGGAGTTTCGTACACCCGCACCCGGTGCAGCTTGGGCCGCATTCAATTTGGGCTCCAGCCGCTGCCAGATCGCGATCGCCAGATTTTCCGTGGTGGGAATCCGGGTGAAAGAACTCCGGCACTTCCTTGTTCAGAAAACGATGGTCGAGGGCATCCAGCACTTCTCGATTCAGAACTGTCCTTCAGCTGCTTCAGGTCCACCACGAAGCCGGAACGCGGGTCAACCTCGCCCTTCACCGTCACTTCCAGCGTGTAGTTATGCCCGTGTCCGTTGGGATTGTTGCACTTGCCGAAGATGCGCCGGTTCTCTTCCGCAGTGAATTCCGGGTTGTGATAGTAGTGCGAAGCGGCGAACTCAGCTTTGCGAGTGAGATAGACCATGCTCTCCCTCTGCGGTCTTGAATAATTTCAAATTGGCCGAAGCAAGCGGCGATCCAGCGTCGCTCCGCGTTTCCCCAGCGTAACGCCTGCCTTTCCATGCTACCGCGCCATTCTTATGAGGCACGCCGCGAACGCTGCAGAAGATAGGAAAACAGCGGGAGACCAATCAGGGCGAGAACGGTTGAGCCCCAACTGAAATGCGCTTTGCGGATCGTAGAAGGAACAGCCCATAGGTCACGCTGAGCACGGCCAGAGCCAATCCCACGGGGACAGCCGATTTCTCGCGGACCTCCCACGCTACCAGCAGCAGGCTGCTGAGAATCACCGTGAACTCCACCAGACGCAGGAGTGCCAGCTGTCCGGGAGATGGAAACAACAACGCCAGATTCTTGGTCCAGCCCTCGCGAAGCTGGGCGAAGCTGCGGTACATTCGCGTGCGCACAGCATCGCCGCCGAAGCGGAAGAGAATCTTTCGGCCTGAACGCTTTACTAGTTGCGCCAGCGCAACGTCTTCGAGCAGGCTGGCTGCAACCGAGGTGTGGCCTCCCACGGCATCGTAGGCCTTGCGGGAAATCAGCAAGTATTGCCCGTTAGCGGCCGCAACCGGAGATGCCGGATCGCTGACCTGCCGGGGAGGGTAGTTCGCGGCCAGCTCGGCAAAAATGACTGGCATGATCGCCATCTCCCAAAATCCATGAACCTCTTGTCCGGGAGAATAGGAAAGCAATGCCGCCCCTGCCCTGCGAGCTTCTTCGACGCTCCTCGCGAGCGAGCCGGGAGTGTGCACGGTGTCGGCATCGGTAAACAGCAGCCACTCGCCGCCGGCGGCACGGGCGCCGGCGGCAACAGCATTGTTCTTGCCGCTCCATCCCTCGGGGAGGCGTCCGGCATTGATGACCTGCACACCGGAAAATGATTGGGCGATCTCGCGCGTACGGTCGCTGGACTCGTCATCCACGACCACAATCTCGAAATCGAGCCCGGCCTGGCTGACGAGAGATTGCAGACACGCTCCCAGGCAGGCCTCCTCATTGCGGGCCGGTACGATCACCGACACCACAACCCGGCTCGGCGTTGTATGGGAGGCTGGCATACGTCGAATTCGGTATTATAGCTTCGTGAGACGTGTCCTGGTTCAGACCCCGGTTCTGACTCCCCTTGTTCTGACCGTTCTTGTCCTGTGCCTCCTCACCAGCTGCTACAAGGGGTCGCGCCCACCGCGGATCGGCACGGCAGCCCCTGATTTCACGGTGCAGGATGCAGACCATACCGTCACTCTCAGCCAGTTTCGTGGCAAAGTCGTGGTGTTAAATTTCTGGGCCACCTGGTGCCCGCCTTGCGTCGAAGAGATGCCATCCCTGGTGCAGATGCAGCAGAAGATGAAAGACAAAGGCATCACCGTGCTGGCCATCAGCGTGGACGAAAGCGCCGGCGCCTATCAGAAGTTTCTGCAGGACCATAACGTGAATCTGCTTACCGCGCGCGACGGTTCGCAGAAGAGCAACAACCTTTACGGCACCTTCAAATTTCCTGAAACCTACATTATCGACCGCAATGGCATGATGCGGCGCAAGTTCATTGGACCTGTTGATTGGAACGGTCCCGAAATTATCGACTATTTGAGCAAGCTCTAGAAACACGCTTCATACCACACAACCTCACGACGTTAATAAGCTCAGGCTTTCGACAGCCGCTTGGAATAGTGATTCATCAACGGCGTAACCGAAGTCCCGTGGATGATGATGGAAGTGGCCACAACCGCCAGCGTGAGATTGAGGAGGTAGTGCGCCAGGTCGCGTGGGATTCCCTGCCCGATGACATAGGCTACGTAATAGACAGAGCCGATTCCCCGGATTCCGAACCACGAAATCATCAGGTGGTCGAACCGCGAGATTTTGCCTCCCAGCAAGCCGAGCTTGACGCTGAGCGGACGTATCACCAGAAACAGCAGCGGGAGCAGCCAGATGGTGATCGAAGTAAAGGTTCTTACTGAAATCATCGATCCCACCAGAGCGACCACCACGGCTTCGCCGATTTGCTCCAATTCCTCACTGAAGCGCAATAGGGCCTGCAAGAGGTACACCGGCGCAGTTTTTTCTCCAGTTGCGAACTTCGCGCGGTGAGAGGGCGGCACAGCGAGTTCCATTAATTCGTCAGGCGGTTTGGCGCCCACTCTGTCGAGTTCGACGTGGCGGAATGCCAGGCCTGCGACGAAGACCGCAATGAAACCGTAGCTGCCGATGAACAAGGCCAGTCCGTAAGTGAGGGCGATCAGCCCAGGCGCGAGAAAATAACCCAGGCCAAGAGCTTGGCCGCGGTGCTGCCGGAGATAGAGCACGAGTTTGGCGACTCCGGTGCCGAGCGCCCAGCCCAGGGCAAAGGCGCTCAGAATCCCCCAGAACACATCGATGCCGACCCAATGCAGACCGGTGGAGCCTCGTGGTAGGCCCAGCAGCCCCAGTCCAAGAACAATAAAGGGAAAGGTGGCGCCGTCGTTCAGCGCGGCCTCGCCGGTGAGACTAAAGCGCAGCGGACTGGGATCATAAGGATGCACCAGTTGCACATCGGTGGCCAGCACCGGATCAGTTGGGGCGAGGATGCCACCCAAAAGGAAAGCCGCTCCCCACGACAGATGCAGCAGGTAAACTCCCGCCAGCGCGATCAGAACCACGGTGAGCGCCATGGAGCCGAATGCCAGGCGGGCGACTGCGTACCACTTGGGGTCGGTCCACTGCGCGCGCAGCGTCAGGCCCGCGGCAAACAGCGAGATGATGATCGAAACCTCGGCGACCGTCTGCACCGCCCGGGCATGCATGAAGGGGTCAAGTTGCAGGTAGCCGAGGCCATGTGGTCCTACGATCCAGCCCAAAATCAGATACGGAATCGCAGTGGTCAACGGCATGCGGCGAATAAACGACGCCAGCAAAGCCATGGCAGTGAATGCCACGCCGACAATGATGTACCAGCCGTATGGATTCATGTTTCGAGGACGACAGCGGGACGGTTCGGTTCTGACAGCCGGAGTTCACGAGCGCGCAAAGCGGGCCAAGAACGCTGAAAGGGGAGCACGACCGCAGCCCTTGGATGCAACTCGCGAGTTGATTGTTGTCGGCCTGGCTCTGATCAAGCCTGGAATCGACCGCGACGCACTGTGGCGTTCTGCTGACTGGACGTTGCGTTCTTTTACAATGCCGATGTGAAGACCTGGGATGTAATCATCGTCGGCGGCGGCATCATCGGGCTGTCTCTCTCCCTGGAATTGCGCAAGCGCGGCGCCGGCGTTCTCGTGGTCGAGCGCGGAGAGCCGGGACGCGAAGCTTCTCATGCGGCTGCCGGGATGCTGTGTGATTGTCCGCTGGAGACTGCGCCTGCGCTGCAAGAGTTGGCCGCAGCCAGCGCGCGCATGTATCCCGAGTTCGTGCACGAATTGCAGGACGAGTCCGGCGTCAATGTCGATCTGCGCGAACGCCGGAACGCTGGTGTTCCCTGCCGCTGAGACAGCTCTACCGCGTGGAAGCAAATATGGCGCCGAGGTGTCGCCAGAAAAGCTGGCTCAGTTGGAGCCGAGCCTCGACAATCCCAATCGCCGGCGGTTTTTCTCCAGGAAAGAAGCGTGGATCCGCGGGCGCTTTCGGCGGCGGCCCTCAAGGCGGCGAAGCACCGGGGAGTTGATATTTCTTCCGGCACGGCAGCGACCGAGTTGTCGCAAGACGATGCAAGGACGGGTCACCGGCGTTCGCACCGATAAGAGCTCTTATTCGCTCTGCCAAGGTGGTCAACTGCTGCGGTGCCTGGGCGGGACTACTTCCGCCGCTAAATTTCCCTACACGGCCGGTAAAGGGCCAGATGTTATCGGTGGTCAGCGATCAACCGAATCTGGTCCGTCACACGCTGCGTTTTCCCGACGTCTACATTGTGCCGCGCAGTGATGGGCGCATTCTGATCGGGGCAACCATCGAGGAAGCCGGCTTCGACAAGCGCACCGTTCCTGAAACGATTCAGACGGATGCGCTCATGCGGCGGAGCAAGAAATTCCTGCTCCTGGGCAAGACCCGCATATTGGAGGCGTGGGCGGGACTGCGCCCCGGAACTCCTGACAATCTTCCGATACTCGGGCGAGACGCGAATTCCCGGCTATTTCGTCGCCGCCGGGCACTATCGCGACGGAATACTGCTGCACCCCGATCACCGCACGACTCATGGGCCAGGTGGTCAGCGGGGAGAAGCCTGACCATGAATCTCGCGCGCTTTCTCGGGTCACGCTTTGACTGACCGTCGGGCGACCTACACCACAAAGTATTTCGCGGCCGGGTGATGCACCACGATCGCCGAAGTGCTCTGCTCGGGCTCCAGCAGGAAACCCGTGGTCAGGCGCACCCCGACATTCTCTTCGGGATGCAGCAGCGCGAACAGCTTGGTCTGGTCTTCCAGATTCGGACAGGCCGGATAGCCAAACGAATAGCGCGATCCGCGATATTTCTGATGGAAGAGGTCGCGGATGTGCGGTGAATCTTCGCCGCGATGCCCAGTTCCTGCGCGGATCAGCTTGTGCAGGTACTCGGCCAGCGCCTCAGCGGTCTCCACGCTGAGGCCGTGCAGGTAAAGATATTTGGTGTACTCGCCGGCTTCGAACAGCCGCTGGGTTTCCTGCGACGCCTTGTCGCCGATGGTGACCAGCGACAGCCCGATCACATCCATCTTTCCAGACGATTTCGGAGCGAAGAAATCCGAGATGCAGAGCTTGCGGCCTTCCCTCTGGCGCGGGAAAGTGAAGCGGAGAAGTTCGTGTGGCGCGGGCGCCTCCGCGTCGCTGTCGTGCTCACCTCCGGCTCGTACACCACAACCTCATTGCCCTCGCCCTGCGCCGGGAAGTATCCCCACACCGCTTTGGGCTCAAATAACCCACTGGCGATGATCTCTTCTTCGAGCTGCTTCTTGATCGGCCGGAACTTCTGCTCCACCAGCCGCGCGTAGTCTTCCTGTGACGCCGTCTTCAACTGCCACTGGTTCTTGAACAGCGCGGTTTCGTTGATGTAGGGGAACATCTCCTTCAGATCGAAGTCTTTCTTCACCCGCACGCCCCAGAACGGAGGCACGGGAATGTTCGGCGCATCGCTCGACCACCGGGCTGCGCTCGGCGGACACCGGGCCGGTTTCTTCATCCACGGCGGCGGCCTTGGCGTACTCCTTCACCGTGCGGCCTTCCTGCAGCCGCGAGTCTTTCTTGCCGTTCGCGCCGGCCAGGTCTTCCATGACGTGCAGGCCGCCGAAGGCGTCGTCCGCATAGAACACGGCGTTGGAGTACTCGCGCCGCAGATCGTCTTCCACGTACTTGCGGGTAAGCGCCGCACCTCCGCAGATTACGGGGAACTCCAGACTCTGCCGCTGCAGGTCCTGGATCACATACTTCATTTCCAGCGTGGACTTCACCAGCAGGCCGCTCAGTCCGATGGCATCGGCCTTGTGCTCCAGCGCCGATTTGATAATGGTGTCTCCCGGCTGCTTGATTCCCAGATTGATCACCCGATATCCGTTGTTCGACAGAATGATGTCCACCAGGTTCTTGCCGATATCGTGGACATCGCCCTTCACCGTCGCCAGCACGATCGTGCCCTTTGGCGAGCCCGCGGCCTTCTTCTCCATCTTGGGTTCAAGATAGGCAACCGCATGCTTCATCACTCCCGCGGCATCGAGCACCGAAGGCAGCTGCATCTTGCGCGCGCCGAACAGGTCGCCAACCGTCTTCATGCCGTCGAGCAGAACGGTATTGATCAGGTCGAGCGGCGTGTACTGCGCGAGCGCTTCTTCCAGCAACTGCTCCAGCGTCTTCTTATGCGCGCCTTCGCCGACCGACTTCTCTCCGTTGATGATGGCGTACTTGAGCTTGTCTTCGACCGAAAGCGTTTCGACATGCTGCGCGGTGCTGGCCTGGACCTTGCCCTTGGTTCCGGCAAAGTGCTGCATGTAGCGCTGCAAGGGGTCGCCATTCGTCGTGTCCCGGAAAATCAGCTTGCGGGCAATTTCCACTTCTTCGTGCGGAATCTTGTACAGCGGATAAACCTTGGTGTAATTGACGATGGCCATGTCGAGGCCGTTCTCCACCGCCTCGTGCATAAATACCGAGTTCAGCACCCGCCTTGGATAGGTATCGAGCCCGAACGAAATATTGCTCACGCCAAGAATGGTTTTGACTTCGGGCAGTTCCTGCTTGATGCGCTTGATCGCGTTCAGAGTCTCGATGCCCGCGGTGCGGTATTCTTCCTGTCCGGTTGAGATGGGCAGAGTAAGAGCGTCGAAGATCAAGTCGTTCGGGCTTGATTCCGTACTTCTTGCGTAGCCAGATCGAAAATCCGGTGCGCGATGGCGACTTTCTTGTCAGCGGTCAGTGCCATGCCGTCTTCGTCAATGGTCAACGCTATGACCGCGGCGCCGTAACGCTTGGCCATGGGCAGGACTTTTGAAGTCCGCTTCTCGCCGTCTTCCAGGTTGATGGAATTGATGATCGCCTTCCCCGGAATGCGCTTTAACGCTTCTTCGACTACATCGGCTTCGGTTGAATCCACCAGAATCGGCGCGGGCACGCGGGTGGCCACCTTCTCCAAAATCGACGTGATGTAGCCCTTTTCGTCTTCGCCCACGATAGCGCAGCACAGGTCGAGCATGTGCGAACCGTCGTTCACCAGCTTTTTGGCGAGGGCAAGAATGTCGTCGTACTTCTGCTTCTGCACCAGCTCGCGGAAATGACTCACTCGCGTGGTGGTGTTCATCTCCTCGGCGACGATCAACGGTTTCGGTTCGAGATCGAGCGGAACCGAGGTGTAGGCGCTCGACGCTGCGGCCAGCGGCTTCACTTCCCTCTTCGCCGGTTCCACGCCGGAAACCGCATCCACTACGGCTTTCAGGTGCTCGGGCGTGGTGCCGCAGCAGCCGCCGACAATGCGTATGCCGTAATCCTGCACGAAATGCTTGTGATACGAAGCCAGTTCTTCCGGGCTGAGCTTATAAACGGCGTGCCCGCCCACATTCTGCGGCAGGCCGGCGTTGGGCAGCACGGAGACATGCTTGGTGGAGTTCGCGCCCAGAAAACGCACCCCGTCGTTCATCTCGGCGGGACCGGTGGCGCAATTCAGGCCGATCACGTCAATATCGAAGGGCTCGAGAGTAGTGAGCGCCGCGCCGATTTCCGTGCCCAGCAGCATGGTCCCAGTGGCTTCAAGGGTTACTTGAACTGTCACCGGAAGCCGTTTCCCGGCTTTCTGCATGGCGTCGAACACACCGACCACGGCGGCTTTCGCCTGCAGAGATCCTGCGAGGTCTCGATCAGCAACACGTCCACGCCGCCTTCGATAAGGGCCAATGCCTGCTCGGCGTATCCGGCAGCCATGTCGTCGAACCTGATGTGGCCGAGAGATGGCAGCTTGGTGGTCGGCCCGATCGATCCGGCCACAAACCGGGGCTTCCCAGAAGACGAGAACTGCTGGGCCACTTCGCGGGCGATCTTTGCCGCGGCAACGTTGATCTCGGTGACTTTGTCCTGAAGATCGTACTCGGCCAGCACCACGCGAGTGGCGCCGAAGGTGTCGGTCTCGACCACGTCGCTTCCTACCGAGAAGAACGAGGCATGAATATCTTTGATGATGTCAGGACGGCTGAGCACCAGCAGCTCGTTGCAGCCCTCTTTTCCCCAGAAATCGTCCACACTAGGATTACGGGCCTGAATGCTGGTCCCCATCGCGCCGTCATAGATCACGACGCGGTCTTTCACGGTTTGGAGAAAGTTAGTCATCCTCTGACTGTGTCAATGGACTCTGGATTCACCCTTTGGAGTTCGCCAATCCCCGAATGGCAAAATGCCAAGTGCTAAATGCCGCTTCCCATACACAAACGCCGGCCCGCTCCGGACCGGCGCTTTCCCCGCTGAGCAGAATTCTATTGAACGCTTACTCTCCTGGCGCGACTTCCGCCGGCGCCCCGCCGATCACTTCCGCCTGATTGAAGACTGAGTTGGCTCCAAGGTGTGCTGGCCGGGGGGCCAGCATCTGCTCCTTGCGATACACCAGGCTGCTGGCGTTGAACGACGCGATTTCGAACCCGTGCCCGTGAGTGATGGCGTCGGTGGGGCACGCCTCCACGCAATATCCGCAGAAGATACAACGGTTGTAATCAATGTTGTAAACCTTGGCGTAACGCTCGGCGCCACTCACGCGATGCTCATCGGTGTTTTCCGCCGCTTCGATGTAAATGCAATTCGAAGGACAGGCTGCGGCGCACAGAAAGCAAGCCACACACTTTTCCAGTCCATTCTCGTCGCGCTGCAGCACGTGCACCCCGCGAAAGCGCTCCTGAAACCGGGCGCCCCGCAGGGGCCCTGGCCCGTCGGGATAGTTCTCCACGATGGTGGGCTGAAACATCTCGCGAAAGGTAATGCTCATACCCTTGGCGATGGCCGCAATATTTTTGAGAACAGGCATACTCAATTAGTATAACGGATGGGCTGCAGAAGCTGCAGCGGTGGCGGGTCGAGCAATCCGGCGCATCGTACCCGATCTGGTCCGTGCGTGACCTGATCTGGCTGATCTGATTCAGCGCCAATCTGAACGTGGACCTGGTTTCTTCCGGAATCTGGATCATCGTCTTCGTTCATGCAAGCACGCTAATCTTGACAATGCGCTCCAGCCACATTCCGCAACGCATCGTATGCCTTCAGCCCAGCGCCACAGCGACGCTCGCGGCGCTCGGAGAGTTGGATCGGGTAATCGCCTGCACCCGGTATTGCGTGGACATCTGCCCCGAGGTAGGAGATGGCAGGCGTATCGTAGTCGCCGATTCGTGGACGGCCAAGAGCGAAGAGATTCTGCGGGCGCATCCTGACCTGGTGATCGCCTCGGTTCCTTACCAGGAAGAGGCGGTGTCGCAGATTCTGCGGTCGGGCGCGCGCTTTCTAGGTTTCGCTCCCCGAACGTTGGCCGATATCTATACCGACATCGCTTGCATTGCGGGCATCACCGGCGCAACCGATCGCGGTAGCGAGGTGATTCACGAGATGCAGTCGGAAATTGAGTCAGTGCGCCGCCAGGCCGGCAAGGGTTCCCGCCCCCGCGTATTCTGCGAGGAGTGGGGCAAGCCTCTGATTGCATCGCAACCCTGGGTTTCGGAGCTGGTGGAAGCGGCGGGCGGAGAGTTCCTCGGAGCGCCCGGGAAGCAGATAACTTTCGAGGCGGTGCTCGCTGCCAATCCCGAGGTGCTTGTCGCCGCCTGGTGCGGAGCCGGCGACCGGGTTCCGCTGCGCAAAATTGTCCGCGACCGCGGATGGCAGTCTGCACCGGCGGCTCAACAGGATCGGGTGTATTGCATCCGCGACGAGTTCCTCAACACTCCAGCGCCCACGCTGATGCAAGGACTCCGCGCACTTGCAGCAGCCATCCATCCCGACAAATTTCCACAACCTGCCGGGCTAAGATGTATCACCGCCGAGTAGTTCCGCAATTCCGATCCCAGGCCCGAAATTGCAAGGCATGAGGCCGCGGTGCCGTAAGATGTCCAGCTATAGCATTTCCCTGCGCGCGGGAGGAAAATCGCCGAGTGGGAGCACTTACCGCATGAAAGTGAAATACAGAGTTGACCATCCATGGGAGAATTCCTGCGGAGTGCGCCTGTGACCAAGCATGTGGTGGCCGCGCTGATCCTGAGGGAGGGCAAGATCCTGGTCTGCCAGCGCACACGCTATCAAACCATGCCGCTCAAGTGGGAGTTCCCGGGAGGAAAAATCGAGACCGGCGAGCAGCCCCGCGACGCGCTCCGCCGCGAACTGGAAGAAGAACTTGGGATTGATGCCCACATCGGCGAAGAAGTCTCGCGCATCAAGCATGAGTACCCGAACGGAGGAGCGGTAGAACTCCGCTTTTTCGTAGTAACGGAGTTCAAAGGGGAGCTGGAAAACCGCATCTTCCGCGACATGCGCTGGGCAGACCGCGAAGATCTATCTGGATTCGACTTTCTGGAAGCGGACACTACCGTGGTTCGCGACTTGGCCGCGGGAAAGATTATTTAGCGCCAACCGCAGAACGCCTCTCAAGTCCTTGGCACGAACCCGCTAG
Source organism: Terriglobia bacterium (assembly GCA_963798155.1). Lineage (GTDB taxonomy): Bacteria > Acidobacteriota > Terriglobia > Terriglobales > Acidobacteriaceae > CAWCSH01. The sequence continues at coordinate 361,169 of CAWCSH010000021.1, forward strand.
TTGCTGTCGTGATCATCACGGCGCTGAAGCTTCGGCCGGTCGTCATCCCCACCCTTGCTTTTGTCACTTGGGCTGTTGGTGGTGCGCCGCAGGCTAGGCTTCCCTTCTTCATCGTTGACGATCTTGTGCCGGTTTTCAATCTTGGCGAGCCGCGCTTTTACATCTTCAAACTCCGAGCTGTCGAGCTTGTATTGCGGTTCAGGAGGCAGCAGCGTGCTGATCTCCTCCTGGGACTTCTCAATCCGATCAGGGGTTTGGGGATGGCTCTCAAAAGCCTTCGCCAGGATCCCCGGCTTCTTTTTCTGAAGCGCCTTCACCTTCTCAAAAAATGCGGTAAACGCCTGGGGATCGTACCCGGCTTTGTACATGTACTCCAGACCGAGATAATCGGCTTCCGCCTCAAAGCCGCGGGTGAACTTCATGAAAGTAAGCGGCAGCGCCAGGCCCGCGGCATTCATGCACTGCGTAGCCGATTCCCCCACCCACAAAGATCAGCGGGATCGAAGCCAGATTCATCAGCTGTCCGCGGTGACATCTGGCGAGCGGCGTGGCACGCGGCGACATGGGCGATCTCGTGTGACATAACTCCCGCCAACTCAGCCTCATTGTCGGCTGCCAGAATCAGGCCCGAATCCACATAAAAGAAGCCGCCGGGCAGGGCAAAGGCATTAATGTCGTCAGAATCCACCACCTTGATGGTGAACGGCACCTGCGAATCGGAGTTCCGCACCAGATTCTGCCCCAGACGGTTTACGTATTCGGTGACCACCGGGTCGGTGACCAGCTTGGTGGTGGCTTCCACCTGCTGGGCGAACTGCTTGCCCATGGCGATCTGCTTGTCCAGGCTGTACCAGTTTCCGAGGCCGCGTCCGCAACCCACGTTCCGGTTGCCGATCGCGTCCAGATCCTTAATGCTGCCATCGTGATAGGTCTTGACGTCTTTGTTGGCGGGAGTTCCGGTTTCGGTGGTCGGTGGAGTGTCAGCCGATGAGGCAAACGCACTCAGGCACAGGACGAAGCTGAGAAGAGAGGAAAAAGCGAAACGGACAGACATGATCACCCCACTGGCTATTCAGTTAGAAGAGCAAAAGGCGAAAAAAGTTACCTAAAATCCGGCTTTTCTATGAGATGGCGAGCCACATCGATCCTGTGGGAAAACTTCAAGCTGAATTGACGGTTGAATAAATCCGCCCAAAGTATAGAAACAACGCACACTAGCTGGATCTAACCTTCGAACCGCGCTGCCCTCAAAGAGAAGCAATCGGCCTACACCCCCGATCTGGAGCGAGTTTTCCAATGGCATGGCCATGTGGTGCTACTACTTAGCACCATCGTGGGATTTACCGCCACTACGAGTAGAAGTATCTTGAACTCGAGCAGTTCTGGGGGAGGGCTGTTCGGGCGTCCCGCGATTCGAAAGAATCCGGGGCGCTTCTTATTTGGGCCAGTTCCTTCCTTTCTTTTCGGACCAGTCTGGACGGCGCCAACTCACCTCATTCCTACCAGGCTCGACGTAGCACTTCCATGATGCCTGCGGCGTTTCTGGCGCGTCGGAGAAGCCAATGGAAGACATGAGCCCTCAATCAGCTTCCCGTACGTCCAGAATCCCTCAAGCAGCTCGTTCGGCCTAGAAAGTGAACCCCAATTCCGCCTGGTAGGCCCGAGGGGTCACGAAATGGGTTCCGCTGAAGGTGGAAAGGAAGTTGTACAGTGCTTCATGGTTGGTCAGGTTGACCACCGTAAACTTGGCAGTCACCTTGTAGTGGTCGGTCTTAAGTACATTGTCGAAGCCGATCCCCATATCGAACAAATGCCGGGGCGTGACGCGGGGAGGATTAGTGTCATCGTTCTCGGTGCCATCGGCCGGAATACGAACCCGAAGCGCTCCACGGTTGGGGTCTGTGCATGATGTGATCGGCGAGTTGAGTGTAGCGAACGTGTTTCCGCAAAAAAGGCCGATTGCCGCTTGCTGGTCGGCGGTCAAGGCCAGCGCGTCTGCATAACTGCCTACCGACCCGTTGACCAGGCCACTGTCGTAACGCCAGGTAAACGCCAGCCATCCTGCCCGGCGAGGCCAAAAGCTGTATTGCAGGTTGGTGGTTTGCTGGAAGGCCTGGTCGTGGTCGATGCGGAACACGCCGGTCGGCGGGTTGTTATCGAAGAAAAGTCCGCCGGTTTCGGGATTGAAGAATCGAGCCCGGGTATGCCCCATGATGGTCGTGGCGCGCAGCCCGTGGATATCGGGAGTGGTTAGGCGCAGCGAAAATCCGTCCAGCTTCGATTTGCGCCACGAAATCGGAAACGCAATCGGTGTGTCTCCCAGGGTATTGAAGTCGAAAGCATTCCCGGTGTACTTCCAGAAATAATCGCCGTCCACCACCAGGTAACGGCCGATAGCTTGTTGAAATCCGGCATTGAACTGGTTGCGGCGCCCCGATTTCAGCGGTGCCGTAACCGTGGGAGTGAATACGTTCTGCGCCAGGCCGCCCTCCCCCGCCGCGCTCGAAAGCAACAGGTTCTCGTTGTAGGGAGTTTCCAGGGTATGCGCGTAGCCAAGCCGCAGCACAGTGTGGGTCTTGGCGATCTGGTAAGCCAGTCCGGCGCGTGGATCGAGCGAGTAGGCCTCGGTCAGTCCGGCGTAATGCTCGCCCCGCAGCCCGAGGTTGAGAGTGAGCTTGTTCAGCGTAATGTTGTCCTGTGCATAAAGCACTTCTTCGTTGACTCCGCCGGTGTCGCGGAAATCCAACAATGAGCCGCTGCGAGTCAGGTCAAACGGCACCAATCCCGCTTGCAGGTCGGGATTCACCGAAAAACCCATTCCGGCACACTGGGAAGGATCAGTCACTGTTGGATCCAGTACCGGGTCTCCACTGCTGTTCAGGCAAACCGGATTGACAGTCGGATCGGTAATCCCGAAGTTGAAGGCTTCGGCCAGCGCGGTGTGCGAGTACTCGAAGCCAACCTTGATGTTGTGTTTTCCCTTTACGTGTGAGAGGTCCACGCGTGCACCAGTGTTTTGCAGCCGCCGGTTCTGCGCTACCGTTTCAGGCTGGTCGGAGAAAAGGTCGGCGCTGGGGAAATACTGCACATGGTCCTGCCGAATGTAAGCGTTCGCGGTCAGCAGCGTGGCTGGGCTGAAAAGGTGCGTCCAGCCGGGAGCGAAGTCGAAGGTCTTCATCTGTTGGCGCTGATCCTGTCCGGCAGCTTCCTGATCGTAGGTATTCGGCGCCTGAAACCAGGATCTCGCCAGAAATCCGTCGAGATGGAAGGTATCGGACGGGCCGGCCTGGAAATCAGCCCGATCGAAAAAATTCTCCGAGTTGCCAGTGTTGTGAATCGAGGCGAACTCCGGCGGATCGAGAAAGCGGCTGGTACGAAGTCCGCTGGCCGAGAGAAAATTACCCCATTTCGAGTTTCCCACTCCCACATTCACGGTTGCGGTCGATGTGCCGAAGGAACCGTAGTCGTAGGTCACGCCGCCTGTCGGCTGGGTAAGGCCAAGCCCCGACTTGGTATTCACCACCGCTACCAGGCTGCTTTTATCACCGTACTCTGCCGGTGGTACGCCGGTGATCAATTCCATGGACTGGATCGCGCTGGCCGGAATCTGGTTGGAAAAAACCCGGCTCTGTTGGTCGGAGATAGGCTGGCTGTCCATTGAGAACGAGGTCTCGGCATGATCTCCCAGAGGGTGGAAGAAGCCGTTCGAATCGGCCACGACTCCCGGCGAAGAGTAGGTAATGATCTGGCTCAATGCCGAAGGGCTGGCCTCCATGGGAATCTTGGTCGCAACGCTAGAATCCACGTCGGTATGAGCACTGGGGTCATTTTCCAGCAGGTCGCCCGCGTCCGCATGAACTTCGACCGAAGTACTTGAACTTGCCACCTGCAGGCTGACATTCAGGCTCATCGGAACCGATGAGCGCACGTCCACGTCCTGTTGGGCAGGCGAGAAGCCTGTGGCAGTTACCGCCATATGGTAGGAATTCTGCGGCACGTTGTGAAAGGAAAATGCGCCGTTCGCGTCGGTAGTGGTGGCTCGTTGGTATCCGGAAACCGGATTTCTGATTTCAACTCTGGCGCTATTGACGACTGCGCCAGTCGAATCCACAACCTTGCCGTTAATGGTTCCAGCCGATCCCAGCGACTGCGCCGGCAGCAATACACTTACGCTGCACAGGAAAACGGGCAACAACAAGTACACAAAAAGCGGAAACCGCTTCGTGGAAAAATGCATGACGCCTCCATGAAAATAGGTGTGGTCTAACAGCCTGGATTTGACGGGACCGGCTTAGACAGATGGAGGCGGGCGGATGTAAATCGACGAGGTAACAGTGGAAAGTAGTAGAACCCGAGTGATTACAACGACGTGGCGCGATCGAACCGCGAGCGGCCCAGGACGAAACGTTGGAGCCTTCGCGACTCCGGCATGGGCGACCGCACAAAGCGCGCATTCGTGGTGAGCAACGCCAGCGTCACCGTGAATGTGCGTGGCTTGAACATAGCCAGTGATTGCCAGAAGAACAACGCACAAAACTGCCAGCACCCGAGCGGGCGCATTTCGCAGCCGTACTTCATCAGCGTGGCTCAGCTTCACAGAAATCTTACAAATTATATCGTGAGCTTCGGCCGGGGTACACCTAAAGATCGAATCGGTAGAATCGGATTCCCAAACCGCGCAGCGTGAATGGCAACCTATTGGTTGGATGTCGACTCTCTAAGCCCTTCGTGCGTGCGAATTTAGGTGCGTACCATCGATCACCGGCACCGGTGATCAACGTCATGGTCAGACGTATCGCCTGTCGGGTACAAATTTAGGCGCGCTCACCCCAGTGCGCCAAGGGCGGATGTGTTGCGTCCGGCCTGCCGGTTCCCCTTCTGGCAACTGTCCGCAGCCGCCCTAACAAAACCGCGAACCAGAACACATGAATACCGAACCCAGGGGTAGTAATGTCTGATACTCATGCGGTCCAGTCGTCCTCGGCCTTTGAATCCAGTCCGTTAAAGCAGATTCCCAAAACCGAGCTGAGAATTCTGGAGATGGATATTCACCATGACCCGCGCTGGGTCCACTTTGTGAATTCCCATCCCGGAGCGCTCGTTTTCCATCATCCCCTATGGCTGGAGGTGCTGGAAATGGAGTACGGCCAGCGATGCATCCCCTTGGCCTGCATTGACGGCAAAGGATGCGTCCAGGGAGTACTGCCACTTTTCTTCACTCGCGGTCTGCCCTTTGGCGTGGGAGGCAGTTGCGGAGCCGCCAGGCTTTCCTCTCTGCCCAGGACGCCCGTCGCCGGACCGTTGGTCATGGGTATCAGTGCAGCAGAAGAACTGGTACGGGCTGCCATCGATATCGCGCGGCAGCAGAGCGAGCTGCAGCTGCAAATCAAGAGCAGCGCGCCCTATCTCGACGGAAAACTGGACGGAATCACCCGCCGCCTGTGGCGCATGAATTATGCGGTGAAACTCCCCGAAGAACGCCGTCAATTCGGCCCCGATGATGATCGCTGTTCCACCACTTTTGGGCCCTGTGACACTTGCAAGCTTTTACGCTTTGGAAACTCAACCCACCACAGCCGGATTCGCTGGTCGGTGCGGAAAGCCATCAAGCTGGGTCTGCATGTCAGGCCGGCGGAGACGACCGGCGAACTGCGTGAATGGTATGGGCTCTATCTTGAAACCATGCGCCGCAACACGATTCCGCCGAGATCCTTCCGGTTCTTTGAATCTCTATGGCACTCTCTGCGGCCGGCTGGGTTGATGCAGCTGCTGCTCGCCCAGCAACGGACTTCCGGGAAAGAGCGCATGGTCGCCGGATCCATGCTGCTGATGTTCGGAAAGACGGTAACGTACGGTTTCTCAGGATGCAGAAAGCGAGACCTTCCGCTGCACGCCAATGATCTGATTCACTGGCATGCGATCCATCAGGCGTGCCGCGAGCGCTACCATTTCTACGACTTCGGTGAAGTTTCGGAAGACCATCCCCAGTTGGCGCAATTCAAGAGAAAGTGGACGCCCGAGGGCACGGCTCTCTTTCGCTATTGCTCGGATTCCGCAGATGGCCGGGATCCGACTGCTCCCTCTCTCGCCAGGCGTTTCGGCGGACTGATCTGGCGGCGCTTGCCCTTGCGGGCGACCGCCCAGCTGGGGGATTGGTTCTACAGTCACCTGTAGGCGAAGAGTATGGCAACCACGCCGGAACATACCACTTTTGACGCAGGTGACACACCGGTGCAGCGGCTTCAGCCAAGCTTGCGAATCGTTGAGCTCCAAGCTGAGGATCGCGGCCCATGGGAGCGATTTGTCAACTCCCATCCCGACGGGTTGATCTATCACCATCCGCACTGGTTGCAAGGATTGAGTGACGAGTTCAAGCGCGATAGCGTGGTACTCGGCTGTATCGATGAATTCGAGAACCTTCAAGGGGTGTTGCCCCTGATGTTCACGCGCGGCACGCCCCTGGGTATTGGAGGACCGAGTCTGGGAAAGCGGCTGGCATCGTTACCTCGAACTCCGGTTGCCGGCCCGCTGGCGACCAATGACGCCGCGCATGCTCTCCTGATCCGAGCGGCCCTCAAGCTCGCCGAAGCCGAAGACGCGCGACTGCAAGTGAAGACTTCCCAGGAGCAGCCGGGGTATGCCGAGGAGGGACTCACGGCCCAGCCCTGGAAAGAGTTGTATGTGCTGCATCTTCCGCCGTCGGTGGAGCAACTCCGTTTCGGCAATGCCACGGCCCGGCACCGAATTCGGTGGGCAGTCAAGAAGGCGGAGAACATGGAGGTCTCGGTCCACCCGGCGGTAAGAGAGGCCGAACTTCACTCCTGGTATCGGCTCTATCTGGAAACCATGCGTTGGCATGGCACGCCGCCGCGTCCCTACCGCTTCTTTGTCTCTCTGTGGCGTTCCTTGTATTCCCGGGGAATGCTGGAGCTTCTGCTTGCTGAGCGCTCCGGACGGCTGCTGGCCGGCTACCTGCTTCTGAAATGCAGCAGCACGGTGCACTGCTACTTAAACGGGCGTTGCCGGGAGCAGTGGGGATTTCATGCTAACGATATCCTGCAATGGCGCGCGATTCACGACGCCTGCGCCGCCGGCTACCAGCGCTACGACTTCGGAGAAGTCGAAGAAGGCCAGCAGGGACTGATTGATTTCAAACTCAAATGGGGTGCAAAGCCGGCACGAGCATTCCGCTACTATTCGCCGGCCGCAAACAATTCTGAATTGCGGACCCTGGCTGCCACCTGCCTGCAAAGTCGACGCGCCCGGTTGTGGAGGAGGTTGCCCTTGTGGGCCACAGCACGGATAGGAGAAAGCGTCTACAGCTACTTGTAGCAGCCCAACGTGCCTATCCTCGCTACCCACGATTGTCAGGACGCCGACATGAAAGGCGCTTCGGTCGGGATTTCGCGGGCCGTGGTTCTCGCCCGGCGCACCCGGGAGTATTGGCATCGCAATGGCTTTGTGGCGACGGTGAAGTACGTGCGCCACTTCCTGAAGCGGCGCGTCTTCCAGCGCTTCCGTTGGGACAAGCGCAGCCGCGCCGCAACCCCCCAGCCAAACGATCATCTAGGGCTGGCAGCGGGGGAATGGGTAGAGGTAAAATCCGAGCCAGAGATCCGGCGCGGGCTCGATCGTCGCGGGCAAACCTGCGGGTTGAGCTTCATGGAAGGAATGACCGCCTATTGTGGCAAGCGGCTCAAGGTTTACCGCCGGGCTGAAAGCATCATTCTGGAAGGCAGCGGCGAGATGCGCCGGCTGAAGAACACGGTCCTTCTAGACGGCGCGATCTGCGACGGTGAGCACTACGTCTGTGATCGTTCCTGTTTTTATTTCTGGAAAGAAACCTGGCTGCGGCGCATCCCTCCAGACGAGGAACTGCCGAAGACCAGATTTGAATAGCTTAGCCAACGCACCAGCCGAAGGCGCGGTACCCGAGCGGCTAGGGGAGGGCTCGCAAAGCTCTTAACGCAGGTTCGACTCCTGCCCGCGCCTCCAATCCTCTGCCATTGCCCGATCGTCCTCAGCGGTTGGAGATCAGGCGTGCTGATCGCGCCGGATCAAAGCCGCATCCACAAAAAAGCCGAGACCGATAGCCAGCGGGATCAGGCCGAATGCTGCTGCAATCCAGGCATTCGGTTCGAACCGGGCAACCACTGCGAAGGTGGCGATATAACCGAGCGCTCCGGATAACAGCAGGATTCCCGAGCGCCGCGAGCGCGCCCCTTCCGATAGCTCAGGCTGGAACGTCACGGTAGCGCCTCTGGCGATGGCGGCCAGGCGCTCGTCCGTCTTCAGTTTGCGGACTGCGTAAAACGTGTACAAGGCTGCAATAGGAATCCCCAGCGACATCACGACTGCCGCCAGACCGATGATGTTGTCGTCCATATGCTGCTCCTTTGGGGCGCGCCGTCCGGCGCACTGGTTTCACTTTCTGATACGGCGGGGCAGGCGAGAAAGTTCCGGCCAGAAACGGCTGCGGGCAAAAAAGGGGACTCTCCTCTAAATACTCTTGCGGAGCTCCCGGCGCAGAATCTTGCCGGAAGCCGTTTTAGGTATGGCATCCACGAAGTGAAGGTCGCGCGGCTGCTTATAGCTGGTCAGGCGCTCGGCGACGAAAGCGCAGAGCTCGTCTTTGACCAGGGAGCAGGCCTGCGCCTCATCCCGCAGCACGACAAAGGCAACGGGAACCTCTCCTGCTACTTTGTCGGCCCGCCCGACTACCCCGCAATCGCGCACCGCAGGATGCTCCAGCAACACCGCCTCGACTTCCGCGGGCGCGACCTGGAATCCCTTGTACTTGATCATTTCCTTCAGTCGGTCGAGAACGTAGAAGAAGTTCTGCGCGTCCCGGCTGACCACATCCCCCGACCAGTACCACCCATCACGCAATGCCGCGGCTGTGGCCTGAGGCTCGTTCCAGTAGCCCACCATGAATTGCGGGCCGCGCATCACCAGTTCTCCGGGTTCTCCCGCGGATCGTTCGATTACCCGATCCTCGTCATAGCCCACCACCCGGCATTCAGTCTGCGCCAGCGGCTGTCCGATAGAGTCGGGCCGGTAGAGATCAGGATCGAGATATCCGACATGCGTGACCGGAGAAGCTTCGGTCATGCCGTAACCCTGGCAGACCAGAATGCCGGTGAGTTCGCGGAAGCGAACTGCAAGGTCCGGAGCCAGCGGGGCCGCTCCGGATTTCGCCCAGCGCACCCGGTGCTCGCGGGGAAACTGCCCCTGCTCGGCAGCCTGGCAAAGCGCATTCATTGCCGGAGGCACCAGGGGAAGCATGGTCACGTCTTCGACAAGCAGCAAGTCAGCCAAAGCCGGCACATTGAACCGCGGCATCAACACCAGGGTTGCCCCCAGGGTGAGCGCGGGATTCAGCATTACGTTCAGGCCGTAGATGTGGTACAGCGGCAGAAAACAGAGGATGACATCGTTGCCGCAAAGCTCCGAACCGTGCGGAGCGATGAACTGAAAAACATTCGCCACCAGATTCAGGTGGGAGAGCATGACTCCCTTGGGAAGTCCGGTGGTGCCGCTGGAATATGGGAGCGCAGCCAGAGTTTCAGCTGATGATCGCTCCGGCTGCGGAAAGTTTGCCGCCACGGGCTTCAACAAATTGGCAAAGGGCTGACTGCCGCCGCTGTGCTCGCGCGTGGTGTAAACACTGCGAAGCTCCCGGAGACCACCCAGGTTCACTCCGGCAATGTTCGGGCCGTCGGTGATAAGCGCCGCACCGCCCGAGTTCTCCAGTTGATAACGGACCTCCCGCTCGCGGTAGGTTGGATTCAGCAGGGTGGGAATGAGCCCCGCCAGAGTCGCGGCATGATAGGCGGCGCAGAACTCCCAACAGTTAGGCAGAAAGATCGCAAGCACTTCCCCCGGCCTGAGACCGGAGCTTGTCAGTCCGCGGGCAAGAGCTTCTACGAGATCGCCGTACTCGGCGTATGACAGTCGCCGCCCGCAGGAACTATCCACCAGCGCTGTCTTCTGCGGAACCCGGCGGCAGGTTTCGAGTACGACTTCGTGTACGAAGCGGCCGGTAGGATCTGCGTACAGCCGGGTGCGAAGCATGCCGGGCTGATTCTAGAGCGGATTCCCTTCCCGTGTCATTCCATTACGGGGATTCCATTACACGAGCAGTTCAGATTCCCTGAACCGGGAAAGACGTCTCGGGAGCCGTCGGAATGGATTGCACCGTCCGCACAAAATAGCGGTGTGTCCACAAAAGATAGCCAAAAAACAGCAGCGCAATCGGGACCGCGGCCCAAAGCATGACGCCAGATCTCATCATCGGATTGGCCTGTAGCGCTTGCAGTTGCTGTTGTGACCAACCCATGCGGGCATACGCCTGCATCAGATTGCCGTAGCGGATGGTGACTGCGGTCGAGGCCAGACGGATGGCAAGAGCGAATACGGCAATCCACCAGCCGATCATCCACAGGCGGAAGAAAGCGATAGCCAGATAGACTTCCAGTCCAGCCAGCAGAAAACAGGCGATACCTCCGGGAATGCCGACCAGGTATCGACCCCAAAAGGGCATCATCGGCACGGTAACGCTGAGCAGGAGGTAGTAACCCGCTCCCAGGGCAAACAGCAGGCTCAGCGCCAGCACCGGCAGTGGGCAATGTTCGGTCCAGCGCGGGACAGGATCGCGTCGGCGGCAGGTTTCCTGCACGTCTTCCCGGCGGAAAAAGAAAAGGAAAATTATGGGCAGCACAATGGCGAAGACCGCCATAAATGCAATCACGAAGGTCAGTACCACCGCCATGATCGCCGGCGATACTGGTCCGGCGTTGGGGTTCGAGGCCTGGGCCGCCTTGAACCCTGCCGCGAAGGCGGTAGGAAGGGCGACCGTCATGCTGATGGTAATCAGGACGCCCACCACCAGCCAGATCCAGGAAACCACCAGAGTAAGATCGCGGGCCCAGCGTTGGGCGCGGATGCATCCAATGCCGAGCGTGATCATGGCCGCAGCGATGAAACCGTAGCTTACGATGCTGACCACGTAGTTTCCCCAAGGCAAAGCGCCACCCATCGCCTTGCGCGAAACCACGATGCCTATCAGGAGAAAGGGAATGCCAAGTGCCGCGAACAGTCCCACGACGATCTCGATGATGCCGAAGACCACCAGACCGGTGCTTCGGTCGCGATATTCGGGATTTTGCGGGACCAGGTCTCCCGGCGGTTGAGGCAAGGGCATGTCCAAAGGCGTGCTCCTGACAGCGCGTACTCTATGGTTTGGCGAACAGCGCGTCAGCGCATGACTTTAGACGCCACCCTCGCCCGGGTCAAATAGAAATCTACTGCCGCGAAGCGGGCGCCAGGCGAAGCGCGCGGTCCGGAGATGAAACGAATTGCAATCTGCGTCGCGGATCACTGAAAAAAGATCCGACATCGGTTGATCTGTGTGGATTCCTTCTCAGCGCTTCAGTATTCTCAGGGCGGGAAAGAAGAAGTTATGGCCGCAGTTTCACTCACCGAGCTTTTAGGGACGCCGGTATTCGATACCAGCCGGCGGCAGTGCGGCCGTGTGCGGGAATTGGCCCTGTCTCCGCAGGAAGACCGTGCCCGGGTAGCGATGCTGATTGTGCGCACGAAATCCGGCGACCGCATGCTTCCAATTTCCTCCGTAGGGTCGATCAATGGCGGCATCTATGCCACCAGCGCGGCCACCAACTGGAGCCTCGCCGATGGCTCTGAGGGGCTCTTCCTGCTGGAACGCGATTTACTCGACCAGCAGATCATCGATGTCCACGGCCGCAAAGTAGTGCGGGTCAACGACGTCGATCTGCAACAGGAAACCAGCAACAACAAGCCCGCGCTGCGGGTCGGGTCGGTCGACGTAGGAGTGCGGGGAGCGGTTCGCCGCCTGCTCAAGGGAGTAGTTCCGAATATTGCCCTGCGCACGCTGCTGGTGAAGATCCCTCCCCGCCCGATTCCCTGGGAGTTTGTCGATCTGATCGAGACCGACCCGGCGCGCCGGGTAAAGCTCAAGATTTCCCACCAGCGGCTGGCCAAGCTGCATCCCGCCGACATCGCCGACATTATCGAGGAGCTGGCTCCCGATGAACGCCGCGCCGTCTTCCAGACCCTCGACCAAGAGGTGGCGGCCGGGGCGCTGGAAGAAGTCGAGCCCAAGGTGCAGAAGTCCATCGTGGAATCGCTCGATTCAGAACGTGCCGCGGAAATCGTCGAGGAGATGAATCCGGATGCGGCCGCCGACCTGCTGGCCGACCTTCCCGAAGAGCGCACTTCGGAAATTTTGCGCGAGATGCAGCCTGAAGGCCGCGAAGAGGTCGCTGAGCTCCTCGAGTTCGGCGAAAACACCGCTGCTGGCCGGATGAATACCGAGTACATCTCCCTGCCGGTCGCTGCCACGGTGCACGATGCCATTGAAGCGCTCCGCAGCTTCGAAGGCGGAGTGGAATCGGTGAGCACGATTTATCTAGTGGATTCGCGCGGCACGCTGGCAGGTGCGGTTCCCCTGGCCAAGCTTGTACTCGCGGAATCCGGCACGGCCCTCCTGAGCCTAACTCAGGAACCGCTGATTTCCTGTCTCGCCGGGGCAAGCGACAAAGAAGTGGCCGAATTATTCGACAAGTACAACCTGATCACGCTTCCCGTGGTGGATGGAAACAAGATGCTGACCGGAGTGATTACTTCCGACGATGTAATCAGCCTGCTGCGGGCGAAATTGTAGGGCTTCGTCGTTGACCTGATGAACCCGTGTTCTCGGCGATTATCTGCTTGAAGCTCAGCCAATAGCTGCATTGGATGGTGGAAATGCGACACGGCACGGCAGTGTCCAGTTGGAATCAGTCCGCCCCCGTTGACATGTGATGCACATGAAAGTATGCTATTGACATGTCAAAGATGATTCAGCTACGAAACGTGCCGGACGCTCTGCACCGCAGTTTGAAAGCCCGCGCTGCCATGGCGGGGATGTCGCTGTCTGACTACCTCATGATGGAAATCAGGGACATTGCGGGACGGCCTACGCTGACCGAGCTACGCCAACGTCTGCAGGGTAGGCAGCAAGTGGACGAACTCGACACGGCCCGCCTGGTGCGAATGGAACGTGAGGCCAGGTGATCGTGCTCGACGCCTCCGCCGGGATTGACTGGTTGCTTCAGACGCCCGCAGGTCAGCAGATAGACGGTCGGCTTGCCTGTCGCGGGGAGTCTCTGCATGCCCCGCACCTTCTCGACTTGGAAATTGCACAGACCCTCCGGCGCCTTGTGCAGCAGCGGCTGGTTTCGCCGCAGCGCGCGGATCAGGCCATGCAAGATTTCCTGGACCTGCGATTAAGCCGCTATCCCCACTTCTTTTTCTTGCCGCGTATCTGGCAATTGCGTCCGAATCTTTCCGCCTACGACGCCGCCTATATTGCATTGTCTGAGGAGCTAAACGCCACCCTGATCACACGGGACAAGCGCCTGCTCTCCGTACCCGGCCACCGAGCGCGGATCGAAGTGTTCTAACGCCGTATTCACATTCCATCTGTTCATAACTGCGGCCCCCATTTATGCTGATGCGTCGCTGAGGCTGCTTTCGTAGATCCAAATGGCCGAAAACCGTGCCCAACAAACTCCTGAGACGCTGGAAATTCCGGATCCTGCTGTTCTTCGCCATCGTCGGTCCCGGTTTCATCACCGCCAACGTGGACAACGACGCCAACGGGATCTGGACCTATTCGGCGGCCGGCGCACAATTCGGAAACCTGCTGCTATGGACCATGCTGCCCACCCTGATCGCGCTGATCGTGATTCAGGAAATGTCGGCGCGCATGGGAGCCATTACCGGCAAGGGTCTGAGCGACCTGATCCGGGAAGAATTCGGGCTCCGCATCACGTTCTTCATCATGCTGGGCCTGATCATCACCAACTTCGGCAACGTGGTGGGAGAGTTTGCCGGCATCGCGGGCAGCCTGCAACTCTTCGGGATCTCCAAATACATCTCGGTTCCGATCGGGGCGCTGATTGCCTGGCTCATCGTGGTCCGCGGCCAGTACAAGAGCGTGGAAAAAGTCTTCATTGTCGCGTCGTTCTTCTACATTACCTACATTGTCGCGGGTTTCCTGGCCAAGCCGGCGTGGCTATCGTCGATCGAAGCCACCATCCTGCCGCCGCATCCGGCGATGTTCCGGCAGTCAACCTATCTCTACTTCGTCATCGGTCTGATCGGAACCACGATTGCTCCCTGGATGCAGTTCTACCTGCAGGCCTCCATAGTGGAAAAGGGCGTGACTAAACGCCAGTACAAGACTTCCCGCCTGGACGTGATTACCGGGTGCGTGTTTGCCGTGATCGTTGCCTGGTTCATCGTGGTGGCCTGCTCGGCCACTCTCTACTCGCACGGGCACCACGTGGTGCGCGACGCCGCCGACGCTGCCCAGGCCCTCAAGCCTCTCGCCGGCGACAATGCCTATATTCTTTTTGCGCTGGGCCTGCTCAACGCTTCCCTTTTCGCCGCGGCGATACTGCCGCTCTCCACCGCCTATACGGTTTGCGAGGGCCTGGGATTTGAATCGGGCATAGAGCGGAAATTCCGCGAAGCTCCGGTGTTCTACTGGCTTTACACGCTGCTGGTAGTGCTCGGAGCTGGAGTGATCCTGATCCCTGGGCTGCCGCTGGTGCGCATCTCGATCTTGTCGCAGGTGGTCAATGGATTGGTGCTGCCGTTCGTGCTGATTTTCATGCTGTTGCTGATCAACAAGAAAGAATTGATGGGCAGCTACACCAACTCTCGCGTTTTCAATGTGATTGCCTGGTCCACAACTCTACTGATGATTATTCTCAGTCTGGCCTGGTTCTGGAGCCTGCGCCGAGTTGCGTGATGGCTTTACCCGTCGAGCGCCGCTCCGATCGCCCGTTTGTTACGGCAGTAATAGTTCAGGCGAGATTACCGTTGAATCTGTTTTCGACACTCCTTAGATTCCCAGCAGGGGGTTGTATGAAGGACATCCAGCAAGTCTTACGCCGCAAGCGCTCACAGTATGCGCAGCTGGCGAGAGAGATCGAGTTGCTGCAAGCCGCAGAGCAGACGTTGCGTGAGGTAGCGCCTCTGCTGGCAGATAACGAAGAAGAAGACACGGCGCTGCTGGTCGAAGTGGAGGAGGAAAATCAGTCCTCCAACGCTATGGCGGCCCGGGCCGGATCAGATTTCTCCGCGGACTCCCCATCTCCAGTGAAACCCCGGTCTTCGGTTCCTCGCTGGCCCTGATATTTCGACACTCAATCGAGGTCTCGCGAGCGCTCTCTTATGTCGTTTCAGGCACTTGTAATTTCTCAGGACGAAGCCGCCGCCGCTGATCTGCGGGCCGTGCTCGCCGACTTCGGCCTGGATGTGCAGCGCTGCAACGGCTCGGAAGCCATGTCGCGGCTGACTGATGAACGGTTCTCGGCTGTCGTCGTGGATTTTGATAATCCTCTCGCAGCTAACCTGCTGCAGGCAGCTTCCCAGCCTGGGCACGGGGCGTCGGCCATCACCATCGCCCTGCTCCGCGACAAGAGCCAGGTGCGCAGCGTGTTCGGGGCTGGCGCGAACTTCATTCTCTACAAACCACTTTCGACCGAGCAGGCGCGCTCCAGCCTGCTCTCGGCGATTGCCATGCTGAAGCGCGAACGCCGCCGCTCAGTGCGGGTTCCGGCGCAGGCGCCGGTTTGGCTGCGGGTGCAGAACCGCCCGGAGATGGAAGGCGTCCTCCTCGGCATCAGCGAGGAAGGCATGGAACTGGTGGCCGAGCAGCCGCTCTTTCCTTCCTCTTCAATGGGATTTCGCTTTCTGCTGCCGCAGTCGGGAGTATCGGTGGAAGGCCGAGGCGAGATCGCCTGGGCTAATCCCAACGGACAATCGGGAGTTCGTTTTCTTGACCTGTCTGATCAGGTGCGGAACAGCCTGAAAGCCTGGATAAGCGGGAATCTGCAAGGTGCTCAGCAGGAAGAGGTCGAACCGCTTTCCAATTGCCGGCTCACCGACATCAGCCTGGGTGCTTGCTATCTCGAAACCCCGTCGCCGTTTCCTGAGCGTTCCGGAGTTCTGCTCGCATTCAAGGCCCACGGAGTTCGCCTCGAAGTGCCCGGAACCGTGCGGGTGGCGCATCCCGGACATGGCATGGGAGTCGAACTAGATTGCGCTTCGCCGGAGTTGCGCGATCAGATCAGGGGACTGATTGAATTCCTGGGGTGCACTCCGGGGCTGGTGCCGGAGCTGTTGGTCAGCCCCTGCTCGCGTTCAAGCGAAGGAAGCAGGCCGGCCGAATTGCGCCCGCTGGACACCAATCAGCAAGACGACCACGACTCCCTGCTGGAGCTGCTACGAAATCACGAGGGTCTGGAGCAGGCAGAATTTCTCAACCAGCTCCGGCGGCAGCGAAACTCTGATCCGGTTTTCTCCTAAGCAATTTCCCTCGCAGCTCTCGGTCTTTCGCCAAAGAGAAGGGCCCGCCACCGTCTCTGATGCGGGCCTCTACTCTTGCTGGTTTCACCTCAGTTGAATTGAATCTAGATCCAAATGACTGGAGAAAGGTTTCAGTCAGGTTAAATTCCTGGAATATTTATAAAGTTTCAATTTGCAGCACCTTGCCGGTGCTCTCGCCGGTGGGCCGCTGGAACTTGGAGTTTGCCGATTTGTCGCGATTGGGCAACAATTCTCAGGCGGCATCACAAGCTGGCACTGACATTCCATCCCGCCTTGAGCGCAGAACCGCCAAATCGCAGAGGTTTTCAGGCCGCGACTCACCCGGGCGGCGGGCTGCTGCTCTCACCATTGCTCGCAATCATGGCGACAGCCTTTGCCGTGGTTTGCCCGTTTTTCGTTCTGGGGAATGCATCCGGTCACGACTTTGAGTTCCACATGAACTCGTGGATCGAAGTGCTCGGGCAATGGCATCAGGGAATTATCTGGCCGCGGTGGGCGGCTCTGGCGCAGTTCGGCTATGGAGAGCCGCGCTTCATTTTCTATCCTCCGGCGTCGTGGATGCTGGGTGGGGCTCTGGGAGCGGCGCTTCCCTGGCGGGTTGTGCCCGGCGCATATATCTGGATCGCCCTGACTCTTGCCGGCTGTTCCATGTTCCTGCTGGCGCGGCAATGGCTTCCGCGACGCGATGCCATCTTTGCCGCGGCGGTTTATGCAGCCAATCCCTACCACCTGGTGATCGTGTACTGGCGCAGCGCAATGGCGGAATTGCTGGTGGCCGCTTTGCTTCCGCTGTTGCTGCTGTGCGTGCTCGTCTCGAACGCGCAGATCAGAGCCCAGATCAGAGGCGCAAAGTGACGCTGGCGCTGGCAGTCATCGTTGCTGCCGCGTGGCTCACCAATGTTCCTGCCGCAATCATGGTGACGTATTCTCTGGCGTTGCTGCTGATAATTGTCGCGGCATTGCGCCGATCTCCCCGCGTTCTTTTATTCGGAGGGATCGCTCTCGTTCTGGGAACGGCGCTGGCCGCCTTCTACATCGTCCCTGTCATCTACGAGCAGCGCTGGGTGGATATTATGCAGGTGCTCTCTCCGGGAGATCGTCCACAGGAGAATTTCCTGTTCACCTATTCGCAGGATGCATATCACAACCGCTTCAACATCACGGTGTCGGCGGTGGCGGTTTCGGAACTGGTGATGCTGGCAGCGTTCGTGTGGATCTCGCGGCGCAGGCGAAGAGACCTCCGCGATCCCTGGTGGAGTCTGGTGCTGTGGGGAGCGGTGACCATGCTGCTCATGCTTCCGGTCACCGCGCTCGCCTGGGAGTACCTGCCAAAGCTGCGCTTCGTGCAGTTCCCCTGGCGATGGCTGCTGTGTCTCAACGTTTCGCTCGCCCTTCTGTTCGCGCTCGCCTTCCGGCGCTGGGCGATGCGGATTGTGCTTTGCCTTGTTCTGCTTGCGATGATCCCGCTGGTGTGGCATGAATTCCAGCAACCATGGTGGGACAACGCAGGCGACATCAATGAACTGCTCGATAACCAGCAGGACGGCCCGGGATACGAAGGAGTGGACGAGTACACACCTACTGGCGCCGACCCCTACGAGGTGAACCACGATGCCCGTCGAGTCACGCTCGAAGGTCCGGGCCAGGCGCAGATTCACGTGCTGCAATGGAACCCTGAGTCGAAGGGTTTTACTGCCAACATGAGCCAGGACGGGTACCTGACCCTGCGCTTGTTCAACTATCCCGCTTGGAAAGTGCAAGTGAATGACCGGCCCGTGGCTGCAGCCAGCCGCGAGACCACAGGGCAAATGCTGGTGCCGGTCAAAGCCGGCGACAATCGGGTTGAGGTCACCTTCGTTCGCACTCCCGACCGGACTGTGGGCGCACTCATTTCTGCGGTCACTGTCGCAGGCATACTGGGCTTTGTGTTGATTCGGCAGCGGCGGGTGCGTCTTCTTCAGGCGCCTTCCTGACCTGGCGTGTGTTTCTTAAGTTCTGACGACAGGAGAGTGACGGATTGATCAGGCGGGTCATGATCGCAACTTCTAACCCGGGCAAACTGCGCGACTTTGCCGGCGCCGCTGCTGCGCATGGGATTGAAATTGTCCCGGTTCCCGGCTTCGCTTCCCTGCCCAAGGTGGTGGAAGACGGGGTGACGTTTGAAGCTAATGCCCGCAAGAAGGCCGAGGCTTACAGCCGCTACGCTCCTGGAGAGATGGTTCTGGCAGATGACTCCGGTTTGGAAATCGATGCGCTGGGTGGCGCTCCTGGCGTGCACTCCGCCCGCTATGCTGCGGAAGAACCCCACCTCGCCGAACAGAACACCGACGACGAGGCCAATAACGCCCGCGTGCTGCGCGAGTTGGAGGGCGTCCCCGTGGAAAAGCGGCAGGGCCGGTTTGCCTGCATCATTGCGGCGGCTCGCAACGGCGAGACCCTGGCCACCTTCGAGGCGAGCGCCGAAGGCATGATTCTGGACCATCCCCGCGGATCAAGCGGCTTTGGATACGATCCGCTGTTCTACTTTCCGGAGATCAAAAAGACGTTCGCCGAGCTTTCCGCGGAAGAAAAAGCAGCGTACAGCCATCGGGGCAAGGCTTTCCGGGCGTTTCTCAACTGGTGTGACCAGTCCGCAAGCCCGCTTTGAGATCACAACTAATCACTCTTCCGGACGTACTTTTCTTGACTTCAATTCTCTCCCAACAACATAATGAAAGGTTCTTCTGTCATTCCTGACTCGATAAGGGGCGTTCGTTGGCAACTACCGCCAGTCCTCCAGCTTCGCCGGTGGTGAGAAGAGGGGTTCCGCCGCTGCTATCCCGGGCACGGGCATTCGTTTCTGCTGCGCCGCCTGCATTCGCTCAGCGGCATCGTGCCGGTCGGCTTGTTTCTGATCGAGCACTTCATCTCCAATGCGTTTGCCACCAACGGCCCGGCAGCGTACACCCAGCAGGTAAAGCTGCTTTCGAGCTTTCCCTTTGTAGTCGGGCTCGAGCTGTTCGGCATCTGGATCCCCATTCTTTATCACTCGCTGTACGGCTTCTACATCTGGTATCGCGGCGAAAGCAATGTCGCGGATTACCCCTGGGCGGGAAACTGGATGTACTCGTCGCAGCGCTGGACCGGCGCCATCGCCTTCTTCTACATCGTGTGGCACACCTGGCACCTGCGCTTCAGCGGCGTGCACCTGCTCAGCCATCCGGCTTCGGCATTCGGCAAGGTGCAGGCGGAGTTCGCGAATCCCTGGGCGGTGGCGTTTTATGCCGTGGGAATTTTCTGCGCCTCGTGGCACTTCGCCTATGGCCTGTGGCTGTTTGCCGCCAAGTGGGGCATTACCCGCGGAGACGCGGCACGGCGGCGCTGGGGGTACGTTTGCGTCCTGATCGCGATCGGATTTATGGCGGTGGGCGCGGCAACCATGTATGCCTTCCTGAACACTCCGCAGCAGCCCTGGATGCCGACGGGAGTGGAATCCGTGGCCATGCATCGATAAGGCCGCGTCAGCACTGGTTGAGACTGGAGTTTCGTGGCGACAAATCCAATGGCGACAAATCCGAAAATCATCGTGGTCGGCGGCGGACTGGCGGGACTCTCCGCCGTAATCAAGATCGCCGAGATGGGCGGTGAGGTGGATTTGTTCTCCATCGTGCCGGTCAAGCGCTCGCACTCGGTCTGCGCCCAGGGCGGCATCAACGCCGCCAAGAACCTGAAGGGCGAAGGCGACTCGACCTGGCAGCACTTTGGACGACACCATTTATGGCGGCGACTTCCTCGCCAACCAGCCTCCGGTCAAGGCGATGTGCGACGCCGCGCCGGGGATCATCGACCTGCTCGACCGCATGGGCGTGCCCTTCAACCGCACTCCGGAGGGCCTGCTCGACTTCCGCCGCTTCGGCGGCACGCTCTACAACCGCACCGCCTTTGCCGGCGCCACCACCGGCCAACAGCTTCTTTATGCGCTCGACGAGCAGGTGCGCCGCTTCGAAGCCGAGGGCAAGGTAAAGAAGTACGAGGACTGGGAATTCCTGTCGGCGGTGCTCGACGGACAAGGCGTCTGCCGCGGCATCTGCGCCATGGACCTGCGCTCCATGGAGGTCCGCACCTTCCCCGCCGACGCCGTCATCATCGCCACCGGCGGCATCGGCGCGATCTTCGGCAAGTCCACCAATTCCGTGGTCTGCACCGGCTCGGCGCAATCGGCGCTCTATCAGCAGGGGGCTTACTACGCCAACGGCGAGTTCATTCAGGTGCACCCGACCTCGTATTCCCGGAGAAGACAAGCTGCGCCTGATGTCGGAATCGGCCCGCGGCGAAGGCGGCCGCGTCTGGGTGCCGAAGACTGCCGGCGATAAACGAGACCCGAAGGCGATCCCCGAAAACGACCGCTGGTATTTCCTCGAAGAGTGGTATCCGAAGTACGGCAACCTGGTGCCGCGCGACGTCGCGACGCGCGCCATCTTCAAGGTGGTGTACGAGTACAACCTGGGCATAGACGGCAAGCCCATGGTCTATCTCGACCTGACCCACATTGACCGCGCACACGCTCGACCGCAAGCTGGAAGGCATTCTCGAAATTTACGAGAAGTTTGTCGGCGACGATCCCCGCGACACGCCCATGAAGATTTTTCCCGGCATGCACTACACCATGGGCGGCCTGTGGGTGGATTTCAACCAGGCCACCAACATCCCCGGCATCTTTGCCTGCGGCGAGTGCGAATACCAGTACCACGGCGCCAACCGCCTGGGCGCGAATTCGCTGGTGTCGTGCATTTTCGGCGGCTTCGTCGCCGGCCCCACGGCGGTGCATTACGCCCGGAATCTTGCAGCAGCCCCGAGTAACGGGCATTTCGAAGCCGAGCGCAAGAAGCAGGAAGAGGCCAACGCCCTGCTGATGAACAACGATGGCGACGAGAATCCCTTCCGGCTGTGGCGCGAACTGGGCGAGCTGATGACCAAGAACTGCACCGTCATCCGCTACAACAAGAACTTGCAGGAGACCGATGCCAAGCTGGTCGAATTACTGGAGCGATTCCGCCGGGTGAACCTTAGCGACCGCACCCAGTGGGCGAATACTTCGGTGGTCTTTACCCGTCAGCTTTACAACATGCTGCAGCTGTCGCGCGTCATCGCCCAAGGCGCGGGCATGCGCGACGAATCGCGCGGCGCACACTACAAGCCGGACTTCCCCGAGCGCGACGACAAGAACTGGCTCGAAGACGACCAAGGCGACGTTCGCTCCGGACGCCGACGAGCCGAAGTTCGAGTTCGAGCCGGTGGATGTAGCCTGATTCCGCCGCGGGCGAGGAAGTATTGAATTCGAGCCGTGAGCACTTGATGGAAGCACGGTTGCAGAACTTGAGAGAAATGAAAATGGAATCCATACACATCTCGCCTCAGCGCCGGGCAGAACTCGAAGAATACGCGCGGCGCCGCGGCCAAGATGCAGAAACCGCTTTGGACGACGTTCTCGGCACCTATCTTGATTGGGAGCGTGAGGACTTTGCGCAAGCCACTGAAGGCATACGCCGCGGACACGAAGACCTGAGTGCTGGCCGGACGCGTCCGGCTTCGGAGGTCCTGGCAAGCTTGCGACGGAAGCATGACCTTCCGCGTTGAGATCACGCACGCGGCAGAACAAGATCTCGAGTCGATCCTTGCCTGGTTGTTGTCAGAGCAGGCGGGAGATGTAGGCGTAGATTGGTTCGGGGCGCTGGACGAGGCGATTGCGACGCTCGCGAAATTTCCCGAGCGCTGCTCGTTGGCTCCGGAGAGCCGACTGTTCCCGTTCGAGGTGCGGCAGTTGTTGTATGGCAGCAGGCCACACCTCTACCGCATTCTGTTTACGGTTGTGGATCGCACTGTTTACGTGCTTCATGTTCGACACGGTCGACGGCAGCCTGCTAAACAGTGAAAGTTGCCCGCGAGCGAGCGAAAATTAGTCTCAACCCGGTGGATGTGAGCCTGATTCCGCCGCGGGCGAGGAAGTACTGAATTGATGAAACCATATGGGCGACGCCAGTCGAACTAAGCGGATAGGATCACTGGTCATAGGAATTGTCATGGTCCTTAGCGGCATGATTTTCGTTCGCGGAGTGTTCCTGCTGTCAGCGGATGTTTCGCGGCCGGATGTCGATCGAACCGAAACCCTGATCGGTGTCCTTGTGGTCGTCCTCTTGGCAGCCGTCTGCTTCTTTGAGGCCTATCGATTTCTGAGCTACTTTCGGCGAACAAGGCTTTTTCCGCGACTCTATCCTGGTGGTAAACGATAAGCTAATGGCTGATACCAAGACCGTTCAATTCAAAATCCGCCGCCAGGAGAACCCCAGCGCCAACCCGCACTGGGACGAGTTCTCCCTCTCCTGGCATCCCGGCATGAACGTGATCTCCTCGCTCATGGAGATCGCCGCCAACCCGGTCACCTCCGACGGCAAGCCGACCACGCCGATCACCTACGACTCCAATTGCCTGGAAGAGGTCTGCGGCTCCTGCGCCATGCTGATCAACGGCAAAGCCCGCATGGCGTGCTCGGCGCTGGTGGACAAGCTGGAACAACCCATCCGCCTCGAGCCGCTCTCCAAGTTCCCCGTGGTCCGCGATCTCGCCGTGGACCGCAGCGTGCTTGTTCGAGAACCTGAAGGCGGTCAAAGCCTGGGTCCCGATTGACGGCACTTACGATCTCGGCTCCGGCCCGCGCATGACTATGCAGGAGCAGGAAGCCGCCTATCCGCTGTCCCGCTGCATTTCCTGCTGTTGCTGCATGGAGGTTTGCCCGCAGTTCAACGAAGACACCGGTTTCGTGGGCGCCGCGACCATTTCACAGGTCCGGCTGTTTAACACCCATCCCACTGGAAAAGCCCTGAAGCGCGACCGGCTCGCCGCGCTCATGGGCGATGGCGGAATCCAGGAGTGCGGTTACGCGCAGAACTGCGTTGAGATTTGCCCCAAAGACATTCCGCTCACCCGCTCCATCTCGGAAGTGGGCGGCGAAGTGATGAAGCAGGCCATCGGCGACCTGTTCCGGAAGTAATCAAACCGGGTAATCAAACGATGGTGGGGCACGTTACGGAAAGTGGTTCGAGTCACCACTGCAAAACCTTGCCATGGTGATTGCCAAATCGCGTCAGTCTCCACAATTCTTGTCGCAGTAATTGCAGGACCAGCAGCGCTCCGCCCGCGAGCCGCCGACGAGGACACACTCACCCTTCAACTATCGCCGGAATAACTACTGCACAAGCTATTGTGCACATTGAAGATAGGCCATCCCGGCAGACATTCTGTGTCTGCGCCGGCGGCAACTTTCACTGTCCCAAAAAAGCGTTACGTTTGTTGCGGAATTTGGGTACTTGCGTGCATAGCGTACAATGTCGGCCTGCTTCGGCCGAGGCAGTCGTCGGGTTCTAAGGCCACTTCGTGAAACAAAGGTTTCAAAAAACGTGCTTGCTGCTCGCGCTGGTGTCGATGATCGGAGCGCAGAGCTTTGCTTTGCAGCCGGGCGGCAGGAGAGCTTCGTCGCATCACCACCGTCGTTTCCTCCGCTGGAACCCGCTGTTCCGTCCGTCGCACGAATCGCTGCTGCTGCAGAACGAAGAAATTGACCGCCTCGAACTGCCGCGCATCCAGGATGACGAAGAACTGGAACAGCTCAAGAGCACCGGCGACCTGGTGCCCATCGTCCAAAGCGAGTACCTGCGCTTCGATCCGCGGCTCGACCCGGACCGCCGCTTTTGCCGTCCCTGGACCCGCGATTTTGTGGATGACCTGAGCAAGGCCTACTACGAAGAGTTCCATACCCAGATTCAGATCAACTCGGCGGTACGCACCGTCAAGATCCAGAAGAAGCTGCGCCGTCATAATCGCAATGCCGCGCCCGAAACCGGCGAAACCGCCTCTTCCCATCTCGCCGGAATCACCGTCGATATTCAGCGCCGCGGCATGACCCGCAAACAGGTGAAATGGATGGAGCAATACATGCTCCCGCTCAAGAACCTGGGAGTGATCGAGCCCGAGGAAGAGCGCCATCAGTGGGTGTTCCACGTGATGGTCTCTGATCGGTACGTCACCTGGCGCGACACCGGTTCGACCGAAGTCGAAGCCGACAATCAGACTCCGCAGAATTCAGTTCCTGAGAACTCTGTCCCCGCCGTCGATTTCCTGGGCAACGATTTACAGAGCAGCGATATCCGCCGGGTAGAACTCGAGACGGTGTCCGCACCGGAGTCGCGAGACTTTGTCCGGCAGGAAAAATAGTCTTCCGCAATCACCTTCGTTGATTTCCAGTTCCGTGTTTCCTCGCTGACAATCCAGCAATATGGCATCATGGCTTCAGCATGATCGTCCTAATGGCCGGCCTGCCCGGCTGCGGCAAGACCACCCTGGCCCAGGCACTAGCGGCGCAGACCGATGGCGTGTTGCTGAATAAGGACGTGATTCGCAGCGCCCTCTTTCCGCCCGGCGAAATCGAATACTCAACCGGGCAGGACGACTTCTGCCAACAAGTGATGATGGAAGTCGCCAGCTACATTCTCGGCAAGACGCCGGAGCGGATGGTTTTTCTAGACGGACGGCCGTTCTCGCGCCGCTATCAGATCGAGCAAGTGACGAACCTGGCTTCCGAGCTGAAGCAGGAATTCCGGATCATCGAGTGCGTCTGCTCTGAGGCCACGGCGCGGCAGAGATTGGAGCAGCAGGCTACCCAGGGTGAACATCCCGCGGCCAATCGCGATTTCGCGCTCTACCTGCGGGTAAAGCAAAGTTTCGAGCCTATCGCGGCGCCTAAAACCGTGATTGATACGGAGCAGCCGCTCGAAGTCTGCGCAAAGCAGGCCTTGGCGGCGATTCGCGCGGCATGATCGGCGGGCATGATTTCTACTCCGCCGCGAAAGCGTATAGAATCCTTCCGCTCATGACAAAACACAACTTTGTCGCCCCACTGCTCATTGTGGTCGCGGCCTGCCTGCTGGCGCCGCAATGTGGATTTGCTCAAGCCGAAAGCGGAAATTCCGCAGTCAGCGCCAAGGCGCTCGCCATCCACAACTCCGCCATCGTCGTCGATACTCACGCCGACACGCCGCAACGTTTTCTCGATGAAGGCTACGACATCGGCACCACTGATCCCAACGATCCCGGCCATATCAGCCTCGACAAAGCCATGAGAGGCAACCTCGGCGCGGAGTTCTTTTCCATCTGGGTGGAGCCCGAAACCAATCAGGGGCACTTCGCCCACCACACCCTCGACCTGATTGATTCGGTGTACGAGCAGGCGGCGCGCCATCCTGACCGGATGATGATAGCGTTTTCCGTGGCCGACAT
This sequence comes from Terriglobia bacterium, assembly GCA_963798155.1. GTDB lineage: Bacteria > Acidobacteriota > Terriglobia > Terriglobales > Acidobacteriaceae > CAWCSH01. The sequence continues at coordinate 386,900 of CAWCSH010000021.1, forward strand.
CGAGCGCGCCCACAAGCAGAAGAAGCTGGCGGCGCTGATGGGAATCGAAGGTGGGCACTCCATCGAAAACGATATCCGCCTGTTGCGCGACTACTACCGCCTCGGCGTCCGCTATATGACCCTGAGCTGGTCGAATACTAACGAGTTCGCGGACTCCTCCGGCGACATCAACGACCCCAAGGTGCAGCACCACAACGGACTCACCGATTATGGCAAGCAAGTGGTGCTCGAGATGAACCGCCTCGGCATGCTGGTGGATATCTCCCACGTGGCCGACAAAACGTTCTGGGACACCATCGCCACCACCAGGGCGCCGGTGATCGCCTCGCATTCTTCAGCCCGGGCGCTGACCAGCGCGCCCCGCAACATGACCGACGACATGCTGCGCGCCGTCGCCAAAAATGGCGGAGTGGTTGACGTAAACTTCTACTCCGCCTTCGTGGACGAGAACGTTCCTGAAGGCCGCCGAAGCCCAGTCGAAGGATCGCGCCGCCGCGGAGAAAGCCTTTGTCGATCAGCAGAAGGCCGCCGGAAAGACGGTCTCTTACGTTGATATCGACCGCATTGACCGCGAGTGGATGGCGAAGCTTCCCCGCCCGCCGCTCAAATCGCTGATCGATCACATTGACCACATCGCCAAAGTGGCCGGCGTGGACCACGTCGGGCTAGGCTCCGACTTTGACGGCGTCAGTGGAGCCACGCCGCAAGGCATCGACTCCGCAGCCGACCTGCCGAAAATCACGCAGGCGCTGCTCGATCGCGGCTATAGCGCCGACGATATCCGAAAAATTCTGGGCGGCAATCTGCTTCGAGTTTTCCGCCAGGTTGAGCAGGTTAGCCGGCAGATGCAGGCCGAGGCCGTCCCGGCGAGTAAGTAATTCGCCGCCGGTTATCGTAGAATTTCAGCACTGGTTTTTTCGACACAACTAGAAGGAGTCCTCATTCGATGCGTAGATATTTCTCGCTGATCGCCCTGGTGTGCGCGGTCTCAGCCCTGGCATGGTCGCAGGCAGCGCCCAAAGCTGCGCCGGTAAGGCGGCCGACTTCCGCCACTCAGGCCCACCCGTCTGCTGCGCCAGCCGGCCCCACCGCCGTGATCGACACCACGGTTGGCAAGATGCACTGCACCCTCTTCCCCGACAAAGCTCCCATCGGCGTCGCCAACTTCATCGGACTCGCCGAGGGCACCAAGGATTGGAAGAGCCCGGTCACGCACGCCAAAAAACACGGAGTGCCGCTCTATGACGGCACCATCTTCCACCGCGTGATCCCCGATTTCATGATTCAGGGTGGAGACCCCGCCGGCACCGGCGAGGGCGACCCCGGCTACGAATTCAAGAATGAGACCTCGCCCACTCTGAAGTTTGACCGCCCCGGACGCCTCGCTTACGCCAACGCCGGACCCGGCACCAACGGCTCGCAGTTCTTCATCACCGAAGTTCCCTACCCCAGCCTGAACGGCGGCTACACCATCTTTGGGCAATGCGACGACGCGACCGTGGCGCTGGTGAAGCAGATCGCCCGCATGGGACGGGATTCCAACGACAAGCCCTATCGTCCCGTAAAGATCAATCACATCTCGATTGTGAAGGCTGGGGCTACTGCCGCCAAGCCAGCTGCGAAACACACTACGGCCAGACCGGTAGCAAAGAAACCAGCAACAGCCGCTCCCGCATCGAAGCCGCAGTGAAGACTTCAAAATCGGCTTTCAGCTATCGGCTGTCAGCTATCAGTTCGTCGCTGCGAAGTTGAAGTTTGCTTTCGCGTTTTTTTGGACGGATCGCGGGCTTCTTAACGGAATCGGCGATCTTAAGCTGATAGCCGAAAGCTGAAAGCCCCGCGCCCAACGAAAATGATCAATAACAACCACTAACCCGAAAGGACCCCATGACCCGCCAACCGGGCACTTACGCAACGTTCAACACCTCGGAAGGAACCATCGTCTGCCGGCTCTTCGAGAAAGAAGCTCCCAAAACCGTAGCCAACTTCGTCGAGCTGGCCGAAGGCAAGCGCGAGTGGACCCATCCCCTCAGCCGCAAAAAGAGCAACGACCGCCTCTACGACGGCACGATTTTCCACCGGGTGATTCCCAACTTCATGATTCAAGGCGGAGATCCCGCAGGCAGCGGCATGGGCGGTCCCGGCTACCAGTTTGAAGATGAAACCAAGGGCTCTCCTCACAAGTTCGACAAGCCCGGCAAACTCGCCATGGCCAATGCCGGACCGAACACCAACGGCTCGCAGTTCTTCATCACGGTTGCGCCCACGCAGTGGCTCACCGGCAATCACACAATCTTTGGTGAAGTGGTCGAAGGGCAGGACGTGGTGGAGAAGATCGTCAACACGCCGCGCGGCAGGAACGACAAGCCAAATAAGGATGTGAAAATCGAGTCGGTGGCGATTGAGAGAGTGTGAAAACGCTTTTTGTGTCAGTTTTCCAAAACAGAGATTCCGTGCGTACGAAGCAAATTGCGATCTGAGGTAACCAGGGTCAACCCGAAGGCTCTTGCCGATCCAGCGAGAAACAAATCGGCAGGGTCGGCATGCGGTAAGTGGATGGAAGAGAGCGCCTCGGCAACCTCGAACGTAAAAGCCGCCTCAGTGAACGAGTAAGTGGTCAGGGCTCTCGCCAGCCATGTGGAAAAACCTTCTGGGATCTCGAGACGCCCTTTTCTGGTGAAGCAGCATCGCTTCCCAAATGCTCACCGGGGACAGCCAGAGTTGGTTTTGTGAATTGTCCAATGCGCGCAGCACCCGCCGACTCAAACGGTGCGACGCACTCACACTCCAAACCCAGATATGAGTGTCGAGGAGCAGCTTCAATCTCGAAAGGCCTCCCAATCTTCGAAACTGCCGGTGGGGCCAACGATGTCTCCCACAATTTTTACCGACCCATCCATGCTGCCTATCCAGCTTTTGCGGCGAGGCTTCGGAGTAGGAGGAACGATCTCAGCCACGGGCTCACCGAAGCGGGTGATGCGAACGGGCTTCCGGGTCTTGCGCACCTCTTCCAGAATGCCCAGGCACTTGGCCTTGAACTCGGAGATGGCGATTTCCTTCATGGCTACATAATATCGAGCCCAGTGGACCATGGTCAAATGACCATGGTCAGACGAAGTTTCTGTGGATTACCTACGAAAAACAACCCAAAGCGCAAGAATTACGAGGAACAGCCATTCGAACTGCCGCCATCGATGGGACGAGAAATCGTGATTTCCTCTAGTGGCGAATTCAATCGTGGCGACGAGAGCAAGGGTGACAAGAATCACAGTCGCTGAGGCTCTTCTAGCCACAACCGCTCCCCTTAAAATGATTTCCCAGGTCTCGCAACAGCGGCGAGACCTGGGGCACCCAATTGACCTCATTACACCCCAATCACCCCGCACAACTCCTTAACCGCCGCCGCACTCTTCTCCAGGCCAGCCTTCTCTTCGGCGCTCAGCTTGATCTCGATAATCTGCTCGATGCCCGTTAGCTCCCAGCTTGCAGGGCACACCGACGTAGAGTCCGTTGATTCCGTATTCGCCTTGCAAGTACGCCGCGCAGGGCAAGATCTTCTTCTTGTCTTTGAGAATGGCTTCGACCATCTCGGTGACAGCCGCCGAAGGCGCATAGTAAGCGCTGCCCGTCTTCAGATATTTCACGATCTCGGCGCCGCCGTCGCGGGTGCGCTGGACCAGAGCTTCCAGCCGCGACTTCTCAATCAACTCGGTGATCGGAATGCCCGCCACGGTTGAATATCGCGCCAGCGGCACCATGGTGTCGCCATGACCTCCGAGAACGAAGGCGGTCACGTTCTCGACGCTGACTTTCAGCTCCTCGGCGATAAACGCCCGGAAGCGGGCGGAATCGAGCACTCCCGCCATGCCGATCACCCGCTCGCGCGGGAAGCCACTCTGCTTGAAAGCCGCCTGGGCCATGGCATCCAGCGGGTTCGAGACGATGATCAGGATGCAGTTCGGCGAGTGCTTCACCACTTTGCTGACCACGTCCGACATGATCTTGTAGTTGGTGTTCAGCAGGTCGTCGCGGCTCATGCCGGGCTTGCGCGGAATGCCGGCGGTAATCACCACGATGTCCGAGTTCGCCGTATCAGCGTAATCGTTGGTGCCAAGCACGTGCGAATCGCGCTTCTCGATCGGCATGGCCTCGAGCAGATCGAGCGCTTTGCCCTGGGGCACGCCTTCCACGATGTCGATCAGCACGACGTCGGCCAACTCCTTTGCCGCCATCCAGTGTGCCGCCGTCGCTCCTACATTTCCCGAGCCTACAATGGTTACTTTCTTCCGCATAAGTTCCTTTCTATTAGTTCGAATCCAAAGACATTCACCACAGGGAGCACAGAGGGCCACAGGGAAAATAAAGAAAAGCCTCCGTCTCCTCTGTGGTGCTCCCTAAACTGCGGTCATTACCGCCGAATCCATGTTCTCGATCATGTAATCGGCAAACTCGCTGGTCTTCACTTTGGTCGCGCCATCCATCAGGCGTTCGAAATCATAGGTGACGCGTTTCTGCTCGATGGTGCGCTCCATGCTGCGTTCGATCAGGTCGGCGGCTTCCTGCCAGCCGAGAAACTGAAACATCATCACTCCAGAAAGAATCACCGAGCCGGGATTGATCACATCTTTATCCGCATACTTCGGGGCCGTCCCGTGAGTGGCCTCGAACACCGCATACCCTTCGCCGATGTTCGCTCCCGGCGCGATGCCCAGGCCCCCCACCTGCGCCGCGCAGGCGTCAGAGATGTAGTCGCCATTCAAATTCGGCGTGGCCAGCACCGAGTACTCTTCCGGACGCGTCACAATCTGCTGGAAGATAGAATCGGCAATGCGGTCGTTGATCATCAGCTTCTTCTTCCACGCGCCCTTGCCGTGGGTGGAGTAGATCGAGTCCAGCACCGATTTCACTTCCCGATACACCGCCTGCCTGAACTCCGGCGGCGCGAACTCCATGCCGGGCTCGATGCTGGCGGCATTCTCTTCGACCGACAGCTTGGGATTCTTGTCCTGATTGTCGATGATCCAGCCTTCGCGCTCGGTGACGACTTTGTCGCGAAACTCCTCCACCGCCACTTCGTATCCCCATTTGCGAAACGCGCCCTCAGTAAACTTCTGAATGTTGCCCTTGTGCACCAGGGTCACCGACTTGCGTCCGCTGCTCAGTGCGAACTCAATCGCCATCTTCACCAGCCGCTTGGTCCCGGTAATCGAGATCGGCTTAATGCCCACGCCAGAATCCAGGCGAATCTGTTTCTTGCCGCCCTTCAGCATGTCTTTGTTGAGGAACTCGATCAGCTTCGCCGCTTCGGCAGTTCCCTGCTCCCACTCCACACCGGCGTATACGTCTTCGGTGTTCTCGCGATAGATCACCACGTCCATGCGCTCGGGATGCTTCACCGGCGATGGCGTCCCCTTGTAATACTTCACCGGACGCACGCAGCTATACAGATCGAGCATCTGGCGCAGCGTAACATTCAGCGAACGAATGCCGCCGCCCACCGGCGTAGTCAGCGGCCCCTTGATGGCGACGCGAAAGTCGCGGATGGCATTCACGCTGTCGTCGGGCAGCCAGTTATCGAATTTCGCTTTGGCCTTCTCTCCGGCGAACACTTCGTACCAGGCCACGCGCCGCTTTCCCTTGTAGGCCTTTTCCACCGCGGCATCGAACACCCGCACCGACGCTTTCCAGATGTCACGCCCGGTTCCGTCGCCCTCGATAAACGGAATAATGGGATGGTCCGGCACCGTGTATCGCCCGCCACTGTATTCAATTTTCGAGCCGCCGCTCGGTACCGCGACACCGTTGTATGAAGCCGCCATTCCCTGCCTCCCGTGATCGAGTAAGTGAAGCTCACAATTATAAGGCGTGAATGACGGCTAAAACGGCGCGACACCACAGAACCGTGAAAGCCGTCTCCTATTTGGTACTGGAAGAGGCGCGCGCGGAACCAGGCCACGACGGCACAATTACGATGCGCTCCGGTTGTCTTTCTCCGCGCTCTTCGCGGCCTTTCTTCGCGATCTTCGCGGTCCAAGACTTGGCATCAGGACCGCACCAAAACTCCGACGAAGAAAGCGGCACCAGGGTAATCTCGGGCTGCCCCCGCTAAGCCATTACAATCCGAGCATGCGTGTGGAGAGCAAGTTTCCCGGCCATTTCGTTCGAACGTTTGCACTGGGAATGCTCGTAATCTTTCTGGCGACTGGCGGCAATGCTCAGACTGCGCAGAAAGTCGCCTACGCCGATCTGCCTTCCGCACCAGGATTTCTTCCGCAGAACTCTGCGTCCAGCCCGGCGCCACTAGTTGAACCCAATGGAACCCACTCTTCCGCCCCACAAATTCTGGGACCGGGAGAATGTCCTGCTCTTCACCGGGGTCGGCGTCTTCCGCGCCCTCGACTTTGCCTCCACCAAGAACATGCTGGCGCGGGGACGCGAAGAGATCCTGCTGACCAACGACGTCGTCAGGAACAACGCCGCCTTCACCGCCATCGAAGTTGGCGCCACCGGCACTTCGATTGCGCTCTCCTATTGGCTGCACCGCACCGGACACCACAAGCTGGAGCGCTGGCTCTCCATCGGGCCACATCGGCGTCACCGGCTTCGGCGTCGCCCGCAACTACGCCCTCCAGACCAAGCACTAAGCCCCGCTCTGGCGAGGCAGGCCTTGCAACCAGTGCCTCCACTTCTGGCTGGGCGACGCTCCGGCTATACTGTTCCCGATATTGCGCTTCCTGCCAAGGCGCCTTACGGAACATCCGCCAGGCAGAATGCGTATCTAACACCGCGCCGTTCTACGGTCTCAGGAGCTACCTATGCCGGCTCTCTCTCGCGTCCGCAGTATTCCTGTCGCTGGTCGCTCTTTTGATTGCGCCGCTGTCCGCCGCCGCCGCTCAGGACCACTCCGAGTTCCAGACGAACCACGACATCCGCGTGGATCCCGGCCAGGAAACCAACGACCTGACCTGTTTCAACTGCTCCATTCGCATCCAGGGAAATGTGAAGGGCGACGTAACTGCTCTGAATGGAAGCGTAGTGCTCGAGCAGGGGGCGCAAGTCTCGGGTGACGTTACCGCGATTCGCGGGGACGTTCGCCTCGTCCAGGGAAGTAAGGTGGACGGAGATGCTACGGCGGTCGCCGGCACGGTACGGCGCGACTCTCAGGCCACAGTAGGCGGAGACATTGCCTCCATGCCGGGAACAGGCTGGACTCTGTTGGTCTTCATCGTTCCGCTGATGTTGCTGGGCGGCTTCATCGCACTGATTATCTGGCTCATCCAGCGTAGCCGCAGGCCGGCGGCGATACCCGCCCAACAACCAGTACTTCGATCATAATTCGAACTTACTGGAGCGACAGCACCCGGTCGTAAACACTCCGTACGTTTCCGCAGGCTTCCAGCAGCTCCGCTTCCAGGCCTTCGGCGGAACTCCGCCGCAAAATTCCGCTGGTAAGCCGTTCCACCACCCTATAGGCATGTTGCGTCGCTGGCAGCCACTTATGGGCTCGTCCCACCACGAGGCGGACCACATGTTCAGTGGTGCGCAATAATTCGGCGGCATGGTCCAGCACCCCGGCATCCGCCTTCTCCAATGCCCCAATCGCAACACAGCGCCATAGGCGGTCCCGTAGTGTGCCGCCTTTTTCCGGGGCCCGGCGCTTCACCAGCAGATAGCCGGTAAGGAAATCGAGATCGTACACAGCACCGCTCGAAGTCTTGAAATTCTTTTCTGGACTCTCCGCTTCCAGCCGTGAACGCATCTCCCGCACCGCCGCGCTGAATTGCGCATCTTCTGCGAAGCGTTCGGAAAGTGAGCCAGCCGCGGTGGCGGCCTGCTGGGCGAGCTCGCGATCCCCGGCCACAAACCGCAGCTTGGTGTAGGTCAGAGCTTCCCAGGCCTGCGCTTCCTTCTCGCAGTAGCTTGCCAGTTGCGCCGGAGTAACCAGAAGCTCCCCCTCGGCGCCATGCGGGCGCAGCCGCGCATCCACCGGAAACACCATGCCGTCCTGTGTGTACGCCGCCAGGGCCTGCGTCATCTGCTCGGCGAACTTCGCCAGCGCAAACCGGTCATGGCTTTCGCCGCAGACGAATAGCAGATCCGCATCCGAAAGCACATCGAACTCGCCGCTGCCCAGGCGTCCCAGAGCCATCACTGCCAAGACCTGCCGGCGATCCCACCATTCCGAAGGCCGCCGATACGGCTGCGTCGGCTACGGCCGTGGTATTCGCCATCGATTCATACGCAGTGCGCATCTCCGCGAGATCGCGCGCGCCGGAGGAGAACACGCAATGCCGGTAGTGCCTGCGCAGCAGCGCCAGCCTCTCCCCGAGGCCGCTGCCCGACTCTGCCAGGTAGGTGAACACAGGATCGGCGGCGCTTCGTCCCGGGCTCAATCCGCTTTCGAACAGATAACCGCTCCCCGCAGGCGGAGGAATCTCACCCAGGTCCTCGAGAGTCGCAATCTCTTCCGGATGCCGCACGAGAATGTCAGTCAGAAAGTCGCTGCACTCAAACACCACCAGAGCGCGCTCCATCGCCTCCGCGCTGCGTATCGAAGAAGCATAACGTTCCGAACTGGTGAATGCCGAAGAGAGGAACCGGAAAAGATTCTTGCGCGCCGCAGCGCTGATTTCCCGGCGAACAGCGAATCCGGTAAATGGCGGGAGCGTCCCCCGCCAAACGCTCGAGGATCTGCTGGTTCGATTGCTCGCCCGGCGTCGGCTCCCGGGCGCTGCTCAACTGGAATGCCGAACTCGATTCATCCCGCGGCCGGATGGTCTGCTGGTGATAGATCACGTGCTGATAAATTTCCGCGACCGCTTCCATGCGCCGCCGCACCATCAGCAGCAGGTCCCCCACTCGGTAGACGCCGGGAGCATAGCCCTCCATGGAGCGTTGCACGATCGCCAGGTCTCCCCCCGCGAGCGGCAGCCGGTGGGTCTGCTGGCCGTGCCGCAGTTGCAGGCGGTGTTCCAGCTGGCGCAGGAATTCATAAGCTGAGGTCAAGTCATGAAATTCCTTCCCGGTAATGTGGCCTTTGTCGTGCAATTTCTGCAGCGAGAACAGCGTGCCTCCCGAGCGCAGCCATGGCTCCTTTCCGCCATACACTCGCTGCAGGCACTGCACCAGGAATTCAATATCGCGGATCCCTCCCGGGTCCAGCTTCACATTCAGAGTTTCGCTTGAGCTCTCCAGGCTCTTCCTCTGCCGCAGATGAAACTGCATTCTTTCCCGCGCCATCAGCGCCGTCTTGATGGCCGCAAAGTTTACCTGCTCGGTATAAACGAACGGCTGCACTCCCCGGATAAATTGCCGCCCCAGCATGGAGTCGCCCGCCGAGCAGCGCACCTTGATCAGAGCCTGCTGCTCCCAGTCGTGGGCGGTCTCCGCGTAATAGCGCAGCGCCTGCGACAGGCTGATTGCCAGCTCCCCTTCATTCCCCTGCGGACGCAGCCGCAAATCGATGCGGAACACCGGCCCTTCGCGCGTGACTTGCCCGAGAATATCGGTGACCAGTTGGGCCAGGCGGATGAAGTATTCGCGATTCGAGATCTGCGCCCCATCCGGCTCACGCCCGTCTCCGAACAGGAACATCAGGTCCACGTCGGAGCTGTAATTCAGCTCGCTTCCCCCGAGTTTGCCCAGCGCCAGTATCGCGAACGGCGTATCCACCAGGCGCCCGGCGGCGTCCACATGTTGAGGTGCGCTATAGCGGCGCTGCAAACGGCTCTCCGCCTCGCGCAGCGCATCTTCAATCAGCACATCCGCCAGCGCGGAGATTTCCGCCGTCGTCTCCGCCAGCGGCGCAAGCTTCAGCACGTCGCGCAACATGATGCGGACGTACTCCCGCCGCTTGAATCGCGCCAGCAGCAGGGAAACGTTCGTTTCAAACGACCGCGAGCGGAAGCGCGCCAGCGCCTCGTGAAATTCCTCCCGCGAAAAGCTGCGATCCAGGTTCTTCTCGCGCAGAAACGCCTGCAGCAGGTCCGGATTCTGCGTGAGGGTGTCGCCCAGAAAGCGGCTGTGCCCGAATACCACCAGCGCGTAGTGAGCCAGAAAGTAGTGGCGCTCCAGCAACCGCGAAATCTCAGGCGAGCCGGTCACCAGCCGCTCGAAAAACATCAGCGCCGCATCAGGATCGGGCGAGTCATCAAGCAATGCCGGCAACGCGCTGCACAGGCCGGAAGACAGCTTGCCGCAGATGCGCGCAAGATTCAGCCGCGCGCTCTCCGCATCCTGTACCGGGAGCTTGGCTACAGCCGCAGGAATGTCGAGCGGTGGGTGGAATTCAGGTGTCGGTTGGCTGGGCGGCAAGGCACTCGGCTCGAAAACTCAGCATAGCACTCTGGAACAACGCAGCCGTTACGCCGCGTCCCCTACTACCATCGGCGGGTCCCAAAATACTTCCGGACGCCTACGGTGTTGTATCGTCCCCACGGCCCATTCGGCCCCAGGTCGGCATCGCCCAGGTTCTTATTGCGGCTGCCATAGCGGTCGAACAAGAAGTGCTGCGTCATACGCAGTTCGAAGCCTTTACCCATATAGATTCCGATTCCCCACGAGTGTTCCAACCCGATCGGGGCCATGGACCACGTGTACAGCGTCTGCGGAATATTCTTGCCGAACAGGAATCGCGGCTCCCCGAACACCATGAAGCGCCGGAACACGCCCTCGCCAAACGGACGCATCTCCACATATCCCGAAATCATGTATCGCGCAAAAGCCGTGCAGGGCGCGGCCGTCCCGCCGAAATCCCCGGCATTGGCCCCGCAGATATTGGGGTCAATTTCGTTGTGAGGACCGGCCAGATCGAATTGCCCATATCCCCAGAAAGTATCCCGCGGAAAGAACATTCGATCGGAGTGCTCGCTCAGCACCGCTTCTTGCGCGAACAAACCACCGCACAACGCCAGCCAGGCACACAGCAATAGCAGGTGCTTCATCGGGCCTCCGTCACGAAGGAATCTGTTGGAATCAGAGGGAGTTGACGGCGGCGGCCGGCCGCTCAAGAGCATTTCAAGCCGACAACCGCCTAAAAAGTGCGGCCATTGTACCCCGAAAACTCTGCCCTGCAGCACCTTTTCCTGCCGCCGGCTTTCGCGCTTTCTTTCCGGGAAAACAGCAACAGCGGCGCGGACATCTGACTATAATCGCGATCAGAGCCGCGAGCTTCCGCATGAAATCCCAGATCAAGCTTGGCCGCATTTTCGGCGTCGAACTGGGGCTGCACTACAGCTGGTTCGTCATCGCCCTTCTCATTACTTTTTCTCTGGCCTCGCATTTCCACCAGGTGAATCCCAGTTGGCCCGCGACAGTTCTTTGGAGCGCCGCGATCCTGACCGGGGTGCTTTTCTTCGCCGGACTGTTCGCTCATGAACTGGCACACGCGTACGTAGCCAGGGCGCGTGGCTTGCCGATTCACAAGATCACCCTCTTTCTTCTCGGCGGCATGGCGCAGATCGAGAAAGAAGCCACCGACGCCAGCACCGAATTCTGGATGGGCATTGCCGGCCCGATCATGAGTGCGCTGATCGGCGGCGGTCTGCTCGGCATCGCCTACGCCATCGGGTGGAGGCGCGACGTGCCTCCTCCTACTCCCGGTCTGGCAGTGCTGGTCTGGCTGGGCTACATCAACCTGGCGCTCGCCGCTTTCAACATGATTCCGGGGTTTCCTCTGGACGGTGGGCGCGTGCTCCGCGCCATCATCTGGTGGATCACCCGCAACGCCGAGAAAGCCACTCGCATTGCCACCAGCGTCGGCCAGGTGGTCGCGGTACTCTTTATCGCCTACGGCATCCTGGAATTCTTCGGCGGGCAGGGTTTCGGCGGATTGTGGATGGCTTTCATCGGCTGGTTTCTACTACAGGCAGCGGGAGCCAGCCGCATGCAGCTACAGGCGGAAAATCTGCTGCGTGGCCTGCGAGTGAGCGACGTGATGACCCACGACTGCAATCCCGTGGATGCAGCCACGCCGCTTGACCAGTTCGTGGATGAGCAACTGCTCCGCACCGGTAGGCGCTGTTTTGCGGTGCTGGACCACGGAAAGTTTGCGGGCCTGATTACCCCGAATGAAGTGCGGCAGGTTGACCGTTCCAAGTGGACCCAGATGTCAGTTCGCGACGTAATGCGCCCTCTGGAGCAAATTCATTCCGTGCCGCCAGATACGCCAGCGTATAAAGCCATGGAGATGATGGCGGGGCAGGATATCAATCAGCTCCCCGTCATGACGGATGGCCACCTCGACGGAGTGGTGTCTCGCGGTCATATTCTGCAGGTAATCCAGTCGCGGGCGGCATTGTTCGGAAGCTCAGCATCACGAAACTAGAATGGATTTTTTGCCGCACTTGCAGCGTTTCAGGCCGTCCGCTAAGCTGAACCGGCACGGGCAAGCTCTCAGGAGGCCGGATGAAATCGATGCTGCGACAGCTCCGCGGATATTTTGTTTTAGGATTGGTGCTATTCATGGCTACTTCCAGTTTTGCCGCTTCCAACGTTTACGATTTCACACTGCCCTCGATCGATGGCAAACCCATGCCGCTGTCGGAATTCAAAGGCAAAGTCCTGATGATGGTCAATGTCGCCAGCCGCTGCGGCTTCACCCCGCAGTACTCCGCCCTGGAGGCGCTCTACGAGAAGTACAAAGACAAGGGCCTGGTCATTGTGGGTTTCCCCGCCAACAATTTCGGGGCTCAGGAGCCGGGAACCAACCAGGAAATCAAGACATTCTGCTCCCGAACCTACAATGTCACCTTCCCCATGTATGCCAAGGTGTCGGTGAAGGGTTCTGATCAGACGCCGCTTTACACATATCTGACCTCCGACGCTCAGGGTCCGGCGGCGGGCGAGATCAAATGGAACTTCACAAAATTTCTGGTCGATCGCAACGGCAAAGTCGTGAAGCGCTTCGAGCCGGATGTGACCCCGGATTCTCCCCAGGTCGTGAACGAAATCGAAACTCTTCTCAAGCAACAATAGGCCCGGTGATGCAATTTGTAGCGCTCGCAACCGGCAGACGTCTGTCTCCTACCCTACGAAAATCCATATTCACACCCTTCCAATTCTCCAACAACTTGGATTGCGAGTTCCCCTAAGTTATAGCAATAACTCAGTAAGCAGTTTGGCCAGCCCTTTGCTCTATAGCACCTCGAGGGGTACAGGGTGCATGGGACAAGAAGTTTCGATCTCGTATCAAGCCGTCAAAAGCAAAGTGTACCGGTTGATCGACGCGCTGGTTGAGGGTTCGAAAAGCGAGCAGGAAGTCCAGGAGTCGATGCAGCGCTGGTGGAAGCTCGTCCACCCCGCTGACCGCCCGGTCGCCCAAAAGTATGTTCTGATGGTGCTCAACCGTTCGACTGCCAGTTTGGGGGCAATCACCGGGGGTCTTCAGGAATTCAAAGAGTTTGCCTCGATTCCCTTGCTGGAAGAAGAGCGATTCGCAAAGTTTCTTGGGCTTTCGAGTGCCCGCGAAGTCGGGCGCCCGGTTTAGCGCCTAAACGGCAAATCAGAGTCAGAAATAGAAATGCCCGGCGAGACCGCCGGGCATGTTTGTTTTTACGCACCAGATAAACCGCTAGGAGTGCCCGTTGGCGCGCAGCACCATCTGGGTGCCGCTATCCAGTCGCACATTGCCCTTATTCGACGCAACCACAGAGCCCTGTGACGCGCCGGCATTCAGGCCCAGACCCGGAAGACCCACCACGCCGTGAGCATTGCTGTCGAGCTGTCCGTTCATGCTGAGCGGCGCACTCCGATTGATGGCGCCGGAGGCTCCCGCTCCCACGCCGCCAATTGCGCCAGCCGTGGCTCCAGCCGCGCCGGTTGCGGCGCCAGCCGTTCCGGCCATTCCACCGACGCTACCCGCTGCGCCGCCAACCAGGCCAGGCCGTCCTACCGGGGCCATTCCGCCGCCCATAGCCGGCCCGCCCATGGGCTCAACTGGAGCCGACATTGCGGCAGAAGCTTCCGATCGTGATACGGCGAGCGCCTGAATCGTCACATTGAGCGGAACTTCAGTTCCATTCTTGAGGACTGCCTTGTCAAATGCGATTCCCAGCGCCGAGTTCTGGCTTCCCTTCGCTGCGGCTTTCACTTCAGACACGTGGCCCAGCAATTTTGAGCCTTTGGGAATAATCACGTTGCCCCCGGATTTCACGTCCTCGGCGCTCTTGGCAATGACTTTGTCACCTACCTTGGCCTTCTTCGCATCGACAGACTTGTCCAGTTGCGCGCGAAATGTGGTTCCAGTCGCCAACTGACTGGCGGCGTTCGCCTGTGAATTCGCCGCCGAGACCGCGGCGCTCTGGGCAGCCGAGGCTCCCGTTTGGGTTTGCGTCGTCTGCGCTACCGCGCCTGTGGCGGACAGGCTTGCAACAAGAACTGCGAGCACGAATTGCTTCATAGTTGTTCCCCCATGAATTCGAGATCTCAGTCAACTTTCACTGCATTCTGCATGCAGTCCACCCGCCACGACCGATCCGGGGATGTGTCCATAAGACCATCTCTTTCATAAAGTTGGAAAGATTACACCGGTTATCGGGGAGTTCCGGTACGAAAATAGTGCCGGGCAGCCGGTAAGCCCTGCCAGCGCATGGGTTTCCCTTAGCCGCGCTTCCACTTTCCCTGTGCTTTCCGAATTGATTTAAGCTAGCCCGCATGAAGAAATTCGAAGACCTCACCGAGCAAGAGGTTTTGGCTCTCGCGATTTCCCTGGAGGAAGAAGACGAGCGCGTGTACGCCGATTTTTCCGAAGGGCTGCGGCAGGACTATCCCGCTTCCGCCGAAGTATTCGAGGGGATGCGTAAGGAAGAGTCAGGCCATCGCCGCCGGCTGATCGAACTCTACCGCCAGAAATTCGGCGAGCATATTCCGCTGATCCGCCGCCAGGATGTGCAGGGCTTCGTGCAGCGCAAGCCGCTATGGCTGGTCCGTCCTCTAGGACTCGATGCCGTCCGCAAGAACGCCAGCGCCATGGAAGTAGAAACCAGGCGCTTCTATGAGAAATCCGCCGCCCGGGCGCAAGATGCCAGCGTGCGGCAACTGTTGGACGACCTCGCCAACGAAGAGCGTTATCACGAAGAGAGGGCGCAGGAACTGGATGTCGAGAAGCGGCCTGCCACCGTCCAGGCGGACGAAGAGAAAGCTCAGCGCCGGCTCTTCGTGCTTCAGATCGTGCAGCCTGGGCTGGCCGGGCTGATGGATGGCTCTGTCTCAACCCTGGCTCCAGTTTTCGCAGCCGCATTCGCCACTCGCAATAGTTGGGACGCTTTCCTGGTCGGCCTCGCAGCCTCCGCCGGCGCCGGTATCAGCATGGGATTCGCTGAGGCGCTTTCGGACGACGGGAGTCTCACCGGACGGGGACATCCCTGATTCGGGGCCTCATTTGCGGCGCAATGACCGCACTTGGCGGCATCGGGCATACGCTTCCCTTCCTGATTCACAATTTCAACGCGGCCATGGCGGTTGCCGCCCTGGTGGTGGTGGTCGAACTCTCCATCATCACCTGGATACGGCATCGCTACATGGATACTCCGACATTCACTGCCGCGTTACAGGTTGGCCTCGGCGGCGTGCTGGTTTTTCTCACTGGAGTGCTGATCGGCAGCTCGTAATCTGTCCGCTACAATCCGCGAGCGCCGGCGACATGCCTCATCGTTTATCTTTCACCCAGGAGGACTGAATGAACACATCATCCATGCCGAAAGGCAAACCCGATCCGGAACAAATCCTGCGCGTGGGCCTGGGATTTTGGGCCTCCAAGGCGCTGCTGAGCGCGGTAGAAATGGAAGTCTTCACCCAGCTGGCGCGGCGCCCCGGAACGTCCACCGATTTGCAGGGACGGCTGGGGCTGCATCCGCGTTCCGCCCGCGACTTTCTCGATGCGTTGGTTGCTCTTGGCTTTATCGAACGGCGTGAGGGCACGTATTTCAATACTCCTTCGAGCGACGTTTTTCTCGACAAGCACAAACCCTCTTATATCGGCGGCATTTTGGAGATGGCCAATCATCGGCTGTTTCACCACTGGGGTACGCTTACCGAGGGTCTGCGCACCGGGCTGCCGCAGAATGAAATGAAGGGCACCAGCGAGAGCACATTCGCGGCGTTGTACGCCGACCCAGCCCGGCTGAAAGAATTTCTCAAGGGCGATGAGCGGGGTGAGCCGGGGCGCGAACCTGGCGATTGCGGCGAAATTTCCCTGGGCGGACTACACCAGTTCGTGGATGCCGGCACCGCGCAAGGCGATCTCGCAGTGACAGGTCGCGCTGGCCAATCCCCATTTGAACGGGACGGGCTTTGATCTCGCCTGAAGTGGCCCCCATCTTTGAAGAATATGTCGAACGAGCAGGGGGTTCGGGGCGCGGCTCAAATTTGTGGGCGGGCGATTTCTTCAAAGATGCGCTTCCCAAAGCCGACGTGGTGATGATGGGGCACATCCTGCACGACTGGAACCTGGAACAGAAGAAGCAACTCATCCGCAAAGCCTACGACGCGTGCCCAGCGGCGGAGCCATGATTGCCTATGACGCCATCATCGACGACGACCGCCGGCAAAATGCCTTTGGCCTGCTCATGAGCCTGAACATGCTGATTGAGACCGAGGGCGGTTTCGATTACACCGGAGCGGATTGCGCCACGTGGATGAAGGAAATCGGCTTCCGCAAGACCTACGTCGAACATCTGGTTGGTCCGGATTCGATGGTGGTAGGAATCAAATAAGCTGCTGGCGAATCGAATCCCTATCCGTAGCCAAAAAGCTTTGCTGCACAAGGACGAAGCTGGTGAGTGAAGATCAGTATGCCCCGGGCTGGCCCGGCATTCCTCCGCGCTGGACGTCGAGCGCGAAGAGCGGCGTCGGCACCGCACTGAATCTGCACAGCCGCGTCTGGTTCACTCTCAGCCACGGCATCCTCAACGAGATCTATTACCCGCGGGTGGATCAGGCATGCACTCGCGACCTGGGCCTGATCGTCACCGATGGCCGCAGTTTCTTCTCCGAGGAAAAGCGTCACTGCCGTTTTCAGAACGTAGCATCGAACCGGGAGTTCCCGCCTACCAGCTCACCAACACCGAACTCCAGGGCCGTTATCAGATCGAAAAGGAAATCATCACCGATCCCTATCGGCATGTAGTGCTGCAGAAGATTCGCTTTCGCCCGCTGCAGGGCACGCTGGCTGACTACCATCTGTATGCGTTGCTCGCTCCCCATCTTGCCAACTGCGGATTTCAGAACACCGGCTGGATCGGCGACTACAAGGGCGCGGCAATGCTCTTTGCCGAACATGGGGATTGCGCCCTGGCCCTCGGCTGCACTGCTCCCTGGCTGAAGCGGTCGGCGGGTTTCGTCGGGTTCTCCGACGGCTGGCAGGATCTCTCCAATAATTTCCAGATGACGTGGCAATACCCCCGTGCGGAAAACGGAAACATCGCTCTCACCGGCGAAATTGATCTCGCTGCATGCAACGGAGAGTTCGTGCTGGCGTTGGGTTTTGGCGGCATCTGGACCCAGGCCGGGCAGCAGGTCCGTTCCAGCCTGTTCGAACCTTACGAGGAACTCCGCCGCGATTACGTCTGGCATTGGAAGGACTGGCAAAGTGGTCTCCTGAAACTCGACCAGCCCCGCCGCAAGCACGATCTCTATCGCACCAGCGCCGCCGTCCTCCGTACCCACGAATCCAAGGACTTTCTCGGCGGCGTGATTGCCAGCCTGTCCATTCCCTGGGGCTTCAACAAGGGAGACGAGGACCTGGGCGGGTATCACCTGGTCTGGCCGCGCGATCTGGTGGAGACTGCCTGGGGCTTCCTCGCCGCCGGCGCCACCCTGATGCGCCCGCGTGCTGCACTATCTGGCCTCACCCAGGGGGCGACGGACGTTGGGCGCAAAATATGTGGCTCGACGGGCGCCCCTACTGGAAGGGCACGCAAATGGACGAAGTCGCCTTTCCGATTCTGCTGGTCGATTCCCTTTGGCGGGAAGCCCCCGAGGTCCTGCACGATCTTCAGCGCTGGTGGCCGATGGTGAAGAAGGCTGCCGGCTTTCTCGCGCTCAACGGACCGGTCACGCAGCAGGACCGTTGGGAAGAAGACGCGGGCTACTCGCCATTCACCCTAGCGGTCGAGATTGCCGGACTCGTCGTCGCCGCCGATCTGGCGGACAGCGTTGGCGAGCCGGAGATCGCCGCAATACCTTCTCGAAACCGCCGACGCATGGAACGACAACGTCGAGCGCTGGACCTACGCGGATGGCGAACTGGCGCAGCAAATCGGAGTCGAGGGCTACTACGTCCGCATCGCTCCGCCCGAGTCCGACTGCGCCGCATCCCCATCTCAGGATTTGTCGCCATCAAGAACCGGCCGCCCGGCCACTCCGTCGAGCCCGCGGTGCATCTCATCAGTCCAGATGCGCTGGCGCTGGTCCGCTTCGGAGTAAGGGCGGCTGACGATCCGCGAGTTGTGAACACGGTGAAGGTGATCGACTCTCTGCTGCGTGTTCAACTTCCGCAGGGGCCCTGCTGGTATCGATATAACGGAGATGGTTATGGAGAGCACGAAGACGGTTCCCCTTACGATGGCACCGGCATCGGACGCCCCTGGCCATTGCTAGCAGGCGAGCGCGCGCACTATGAGCTGGCGGCCGGACGCCCACGCTCCGCCGAAGAGTTGCTGCAGGTGATGGAATATTCGACCAATGGCACCCGCCTGATTCCGGAGCAGGTCTGGGATGCCGGCGATATTCCATCGCTCGAACTGTTCAAAGGCAAGCCGTCCGGCTCAGCTTGCCCGCTGGTGTGGGCCCATTCCGAATACATCAAGTTGCGAAGGTCGCTGCGCGACGGAAAAATCTTCGACCAGCCTCCGCAGCCGGTGCGCCGCTATGTCGCGGAGAAACACCCGTCGCCATATTTTTTATGGAGCTTCACCAACAAATGCCGCACGATTCCCCTGGGCAAGAAGCTCAGGCTCGTTCTCCCGGCCCCCGCCCTCGTCCATTGGAGCTTCGATCAGTGGCAGACCAGCTTCGATACTGAGACCCGGGACAGTGGTTTGGGAACGCACCTGGCCGAACTGCCTGCGGAACAGCACTCTGCCGCAGAAGAATTGGCTTTCACTCTTTATTGGCTGAACGATCGCCGCTGGGAAGGAACCGATTTCCTGGTCATGATTGAAGACAGGTAGATGTCCTTAGCAGTCAACTCGAACAAATCCGAACGCTATCCCGTGTAGAGCAGGTCCACGACCGTGCAGTCGTCACTCAGCGGGGTTCCGGCGCGGAACTCGTCCACGGCAGCGAAGATATCGTCAATGGTCTTGCCCCGGATGGCGACTTCTTCGAGACGTGGATTGTCGAAGAATTCCCCTTCCGAATTTTCCGCTTCGGTCACTCCATCGGTGACCAGCACCAGGCGGTCTCCCGGCCTCAGTTGTACGCGGTCGCTCTCGTAGGTGGCGTCGGCCAGCAATCCGACCGGCAGATTCCCGTGCTCGGGCCGGATCACCTCTCCATGGCAGACCAGCAGCGGCGGCACGTGCCCGCAATTCACGTATTCCAGTTCTCCATCCCTCCGAATGCGGGCCAGCACCAGGGTGGCGTACTTCTCGCCGATATGTTTGTGGGTGAAGAAATGGTTCACCGCGCTCACGATATCGGTCAATCCCATGCCGGCGCACAGTTGGGAATAAATCATGCCCTGCAGCGTCGAACCGAGCAGCGCGGCCGACACTCCCTTGCCGCTGACATCGGCCAGCACCACGGTCAGGCCCTCATCGGTATTCACCGCGTCGAAGAAATCGCCGCCAATCTCTTTGCAGGAAAGATTTCTGCCATTCAGTTGCGCAAAGGGAACTTCCGGAATCGTCACCGCCATCAGCCGCTGCTGGATGGAGGCGGCGATGGCCAACTCCTGCTGATACCGTCGCGAAGCTTCTTCGGTTTGCACCAGTCGCGCATTTTCGATCAACGAAGCCGCTTCCCGCGCAATTGCCCGCAGAATGTCGGTGCTGACCGCGGTGATGTCGCGCGAGGCGAAGCGTGAGTCCACGTACAGCGAGCCCATCACCTCGCTCGACGCTTCCTTTCCCGGCGCGCGTACGGCCTGCACTTGCGGCCGGCGCAGCGGCACGCAAATCACGGTGCGGAGGTCGAAGGCCACCACGCTCTGGCGGCCGGCAAGATCCAGCGACTGGCTGGTATCGGTGATCAGGAACTCGGAGTTGGCGGAAAGCGCGTCTTCCAGAATCGAGTGAGAGATCGTCTTGTCGTCGAGCAGCGGCTCGCCGCGAGAATTGCGCCCAGCAGCCAGTCGCAGGTTCCCCTCTTCATCGCGAAGGAACACATACGCCCTCTCTGCCCGGGTGAGCTTCAGGGTAGTGTCGAGCAGGTTCACCAGGATCTCGTCGAGCACTCCCAGGGTGTTCAGCTTGCGGGCAGCTTCGAGAAACAGCGCCAGCTTTTCCAGATCGGCGGTTTGGGGCGTGATCTGGATTTCCGAAATCTGGCTGAGGAATTCCCTGGCTGTATTTGTCGTCGACTGCAGCGGATGGAACACTACATAGGCGGCTTCGCGCACCCCGAACTCCATGCGGTCGCCGCGCTCCAGCATCTTGCGCTGCACCCGCTCGCCGTTGAGAAAGGTGCCATGCTTGCTGTTGTGGTCCACCAGAAAGAACTGGCCGTTTTCGGAGACGATCGAGGCATGCTCGCGCGACACCCGCGGGTCGGCGATGACCAGGTCCTTGTCCGCCTTGCGACCCACGGTGAACGGCGTGTGGTCGAGCATGACGGTGCGCTGGTCGCTGCCCTGCACAAAGATCAGGACCGGGAAAATTCCCGAACCAGTGTCGGCTGCGGCGATGGAAGAGACGGACATAAAGCAGTCAAACTCCTCGGGTAGACCCCCGGGCTTCAACAGCTATGCTGGTGCGGACTGCCCGGCCTGCCTAGTGTAGCGCGCCAGGCGGTCACCAGATGGCGAGCTCCCGGCCGGGGCGGAATTCAGGCTGCACCGCGCCGGAATGCCGCCACCGCCTGCTGTTCGTTGTCATACACTTCAAACACCGTCACCAGTTTCGTGACCTGCAAAACGTCGCGCAGCCGCTGTCCTAAGCCGGAGAGCTTGATATCAGCGCCGCTGGCCCGGGCGGAAGAATACACCCCCACCAGCGTTCCCAGTCCGCCGCTATCGATGTAACTCACGTCCGCCAAATTGAGCACCACCTGGCGCGTCGTGCTCAGAACCTGTTTCAACTTCTCGCGCAAAGCAGACGCTTCATCGCCGAAGATGATGCGGCCATGGCAAACCACGACGGTGACCCCATCGGTGGCCCGGGTTTCGATCTTCAAATTCATAAGTTTCCTCCGGAAATGCGCGATGAGGGTAGCCGGAAGCCTAACCCGGCAGATTTGGTAATGCAAGCACTGCCAGGCTTTCAACCCCTGAAAGCCACTCCGGCTCATGGCCGTACTGGCCTTGAGCCAAAACAGTGTGGATGCCCAAGCGCAATGGGGCAACTCGCTCAAGTAGGGGAGATCGACGTACGCCTGCGGACGGCCAGCAGCATGACCATTCCAAACACAAAAATCGGCAATAGCAGGCTCGGAGCCAGTGGCAGTTTCCATCCGCTCTGTACCGTTCGTGCCGGCAAATCGCACTCGCAGCCATTAGTCCGACGGTCGCCGCCCAGGGCCACACCAGCAGCATGGCGGTAGTCCCGAAAGCCACGCGGGTTGCCGACGAGCCGTGCCACAGGCCCGACCCATGGCGCGCCAACAGAAACACCGCCGGCAGCAGCAGCACCTGGTTGTAAGGGGCGAGCATGGGGACGACGACAATCGTCAGGGCAAACACCAGAGAAAGACATAAGGCGAAGTCGGCGGAATTCCCCCCCTGTTCCAAAAGCTTCCAGCAGAGCATGGCGGAGGCTACTACCAAAATCACCGCGAGAAAGTTCCCAATGATGGGACTGAACATCCAGCTCAGCAGTGATTCATTGTGGGTGTAGCGATGGTAGTCGCCCAAAGCAGCTATGAAGCGGATCAACCATCCGGGCAATATGATTTCGGCTCCGATCAGCAGGACCGCCATGGTGGCTCCGAATGCCCAGGCGAAGCGCTGCCGCTTGCGCCAGTCTCGTACCACCCAGGCCAGCAGCCACAGCACCGGCAGCCATGCCAATTGAGGCTTGATCGTCGAAATCGCCAGCAGAACACCACCAATGGCCAGATAACCACTCACCACTGTCGCGCAGGCAGCCGCCAGCACTCCCGCCACCAGCAGGCTTAACTGCTGATGTTTGAGTCCCTGCACCACCGGCACGCTTCCCATCGTCAGCACCACGAAGATCAGGAGCAGGCGCAACGAAGGTTTCCAGTTCAACGCCTTCAACCACAACCACACGCTGGCAATCGTCAGCAGCCAGAACAATACGTTGGTAATTCTTTGCACGAGGGGAAACGACAACTTCACGGTTGGCGCCAGCAGCAGAACAACATAGGCGGGATAGGCAAAAGCCTGCTCATCTTCAGGGTCATCTGGTTTCGAAGGATCCAGCGCCCGGCCGTAGTAACCGATCTGGATGTCACGCGTGACGTCACGGCTGTAGGGGTCGCGGCCGTTCAACAGCAACTCGCGCGCTCCCAGCCACCGGGGATAGAGATCGGAAAGGTTGCCACGCGGCCGCGCATGCGCCACGGCATCGTTGATCTGGTATGGAACCAGGACCCGGTCCACGTAAAACCACATGCTGTAGGAACACAGCAGGGAGAGGAGAAGTCCGAATGTGTAGTTCTTGAGCAAGCCGCCTGGAAAATCGCTCCTCCCGAAGACGCCCATGTTACAACTTATGCGGACAAACTGCCTGTGCGACAGCGAATTCTGGTGTCCGCCGCAATCGGCTTAGCAACCGGAGCGTACTGCTGGCTGGTGCTGATGCGTGCGCACCAGGGAGCGGCCGATTTCACCTGGGCGATCCGGCTGGCGCAGCATGTGCTGAGCGGCAGTCCTCCCTACCAGAGTCCGCTTGAGCAGTACCCGATGATTGCGGCTCTCGTCGCATTCCCATTCGTGTGGATGCGTCCTGAAATCGCCGGCGCTGTCTTCTATGGACTCAGCTCCGCCCTGCTGGCTTTGGGGCTCACCCGCTATGGCTACCATCGCCTGCTGGTGTTTCTCGCGTTCCCCTACTGGGCTGGGCTCATCACCGCGCAATGGGCTCCCCTGGTGATGGCGAGCGCATTTTTCCCCTTGCTGTTGCCGGTCACCATGATCAAACCCCAGGTGGGCTTGCCGGTGGCGCTTACCCATTTGACGCGACGCGGCGTGCTGGCATGTCTGGCGGTTATCGGTCTGAGCCTGCTTCTGATGCCGCGCTGGCCGTGGCTGTGGATGGGACAGTTCGGTTATTACCAACACTTCTTTCCTCTGCTGGTGTGGCCGGGACCCTTTCTGCTACTGGCGCTGCTGCGCTATCGGGACAAAGATGCCTGGCTGCTTCTGCTGGCCTCGGTGATGCCGCAGCGTTGGTTTTTCGATGGCTTCATTTTGTGGCTGATTCCCAAAGACCGCCGCGAGATCATCTGGACTGCGGCATTCAGCTGGGGCGCAGGATTGTGGCGCTGGTATCACACCCCTCAAACCTTTGTGGACGTAGGCCGCTGGGCAGTGGTGTTTCTCTACCTTCCAATGCTGGGACTGCTGCTCTCCCGGCTGAAGACCAAGCATGAGGCAGATCAGCTCGCTGTTTGAAACTCGCCGCGCCTTTGCCGCCATCCTGGCGCTGGGTTTGTTCGCAATGGCGGCGCGCCCCGTCATTGATCCCGATTTCTGGTGGCACCTGCGTACCGGCCAGTTGATCGTCGCGACTCTCCAGGTCTTCCACACCGACCCGTATTCGTTCACCCGCTTCGGCCAGACTTGGATCAATCACGAGTGGCTTTCCGATGCGTTCATTTTCATCCTGTACCGGCTTGGCAGTTGGGGTTTGTTGATCGCGACGTTCGCAGTGACGATTGCTGCATCATTTCTGCTGGCGCTGAAACGTTCCGCCGCTCCAATCCACATCGCCGGAGTTTTCGTCATCTGGGCGGCGATCGCCTCCATGCCTCTCTGGGGTGTGAGACCACAAATGCTCTCCCTGCTGCTAGCCAGCATTTTTCTGTGGCTTGGTGATGCCGCCGGCCGGCGTCCCAACCGGCTGTGGTGGATGCTGCCGTTGATGGTGCTCTGGGTCAATCTGCACGCCGGGTTCGCCATCGGCCTCGCCCTGATCGCGCTGTTCCTGGCCGGCGATGGTCTGGATCTCGCATTTGGCTTCGAGCCATGGCGGCAGATGCGAGCCCGCGTCTGGCGGCTTGCCGCCGTTCTGCTCGGCTGCGTGGCCCTGGTGCCGTTGAACCCTTACGGAGTCCGGATGTACGCCTACCCGTTCGCCACGCTGCATTCCGAGAGCATGCAGAGATACATCGTGGAGTGGTTCTCGCCCGACTTTCACCAGATTGAGTATTTGCCCTTCCTGCTGCTACTCCTCGCAACGCTCTTGATCGTGGGGCTTTCGGCAAAAAAATTGCGCCCTCGCGATAGTCTTCTTCTGCTGGTCACAGCCTACGCGGCCCTCCGCTCCATTCGTAATATTCCCCTTTTCGCGATTGTGGCCGCGCCTATCCTCTCCGGACTGGTTGGCCAATGGCTCTTACTCCGCCATCCCCCACGTCAATTCGTGAATGGGAGACCAGCCAACTCTAGCGACGGAACTAAGACGATTCGGGCGTTCAATGGTCTCCTGATCGCTGCCCTAGTGGTTCTTGTGGCCGCTCGCCTGAACTCTGTCGTACGGCGGCAACCGGCGTCTGAGGCCGAAGGTTTTCCCGCGGGAGCTGTGGCCTTCATCGGCCCAGCATCATCCGGCAGCCCCGATGTTCAATTCCTACAACTGGGGCGGATATCTGATCTGGAAGCTTTATCCCCAATACCGGGTCTTTATTGACGGCCGGGCGGATGTGTATGGCGATGGCCTGATGCGCGACTTTGCCCACGCCTACTACCTCTCCCAGGACTGGCAGCAACCTCTTGAAAAGTGGCAGATTCAGACCGTAATTGTCCCGCCTGACGCACCTCTCGCCGTGGCTTTACGGCTGAAAAAGGGTTGGCGTCCGATATACCAGGACAAGCAGGCTGTAATCCTCGAGCACCCTCCGCTGTAGACCCCCGGATCCACTGCCTAACCCGTTGACGATTAAGGTACTTGGTTACCAAAGTAAGCTTGGGTTGACAGCGAAAAGAGTTTAGCTTTGGGTCAATAGCTGAGGTATGATAATCGTCAGCTCTCCCCCCATTTTCATCAATTAGGTCAGGTCGAGCCATGGGGATGCGTAGCAGAGCTTTTTGGGGGAACTGTTGGCGGGACGAGCAGGGGCAGGATATCGCCGAATATGCGGTGATGCTGGCCGTGATTACCGCCATCGCCATGGCAACTGTACGAATGATCGGCAGCAGCACCAATACCGTTTTCTCCGCAATCGGCAGTGCCATTCAGTAGCCTAAGTCCGGGTGTTTGAGATTCCGTCCTAAGGTGTTCGCAGCAGGACGTTGGGCCCAGGATCCTAAGCAAGATAGCGTCAGGACGTAAGTCTGAATCCAGAAAAATTGTGCAAGAAAATGTCGCGCCCGAGTGGGCGTAGCAGGGTATGATGGGTCAGGAATTCCGAAGGGGCCTCCTGATCCCTTCGTTTCGCGGCAGTTTCTCAAAAGACCGGAGTTTTTGCGTGTACGGGCACGAGTGCGCACACAGTTCCGAGAGCCATTCTGGGAGTACAACAAAACAGAACCAGTTTGGTCGTAAGGAGACACAGATGAAGAACCTTCTCCACACATTGTGGCGGGAGGATGCAGGACAAGATATCGCGGAGTATGCCGTGATGTTGGCTGTAATCTTGGTAATCGTGGTGGGAACCATCCGTCTCATCGGGTCCAATGCCAACAATGTCTTCTCTTCCGTCGCCAGTTCTATTTCGCAGTAGGGATTCATGGGTTGTGACGGGCTGAGCCCGCACTCACCAGGAAATCAGTAGTAACCAGGGGGATCCGGCGTTTGCGGAAAGCACGCCGTTCGTTGGGGATAGTTGAAGTCCAAGGCCTGTGTCATGGCGGTATCGCCAGGCGCAACCAGCGCGGGTCTGAGCGGCAGTCTGCTCTTTCCCTGCATCCTTCCCGTGTGTTTTACGCCATGCAAATTGTTCAGGAGTGGCAATGAACCGTAACCGTCTGCTGATGATCGGAGTGGTCGCGCTGGCTCTCGGCGCATTTGTAAGTATTTTTGTTTACAAGAAGCTGCAGTCCGGCAGCTCCGCCAATGCAGCGCCCGGCGCCGATGTGGTGATCGCGGCCAATAACATCGACGTGGGCTCCAAGATCGGCGATGCCGATATCAAAGTCGTTCGCTTTCCGGAAGGCAACTTGCCGGCTGGCACTTACCACGTGGCTTCGAAGGTAGTAGGGCGCGGCGCTATTCTCCCCATCGCCAAGGGCGAGTTCATCTTGCCCAACAAACTAGCGGGTGAAAACGCCGGCTACGGCTTGCCTTCTCTGATCCCTCCTGGCATGAGAGCGGTTTCCGTACGCGTCAACGATGTGATCGGCGTCGCCGGATTCGTGCAGCCGGGCTCGCGCGTCGATGTGCTCGTAACGGGAAATCCCTCCAGCGGCGGCGACCAGCAGACCACCACTGTGCTTGAGAATGTCGCGGTGATCGCCACCGGACAGCGCCTGGAACGCAGCAACGAAGGCGAGGCCACCGCGGCGCCGGTCATCACCTTGCTGGTTTCCCCGGGCGATGCCCAGAAGCTTACGCTCGCCACTGCTCAGGGACGTATCCAGCTGGCGTTGCGCAATCCGCTCGACACCAAGCAGCAGGAACTGAGCTCGGTGAATGTGAATTCGATTTACCGGGGCGTTTCCACTCCGGCACCGGTGAATCCACATCCGCAAGTGAGGCATACCGCTACAAAAGCTGCTCCCCCGCCTCCGCCTCCCACTTACGGCGTGGAAGTGATCCGCGGGGACAAGAAAGAAACCACCAAATTTGATTAGGCAGTACGTCAGGACAAGCAGGTTCTGAGGTCAACGAAAAAAATGGCAATTTGCTCCCGCAGTGGCGTGGAACAAGCAAAACGAGGCGGCACGGTGAAGAAGGCGGGAGTGTTGCTGCTTCTGCTGGTTTACCTGGGAATTGCATGCGCGCAGCAGCAGCCGGCCCAAACCCCGGCTCCGGCAGCGGGTCAGGGGCCGCAGACCACTCCTCCGGCGCAAATTCCGGAAGAGAGTCCGGTTACCTCTCCCGTGGAAGCCGAGCAGGCAACGCAGGGCGAATCGCAGGGTTCAGCTCCGTTGCGGGTGATGGTGGGGAAATCGCTGCTGATCAATACCACCGAGCGCATCAAGCGCGTCTCGGTCACCGATCCCACGGTGGCCGATGCCATCTGATTTCACCCACGCAAATTCTGGTCCATGGCCGTTCAGCCGGAGAAGTCTCTCTGCTGATCTGGGATGAACTGGGGCGTTCGCGCAGCTTCGACCTGCGGGTGGATGTGGATGTCAGCGCCGCGGCGGAAGAGGAACAGCGCGTTTTTCCCGACGAGCGGATCGATGTCACCCCTTCCCGTTCCGCGATCGTGCTTTCCGGGCATGTTTCGACCGAAGACGTCGCCGACCGTGCCGGAAAGATCGCGGCAGCTTACTCGAAGAACGTCGTCAACGTGTTGACCTTTGGTCCAGTGGGAGCCAGGAAATTCTGCTGGAGGTGAAGTTCGCCGAGGTGGACCGCTCCGCCGTCGAGACAATTCGGCTTTAACTTCTTCGCCCCGGAGCTGGCCACACGGTCGGAACCGCACCACGCAGCAGTATGGCGGTTTTCAGGTCCTTCGACTTCGACCACTACGACCAGTACCTCGACCACGACCACGACTTCGACCACCAACACTTCCCCCACGATCGGCATCAACGACGCGTTCAATCTCTTCCTGTTCCGCACCGACATCAACTTGGGCGCTGATTCAGGCATTGCAGCAGAAAAACCTGCTGCAGATCCTGGCGGAGCCCGCATTATCGCGATGAACGGGAAGGAAGCCAGCATGCTGGCCGGCGGTCAAATTCCCTTTCCCTCGTGCAACCGGGCCAGGGCTTTACCGCGGTGACCATCCAGTTCAAGAACTTCGGCGTCCAACTGGATTTCACTCCGGCCATCATGCCGAATGGCAATATTGACCTGAAGGTGGCTCCCTCGGTCAGCACGCTGGATTTCACCAACGCGCTGACCATTTCCGGATTCACCGTCCCCGCCATCAGCACCCGGGAAGCCGAGCACCGAATTTGAATTGCAGGATGGTCAGAGTTTCGTGATCGCCGGGACTGCTCGACAATCGGGTGACCAATATTGAGAGCAAAATCCCCGGCCTGGGCGACATTCCGATCCTGGGGAATTCTTCCGGAGTAAGAGCGCCCAGAAGAGCAGCGCGGAACTGATGGTGCTTTGCACGGTGAAGAAGTGGAGGCGGGGGCGCAGCCGCCGTTGCTGCCGACTCAGCCGACTCCTTTCCTGGACAAGAATCGCTTTGACACGGCAAGCCGCCGCGCGGCACCAAGTAAACAGCGGATGCGGACAGGTTTGAAGGGGTAAGAACTGACAAATTGGCCACAGCGTCGGGAGCGACGGGGGTCGAAGGGGAGGCAATGCCCGAAGTTTCTGTGGTGATCCTGGCACGGACAGCGAACAGCGCGCTGTGCTGCAGGTGCTGGTGGACGGCACCAGCGTGGCCCGCGCCGTGTTTCCGCTCCACGCTTCCTACCGTTGCCGCCGATCCGGTGATGCGCCGGATTCAGGGCGCGAACCCGAACGTGGTTCTGGTGGACATTCCTTCCGACAGTCCGCTGACCGCCTTGCGGGCATCGAAATGATGCAGCAGGAAATGCCGCACATTTCGGTTTTTGCCATCGGCGTCCTGTCGCAGCCGCAAGTCATCGTGAACGCCATGCGTTCCGGCGCGCGCGAATTCATCGAGCGGCCTACCACGACGACGGACCTGCTGGAGGCTTTCGTGCGGCTGTCGACCGCGCAGCGCAAAACGCAGCGGAAGAGACCCGGGGCCGGGTCTTCAGCATCGTCAACGCGAAAGGGGGCAGCGGCGCCACTACCGTCGCGGTGAACCTCGCGCTCGCGTTACAGGGCGCCTATGGAAATACGGCGCTGGTGGACGTCGCGACGGTCGGCCATACGGCGCTGCACATGAATCTGAAGCCGCTGTTCAGCGTGTCGGATGCCCTCCGCAACCTGCACCGGCTGGATCATTCTCTGCTGGAAGGCTTCATGACCCGGCATGAGAGCGGATTGCACGTTCTGGCCGGTGCCAATGTGCCCAGCATCGTCGAGCCTTCGACCGCCGAAATTGCCGCGCCTGTTCGATATGCTGGTGGCGCACTACCGTTACATTGTGGTGGATGTATCCACCCGCGCCGATGCTACCGCCCGGCTGGTCAGCAGCCTCTCGCAAACCGTGTTGCTGGTGGCCCATGCGGACGTGGCGTCGCTGTGGAGCGCGGCGCGCATTGCAGCAATATCTGGGCGGAAACTGGCGGAAGGGATCAGCTTCGGCTGGTGTTAAACCGGTTCCGGAGAACTCCCGGATTCACCGAGACCGACGCGGAAACCGCCGCCGGAGTGAAGCTGCTGTGGAAGATCCCCAATCAGTACGCCGCGGTTTCCACGGCGATTGACCGGGGTATCCCATTGATGCAGCAGAGTCACACGGAAATAGCCCGCGCGTTTTCGGGCCTGGCGACTCGTTTGACGGAAAATGATGCGGAAGTGAAGAGGGCAGCCTGGTCCTTGTTCAAGACCGTGTGACGAGCGGACGCGGTATAGTGGAGAATCATGCCCAATTTGCAGACCTTCGAGAAGGCTGAATACCAGCAGATAAAGGCGGATCTGCACCGCAAGATCCTGGACCGCCTGGACCTGGAGAAACTGGGCCGCACGCCCGGCGACGCGGCGCGCGAAGAAGTCCTGCTGCTCATCCGCAACACCGTCAACAGCGAAGCCGTTCCCCTCAGCTTTGCCGAGCGCGAGCGCCTGGCGCGCGAAATTCTGGATGAGATCTTCGGCCTGGGTCCGCTGGAGCCGCTGCTCAAGGACCCGACCATCTCCGACATTCTGATCAACCGCTATGACCGGGTGTACGTGGAGCGCGCCGGCAAGCTCGAGCCCACCGGACTCAGCTTCAAAGACAATCAACACTTGATGCAGATCATCGACCGCATCGTCTCGCGGGTTGGCCGGCGCGTCGATGAATCCTCGCCCGATGGTGGATGCGCGCCTGGCGGATGGTTCCCGCGTCAATGCCATCATTCCTCCGCTCGCGATGGACGGCCCCTGCCTTTCCATCCGGCGCTTTTGCCGCGATCCCGATCACCGCCCGCAACATGATCGAGAACAAAACCCTTACCGAGCCCATGCTGGAGCTGCTCTCCGCCATGGTGAAAGGGCGGCTGAATATTCTGATTTCCGGCGGCACCGGCGCCGGCAAGACCACTCTGCTGAACGTGCTCTCCGGCTACATTCCGAACACCGAGCGCATCGTCACCATCGAAGACGCCGCCGAACTGCAATTGAGGCAGGAGCACATCGTGCGCCTGGAAACCCGGCCTCCGAACATTGAAGGCAAGGGCGCGGTGCGGCAGCGGCAACTGGTGATCAACAGCCTGCGTATGCGGCCGGACCGCATCATCGTCGGCGAGGTGCGCGGCGAGGAAGCTTTCGACATGTTGCAGGCCATGAATACCGGCCACGAGGGTCATTGACCACGGTCCACGCCAACTCGCAGCGCGACGCGCTGGCCCGCATCGAGAGCATGTTCTCCATGGCGAACCTCAATATTCCGGAGCGCGCCGTCCGGCAGCCAGATTGCCTCGGCGATCCACGCCGTGGTGCAGATTGCGCGCCTGGCGGACGGAACTCGTAAAGTGACCGCGAGTTTCGCGAGGTAACCGGCGTAGAAGGCGACGTCATTACCATGCAGGACATTTTCGCCTTCGACCGCACCGGGATTGACGAGAGCGGCAAGGTGCAGGGACTGTTTCGCGCTACCGGGATACGGCCGCAAGTTTGCCGACGCCTGGCGACCGGAGGTTGCCGTTTGCGCCCGGCACTGTTCGAGTCCAAGATGGAGGTTTAGCCGGAGGCGAGATCTCTCCGGCGATGAGAACTCCCAATGCAATCGGTCTGTTATCGCCGGTCGATCGTGTTCGTCGTGGTCGTGGGCGTTGTGTTTCGCGCCGGTTCGCTGCTCGATGAGCGGAACGCCCGCGCGCGCCTGCTGCGCGAACGTCTGGCGGCCGTGCAGAAAGCCGCGGAACGCGAGCCCAGCGAAGAACTCGCGCTGTTGCGCGATGAGATGTTGAGCGAGATTCCCGCGCTCGACAACCTGCTGCGGCGCTCCGAACGGGTTTCCAATTTGCAGATATTGCTTTCCCAGGCCGGCCTCGAGATGCGCGCCGGGAACATGCTCCTGATCTGCCTCGCATCGGGCGCTAGTTTTGGCGAGTCGTTGCCGTTGTCATTGGCGGAGCAAATGTTCTTCTGGCTGGGCGGGTTTTTTCTGGGAGCCTTGCTGCCCTATTCCTATGCTTCCTACCGCCGGCAGCCGGCGCTTCCAGAAATTCGAGGAACTGTTTCCGGAGGCCATCGACACGCTTGCCCGCGCGGTGCGCGCCGGTCACGCTTTCACCACGGCGCATCGAAATGATCTCCAATGAAGTGGCGGAACCGATCTCCTCCGAGTTCCGCAAGTTGTTTGAAGAGCAGAAATTCGGCATGCCGGTGCGCGATGCCCTGCATGAATCTCGCCGAACGCGTTCCCCTGGTGGACGTCAAGTTCTTCGTTACCGCGGTCATGCTGCAGCGCGAGACCGGCGGCAACCTGGCGGAGATTCTGGACAATCTTTCCTACATGATCCGGGAGCGGTTCAAGATTCTGCGGCAGGTGCGCGTATTACACCGCCCAGGGCCGGCTCACCATGATGCTCCTCATGCTGTTGCCGCCGGTGATCGTGGTGGTGATGCTCATCATGAATCCGAGCTTCATCCGTCCGCTGTTCACGGATCCGATGGGTCACGCCGCGATTGTGGTTGGCATTACGTTGCAAACCTCGGATATTTTGTGATTCGAAGAGTCATTCAGATTCAGGTCTAAGAGATGTGAATTGTTAGCTACTCAGCATCGTGTTGTTTGTCTCACGTCGTGCTGGCGGTGTTTTCGTTCGGCGCGGCCGTGTACGCGCCTTCTTCCGTGATCGGCTCCCGTCTGCGTGCTTTGGCCGGCGGAAGGAGCGCGAACCGGAAAAGCCGCCGCTCAAGGAGCGGCATGGAGCAGGCCTTAGACCCTCTCAGCAAAGCCTTGCCGCTTTCCCGGCCGAAATCTCCCGCGCCCGCGCGCTGGCTGATTCAGGCCGGCTACCGCGAACCGCGGCATCTCTCCATGTACATCGCCAGCCGCATGCTGCTGGCGCTGGTCGGGGGTTGCGTCGTGGCCGCGGTCAGCGGCCTGCAATTCGCCTTTGCTTCTGGTCGGCGTGGGCGGCATTCGGCTTTTTCCTGCCCCGCTTTGCGCTGAAGCGGAAGATCGCGATCGCGCAGCGCGCATCACGCTCGGTCTTCCCGACGCTCTCGATCTCACGGTGATTTGCGTCGAAGCCGGTCTTGCCCTCGATCAGGCCCTGTTGCGGGTGGGCGAAGATCTGAGCCACCCGCATCCCGAACTGAGCGCCGAATTCCACATGGTGAATCTGGAAATGCGCGCCGGCAAGCCCCGCGTCGAGGCACTGCACGAATCTGGCCGACGCGTACCGGAGTGGATGACATTCGCGCCCTGGTCGCCACGCTGATCCAGACCGACCGCTTCGGTACCAGCATGGCCCAGGCTTTGCGGGTGCATTCCGACTCACTGCGTACCGAGCGCCGCCAACGGGCTGAGGAACAAGCCGCAAAAACTACAATCAAAATGGTCGTTCCTCTGGTTTTGTTTGTATTGCCCTCCCTCCTCGTGGTGACTCTGGGCCCAGCCATGATTCAACTAGTCCGCACACTGATGCCAGAGGCGGCGCGATGACTCCCTCCCCCAAAAAACTCCTCTCCCGAGAGACTCATTGATGGAGTGGTGATGCCGGCGCAGGGCCCTTCCGGAAGAGTATTCAACCGCACAAGGCAGGTGTGTCTAGCCAGCAAGGTACAAGTGGCGGGGACGCATTGGACCCGGCTGCGTGGACTGATGTTCCGTGACGCTGCAACTTTTTGCACAGGACAGGGGCTGTGGATCATCCCGTCACGGGGAATTCACACGTTTGCCATGCGCTTCCCGATTGATGCAGCCTATCTGGATAGAAACCAAGTGGTTGTGGACTTGCAGCTTAATCTTAAGCCCTGGCGTCTGGGACCGGTTCGCGTGAATGCCGCGTCAGTGCTAGAGTTGCCGGAGAACACCCTGAGTTCCAGCGGAACCCAGGTCGGGGACCAACTCGAAATTACCATGCAGCAGGCATCCGAGGCGGTGTTGGTGTGAGTGTGGAAGTGAAAGTTCTGGAAAATGCGGCCGAAGAACCCATAGTAGTCGCGCCCGCGCTGCACGATGCTCCCAAGCAAAACGGGCGAAAGTTTTCAGGATTGGCTCGCCCTGCTCGAGCAGCGGCGCGACTAGAGCGGGCGCGCCGAGCACAAAAAGAATCCACAGCCAGTTCTGCTGTTGTCGAGCGCAATTGTACCGCGATTCGCGGGCCGTTGTGGCCGGCAGAACGGCAGCGTGTGGCCGAACCCTATTGACTGAACTGAAACGACTTCAGTCGGCGCGACGATCGCTCTTGAGAGGTCCGCTGAGACGGGAATCGCATTCGAGCCGTTCGAGGCTATCGACGAGCGCAGGCCCGACCTTGAGATTGATAGCTCACATTGCACCCCTGGTAGTCGATGGCTTTTTGTCCCGTGGTTTGGGACAAATGGCAAGTTCAAAACTCGATTCTAGCCGACACAATTCCGACGCCACAACCGCCCTGTGCGAATACGGAACCGACGGTCGAATCGCGGCAATGCCGGCCACCTGGCCTGTTGTTGACGGGCCGGAGAACATCTCGATGGCGTGCGATGGTGACGGTGCGTCCGTAGTGCGTTGTCAATCGGCGGGATAGGAATTAACTCCGTGCGCCCACCCACAAGCTAGTTTCGCAGCCCGCTTACTCGTCGCCTCGGGATGGCGAACTACGCGTTGGCCGACAATTCGTTTGGTCGGTCGAGCGGAGTGGCACTGCGCCGCCGAAGCACGGCCGCCAAGTACACGCCGTCCG
Source organism: Terriglobia bacterium (assembly GCA_963798155.1). Lineage (GTDB taxonomy): Bacteria > Acidobacteriota > Terriglobia > Terriglobales > Acidobacteriaceae > CAWCSH01. The sequence goes on from CAWCSH010000021.1 coordinate 421,266, forward strand.
AGTAACGGAAGGCTGCTTGTATCCCAAGAAGCCATCCGAATCGTGGCATTCCCGAAAAAAGACGGTTTTTCCGAATAGCTACCTCCCAGGTCACTGGCGTAACAGCGACGCGGTCGAACGCGCCGGGTTGCTATTCTTCGGCCACCGAGAGGCAGAGGCTATTGAGATACTCTTCGAGATCGGTGAACCCGTCATGATCACGATCATCGGCGGAATCGCCCGGGCTGTCTGGGTCGAGGCCTTGTTGTTTCTCCCATACATCCGGCATGCCGTCGCGATCGGTGTCGGGAGCGCGCCGCTTGGCTTGCAAGTGTTGGCCAGCCGCCAACCTGTTGTTGAGAATCTATCAGTCGGTGGGTGCCGGAACGAATGCCGTCCACCAGACGCGTATCTGCGGCGTCACGCGAGCGCGAGGCTCCGGCCATTCGCAGCACGCGGTCGAACGCGATTTGAGCTGAATCCGTAGGCGGGCGGGCATCGCCAACGTCGAATTCTCGTTCGGCCCGAATTGCCGCCAGTGATGTGAGCAGATAGTTGCCCTTGCTCCAGCGGATAAAGTCTATCGCCTGATAGTTGTCGGTCGTCCAAGCCTGGTGGCCAACAAACACATTGCCATACAGAAACGCGTGAAGCGCGCCTGGGTTTTCAGTCTTGGTCGCCAGTGGCTTGGCGCCCTCGGGCGTGTTTGGGCCCGGCAGGTAGTAGTTATTGATCACATTGATGCGGCAGTTTCCGAGATTCGTGGCACCGCTGACGTTGTAGATCACATTATTGCGGAAATCGACAATGGCCTCGGGCTTGGTGCGCGGGCTGCCCGCCAGCGTCGGATGCCGCTCGCGGCTGCTGGCAAAAAGGTTGTGGTGCAGCGAAATGCTGTCCGTCAGATCGCGGAACGACGCCAGCATGGCGTGCTTGCCTTTCTCATGAATACTGTCGTTGAGCGCTTCAGCGTAGATCGACCACTGCAGGGTAAAATTGCCGCCGCGCGCAGATCGTGGTTGCCGTCAATTCCCCACGAACCCGAGATGTGATCGAAAATCACATGGTCTACGTCGGTCGTGTTGATGCAATCGGGTCCGGAAGGACGCGGCTTGTTCTGGTCGCCCAGTCGAAAGCGGACATAGCGAACAATGATGTGAGAGGCATTCTTGACTTGGAAGGTCTGATCCCTGATGCAGATGCCATCTCCGGGGGCAGTTTGCCCGGCTATTGTCAGAAACGACTTGTCGACGATGAGCGGTTTCTTGAGCTCGATCGTGCCCGACAGGTCGAACACAATCGTTCGCGGGCCCTTCGCACTGCGGATTCCTTCACGCAGCGAGCCGGGGCCATCGTCTGCGAGCGTGGTCACATGATAGACATCGCCACCTCGACCACCCTTGGCGAACCGGCCAAATCCTTCCGCGCCAGGAAAGGCCAAGTGTTCATCTGTCGCACACGCCGAACGGGACGACGCAATAGCGCATCCAACCAACAGCGTGACGAGGGCAATACATCGCGTGGTGTTCATCAGCCGGTCCTCGTTTGGCGAACCGATCGTGAGTCAGGCTGACCAGCGGACTTCTCGTCGGTGTGCTCTCGATTCAACCATGCCTTCAGAGTCTCGTCAAACCACCTCTTTTTCGGGACTGATATCGCGTTCCGAGAACTCAAATCTTTGATAATGTGGGCGGCTTGGTGCGGCGGCGCGGCACTGAGGAAAAGCAGACCCCGAGCCCGCTGGATTGGAGTCGAGCGGACCCCGGGCGGTCTGCCCGAGCGAGGCACTGCCCGCCAGAGGGACCGCGAACGTTATAGCGGCCGCGCTATTGAGCTGACAAATCGGCGTCTGAGGCGCGCTGCAATCGCGCACCCGGCCGCAAATCTAGAAGCTATTGTGGCCGAACGCCGCCGCGACTCTGCCGGAAACGCAGGCTATTACGACCGACTCTCGATCCTTTACGCTTTCAAATTGCTAGGTCGATAGTCAGGGTTGCGGGGCGGTACGCAAGGATGTTTTTCAACATGAGGTACGGATGCGAACGCTTCTTGCGATTGCTAGTGCCGTAGGGCTAATTCGCCTTATGCGGCACGGCCCGCGGAAACGAGTTCCTGTCCGAGTCTTCGCCCTGCTGCGACCAACAGTCGATTTGCGATGAAGCCTGCGGCTGTCCGGGCGAGTCGTGCGAGTGCTGCGACTGCTGGTGTGACTGCCAGCGAATTCTGGGGATGCTGCCGAGCGATCACTGCTTCGACCGCTTCGTCAGCCCGCTATCGAATCCCTTCTTCTTCGAGGATCCCCCGTTCACTGACCGAGGTGCGGGGAATCTTCATCGACAACGGGTTACCCAGCACCATCGGCGGCGGTGATGTCCAGGTCTGGGCTGCGCAGTTTCGCGGGCGACTCACGGATCGCATGAGCGTGATTGCACCGCGTGTCGGATATCTTCAGGTCAACCAAGCGGGCGGGGGACCTGCGGGATTCCCGTCTGCCCCGGTTGGCCTCAAATACAACTTTCTGCGCGACGTCGATCGTCAATTGCTCGTGTCGGCGTGGGATCACGTATTTCATTCCGCCGCACCTAAGCAATCTTCCTCCCACGGGGAGCGGAGATGTCCATGTCTTTCTCACCGGCGGGAAGGAAATCTTCGGTCGCGGACATTGGCTGAGTGCCACAGGCTTCCGCATCCCAGTGAATAACAATTGGGGCACCCAGATGTGGTACTGGTCAAACCAGTGGGACTATGAAGTCGTGAATCACTGGTACGGCCTCTTGGGCGTCAACTGGTTCCATTGGATGCGCAGCAGCAACACAGGATTCACGGGACCGCTCACCGGCCTGGACCTCATCAATCTGCCGGCCGGCGGCGTGGCCGGAAGTAACGTCGTCACTGGCATGGTTGGCGTCAAGTGGAAGCCGAGCCGCAACGTCGAGGTGGGAACTGGCTATGAGTTTCCTTTCACCCAGAATGGCGATATTCTGCGGAATCGCCTCTATGCCGACTTCATCCTCCGGTATTAATCGCCATCACATCGTCTGAATCGGCCGTCGCTCTGGCGGGCTGTGCCCTGCAAGGTAGCCCGGACCGGCCCATGTGCCCCGAAACGGTCCCCCCAGGATCGCGTCTAACGAGCGCTGAAGGCTAGCCTGGAGGTCTCATACCTGCCCACTGAGGTTCGCGCTGGACCTTTCCCGACCGTCAGCTTACGCACTAGACTTAAAGCATGGCCACACCACCGGCCGTGAAATGCAAAGGCTGCGGACACCAGATGCACCCGTCAGTCGCAGACACGTCACCCGCTGCGATTGCGCGATTGATCAAGAGCGAAGGCGCTGATCCAGCCAAGTTACCGGCAGGCTGGCGCACAGGCCCGCTCTGCTTCTACTGCCAGGCCGAATCGAGCGCGAAGATTTCCCAAGTCGGGCGGTAGCTCGTGACGCCGGCCGTCGAGTAAAGCCGGTTTGCTAGCCCAATCGCGCTCCCGTTATAACAGTCGCCGTCCCTCTGGCGGGCAGTGCCCCGCTGGGAGCAGACCGCCCCGGGTCCGCTCGACCCCCTTCCGGCGGCCTCGGGGGTTTTCCGACATCCTAAGTGCGGACCCGCACCGGCCCTCGGTACGATAGCGTACCGACTTCTTTTCAATCGTCTGTCATTTTTCGAGAGAGTCGATTCTTGGACTGCATGTCGCCTTTCAGACGCATGCCCCATCGAATCGGACCTCTTCTTCAAACAGCCCCCCAAAGCCGCAATTTAGAGTCCGAATGCCATGGGAATGTGCGTACCGCTCACTCCCCACGAGCGAACGTCTGTCGTCAACCGAATCGCTCAAATCAAGCGCCGATTAGCAAGCTACGGGCCGATCGCGCAATTTGATTCGCTTGGCGGAAAAAGTCGCTTGATCGATCTGATCCTCGAGCCGCAGATTGAGGAGCCGAGCCTTTCCAGCCGTCTGTGCCGCCAGACCCACGCTCACGCCACCCATGTCCGTCAACAGTTCCCAATGCACCAGGTAGCGCGAGTACTCGTCCAAGAACGTCACCAGGTAGTACTGGCCCGTCCCGATCCGCAAATACATCAGGTCCGTGCCCAGCGCCGTTCGGACGCTGGGCCTTCTCCAACTCCTCACGCCGTCGCTTCGTTCTACGCCTCCAAGGACAAACCAGGTTCGCTTCCGCAGAATCCGATATACGGTCGACGGGCTCACATATGCCACATCCTCATCGATCATCCGCAGGCCAGCTCGCGATGCCGCAGTTCGGTGTGCCGACAGGCATAACCTCGTACGGCCTCCTTCTCTCTCCAAGGCCTCATAAGCCTGCACCGGCGAAATGGTGAACCGTCCTGCACCTCGCTGGCCCAGGCCTCCTGGCGCACCAGCGATAGTAACTACTCGGCCATTCTGAAGGCTCGCAACGTCGCGGCGGGTTGTCCGACGCGCAATCTCTCCTGGCGGAGCAGTTCCGAACGCCTGGTGCGGGATTCTGCTTGTGCGTCACGCCTCCGTTCGCCACAAAATGGATCGAGCGTCCGCTCCCCCAGCCGTGGCGCGTCCAAACGCACTGCTAGTTTATGAGCGCCTTGTCGCGCGACGGCCCGACGTTTGCTGCGTCTCCGCAGGGGTTCCAATCTATCGCAATGATTGTAGATTGGGCGGACAGGCGATTTCGGTATGACCGGCTTCCTCGAACAACGATTGAGCCGTGCGATTTCAAGCCTGCGAAGGCTGATCTAAAACGCCTGAACACTCGGCGCTGGCAGGAGCCTGCAAATGGAACGTCGGGCTGTGGTGGTGCAGGGCATTGTGCAAGGGGTTGGATTACGCCCTTTCGTTTTTTCGCTGGCTTCGCGGCTTTGCCTGGCTGGCTTCGTCAAGAACCAATCAGGATCGGTGCATATTGAAGTCGAAGGCGAGTCGAAAACGTTGGACGCGTTTTGTGCGGCGATTAACACCCTATCGCCCCCCTTGGCACGCATTGACGAAATCGCGTGGAAAGTGATTGCCAGTCGCGGTTCAGGCGGGTTCGAGATTCAGTCGAGCGGTGCGGGCAAGTCGCAGGAAGTCTTTGTCTCGCCCGATATTGCCACCTGCGACGATTGCCTGCGAGAACTGCGCGATCCGCGAGACCGCCGTTATCGCTACCCGTTTATCAACTGCACCAACTGCGGTCCGCGGCTGACCATCGTCTCTGCAGCCCCCTACGACCGCGTGAATACGACCATGGCCCCGTTTGCCATGTGTCCCCAATGCCTTGCAGAGTATGAGGATCCGTCAAACCGACGCTTTCACGCTCAGGCGACCTGCTGCCCGCGCTGTGGCCCGAAACTGCGCGTTCGGCAAGGACGGAGTCGAGCTCGCCCACGACGATCCGATCACAGTGTTCGCCGCGACGATGCGCGACGGCCGGATCGGCGCTGAAAGGGCTGGGCGGATTTCACCTCGTGTGCGATGCGTCCAACGCAGCCGTGCTGGCGGAGTTGCGGCGCCGCAAAGGCCGCAACGACAAGCCGTTCGCGTTGATGGTGGCCAACCTTGCACAGGCCCGGCGCCTGTGCGAAGTCAGCGCGGAAGAAGAGGCCCTACTCGTCTCTGTGCAGCGGCCGATCGTCTTGTTGCGCCGCAACAACGATACAGTCCGAGATGGCGCGGCGGCGTGCATCGCGCCGGCCGTGGCTCCGGGGAACCCATACCTCGGACTGATGCTCCCCTACACGCCCCTGCATCACTTGTTGGTTGCCGCGACCGGGAACCTGCCGCTTGTGATGACCAGTGGCAATCGCGCGGACGAGCCGATCGCTCACCTGGACGCAGCGGCGCGAACGCAGCTCGACGGCATTGCGGACGTCTTTCTCATGCACGACCGCGAGATTCGCGTTCGCTGCGACGATTCGGTCGCTCGTGTAGTGAACGGCAGGGCGTGCGTCATGCGCCGTTCGCGCGGGTCCGCTCCCCAACCGTTGCGGCTGCCGGTTACATGTTCGGAACCCACTTTGGCTGTCGGCGGACAACTGAAGTCCACGTTCGCCCTGGGCGCGACCAGTTGGCGTTCGTCAGCCACCATCTGGGCGATTTGGAACACTACGAGGCCTATCGAGCTTTTCAACGCGACTTGAGGCTTTACGAGGACTTGTTCGAAATCCGTCCGCGCGTGATCGTCCACGACTTGCACCCGGACTACGCCAGCACGTCGTATGCACTCGCTCGAGGCAGAGGAAGGCGGTGCGCGCACGCTGGCGGTGCAGCACCATCACGCGCACGTAACCAGTTGCATGGCGGAGCATCAACTCGACGGGAGCGTGCTGGGCGTCGCCCTGGATGGAACCGGCTTGGGAACGGATGGGGCGATCTGGGGCGGTGAGTTCCTGGTCGCGAACTACCAAGGTTTTCGACGAGCAGCCCATTTACACTACGTGCCGCTGCCCGGCGGTGATCGGGCAATTCGCGAGCCCTGGAGGGCCGCCGTCGCCCATCTGGTCGATGCCGGATGCGATCCGTCGTTGGTCGATCGCGTGGTCTCAAAATCATCGCTGCGGACCGTTCTGCAAATGATCGAGCGAGACGTGCGGTCACCGGCAACGTCCAGTTGCGGGCGACTATTCGACGCGGTGGCCGCGTTGATCGGCCTGCGAAGTCACGCCAGCTTCGAAGGGCAGGCGGCCATGGAACTCGAATGGCTCGCGACCGGCGCGCCCTCGACGGCGCCTACCCGTTTGCGATCGACGGGCTCCCATCTGATTGCGAACGGCCCGGGCAAATCGACACGCAACCGCTGATTCGTGCCGTGGTCGACGACCTGGCCTCGGGCGTCGAGCGGCAGACGATGGCGCGGCGGTTCCATTCGACCGTCGTCGAGATGATTGCGGCGGTTTGCCGACGGATGCGGCAAGCGACTGGCTTCGATCGCGTGGTGCTGACCGGTGGCGTGTTCATGAACCAGATCCTGGCGACCGAGTGTCGCGCTCGCCTCGCCGAAGACGAGTTTAAAGTCTATTCCCACGCCCTGGTGCCAACCAACGATGGCGGACTGAGTCTCGGACAGCTTGCGATTGCGGCTGCCGCGGCCGGCAATTCCGACGGTCCTCGGACGACCGCTCAGAATCGGCGGCACGCACGGGCGCAAGCACCTTGCCGAATGCGACACGTCATCCGGAGGCGAGCGTCACCTGAAACTTGAATGAGGACCGTTGCATGTGCCTGGGCATTCCTGGAAAAGTCGTCGAAACTTACACCGAACACGACGTGCTGATGGGCAAGGTCGATTTCGGAGGAGTCTCCAAACGAGTATGCCTGGCGCATACGCCCGACGTGCAGATTGGGCAGTACGTCATCGTCCACGTCGGTTTTGCCCTGGACGTCATCGAGGAAGATGAGGCGAATTATGTCTTCACATTCCTCGGGTCGCATGAACGAGCTCGGTGAGTTGAAGCACGACGGCACGCTGGAGGCAGAAGCGGGCACCTAGGAATGAACCGCGTCGGCGAACCTGACGGGCGTGCCATGAAGTATCAAGACGAATACCGCGACGCGGCTGCCGCCGACAAGCTGCGGCGCGGCAATTGCCGGAATTACCGACGCGGCCCGTGGACCATCATGGAAGTGTGCGGCGGCCAGACGCACACGATCGTCAAGTACGGCATCGACGAGCTCTTGCCAACGCAAGTCGAACTGGTGCACGGTCCCGGCTGCCCGGTTTGCGTAACTCCCCTGGAGTTGATCGACAAGGCGATCGACATCGCGTCGCAGCCAGGTGTGATCTTCTGCTCATTCGGCGACATGCTGCGCGTGCCGGGCAGCACGGGCGATCTGTTCTCGGTCAAAGCCGCCGGCGGCGACGTGCGGATCGTCTATTCGCCGCTCGACTGCCTGGCGATTGCCGAACGCCAACCGGACCGTACGGTCGTGTTCTTCGCCGTCGGTTTCGAGACCACGAGTCCGGCCAACGCGATGGCCGTTTGGCAAGCCAAGCGGCGCGGACTCGCGAACTTCGCGGTCCTGGTATCGCACGTTCTCGTACCGCCGGCAATCAGCGCGATTCTTTCCTCGCCCAGCAATCGCGTGCAGGCATTCCTGGCAGCGGGACACGTCTGCACGGTGATGGGGTACGAGGAGTACCTGCCGCTCGCAGAACAGTTCAAGATTCCGATCGTGGTTACCGGGTTCGAACCGCTCGACCTATTGGAAGGCGTGTATCGCTGCGTGGCGATGCTCGAGGCCGGCAAGTGCGGGGTCGACAATCAATATGCCCGGGCCGTGCGGCGCGAGGGAAACGCCCCCGCACTGCGATTGATCCAGGAAGTGTTCGAGACAACCGACCGGAAATGGCGGGGTATCGGCACGATCCCACGCAGCGGCCTGCAACTGACGCGCGACTATCGCATGTTCGATGCCGAGCGCCGCTTTGCGGTAGCAGGTGTCGAAGTCAGCGAGCCGCAAGCGTGCATCAGCGGTCAAATCCTGCAAGGGCTCAAAAAGCCGCACGAGTGCCCCGCCTTCGGCAAGGAGTGCACACCGGAACGACCGCTGGGCGCCACCATGGTTTCTTCCGAGGGCGCGTGCGCGGCCTACTACCACTACGCGCGCTACCGCCCTGCCCCTCGCGACACCGAGCACAAAACCGGCAACCAACCCTCCGACCGACTCTATCAGATAGGACATGCCGTCCATGGCTGACACCATCGATATCGACCGGCTCGCCTGTCCGCTGCCGCTGGCCGGCCATTCCCAGGTGATGCTAGGTCACGGCAGCGGTGGAAAGCTGACTGCCGAGCTCGTGCAACGGGTTTTCATGCCGGCCTGGGAGAACAGCGTGCTGGCGGCGCTCGAAGATCAGGCGACGCTCGACTTGAGTCGACACTGGCGCCGCACCAATGGTAATGCGGCGCCGCGGATCGCTTTTACCACCGACTCGTTCGTCGTCCGACCTTTGTTCTTCCCGGGCGGAGATATTGGCAAGCTGGCCGTGCACGGCACCGTCAACGATCTGGCCGTGGGGGGCGCCATTCCGCTCGTATCTGTCGGCCGCCTTCATCCTGGAAGAAGGCCTGCCTCTGGACGATCTATCGCGGATCGTGGCCTCGATGCGCGACGCGTGCGCCGAGCGCGCGTGACATTGGTGGCCGGCGACACGAAAGTCGTCGACCGTGGCAAGGGTGACGGCGTATTCATTACCACCTCGGGAATCGGACTGCTTCCCGACGACCGGAACTTGTCGATTCATTCCGCGCGGCCGGGCGACCACATCCTGGTGTCGGGCACGATCGGCGACCACGGCATCACGATTCTGTCGGTGCGCGAAGGAATCGAGTTCGAAACGTCGCTCGAAAGCGATACGGCGTCGTTGTGCGGTTTGTCCGAAGCCATGCTGGCCGCTTGCCCGTCGATTCGATGCATGCGCGACCCGACGCGAGGCGGCGTGTCGAGCGCGCTGAACGAGCTGGCCGCTGCCTCGGGAGTGGGAATTAGCCTGCGCGAGGCGGATATTCCGATCCGCCGGGAAGTCCACGCGGCATGCGAAATGTTGGGACTGGATCCGCTCTACGTCGCCAACGAGGGAAAACTGATCGCCGCGGTTCCCGCCGAGCACGCCGAGCGAGTGCTGCAGGTGATGCGCGAGCACCCCTTGGGAAAAAATGCCGCGGACGTCGGCCAGATCGTTGACGAGCACCCAGGGCTGGTAGTGCTCAAATCGCTAATCGGCGGCGAGCGCGTCGTGGCGATGCTGGCCGGGGAGCAACTTCCACGCATATGTTGAGAACCCAGGGCCACGATGGCCGCACCGAGGCCCACGCCGGAGTTTTTTCCGAAAAAGTAGCGCTCATCGAATAGGTTCGCTTAGTTCTTTCGACAACGCTTCGCGACGCGATCGGAGGCCTCCTGTTCGTCGTTCTGTTCAAGACTTCACAGGCGCGGCTTGCGAGGTCCATCGAAATGTGCCGCGACGACCACCGAAGAACCTCGACCATTGGAGGCACGGAGTCGAACCGCGAAGTGGCACATGATCATGGGCGAATACGCCGTGGGAGTCGTCGTCTTACTGGTGGTGCTGTTGTGCATCCTCGTGGCGGTGGTGAACAGCATGTTCCAGTTGCCTGGCTACCTGCGCCGCATGCACCAATAGTGGGTTGAAGGCAGCAACATGCACGAGCTCTCCATCGCGATGAGTATTATCGACATTGCCCAGGAAGTTGCCGAGCAGCAGCACGGCGGATCGATTGTGGCCGTCCATTTGAAGCTGGGGCCGCTGGCCGGCGTCGTCAAGGAGGCGCTCGTCTCCGCGTTCGAGCTGGCTCGCGAGGGCTCGGTTCTCGCTGCCTCGAGCCTGGTGATCGAGGATGTGCCCATCGCGGGCTATTGCCAGACGTGCGGACGCGAGCAACCGATTGAATCAATGCAGAATCATTGTTGCTCTCATTGCAAAGCACCGATGCGAGACATCACCCGCGGCGCCGAGCTGGAAATCGCAGCCATGGAATTCGAATCATGAACGTTGCCGCAGAAACTCGACTCGTCCAGGTCCGGACCAAGATCCTCAAGCAGAACGACGTCGTGGCCAGGGCGCTGCGGCAGGAGTTCCGCGATGCCGGCGTGTTCGTGACCAGTCTGGTATCGAGCCCCGGGGCCGGGAAGACGGCGTTTCTCGAAAAGACGCTGTCGTTGTTGTCCGCTCGCTATCGTGTGGCGGCCTTGGTCGGCGACCTGGCCACCGACAACGACGCCAGCCGCCTGGCTGCGCCGGCGTGCCGGTGCGGCAGATCACGACCGGAACGGTTTGTCACCTGGAGGCGGAAATGGTCCGCGCCGCGCTGTGCGACTGGAAGTTGGAGGAATTGGACTATCTGTTCATCGAGAACGTCGGCAATCTCGTTTGTCCGGCGACCTTCGACTTTGGCGAACAGTTGCGGTTGGTTCTGTTCTCCGTAACCGAGGGAGAGGATAAGCCGCTGAAGTACCCAACGATCTTCAACACCGCGGACATTGCGCCGATCACCAAGGTCGACCTGGCGGCCGCCGTCGAGTGCGATCTTGCCCTGGCTCGTCGAAACATCGAAGCCATGCGTCCTGGAATGACGATTCTCGAAGTCTCGACCAAAACAGGACAAGGAATGCGTGAGTGGATTTCGTTGCTCGAACAGCGCGGACGAGCCCGTAGGGCCGGTTAGCTTGCACGTCCCGGTCAGCTATCCGCCTCGTCGTGCCACACGTTCCCATCGCAGTTCAGCCTGGGCACCAATCGCCTTGCTTTGGGCGATCTGCTGCTGCGAGGCTGTCCTGACCCGCCAAACGCGCCTCGCCGCGACCACAAACTTGCTTGACTGGTCGAACCATATCACAATGCCGAAATGACCCCTGCCGGCGGTGGCGATGCGATCGGCCGGCTCATCGTCGCGGAGCGCGGGCTTGCCTCCGCGATTCATCGGCCCAACTACTTTCAGACAACGACGAGCGGAGTTCCTCATGTCAATGCGATGGATGTTTCTGGCTCTTTTGCTGTGTAGCCTGCCGACCACGCTGACGGCAGCGGAACGGCGGCCCAACGTGCTGTTTCTGATTTCCGACGATCTGAACAACCTGCTGGGTTGCTACGACGATCCACTGGCCAAGACGCCGAATATCGACCGACTGGCGGCCCGCGGCGTGCGATTCGATCGCGCGTATTGTTCGTTCCCGCTGTGTGGGCCGAGCCGCAACTCGATGCTCACTGGTCTTTACCCCAACAGCACGGGCATCCTGGCCAACGCACAGATTTTTCGGCAGACGATCCCCTCGCAGATCAGCATGCCGCAGGCATTCCGCAACTCGGGTTACTTTGCCGCGCGCATCGGCAAGCTGTATCACTACAACGTCCCCCGCTCGATCGGCACCAACGGCCACGATGACCCCGGCTCGTGGGAGATGGAGTTGAACCCAGCGGGGGTTGACCGGCTGGAGGAAGAGCCGCAGATTTTCACGCTGACTCCCGGCCAGTTCGGCGGCACGCTCAGTTGGTATGCCTCGCCAAAGAGCGACCAGTATCATACCGATGGGCTGATGGCCGCGGACGCCGAATGGGTGCTCGAGCGCCTGCGCACAGCAAAGGACCGACCGTTCTTTTTGGCTGTGGGGTTCTTCCGTCCGCACACGCCGTATGTCTCGCCAAAGCCGTATTTCGATCTGCATCCCGCAAGCGAGATGCCCGTCTTTCAGAACATCAAGGAGGACCAGGCCGATATCCCGCCGGCCGGTCTGGCCAGCTACAAGAAGGAACAGGACAAGCTAACCGACGATCTTCGCCGCCAATGCCGCCAGGCCTACTCGGCGAGCATCAGTTTCATGGATGCGCAGGTCGGCAAGGTCGTTGACGCGCTCGATCGGTTGGGGCTGGCCGATAACACGATCATCGTCTTCACAAGCGACCACGGCTATCATGTGGGCGAGCACGGCCTGTGGCAAAAGATGAGCCTGTTCGAGGAAAGCGCCCGCGTGCCGTTGTTGATCGTCGCGCCGGCGTCTCGGCGAACGGTGGCGTGGCCAAGTCGCCCGTGTCGCAAGTCGACCTGTTCCCCACGCTCGCGGAATTGTGCGGCGTCAAGCCACCCTCGAACATCCAAGGCCAGAGTCTGGTTTCCGTGCTCAAGGACCCCAACGTCGCCGGTCGCGGCTGGGCCCTGACGCAAGTCGCTCGTGGCGTGGACGCCGCCGTCAGGGTCGCCCGATCGGCAGCAGCCGGCAGCAGCAACCAGTTCTTCGGTTACAGCCTGCGCACGCCGCGCTGGCGCTACACGGAATGGGATGAAGGCGAGCAAGGTCGCGAGCTCTACGATCACGATGCCGATCCGCACGAAATCACGAACCTGGCCAACGATTCGGCCCATGCCCAAACCGTCGCAAAACTCTCCGAGCAACTTCGAGAGGCCGCCAAGGGCACGTTTCCCGCGTCTGGCCAGACCCCGGAATTGCTGCCCGGCCTCTGGGCGCCCAACCTGACGGACCCCTGATTCCATGAAAACAAGCTGCTTGCTATGTGCCGCCGCATTCGCCGCGATGCTGATCGGTGCCGGTCCATCGATGGCCGCGGAGTCGCGCCCAACATTCTGTTCATCATCGCCGACGATGCGTCACAGAAGCTGGGTCAAGTCTACGGCTGCAACTGGATCAAGACTCCGAACATCGACCGGCTGGCGCGGGAAGGGCTGGCGTTCGACAACGCCTATGTGCCCACGTCGAAGTGCGCTCCGATGTGCGCGGCAATTCTGACCGGACGTAATCCCTGGCAGCTTGAAGAGGCGGGCAACCATCAGTCATTCTTTCCCGCCAGGTTCGTGACGTTCGGCGATGCCTTGAAGACTGCGGGCGTCTACGGCGGCAGTGCCGGCAAGCTCTGGGGCCCAGGCATCGCGCTCGATCCCGCCGGAAACAAGCGCGACTTCGGGTTGCCGGGGCCGAGGCGGCCCGGAAAGCCCGGCGAACGACTCGCGCAGTTTCCTCAAGGCGCGGCCGAGCGGTGCGCCCTTCTTCTACTGGCACGGCAGTGGCGATCCGCATCGCAGCTACGAAGCCGGTTCGGGCCTCGCTGCCGGCAAGAAACTGACCGACATCGACCACGTTCCCGCCTACCTGCCGGACAACGACGTCGTGCGCAGCGACCTGCTCGACTACGCCGTCGAGGTCGAGCGATTCGATGCGCACGTCGGCGAGCTTCTCGCGGTGCTCGACGCCAGCGGTGAAGCCGAGAATACGCTGGTTATCGTCACCTCCGACCATGGAATGCCCTTTCCGCGCGTCAAGGGACACACCTACGACGACGCGCATCGCATACCGCTGGTGATGCGCTGGCCTGCCGGCATCGTTCATCGCGGTCGCCGTGTCAGCGAGCTGGTCAGCGCCATCGACTTCGCGCCGACTTTCCTCGAACTGTGCGGCGTCTCCGCCTCGGAATCCGGCATGGCCCTCATCACCGGACACAGCCTGGTCGATTTGCTCAATGACGAGGCCAATACACAGCGTCCTTTCGTCATCATTGGACGCGAGCGCAACGATGTTTTCGCACGACCGGGCACGGAACACGGCCTGGGCTACCCTGCGCGGGGAATTCGCCAGGGTGATTATTTGTTCGTGCGTAATTTCGCCCCTGATCGCTGGCCCTGTGGTGACGTCGACCTCGGGCTGAAAGACACCGATGACAGCCCGAGCAAGTCGCTGGTCGAGCAGCTCGGCCCGGGCAATGCGTTCTGGGAGCACGCATTCGGCAAGCGCCCGGGCGAACAGCTCTTCAACCTGGCCGACGATCCCGATTGCATCCACAACCTCGCTTCCGACCCTGCCCACGCGGACGTCCGCGACCAGCTCAGTCAGACTTTGATGACGGAGCTTCGCAGAGAGCAAGACCCGCGCGTGCTCGGTAACGGCGACGTGTTCGACAACTACCCGTCGGTGAAAAGCCCTGTGCAAAACGGGGTTCCCGATCCGAAACCCGCGGAACGACGACCGCGAACAAGGCGTGAGAAAGCCGCGTTGCCCAAGTCAACCGCCAAGCCAAATTAGCCTTGTCAGCCGCATGCAGTCGCTGCGAGCGCCGAACAACCCTGCCAACCAGGAATCGCCATGAAGCTCGCTTGTGGGATCGTCCTTTCCGTCTTCATCCTGTTCGCAGTGCGGACTGACGCGGCTGAGAACCCGCCCAACATCCTGCTCATCCTCGCCGATGATCTAGGCTATGGCGACGTGCATTGCTACAACCCTGACCGTGGCAAGATTGCGACCCCGCAGATCGACCAATTGGCCGCGCAGGGAATGCGATTCACGGACGCTCATTCCAGTTCGGGCGTCTGTTCACCGTCGCGCTACACATTGCTCACCGGCCGTTATCACTGGCGCACGCGGCTGCAAGCGGGGATCGTGCGTTACCTCGATTTCACCTGCGCGTCGCGAACAAGCTCTCGGAGGGCGAGGACGCGGAGCGGTATCCACGCACGATCGCGTTTCACTTGGAGCGGGCTGCGCTGGCCTCCTTGGACCTGGATCCCCACGATCGCACCCTGGCGGAGCGCGCGTTGAACGCCCTGGTGGACGCCGGTGATCTGGCCCGCCGCCGCGTCGAGTCGCGGTCGGCCGCGATCTCTACGAGCGGGCGCTGGCGCTGGCCGGCCCCTCCAACGCGTGGGGCGAGCGCGAGGCGTGGATCCTGTCGCTCCTGGGCGAGACGCGCTACTGGGTGGGTGACTTCGACCTGGCCGAAGAGGCCCTCCAGCAGGCGCTGGACATCGCGGGCGAGACGAGCGACCGGGTCTGCGCGCACGCCGGACGGTTCCTGGCCGACATCATGCTCACCATCCGCGGCGACTCCTCGCGCGCCGCGGCGATGTTCGAGACGGCACTGCAGGCGGCACGGCGCTACGGCGACCCGCACACGCTCTCGCGGACCCTCCTGATGGCCGCGTGGGTCCCATTCTGGCGGAACGAGCTCGGCCGAGCCGAGGCGATGTTCCGCGAAGCCCTCGAGGTCGCGACGGCCGACGAGCGCCCCGATGCGTGGGCGCGCTCGCGCTCGCTCGTCGGCATCGCGAGTGTCATGTCGCAGACCGGCTCGGAGGAGGATGCCCTCGCCGTGGGATTGGAGGCGCTCGCGCTGGGGGAGGAGGCCGGCCAGGGGTTCACGGCGGCTATCGCCCACGAGACCGTGGCGGTATCGCTTCGCCGGCTGATGCGACTGGACGAAGCGCTCGCCCACGCCGAGGTCGCCGTGGGCGCCCTTCGGGAGCTCGGCGCACGATGGGAGCTGGCCAGCGCGCTCGGTGATCGCGGCGCGATCCAGCGCCTGGCCGGGCGGCTCGAGGGCGCCGAAGCGGATACGCGCGAGGCCTTCGTGCTCTGTCGCGATCTCAAGGAGCGGGCACTCGTGACGTGGACCGCGGCGGAGCTCGCCAAGATCCTGGCGTTCCGGGGTGACCCCTCGGCCGCTCGGCAGATCCTGAGCGATCCGTCGGCCCGCATCGCGGCGGGCGAGCCCGGTTCGTCGACGGCGTTGCTTACGGCCGAGGCGGTCGTGGCGCTTGCGGAGGGGGATCCCAAGGGCGCAGAGGCGAAGTCGCTCCTCTCGATCGAGGCCGAGCGGGGGCCGGGCGGCGTGCCCAGCGCGCTGGCGGGTCAGATCTGGTGGACGGCGCGCCTCTTCGGGGAGGACGTGGCGGGGGGTCCTAAAGCCGTCCAGGACGCCCGAGAGTTGTTGGAGCGCAACGAATGGCTCCAGGCGCTGGCTGAGCCGGACCTGGCGGCCGACCTCAAGGGGTAGGCCGGGAAACCGAGGATAGAGTTGTCACGTCTTCTCGACTCCTATAGGGATAGACACCTCTGATGACGAGTCCGCTCAGGCGCTTCCCCAACGCGTCACGGTTTCTGGCGGCCACCCTCTGCCTGGTGGTCCTCGTCCTGACGCCGGTCGGAGGCGGGTCCGCGACCACCCGGCAGGACGTCTCGAACGCCGACGCGCGGGTGAAGCGGATCCTCGGCGAGGTGCAGACCGCGCGCAACCAGCTGGCCGGGTTGCAGCAACAGCTCGTCGCCACCACGAACCAGTTGAACGACGCCATCGGCCGGCTCGACGAGACGACCGCGCGCCTGCTCCAGACGCAGAGGCGGCTCGGCATCGCCCAAGAGCTGCACGACCGTACCGTGGCGCGACTGAACGAGCGAGCCGTTCAGGCCTTCATGGGAGGCGCGGGCCAGGACTTCGAGTTCCTGGTGGGCTCCTCATCCCTGAGCGACCTGTCGGATCGGCTGGAGTTCATGAACGCCGTCGCGCAGGGCGACGCCGACCTGGCGCAGACCGTCCAGAACACGCAGAACGAACTGGACCTTCGCGCCTCCCAGCTGGCGGACCTGCAGGACCAGCAGCAGGCGGCGGCGGCGGCGGCCAAGGCGGCACAGGCGGTCGTCAGCGACAACTTCAAGCAACAGCAGGGCCTCGTCAGCCTCATCTCGTCGAAGCTGGCCGCGGCCGAGAGCTACAAGAAGAAGATCTCGAAGGCATACCAACAGGAGCTGCGGGCCGCGGCGCAGTCGCAAGGTTCCTATGGCGGCGGCCACAGCCCGGTGCCGCTGCCGGCCGGGTACGAGCACGCGCTTGAGTATTGCCCCGTGGACGGGCCCCGCAGCTTCGGCGACGGGTTCGGCGCACCACGCTACGCGGGCGGCTATCACCTGCACAAGGGAGTCGACATCCTGTCGCCGACCGGAACACCGATCGTGGCGCCGTTCGACGGGACCGCCCGTTCCACCTACAACTCGCTCGGCGGCAATGCGGTCGAGGTGTTCGGGGCTCTGGGTTGGGTCTACAACGCGCACCTGTCGGCCTATAGCTCGCTGTCGAACGGGCCGGTTCACGCGGGCGATGTCATCGGGTACGTGGGAGACACCGGCGACGCGAAGGGCACACCGCACGACCATTTCGAGTTCCACCCGAACGTGATGCCGTCGTCGTGGCCCGTCAGCGCCTACGGCTACTCGATCATCGAAGACGCCGTGAACCCGTACCCGCTCCTGGTCGCCGCCTGCGGCTGAGCCCGCGTCACGCGCGCCGGTTGCGCAGCACGAGTCCCAGCCCCACCAGCATCGCGACCCCGGCCGCCACGATCAGGCCCAGCGCCACGGCGTTCGATCCTCCGCTACTCGATCCAGAGGGCGACACGACGACGGGCGTGGCCCCCGGCACTCCTGCCACCACGACATAGCCCAGTTCCGGTACGACCGACTCGACCTGCTGAGCGGCCACGAAGTCGTTGCCGTTGCAGGGTCGGTCCACTTCTTCCCGTCGGGCCGACGACGCGATTCGTGCTTGGCCGTGTGCAAGGTCACGGTGATCGGATACAACAGCACGACGTCGATGGCTCTTGAGCACGCGCGCGGGCGTGTTGGACGGTCGATAGGTCGCGCGGACGCGATACGTGTTCCCGAAGGGCTCCAAGTCGTGGCCGAGCGCCCCAGGAGGGTGGCGCGGATCAACGGCGTGGGCCACGATGTGCACCGACTGTGTCCGCTCCCATGCGTCGGGATCGTCGCCGTCGGAGAACGATTATCGTGATCTGGCCGTCGCTGCTTACGCCCGTCCCCCCTCGTGGACCCCCGACGACGTGAGCGCCAGGTTGAAAGCGAGGGGGCTGGGGGGCGATGTTGGTCGGGGGCCTAGGTCCGGATGGAGGCGCCACCCAGCGGTAGGCCTGCGGAGAGCGGTGCCGTCCAGCAGCGGGCCGCCGCGCCAGCGGAGAGAGCCGCCCCGAGGACGGCCGCCAGGCAGCAGTAGGACGGAGACGACGACGCCGATCGTCCCGGGCGGCGCGGCGCATCGGTGTCGTGCGACTCACCACGCCGTCGACGCGCTCGGATCGATGGGCGTCCGTCGCGAACGCCGGGGGGCCAGATGAACGGCTGCGTGCCCGGGCGAGACCAGCCGCCAGATCACGCTGGCGGCGGCCAGGTTGTCGCCGGCGTCGGGCGTGCCCAGGGCGCCGAAACAAGGCCGCTGCCGTTGGGCAGGCTCCCTCGGCGGCAGGTTCACGGCCTCGGGGCCGCGTCGGCCACGGCCGGCGGGGGTCGTCCGAGGACGGCGGTGGGAAGCACGTCGGTGAACAGCGCCCATGCCCCCGAGAATCCGGCGAGCGCGGCAGGGCTCATGCTCCTGACCCCACCTGCGCTCGATACGCGGCGTCGGCCCGAGCCAGCAGCCTCTGCGTTGCGGCGGGCAGGCCCGACGGATCGATCGAGGACGCCGACGGCTTGTCGGACGCGTACACGCCGACCGCGTCCTTGCCCAGTGTTTCGCCGAACGCCGGCATGCAATAGCTGGACGACGTGCCGATGTTCGCGAGCAGATGCACGTGCTGGGCTTGACGATCTGCCGCCGCAACGCGATGGCGTCCTGCAAGGGACGCGGAGACGAACAGCACGTCCGGCTTGGCGGCCGCGATCTCGGTGCACGAGCTTCGCCATGTCCACCGTGCGGACGTCGTAGCCGAAGTTCCCCACGTCCCTCCAGGCCGGCCGCACGTGAGCGCCGATTCTTCCCGCCCGCCGCCACACAACCCGCCCATACACGTCGTCGACGTAGGAGACCGCGAAGCGGAGGGGGTCGAGGATTCGCGGTGCTCGAGTCGGGCGCCACCTGCCCCGCGATGAACTCGGATGGCCGCTCTTGCCCGAGCACCTCGCCGGTCGGCGGTAGCGCGGAACGCGAGACGGCCCGAGGTCCGACGCGGGGGGTAGCATCCCGACCGCGCCGTCTCCCAAAAAAGCATGCCGCGCTTCATCGGCCTTCGGTGGAGGCCGTCCCCGAGATGGTGCTGCCGTAGCTGCCCAGGACGATCTGCACGCCGCTGTCCGCCAGGGCGGACACGGCGCCGGGCGCCGCGTCGGATCCCTCCTGCATCGACTGAGTGGATCTCGATCGTGCTGTCCGTTCACGCCCCCGTCCTGTGTTCGCGAGGCCGGCCGCCAGCAAGGACGCCGCGATGCTCGTCGATGCCGCCGGGGCCCTGCGAGCCCGCGAGCGGGTAGACCGCGCCCACGACCAACGGGTCCTTGGATGCATGCGCGCTCGGAGCACGCGCTCGCCACCAGCGCCGTCATCGAAAGCAGCACGCCTACACCACGCCATCGAGCGAAATCACCGCCAAGAAGACCGAAGTGGCTTGGCCGCGGCATGCGTGCCCGCGGACGTGGTCCAAGAATTCCGGAGGCCCACCGTTGCATCCGAAAGCAGGCCGGCGCCCAGACCACGGGGAAGGCGGCCACACCGTACAGGGGCACGTGGGATGAGGGCGAAGAGCACGAGGGTGAGGTCACGCCGACGGCCACGATCGCGCCCGAAGGCTCAGGGGCCCCGTAGGCCGCGCGGCGGAAGAGCGCCTCCTCGGCGACGGCCGCCAGCAGGGACACGGAATCGCCCACGGCCCCGAACGGTGATCGGACGGGGGCCGGCGGCGAGGGCGGCACCGGCCAGGCCCGCGAGGCCGAAAGCGAGTCATCAGGACTTCCCCGGGTGCAGGCGGACGTCGTGCCGCGGCGCCGGCTGGGAAAGGGAGCTAGGGGAGCGAGACCAGGATGGAGCCGAGATGGCCGGCCAACGCCACGACGTGTCGGTGGGGGGAGCACCGCCAGGCGGGCGGGGCCCGGGCAGCACCAGCGTGGCGCGAGCCGAGGCCCACCAGCACGAAGTGTCCTCCGCCGCGTGGTGACCTGCTCGCGAGGGAACCGGGACCGTCGGCAAGGCGCGACGCAAATGAACGGGAGCCGCACCCCCTGGCTTACCCCTTGACCTCGAACGAAAAGACCAGCGCAGCACGTCGCGGGTCGAACGGTCCGTGGTCGGTGGCCACGAACTCCACCCTGATGAGGTGATGGCCGGGCGCCACGTCTGGGGATCGTCAGCTCTGTCCCCGTCTGTCATCGAGACGAGCTGGTCGTCCAGGATCACGTGGATGTGCCCTTCGTCCGGCTTCAGGTCGGTGCTGGTGAGGGGGCACGATGGTCGCACCCTTCAGGTCGATCTTGAGGTCCACCGTGGAGCCGTGGACGATCTCGCCGTCCGGTGGGGCTCACGATCGTGAGGACCCCGGTGCTCGTGGGCCGCGGGGCTCGGAGAAGGCACGGACGAGGTCGGCGTGACCGACGGAGATCCGGAGCTGCCCCGCCGCAGGGCGGCCGTGAGGAGCACGCCAGGGACAGCAACGACGGGGGACGGCGACCGCAGCTGCGTCATCCGACGGTACGATTCTCTGGAATCTGATCGTCTGATCGAAGAACGCCGACTAGGGACGGAGCCGCGGCGCGCCGTGGCCTCGATGTCGAGTGCCATGCCCCGTCCGTCGAGATACTCCGATGCCACGAAGTGCCCTGCGCTGAACGCGTGGGCTTCAGGGTACCGGCGCCGAACCCCTTCCGGCGTGGCGGTGAGCGCGATCGACTTCAAGGGGCAGCTCCTTCCCGTCCGTGTCGAACGCGGTGACGTGCAGCTGGTTCGCCCCCGCGGCACCCGGGTCGTTGTAGGCCTGGATTGCCGCCCGCCGGCCCAGCGTGATCGTGTAGATGGTGGGCTGGCCGGGCTCGGGCGGAATATCTGGTGATCTGCTGCCGGTGGAGAGTGTCGTGGTCAGGGTGAGCGGGTACGGTCCGTCGCGCGCGTGCTCTGCTGCACGAGTGGTGGTGACCTGCCACGTGCCGGCAATCGAGAGGTTCGTGCCTCTGCCGGTCCACGTGCCCCGCCAGCGGCCGACGTCAGATCGAGGGTGCTGGCCCCGACGTTCGGCCCTCCCGGGCAGCGTGAACGTCCAGCGTGACGCCCTGTGACGTCGACCAGCGGCGCCCCCGGTGTCGAAGTCGGTGAGGTCGAGTGCTGAACGTGTTGGGGGCCGGCGGTGCCCGGCGTGGGCGGCGAGGCGTCAGCTTCATCGTCGTGGCGAAATCGCTGCCCGTGGCCGTGATCCGAAGGGGTGCGGGCGCCACCTGTGCGGCCGGTGGGTTGGGAGCCAGGCCGGTCAGCGTCCCTGTCAGCGCGAACAGCCCGATGGCCGCGACCACCTCCATGCGCATCACGCGGCGCAGCAGCGAGGGTCGCCGGCCTCCAGCCGCGGGATCGACCGGTAGCGGTTCAGGGCCCCCAATGCGATGAGCACGAGGGCCAGCGCGACCTTGATCGCCAGGACGGTGCCATAGGACGTGCGGAAGATCCGGGCCAGTGCCCCGACACCCCCGAGGGCGCTGACGGCGCGCACCGTGCCCGTGATGACGACCAGCCCCAGCGCGATACCCGCCATCGTGGAGTAGCGGCGGATCTCTCGGGTGAGGCCGGCGTCGTTCGCCTTCCCGGCCCGTTCGCGCAGCCGCAACAGGACCGGCACGAACCCGCCGACCCAAATGCCCACGGCCAGGAAGTGGATCCACTGCACACCGATCTGGAACCAGGCCCATCCCAGGGCGGCGGCGTGGCCGCCCTCGACCCGGGCGAGCATCGTGCCGGCTGCGCCAGCCCCGAGGGCGCCGGGCGGCGCGTCGTGGCGCTACGCGACGCGACGACCGACGCGACAAGCGTGACCGACGACCCCGCCATGAGCCAGAGGTACGGCTGCCCCGCCCGCGCCCGGAGGAACGTCGCGAAAGTCACACCGACGGACGATCGCTCTGCCACGAGCATCATCAGCGTCCCCACGAGGGTGACACTCCCGCGAGGGGAGCAGACACCGCCTCGCCGGCACGTGGCCACCGAATGCGAACAGGGCCGTCGCGACCGCCCCGACGGCCAATGAGAGGCCCGCATACAGCAGCACCTTGCCCGCGACGGCCAGCGGTGTCGGGGCGGGCGCCGAGGTCGCCGCGGACCCGCCGTTCACCGGGGCCGCGGGGGCGGTCCCGACTCCGAAGGCGAAGGAGCCGAGCGTGGTGTGCCCGTCCTCGGCGGAGACCACACGCGAGGACACCGTGTAGGAACCGTCGCCCAGGTTCGCCGGGGAGGGGGCTGACCAGCTGCTTGGGGTTGGCGCGGGCCGCCACCGGACCGGCCTCGACGTTCGCGCCGGCGGTGTTCAGGACGTGCACGACGGAGAGTGAGAGATCGGGCCTCGGTGAAGTTCATGACGACCTGAGCCGGGGCGCTCGAGAGCGTGGCGCCCGACGCGGGATCGGACGAAATATGAGTCCGGCGTGCGCCCAGGCGGACGGGCGAAGAGGGCGACGGCCGCCGCGCCGAGGACCAGGGCGAGCGTGAGGCGCCTGGGGAGCGTCATGGCGAGGCGCTCGCGGGTGTCGTGAACGAGACGTCGGTGACCACGCGGGGGGAGAAGGGCCCGTGGTCGGCGGCCACGAATTCAGCTTGCAGGATATGGCGACCGGGCGCCACTCCCTGCAGTGAGATCTGCTGGACCAGCCCGTACGTCATGGACATGAGGCTCCCATCCAACGAGAGGTGGATGTGCCCCGTCGTGGGCGTGAGTCTCGTCGTGGCCGCGTCCACGATCGTGCCTCCGTTCAGGGTCATGACGACCTCAAGGGTGTTTCCGGTCACGACCTCATCGGGTGTGGGTTGCGCGAAGCCGATCGTGGCGGTCGAGACGGGCCTGGCCGCGGCAGGGCTCGGCAGGCGGCACCGGTGGGACCGAAGATCCTGCGCGGTATGACGGCGGCGCTGATCGCCAGCACCACGCCCACCGCGATCAGGGCGTAGGCCAGGCGGATGGGGAGGCGGGGGGACCCCTTCCCCTTGAGCCGGGACCACCCCGCCCACCCCACCCACAGACCGGCGAAGAGCAGGAAGACGCTGAGCGACTCGTCCGCGCCTCCCGCGTGCGCCAGCAACGCTAGGGCGCGCTTCCTCGTGACAAGTGCCACGCCGCCGACGACGATGCCGATCCCACCCAGCACGACGCCGAGCATCCCGAGCGTCTTGGCGGTCTTCGCGGCGTCGTGCGCGGACGTCGCCGCCGCCGTCGCCGCCGTGACCGCGTCCTGCGCCCGGGTGGATTCCTGGTCGATCTTCGTGGCCAGCTCGTCGTTTCGGCGCCGTGATCGCGGGGAACGCCACGCTGGACAGGTCGGCCACCGAGGAGAACGTCGTCGGCCCCGACGTCACCGTCACGTCGAACTTCGTTCCGTCGAGCTTGCCGGTGAGGTGGAAGGTGTACTTGCCTGCCTGCGACGGGACGAACCACGCGCGGTAATCGCCGGGATCGCCGTCGCCCCCTACCTCTAATTTCTACTCAAACGCCAGTACCGTGGTCTGGTCGGCGTATCCGACCGTGACCTTCAGCTGGTCGGTCATGTCGACGACCGGTTTTCCGTTCTTGTTGAGGATGAGCTGCACGCTGTTCGGTTGTCCCGTGTACGCGCGGGCTCGGTGCCGAATCCGATCTCGTAGTCGAAGGGACCGGTCTGCTCGGCGACGTGCGCCTGGGCGGCCAGGGCCGGGATGACAGTCAGGGCCCCCGTCATCGCGACGACGGCGAGCGCACGCATGCGCGAACGTTTCGTGTTCATGGATTCCTCCTGCTCGTGGTTCGAATAGGCCCGGCGTCCCGGGCGATTCGGACCATCGGGGGGAGGCCAGGAGGGGGGGGCCTCTTATCCCGGACGCGGCGAGGACGGGGCGCACGGGGGCGTGGGACGTGGAGGCGATGACCGCCGCGGTCGCGCGGTCGAACAGGATCGGGCGCCAGGCCGAGGCCCGACTCGACGCGGTCGGCGGCCCGCAGCAGCCACCGGATGATCAGGGCGCCGAGGGCCGCGATAGCGACCTGCGCCCCCATGCCCAGCGGCAAGATGCCGTGGTGAGGGACACTCGCCACGGGCGCGCCGGCCGCAAGACGCTCGAGCAGCTCCATGCTGGCGAATGCGACGACCTGGAAGACGGCGAGCCGCGCCGTGAGCCCCCGCAGGGTCGGCGCGTCGCCGTGGCCCCGAGTCAGTCCACCCAGGAACACGGCCGACAGGGCGATGAGCGCCGCGACGAGACCCAGGTCATTCGCGAGGCCCAGGTACCCATGCCCGGTGCGCGCGAGGTCCGTCGTGCGCTGATAGGCGCTGGGGTCGGCGAGCGCGTAGGTGATCGCATGCCCCAGGAGGACGCCTCCGGCCGCGACTCCGAGCACGGAACGGCGACGCGTCGATGCCATGTGCATCCGAACATTTCTAGGCGCCGATCATGACTCCGGCGGGCCCAAGGGTCCCCTGTCCGCAGGCCGGGAGGTCCCGATGGATCGGGGGCGCGCTGGTAGGTTCGGGATGACCATGGCCCGACCGACCTCCAAGGACCGTTCCGCCGCGCGACCCCGTCCCGAGCCGGGACGGTCCTCGCGCAAGGGACGACAGGCTGCCGCGCGGGCCAAGCAGCAGCGACGGCGCCGGATCGCCATCGGCGCCGTCGCGGGCGTCCTGGTGGTCGTCCTCGTGATGGGCGTCGTGGCACTCGGCGCTTGGTCTCGGGATGCGGCTGGGTCGGGCGGCGCGGGGGAGGCCGCGACGCTGGCCCAGCAGGTTCCCGTCTCGGTCCTGAACCAGGTGGGCGTGGGCAAGAGCATCACCCCGCCCAACGCGCTCCCGTCGGACACCGCGCCGCTCGAGCAGGACGGGAAGCCCGAGATCCTTTACATCGGCGCCGAGTACTGCCCTCATTGGCGTGGAACGCTGGCCCCCTTTCGTCGCGCTCAGCCGCTTCGGCAGCTTCGCGAACCTCGGGGGCACCGAGTCGGCTCCGGCGCCCGAGGCCTACCCCCAGACGCAGACGTTCACGTTCTACGGCTCCACCTACACCAGCGACTCGGTGGCCTTCGTGGGGGTGGAGACCAACACGAACCAGCCCGACCCCAACGGCGGATTCACCCCCCTGCAGACTCCCACCGCCGCGCAGCAGGCGCTGATGCAGCAGTTCGACGCGAAGCCCTACACGCCCTCGCCGGGCGCGATCCCGGTCCGGGATGATCGGGAATCGGTTCGTGAAC
>CAWCSH010000022.1:0-33082 GCA_963798155.1 Terriglobia bacterium
CCGAAGTGATGAAGATGTCCTGCACCGTGGTGAAGCCCTTGCGCTCAGCCTCGGCGCGAATGGCTTCGAGCGCCTCCGGAATTCCAGGCGACGGCGCGTAGCCGTTCTTGTTGTCGCGCATGGCCTTGACCACGGCTTCGACCACGTGGTCGGGAGTTCGGAAATCGAAGATGTTGGGATCGCCGACGGTCAGGGTCAGAATCTTATGGCCCTGCTTGGCCACGTCATCGGCGACGCAGGCCAGATCACGGATGGCGTAGCGGACGTTGTCGAGACGGTGGGCGGCGGGGACTTCACGGGACTGAGTTGCAGGCATGGATTCTCCCAGGTGCAGCTAGCGAATCATTCTACCACAGACGCGTCACAGAGGACGCGGAGAAACAAAGGTCGCGAGACGGCTTTCATGCCAGCTCCCTCTGTGCCCTCTGTGGTGAAAGCTCTGTCCAGCCCTAGTCCGGCCGATCGATCTGCGCCCGCTGCAACCGGTCGGAATAATCGATATACAGCGTCTTCCAGTCTGTATAGAAGTCGATCGCTCCCACCCCGCCCTCCCGGTGACCATTGCCCGTGGCCTTGGTGCCGCCGAAGGGCAGGTGAACTTCGGCGCCGATGGTCGGAGCATTGATATAGGTGATGCCGCATTCAGGTCCCGCATGGCGGAAAAGGCCCGGTTCACGTCGCGCGTGTACAGCGACGCAGAGAGTCCGTAAGACGCGTCGTTCGCGATCTGAATCGCCTGTTCCAGACTGTCGCAGGGAATCATCCCACCACGGGACCGAAGATCTCCTCCTGCGCAATGCGCATTTCGGCTGCACATCGCCAAACACCGTAGGCTCGATGAACCAGCCGTGCGCATAATCGCCCTTGTCGAGGCGATGTCCGCCACACAGCAGCTGCGCTCCTTCCATCTGTCCGGCTTCGATGTACTGCAGGATCGCTTTCCATCTGCGCCCGGTTGATGATGGGTCCCATGTCGGTGGTTTCGTCCAGGCCGTTGCCCACCCGCAGCTTCCTGGCGCGCTCCACCAGCCGCTGCGTGAACTCGCCATAGACGCCCTTCTGCACGATGATCCGGCTGGTTGCCGTGCAGCGCTGCCCGCTGGTGCCGAAACGCTCCCCAGACGGCGCCTTCCAGCGCCAGGTCCAGGTTGGCGTCTTCCAGCACGATCATGGGATTCTTGCCGCCCATTTCCAGCGAACAGCGCTTGAAGGATGGCGCGCAGGTTCTGCCGACGCTGCGTCCCACTTTGCTCGATCCGGTGAACGACACCGCCGAGATTCCCGGATGCTCCAGTCAGCGGACTGCCACGTCCAGTTCCGAAGCCGCGACACGATGTTCACCACCCCGTGGGAACCCCGGCCTCCATCAGCGCTTCCACCAGGTTGAAGGTGGAGAGCGGCGTGTCCTGTGCCGGCTTGATCACGCACGTATTGCCAGCACACCAGGGCCGGGAACAGCTTCCAGGATGGAATCGCCATGGGGAAATTCCACGGCGCAATCATGCCGGAGACGCCCACCGGCTGGCGCACCGCCATGGCGAACTTGTTGGGCAGTTCGGAAGGCGTGGTCGGCCCGAACATCCGCCGGCCTTCTCCTGCCATGTAGTACCCGGTATCGATGGCTTCCTGCACGTCGCCGCGCGTCTCTTTCAGAATCTTTCCCATCTCGCGGGTCATGGCGCGGGCAGTACTCCTCTTTGCGTTCCGCAAGGATCTCGCGGCGCGATAGAGGATCTCGGCCCGCCGAGGCGCCGGAACCAGCCGCCAACGACGAAGGCCCGCTGAGCGGCTTCCACCGCATCGTCCACATCCGCCTGCCGGACCTCTGGAAGATCCCTGCCACGTCGCGAGTGTCGGCGGGGTTCAGGTTCTCGAAGGTGTCTCCGCTGGCCGACTCCACCCATTCGCCGTCGATAAAGTTCTTGTAGATTTTGGGACGGCTCGCCGTGCCCATGATGCTCGGTGCGGTATAGGTATCAGTCGCCATAAGTTCTCCTGGGATTGCGGCACTCTGGGATCGCGACACTATGGAGTGCCAAAATTCCATGCTACAACCCGCAACCCACACCAGCAAGTGAGCCCGAGCCGAGCGCCCGACCACTTGGGCATGTCATTCCGGCGCGGCTTCGGATTTCTTGGCAGAGTCGCCAAGCAGCGTCTCAGCTATTCCCAGACGAAATGAAGGCGCCGAGTAGCCATTTCGGCAGGTAGTCTTCGGAATCGCGGTCGGGTTGCCGTCGCGGACCGCCGAATAGTGCGGCGAAATGATCTCCAGCCCCGCCTCGTTGAATCCGTCCTGAATATTTTCGTGCAGATGAGAGTAGATTTGCGCCATCGGGTCGGGCTGCCGGTATAGGCATTGATTTCGTACTGAACGTAAAAGTCATCCAGCGCGGTCTGAAAACAAAGGGCGCAGGCTCCGGCAAAATTCTCCGTCGCCTGGCGGCCGCGATCAGAAGTTCGTGCACCTTCCTCCAGGGGGCGTCGTATCCGATAGTGACGGCGCTGTGGAGCACAGCCCCTGGCCTTAGACGAGCTGAAGTTGATGATGTGGCTGCCCAGCACCATGGCGTTTGGGATCGTGATGTCCACATTCTTGATGGTCCGGACACGCGTGATAAGCAGCGTCTTTTCCGTCACGTCGCCGGTCGTGTCCGCGATTTTCACGCGGTCGCCGACCTCGAAGGCGCGCATGTAGGTGAGGATTATGCCGGAGATCATGTTGGAGATCGACGAGGCCGAACCCAGCGAAAAGAGCACGCCCAGAAAAATCGAGATGCCGCGAAACGCCGGCGAGCTTGATCCGGGCAGGTAGGGAAAGATCACAATGATGGAAGCGTGATCACCAGAAAGCGCACGATTTTGTAGGTAGGCTGCGCCCACTCGGGATAGAACCCCGGCATGGTGATGGTGGAGCGCCCCAGTTCGGTAAAGATGATCTTGATAAATTTGGTCACGTAAAAGACAATGACGCTGATAACCGCAATGAAGAATACGTTTGGCAGGTAAGACACCAGGGCATCGCTGACCAGTCTAAGCGGGGAGAGCACGTAACCCACCAGAACCTGCGCGTAGCCGCGCGTCCAGGGAAACAGACCCAGTACCAGAGAAGCATAGAAATACAGCGCGATCAGAACCAGGCCGAAGCGCACCAGTTTGGCCACGCCAATGCAAAAATCCGTGATCCTGGCGGCTGGGAGCAGTTCGAACCTCTGGATTCGCAGCGAGCGAATTCGAGTCCCGCTCCAGCTTTCGAGGGTGCGGTAGAGCCTGGGAAACAGGCTGCGCAAGATCCGGAAAATCAGGATCAGCACTGCAGTAGCGATGGCGGCGTACAAGAGTCCGAACAGCAGGCTCTTGAGGCTGTATTCCTTGCGAAGCGCGATGAGTGCGGAGCGGATCTTCTGAGCGTAGCTTGCAGCCAAATCCTCACGAGTGGTTCCCGCCGCCTGGGCGTCCTGGTCGGTGACACTCATTACGATCAAGTCGTTCGCCATGATGTCGGAGCTGGCGCCGGTATCGGCTACAGACAGCTGCTCAGGGTTGAACATCACCTGCTTGGACAGCTGTTTGACCCGCTGGAAAATGGCGTCTGCTCTCGCCTCGGCGGAAAAAGACAGCACTCCCTGTACTGGAAAGAGCGTTTGGTGATCCACTACAACCTGAGCTTGGTGGGGCGGAACGGGAACTGGAGCCGGGGAAGAAGCCGGAGTTGTGGCTGGTTTCTTGCTCTTCGTCTTCGGCTGACCATGCAGTGGGACAATGGCCGTGACACACAGGACCAGAATGCCCAGCCATCGCATCGCGCTCCGAGGTCGCGTGGAAGTCACGACGCCTGCCCCTCCCAGTGCAGGTGGCCTGAAATTGTAGTGGCAAATGCCGGCTTGCGATGCAGGAATCGTCTGGAAACATGTTAGGCGATTCCGCCCACCTCCGGCGCCCGGGGCACCGCCGTACATGGCCTCTGGAGGGTATGTTCCTAGTTAATTACCTGCCCGGGGCCAGTTAGCCTTGTGATACTCTCGAAATTACCCCATATTCTCTAGGTTTAACGGGTTTTCAGGGTGGCAGTAGTGTCCTCAAACGGCAAGCCGGGAATCCACATTGCGTGGAAGACGGTCACCTACCGCAGCGTCGTGCTGATGGTACTGGCGGTGTTGTTGTTGTTTTTCACGGCCATGTACTTTGTGTTTCCCGATACCACCCGGGCCGGAGTCAAAGCCGCGGGCAACATGCTGGGATGGATTGCGGGGGCTGCCGGAACCAACAGCAAGTCCAAGACCATGAGCTCCCAGCAGGCCCATATCACCGCCCTGGACGGCACGGTGCGGGTCAAGAAGGCGAACAGCAACAGCTGGGTCACCGCCGATTACAACGTCCCGCTGGAAAAGGGCGATGTGATGCAGACCGGCTCGGAAGGCATGGCCAAGATCGTCTTCAGCGACGGCACCAACTACACGGTGAAGCAGGATTCACTGATCGTCATCGAAGAGAACTCCGCCAACGAGCGAGCAGCAGACCAACGTCGCGGTGGCGGTTAGCACCGGAACGGTGGATCTTTCCACTGCTACCTACGTGCAAGGCTCCAAGTCGCAGGTCATCGTCGCCGGCGCCACGGCCTCTCTTGCGCCGGAAAGCGCCGCCATGGTGCACAACGATCCCAAGAGCGACCAGCACGAAATCCTGCTGAAGAAGGGCAAGCGGCGACGTCATTCGCAACGGCGAGGCGGTGCACCTGGCGGAATGGGAAAAAGTAAGCTTTCAGGGTGAATCGCCGCGCATGGCCAAGTTGAAGGAAATCGGGCCGCCCACCCCAATTTCTCCGGCGAACATGATGCCGATTTTCAGTTCTGGTGGTACCAAGCCGGTGGAGTTCTCCTGGACTCCGATGAAGAATGCCGCCGGCTATCGCCTGAAAATCGCTCGCAATCCGTATTTCTCGTCAAACATGGTGGACCGCAAGGTCGATACCCCTGACGTCATCGTCTCCGGACTGAGTGAAGGGGCCTATTACTGGCTGGTGCAGTCGTTCGACGCCGCCGGCAAGGAGTCGGTGGAGAGCGAGCGCAACCGCTTCACCATCATTCCGAAGGGGAAGAACACGGTTCCGGTGAATCTGGAGCTTGATCCCTTTGTGCAGCACGGCCACGTGATCGAGTTGATCGGCAAGACTGAAGTTGGGGCGCGGGTCATGGTCAATGGCCGCGAGGTGCCACTGATCAATCCGGACGGCACCTTCCATTACTTCACGCCGCCGCTTCCGAACGGCGAAAACGTGATCACCATTACCGCCCAGAACTCGAAAGGCGGAGTGAACACCACGCAGAAGAAAGTGGAGATCCAGTAGGGTTGAGGCGTTGGGGCGGTTTTCCCGAGGTGCAAGGACTTTCGTGTGCGGCACACTCGGAAGACATCCCCTAAAATCAGAGTTAGTACCTGGCGGGAAATCGGTAGGGGCCATGCCCTGTCGGACAATAGCTCGACGGGAAAAGGGACGAACCTAGAAAGAAGTCTTTCGTCCATGTCATCCAACGGATTCCATTCAAGCGGATCGCGTTTCCACAACATGCGTTCGCTGTTCAGCGTGTTCTCCAGCGACCTGGCCATCGATCTGGGTACCGCCAACACGCTGGTCTACGCCCGGGGCAAGGGCATCGTGGTGAACGAGCCTTCCATCGTCGCCATCAACAAGAACACCGGCGAGGTCGAAGCGGTCGGCAAAGAAGCCAAGGAAATGCTGGGCCGCACGCCCGGCAACATCGTCGCCATCAAGCCCATGAAGGACGGCGTGATCGCCGACTTCAAAGTCACCGAGAAGATGCTGAACTACTTCATCCAGAAGGCGCACAACCGCAAGATGCTGGTGCATCCGCGCATCGTGATCGGCGTGCCTTCGGAAATCACGCAGGTGGAAAAGCGCGCGGTGATGGATTCCGCCTATCGCGCCAAGGCCAGCGAAGTGCACCTGGTGGAGCAGGCCATGGTGGCGGCGATCGGCGCCGGCCTGCCCATCACCGAGCCCTCGCGGCAACATGGTGGTGGACATCGGCGGCGGCACCACCGACATCGCGGTGATTTCGCTCAGCGGCATCGTGTATTCGCGCTCGGTGCGCATGGCCGGCAACCAGATGGACGAGGCCATCATGAATTACCTGAAGCGCAAATACAACCTGCTGATCGGCGAGCGCACCGCCGAGCAGATCAAGATGGAAATCGGCTCCGCCTATCCGCTGGACAAGCCGCTCACCATGGAAATCAAGGGCCGCAACCTGATTGAAGGCGTGCCCAAGACCATCACCATCGACGACAGCGAGATTCGCGAAGCGCTTGAGCGAATGCGTTGCGACCATCATGAACGCGATTCGCGTGGCGCTGGAGCGGACCCCGCCGGAGCTCTCCGCCGACATCAGCGATCGCGGCATCGTGCTGACCGGCGGCGGCGCGCTGCTGAAGAATCTCGACAAGCGCATCCGCGAAGAAACCGGACTGCCGGTGTCGATCGCCGACGATCCGCTGTGCAGCGTGGTGCTGGGCACGGGCAAAATGCTCAGCGACTTCAAACTGCTGCGCAAGATCTCGATCGAGTAGAAGAATTGCCGGCTTTCCGTGGTAATTCGCCGCTCAAAAACCTGGCTCTCCAGACCTCGGGTGCGAATAGAGTTGGAGCGGCTGCCACTCGCGTGCGGCCGCAGCCAGCGACGACTTACGACCAACGAAGAACGACGAACAACTAACCCTAGCTTTTTGGCGTCATGGAAAACCTTCTCAGCCGTTATCGCAATGCCAGCATCCTGGTCGGAGATTCTTTTCCTTCAGGTAGTCGGCCTGGCGGTGCAGGTGCGGCGCTCGCCCAATCACGAGTCCACCCGGCTGATCCGGGTCTGGGCGGTCGGTGCGGTGACTCCGTTTGAGAAGGCTATCGTCTCGCTGCAGAACAGCACCGGCAGCCTCTGGCACAACTATCTCTACCTGCGCGGAGTGCGGCAGGAGAACCGTGACCTGCGAATGCAGCTGGAGCAACTTCGGCTGGAGCAGGTGCGCCTTACCGAAGACGCGCAGCAGGCGCGCCGCCTTCAGGCCTTGCTCGGATTCAAGGAGCAGTACATTGCAAAAACCGTTGCTGCCCAGGTGATCGGCTCGAGCGGTAGCGAGCAGTCAAAGCTGATCTACATCGACAAAGGCGAACACGACGGCCTCAAGCCCGATATGCCGGTAATCACCGCCAACGGCGTAGTGGGCAAGGTGCTGCGGGTTTATTGCCAGCACGTCGCAAGTTCTGCTGATGAACGACCAAAGCAGCGGAGTGGGCGCCATCCTCGAAAAATCCCGTCTGCAAGGCGTGCTTCGCGGGTCGCCGACCGGCGGCCTGGTGCTCGAGAAGGTCATGAGCGACGAGCAAGTGCAACCCGGGGAACAAGTGCTGACCAGCGGCGGAGACCAGATTTTCCCCAAAGGTCTTCCAGCCGGGACAGTCACCCGGGTTTCGAGCAATCCCGATTCTTTTCTCAATATTCACGTTAAGGCTGCCGCCAATCTGAGCCGCCTGGAAGAAGTGCTGGTCATCACGAAAAAGGAAGAAAGGACGTCCGAACTGCTCCCGGGCGAGACCATCCGGGCCGCCGACATCCTTTCCAGAAGGTTGCCATCGGTACCTGACAAGCCCGCGGAGGGAACTGTCGTAACCTCTCCCAAGGCCCCCGCCGTCATTCCGGAAACTGCAACTCCCGCCGCCGGTGCACTGAAGAAACTTCCAGTGGCTCAGGCGGAAACCCAGCGGCCCGCGCCTTCTGTATCCAGTACCCAGGGCAAGCCCTTAGCGCAAACGACCGACACAAAGACCGGTGCAGCCCACGCTGGCGCAACCCGAGCACAAACCGCGCCGGCCGGCGCTCCCAAAGTTGAAGGGATATCCCAGCCTTCCACCAACCCGGCCCGAGTGAAGCCTGCGCTTGAGCAAAAGCTGCCAGGAAACGCGGTGAAGCCGGCCTCCGGCCCGAACGCCCCGGCTGCCGCCCCCGCGAAGCCCCCGCACGTTGCACAACCTGAAGCGGGCCCGCCGCCGGATAAGCAGCAATAACGTGGCTATCACCTACACTTCGCAAGAGCAGATTGAGGTTTACCGGTTCAGCCTGCCGGTCGCGATTGCGGTGCCGCTAATCGCGGTTTTCCTGCAGGCTTTCCTGCCGCGGCAGCTGCCCTTCTTCTCCATTTTTGACCTTCCCCTTCTGATCACGATCTTTTTTGCCGTCGCGCGCCGCAGCCAGGTTGCCGGACTGCTCACCGGGGCAGTGATCGGCCTCTTGCAGGATTCTCTGACCGGCAATCCCATCGGCTTATACGGCATTTCGAAGACGGTGGTCGGCTACGGAGCCTCTTCACTGGGGGTCAAGCTCGATGTCGAAAACATCGGCGCCCGCTTCCTGGTGACCCTGTTCTTCTACATCGTTCACGAAGCCGTCTACCTGGTTCTCTCCCGCGGTTTGGTGGGACTGCCGCAGCCGTGGAGCTGGGCGCACGAACTCGGCTCCGGCCTGGCCAACGCCTTTCTTGCCGTCGCCCTGTTTGCCCTTCTCGATAAATTCAAGCGGAGGGCCTGAGGGCGTGACTCAGGAAATTCCCCACAGCATGAGGTCCGGCGTTACCTCAGTACCAATTCCCCAACCGCTGGGCTGGATTTACAATGAAGTTAACCCCGACCAGTCTCTAAGCCGGATGTGCAGCCGACGAGTGAACTCTCCTCGAGCCCATTGGCCGAACCACCGACGACAGCAGACGGACGACTAAGTTATGTTTGGCCGCGATGAAAAAGTTTCGTCCTTCCGCCTCACCGCGGTGCAGTACCTCATCCTCGCGGTCTTTCTGGTGCTGACCTATGGACTTTGGCGTCTGCAGGTGGCGCGCAGCGATATGTACGCTTCCCTCGCCGAGAAAAACCGCATCCGGGATGTGCCCATTCTGGCGCCGCGCGGCAAGATTGTGGACCGCGAAGGCCGCATCATCGTTGAGAATTACGCCTCCTTCACCGCGTTGCTGCTGCGCGATTCTTCGCGCGACCTGACGGCTGATGCCGACCTGATCGCCCAGGGGCTGCACCTCGACCCGCAGGAAGTCCGCGATCAAATCCGCAAGTACTGCTTCGCTGCCGCAATACCAGCCCATTTATCTGAAAGAAGACATCACTCCGGATGAGCTGGCCTTCATCGAGTCGCACCGCAATGAGCTGCCGGAGCTCGATACCATCATGGCCTACCGCCGCCTCTATCCCCGCAATGGGTTCATGGCGCATGTGATCGGCTATGTCGGCGAAGTCAGCGAAGCCATGCTCAACCAGACCCGCTGGGAGTTCTACGATCCGGGCGACATCGTGGGCATGTCGGGAGTGGAGCAGGAATACAACTCCATCCTGATGGGCAAGAACGGCTCCCGCCAGGTGCTGGTCAACAGCCACGGTAAGGAAGTCGGAGAGCTGGGCGAGAAGTCAGCACAACCGGGCAAGCAGCTCAAGCTCACCATTGACATCGACTTGCAGATCGCGGCCGAGCAGGCGCTCGAAGGAAAGAACGGCGCAGTCGTCGCCATGGACCCGCGCACCGGCGAAATTCTGGCAATGGTAAGCCGCCCCACATTCGATCCCAACGATTTCGCCATTCGCATCTCGCGCGATGAATGGAGCAAGCTGGTTAACGACGAGAACCATCCCCTGCTCAATAAGGCGATTCAAGCCCAGCTCGCTCCCGGCTCGGTGTTCAAAATCATCATGGCGGTTGCCGGCCTGCAAGAGGGCATCGCGCAGGACCTGAAAGTGACCTGCAACGGCGGCGGCACATTCTACGGACGATATTTCAAGTGCTGGATCGCTGCAGAGCACAAGATTCACGGGGTAGTGGACATCAGCAAAGCCATTTACCAGTCGTGCGACACGTTTTTCTACACCCTGGCGCAAAAGCTTGGGATTGACCGTATTTCGAAGTACGCCACCATGTTCGGCCTGGGGCAAAAGACCGGCGTCGATCTCCCCCAGGAAGTCAGCGGAGTCATGCCGTCGGAAGAATGGAAAGTTCGCAACTTCAAGCAGAAGTGGTATGTGGGCGAGACGATTTCCGTGGGCATCGGCCAGGGTGCGGTGGCGACCACGCCGATCCAGCTGGCGCGCGCCATCGGAGGCATCGCCAGCGACGGGGTATTACACCGCCCCCATATCGCGTTTCCGGGAGATTGGCCTCCGGGAATCGTTCCGGCTTCGAGCGTTCCCGACGAGAGCAAGGTTCCCATCGACCCGCAAGAATTGGGAGATCATCACTGACGCCATGGCAAATGTTCCCACTCCGATGGGAACCGCCAATAGCGCGCATCTGCAGGGCATCGACTTCGCCGGAAAGACCGGAAGCGCGCAGACCATCAGCAACGCCGCGCGCAAAATTCTGCGGGGATCGCAATACAAGGACAACGCCTGGTTCGTCGGCGTGACTCCCCGCCGCAATCCGGAGCTGGTGGTGGCAGTCTTATTCGAAGGTGGAGAACACGGCCAGTTTGCCGCCCGCATCGCGGCGCAAGTGGTGAAGGCCTATGTGGACAAGCAACGCCGCCAGCCCACAAAGGTGGCGGGCAAGAAAAAGAGCATAAGGCAAGAGAACGTAGAGGTTGGGGCCGTCTGGAGCTCTCCGGGCGCCGGAGGCCAAGACTCGACTTGCATGCCGGTCATTTTCTGATCGATGTGCCCAGGAAGCACCTGCCGCTGGCCGCAGCCGCGCCAGGAGTGAACTGAGCGACAGAACTGAACAACAAACGGAGCCAAACAAGCGATCGACGAATTGAGTGTTTCCATTTTAAGAGGGAGAAGTGAGAAACCGAGAGTCGCAAGCCGAGAGCTGAAAGCGATCCAGAAGCCAATAGCGATTTCCCATGTCCCGCTACGTCTCATACCGTGATTTCGACTGGCTGTTGCTGGCCTTCATCCTGCTCATCTGCGGGCTGGGGGTGCTGGAGATTCGCAGCGCCACCGAACACACCAAGTTCGCCGGAGCCCACATCCGGCAGATGTATTGGATCGGCGCGGGCGTAGTCTGCATGTTCATGGTGAGCCTGTTGAACTACCAGGTATTGCTCGACCGGGTTCACTGGTTCTACATCGCCGGCTGTGGCGTCGCTGATGGCCGTGCTCATCTTCGGCCAGAAGTATCTGGGAGCGCGGCGCTGGGTGAAGTTGCCGGGCGGCATGCACTTTCAGCCTTCCGAGTGGGTGAAGCTGATCCTGATTCTCGCGGTCGCGAAGTATCTGTGCCGATATGGTGCATCGCGACCTTACCTGGCCGGACTTCATCAAGGCTGGCGCTATCGTGGGCGTTCCCATGCTCATGGTGCTGGCCCAGCCCGATCTCGGAACCGCCCTTACCTACATGCCCATCGCCCTCATGGGATTGTTTCTCGGCGGGGTGCACTGGAAGCAGGCCGCCACTGTCATTCTTCTCGCCGGACTGATGATGCCGCTGGCCTGGCACGGCCTGAAGCCGTACCAGCGCGAGCGTCTGACCAGCTTCATGGAGCCGCGAGGCCGACAGCCAGGGCTCCGGGTACCAGGTCATTCAATCTCTGATTGCGGTTGGGTCCGGGGGAATCTGGGGCAGCGACCAGGGTTCGCAGACTCACCTGGCGTTCCTTCCCGTCCCGCAAACCGACTTCATTTTCGCGGCGTTCGCCGAGGAACACGGATTTGTGGGTGCCCTGGGAGTATTGCTGCTATACTTTATAGTGCTGATGCGTTTGACCCAGAACGCGCAAACAGCGCCCGACCGCGCTGGCACGTTCGTAGTCATGGGTGTGGTAGCTGTGCTTAGCTTCCATATCCTGGTCAACGTTGGCATGGTGGTTGGCTTTATGCCGGTCACTGGAATACCCCTGCCGCTAATGAGTTATGGCGGGTCTTCCGTCCTGTTTATGTTTTTGGCGCTGGGATTGGTAATGAACGTCCGCATGCGCCGTTTCGTGAACTGAAAGCGGGAGGAAGGGCAGGGTGAGTTGCTGCGCAAGCCAGGCGCGGCCCAAGAACAAGATACGTTCGCCCTCGCGTGAAGAGGGCAAAATCACCGGCCACATCGCAGTGCGAGGCCGGGCTAAGGATTGAAGCTGAAAGGCGTTGCCGGGCGGGTAACGGCCCCCCGAAAGCAGGAGCAGGACGTTCTCTGGTGAGAACGGCTTGCGAGGATGGCTTCCGAGAGAGCGGTCACAAACCCGGATTTCCAGCGCAATGCGATCAGTGAGAAAGATTCCCAAGCAATTGCAACGGATTCGGCCTCGGGCCCGGCGCCCGGGGTGCTCGCTGTCCTCTGTCTGGGACAGTCATCGCAAGCGCTCCATCCCACCCGTCTTCTCCGCTTTTGACCCGGTGAATTCCCCGGCCACATGACGGCCGGGGACCGGAGTCTGAATGACAAAAGAATTGTTTGTGTCTTCCACCCCCCACGAAACCAAAGTGGGGATGGTGGAAGACGATCTTCTCGCAGA
Source organism: Terriglobia bacterium (assembly GCA_963798155.1). Classification (GTDB taxonomy): domain Bacteria; phylum Acidobacteriota; class Terriglobia; order Terriglobales; family Acidobacteriaceae; genus CAWCSH01. The sequence goes on from CAWCSH010000022.1 coordinate 12,502, forward strand.
AATCTACCTGGAACGCGAAAACGAATACACCCTCGCGGGATCCATCTACAAAGGCCGCGTAACCCGCGTGCTTCCCGGAATGCAGTCCGCTTTCGTGGACATCGGTCTGGAACGCGACGCCTTCCTCTACGTCTCCGACTTCATGGAGCTGGAAGACACCGACGAAATGGAAGCCATGCCGACCGGCGCGGTGCCGTCGCAGCCCTACCAGCCGCAGAGCCAGCCCGTGACGAAAGCCAAGCGGCGCGGATGCCTCGGCCGGCGGCGAGGGGCATGAGGGTTCTGAAGATCAGCCCGCGGAGCTTGCACAAAGCAGCGAGGGCTCAACCGGCGCAGCTTCTGAGCAGCGCGATCGCGGAGATCGCGGCAACTGGCGTAACCGCCGCCGCCGCCGTGGACGTCGCGGCGAGCGCATGCCGGAATCGAAGTTCGCTCACCCAAATCCCGAAGCGGCCCCGGCGACCAGCCCGAACCCAGCGAGCGTCCGGAACAGTCGGAACGTTTGGAGCGGTCAGACCGTCCGGAACGCCCGGAACGCTCGGAGCGGGCAGAACGGCCCGAGCGTGCGAACGTTCAGAGCGGCCACAACGTTCGGAACGAGGTGACCGTTTTGAGCGTCACGATCGGCCCGAACGCCACGACCGCGAACGGTCGGGATCGCGTTCCGAGCGATCTGACTATGGACCGCCTCCCGGCTATCAGCCGATCATCCTGCCGGGAGAGTCGATCTCCAAGTACCGGAGCGCCAGACCGCAGGCCCAGGCTGCCAGCCCGCGGACAACAACAAGAGCAGCAACAGGAACCCATAAACGCATCCTCGATGCCGCTTCGGTCGCCGACACCTTCCCGGGAGACGAACCGTTCTTTGCGGAATCACAGCCGCCGAGACGGCAGTTGCAATCGGAACCGCAGAGCAGGGCGTCGGAGATTTCCGAAAGTACTGACTCAGAAGAAATTGCCGCTGCGCCGGCACTGTCGCCAGGAAGTTTCTCCCTGGGAGAGCGATCGCCAGCGTGAGCACCAGCGCAACGTTGCCGCCGTGTTCGGTGAGAGTCACGACCAGAGAGACGAAGAACCGGAGCAGGAAGAAAAAACTCAATCCATAGAACCTTCGGTCGAGGAACCTCCGGCTTATCAGATTTCGTCGTCACTTACCGCCCCAGTTCCTGCTGCGAGCCCATCGGAAAATTCCACGGCGACGATGGAAGAGGAAGAGATCGAAGAGGAAGAAGCCGATCTCGCCTCCTACGTTGAAGAACTGGAAGAGGATGCGGCGTTCGAGGAACTGGAAGAAGAAACCCAGCGCACGCGGAAGCCTATCGCGAGTCCGGCACATGAAATCGCCGCTTCCAGCGAAGGAATGTCAGATGACGGCGAACGCCGTCTCTGAGCCTCTTTCTGCGGAGCCGCTCGCCGGGGCCGAAGGCGCCGAGCTTGCCAATGGCGAAGAGGAAGTGGACGAGGCAGCCGAGGAAGAAGCCGAGATCGAAGAAGCCCAGGCGGAAGCCGAAGCATTGCTCGATGCGGAAGGCCGCGGGAGCGGAACGGTTGACGCCCGCGCTGAAGTTCGCGCTCCGGCCTCGACCGCCGCGCTACACGCAGCGTACCCAGCGTCAGGGATTCGACCGGCGGCGCAGCTACCGCGGACGGCGCGGCCAGTGGCGGACGCCGTCATTTCCGCCGCCGCGAAAACCAGAACATGCCGCAGATCAGCGACCTGCTGAAAGAAGGGCAGGAGATTCTGGTCCAGATCGCCAAGGAGCCGATCGGCAAGAAGGGCGCGCGCATTACCAGCCACATCGCGCTGCCGGGACGGTTCCTGGTCTACATGCCGACGGTGAACCACACCGGCGTTTCCCGCAAGATCGCCTCCGACGAAGAGCGCCAGCGGCTGAAGCGCATCATCCTCAGCGAGCGCGGAGAACGGGCATGGCGGCTTCATCGTCCGCACCGCCGCGCAGAACGCCGTCGAAGAAGAACTCCGCGCCGACATCCGTTTCCTGAAAGGACCTGTGGAACGAGATCAAGACCCGCGCCGAGAACGGCAAGTCGCCGGCGCTGATCTATCACGATCTCAACGTGGTCGAGCGCGTGCTGCGCGACCAGGTCACGCTCCGACTTCTCGCGCGATCTGGGTGGACAACGAGGCAGGAATACGAGCGCATTCTGCGCTTCGCCAACCGCTTCCAGCCCGCGCTGGTGCGGCGGGTGAAGCTCTACACCAAAGAAACTCCGCTGTTCGAGCAGTTCGGATCTGAGCGAAGAAATCAACAAGGCGCTGAAGTCCGAAAGTCTGGCTCAAGAGCGGCGGCTACATCGTCATCAACCAGACCGAAGCGCTGGTCGCGATCGACGTCAACACCGGCAAGTACGTCGGCAAGACCGCGCGCCTGGAAGACACCATCGTCAAGACCAACGTCGATGCGATCAAGGAAATCGTGCGCCAGATTCGGCTGCGCGATCTGGGCGGCATCATCGTCATCGACTTCATCGACATGGACGAGCGCCGCAACCGCCAGAAAGTCATGCAGGCGCTCGAAGAAGCGCTGCGCAGCGACCGCGCGCCGTCAAAGGTCCTGCAGTTTAACGACTTCGGACTGGTGGCCATCACCCGCAAGCGGGTGAAGCAGTCGCTCGAACGCACCATCGGCGCGCCGTGCCCGTATTGCACCGTCGACGGGATTCGTGAAGTCGGTGACCACGGTCTGCAACGAGATCTACGTCGAGATGCGCAAAATGGCCAAGCACCTCGAACATCCCGACGTCATGCTGCGGGTGAATCCCGAAGTCGCCAAGGCGCTCAAGGCGAACAACGGCCGCTGGCTGAACGAACTGGAAGAGCTGACCAAGAAGACGGTGATCGTGAAGAGCGATCCGGCGCTGCATCAGGAGCAGTTCGACATTAACTAGCTGGTAAGCCGCGATCTCCAGTTCGCGCCCGGAGGCAGGCCGCACGGCCTCGCCTCCGGGTTCCTTTTTGCCCGGGCACTTGCAGCGGTTCCGTTGAGAGCTACGGGCTTCCCCAGCAGGACTCTACGGTGGATTGCTGACTCCGTGTTCCCAGCGGCCATCCCGATTTGACCGGAGCACATCAACAGCTACTCAGGCCGCATCGGGACCAACCTGGAATGCCCCCGGAAGTCGCGTGCGGCCTGTTTGGGGCGCGATAGGAATTACAAACTGGTCGCACCGGAGAGCACATGAAACGACTTGCTATCGTCTGTACGCTGACCCTGCTCCTTTTGGCCGGAGGGAGTTTCACACTTTACGCGCAAGATCATCCCCAGGACCACCCCGACGAGAAACCGCAGCCGGAGCAGAACGCAAAACCGCCGAAGCCGAAAGCGGACCATCCGGACCACGCCAAACCGGTTCAGGCGCAAGACAATCGGCCTGAAGATCGTCGAATGAGTGCCAATGAAGACCGTCCCAACATGAAACCGCAACAGGACGAGAACCGCCGCGCCCAAGAGCAAAATCAGCAGGAACAAAAGGCTCAGGAGAAACAACAAAAAGATCAGATGAAACACCAGCAGGACCAGGCCAAACATCAGCAGCAGGAGCAGGAAAAGCAGAACCGGGACAATGCCAAACGTGCACAGGAGCAGGCGCAGCATAACCAGAAAGAGCAACAAAATCAGGCCAGAGAAGACGCCAAACGCGACCAGCATCAGGACCACGACGCCCGCGGCGCGCATCCCGCAAATGCGAATTTCCGCGGCCGCCGCATTCCCGACGACCGTTTTCGCCAACATTTCGGCCGGGAGCATCATTTCCGGGTACAGCGGGTCACCATCGTTGAAAATCACCCTCGCTTCTACTACTCCGACTATTGGTTCCAACTCGCCGAACCATGGCCCATGGGGTGGTCGTACGACGACGACGACTACATCGACTATGTGGACGACGGCTACTATCTATTCGATCCGATACATCCAGGAATACGGATCGCTGTGTTCGTAGTCGAGTAGCCTTATCAATCCGGCGAAGTAGATCCCCGTCCGGACGGGTGGTGGCGCACTGCATGTCATTGAAAGTGCGCTACTACCCGGCGGTCTTCGAAGGGGTAATCAATCCCGGGGGAATTCCATCAGGGCGCAGGTCTCTATCTGTAACCCCCTGCACGCTATTGATCGTCCAGGTGTTCCCCAGGTTCTTGCCAGGCCCTCCACAGGCTATAATGTTAGAGTCGTTCTGTTTCCTTCGCTGATCTGGCTCCTTCCACGTAGGTTGCGGTGCTAATTGGAACTTTTTGTCTGGTGGACCGTACTTCCTACTGCAAGATGCTGCCTGAAATCTGCTCAGGATCAGGAGACATCATCGCGCCTATGCCCCGGCTTCATTGGAACTTAGGTAAAGCTGCCGAGGGCACGCGTTTAGGGGAGTTATGAGCACCGGAAAGAAAGTGGGCATCGGCGTCGGAGTAGCCGTTGTTCTCGTTGGCATCATTGGCTTTACCATCCATCAGAGCCACAAGAATGTGGTTGCGGTTCAGACCGGAAAGGTACAGCGTCTGGATCTGACTTCCATCGTCAGTGCTTCCGGAGAAATCAAGCCGCAGACCTACGTCAACGTGGGTGCCAACGCCTTCGGCAAAATCACCAAGCTTTACGTGCAGGAAGGCGACAAAGTTAAGAAGGGCCAGCTGCTGGCCCAGCTGGAAAACGTGCAGTCTGCCGCCGACGTCAACGCCACCCGGCAGGCCTGCAAGCCGCACGAACCGATGCCGTGGCCGCCGAAGCCGCGCTCAATACCTCGGCCGCAGACCTGAACCGCGCTAAGTCGGATCTCGAAAAAGCTGAGCTCGATTGGAAGCGCGCCCAGGGCTTGTATAAAGCTGCGCTGATTGCAAAATCCGACTACGACACCCAGAAACTTGCCTGGCAGACCGCCGAAGCCGGGCTGGCCCAGGCCCAGGCCCGGGTCGCGCAGGCGCGTGCTCAGAAGGACTCCGCCGACCGCCACATTTCCCAGATTCAGGCGAACTTAACCCGCGCCGACGACGTACTACAAAAGACGATTTACCGGGCCCCTTTCGACGGCACCGTCACCAACCTGCCGGTGCGCGAGGGAGAAACCGTAGTCGTCGGCATTCAGAATTCTCCGGGAAGCACACTGATGACGATTGCCGATATGTCGGTGGTGACCGCCGAAGTGCGGGTGGATGAGACCGACATCGTGAATGTCAAACTTGGACAGCCCGCCGAAGTCATGATCGACGCCGTGCCCAAGAAGACTTTCAAAGCCGTGGTCACGGAAATCGGAAACAACGCGATCCTGCGCTCCACCGGCGTCTCGACATCGCAGCAGACCAGCGCTAGTGAAGAGGCGAAGGATTTCAAAGTGGTGGTCACGCTGCAGGATCCTCCTGCATTATTACGCCCGGGGCTCTCCGCCACCGCGAAGATTACGACGGCTGCGCGCAACCAGGTTCTGGCTATCCCCATTCAGGCGCTGACCGTGCGGCATAAGTCGGATCTGCAGCCGAAAACCAATGAAAAGGGCACGGTGCAGGCGGCTACTCCGAGCACCGAAACGTCAGAGAAAGACGATCCTGAAATTCAGGGAGTATTCGTTCTGCGCAACCAGAAGGCCGAATTTGTGCCAGTGGATACCGGTATTGCCGGTACTACCGACATCGAAGTATTAAAGGGCCTGAAACAGGGCGACGAAATCGTCATTGGCAGCTACAAAGTTTTGCGCACCCTGAAGCCGGGTGCGGGAGTGAAAGTGGATAACTCGGCGCCGAAGAAACCTGAAGAAGAGAGTTAACCTTCCGCGGAGTCGGACGTCCAACGTACTACGTACTGGTGTGGGGCTGCCGCAGTGCCCAGGGGGACTGCAGTGGAACCCGGCAGAATGCAGTGGATGGGAACCCAATCAGAACGGAGCGGGTAGTGCCCCCAGAGGAGCAGGAGAGAAAAATGGCAACCGCAGAAGTCGTCAGCATCGCGCCGCCCAACGTGTCGGCCGGCCCGCAATCCTTCATGATCGCCACCGAGGACCTGTGGAAGACCTACGACATGGGTTCGGAGCAGCAGGTGCACGCGCTGCGCGGAGTGAATCTCCACATCAATCGCAATGAGTACGTGGCCATCATGGGACCCTCGGGATCGGGGAAATCGACGCTGATGAATTTGATCGGCTGCCTGGATACTCCGAGCAAGGGACAGTACTGGCTGAACGGACAGCAGGTCAGCGAACTGGATGACGACGAACTGGCGCGGATCCGGAACAAGGAAATCGGATTCGTGTTCCAGACATTCAACCTGCTTGCCCGCGCCACCGCGCTCCACAACGTGGAGTTGCCCCTAATCTATGCCGGCGTTCCGGCGGAAGAACGGGCGGAGCGCGCCAAGGGCGCTCTGACCTCAGTCGGCATGGAGTCCCGCATGATGCACAAGCCTAACGAGCTCTCGGGTGGCCAGCGCCAGAGAGTGGCGATTGCCCGCGCGCTGGTAAACCGGCCCTCCATCATTCTGGCTGACGAGCCGACCGGAAACCTCGATTCGCAGACCGGCAATGAAATTATGGCGCTGTTCGACCGGCTGCATTCCGAAGGCAACACCATCGTGCTGGTCACCCATGAGCACGATATCTCCGAGTACGCCCACCGGGTGATTCACATCAAAGACGGCGTGATTGAGCGGGACGTGAAGACGCCGCGAGAGTAGATCCCGCACCGCGGCGCGGCAGGAAAGCGAATTTCGGAAAACGCAATCCGTTCTTACTCCTGCTCGTCAACTTGTTCGCTCAACCTGTTCGCCATTGCGATCAGATTTCTTATCTGGCTCGCTTCATCACGTTGGCCGATTTCTGTTCGCACATCCAAATCATCAAAGCGAAAGCTTGCAAAGGTTGTCATGGCGCGCCAACGCGGCGACTTCCGATTCTTAGGGGCGTCTGTTGTGTGACCGCGGTCACTGCACCCGGGGGCAGGAAGACGTAATAAGAAGCTGAGCCGTTTTCATTTCGATTCGCGGTTCCGGCCACACGCTCTCGCGGTGGCGCCTCATTGCCGCTCGGCAATGCCCCTGCCACCGTGCCAGGAGGCTCTCATGAATTCCACGCTCGGGCAGGCGATTTCGCGGCGGAGTTTTCTTCAAACCACCGCCATGGCTTCGGCGGCACTCTCTTTCGGACCGTATTTTTCTTTCGGCAATGTCAACGTACTGAAACCGATGAAGCGAAGCATGGGACGTCTCGACTTCGAGGCGACCACGCTCGGCATGGGCGGACAGGCGTCGCTGCAATGGACGCCCCCCGGCGTCGATCCCGTGAAGATCCTTTTGAAAGCTTACGAACTGGGCATCAATTACTTCGACACTTCGAACGCATACGGCCCCAGTCAGGCGAACTACGGGAAGGCGTTCCGCGAGTTGCACCTGGTTGCGGGACAGCCGGGCTACAGGGAAGCACAACGGCGCGCGATCTTCCTGACCAGCAAGACCGGACTTCGCTGGGCCAAAGGCGGCCCGGAGGAAGACGACGTGAGAAGTTTCACCAACGGACCCGAAGGCTCCCACACCATTGACGACGTAAAGCGCAGCCTGACGCTGATCTTCGGCGACGGCCGCGGATACTACCCGCCGGGAGCGTATCTCGACATGGTGCTGCTGCACAGCATGTCTTCCATGGCGGAAGTGGATGCGGTGTACGAGGGACTCGATCGTCCCGATGCGAACGCCGAGAACATCGGCGCGCTGGCGGCGCTGCTCGATTATCGCGACGGCACCAACCTCACTGGGCTGAATCCCAAAGGCGAGAAACTGCTGCGCCATATCGGTTTCTCGGGCCACCATTCGCCCTCGGTGAACATGGAGATGATCCAGCGCGACGATCGCAACATTCTCGACGCCATGCTGGTGGCGATCAACGCCAACGACCGCCAGAATTTCAACATGCAGTACAACGTGATTCCGGTGGCGGCGGCCAAGAACATGGGACTGATCGCGATGAAGACCTTCGCCGACGGCGCCATGTACGGCAAGGAAGCGCGCTTCTCGCACGCTCCAGAAGATGTGATTCACACTGTGGGCGGCGCAGGATTGCCGAGCCGGCGGCTGGTCGAGTACACCCTGACCACGCCGGGGATGCACACGGCGATCATCGGCACCGGGCACATTGATTCGAATGCCGGCGATTGCCAGCTGAAACAAAACCTGTCAGCCGCGCAGATTTCGCCGAACGGGCTTTCGCTGACCGAGCGCCGTGAAATTGAAGCGCTGGCGGCCACGGCCAAGAGCGGCATGACAAACTACTTCCAGCTCCCGAAGCAGCTGCTGACCCCGCCGATTTCGCCCTCGGTGCAGGAGGAGATGCAGGGCGACCAGCGGGTGGCCCATCTGGAATGGCAGACGGCCTTCGCCGGGGACGAACCGATCGCGCATTACGAAATCTGGCGCGACCAGCAGAAGGTCAGCGAAGTGCCGCACAGCCCGCAGGTCAGCAAGAAAAAGCCGTTCGCGTTCAATGAAGTGATTGCCGACACCGCCACGCATCACTACCAGGTCAGGAGCGTGGATGCGGCAGGGCGCTTTGCGTCCAGCCAGAAACTGGTGTTGTGGAAGGTGGCTTAGGAGCGGGCGTTGTTTGTTGGCTATCGGTCGTTCGCTCCGCCACCTTCGGCCGTGATATGTGGTCAGGTTTCTGCGTGCAATCAGCGCGCGCGGCCTAGGACTGACTCCACCAGGTCTCCTAGCTGCGACGGCGTGAATTGATTGCCTTCGATGTTGGCGGCCAGTGCGCCATTGCGGTCGATGATCGCGGTGTGCAGGGTATGGGTAAGCACGCCTTCGTCCTGCCAGGAGTCCACTCCAAACAGCTTGCAGAGGCGGTCCACGTCGGTTGGCGGGCCGGTGAGGAAGTGCCAGGTTTCGGGATTGGCCTTCCAGGCGGAAGCGTACTGGGCCAGGACCTCAGGCTGATCGTGCACCGGATCGAAGCTGACGGTGAGCAGCACCAGATCGCGGCCCAGACGGGCTCCGAAACGCTTTTGCAATCGCCCGAAATTGTTCACCATACGATAGCAGTATTCGGGCAGCGGACAGCGGGTGTACACAAAGTTCAGTGCGACCACTTTGCCTTTGAATTGGGAGAGCGAGACGGGACGGTTCTTCTGATCAACGAGTTTGAAATCGGGGACGGCGGTGCCGACCGCCAATGGGACCATGCGAGTGGGATCGGCAAGGGACTGCAGCAGGCCGAGGCGCCGCGCCTGCAGTGGTTCCTGTTCCAGGCTCTCGTAGCGCAGCACGCGAACCGCGGTGGCGTATGACGACTGCTTCTCCACCACCAGCGTGAATTCGATCATCGCCCCGGGGGAGAGGCCGACGAGCTGTTTGGGATCGCGGACGGAAATCGGCATGACCATCGCGTCCATGAAGCCGGAGATTTCTTTGCAGGAAACGGTGATGGTGTTTTCAGCGGGGTTAACTTGCAGGAGCAGGCCGCTAGCCGGGTAGCGCTGCTCTCCCGTGGCGGGCGACGCCAGCAGAGCGATGGACAGCGTGAACCAGGAGAGCGTGAACCAGAATCCCGATCCGAAGATGTTGAGGAGCTTCATGGAAGTGCTTGTTCACCACAGAGGACGCAGAGGTTCACAGAGGAAACAATCAAACCAGTTCGGCTGTCTTTCCCTAGTTCTCAATTCTGCGTTTCTCAGTTCCCCTGTGTTCCTCTGTGTCCTCCGTGGTGAATGACTCTCGCGCATTCTCATCAACGATCGGAGTTTCCAGCTGAAGCATGGTTCCCGCCGCCTCCCAACCGAAAGCGCTTGCGATTCAGCTTACTGTAGTCCTTACCGAATTCTCTGATTTCGAGAAACTGGTTCACGGCAACGTCCGTGAACTTCTGCCGCGTATTGCTGGTGGGCCACCAGATTTCCATCTCCTGGACATGCGCCGAGCGTCCCCAGGCCGATGTGCTGTTCCAGGGGAGAGGCCCCGAACGAGCCTCCGCTTGAGACCGTTCGATAGATGGTCCGCGGCTTTGCGCCGCCGTTCTTGCACCACCAGCTTGATACGCGCCCCAATCGCGGCCCGGTTCGATTTCACTCCGACCAGATGCAGGTTGATCCAGTCGTTGCCGTCGCCAGGGTTTTCGAACAAGCGGAACGCGTGGGCATCGCCGGGAATGGCCCCGCCGGTCACGGTAAGAAGATCTTCATCGCCGTCGCGGTCGATATCGGCAAAAGCCACGCCGTGGCCTTTGTGCAGGTCGCCGGTGCCGGAAGCGGCGGTGACATCCGCGAATGATTTACCGTCCACGTTGCGTAGCAGCACATGCGGCAGCATGGACGTGTACGACGGATTTCCATTCCCCAAGTAAATGTCGAGAAAGCCGTCATTGTCCATGTCTCCGAAGTTGGAACCCATGGGCATCCAGACGCGGTCGAGGTGAGCGCTGGCGCTGACGTCTTCGAACGTCCCGTCGCCGCGATTGTGGTAGAGCTTCGCCCCTTCCGCATTGTGCGGCATGCCGAGATAGCTGCGCACCACTTCATCCACGCTCATGTAGTAGCTGGGGACGAAGAGATCGGGTAAGCCGTCGTTGTCGTAATCGAAGAACCAGGCGGGGAAGCTGACCCAGGGCTGCTGCACTCCGGCCTGTTTGCCGACTTCGGTGAATGTCCGGTTGTGGTTGTTGTGATAGAGGAGATTGTCTCCATTCAGGTTCGAGACGTAGAAATCGGGAAAGCCATCATTGTCGTAATCGGCGGAGATCACGCCCTTGGTGACCACCGAGCTGTCCATGCCCGCGCTGTGCGCGATCTCTTCGAAGGTGCCGTCGCCTTTGTTGTGGAACAGCTGGTTGGGACCTTTTTCGTTGCCCACAAATAAGTCGAGAAAGCCGTCGTTATCAATGTCGGCCCACACTGCGGTCTGCGATGCAGCCATCGGTTCGAGCAAGCCGGCCTGTTGGGTAACGTCAGTAAAGGTTCCGTCGCAATGACCTTTGAGCAAGGAGCGCCGCATCGGCGATTGCCAGCCTCCGCGCATGACGAGAACATCCATGCAGCCGTCGTTGTCGTAGTCGGCCTGAATCAGATTCAGCCCGCCCAATTGGTCGATCAGCCCGGCCTTTTCGGACTGGTCAGTGAAGGTGCCGTCGCCGTTGTTGTGGAAAAAATGCATGTGCTCGCACATGTCGTAGCTGGAGGTGACGATGTCGAGCAGGCCGTCGTTGTCGAAGTCGTCCACGATGATGCCGCCCGCCATGGAGACCAGATTGATGCCGGCTTCGGGCGCGACATCCTGGAAGCGGGGAACGCCGGCGACCTGGGATGGCGGTGTTTCAAAGGCTGGGGCAGGAATCAGGTACCTAGCCGGCACTCCTTCCGGATATTTGCCCAGAGTCATGTAAGCAAGATTGAGCAGCCAGCGGCCTTCGAAATCGTCAGGCTTTTCCGCCAGATATTTTTCGAAGTACTGAATTGCCTTCACGGAATCGGTGGTCTGCTTGAATGGAGTCTTGTTCTTCGGCGGAAAAATGCAGCGATCGCCGGGGGCGGTGTAGATTCCGTTCTCCATTTCAGATTTGTGCAGGTAGCCGGTGCCGAGCGCGACCTGCAACTGCGAAAGTGCGCCCGGGATTTGCGATCCGACCGTATGGTAGTCGGCTTCCCACTGGGTGATGGCCTTATCCATCTTGCCCTCATAAGCGTCCAGTTGACCGAGAGCAAAACGCATCTGCATCTGGTCGACGGGCCTGATCTTCTGTAGCTGCTCCGCATTTTCCGGACTGAGCAGATGTTCCAGCTGGTCGATATTCTGCGCCAGCGATTTCTGCCGGATCTCGCAGGCTTCGTGCAGGTCCGTACCCCAGTTGTCAGGTTTGGCGTAGGCGGAAAACGCGGTTTCAGCCTCCGGTGCGCCTCCTACATTTTGTGCATAGCGCACGTTTCCCTTGCCTGCCAGTGCGAGATTGGGGGACTGCTGGGCCCCTGCTGGTGCGGAGTATGCAGACGATTTCCCGGACGCATCCGCCGCCGGGCCGGATTCCACTTCGAGCAGCGCGTATCCCGAAGAAATTTTTACCGGACCAGCCACCTGTCCCGGGGCCAGGCCTGTGATCGCGTCCCGCAGCTCCCGCCGCAAGGATGCGGGATCGACCACTCCCATGGAGCCGCCGTCCTCGGCTGTGGAATCGGTCGAGTGCGCCCGGGCCAACGCGGCAAAATCTTCGCCTTTTTTCAGTCGCGCCCGAATCTCCTGAGCTTCTCGTTCCGAGCTGACCACAATGATTTTCAGGGCCACGCTGCCGCCGGAACCCTGGGGCGGTGCCGCGAACAGTGGAACGGACGCGATGAGGAGTCCCGCACACAATGCGCGTCGTGCCCAGGAAGTAAAACGAAGAAGCATGATTGCGGGTTAGTTTACCAATCCGAGCTAGTAATTCGAGGGAGCAGGTAAAAGGGCCTCTTTCGAGACCCCTTGTCCGTATCAGCTTTTCTGCGGAGAAGTGTGACGGCTACTGAGTGTCCGCAACCGGCTTGGTGTCGGCGGTGTCTGCCGGGGACCTCGCCTCGAAGAAGTTGTGATCGTACAATCCGCGATACATGCGTCCGGCGATTTCGGCGGCTTTCGGACCGAAAGTTGGACGTCCGCCTTGCAGGAAAACCACTACCACAATTCGCCCGTAGTCGGTGTTGGCGTAAGAAGCGAACCAGCCGAAGCGGGTGCCGGCCCGGGAGCAGGTGCCGGTCTTGCCCAGAATCTCCTCTTCGTTGAAGTTCAGCCTGACGCTACGCGCCGTGCCATAGCTCACCGCGCCCGCCATTCCGTCAGAGATTTCGGGAATCAGCGGAGCAATCTGTAGATGCCGTTTGACTCGCGGCTGGAAATTGGCAACCTCTTCCGGGGTGGTGGGATGCTGCAGATAGTAAAGCGTGCCGCCGTTGGCAATCGCGGAAACCAGCGCGCCCAGTTGCAGCGGGGTCATTGAAATGCCTTCGCCGAAAGAACACATTTTCCCTACGCCGCCCAGCTTGGAAGAGATCTCGTCTTCGGGATAGACGCCGGTCTGTTCTCCCGGAATCTCGTATCCCGCGCGCTCGCCCAGCCCGTACAGATGGGCATAGTGGCTGACTTTCTCGAAGCCCAGCTTGCGGCCCACCGCTTCAAAATAGGCATTGTTGGAATGGGCCAGCGCGGTGGTGAGATTCATGCGGCTGCGGCGGCCCAGGCTGATTTCGGTTTCTTTGGTGATCAGGCCTTCATTAAGCGCAGCTAATGCGACCGAGAGCTTGATCGTTGAACAGGGCTGTGCGCCGCTCGAGAGTGCCAGTTTCTGGTCCACCATTGCCAGAATGCGTCCACTGGTTGGCTCGATGGCGACCACGGTTCCATTCATGTTGCCCAGGGCGTCGATGGCAGCCTGGCGAACCACCGGGTCTTCGCCGGCAGTCACGTCTCCGTCGGTGATGTCCTCGGCAAAAGAACTGGTGGTAAAGCGCTCATGGTAGCGATGGCGGCGGTGGTGAACTACGCGGCGACGGCCGCTTGCTACCAGGGTGCGTCCACGGCGATGTGCCAGATGCGCCATATGCTTGCGCGCATGCTTGGTTTCGCTGATTCCGGATTTCGGTTTCTTTGAGGTAAGGGGACGGGTGCTGACGTTGGCCGCGATCACGCTGCCGGAGAACAGCAGGGCAAAGGCAAAAATGAGTGCGAGACGAAAAAGAGGGTTCCTGGACATTACTTCCCTGTACCTATCCCCGGATTTCAGCTACTTAGATTGCAATAATCTTGCCAGTGATCGACGCCACCAGCTAAGTTCCGCAATCTAAGGATAATAAGGGAGTTAATGCCAATCGCAAAGCAAATAATGCTCGATTGGGTGACCATTGGAACAAGGGCTAACTGTCCTGATCCCTGCAGCTTAGATGGCCTTCTGGCACTTCGGTGGCATGTCCGCAGACAGCCTCACGATAACTTTCGCGGTTCCCCCATTGTGGGAAATCTCTTTTCACCTGGACCAAGAACGGAAGACCCTCCGCGGGTTCCAGTTCCGCTTGAGAGAGGTCTTGTCCCGCTATTGCACGTTTTCCCTGGACGCGTTGTAGGTCCCAAACTTCTTCGCCACTGGCTTCAGCGTGGGATAGAACTGCACGAAGGAATGTTCCACGGCGGCATGGTCCTCGTGGCACTGAAAACAGCCTCCCTTGGGATTGGCGTCCGCGGTCTTGTCGTCTTCGCCAAAGTTGTAGTACGCCCACTGGTCGGGAAGGCGGCTGTCTTTCACTTCCACGCCCATGCCCATGAAGTCAGTCTGGAAGTGTCCAGATTTGTTGATAGAGCCCTTGGTCTGAGCGCTGCGCTCCTCGACCACGAAGGTCGTCTTGTCCGGCCATTTGCCGCTATCGAGGAAGCGATGGTAGGCCCATTGTGGCACGAACACATTCGTGAACATTTCGTGGCCTCCCGCCTGCGGGTTGTAATTCATGCCCAGCCCGGCGGAGAGAAACACCCATTCCCGGTAGTTCCCTGGACGTAGCAGGTGCTTGTTTGCGTCGAAGCGCGGCACGGGGCTGGCATCGTCTGCAGCGGTTCCTTGCAGGGAGAGAGCGGCTAAAACCAGCAACAACACAAGCCAGGGTGCTTTTCGCATGTTTCGCTCCTGAGTTCGAGGTTAGTACGCCGGGGAACTCATCTCAGTTCCCCCGAGTCAGATGGACGAAGTGTCGCGGGAAAAGATAACAGCCCAGAGTGCCGACCACCATGCATGCGCATCCCGCATCGGCTCGTGCGGCACATCGGGGGATAGCCCTAGCGCGGACAACGCTCAGGAAGGAAAAGGACGGTAACCCGCACGCCCTCTGGCTATCCTGGAAGTCTCGTGGATTGTGCTACTTACCTTTCGAGTTCCGCTACATGAAGGTGGGCATCCTTTGTGTTGCCTTGGTGGTTCTAAACACATAAAATGGGTGAACCGGTGTGTCCGATAGGAGTGCCCCTTTCATGTTTCGGGTAGGTTTACTACGTCGCCTTTCGTCTCTATCTATACTCGCGTCCCTTCTGTTGCTCGGCGTTTTTGCGGTTGCCCAGGAACCCAATTCTGACGGCGATCAGTCAGCAAAAGGGCAAGATGAACAGCAAACCGACCCGCTCAAGCGTCCTCTGACGGATAAGCAGAAGAAAGAAAATGCCAAGTCGCTCAACAAAGAGTTGAGCAAGACTTACAAGAAGTGGCTCGACGAGGACGTGCGCTGGATCATCACCGACGAAGAACGCGCGGCCTTTAAGCAGCTCTCGAACGATGAGGAGCGCGATCAGTTCATCGAATCATTCTGGCAGCGTCGCGATCCTACTCCCGACACCGTAGAGAACGAATTCAAGGAAGACCACTACGCTCGCATCGCCTACGCCAATGAGCATTTCGCGGCCGGCATTCCCGGCTGGAAGACCGACCGCGGTCGAATTTACATCATGTTCGGCAAGCCGGATGAGATCGATTCCCATCCCGCCGGCGGGACCTATGACCGTCCCATGGAAGAAGGCGGCGGAACTACCTCGACCTTCCCCTTCGAAGACTGGCGCTATCGCTACCTCGAGGGAATCGGCCAGGAAGTGATTATCGAGTTCGTGGATACCTGCATGTGCGGCGAGTACCACATGACCATCGACCGCGGCGAGAAGGATGCGCTGTTGCATACCCCGGGCGCAGGTCTCACGCTGTACGAAGAAATGGGAATGGCGAGCAAGGCCGACCGCATGAACAACGGACTGGAAACCCTGGGAGCCGGCCCTGGTACCAACAATCTGCAGACCAAGCAGTTCGACCGTCTGGAGCAGTACGCCAAGCTGAACCGAGCTCCGACCGTGAAGTTCAAGGACCTCGAGGAAGTGGTCAGCCACAAGATCAGCATGAACCTGATGCCGTTCGATGTTCGCGCGGATTTCATCAAGGTCACCGGGGATACCGTGCTGGTTCCGGTCACGATTCAGATCAAGAATCGTGATATCACTTTCGTGAACAAAGATGGGGTGCAGCGCGGCACGGTCAACATCTTCGGCCGCGTGACCACGCTGACCGGGCGCATCGCCCAGACCTTCGAAGATCCGGTGCAGGTGGACGTTCCGGCTGAACTGCTGCCTCGAGTGGCGGAAAATTCCTCAGTGTATTGGAAGGCACTTCCGCTGCGTCCGGGCCGCTACCGCTTCGATATCGTGGTAAAAGATGTGAACGGCGACCGCACGGGGACATGGAGCAAGGGAATCGTGGTGCCGGACTATGCCGACGACCGGCTTTCGAATTCTTCGCTGATTGTGGCGGATGTGATGGAGCCGGTGCCCTCCAAGAACGTAGGCACCGGCCAATTCGTGATCGGCACCACCAAGGTGCGGCCGCGAGTGGCACCGGCCGATGGCAAGCCGGTAGTATTCAAGCGTAATCAGAAGGTAAACTTCTGGATGCAGATTTATAATCTCGGCGTCGACGACAAGTCACACAGGCCCTCGGCGACCGTGGAGTACGACGTTATCAACGCAGCGACCAACAAGGCGGTGATCCACACCGTGGAATCCACCGAAAAGATGGGCAATATTGGCGACCAGGTGACCCTGCAAAAAACTCTTTCGGCCGCCAATCTCGATCCCGGGATCTATCGTATTCAGATTAAGGTCAACGACAACATCTCCAAGCAATCCGTGGATCCAACGGCGATGTTTGCTGTGGAATAACCAGGACCTTGGATCTCCCTCAGGTGGGTGGCTATGCTAAATAAGCTCGGCTGCTTTGTCGTGGCGTTGGGCCTCGCGCTTCCGGCGCTCGCGGCAGCGAAGCCAGGGACGATTTCGGGAACCGTGCGCAGCGCCGATGGCGCTCCCCAGATGGGAGCCATGGTGGAGGTGCTGGGCTCCGCCGTGAGCACTCTGCGGGTGTTCACCGACGAGCATGGTTTTTACACCATCACGGGACTGCTACCCGGCAGCTACGATCTGAAGGTTTCCGAACCATCTTTCCTGCCTGCGCTCCGCGAAAAGATCGGGCTTCACCCCGGTGCGAGCGCCATCGTGAACGTCACCCTCAGCACCTTGTTCGAGGCGATCCGCCTGGGGCCCACGCGCACCTCTTCCGATGAGGATGACTGGAAGTGGGTGTTGCGGTCGGCCGCGAATCGCCCCATCCTCCGGGTCCTGCCGGATGGCAGCGCAGTCGTGGCCTCTGAGGGCGCCAGCGACGAACATGATCTAAAGGGCACATTATCATTCCTCGCCGGTTCGCCTTCTGAGGGTTATGGCAGCGCTTCCGACATGAGCACCGGGTTCTCGGTGGAGAAGTCCATGTTCTCGGCAGGGACGCTCGCCCTGCGCGGAAATCTGGGATATGGCGATACCTCGCCGGCTGCGGTGCTGCGCGCCTCCTACAGCCACAAACTGGCCAATGGTTCAGAGCCGCAGATTGCGCTCACCATGCGTCGCCTGGCTTCACCGGATGCCAGCCTGCACAATGCCGCGTTGCAGGCGCTGGCGTTGACCACCTCCGACAGCTTTACCCTGGGCGATGTGCTTGAGCTGCAGTTTGGCAGCGAGTTGCAGACCATCCAGTTCATGGGAAGGGTGAATGCATTCCGTCCCTTCGGGTCGGCCGATCTGCACCTTTCGCCGAACACGGTGGTGGAGTATCGCTATTCGACTTCGGCCCCGGACAGCCGGGCAGAGAAGGGGTTCGATTCCGCTCCTGCGGATTTGAGTGAATCCGGACCGCATGTGACCATGGCGGGTTTCCGCTCCACAGTGGAGCGCGCTCATCATCACGAGCTTTCCATCTCGCAGCGGGCAGGGAATAACAAGATCCAGCTGGCGGTTTATTCCGACCGGGTGATCGACCCGGCATTGACCGGCGTAGGCGAGATTTCCGCCGAGAACGGCGATGTGCTGCCTGATATTTATTCCGGAACGTTCAGCTATCGGGGCAGAGACCTGAATACCGGTGGCGTACGCGTGGTTTACCAGCGCAAGATCAACTCAAACCTGACCGCCACGGTCGATTACGGCTACGGCGGAGCACTGGATCTGGAGAACGGTGCCAGCCTCGAGGATGCCAGCCGGGCCATGACAGTCAAGGACCGTCATGCCATTGCTGCTAAAATGAGCGGAACCCTTCCCGGTGCGAAGACCCGCTGGGTCACGTCGTATCGCTGGACCAGCGGCCCCGCCCTTACAGCGGTCGATGCGTTTAACGTCTCTCCCGGACAGGCTGATCCCTTCCTCGATATTTTCTTCCGCCAACCGATTCCTTCGGTGGGTTTCATTCCGGCCCGCATGGAAGCGCTGATTGACGTGCGCAACCTGCTCGCTCAGGGCTATGTTCCGGTGCTGGCGCAGGATGGGCGTACCGTGTACCTGGTTCAATCAGCGAGAGCAGTACGCGGCGGGGTTGCGTTTACCTTCTGATATCGCGCTGCGGGTCTTCGCGATCGGATCTAATCCGCTTCGGCACGATCCTTACCAATTCGGCGATTACCCAATCCGCGGTTGTTCCAAAGCTTCTTCAGGCGGGAACCGCGACCTGTTTGCGCTCTTCCGGTCGATTCGAACTCAGGCTGATCGTGAAAGACCAGCTCATCACTCAGACCAAGCAATCCAGAAGGAATAAATTCAGGCGCATCCGGGGTAGCCGGTTCTTTAGAGCTCGCCTCCTGAGGTTCGCCGCCTGCGGCTGGCTGTGCGTTTTCCTTCCCCTTCGGCGTGACCCGAACCAGCATGACCCGGCCCGGCTGCTCAGCCCCCAGTAGCATCACGGCGGGACGTTCGGCCTTGAACGCGGCTGCGAACAGCCCGTTCTGCCGGAGTTCCACGTTCTCCAGGCCAAACCGGCGGGCCAGCTCCGCCGCAGAATCCGGGTCAAAGGCGATCCACCTGGACATAACGGCATTTGGATGCTGCGTGCTCTGGAAGCCGTTGCTGGAATTCAGGAATTCGGCGGGTTCAGAAAATCGCTGCGTTCGCATTTGGCGGTTGTGCTACTCTCGGCTCTTCCCATGGCTGGTCCCAAGCTAGAGAGCCGTAGCGAACCCCGCCTGACGGTGCGCCTTCCAGTCTCCCTCAAGAGTGCGGACGGAGCTGCGCCGGCGGTAGGACACACTCGCGATCTGAGCCGGAACGGGGTGTTTCTTTACACCGATGCCAAGGTCACAGAGGGAAGTGAAGTCGAGATCGTCCTGATGCTGCCGCCAGAACTGAACCAGGGACAGTCCGGCTGGGTCTGCTGCCAGGCATCGATCGTGCGAGTGGAAGACGGCTCGCAGAACGGTGAAGTGGCGCTGGCTGCGAAGATTCGGAAGATGGATCTGCTGCCGGAGATCCTTGGGCAATAAAAATCCCGGCTAATGAAAATCTGCGGCAAGAGGATCAGGCACAGCCGTAGAACAGCATCAATCCGGCGGCGAATTCGGCAACTCGTTCCGATATCCGCCGGCGTTTTACCTGGTGCTCTGGTCGCTCCCAGTTTCAAAGAAATCAACTTCTCGCTCTATAAGAACACTCCGATCAGCGAGCGCGCCTCGCTGCAGCTTCGGGCGGAGTTCTTCAACCTGTTCAACCATCCCAATTTCGCCAATCCATCCATGCCAAACTTCATCGCGGATATCGGTTCGCCGGACGCGGCAACGGGGGTACACAGCGGCTACTACCAGATCACGGCTCCCGGGGATGTGTGAATCGGCAATCCCTTTCTGGGAAGCGGGGGTCCGCGAGGGTGCAGTTTGCCGCCAAGGTAAGCTTTTAGACGTGGCCACGATTCAGATCGGCCCGGGAGGATGGTAGGGTGAGGGAGTGAAGGAGTTTTCCCTCCCAAGTTGTGCAAAATGATGCACTCGCAACCTGTGCCTGTGGAGGGGGTTAGGCAGGCCAGATCGGGAAGTGCCGAAAATCTTTTGCACAATGCATCAAGCTTAGTGCATAATGCTGGCCCTTGAATTGCTCTGGTTCAAGAAGACAACTTATTTTTGAATGGGATCCAGCCAAATGTGGATTGAAAAGCTTGTGGATGGAGTGTTACGAGTCCTGACCCCCCTCGGACCCCGATACATCAAGCCGTCGTTCCGCCAACGTCTGTACCTGATGTGGCTCTTCCGCCACTTCGAGCTGCTGCCCTTGCAGGTGCTAAACCGCCGCCAGCGCGACCTGATCAACGCCTTGTGCGCCGATCCGCGCGCGGTGTATCAGGCGAACACCAATGGCATCGACGACATGCCCATCTTGGGAACGGTGGAGCGCCGTCCACCGGTCGAGGCTCAGCCCCTCGCCTCCGACGGAAGGGCTCAAGCCGCAGCGGCAGGCGCGCAGTCCGGCATTGCCCACGGTCTGCGGCAACGCTCCTAAACACGCGCTGTAGGGCGCTGGTGCATGCAGCGAAGGTGCGTTCCAAACCGGCATTCGCGCCATAGCGATGTGTTACACTCGCAACTGTTCCCGCAGAATGCAGCCTCCCAGCTGCCGCGTGAGCCGCCTAATAAACTCTCCGCCAGGATGGAGTGGATACCGGGCAAAGCTCAGTTCGGCAAGGGCGCGTAGCTCAATTGGCAGAGCAACTGACTCTTAATCAGTAGGTTGTAGGTTCGATTCCTACCGCGCTC
>CAWCSH010000023.1:0-22067 GCA_963798155.1 Terriglobia bacterium
GACCCGCAGGCGCAAACCTGCTGAAAATAAATGCACATATTCGGGAACCTCTACGGTAGGCGCGGAGTCTATTCCTCGAGGAAGCAATTTTGCAGATGCCGAGGATCCGGGCAGGGGTGAATCCACTTTTGGGCGCGGCTTTCCACCCAAAAGAACCTATAATGGGGGTGGCGCCATGGGAGTGATGGCGGGAGCAACCTCGGTGGGCAATCTGGCAAGCGCGATCGGTATCCGCACGCAAGAATCGGCCATAGTGGCCGAACTGAAAGCTGGTTCGGAAGAAGCCTACGCCTGGCTGATTGGAGAGTTCCACCAGCCGGTTTACAGCCTGGTCTATCGCGTAGTGTCGGACCCGTCCGACGCGGCCGATACCACCCAGGAAGTCTTCCTCAAGGTTTTCCGTGGCATGAAACACTTTCACGGGGAATCGAGCCTGAAGACGTGGATTTACCGGATCGCCATCCATGAAGCCTCGAACCGGCGCCGCTGGTGGTTCCGTCACAAGGCGCGGGAGATGTCGATCGAGCCGATGGAGGGGAACGACTCCAGTCCCGGCCAGGCGCTCAGCGATTTTCTCGCCGATACCGGTGAATCTCCTTTCGACAGTGTGGCACACGAAGAAGTGCGGGCGCGGGTGGAGCAGGAGTTGAGGAAAGTTCCTGAGCCCTACCGGACAACGCTGGTGCTTCGGGATCTGGAAGAAATGTCGTACGAAGAGATTGCGGAAATCACAGACGTCTCGTTGGGAACTGTCAAATCGCGTCTGACGCGCGGGCGCGAAGCTCTGCGCCAGCGTCTGACGGCTTACATCCGGGATGTCGGCCCAGAGTTGGGATTGCAGGCTCCGTCGGAAAAGAAGTCGACCCGCCATGCAAGAGCAAACGTCTCATCCGATCCCTCGGCGCAGGAGCCGGGGCTGGAGGTGGCGTCATGACATGTGGGCAGGCCAAGACGCTGTTCTCGCCGTATCTGGACGGGATGGTTACCGGCAAGCAGATGCATGAACTGGATTTGCACCTGCAGGGCTGCACCGCCTGCAACTCGCGAATACGTATCTCTGCGGCGAGGTTCGGCAGTTTCTCGACAACCGGGCGTAGAAAGCCCCCGGCTGACCTGTCACTGAAGCTGCGCGTGGCTATCTCCGGGAAGTCGCGACGATCGAAACGGCCGATTCTGGGGGTGCGATGGAATTCGCTGCAGAATGCGATGATGCCTTCATGGTTCCGGCCACCGCCGGCCTGGTCACGGCGGTACTGATTTTTGGCGTGGTGATGGGCTGCTTGCGCCGCCGCTGCAGGCCGACAACGCCGATATCCCGCTGCTACTGCACACCGCTCCGCAACTGCAGGAGTCTTCCTTCGGCGCCATGGATGCGATTCACGGCGATTCCCTGGTGGTGGAGGCCTATGTCGATTCCGACGGCCGGGTGCAGGATTACCGCATTCTGTCGGATTCCAGTGACAAAACTCCGGTTACGTCCCAGGTGAAGAACATGATGCTGGGCATGATGATGTTCACCCGGTTTCGTCCCGCCACCTCGATGGGGCGTCCAACTGCCGGGCGGGCCGTAATATCGTTCTCGAAGATCAGCGTGAAGGGATAGCCGTCGCCGCCATCCCGGCCCGCGCCGCTTGATTGACCACCTCGGGGGAAACCCTTTAAACTGAGACAGTTCCTTGTACCTGCCAGCCTCCAGGAGGTCCCCTGAATTCTGGTTCCGTAACTTGCTTTGCGCAGCCCTCATCGGGTTGTTGGGACAATTCTGCGCCGCGGCTGAGACAACACTCCCGAAGTTACCCTGGATACCAACGAGAGCCTGTTCAGCAGGTGCTGGCAGCGATTAACGCCTGTGGATATGACTCGGAATTGTCGGTGTCGGATCCGCTGAGGGCGAAGATCCGCGGAGAGGTGAGCGATGCAATCGATGCTTCCGCGACGCACAGGAAACTACGGCGACGATGTGCGAGTTCTACAACGAGCACCAGAAGCCGGACGCCTCGGGCACGCTGGCGCAGTATGTTTCACTGGCGCTCTACCTGGGCGAGCCTCCGGCGCTTGCGCCCAAGGTGAAAGAGGCGGAACTTCCTCCGGATGCAGTAAGCGTGGTGGGCATCGTGCCTTCGCTCCAGGCGTTTTACAAACAAACCAATCTGCAGGCGATCTGGCGAAGAGTATCTGCCGGATTACACCGCGCTGACTGATCGATACCACGAAGCGCTGTCCAAGATGGTGTTCGACACCGAGATTTACTTGAAGCTGCCATCGGCGGGCTATCTGGGGCACGGATTTACGGTGTTTGTCGATCCCATGGGCGCTCCGGGGCAGACCAACGCCCGCAACTACGGCTCAGATTATTACGTTGTGTTATCGCCGAGCGCCGATGCGGCGTTGAAGATGGAGCAGATCCGGCATACCTACCTGCACTACTTGCTGGATCCGATGGCGCTGAAGTATCCCATGACGTTGAAGCGCATGGAGCCTTTGCTGACCGCGGTCAAGACCGCTCCTATGGATCAGAGCTTCAAGAATGACGATTCGCTTCTGGTGACCGAGTGCCTGATCCGGGCGATTGAAGCGCGCACGCTGGGGACCAGCAAGACTCCGGAAACCGAACGGGCGAAGGCAGTGGACGCTTCCATGCGGCAGGGTTTCGTGCTGACCCAGTATTTTTACGACGCGCTGGTAAAGTTTGAGAAAGATCCTGCCGGCTTGCGCACCGCCTATGGCGATATGCTGGCGGGCATTGATGTTTCCAAGCAGGAAAAAGCGGCGCAGCAGGTCCAGTTCGCTGCCAAGTCGGATCCCGAACTGCTGCACCTGTCGCCCGCCAACCAGGGCAAGCTGTTGATTACGGCGCAGCAGCGGCTATCGGCCGGGGATGCAGCCGCAGCCCAGAAACTGGCTGAAGAGGCGCTGCAGGACAAGAACGAAGATCAGGGAAGGGCACTATTCATCCTGGCGCAGGTCTCGGCGATGAACCGTGATATGAGCGGCGCTCGCGACTACTTTCAGAAAGCGATCGAAGCCGCCAAAGAACCTAAAGTGGTGGCATGGTCGCACATCTATCTGGGAAGAATTTTTGATTTGCAGGCTGACCGCGAAGCGGCGCTCAACCAGTACAAAGCGGCGCTCGACGCCGGCGTCCCCGAAGCCAAGACGGCGGCGGAGCGCGGGATTGAGCAGCCTTACGAGCCGCCACATGCGCAGGCGCAGCCGCCGCAGCCGCAGCCGCAGCAGTAGATTTCAAGTTCAACAATTTCGTTCACAGAGTCTCGTTCACGGAGTCACAAGGAGAAAGCATGAACCCAATGAAATTGGCAGTTTTGATGCTGGCGCTGGCGCCCTTCGCAGTCGCGCAGCAACCCCCTGCCAACCAGGCGCCCGCAGGGCAGCAGAGCACCTCGGGAACGCCCCAGGCTGGAACGGCGGCCACGCCGCAAGCCGGGGCAGCAACCACCCCGGCAACCGGCAAGCTTCCCCCGCAGGCCAAGACCCAGGCGGAGTTTGACGCCTACAACGCAGCCAAGGCCAGCGGCAGCGATCCCGCAGCGCTGGAGAAGGCGGCCGACGATTTCGCCACCAAGTATCCCGACAGCGAACTCAAAATCCTGCTCTACCGCGACGCCATGCACGCTTACCAGAGCGCGAACAATGCGGACAAGATGCTGGAGATGGGACGCAAGGTGTTGGCCATCGATCCCAACGATCCTGAGGCTTTGATCGGGGTGGCCGAGGTTCTCACCGAGCGCACCCGCGACACCGATCTCGATAAGGACCAGCGGCTGGCGGAAGCCCAGCAGTCCGCGGAGAAAGCGGTCCAGACCATCGATACCGACGTTGCGGTGCCGGCAGGCACGCCGCAGGACAAGGTGGACGCGTATAAGGGCTTTCTTCGCTCCAGCGCTTACGCGATCCTGGGCACGCTGCAGTTCAAGCAGGACAAGTTCAAAGAGGCGGAAGACGATTTCCGCAAGTCGCTCGCCGTCTATCCGGCTCAGCCCGACCCGGTTGTGGTCTTGCGGCTGGCTCTGGCGCTCGACAAGCAGGGAAGGTATCCGGACGCTTTGAAGGAAGCAAATCACGCGGTCGAACTGACGCAGGAAGGCACCACGGCAGGGACCCTGGCCCGGCGGGAACGGGACCGCCTGGTGCAGTTGACCGGGGGAACGGCTCCAGCCGGCGCCAATCCCTCGGGGATGGCAAATCCTGCTCCGTCGGGGACAGCCCCGGTGCCTACCAATCCAGCCACTCCCAAGCAATAGCGAGGGCCCGGTTGTTCTTGTCACGGCCACCAGAAAGGGGACGCGGAATTCACAGGTAGAAGAGGACTCCGCGTCTCGCCGCGACCGCTTCGCCTCGCCACAGATCATGAAGTCGCAGGACATTGCGGCACTGCAGAAGACCCTCGGGTATGACTTCAGCCGTCCGGAGTTACTCGATAAGGCCTTGACCCACAGCTCGCAGGCGCGCGAGCTGGAGACGGCGCGCGCCGGTGAGCCGAGGCGAGTGGAAGATAATGAGCAGCTGGAGTTTCTGGGCGATGCCGTGCTCGGCTTTGTCACTACCGAAGAGTTATTCCGCCGCTTCCCCAAGTTTCGCGAGGGTGAGCTATCCAAGCTGCGGGCCCACCTGGTGAGCGAGCGCCATCTGATTCAGGTAGCGCAGCAGTTGCAGTTGGGAGAGTACCTGCGGCTGGGGCGAGGAGAAGAGAAGAGTGGCGGCCGAGGCAAGACCACCCTGCTGGTGGATGCCCTGGAAGCCGTGCTGGCAGCGGTGTACCTCGACGGCGGCTTACCGGCGGCGTGGCCGCTTGTGCTGCGCTGGATCGTGAATCCCGAGCTGGAGCGGATGGCGGGAAGCGGCAGTCCACTGCCGGTGAACGACTACAAGTCGGCGCTGCAGGAGAAGCTCCAGGCCATGGGATTAGCCCAGCCATCCTATGTGCTGGTGAAGGAGCAGGGGCCGGAGCACAAGAAGACATTTACGGTCGAAGCGCGATTGCAGCTTCCGGGAAACGGCGGCGCTGGCTTCGTGAGCCGGGCCGAGGGTTCCACCAAGAAGAATGCGGAACAGGATGCTGCCCGGCAGGCGTTGGAACATCTCGCCGCCAGCGCCGGCTGCTGCAGCGGTCCAGCCCGCCGGAAAGGGAAGGTCCTGAGCGATGGCGGAGGCGGCAGAAATCAAACGCGCGCAGACCGACTGGGTGGGATCGCTGCAGTCGCTGATCGGCACGGTTGTGATCGCCGTTTTCGTGATTACTTTTATCGTGCAGGCTTTCCAGATTCCCTCGGAATCCATGGAAGACACCCTGCTGGTCGGCGACTACCTGCTGGTAGATAAGCTCTGCTACGGGCATGGACTTTCCCCCGTAGTGCCGTACCGCAAGATTCAGCGCGGCGACATCATCGTGTTCCGGTATCCGGTAAATCCCACGCAGCATTTTGTAAAGCGGGTGATCGGAGTGCCGGGAGATCATGTGCGCCTGATTCACCGCCAGGTGTTCGTCAACGGAGTCCCGCTGCACGAGAATTATGTGCGGCACAGCCGCGCCATGCCGGATATTTTCCGGGATGACTTTCCCCGGCTCGATCTCCCCGTCGCCGGGCTGGAGGGTTCCTGGTGGCTGCAGATGCGCAAGCTGGTGGAAGACGGGCAGCTGATCGTTCCCGAAGGAAGTTACTTCGTGATGGGCGACAACCGGGACGACAGCCTCGACAGCCGGTACTGGGGATTTGTGCCGCGGGTGAATGTGATCGGCCGTCCGCTGCTGATTTACTGGTCGATGAAGACGCCGGAAGAGGATCCCATGGCTACGAGTACGGCGGGTGATAAGCTTTATCATTTTGCCTATGCCCTGACCCATATTTTCCAGATCACGCGCTGGGACCGGACGTTCCGCCGGGTGCATTGAGACCGAGAAGCTTCCGATGTCCGGTAAAAAATCTTGGCAAGAAAGAGCTGGTAAGAAGCGATTGGCGAAAAAAGACAAGAAGCAGGAAGAGAAGCCGCGCGAGACAACCGTAGAGTTTCTGGCCTCGCTGGCCGCCGTCCTGGTGACCGGCCTGTTCATCATCACCTTCATTGTGCAGGCGTTTGAAATTCCCTCCAGCTCGATGGAAGACACCCTGCTGATCGGCGACCACGTGTTCGTGAACCGCGAGCAGTTTGCGCCGCAAACCAGGTGGATGGGACCGCTGCTGCCTTACCGCGACGTGCACCGCGGCGACATCATCGTGTTTCTCTCGCCTTCCCAGCCGGGACTTTATGTGGTGAAGCGGGTGATCGGGATACCAGGCGACCGCATCCATCTTCGGGATGGCGCGGTGTATCGCAATAGCGAAAAACTTACCGAGCCTTACGTTCTGCATACCGCGGGAGACTACAACCCATATCGCGACAACTTTCCCGCGGTGCCGCCATCGGACTTCAGCAATGTGACCCCGGAGTGGCAACTGCTGATGAAGCAATACATTCAGGGCGATGATTTAGTGGTGCCGCCCGACAGCTATTTCGCCATGGGCGACAACCGGGACGTGAGCCTGGACAGCCGGTACTGGGGATTCGTTCCCAGAGAAAACCTGATCGGGCGGCCGATGTTCATTTACTGGTCGTTTGAGACGCCTCCGAACGAATACCTGGAAACCGAAATGAGCCAGCGGGTAAAGATTTTCGCTCATAAGGTAATCCACTTTTTTGATGAAACGCGCTGGAAGCGCACCTTCACGGTGGTTCGGTAAACTTGCGGAAACTAAGACTATTCCGGTCGAAGACCTTCATCGCAACCCTGTGTGGCGCGGTGGTGCTGATGCTGTTTTTGGTGCGTCCGGGGGCGAACCGGCTGCGCAGCCGTATCGTGAATTCGATCAGCCTGGCGCTCGATCGTCCGGTGGAAGTCTCTTCGGTTAGCCTGCGATTCCTGCCGCGCCCGGGCTTCGATCTGGAGAATTTCGTGCTGTACGATGATCCCGCCTACAGCGCGGAGCCCATGCTGCGGGCCTCGGAAGTCACGGCGACCCTGCGTGTGAGCTCGTTGTTGCGCGGACGCCTCGATATCGCCCGGCTCAACCTCACCGAGCCCAGCCTGAACCTGGTGCGCAACCGCGACGGGCACTGGAACCTCGAAAGCCTGTTGCAGCGGGCCGCGGATACTCCGGTTGCCCCGACCGCCAAAAGCACCAGCGAGCGGCGACCGGGGTTCCCTTACATTGAAGCGGATAACGGCCGGATCAACTTCAAGATCCGGCAGGAGAAGAAGGCCTACACCCTCACCGAGGCTGAATTTGCCCTATGGCAGGACTCGGAAGACACCTGGGGAGCGAGACTACAGGCCCATCCGGTGCGCACCGATTTCAACCTCACCGACACCGGCACCCTGGCGGTGAACGGGACGTGGCGGCGCGCGCCGAGCCTTCGCGAAACTCCTTTGCAGTTCAATCTGCAATGGGAAGGCGGCCAGTTGGGGCAGATCAGCAAACTGATCTACGGCGGCGACAAGGGATGGCGAGGCGGAGTTGAGATTGCGGCCACGCTGAGTGGAACTCCGGCGAGCCTGCTGGTGAAGACCAGCGGCTCGGTGCAGGACTTTCGCCGCTACGATATCCTTGGCGGCGGCGCGCTACGGCTGGCGGCCCGGTGCAGCGGACGGTATAGCTCGATTGACCGCTCGGTCTCGGACATTTCCTGCGAGGCGCCGGTGGGCGAGGGCCAGTTGCTGGCCAGCGGAAGCATTGCAGGGCTGCGTACTACTCCAGCCTACGATTTGACCTTTACCGCGCGCGGCGTTCCGCTGGACGCCATCCGCGCGCTGGCCCGCCACTCCAAAAAGAATTTACCGGAAGACATTGCCGCCTCGGGCACGCTCGATGCCGCACTTACCTATGAAGGCAAATCCGGTGACGCCCTCTGGAAGGGCAAAGGCGAGAGCAAGAATTTCCATCTCCACTCCCAACTGACGCATACCGAGCTCTCAGTGGAGCGAATTCCGTTTGCGGTTTCGCAGAAGCCGGCGAGCGGACGCGGCGGCGGCCACATTGCGGCGGCGCAGGAGACGGTGGTGGAGGCCGGTCCCTTTCACCTGGCACTTGGAAAGCCGGGAGAGGTCAGCGTGCAGGGCCTGCTCTCGCATTCCGGCTATAGCTTTGCGGTGCGGGGCGATGCCCGGGTGGAGCGGCTGCTGCAGGCGGCGCGGACGGTCGGCCTGGCTGCGCCGCAACCCGCGGCCGACGGGGAGGCGCGGCTCGATTTGCGGATCGCCGGAGTGTGGGCAGGATTTCCCGCTCCTACTGCCGTCGGCTCCGTACAACTGCGATCGGTGGAAGCGCAAGTGAAAGGCTTGAATGCGCCTCTTCAGATTGCGGGCGCGAATCTCTTGCTGAGTCCCGACAAGGTATCAGTGCAGCGCCTGGATGCGAGCCTGGCTGGAACTTCCTGGCGCGGATCGTTGACCGTTCCGCGGCATTGCGTCTCAGTGGCGGCATGTCCGCTGCAGTTCGATCTGCGCGCCGATACGATTACCACAGAAAAGCTGGGACAGCTGGTGCATCCCAATCCGTTCAGCCGGCCGTGGTACCGGTTTTTCGCTCCCGCAGCCACCCCCGGGGTTCCTTACCTTGCGGCGGCGCACGCCAGCGGCAAGCTTTCGGTTGCGCATCTGTCTGATTCATCGGATGGCGGCCAGCCATGTCTCGGCCAACGTCGAATTGGACAAGGGCGAACTTCGACTCTCCAATGTCGAAGGAGAATTCCTCGGCGGAAAACATACGGGAGAATGGACGGTGAATTTCCGGGCAAAGCCTCCGGAATACCGTGCCAGCGGCGCGCTGGAAGCGGTTCGGCTCAGCCAGCTGGCTCAGGCCTCGAATGACGGCTGGGTTACGGGCACGGCAGATGCTTCGTACGACGGAACAGGCTCAGGCAGCACCCTCGGCGAGTTGCTCGCCTCGGCCGAGGTGAATCTCGAAGTTGACGCCCGCGAAGGATGGTTGCCGCACATTGCGCTGGCGGCAGGCTCGGGACCTTTGCAGATGCGGCGCCTGTTCGCGCGCATGCAGCTTCACGACGGCAACCTCGAGATTCAGGAAGGCAAACTCGACAGTTTGCATGGCATCTACCAGGTGAGTGGCACAGCATCGCTCGCCGGGAAGCTGAATCTGAAGCTCGCCGGAGAAGGAGTACGCGGCTTCAATATCACCGGCACTCTGACATCGCCGCTGGTTGCCCCCTCCGGAGCCGTGGAGACCCGGGCCGCTCTGAAACCATGAGAGGATTTGCTTCCTATCTGCTTACCGCAGTTCTCATCGCCCTTACCGCGAGTTTTTCAGCATCCCAGAACAGCTCCAGCCGCAGCAAGCTCGTTGCCGAAATGGAGCGGAAGCTGCAGCACCTGAAGAGCAACGGGCGCTTCGCCCATCCGGACCAGGCTCCGACTGAGTTCAGCGAGCAAGAGGTGAATGCCTACTTTGCGGCGGGACGAATTGCGCTGCCCGCGGGAGTTCAATCGGTGCATTTTGTAGGTGAGCCGGGCGTGATCTCGAGCACCGCGCGGATTGATTTTGAGAAGCTCAAAGCAGGGCAGGGATCGGAAAATCCCCTGCTTTCGGTGTTCACCGGCGTGCATGACGTCGAAATCGTCGCTCACGCTCGCGGCGAAGCAGGGGCAAGGCATCGTTCACGTGGACACCGTTTCCATTGATGATGTTGAGGTCCCGCGCTTCGTGCTGAAGCTGTTTGTGGAGAACTATGTTCAGCCGAAGTATCCTAGAGCCAGTCTGGACTCGCGGTTCGCCCTGCCGGACCGAATCGATACTGCCACGGTCGGTTCGCATAAGCTGACGGTGACTCAGAAATAATTCGGCTTCACGGAGTATAGCCCGGTCCGCGCAACACTTTTCCCGGCAGTGCTCCTGTCATCTTTCCCTGATCGATCACGGGGACGCCATTTACCAGCACGTACTCCATTCCTTCTGACAGCTGGTTCGGCTTGTCGAATGTCGCCAGGTCGTGAATGGTTGCGGGATCGAAGACCACCACATCCGCCCACATGCCCTGCTTCAGGACGCCGCGATCGGTGAGCCGCAGACGTTGCGCGGGCAGGGCGGAGAATTTGCGAATCGCGTCTTCGAGACTCAGCTTCTTTTCTTCGCGAACGTATTTCCGCAGGATGCGAGGAAAGGTGCCGTAGGCGCGAGGATGCGGGAACTCCTGCCCCAGCAGGCCATCGGGCGAGGTGCCGGAGGAATCGTTGTCGACCGAGACCCAGGGCTGTTGCAAGGCGAGCACGACGTCCGGTTCCGCCATACCGAACACGGCGACGCCGGTGAAGGCATCGTCCTGGATGAGCAGGTCGAACAGGGCGTTCATCGGGTCTTTGTTCCACATCCTGGCGACTTCTGACAGTCGCTTGCCCTGAAGAGGAAGCAATTTTGGGTTGTGCACGATGCTGATGAGGACGGCTTCGGGCCCGGGAATCTCCTGCCATTCGTTGTCCCACGTCGTGGAGGGGGTCAGCAGGTCTTTGCGGATGCGGGCGCGGGTTGCCGGATCTTTCAGCCGCTCGATGAGCTTGGCCGTGCCGCCGTCGTGCGCCCACGCCGGAATGAACGCGGAAAGATCGTTGGCCCACGCGGTGTAGGCATAAGTGTCGGCGGTCACATCGGCTCCGGCGGCGCGCGCGGCGTCAATCTTGGCGACCACCTCGGGCATGTGTCCCCAATTGTTCTTGCCGCCGACTTTGATGTGCCAGATCTCCACCGGAATGTGGCCTTCGCGGCCGATGCGCAAAGCTTCGTCAATGGCTTCGAGGACGACGTCGCTCTCGTTGCGCATATGAGTGGCGTAAATTCCGCCGAACTTGGAGGCTTCGCCGGCCAGCGCGATCAACTCTTCAGTCTTCGCGTAAGGCGCGGGAGCATATTCGAGCGAAGTGGAGACACCGACCGCGCCATCCTGCATGCCCTGGCGAACGAGTTCTTTCATCTGATCGAGTTGTTCGGGCGTGGGCTGCACGTCGTCGTCGCCCAGCACCATGCGCCGTACCTGGGTCGCGCCGACGTAGCTGGCAAGATTGATGCCCATGCCTTGTTTTTCGAGCCGGGCAAAATACTGGCGCAGGGTCCGCCAGTCGGGCGTGATCTTGTAGTGGTCATAGACGGTGTGGTCGGCGGCGATGATGGCATCGTTGAGTGGCGCCACTGAGCCGCCCTCTCCGGTGATTTCCGAGGTGATGCCCTGGTAAATCTTCGAGGGCAGGCGCGGATCCACTAAAATCGTCAGCTCCGATTGGCCGAGCATGTCGATGAATCCGGGAGCGACTACCATGCCATGCGCATCGATGGTGCGGGCGCGGGGAGCGCCGGCGAGATTGCCGATGGCGGCGATCTTTCCCTCGCGGATGCCCACATCGCCCGAATACCAGGGCGAGCCGGTGCCATCCACAATGTGGCCGTTGGTGATCACGACATCGAAGGGCTGAGGGCCGGGAGCCGCCCAAATCGCCGGTGCTCCAACCACTAGCATGAACAGAACGATCGCGAGAGACTTCAAGCTTCTAGCTGTCATAGTTCTCCTGTGAAGCTGCTTCGGACGCGCCGGAGCTCCGAGTAATGTTTCTGCAGCGCTTGCCGGCTTACTTATTGGCGACCGCAATCCTGCGGGTTCGTTCTCCGGTTCGGCTGAGCAGAATTCCTGCTGCGATCCAGGCTGCGAGCGCCACCCACTCGTATCCGCTGAAGTGTCCGGGAATTCCCGGCAGCACCTTCATGAGAATCATGGCCAGGCTCACGGCCACTCCAACCCCCGCGATGGATTTCTCACGGGCATGGTCCGCCAATCGGTAATACACCGCGCAAGCCGCCAGCCACCCGGTCGCCGACGCGAGCCCGCCAACCTCGGTAATCGGGATGAGTAGCGCATCTCCGAGAAACATGCAGGCGGCTGTGGCTGCGCCCATCCAGAGAATGGCGCGGGACGGCGTCTGATTCCTGGGATGCACATAGGCGATGCTGCCGGTCACCAGTCCCCGTCTGCCGAGGGCAAACAGCAGCCGGCTCGCCGCCACGAAGTTGCCATTGAATACTTTGAAGAGCGAAAGCAGCGCTGCCGCCAAAATAATACTCACAATCCAATGCGAGCCCAGGGCACGTTCGAAGGCGACGGCAGTCATGAAAGCGGGTGCCGGTCAACTGCTTCCAGGGAGCCACATAGCCCACTGCCGCGATCACGATAGTGTAGAAAAGGATTCCGACGACAATCGCAGTGCAGATTGCGGTGAGAAAGCTGCGCGAGCGGAATTCGGGGCTGGCTTCTTCCGCGGCTTTCGAAACCGACTCGAATCCGGTCATGAAGTAGGGAACGATCTGGATGACCAGCAGAATGGAAACGAATCCGGAATGAGTAAACAGCGGCGGGAAATTGCGTCGGGCTTCCCTTGCTCACTCCCAGGCCGACGAAAACCACGAACAGGGCAAGAGTGCCGAACGCCGTCCAGTTCTGGAAAATCGCGCTCAGGCGGATGCCGCGATAGTTCAACAGCGTGAGCAGCCCGATCAGGCCGAGACCGATCAGCAGGTGCGGCAGATACACCGGCTGGCCCGCCACCCGGTACAGCTCGAGAGTATCGAGCGAAGGAAAAATATAGCTGGCAATCTTGCCGACGGCGACCGCCTCCCAGGGACAGACGATGAAGTAGGCGAGCACCATCATCCATCCGGTGGCGAAACTGACGGGGCGGGGAAAGACGCGCGCGGTATAGGCGATTTCGCCGGCCGCGTCGGGCATGGCCATCACCAGCTTGCCGTACACGTAACCGATCGGCAGCAACAGCGCGCCGCCGATGGCGAATCCGAGAACTCCCCCGAGCGGGCCGCCGCGCAGCAGCCAGTCGTCCATGACCACCAGCCAGCCCACTCCGACCATGGTTCCCCAGGCAAGAGTGAAGTAGTCGACGGCGCGAAGTTTGCGGGCGAGAGTGGTCACGGGTGGACGGATTTTCGGGTGCGCGCATTATACGGCAGCGCAGGATAGCTGCAGTCTAGACGAGTGCGCAAAGCAAAAACCTGGGAGTTCGTAGCCTGTTAGTCGGATGGGACGTGTCAGCGCAGGCGCGCGCGAGCGGCCCGGGACGCAGGGTCTGCATGGTAGTATCAAACATCATTTAAATGACCCTGCAGCATGTAGATATCCTGTTTCAGCTGATCGTTTTCCTGTTTGCGATCAGCTTCCACGAGTCGGCCCACGCCTGGATGGCAAACCGCTGTGGCGATCCGACTGCGCGCATGCTGGGGAGAATTACACTCAATCCGATCAAGCACATTGACCTGTTCGGCACCATTATTTTGCCGGCAATTGCTCTCCTCGCTCACATTCCAGTGCTGGGGTGGGCGAAGCCCACTCCAGTGGATCCGCGAAATTTCAAGAATCCGGTGCAGGATGACATTCTCACCGCGGTGGTCGGGCCGATCAGCAATTTCCTGGTAGCGGGTGCAGCAGTTGTGCTCATGGCCATCGTTTCCTTTACGTCGCAGACCGGAAACCTCATTGTTCACGTGATGCCGTTCGCTTATCCCAATGGACTGGGCGTTCTGGCCTCGCACACCAACTCGTTGCTGCTGCCCCTCACCTTGCTGGCGTATGACCTGATGATGATCAATGTCGTGCTCGGGGTTTTCAATCTGATTCCGGTGCCTCCACTGGACGGCAGCCATGTCCTCCGCCATTTTCTGCCGGAGTCAGCGCGGCGAACTTATGACACCATCGGCTGGTTCGGATTGCTGGCGCTGGTTTATTTCGGCGGCGGACTGCTGGGACGGTTGATCTATCCCGTTCTGGGTGTTTTCAATTCGATCTTACTGAAACTCTAATGGCTGCCCGATTCAATCAACGAAAACGCGTGCTCAGCGGCATGCGCTCCACCGGCAAGCTGCACCTGGGCAACTTCGTGGGCGCTCTCGACAACTGGGTGCGCATGCAGGACCAGTACGAGTGCTTCTTTTTCGTCGCCGACTGGCATGCGCTCACCACCGACTACGCCGACACTTCGAAGATCAAAGAGAACTCGCTCGAGGTGTTGCTCGACTGGCTTGCCGCCGGACTCGATCCCGAGCGCTGCACCATGTTCATCCAGTCGCATGTGCCGCAGCATGCGGAGTTGCACCTGCTGTTTTCGATGATCACGCCGCTGGGATGGCTGGAGCGCGTGCCCACGTACAAAGAGCAGCGCGAGAATATTGCGGAAAAAGATCTCAGCACCTACGGATTTTTGGGCTATCCGCTGCTGCAGGCGGCTGACATTCTCATCTACAAAGGCGACTTCGTCCCCGTCGGCGAAGACCAGGTGCCGCACGTGGAGCTGACCCGCGAGGTTGCGCGCCGCTTCAACATGTTCTACAGCCGCAAAGGACTCTCGGTGTTTCCGGAGCCGCAGCCTCTGCTGACGCCCGCAGCCAAGCTGCCGGGTACCGACGGGCGCAAGATGTCGAAGTCGTACGGCAACACCATCCTGCTGACTGATCCTGAGCCGGTGGTCCGGCAGAAGTTGAAGACCATGGTGACCGACCCGGCGCGGGTGCGCCGCAGCGATCCGGGAAATCCCGATGTATGCCCGGTGGGCGACCTGCATAAGATTTTCAGCGACCGCGAGACCATCGCCAAGGTGGATGCCGGGTGCCGCTCTGCGGGAATCGGCTGCATCGAGTGCAAGAGCTGGGCCGCGAGCTCGCTGGTGAGCATCCTCAACCCGATGCAGGAGCGGCGCAAGAAATATGAGGAGAATCCGCGGCTCGCCTGGGATATTCTGGAGGACGGCTCGGCCCGCGCCCGTAAAGTTGCAGGCGCGACCATGGAGGAAGTGCGCGACGCGATGGGCATGTCGCTCGCGTATGAGGTTCCGGCCAACGTACAGAAGGCGCCCTGATTCCAAAGTGCCACGCGATGATTGAGTCATGATGGAAGAACTCAAAACTGAATCCCGCGAGCCGGCTTCTGCCGAAGTGGCGGCTGTCCGCGCGCCCGGTGCTTCGGCTCAGGTTTCCCATAAAGCCGAAGTGAGGAATTCAGAGACCAAAAACCGAGGCGAGGAGAATGACTTCCCCTTCTCCGTCTCAGTGGGCAGCGTGTACGAAGGGCCGCTCGACCTTCTGCTTGATCTCATCCGCAAGCAGGACATCGACATTTACGACATTCCCATCGCCACCATCACGGCGCAATACCTGGTGTACGTCGAAAAGCTGAAAGAGCTGGACGTGAATGTCGCCGCGGAATTCATCTACATGGCGGCGGTGCTGATTCACATCAAGTCGAAGATGCTGCTGCCGCGCGATCCGCTGGCGGCGGCCGATGCCGAGGACGATCCCCGATCGGAGCTGGTGAACCGGCTGCTCGAACACGAAAAGTTCAAGTCAGCGGCGCAAATGCTGCTGCAGAAGCAGCAGATTGAAGATGCGGTGTGGTCGAACCCGGCGATCAAGGAATTCATGGATGCCGAAGGCACCGAGCCCGAGCTGGCGGCCGACGTCATCGACCTGGTGAAGACCTTCCAGAAGGTGCTGGACCGGGCCCGCTCGCGGCCGATTCTTGAAGTGAATGAAGAAACCGTCACGGTGGCGCAGATGATCGAGTACCTGAGGCGTCGCCTGGCGCTGGAAGACCGCCCTCTGCGGCTGATGCAACTGCTTCGCAATGTGAATTCACAGCAGGCGCTGGTCTGCATGTTCCTCGCGCTGCTGGAACTGGTTCGGCTGCAGGCTATTCAACTGCGGCAGGATCGCCTATTCGGCGAGATTCTGCTTGCGCAAACACACTGGATTCGAAGCCGTGATGGCGGAACAAGCTGCGGTGCGGGATGATTGGAGATAGTACATTGGAGAGCACGGAAACGCTGAGTTCGGATACATCAAGCCCCGACTTCGTGGAAGCCAAAAGCGAAGACATGGAAGCGGGGGGCGCGAGTGGCAAGGACATGGAACTGAAGGCCAAACTCGAAGCCATCATCTATGCGGCGGAGATGCCGGTCACCCTCGATCAGATCGTGAGTCTGGTGAAAGAAACCGTGGTCTCGCAAGGCGCGGCGGATGATGCGGAAGTCCGGTCCAGAGTTCGGGCCATGCTCGAGGAACTGGTCAGCGATTATTCGGGCCAGGCGCACGGTGTTGAAATCCGACAGGTCGCGGGCGGGTATCGCATGTCGACCAAGCCGGAGCAGCATGACACGGTCCGCGCCTATGCCAAGAGCCTGAAGCCGCCGATTCGGCTGTCGCTTCCAGCGCTCGAGACTCTGGCAGTGATCGCTTACAAGCAGCCGGTTACGGTTCCGGAGATCAATGAAATTCGCGGCGTGGATTCGGGCGGCGTGATCGGTACACTGCTCGACCGCAAGCTCATCACCACGGCCGGACGGAAACAGGTGATTGGCCGTCCTATTCTCTATAAGACCACCAAAGAATTCCTCATGCGCTTCGGGCTGAAAGATGTGAACGAGCTGCCCAGCATGGAGGAATTCGAGAAACTGGTGGCCGAATCGTTCCAGAGCGACTTGATTGCGACTGAGGCCGGAGAAAGCGGCAGCTCAGCCGGAGCCGGCCGAATCTGCAGCCGAAGCCGTCAATGCCGCGGCTGCTGATCTGCAGGCGCAACCCGCCTCCGAAACCGAGCAACAAGAGCCGGAAGCTCCGCCGGACGAGTCCCGGGAGTGAAACCATCGGAGTGGGCTGCGACCGGAGCGATCTACCAGGCTCCCGCTGGTGTGATCTCTGCGTGACTGCTAACCTGATCCCCTGATGCCAGCCGAACGTCTACAGAAAATTATCGCTGCCGCAGGAATTGCCTCCCGCCGCAAGGCTGAGGAGTTGATTGCGGGCGGCGTGGTGTCGGTGAACGGGAAAACCGTCACGGAATTGGGTTCCAAGGCAGATCCTGAGACCGATCACATCCGGGTGAATGGAAAGCTGTTGCGCGGCCCGGAGCGGGCGATTTATCTGGTGATCAACAAGCCGAGAGGCTACGTAACCACGGTGAGCGATCCCGAGGGGCGTCCGACGGTGATGGATTTGCTGAAAGGAATTCGCGGGAGGGTGTATCCCGTGGGCCGTCTCGACTACGCCAGCGAAGGGCTCTTGCTGCTCACGAATGATGGAGAGCTGGCGAACCGGTTGATGAAAGCTTCATCGCATGTGCCCAAGACCTATGTGGTGAAAGTGGCGGGCACGCCGTCCGCGGAGGGGTTGGCGCGGCTGCGAGCGGGAGTGTTTATTGCGATCGAGAGCGGCAAGCGGGTGAAGACCGCTCCCGCGAAAATTCGCCCGGTGCGCGAAGGCGACAATCCCTGGTATGAGGTGACGCTGGTGCAGGGCCGCAACCGCCAGATCCGGCGCATGTTCGAGGAAATCGGGCACCACGTGGAGAAAATTAAGCGGGTGCGCTACGGGCCCCTGGAACTCGATGTGCCCCCCGGCGAACTCCGCAGGCTCACGCCCAAGGAAGTGGCCCGGCTCAAGTCGGCTGCGAAATAGAGAAAACGTGAGCTGCGCCGGACTAGCCGCCGTTCACCATAGGCAGCCGCGCCGCGCCGAACAGTCCGGCATCGCTGCCCAGCAGTGCCCGGGTAATAATCGTGCGGTCCGTTCCTTCCGCGGTTACATTGGCCGAAGCGCCATGGGCCGCGCTGTTGTGGAACGCCGGAGCCGTGGCCGCATACACCAGCGACCGCTTGCGGACTTCTTCGAATAGAGAGGGCGAAAACGACTCCCAGGCGCTGGAAACGCCGCCACCGACCACGTACATCGGGAGGTTCAATCCGTTGACCAGGTCGGAAATCGCAATTCCCAGATAGTAGCCTACGGTTTCGAAAATCTTCTTGGCTCCCACTTCGCCCTGGATGGCCAGGTTGTAAACGCTCTTGGCGCTGAATTCGGCGTCGGAGCTCGCCGCTTTGGCCAGGGCAGGGGCACGTCCGCTGGCCATGGCCTCTTTCGCCATGCGTACCACGGCAGTGGCGGACGCGTATTGCTCAAGGCAGCCGTGATTGCCGCAGCCGCAGAGAGCGCCCTCCGGTTCGACGGTGATGTGGCCGAACTCGCCCGCCATTCCGGTCATGCCGTGCCAGATGCGGCCGTTCATGACCAGGCCTCCGCCCACGCCGGTGCCCAGGGTGAGAATTGCCATATCGCTGACGTCGCGCGCGGCTCCCAGCCACTTTTCTCCGAAGGCGGCGGAGTTGGCGTCGTTCTCGAGAATCACGCGTGCGCCGAGCTTGTTCTCAATCTCTCCCCGCACGTTGGAGTTCGCCCAGCCCGGCAGGTTCGGAGATTCGCGCACCGTGCCGGTTTTCATGTCGATGATTCCGGGCACGCCGATGCCGATGCCGTGGAGCTTGCCGCTGCTCTTGTAGTTCTCAGCCAGATGACGGATCGCATCGCACATGCGATCGATCACCTGTTCTTTGCCCAGGGTAACCTGGGTGCCGAGGGTTACTTTTTCCAGCAGCTGGCCGGTTTCGTCCACTGCTGCAATGCGGAGATTGGTTCCGCCGAGATCTACACCGATCGCAAAGTTAGCCATATAAAATCGATTTAGTAGAGTACCGTACTGACTGGCAATTGACAATTTCCAATTGTTCAATGCCCGGGACACGAAAACCGGGAAACTTGCCTGATTCAGTCCTGAGGTCTTCTATCTCTTTCATCTTAACTTTGACACTTGGGGCAGTAATGGCTGCTGCGGCCCGCAATCACCACACGCTTTATGGGAGTCTTGCAGACCAGGCAGGGCTCGCCTTCACGGCCGTAAACCCGGTGCTCAAGCTGAAAAAAGCCCTCTTCGCCTTCGGAATCCACATAATCTGAAACCGAGGAGCCGCCGGCGGCAATGGCCTCTTTGAGCACCGCCTGAACCGCCAGGTAGAGGCGCCGCAGATCCTCTCGCGAGAGCGTGGCAGCTCGCCGTCGCGGCCGCAGTCCGGCCCGGAAGAGCGACTCATCCGCATAGATATTGCCCACGCCGCTCAGCAATTTCTGGTTCAACAATGCGCTCTTAATGGGAGTCATTCTGCCCTTGAACAGGCTGACAAACCGCTCCAGTTCAACTTCGAGCGGTTCGGAGCCAGGGGCTTCGAACCCGTGAGCTACGCTGAGCCGGCCAAAACGCCGAGGATCGACAAAACGCAATTCGCGGCCTGAAGCCAGCTGGATGACGGCATGAGTATGCTTGGCGAGTTCTGCATCGGGCGGACACACCAGCAGGCGTCCAGTCATGCCTAAATGCACGATCCACTGAGCTTTAGCATTGGCCGCCGGTGCCGCTCTGCGTTTACCATTTTTCGCGGAGGTATCGCTTTTTGGGCGGCGATTGCGGGAAGACACGTTCACGGGGTCGAGATCGACCACGATGTGCTTTCCCACTCGTCTGACGCCGGCGATGCGCTTCGATTGCAGAGCGGCTGCAATTTCACGGGCTGGCGACTTGAGCGGCTCCGGTTTCGAGCCCAGCCACACGGATTCGATGACGTCACCGGTTACGGTGCGGTCGAGGCCTCGGGCCACGGTTTCCACTTCAGGAAGCTCTGGCACGCAACCAGTCTACCTTTTCCGCGGTCCCGCATTCAGGGCCTGTGGACATGCGAAGGGGCTCGGTAGCGAGACTCCGTATCGACTTGAGCGCGCCCGGCAGGTTATCATTTTCGGTACGCATTTCCTGCCTATCCCTGCAATTCTGCGCGGTACTGGATTCCACGGGCAATGAGTGTGTGCGACCCCGCATTTGCGGCCGAGGGCGGCC
The DNA here is from genome assembly GCA_963798155.1 of Terriglobia bacterium. Classification (GTDB taxonomy): domain Bacteria; phylum Acidobacteriota; class Terriglobia; order Terriglobales; family Acidobacteriaceae; genus CAWCSH01. The sequence continues at coordinate 19,765 of CAWCSH010000023.1, forward strand.
GCGCCAATCTGCAGTTTGGAGTTCCATGTTGAAGAACGGCAGCACCGTAGTCATCGTGGGCGCCCAATGGGGCGACGAAGGCAAGGGCAAGATCGTCGATGTGCTCTCCGAGAATTTCTCGGTGGTGGCCCGCTACGCCGGCGGGCACAACGCCGGCCATACCGTCATCATCAATGGCAAGAAGTTCGTTCTGCAGCTGGTGCCCTGCGGAGTGTTGCGCGCCGGCTGCCGCAGCATTATCGGCAATGGCGTGGTGCTCGACCCGATGGCTTTCCTCAAGGAAGTGAATTCGCTGAGGAATGCGGGAGTGCAGGTGGACGGCAACCTGTTTGTGAGCAACCGGGCGCATGTGATCCTGCCCTATCACCGCATGATCGAGCTGGCGTCGGAGAACGCTCCCGGGCGGGTGAAGATTGGCACCACTTCGCGAGGCATCGGTCCGGCTTATGAAGACAAGATGGGACGCCGCGGGTTGCGGGTGGCGGACCTGCTCGACTTGAAGCTGCTGAAGACGCACATCGAGAATGCGTGCCGGGAAAAGAACATGATCGCGCACGCGCTGTTCAATTCGGAGCCGCTCGATCCCGACAAGATGTATGCCGAGTATGCCGAGGCGTCGGCGAAAATCGCGCCATTTGTCTGTGACACTGCGGCGCTGCTGAACCGGGCGATTAAGGACGGCGAGGCTGTGCTGTTTGAAGGCGCCCAGGGCACCATGCTCGACATCGACCACGGCACTTACCCGTTTGTGACTTCTTCGAGCGCGACTTCAGGGGGAGCGGTGATCGGCACCGGAGTTGCGCCGACTGCGATCGACACCGTGGTCGGCATCACCAAGGCGTATTGCACACGGGTGGGAGAGGGACCGTTTCCATCCGAGCAGCTGGATGCGACGGGGGACATCCTGCGCAAGCGCGGCAACGAATATGGCGCGGTTACCGGGCGTCCACGCCGGTGCGGCTGGCTGGATTTGCCTCTGCTGCGCTACGCTGGCATGATTAACGGAATCTCCTGGCTGGTAGTGACCAAGCTGGATGTGCTCGACGAGCTAGCGGAGATTCCGGTGTGCGTGGGCTATAAGGTCAATGGCAAGTTGAGCGACGAAATTCCCGCTCACGCCAGCGGGTATGACGGGATCGAATGTGTGTATCGCACCATGCCGGGCTGGCGGAGTTCGACCCTGGGGATCACGAGGCTGGATAAACTGCCCCAGGCGGCCCGCGATTACCTGGCTTTTATTGAGAAAGAGAGCGGGGCGCGGGCAGGGATGATTTCGACCGGTCCCGACCGCGAGCAGACGATCCTGGTGGATGACTTTGTGACGCAGCTGAAACAGCTCGCCGGCGCCAAGGCCGGAATACAGGCCGAAATAGGGGGAGTGAGCAATGGTGGTGCTTGCGGTAACCTGGATGGCGAAACCGGGACACGAGAACGAAGTGGCGGCTCTTTTCACCAAGCTGACGGAAGAATCCCGCAAAGAACCGGGCTGCGCCATGTACCAGGTTCACCGTCACAAGACCGAGGCGCGCCGCTTTTTCATTTACGAGCAGTACAAAGACGATTCCGCGCTGGAGGCGCATCGCGGCACTCCGCACTTCCTGCAATTCGCCAAGAAAGATCTGCCAAAAGTCGCGGACCGCGTCGAAGGCAATCTTTTCGAGCCGCTGGGATAACCTCGGCGGCTAAATTTCGTCTTTACTCACTGGCCGTCTCGCGCTGGTGCGCCTGGAAGCCTGGCGATCCAAATCAGCATTGAGGGAGCGATTCATGTTGAAGAAAACTCTCACCGTTGCGATCTTTGCTCTCTTGTTTGCCGGCCTCGCGTCCGCGCAGTCCGAGGAGGCGAAGCCTGCCCAGCCCAGTACGCCGGCAGCGAAGCCCGGCGACGTGGATTCCATTGATCACATCATGGCGGCTGTGTATGACGTGATCTCCGGACCTGCGGGCGAGAAGCGCGATTGGGACCGCTTCCGTTCACTGTTCAATCCGGATGCGAGGCTGGTACCGGCCGGCTGCCGCCCTACAGGCGATTGCGCCGCGCATTCCTACAGCGCAGAGGGGTATATCGAACGGGCTTCGCCGTACTTCGCCAAGGAAGGTTTCTTTGAAAACGAGGTAGCGCGCAGGACCGACCAGTACGACGGCATTGCCCAGGTGTTCAGCACCTACGAGTCGCGGCACGCTGCCGGGGAGAAGCCGTTCGAACGCGGCATCAACAGCTTTCAACTGGCGAATGACGGCAAGCGCTGGTGGGTGGTGACGATTCTCTGGGAGGGCGAGACGGACAAAGCCCCCATCCCCGA
>CAWCSH010000024.1:0-56323 GCA_963798155.1 Terriglobia bacterium
ACACTCGATCTAGCGCCATCGGCCTGAGCTCGTGCAGAAAACCTGCCTCCGGCGGTTCCCCTACTCTGGAAAACCGGGGGTCTCGACCAGCGTACAATCTCTGTCATTCCTCATCGGCTGGCGAAGATTGCGGCAGAACCCAATGGCGCTGCCGTAACTTTCCCGTCGATCTGTGAATCCGATATGGGGGGATTACGCTCTCTCATCGGGCCCGTTTTCAGGAATGCCAGGATGGATTCACCAGTCAGCCGCCGCAAATTCAAAGGCATCAGCCGCCGCGAGTTGTTGAAACTCAGCCCGGTATTGGCGCTGGGGGCGTTTGCCATCCCGCGCTTGCAGGAGCCGCTGCTTAAGGCCGGCCTCGGGTTCAGCGATTGGGCATCGGCAAGAATGTTCCGCTCCGGGCATCTTGCGCCCACTTTCGCAGATTCAGAGGTGACTCCCTTCGCCAGGTTCCCTATTAACGATTATGACGTGGATGATCCCGGAGTAGATTTCGGCAACTGGACGCTTACTGTGACCGGGAGTGTGCAGAAGACAGGAGATTACACGCTGGCGCAAATCCGGGCTTTGCCCAAGGTCACGCAAAACACCCGGCATGTCTGCGTGGAAGGTTGGGACGTCATCGGCAGCTTTGGCGGCGTTCGCCTCGCCGACTTTCTCAAGATGATCGGCGCCGATAGCGGGGCGCAGTTCGTGAGCGTGGAATGTGCCGACGACTACTACGAATCGCTCGACATGGCGACGGCTATGCATCCCCAGACCCTGCTGTGTTACGAAATGTATGGGCAGCCTCTGACCCGCGAACACGGCGCCCCGCTCCGGCTCACCGTTCCAACCAAAATCGGCTACAAGCAGGCCAAGTACCTCACCGACCTCAAAGTCAGCCATGTGCTCGAAAGGGCCGGCTATTGGGAAGATCAGGGCTACTCCGAGTTTTACGGTTTGTAGCCGCTGAGGAGACGCCGAATGGCCCAGAGCGCGATTGCGATCGAAGACGTGAAAACCGGGGAAGTCACTGAGGCGGTGTACGAACATCCCTATGTCGTGCGCCTCTGCCACTGGGTGAACACGGTTTCATTGTTTGTGCTTGCAGGCAGCGGATTACAGATCTTTCGCGCTTTCCCCAGCTTCGGAGCAAAGATTCCGCAGAAGGATCTGCTCAACTGGCCGAAATCCTTCGCTATCGGGGGATGGCTGGGGGGCGCGCTGCAGTGGCACCTCACCTTCATGTGGATATACATCGCGACCGGCCTGCTGTATCTCGGGTACCAGATTTTCAGTGGAAACTATAAGCAGGTGCTTTTTGTTCGGCGTGACATTGCCGGAGTGTGGCCGATGGTAAGCTACTACTTCTTTTTCGGACCCAAGCCGCCCGCCCGTGAAGCCTATAACCCGTTGCAGAAGCACGCCTACACTTCCGCGATTGTTTTGGGAGCACTGTCGGTGCTTACCGGCTTCGCCATCTGGAAGCCGGTGCAGTTCTCCTGGCTGGCGTGGATCATGGGAGGCTTTCACTGGGCGAGGCTCTGGCATTTCCTGGTGATGTGGGCGCTGCTGGCATTCGTTTTTGGCCACCTTGTGATGGTGGTGGTGCATGGATGGAACAATTTTGTTTCCATGTTGACGGGATGGAAGAAGGATCCGGAATATCCATCGGAGTAGTCGCGATGCGTGGTCGCGAAAAACCGCAGTCTGCCGGTGAAGACAATGCCGCGAGAGGGAATTTCGGTGAACAACCCGGCCCAGCAACCCAACCCGGAGGCATTCAGCCCGCCGCAACTGAACGAAGAGACGCTGATCCGGAGAGTGCGGGAAGGCGAGCACGATCTTTTTTACCGTCTGATTCAGCCATACGAAGGCCGGGTTTACTCCGCTGCGTTGGCCATCCTGCGGAACGAAGCGGACGCAGAAGATGTTGCCCAGGAAGCCGTGCTCAAGGCGTTGAAGCACATTCGCCAGTTTCGCGCCGAGGCGAAGTTCAGTACCTGGCTGATCCAGATCACCATCAATGAGGCCCGTATGCGGATGCGGAAAAACCGCGCTCACACCATGGAACCGATCGTGGACCACGAGGATGAGGAGGGCAACTACCTACCCCGCGATTTCGCCGACTGGCGCGAGATTCCTTCCGAAACGCTCGAGCGCAAGGAGGTGCGGGAGATGCTGGCCGATGCGCTGTCTTCGCTGGGCGAGAAATACCGGGAGGTTTTTATGCTCCGCGACATGCAGCGCCTGAGCATCGAAGAGACCGCCAAAGCTCTTGGCATCACGCATGCTTCGGTCAAGATTCGTCTGCTGCGAGCGCGATTGATGCTACGCGATCTGCTGGCGCCCGGGCTGGGCGGCCGCTGGCAAAGCCGCCTGTCTTTCGCAAAGGGGAACAAGCCATGGTAGCCAACTGCGAACAGGTTTGGCGCGAGCTATCGAACTACCTTGAAGGTGATGTCGAACCCCGCCTGCGTCTCGCCATAGACGAGCACATCCGCGGCTGCGCACGCTGCACTTCGGTGCTCGCGGGCATGCGCAATGTGGTTCAGCTTTATGGAGACGAGAGGATGACGCAGGTCCCGCTCGGGTACAGCGAGCGCTTGCAGCGCCGGCTGAGAGACAACGCACCCGGCAACCGTCGCACCTTCATGGGATGGATGGTGGCTGCTGCCGCCGCGGTGCTGATCGCGGGAGGGTTCGAGTTGGGGAAATCTTCCGCAGCCAGCCGCCCTCAACTTCGTTCCGAGCACGCCCAGCCCGGCTCGGGGGTTCCTCCAGACATGATGGTGGTAGTCGCGACCGACGGTAAGACCTTCCATGTGCCGGGATGTTCGTTCATCCACGACAAGGCCCATGTTGAGACCATCACTGCCAGCGAAGCTACGCAGCAGGGCTATGCCCCTTGCGTGCGCTGCATGCGGGAGTATTTGACGCAAGCTTGATGGACGGGGAGACTTTCTAGAAACGGCGAGCAAACAACAATGGGTAGCTGATGTTGGCGTTATCTCAGCTACCCTGAATCCAGGTGTATGAACGACGATGCGGCCTAGTTGTGTTGCATGCTGTCGGGCTTCATGCTGTCGTCTTTCTTCATGTCACCCTTCTTCGCCTTGTCCTTCTTCATCTTTTTGGACTTCTTAGACTTCTGGTCTTTGCCCATGTCGTCCTTCTTCATGTGGTCCTTGTTCATCTGATCTTTGCTCATTTGGTCTTTATTCATTTGATCTTGCTTCATGGTGTCTTGCTTCATGGTGTCGTTCGACTGAGCAAACGACATCAGCGACACCGCTAGAAAGCACGCGGCCATCAGCCTGCCGGTCATTTTCTTCATAAAGTCTCCTCTGCCTGGTAGCGAAAGTTGGGATATGCGACGAACTCTCGCCGCGCAGATGAGATGTGCCTGGAGGATCAAAGTTACAAACGCGGGTCGGGCTGGTGTGCGGAACGTTCAAGTGCAGGGAGCAGCACTCTCATGATGCTGGATTACTTTCGCGATACGGGCAGCGATGCGGCTCCAAGCACGCGGCCCTGCCCAGGCTGCTGGAGAAAGGTGATCAAACGAAGGTTTCGGGGATCCGATCCGGGCGCGAATTTCAGATGCACATCCTGCTCGAACTTCTGGCCATCTTTTAGGACTCCAACTTTCGTGAGACTCCTTGCCACCGCTACGTGGGTTAAGCGATGTCCTGCGTTTTCCCCGGCCGAGACTTGGGATTCCGCATGGCTCAGGGCGAGAGCGATATACACATCGACTTCGCGCGAGCCCAATGATGACGGGAGCGCTCCGGTTTCGAGATGAGCGTCTATGGTGTTCGCAGAGCCAAGTGAAATCGACGAGATTCGCACTGGAATTGTTGTGCCCTTTAACACAATCGCGAAGGCCTTCTCAGCCTGCCCGGAGTCGCTGCCGACAAATTCCTTGGCCCCATCCACTACCATCTGCGGAGTGTAAACACTGTCTATTCCGAAGCGCCGGGCGTACGCACTCTGCCGCTCGCTATAGAAGTGCGCCGAATAAGGGTCCTTCCAGCCGATCTGGTTCCAGTAGTCCACGTGTTCGCTGAGCACGATGATTTCCGCGCCCGGAATCGGCTGCCGGTCTAGCGCTTGCAGATACAGGTCTGCGGGGGGACAACTGGAGCACCCTTCGGAGGTAAAGAGTTCGACGAGCACTGGGATGGGAGCGGTCGAAGCTCTCGCAGGTTCGGACCTGAAGGCTAAAGCCAAAGCCACCAGACCACAGACGGCAATCGCAGAAATCAACGACACTCTCATGATGCAAGGTCCTCAACCTTGTAGCTGATGTCCAGAGAAGGCAAAAGTTACACGGGTAGCGTTGCAATTGCCAACAAACGAGTGATCGAGTTCATCATCGGATTTAAGCCAAAAGAAGGCTGGAATGAGCCACCTGCTGAATCCTACGCCACTGCTTCGTTGCGCCTTCTTGATCGAACTTCGTCCAACTTCCTAGGCAGCAGCCCTGCATGGCCTGCAAGGGTCACTACACGAGGGAAAGGAAAGAATTGTGGTCCCAGCATGCTCGGCCGAGACAAACAGAGAGTTTCTGGCGGGCTTACGCTGAGGAGCTCGAGCAGCTGTAGTGGCGCAGCACATCAGTCGCACACTACTCCAATCGCACACGTAGTTACCGCCGTTTGAGCGCCTCGAGTTCGTCGAGGGTGCGGGGCCAGTCGGAGCCGAGCAGGCGGGAGAGGCTGCGGTCCGCCAGAATCCGTCCGCCGGTCTGGCAGCGCGGGCAGTAGTTGGTTTCGTTGTCGGCATATCGAATGCGCTGGATCTTTTCTCCGCAGCGGGGGCAGGCTTCGCCGTAGCGTCCGTGCACCGCCATGCCTTTGCGAAATGCGGTGACTTTCTCGGGAAAGCCGGCAGCCGCCTCTTTTTGCAGGCGGTCCATCCACGAGGACAGCGTATCGCGGGTGGCGGCAAAAAGACGCTGCCATTCTTCGATCTTCAGTTTGCCGGTTTGGGTGATGGGCGACAGCTGGGCGGCGTGCAGGATTTCATCGGAATAAGCGTTGCCGATGCCGCTGAGAATGCGGGGATCGGTTAGGGCCCGCTTCAGCGTACGATTTTCCGCGGTCAGAGCGGAGCGGAATGAGTCGAGATCGGAGGCGAAGACATCAATGCCGCCGGGGTCGAGGGCGCCGAGAGCTTCGTCTCCTTCGATCACGTGCAACGACGCGCGGCGACGCGCTCCGGCTTCGGTGAGGACGAGCGATCCGTTGTGGAAGTCGAAGGCGGCGAGGCTCTGGCGGCCTCCGAGTTTGGCGCCGGCGGCGCGCCAGTGCAGGCGTCCGGCGATCATGAGATGCAGCACCAGCCAGAGGTCACCTTCGACTCCGATGGCGATACGTTTGCCGATGCGACGCAGGTGGCGCACGAGACGTCCTTCAACGTCGGTCAACGGAGGCGTAGCGGTGCGGAGAAGAAAGGGGCTGGCAATCCTCACGTGTTGGATCGGTCGACCGACGATTCGTGGTTCAAGCGCCGTGAGATAGGCGGTGATGTCGGGGAGTTCCGGCATGGAGATTGGCTTCGTGCAACGCCCGGCAATTCTACCGTGCTATGGTCTCGCGAAGAGAAGTGTAGAGATCAGTTCGACTATGTGGCGGAGCTCGCGACTACCACCTGCACCACATCCGGGCAGTTGACCGTGGCAGGTGAGAGTCGTAGTCTGGTTGCAACTGATGTGCAGGGCCCTCGCATAGATCCCCCTCAGGGGACCTCCAAGTACGATCAACTGAAACCCATCCGCTCATAACCAGGAGGTATTGAATGAGCACAAAAAATGTTGACACCATGCGCGCTGCCCATGAGAGCTGGAACCGGCGGGACTATGCCGGGGTAGTTCGCAATACTGCGGAGAATTTCTCTTACACCGATCACTCCCGCAACCTCACACTCAACAACCGCGACAAGTTCAAGGCCTGGACCGAAGAATGGGCTAAGGGCATGCCGGATGGCAAGATCAGTAATGTCAAATACACCGACGCGGGAGATACGGTAATCGCCGAATTCACCGCCGAAGGCACCAATACTGGTCCGTTCGGTCAATTGCCGCCGACCGGCAAGCGGCTCACGCTGCCATTTTGCGAGATCGCTCATTTCGACAAGGAAGGCCGCATCATCAGCGGCGGCTGTTACTACGATCAACTGACCATGCTTACGCAACTGGGTCACGCCAAGCCGATGTCGGCGGCAGCCTGAAGCTCTACTCCCACTCCTTTCGCAAAAATGCGGAGGGAGTGGGCTCCCTCTGCTGATTTCACCGGCGAAAGCGACCGTCAGGTTTTACTTCCCTTCCTTATCGAGAAGCTTCTCCATTTCATCCATTACGCGGTTCATCTTGTGCATGGTGAGTTCGAGGGGTTCGTCGGTGGTCATGTCAACCCCGGCGTCTTTGAGCAGATCGACTGGGTATTTCGACTTGCCGGCGGAGATGAACGTCAGGTAGCGCTTAGTGGCTGCCGGATCGCCGGAAAGCACCTTTTCCGACAGCGCGGCAGATGCCGTGAAGGAAGTCGCATACTGGAACACGTAATAGTCGTTGTAGAAGTGAGGGATGAAGGCCCACTCGTGCGCGACATAGTCATCCACAATGCAAACGCCCTGATCATTGCCGTAGTACTTCTTGACGATGTCTCCATAGATCTTGTCGAGCGCATCGCCGGTGAGGGGCTGGCCCTTCTCCACCATCTCGTGGGCGCGCAGCTCGAATTCGGCAAACTGGGTCTGGCGAAACACCGTGCCCTTGATATTTTCGAGATAATTGCCGAGCAGCGAGAGACGGGTGGGATCGTCTTTGATCTGCTTCAGCATATAGTCGAGCAGCAGGGCCTCGTTGAAGGTAGAAGCCACCTCGGCGACGAAAATCGGATAATGAGCGAGCGGGTAGGGCTGGTTCTTGTTAGAGAAGTAACTTTGCATGGTGTGGCCCAGCTCGTGGGCGAGCGCGCTCATGTCGGCATATTTGCCGTTGTAATTTATGAGCATGTACGGGTGCACGTCGTAGGCGGAGCCGTTCGAGTAGGCTCCCGAGGTCTTGCCCTCCGAGGGATACATATCCACCCAGCGCTCGCTGAAAGCTTTCTTCGCTCCAACCGCATACTCCGGCCCGAGTGGAGCAAGCGCCGCGAGAATATTGGGCTCGGCCTGCTCCACCGTGTAGTTCAGGTTCACCGAAGCCACGAGCGGAGCGTAAAGATCGTAGTAGTGCAACTCTTTCAGTCCCATCATGCGCTTGCGCAGCTTCAGGTAGCGATGGAAGGTGGGCAGATTGCGGTTCACGCCCTCGACCAGCTTGGTGTACACCGAGGTGGGGATGTTCGGGCCATCGAGTGCGCTGGCTAAGACGGTGTCGTACTTGTGGGTCTTGGCATAGAAATATGAGGCCTGATCGTTTGCATTCATCAGGCCGCCGAAGGTGCCGCGATATTTGCCCAGAGCTTCGAAGAACGCGGCCATCACTTTCTGCCGGTCGTCCCGATTGGCCGAGGCGCGATAGAGTTCGAACCCGGAGGCGTCGAGCCGCACCGACTTGCCGTCGCTCAGCGTGACCGTGGGATAGGGAAAGTCGGCATCGGAGAAAATGCCGAAGACGTCAGAGGGCGCGCCAGCCATGAAGCTTGCGCCCGCCAGCAGCTTCTCCTCGACGTCGCTCAGAGTGTGAGCCCGCCGGCGCACTATGTCATCGAGGATGTGGCGGTAGATTTTGAGCCGCGGCTCCTGGCTCACGTAGCGATCGAGCAGCGCAGGATCCATCTTCAGGATTTCCGGTTCGATGAAGGCGCTCTCCGCGCCGAAGGTGGAATAAATCTGGGTCATCTCCTGCTTCATCGCCTGATGCGCGCTGACCCGGGTGTCCTGGTCGGAGAGCAGCGAGGTATAGACATAGAGGCGCGACAGCTCCTTCTGCAAATTACTCTGGGCCTCGAGCGCATCGGCCAGCACCTGGGCGGAGCTTGCCAGCTTCCCCTGGAACTGCCGCAGGCTGGGGATCTTCGCGACGAACTTTTCTTTTTCCGCCCGCCAGGCGTCATCCGAGGGATAGATCGCGGTCAGGTCCCACTTGTACTTGTCTGGCGTCTGGCTGCGGTCATGCTGCTGGGCAAAGGAGGGCAGGCCGGAAAGTGCGAGTCCCGATGTCAGTAAAAGGACAGCTACCCTGCGGCGCTTCAGTGATCCTTTTACTTGCATTCGGTTTGTCCTCAAGAAAACAGGGATGGGCCAGTCACTCGTTGGACGATGCCAAGCGTATTTGGTTACCGTCCGGGCGCACTCCGTAGGCTGGCAAGGCAAACATTGTTACTCCAGATCTCGCCGGCTTTGCCAGATATGGGAAACCGGGAGCAGACGTGACGTAGTCTATCGCTTGGGCATCAGCAGTCCCAAGACCGGCATCGCCATGGCAATCGCAAACAGGATTCCCAGCAGCCAGTTCAGCCACTTCTTCTCCGCGTGATTCACCCAGTAACAAAGCAGCGCAGAAAGTAATACCGCTTGAGGCACAACTTCCAGCCAGCCTCTGAGCTGATCGCGAATGGGTACGGGAGTGTAAATCATGCCTTCGATTGAGCCTGAGGCCGGACCGAAGGTTGCGAGAATGCCTAGCGCAATCAATATCCACGACATCAGCAGCCAGCCGTTCTTTCTGCCAAACAGGCATCGTCGAAGCGGATAAAAAACCAGCGCAAAGACCAGGCCGCGCAGCGGCTGAAATAGCGGACCCGCCATCACCCAGGGGTCGTCAAAGTGGCGCATGCCAGAGTCGGGCCGCGCCATAAGCGCCGCATAGTTGAGGAATTGTGACGCCAGCACCCCCATCAGAAAGTAGGTAAGCGTATGCGAGACTATGGTTTTGGCCGCGAGTCCCACGAAACGCGGCTGGGGATTTTCCATCGGTCGACCTTCCGTGATCGGAATGTGAGCCGTCAAACCAGCGAAGTATAACCTGCCCCAGTGAACTGTCCGTTTCCGGTCACCAATTTTCCACCGCTCACACCTTTTGGCGCCTCGCACGTCTTTACATAAGAACAAACGGACGGGGCACTTCGTAGTAGCCATAGGTTGGCGCGCTGCCAGTCCGCCTTTGTTGGACCACTCTTTTCGGGCCACTCCATGCAAGATCTGAAATTCGCGATCCGCCAACTCGCCAAGTTTCCCGGCTTTACCGCCACCATCGTCATCACGCTCGCACTGGGGATCGGCGCCAACACTGCGATATTCACACTGGTGCATGCGGTACTGATGACCTCGCTGCCGGTGGCCGATCCCGCCACCTTATATCGCATTGGCGACAAGGACGACTGCTGTGTCAACGGCGGCTTCCTGAACGACGAGGGCGATTTCGACCTTTTCTCCTACGAACTGTACCGGCACTTCCGGGACAACACGCCGGAGTTCGAACAGCTCGCCGCCTTCGAAGCCCGCCACAACAGCATGACCGTGCGTCACGGCAATGACGGCGCCAGAACCGAGCGCACCGAATACGTCTCCGGGAACTACTTCAGCACATTCGGCATCGGAGCCTACGCCGGCCGCACCCTGCTTGCTTCAGATGACCTCCGCGGAGCGCCGCCGGTGACAGTGCTGAGCTTTCAGGTTTGGCAGAACGACTACGCCGCCGACCCCGGCCTCGTTGGCTCCACGCTCTTTATTCAGGGCAAGCCGGTCACGGTCGTGGGCATCGCTCCTCCCAGGTTCTTCGGCGACCGGGTGGATCCCGATCCGCCGCAGCTCTGGATTCCGCTTGCCGCCGAACCGGTTCTTGAGGGCGAGAACAGCATTCTCGACCATATCGACACCAACTGGCTTTACGCCATTGGGCGCATCAAGCCCGGGGTGAGCTCCGTCGCCCTGCAATCCAAACTGTCGGCCGGCCTGCGCCAGTGGCTCTCCACGCAGACCGAATACACCGTCAACGGCGGCAGCTCCCAGATTCCTAAGCAATACGTAGTCCTCACGTCCGGAGGAGAGGGTGTTCAGAACATGCAACAATCGGTCGGCAGTGGCCTGCGCCTTCTGATGTGGATCTCAGGCCTGGTGCTGCTGGTGGCCTGCGCGAACGTCGCCAACCTCATGCTGGCCAGGTCCGCCACCCGCCGCGCCGAGATTTCCGTTCGCATGGCCCTGGGCGCGGCGCGCGCCCGCCTGATTCGCCAGATGTTGACCGAAAGCGTGGTCCTTGGCTGCATCGGCGGAGTTGTGGGACTGCTGCTCGCCTACATCGGTACCCGCATGATCGTGGCACTTGCCTTTCCCGATGCTCGCCACCTCGCCATCGACACCCATCCTTCGATGGTTGTGCTCACCTTCGCCTTCGTACTCTCGCTGATCACCGGCATCGCCTTCGGCATCGTTCCGGCATGGATCACCTCGCACTCCAACCCCATTGAAGCCTTGCGTGGGGTGAACCGCTCGACTCGCGATCGCTCCGCCTTGCCGCAAAAAGGGCTGATCATCTGCCAGGCGGCGCTTTCCCTCGTATTGCTCGTCGCCGCAGGCTTGCTCACTAAGACTCTGCGCAACCTGCAGCAGCAGGACTTCGGCCTGCAGACGGCCAACCGCTACGTGCTGCATCTCGATCCCGCGGGGGCTGGCTACACTCTGGAGAACATCCGCGCATTGAACGACGAAGTGGAGCGCCGCTTCTCCGCTCTGCCCGGAGTGAAAAATGTGGGGTTAGCGCTCTACAGCACGCTCGAAGGCAACAATTGGGGAGAGAGCATCTACATCGAAGGCCGCCCCGCGCCGGGCCCCGAGGCTAATAATGGTTCTTCCTGGGACCGCATCAGCCCGCACTTCCTTGAGACCGTTGGCGAACCCGTCATCCGCGGCCGCGGCCTTACCGAGCAGGACACGGCCACCGCCCGCATGGCCGCGGTCGTGAACCAGACGTTTGCCAAAAAGTTCTTTCCCCACGAAGACGCTATTGGGCGGCACTTCGGCACCTTCGACCAGAAATACGCGGCCAGCTACGAGATCGTGGGCATCGTGGCCGATGCCAAGTACACCGACGCGCGGGAGCCCGCTCGCCCCATGTATTTCCGGCCTCTCACGCAGTGGAACCACGCGTTCACCGAACCGACGGCCATTACCGGGGAAACCAGATCGCTCTTTATCAACTCCATCACGCTGCGTTTTGCAGGCAATTCTGGCGAGCTCGAGTCCCTGGCGCGAAGAACCTTGGCGGGTGTCAATCCCGATCTCACGGTCATTGACTTCAAGTCGCTCGACGCCCAGGTGGCCGACAATTTCAATCAGGAACGCCTGATTGCCCGTCTGACCCTGCTTTTTGGCGTGCTGGCTCTCGCGCTGGCGTCGGTGGGACTCTACGGCCTTACTTCTTATTCCGTGGCGCGGCGCACCAGTGAGATTGGCGTCCGCATGGCGATGGGCGCGAACCGCAGGAATGTTCAGGTGCTGGTCCTGCGCAGCGCCATGTTTCAGATTGCCATCGGACTCGCCCTCGGCATTCCCATTGCGCTGCTAGGAGGCCGCTTCATGGCGAATCAGCTCTACGGCGTTCGCACCTACGATCCGGCCATCATGGCTTTCGCCGTAGCCTTACTCGCTGCCTGCGCCGCGGTCGCCGGATGGCTCCCCGCCCGGCGCGCCTCGAGTATCGAGCCGATGAATGCTCTTCGCAGCGAGTAGCAGAGCGGGATGTCCGGTTTCCGATTCCGGGCACTGCGAACTTGGTACAGACAACAAAAGCCCCGCTCTCGCAAGCGGGGCTTTTGAATTTACAGAGAGCTGACAGCTGACAGCCGGTATAGCTAGAAGCCAGAAGCCGCTTCTAGTACATGCCTTCCATGCCGCCGCCGTGTCCGCCCGGCATGGGAGCGCCCTTCTTCTCTTCCGGAATCTCCGCTACCAGAGCTTCCGTGGTCAACATCAGAGAAGAGATGGAACCGGCGTTCTGCAGCGCGGTGCGCACGACTTTGGTCGGATCGAGCACGCCGGCCTTGACCAGGTCCTCGATACTCGTTGGCTGAAGGCGTTGTAGCCGAAGTTGGTTTCCTTCGAGTCGCAGCACCTTGCCCAGAACGATGGCGCCTTCTTCGCCGGCGTTCTCGGCGATCTGGCGCAGCGGCTCTTGGATGCGCGCGCTTCACGATGTTGACGCCGATCTGCTCGTCGCCTTCCAGCTTCAGCTTGTCGAGGGCCGCAGCGCAACGGGCCAGGGCGACGCCGCCGCCGGGGACAATGCCTTCCTCGACGGCCGCACGGGTGGCGTGCATGGCGTCTTCGACGCGGGCCTTCTTCTCCTTCATTTCGGTTTCGGTCGCGGCGCCGACTTTGATGACGGCAACGCCGCCGACCAGCTTCGCCAGCCGCTCCTGCAGCTTCTCGCGGTCGTAGTCGCTGGTGGTCTTGTCGATCTGGCCGCGGATTTCCTTCACCCGGCCTTCGATCTCGCTGTGCTTGCCCTTGCCTTCGACGATGGTGGTGTTGTCCTTGTCGATGGTGATCTTCTTGGCCTGGCCGAGGTCGGCGATCTGCACGTTCTCCAGCTTGATGCCCAGATCTTCGGTGATGGCCTTGCCGCCGGTGAGGGTGGCGATGTCCTGCAACATGGCCTTGCGGCGATCGCCGAAGCCGGGAGCCTTGACGGCCGCAGACTTGCAGCGTGCCACGCAGCTTGTTGACGACGAGGGTGGCCAGCGCTTCGCCTTCGACGTCTTCAGCGATGATGACCAGGGGCTTGCCGCCCTTGGCGATCTGCTCGAGCAGGGGAAGCAGGTCTTTCATCGAGCTGATCTTCTTCTCGTGGATCAGGATGTAGGCATTCTCCAGAGCGGCTTCCATGCGCTCGGGATCGGTAACGAAGTAGGGAGAGAGGTAGCCGCGGTCGAACTGCATGCCTTCGACGACATCCAGCTGGGTTTCGAGGGTCTTCGACTCTTCCACGGTGATGACGCCGTCTTTGCCGACCTTCTTCATGGCCTCGGCAATGATGCGGCCGATGGTTTCATCGTTGTTGGCGGAAATGGTGCCGACCTGGGCGATCATGTCGCCGCTGACCGGCTTGGAGAACTTGTCGAGTTCACCCTTGCCACGCTCGCCGGTTTTCTTGTCGATCTCACCGGCGATGGCGGAGATGGCCCGCTCGATGCCGCGCTTCATGGCCATGGGATTGGCTCCGGCAGCCACGGTCTTCACGCCTTCACGATAGATGGCCTGGGCCAAGACAGTGGCGGTGGTGGTGCCATCGCCGGCCACGTCGGAGGTCTTCGAGGCGACTTCGCGCACCATTTGCGCGCCCATGTTTTCGAGGGAGTCTTTGAGTTCGATTTCCTTGGCTACGGTGACGCCGTCTTTGGTGATGGTGGGCGAACCGAATTTCTTCTCAATCACGACGTTGCGGCCCTTGGGACCGAGCGTGACCTTCACGGCGTCGGCCAAAAGGTTGACGCCGCGGAGAATCGCCTGTCGTGATTCTTCTCCGTGAACAATCTGCTTTGCCATAATTTCTTTCTCCTTCAGATTTTTCTTTGCAGGGCTGGCCTGCGAACCTGTCTGATGACTTAAGCCTTCGGCTGTCGGCGTTCGGCTGTCAGCTTCTGGCTTCTCGCTGCGAGCGCGTCCCTCTATTTACGGGACGCTGCCATTTCCTTCTTTGCCGGGGCTCCGGTGATCACGCCGAGTACTTCCTCTTCACGCATGATGATGAAATCTTCGCCGTCAAGCTTGATTTCGGTGCCGGAATATTTGCCGAAGAGGATGCGATCGCCTTCCTTCACATCGAGCGGGCGAACCTTGCCCTCTTCACTGATCTTGCCTTTGCCGACGGAAATAACTTCGCCTTCCTGCGGCTTGTCTTTGGCGCTGTCGGGGATGATGATGCCGCCTCGGGTGGTGCCTTCTTCCTCCACGCGGCGTACCAGAATGCGGTCATGCAGGGGAGTAAACTTCGTGGCCATACTTGCGACTCCTTTCGTTCTCGTTGCGTTTGGGTTGGTTGAATTGAAGATGACTGCGAGTCCTTCGGACTTCTGTTAGCACTCAAATCGGGTGAGTGCTAATTGTAGTGAGCTCAGATTGTGGATGTCAAGCCCGGTCCATTTGAGGAAGCTAAGTACCATCATTATCAGTAGATTATAAAGAAAGTGCAAGTGGCAGAAGAGGGTGGCAGTCAGGAATTCGACAGGATATGAGTTTCGGTGGGTTTGCCACGGCCAAAGGCGGCAAAGTGGTCGAATCAGCGAGATAATTGCCCGCGCAGTCCGTTGCTCTGCGTCTTTCGCAGTCAAGACCTTCACCGTTGCGCCACAAACTACCCTTGAACCCGTGAAGTGCGCCCGCTCGCGAAATTGGACCAGCATCAGGCAACGATGGAAACAGTGACAGCCGAAGGGCGCGTGCTTAAAATTGATTCCTCGTAGTGGCCACCCGAGAAATAAGTCTTGTGAACAAGCGCACGCGAATACGGCAAGTGGGAGAGGCTTGATGAATAAGGTGAGGTACGCTCTGGTTGGGTTGCTGGTGGCCGGGTTTGTTGCAGTGGCTTTGCCCCTGGGGATGCAGGCCCAGGATGAAACGGCGAAGGTGAACTTCCTGGTGATCCGCGATTACAACGGCAAACCGGTACGGAATGCCGCGGTGGTGATCCATCCGGTGAACAGTAAGGGTAAGCAGGAACGGGGCGGGGTGGAATTGAAGGCCGATGCGGAAGGCAAGACCAGCTACGACGGCGTTCCCTATGGAAAAGTGCGGGTGCAGGTTCTGGCCCGGGGCTTCCAGACCTTCGGCCAGGACTACGACATCGACGAGGCCACCGAAGAAATCACTATCCGGCTGAAGCGTCCGCAGCAGCAATACTCGATCTACAGCGACCACGAGAACGACAGAAAAGACGATCCCGCACAGAAGCCGCAGGAAAATAAGCCCGAAGACAAAGGCGATAAGCCGCAGCAATAGTTTGGTGGGATCTCACTTGGCCTGCCAGGGATGCAGGCGGGGCCACCAGCGGCGCACGTTCCGGCGATAAGTTTCGTAGTCTGGCCCGAATTTCCTGCGCAGCGTCGGCTCTTCGTAGAAGACCACGAATAGGTGCACTCCAAAGGCGACCGCCGCAACAGCCAGAATTGCGGGCAGATTGTGCGCGCCCGAATACGATCCAGAGCCCAATCCAGCCAGCCGCAAAGCCGACGTACATTGGGTTGCGGACGTAGCGGTAGAAGCCGACCACAACCAGGCGCTGCGGCGGAACGAAAGGAGCCGGCGTCCCGCGACCGGTCCAGCCAAAATCCCAGACGCAGCGCATGGCGATAGCGAATCCGATTACGGAGGGAACCGCAGCCAACCAGCGCCAGCGAGCTGAGCCGGCTATCTCAACCCGAAAACCCAGCCACTGCGGCAACAGCCAGAACCACAGAGCGAAGAACGCCGCACCCACAGTCAGCGAAGCCAGCACCGTCGGCCATCGCTCTCCGCGACTGGCGATGGGGGCCTGCCCGGGCAGTCCGCTTGCCATCGGAACCTCCCCTGTCGTGTCGCCATGGTTATAGCACCCGATTGAGGGTAGAGTTCGTTTTTTGGTTGAGGGCAAAAATTCTGCTATGGCGAAAACTGGCCGGCCTCCGTGCACGAGCCATGAAGACTCTCAACCGCGGAAAGAAAGAACGTTTTTAGTCGTTTTGGAGGAACTGGCCCATGGCGGTAGTCAATTCCTGCGATTGGGAGTTCAACAGCACTGAAACTTCTTTCAGTTCAGCGATGGAGGCGGTGAGCGAGGTAACCAGTTCCGACGTGAGATTGGCGGTGGACCGAACCGCTTCGATTTCTTTATTGATGTCGCGAGTGGCGGTACCGGTCTGTTCCGAAAGGTTCTTGACCTCGGCGGCAACCACGGCAAAACCGCGGCCGTAATCTCCGGCTCGGGCGGCCTCGATGGCGGCATTGAGCGCCAGCATCTTGGTGCGGCTGGCAATGTCAGAGATCAAATTGACCACCCCGCCGATGTGCTGCGAGGCCTCGTTGAGTCCGGTGACCGCGTGCTGAAGGTGCCGGTTTGCTTTGTCGCCTGCAGCGATGGGCGCGCCGGATGAGATTGCGGTCCCGCCTTCGAACGATGCTGTGCCGCCGTAGGCAGACCCACATGCCATCTCAGACAGGGCATTTGCCGTGCCATTCATACGGACTGCGGTCGAAGTCAGCCCACTCACCACCTGCGTAACCGTGATTGCCACGCTACGCCGGCTTTCAGACACCTTATTCAAATTGTCGGAATCGGTGGCCAGTTGGCCGGTTGCCTGGTTGATCTGTTGCGCGGCGCGGGAGAATGAGCCTCGCATGCCCCGCAGCAGCACTTTGCGGTAGAACTTTTTTCGTGCTGCGTGATCGAGTGCGGCGCCAACTTCCCGCAGAAACGCGTCGGTCATATCCAGCAAGTGATTGATGGAAAGCACAGCCCGGGCGAGTTCCGGAGACTTGGGACAGTGCAAAAGGCGGGGCTCCAAATTGCCGCTGGCCGCCTGCTCACACACGTTGGCGATTTTCACCATCAGATCTTGGTAATCCGCTAAACCGGGGGCGGTGGCTGTCGAAGCGGGCTGATGAAGGTCGGCCGAATCCGGGGCTGGGTGCTCCTCCATACTCGAAAATCGTTCGACACCCTCATCGAAGCTCACGGCGTTCGAAGCGTGGCCGGGGACGATGCTTGACAATGGGGACTCCTTCCATCACGCAGCAAACATGAACTCTTCATAGGCCAGTTTCTTCTCAGCCAGCATGGCTTGCAGAAGCTGACCACCCGCCTCCATGCCGGCCCGCCAGTCGCCGTGGCGGCGCTCCTCGGTCCTGAGGCGGCGGTAAATATCGTCAAACAATACGATCTGGCGGCGTTCCGGCACACGCCGGCTGGAGTGATAGCCGATGATCTGGTGTGCGTCATTAAACGTGGGAGTCACGTGGGCAAACACCCAGTAGTGATCGCCGTTTTTAGCCATATTGTTGACGTACGCGAAGATCTCCTGGCCCTGCTCGAGCGTGTCCCATAAGAGCTTAAAAACGCACTGGGGCATGTCGGGATGCCGGATGATGTTGTGCGGCTGCCCCAGAAGCTCCTCCTCGCTGTAACCTGAAACTTCGAGGAAGGTTCGGTTGGCGTAGGTAATCAGGCCCTTGAGGTCGGTCTTGCTGACAATGATGTCGTTTTCACTGAAGGTCTGTTCCCGGCCAGTAGGACGGACAGTAAATTGCCTCATGTCGGTAGCTATCGACAAGAGCGGCCCTAAACTTGAAGGGGAATTTCTGTCGGACCGCGCCGCCCAAAGCGGGACAGCGACCAAGAAGAGAAGAGAAGATGCCAGGTCAGTTTCGAACCGGAGCCTCATGTCCCCGGGCAGAGACCTTTTCTTCGGCTTCGATAGCGCCGTTGCGGACGATCAGCGCGTCATCGAAGTTGTTGACCGTCGGGCAGACATGCCGGGGAAGGAGAAACAGAATTTCGCCCACCTCAGGGCCGGCTGCGCCTGGCTCCACCTGCATCGGCAGATGCTCCTCGCTGGGAGAGAGAGGCAGCAGCTCGGGATGTCCCACGACCACGCAAGTGGGAACTCCGGCGTCCGCAGATACAGCTTTGTGCCCGGCGTCGCAGGTGGCTACGCCGGCATGCGGGCGGCTCGCCACCCGGCTCAGGACCAGAGCCGCGGGCCGGTAGCCATATTCGGGGGGAAGTTGCGCCAGGCTGGTGGCATCGCCATACACCACGGTTCCGGGAGATACCCGGTGGAGGAATTCCGCAGTGCGGAAACCGGCGAAGGCCAGCGAACCTGAAAACGTCGGAGTCCCCGCCGTAACCACCTCCGGCACCGTCGCGCCGGCCTGCTTGATCTCAGACACAATTTCCAGCAGCCGTTCATAACCATGGCGGGTGGCCTGGCTGCGTTCCGGTTCAGCCAATCCGCCGAACTGCCCGTCATAGTAGTGAAGGCCGCGGAACTCCACTCCCGATTGCTTCAGGGTGTGCACCATCGCGGTGATTTTCCCGCTATCACTCTGCTCGATACCCGTGCGGTTCATGCCCGGGTTGATATCCAGGAATACTCCCACCTGGCTGCCGCGCCATTGCTGCCCCTGCTGTTCGTTCTCGGCCAAAGCGGAAATGCGCACTGCGGGAAACTGGTCGGCAAGTTCGCGGGTACGGCGGGCATTCGCGCCCATCACCGGATAAGCCACCAGCACATCGCCTGCGCCGCTCAGGCATGCGGTGAGCAATTCAAGGGTGGTCGCGCATTTGAAATTGCGGACACCGTGTTGTACCAGCATCCGCAGAGTGTAGGCCAATTTGGCGGTCTTGATGTGGACCCGCCAGCGCTCCGGCTTGCCGTCGAGCAGCGCCAGTGTGCGCTCGATATTGGAGTCGACAATTTCCGGATAGATGGCCAGCGCCGGCGTCAGCACGTTGTCCAGATCCGACAGGCGATAGCGGTCATCCCAGGGAAATTCGTGCAACATGAATTTCTGGGCCACATTCGTCGGCTTCACCATCGGAGTTGTCGTGGACATCAGAGAGCGCGCCACTGGCCGGCGGCACTCGATCATAGCGCTTTCGATTGTTTCCGGCCACGAGGGGCCTTGATCCCAACCGTCGCGCCCCGGAGTTGACCCGCAGAATGCACGATAGTAGGCTCTCTGCACGTTATCGCAATTTCTCTGTCTGGTTTCTATCTCTCGTCAACTTCAGGCCAATGAACCCTACCCCGGCGGGCCATACCGAACGCTCTCAGCTGGTACGTGGCCTGGGGTTGTGGTCCGCTACCGCGATCGTAATCGGTGACACCATCGGCACCGGGATTTTTCTGGTCACCAGCGACATGGCCCGGGCGGTCGGCTCGGCGACCCTGGTGTTTGTGGCATGGATTCTGGGCGGCCTGATCGTCCTGTTCGGGGCATTCTGCTACGCGGAATTGGGCGCGGCCTTCCCCAAGGCGGGCGGACCTTACGTCTATTTGAATCGCGGACTTGGCCCTCTCTGGGGATTCCTGTTTGGCTGGATGAGCACATTTCTGGAGCGGCCAGTGGGCATGGCGACGCTGGCGGCGGGATTTCTGCGCTTCATCGGCTTCCTCGTGCCCGCAGTGGGCATGCCGCTGTTCACCGGACACATTGCCGGGCACGATTTCACTTTCACCCTCGCCCAGCCTCTGGCCGCGATGGTAGTCGTCATCGTGACAGCAGTGAATTATCTCAGCGTGCGCATGGGCGGCGCGATTCAGGTGCTGCTCACCTCACTCAAGATGGGCACAATCGTCATCATTGTGGGTGCAGGCGCCCTGTTCGCCAAGCGTGCCGTCATAGAAGCAGCCCCGGTGGCCACCGTCTCAGGCCTTGGAATCGTCGGAGCTCTTCTGACGGCGCTGGTCCCCGCCATGTGGGCTTACAACGGGTTCAACGACCTTGGTGATCTTGGGGAAGAGATCCAGCATCCGCAGAGAAATATTCCGCGCGCGATCATCCTTGGTCTGCTCACCGTGGGTGGGCTCTACCTGCTCGCCAACGTGGTGTATTTCCACGCTCTGCCGTTCGCCCAGCTAGCCAAGTCCCAGCATGTCGCCTCGGACGTGGTGGCGTCTCTGGCCGGACCGCACGGCGCGGCCTGGCTCACCGTGGCCATGGCGATTTCCGCGCTGGGCGCGCTGCACGTGGTCACCCTGACCGGGGCGCGCATCCCGTTCGCGATGGCGCGCGACGGCGTCTTCTTCCAGTTCGCCAGGCGCATTCACCCATCGTTTCATACTCCTAGTGGGGCAATAGTCTTCCTGGGTATCATCGCTTCGCTGCTGGCCCTGACCGGAACCTTTGAACAGCTCTATTCCCTGTTCGTGTTCGCGGTATGGGTTTTCTTCGCGCTGACGGCGATCGCGCTGCTGCGCCTGCGCAAGACCGAACCGGACCTGCCACGTCCCTATCGTGCCTGGGGCTATCCCTGGACGCCGCTGGTCTTTCTTGCTTCCGCCGTGGCTCTGACCATCAATCTGTGGATGGTGCAGCCGGTGGGTTCGTCCGCCGGAATGCTGGTAATCCTGGCCGGCGTTCCCTTCTTCTATCGCTGGCGGAAATCGTCTGCGGGCGTGGCGTCAGGGGACGAGCCTCCCCAGCCCGAAACTGCAGAAGCGTAGCCGGATTCGCGGCGAAGATTTCGCGAATCTCGACACGAACCACCCTTTGCGCCTCGCGCCGCAGTGCCAGTAAACAGAGCCAGTGAATCAAACGCTGGGACGGGCTGCGCCCGCATAAAGAGATACTCCATGGATTAACCGCTAAGCAACTGCGTTGCAATAAGTTGTACTCTCCGTGCACATGAGGCGCAAAGCTCTGCGCTGCCGCTCTTTTCATCGGAATTTCTTTTTTGGCGAGGGCGAAAGGAGTACCATGGTTTCGCCCGTCCGACCCCTTCTGTGGGAGTTGACTTATGGCAATCCCAAGGTCGGCACTTGCGCTCCTTCTTCTGGCGGTAAGCCCGGTGATGCAGGCCCAATCCCCTAGGGCCACAACCCGGGAGTTAGAACTGCCGTCAGCCGAATCCCCCGGCGCGGATCTGTCGTCACAACTCGATCGCTTCATTGAGCAACACCGCGGCGAGAAGGCAGCGCTCTCGGCTGCATTCCGCTTCCTCTCGAACCGGGAAGAGAACGTTTCCCGACGAGCTGTACACCAAGCTGGCCGCCTATCTGCTGCCGCTCGATGCCCGAGAGGCGTCGACGGTTGAGCGCGTGGGCACGTTCAAGACGGATCGAGCATGAACATGATCCAGCCAAGCGAGCCGCTGTCATTGGCGAGTTCCTGAATAAGTATCCCGAGGACGCCCGCGCGCCGGATGCGGCTGCCGAGCGGTTCCAGATCATGCGGGAGTTGCACGACCTCGACGGGGCGGAATCGGCCTTTCATCAGCGGGAACGCTGCGATCCGGAGTCGGCAGACAACTACGCCGCAATGGCATCGGTTTACATCGAGAACGGGCTGAATCTCGGGGATGCGCAGCGGCTGCTGGAGAAGGCTGACCGGCTGCTGAAGTCGCCATCCAGCGCCAGTGCGCAAGTAAAGTATTTCCTGGTACTTTCTCCCGATCCGGCACGGGCAGAGTCAGATATCGCCTACTGGCAAGCTCGCGCTTTCTTGCAGCAAAAAGATGCCAGCCATGCGGTGGAAAAAGCCGAAAAGGCTTTGAGCAATCGCCAGGACTCCGATGCCTGGTTCGCCGCCGCCCAGGCCTATCAGGCCGCGGGGCAGATCAGCAAGGCCCTGGAGTCTTATATGGAGGCGGTGGCGCAGCCCTCGACCGAGCATGTGGAGCGAGTGGCGCAGCTCGACAAGCTTTGGCTTGACGGGCACTTCGGCTCGGGAACGCAATTGCAGCAGCGAATCCGGGCCCTGGAACAGCGCAACATTCATGCCCAGGACTATGTCCCCATTATCACCGATCGCCTGGCCAAGGATTTCGAATTCACTACGCTCAAAGGAGAAAAGCTGAGTGCTGCCGACTTGCGCAACCGGACGGTCGTGCTCTACGTCTGGGCTCCGTGGTGCGAAACCTGTCTGCCGGAGCTGCCCGAGTTGCAGGAACTGCAGCAGCAGCGTCCCGATCTGGTGATTGCGGCGCTGGCCCTGAGTTCTGATACCGCGGCGCTGGAGAAAGTGGCGCTGGATGAGAAGCTCGACACCCTTCGAATCGTCACCGATGCGGTACACGCGCACGATTTCACCGCTGCGGGAGTGCCGGCTGCCTACATCATTGACCACGGGCGGGTGCGTATTTCACACACCGAAGCTCTAAATAACATCACGGCTTACCTGGAAGCCGACCTTGCCGCGCTGCACTCGGAGAGCGCTTTCAACATCAAACAGATCGACCTGCAGTAATAGCGGAGGCTTGGGCGGCGGTTTTACCTGCTGCATGACCCGTTGCATGAGCCGCCAACTGTGCTACGGGCCAGGAGGCGCTGGGGTTCTTTTCCTGGCCCGTGTTTGGGTTTATAGTCTCAAACCGGCTTTCCCGGAGGATTCCCCATGTCGGTGAATCATAAGTCGGCAGTCAGCGACGGCGAAGTAAGAGTGCGCAGTTTCGGCGAGAACATCGAGAGCGATCTCGCGGCAAAATTCCTGCGCGTAGTCGAGACCGCGGCGATCGCTTCGGCCCGCACCATGGGCCAAGGTGAACGCAAGCTTTCCGATCAGGTCGCGACCGAGGCCATGCGGCGCACCATGGATTCCATTCCGATGCATGGCACCATCGTGATCGGAGAGGGCGAGCGCGATGAAGCTCCCATGCTCTACATCGGGGAGAAGGTTGGAGCCAACTTTCCCGACGGCACCGAGGTGCCGGAAGTGGACATCGCCGTCGATCCTCTCGAAGGCACCAATCTCTGCGCTACCGGAACGCCGGGCGCAATCACGGTGCTGGCCGCCTCAGAGGCCGGCGGGCTGCTGCATGCTCCCGACTGCTACATGGAGAAAATCATTGTCGGGCCCGCCTGCAAGTACGCCATCGAACTCGACGCGCCCGTTGGACATAATCTGAAAAAGATCGCGCGCGCCCTCAACCGCGACGTCGATGACCTGGTAGTCATCGTGCTCGACCGGCCGCGGCACGAACAGCTGATTGCTGACATTCGCGCGGCTGGCGCTCGCATCAAGCTGATCGGCGACGGCGATCTTTCGGCCGGTATTGCTGCGGCGGTGCGAGGCACCGGCGTACATGCGGTGATGGGATCCGGAGGCGCTCCCGAGGGCGTGATAACTGCCGCGGCCATCCGTTGCCTGAACGGCTACATGCAGGGACGCCTGGTGATCGACAAGCCCGAACTCGAGGACCGCATTACCCGCATGGGGATCACCGACAAGAACAAGGTGTATGAAGCGGAAGAACTGGCTCCCGGCAAGCAGATTATTTTCGCCGCTACGGGAGTCACCGACGGGGCTCTGCTGAAGGGAGTCCGCTTCTTCGGCGAGGGCGTACGCACCTCTTCGGTCATCATGACCTTGCGGACCCGGAAAGTGCGATTCATCGAGAGCATCCACGTGGATAAGGATGCGGATGTCAACGTGCGATTCTGAGTCGAGAAAGAAAGATCGCGGCCTCGTCGCAACAGCGCTGCCTGTTTTCAGGTTCGCGCCGCTCAAACGGGCAATCGCGAGTGCTGCCGCTTTCAAACCGGGAATGGATTTTTCCACACCTGGAACTGGCGCTGGCGAGTAACGAAAAACGTCATCCGAAAAGTCCCCGCCCGCGTGGAAGTTTCTTGCTGGCAATCGCGGCGGCTGTGCAAGAGAATGGGCTTTCAATTGCCGTGTTCAGAAATCTTCCTTCCAGGGATGCCAATGTTTTTCAATTGATCCGAGCGCACCGTCTGTCCCGATGCGGCTTATCCGCGCCGTCCCACTTTGCTTCGCTCTGTCACGCTGAATTCCCTAAAAGCCTTGACCCTGGCTGGTTGCGGCAGATGTAATTGGCTCACTCCGAATTGACGCGAGGGTCATGGATGTCCGATTACGCAGGAACCGCCGTCGCACCCGCCCGTATTCTCTCCTGTTCGACTTGCGGGCAGCCGTTGAGTTTGGCTGCAAGCCTCAGCGACTCCTGCCCCACTCCTGAACCATCGGCTAGTTTCGCCTCACATGTCCGGTCACTGAGGTTTACGCCGGGCACCTTGCTGGCAGGACGGTACCGCATCGCAGCTTTTCTGGGAAAAGGCGGTATGGGCGAAGTCTATCGCGCGGATGACCTCACCCTGGAACAGGCAGTGGCCCTGAAGTTTCTTCCAGACCCGCTGCTGCAGAATCGCGACGCGCTGGGGCGGTTTCACCGGGAGGTACGCCTGGCGCGGCAGATCGCCCATCCCAATGTCTGCCGGGTATTTGATATCGGCTCCGCCGATGGACGGATATTCATCGCCATGGAATTCGTAGACGGAGAAGATCTCGACATCCTGTTGCGGCGTATCGGCAGGCTCGCTCCGGGCAAGGCGATGGATGTGGCTCGTCAGCTTTGCGATGGACTGGCTTCGGCGCACGACGCCGGAGTATTGCATCGCGACCTCAAGCCCGCCAATGTGATGCTGGACAGTAACGGAAAAGTGCGAATTACGGATTTCGGACTCGCCGCCCTGGTGGGAGAAAGCAGATACGAACTGAACGTTGGCACCCCCGCCTACATGGCGCCCGAGCAGATCGCGCAAAAGGCAGTTTCGGTCCGCAGCGATATCTATGCGTTGGGGCTCTTGCTATATGAAATCTTCACCGGAAACCATCCCTTTCCGCCGAAGCCTCCGGCTGACATCCTGCTGAGCCCGGAACTGAGGTTGTCACTCGATATGAGCGAAGTCTCGCCCCAGGTGCAGGAGGTCATACGGGGATGCCTTCAGCCTGAACCGGAAAAGCGTTTGGCAACGGTTCGCCAGGTGGCGGCACTGTTCAAGGCCTCCCCGAATACGCAGCCCGTTGCACGATCGAATCAGAATCTTCGCGGGGACCTTACCGGGCAGAAATCAGCGCAGCCGGGGTCAGCAGGCTCACTTAAAGTCAGACTAGCGTGGTCCCTGGTGATCTCAACGATGGTAGGGCTGGGATTGCTTTTAGTTCTCGGTTCACGGCTGACTGGCCAACCGCTGGGGTTCAGCAGCCGCATCGACGATTCGAACAGGGCCGTCTTCAACTGGCTCTGGTGTCTCGGCCTGCAGCTATTCCTCGCGATTAGTTCGATGGCCTGGCTTTTGCGCTCTATTTCAGCTCCTTCATCAGCTCCGGCGGGACCTGCGGAAACGGCGGGAACTCCTGCGATACGCCCTTGAACATTGCTACCGTCTTCTCCGACCGCTTCTCGCCATCGTGGACTGCGATTTTGTGGGGAGAAGTCGGCGAGTATCCATCCCACAGCGAGACACCGGCGTAGGCGCCGTCTTTGCGCAGGACGTAGAACGTCATGTCCATGAACTTGAGTTTGTTCATGTCGCCGTTGAAATTGCGCACAATTCGCTTGAGCGCGTCCACGCCGGCATCGAAGGGTGACATGCCGCGCCGCATGTTTTCCACGATGGTGTGCGCGCCGACGATCCGGATGTTCTCTTCCCCGCTGCCGGTCGCCCCGGCCGAGCCCACATCCTGATCGGTGTAGCAGCCAGCCCCGATGATCGGAGAATCGCCGACGCGTCCCGGCAATTTGAACGAGAGGCCGCTGGTCGTGGTGCAGCCGGAGATTTCGCCCTTGTCATTGAGCGCAGAACAATGAATGGTGCCGGTGGGCGGAAACAAAACGCGGTGCACAGCCCTCCACTGAAAATCAGGCTCGATGCCGAGATCGGCCGCCATCTGCTTCAAGCGGCGAATCCGCTCCTGCCACAGCTGGGTTTCAGTTCCGGTCTCGGGAGCTTTCCAGTGCGGATCCGCCAATCCCGGTCCCCACCAGTCGTCGGTCGAGTGATATTCCTTCCACAGCATCCAGACTTTGCGGGAGCGTTCCGTCAGCAGGTTTTCGCGCGGATGCCCCATGGCTACAGCGAAACGTTCCGCGCCTTCTCCCACCAGCATGACGTGACCGGTGTGCTCCATCACCTGCTTTGATAATTGGGCGACGCTCTTTATGTTGCGTACTCCACCGACCGATCCGGCGCGGCGGGTGGGGCCATGCATGCAGCAAGCATCGAGTTCCACCACGCCTTCCTCGTTGGGCAGGCCGCCGTAGCCGACGCTGTCGTCGTTCGGATCGTTTTCCGGACCTTGCACTACCTTGATCGCAGCATCGAGGGTGTCGCCGCCGTTTTTCAGGAATGCGAATGCATCGTCGAGATAGTTGTAGCCATTGTTGGCACAGATGATGATGGGACGCTTGCCGGCGACCGTCTTCTCCGTTCTAGCGCGCGAGTCCTTTTCATTTTCTTGCTGGCCTTCCGCGTTGATCGCAAACGATGAGAGTGACCCAACAACTGTAGTGGCGAGGAAATCACGGCGCGAGAATGACAAGGGAGCCTCCTACCCGGAACTCAAAACTCGAAAGCATAACAGCTTTGGCGGCGCGCGGGCCAGCACTCGATGCGTCCTCAAACATCGGGAGTGGCGAAGATACACAAAAATCTTTACCGCGAAGGACGCGAAGAAACATCCGCGAAGGTCGCGAAGAAGGCCGTCTCGGCACGATTACAGTCGTGCTAAAGCACCAAACTAAAATTACAAGCTCATAGACTTGCCTTGAGAAAGATCGCGGTCTAGTAACCCAACCGCACCCCTGCTTCTCTGCGACCTTCGCGGATGTTTCTTCGCGTCCTTCGCGGTAAGGTTTTAGGTATGGTGAAAAAAGAAGCCTCCCTCCATCTGTTAGACTTTTTCTGTTCATCAAGAAATTATTTTTTAAGACACCATTTCCACCAACGCCGATGCGCATCGCATTTCTCTTTGCTATCGTCATTCTTATGAGCACTGTCACCGAAGCCCAGTCACAATCCCAAACGACATCCCTGCCGGTTCCGCCTGCCATAACTGATCCTAAGCAGATCACCAGCAAGCCCGACGCGCAGGTCGAGCGCAATTTCGATATCGAAAAGCTGTACATGACCCGGGTTGTCGGCGGCACCGCCTGGTCTCCGGATGGAAAGACGATCGCCTTTGTCACCAACATCAGCGGCCGCAATAATATCTGGCTGGTACCGGCCGCAGGGGGCTGGCCCACGCAGCTCACAGTGAGTGATCAGCGGCAGAGACAGCCGGCATGGTCGCCCGACGGCAAGTGGATTGCCTTCATGTCGGACTATGACGGCGACGAGCAATGGGACATTTTTCTGGTGTCTCCGAAAACCGGCCGCGTGGTGAACCTGACCAACACTCGAGAAATCGCGGAAGAGAATCCCTCATGGTCGCCGAACGGCCGCTATCTGGCCTACATGGTCAAGCCCAAGACTTCTTCAGTGTTTGAAATTGATGTATATGACACGCTGATGCGCAGCGTGAAACATCTCACCACTGACACCCCCGCGGACAAAATGAACGTGAGCCCGATCTGGTCGAAAGACGGCAAATGGATCGCCTACACCCAGCACCAGGCTAAGGGCACCGATTCCAATATTTTCGTTGCTGAAGTGGCGAGCGAGAAGAGCACCCTACTGACTCCCCATGACGGCGAGCAGCTTTACAACGCGAATGATCTCTCGCCTGACGGAAAGAACTTGCTGCTCACCTCGAACGCCGGCAATGGTTATGAAAATGTCGGACTGCTCGACATCGCAACCAGGAAAATTTCCTGGCTGACTCAGGAGAAGTGGGAGATCAACGGCGGCAGTTTTTCTCCGGATGGTAAGCAGGTGACGTGGACCGCAAACGTCGACGGCAACACCGACATCTACCTGCACAATCTGTCCACGGGAAAGAGCACGGCCCTGCCGCTGCCCAGGGGAGTGAATGAACTGGGCGGCGCCGATTCTCCGTTCAGCCACGACGGCGCTTCCCTGCTCTACTATCACAACGGTCCCACCTCGCCGAGCGATGTTTGGGTGCATTCTCTGGCTAGCGGAAAGTCATACCAGGTCACGCATTCCCTGGTTGCCGGCGTGAACGGCGATGAAATGGTTGAGCCCTTCCTGGTGCACTATCCCAGCCGCGACGGCAAGTGGACCATCTCCGCGTTGGTATATGTTCCCGACAATCTGCCACGGCAGCCGATCAGACCCGGCCATTGTGTATGTGCATGGCGGGCCGACATCGCAAACTGTGAACTCATTCAACCGCTTCATTCAGTTTGCGGCGAACCAGGGTTACATTGTGATCGCGCCCAACTATCGCGGATCAACCGGCTACGGCAAGGAGTTCCAGCAGGCGAATCTGTTCGACATGGGGGGCGGAGATCTGCAGGACGTGCTGGCTGCCGCCGACTGGATCAAGCAGACCGGCTATGTGGACCCCAAGAAGCTCATCCTGATGGGCGGCAGCTATGGCGGTTACATGACCATGATGGGGGTGACGAAGGCGCCGGAGGTCTGGGCGGCCGGCGTACCGATCGTGCCTTTCGTGAACTGGTTCACCGAGATCGAGAACGAAGATCCGATGCTTGCAGCAGTCTGATCTTGCGACGATGGGCGATCCCAAGAAGAACAAGGCGCTGTTCGAAGACCGTTCTCCGATCTTCTTTGTGGACAAGATCAAGGCTCCGCTGCTGCTGCTGGCCGGAGGCAATGACCCGCGCTGTCCCAAATCAGAGACGTTGCAGGTGGTGGATGCGGTGAAGAAGCAGGGCGGAGTGGCGGAGTACAAGATCTACGAAAATGAGGGTCACGGCTTTGCGCGCGTCGAGAACCAGATCGACGCCTACAAGCGCGTTGCGGATTTTCTGAAGGCCCACGTGCCTCCAGCGGATTGCGGCTGTTCGCTGAATGAGTAGAGGAGTCCAGCGGCTGGTCAAAGCTAGTTGCGTCGGATGGACCGAACCATCGCCTGCACCAATCCGGGGATGGTGTATTGCCGGGCCTCCACGTCCACGGGGAGTTTGAGTTCGCGCAGGGTTGCCGAAGTGACTGGCCCGATGGAGGCGAGAACGCGACTCCCGGAAGCGCCTTCCTTCCCGGCGTTCTCAACTGCTTTCCCAACAATCCCGCAAAATTCCGGGCGGTGGAGGAACTGGTAAAGGTAATGAAGTCCGGCCTGCGGTTCTGGTACTTCAGCACAGCCCGCAGGCGTTTGCGCGATGACTCGGGGAATGACGGTTTCGTAGGCTTCCACCACATCCACTCTTGCGCCCAGCTTGCGCAATTCGCGCGGAATCACGTCGCGGGCAACCTTGGCGCGGGCCAGCAGAACGCGCTTACCGGTCACTTTCCTGCGCAAGCTCTGCACCACCGATTCGGCGACGTATTGCCTGGGAACAACGTGGACCTTGAGTCCGTGTCTTTCGATGGCCGCCTTCGTCGCGGGACCAATGGCCGCGATCTGCAAATGCAGCAATTGGCGTTTCGGTATGATGGTGATTTTCCATCCGTCCCCAGAGAGATTCTACTCCGTTGACGCTGGTCAGGATCAGCCAGTCATAATTTGCGATGTTCCGCAGCGCCATCGAGCGGCTTATACGAGCGCGGCTTGCGAATCTGGATGAAGGGTATTTCGAGAACATGCGCGCCGAGCTCTGTGCAACTCAGCGGAAAGCGCGCTCGCCTGGTGGCGCGCCCTGCCTACAATCACACGAGAACCTGACAGCGGCCGCTGCGCAGGTCGCTTCTTTGTCGATTTCTTCGTCACGGTTGTTGCGGAGCAGGAGCCAGCTCGCGGCCATACACTTCTTCGAGAATTCTGTCGCCCCCGCGTTGCAGGAATGTTGCGCCGACGGCTTCACCCAGCTGTACCGGATCGCTCCCATCCCGCGACTCGCGCAGCACCCGGGTGCCATCCGGCCTTGCCACAATGGCTTCGAGATGCAGCCTGCCGGCGCGGATTTCCGCGAAAGCTCCAATCGGAACCTGGCAGCCTCCGCCAAGTTTATTGAGCAGGGCCCGTTCACATGTAGTCGTGGAGCGGCTTTCCGCATCATCGAGGAACGTCAGGTGCTTGCGGATTTCTGGGTCCCCTGCCCGGATTTCAATTCCCAGCGCTCCCTGTCCCGCAGCCGGACACATCAGTTCCGCAGGAATAACTTGCCGCACGAGTTCTGTTTTTCCCAGCCGCGTGACTCCGGCGGCCGCGAGGATGATCGCATCGAACTCACCCTGCTGCAGCTTGCGGAGACGGGTATCGACATTTCCCCGCAACGAATGAATTTGCAGGTCAGGACGCAACGCCATCAATTGCGCCTGGCGGCGCAGGCTGCTCGTGCCCACCCGGGCACCGTCGGCAAATCCTGCACAGACTGGTATTGGCGGGAACAGAAAACGTCCTTGGGATTTTCTCGTTTGGTAATCGCGGCGATTTCAAATCCGCCCGGGCAATTCAGTTGGCAGATCTTTCAGGCTATGCACAGCGAGATCGACGCGCCCGGCAGCCAGCGCCTCTTCAATTTCCTTGGTGAACATTCCCTTGGTGCCGACCTTGGCGAGAGCGACATCGGTAATTTTATCGCCGGTGGTGTGAATGATTTCGATCTCGGCCTGATGGCCATGATCGCGAAGCAGGCTGGCGATGTGGTTGGCCTGCCAGAGCGCGAGCTGCGATCCCCGGGAGCCGATACGGAGCAGGGCCATCAGCCGCGATCTCCGCCGCCGGAGCCGGTCTTTACGGTTTTGGGCTCGGGCGTTTGCGGTCCCGCAGTTTCTGCGCTTTTCTGCTCAGCGGTCCCCTGTCCTGTTGTCCTCTGATCGGTGGCCCTGTGCTCTGCAGCTTTGCGCTCTGCTGCTTTCTTTTCCTTCTCCTGCAAGTTAAAAAGCCGGCGCACCACGTCCACCACGGTCGTGGCTTCGGCCTCTCGCGCCGCCGTCTTCAGGGCGCTGACCGGAGTATGCATCACTTTGTTGATGATGCCGCGAGTGAGCGCCTCCATCGCCAGTTCCTGTTCCGGAGAAAGTGTTCCAAGCCGCCCGCGAACTCGATCGATCTCCGCCTGGCGGATGGTTTCGAGGTGCTCCTGCAACGAGACAATGGTGGGCACAACGTCCAGAGTCTGGATGCGGGCATGGAAGCGTTCCACTTCTTCGTTGATGATGCTCTCGGCCCGCACCGCCTCTTTGCCGCGGTCCGCCACGTGCAGAGATACCGCCTGCTGCAGATCGTCTATGTCGTAGACAAAAATGCCGTCCATGCGGTTCATGGCCGGATCGACGCTGCGCGGGACCGCAATATCAATGAAGAACATGGGCCGGTTCTTGCGTCTCGCGAGAAAAGCTTCAGCGTGGGCGCGGCCGGAAAACCGGTTCAGGAGCGCCCACCGAACTGATGACGATGTCGGCCCGGTCGCAGGTATCGTAGAGTTCCTCGAAGTGCAGGGCCTCGCCCTTGAACCTGGCTGCCAGATGAACAGCGCGTTCGTAGGTGCGATTGGCGACCAGAATGGAATCCACTCCGTTGGCAAGCAGGTGCCGCGCCGCCAGTTCGCTCATCTTGCCCGCGCCTACCAGGTAAACGTATTTACCCTGCAATGAGCCAAAGATCTTTTTCGCCAGCTCGACCGCCACCGACGCCACGGAAACCGCCGATGAGCCGACCGCGGTCTCGGTGCGCACCCGTTTGGCTACCGCAAAAGCGCGGGTGAGCAGCAGGTCGAGTTGTGAATGCACGGCTCCTACCGCCCGCGCGGTGGCATAGGCTTCTTTCACCTGGCCCAGAATCTGCGGCTCGCCGACTACCATCGAGTCCAGGCTCGACGTCACCCGGAACAGGTGTTTGACCGCCTCGCGCTCGCGGAATTCATACAAGTGAGGCTCGTAGGAGGCAGGCTCCAGATCGAAGAAGTCGCGGAGAAAGCCGCGCAGGTCGGCACTGCCGTTCCGGGTCTGCGCCAGCACTTCCACACGATTGCAGGTACAGAGGATGACCCCCTCGTCCACGCCAGGGTATTGCGCCAGCCGCCCCATGGCCTCCGGCAGCCGCGACTCAGGAATCGCCAGCCGTTCCCTCACTTCGACGGGAGCGGTCTTATGGTTGACTCCGATGAGTTGAAAGTTCATGACTGCACGAACCTGTGAATGGTGCTGAAATAATTTGCCGACCAGGCAATCACCGCAATCACAAACGCGCCGGCGGCCAGATACGCCGCCCGCCGTCCCCGCCAGCCCGCGTTCCAGCGGGTGTAAAGCATGATCAGGTAGACAGCCCACATCAACATCGAAAGCAGAATCTTAGGATCCAGAAAGTCCACCCGCCCAAAGGTGGCCTGCGCCACCACAGTTCCCGCGATCAGGCCCAACGTCATGAATGGAAACCCGAGCAGCAAAGATCGATAGCCGATCTGGTCGATGACTTCGAGCGCCGGCAGGCGCGACATGAAGCCGGCAGGCTTTTTTGACTTGAGGCTGCGTTCCTGCACCAGGTAAAGCAGGCTGGCGCCGAAACTCAGGATGAGGGCGGCGTATCCGGTGAAAATCAGGGCAATGTGGGCGAATAACCAGCCCGTCCGCATGCCCGCCGAGGTCACCAGAAAAGGCTGTTGCCGGGTGGCTGCAATAAAGGTCAGCACGAATACCAGTGGAAACACCACGATCCCCGGCGACACCGTGCGATAGACGAGATACAGGATCATGAACCCGGCCATGACCAGCAGGGCCAGCAGCGAATCTGAATTGTGCACCGAGGTGACGGTCAATTGGCCCGAGAGGAGCACGGCCTCCGTCAGCGCAACAAACTGGAAGATCATGCCCGCGCCCATGGCCGGGACCGTAATTCGGCCGAGCAGGTTACTGCTGCGGGTCAGCGCCAGAAGGGCGTAAACCAGCCCGACGGCGTAAAACCCGAGCGCCACTCTCATCCACAAGATGGGCATAGGAAATATTGGCTGGCGGTCCAAGGTCCAAAACCCACTCTGGACCTCCAGAGTGATTATAGTCTGCACTGGAAGCGCTGCATACGGAAGGAAGCACACGCACTTAGCCCTGTGATTGGAATCACATCGAGACCAATGATCTCTTTGTCCTACCAGAGTGAAATGTAGCGCTTCTCCGCGACGCTGGATGGGGTATTCTGCACCGTACTCTGCCACTCCGCAGGGAGGCTCGAATGGATCGACGAAAATTCATTAAGGGGGGCGTCGTCGGCCTCACCGGACTCACCGTTCTCGATAAAGTGAGCGGTACGCTTTCGGCCACCGAACTCGGCGCGCCCGGCAAGCTCGGCTCCGGCCCCCGCCATGTGCTCTCCATGAACCGCAATTGGCTCTATGGAGGCAAAAACATCTCCGGAGCCGATCAACCCGGTTTCGACGACAGCAAGTTCGCAAAAGTTACCATCCCCCACACTAACCGCGTCTTTCCCTGGCACAGTTTCGACGAGAAGGATTTCCAGTTCGTCTCCATCTACCGCCGCCACTTCCGATTGCCGGCTGCCCTGAAAGGCCGCCGCATGTTCGTGGATTTCGACGGCGTCATGACCGCCTCCACCGTCACCATCAACGGCCATAATCTCGGAGAATACAAAGGCGGCTACACTCCATTTTCTTTCGAACTTACCAGGCACCTGAACTGGACCGGAGACAACGTACTTGCGGTACAAGTGGATTCAACCGAGCGTCCCGACATCCCGCCGTTTGGTGCAAACATTGATTACCTCACTTTCGGCGGCATCTACCGCGAAGTCTGGCTCCGCGCCGTGCCTGATACGTATCTCGAAAACATCTTCGCCAAGCCGGTCGATGTCCTCTCGCCTGGCCGTAAGCTGGAAGTGCAGTGTTTCTTCGGCAAGCCGGAAAATACCGCCCGTCCACTCACGCTCAAAGTCGAATTGCGCGATGGCAGCAAAGTGGTCGCCAGCGAGTCGCAGCCGGTTACGATTTCAGCCGGCAGTGATCCGGTCACGGTCACCCTATCGAAGCTCGGCACCCTCGAACTCTGGGACCTCACCCACCACAGGCTCTATCACGTCACCGCCAGCCTGCGCGACGGCGACAAGCTGGTGGACGAATACACCACCCGCATCGGCTTCCGCGAAGCCCGCTTCACGCCCGACGGCTTCCAGCTCAACGGCGAGACGGTCAAGCTCCGCGGCCTCAACCGCCACCAGACCTTCCCCTTCGTTGGCGGGGCCATGCCCGCCCGCGTGCAGCGCCGCGACGCGCTGATCCTACGAAACGATCTCAAGTGCAACATCGTCCGCACCTCGCACTACCCGCAGTCCCCGCACTTTCTCGATGCCTGCGACGAAGCCGGGCTGCTGGTGCTCGAAGAGATCCCAGGCTGGCAGCACATCGGCGATCAGGCCTGGCAGGACATCGCCGTCCGCAACGTCGGCAAGATGATTCGCCGCGACTGGAACCATCCCTCGGTCATTCTCTGGGGCGTGCGCATCAACGAATCCCTCGACAACCACGACTTCTACACCCGGACCAACGCTCTTGCCCACCAGCTAGACAGCTCGCGCCAGACCGGCGGCATCCGCTATCTCGAAAATTCCGAACTGCTCGAAGACGTCTATACCTGCAACGATTTTGGCTTCCCGCTGCAGCCGCCGAACCATCCTCTTTACCTCAATACCGAATTCAACGGCCACATGTATCCCACTAAGCGCTACGACAACGTGGACCGGGTGATGGAGCACGCCCGCCGCCACGCCCGCGTCCACGATCAGCTTGCCTCCAACAAGCAATACGCCGGAGGCATCGGCTGGTGCGCCTTCGACTACAACACCCACTTCAACTTCGGTTCCGGAGACCGCATCTGCTATCACGGGGTGAGCGATATCTTCCGCATTCCCAAGCCGGCCGCCTTCTTCTATAAGTCCCAGTGCGATCCCAAGGAGGAAGTCGTCCTCGAGCCCTGTTTCAACTGGTCGCAGGGAGACGAATCCCAGGGCGGCGGCGTCCGCCGGGCGGTCATCTGCTCCAACTGCGATCACCTCAAGATTTACCTAAAAGGCGAGTTAAAGAAAGAAGCCGACCCTGACCGCGAGACCTATCCACATCTTCGTTATGCTCCCTTCATGGTGGATCTGATCGGCGGCAATCTCGAAGACTGGGGCGATCTGCGCATTGACGGCTACGTAGAGGGCAAACTCGTTGCCTCGAAGACTATGCCCGGAAACGATACCGATGCCGAGCTGCGCATTGAGCCCGACGATACCGAACTCGAGGGGAACGGCATTGATGCCACCCGCGTTGTTCTCAAGGTGGTCAATTCCCAGGGAGGCTGGCGTCCTTTCTCCAGCGGTGCGATTGCCCTCCACCTCGAAGGGCCGGGCGAGATTATCGGAGAAAACCCCTTTGCCCTGTCCGGCGGAGTCGGCGCTGTCTGGATCAAATCGAAGCAGGCTCCGGGAATCATCCATCTAAAAGCCATGCATTCTGTGCTGGGGAGCAAGACAGTTCAGATCCAGGTGAAAGCTGCTCCGCGCGAAGTGATTTGAGGAGGGAGAGGCGGCCAAAGTAATCAGCCCGCGTTACGCATGGCAACCCAGTTCCGCCTAGTGCGAGTCCCGAGCAACATCGGCGCCACTGTGGCCCACCAGAAAATCAAGGTCAGCGCCCTGGTGAGCTTGCAGCACATGTTTCACATAGAGCCGTTCCCACCCCCGCTCGGGCAACGGAGGAGCGCTCCACTGCGCCCTGCGGTCGGCCAGCGTCGCATCATCCACTTCCAATTGCAGCGTTCGGTCAGCGACGTCGAGGGCGATCTCGTCGCCCGAGCGCACCAGCGCCAGCGGCCCACCGGCTGCCGCTTCCGGGCAAACGTGCAACACCACCGTCCCGTAAGCGGTTCCGCTCATGCGCGCATCGGAGACCCGCACTATGTCTTTGACTCCCTTGCGCAGCAGCTTGGGAGGCAGTGGCATGTTGCCCACTTCCGCCATTCCGGGATAGCCGCGGGGTCCGCAGTTCTTCAGCACCATCACGCAGTTCTCATCAATGTCGAGCGATTCATCGTTGATGCGTTCGTGAAATTCCTCAATGGATTCGAACACCACGGCCCGGCCGCGATGTTCCAGCAGATGAGGACTGGCAGCCGATAGCTTGATCACAGCTCCATCGGGGGCCAGATTGCCGCGGAGCACAGCGATGCCGGCGTTCGCCTTGAACGGTTCGGCAAAATGGCGGATCACGCTGCGGTTCCAGCAGGGCGCGTCGGCAACGTTCGCCCCGATCGTCTGCCCGTTCACCGTCAGGGCATCCTGTCGCAGTACGCCGGCCTCGCCCAGTTCACGCAGCACCGCCGGAAGTCCTCCGGCGTAGAAGAAGTCTTCCATCAAGTAGGCTCCGGATGGCTGAATGTCGACCAGGCACGGCATGCCATTTCCCAGCCGGTCGAAGTCATCGAGCGTCAGCGGAACCCCGAGCCTGCCCGCCAGCGCAATCAGGTGAAGAATAGCGTTGGTCGACCCGCCGATCGCGGCGTTGGCCAAAATGGCATTTTCAAACGCGGCTCGCGTCACCACCTGAGACATGCGCAAATCGTCCTTCACCATCTGCACGATTCTGCGTCCGGTCAGCTGCGCCAGCGTGTTGCGACGCGCGTCCACCGCTGGAATCGCCGCGTTCCCCGGGAGGCTCATGCCCAACGCTTCCACCATGCTGGCCATGGTCGAAGCTGTGCCCATGGTCATGCAATGCCCCTTCGAGCGGTGCATGCAGCTCTCCGCTTCGAGGAACGTTTCGAGCTTCATCTCCCCGGCCCGCACCTGTTCCGACATTTGCCATACCCCGGTGCCCGAGCCCAGGTCGTGCCCCTGAAATTTTCCCGAAAGCATCGGCCCGCCTGAGAGCCCGATCGTGGGCAGGTCGCACGATGCCGCACCCATCAGCAACGACGGAGTCGTCTTATCGCAGCCCATCAGCAGGACCACGCCGTCCATCGGATTGCCTCGGACGGATTCCTCCACATCCATGCTGGCCAGGTTGCGGAAGAGCATAGCGGTGGGCCGCAGCATGGTCTCGCCGAGAGACATCACGGGAAATTCCAATGGGAAGCCGCCCGCCTCCCATACTCCGCGCTTCACGAATTCGGCAATTTCGCGAAAGTGCGAATTGCAGGGCGTCAGCTCCGACCAGGTATTGCAGATTCCGATCACTGGCCGGCCCTGAAACAAGTCCGGCGGCCATCCCTGATTTTTCATCCAGCTGCGGTAGATGAAGCCGTACTTGTCCTGCCGCCCCCACCATTCCTGGCTGCGAAGCTTCTTCATGAATGCATCCTTTCGACAAGGCATGATAGCGCAACAATGTCAGCAAACCTGCCACCGCCAGCGGCACGTTGTAAGTAGAATTGGATTCTTCAGAGAACAAAGTTAACCTTGTCCCGAGTCCCGGCGCTCGGTCACCCGCACTGTGACTCGGTAGGACGGCATGGGGGACAAGAATCCCTGGTCGTAGTTCCAGGTTGCGACCCAAAGACCTTTGAACAAGGAACAGATCCGCCTCGCCGTCTCCGCCGATCCAATTCACACTCCAAACCATAGATCGGTGGCAATCACTCTCAGCCTCGGAGTTGTCTCAGCTTTTGCTCCTTACCACTACCAGTCGGTGTTGGCAGCAGCCGATGCAGCCCTCTACCATGCCAAAACAAGCGGCCGAAATCGCGTAGCAACCGGACGAGTGGAAACCGGCGCATCGTATG
Organism: Terriglobia bacterium; assembly: GCA_963798155.1. Classification (GTDB taxonomy): domain Bacteria; phylum Acidobacteriota; class Terriglobia; order Terriglobales; family Acidobacteriaceae; genus CAWCSH01. Next base: position 37,170 of record CAWCSH010000024.1, read on the forward strand.
GTTCCGAGCGCTAGGCCGAGCCGCCAGTTCGAAGCACTGAAGCTTGACGTCTTTGGTTTGGAGGCAGGAGGACTTCTTTTATTCACCCCGTGTTAGCAATCCTCGCGCGGCCCTTTGAAGTTGTGGTCGAAAGCTTTCTCTCACTGTATGCCGGGGATCCAGTGGATCGCATTCTCCCGGTAGATCTTTCGCAGCACCGCTTGCGGCAGCTTTAGTCCCTGTACTTTCTTTCCATGCACCTCGAAGGCTTCATCGGTCGCCAGATAACGCCAGTCGCGGGCGTAGGTCGCTTGCCAGTCTTGTATGGTTTCCTGCGCATCGGCATCCGCAGTCATATCCAGGTCGGTGCCGTACAGAACGCGGTCCTGGTACTTGGTAAGAAACGCTTTCACTTCTTCCCGTGGGGTCAGCATCAGGTATTGCATGCGCGCCGCCATATCAATCGCGAAGTTGGGGTACTTTTCGAAGCGGGCGGCGATGCCATCCAGATTTTTCTCCATGCTTCCCAGATGCACGCCGACCATGCGCAACTTGGGGTTTTGCGCGAGGATGTGATCGCGCGCTGCGAGAATCGTAGCTTTCGAGGGGAAGTCTTTCTTGCCATACAGAAACCATTGCGGATTTTCTTTGTAGTACGGCCAGGACGGATCATCGGGGTCAGGAGGGCCCCAGGCCACATCGGGTTCGGCCAGATGCGACATCAGCGTCTTCCCGTGGCTGGCAATATCGCCGTAGATTGGCGCAAATTTCGGATCATCGGCCATGATGAATTTGCCTTCGGAGTTCTTGATCTCCATGCCGATGTTCTTCCAGATCTTGACTGCAATCGCGCCGTTCTTGAAATCGCGGTTGAGCTGCTCGATCGCTTCTTTCGGAAACGAGGGGTCGTTGAACTTATACGGATCAAAGGTCGTGCAGAACGCCACATGCCCCTGGCTGTACTTCACCAGCTTAAGCGCGTCATTAATCTGCGGCTGGAGCTCTTTTCGATACGACAGAGTGTCATCCACGACAAGAATGTCCATCACCTTCAGATTGAGCCGCTCGAGCATTGCCTGAAACATCGGATCGGTCTTAAACACATGCACGTGAACATCAATGGGCTGAAGCGCGGCCAACGATTTCAGCGCCTGCGCGTCGCTGGTTTTCTGTTCCACGTCAGCGGCAAGCCCACCCGCTGCCGAAAACCAGCCGTGAACAACGGAAGGCCATGGCGAAGAAACCATCGAAAGCGGCAGGATGACGGCTGCAACAACGAGGAAAGCTACGTGGTGCTGTCGAATCATTGCATCTCCTTCCAGCTACAGATGGCTTGCATTGAATCTCCCTGGGGGACGCACAGGAGCATCCCGGTTTCGATCGGGGGGACGCGGAAGATCCGCATTGTCCGGCTAGCCTAAAAGCCTGTTGACTCCAGGCAGCGTTCAGTATATTACGACTACTTACGGTATCTTGCTGTTACTTTCGATCCCACGTGAGCAAAACTTTGCCGGCAGGGCCAAGCCCGATCAGAACCACTCCCGCGGATGTCCGAGGTCAAACATTCCCGGGAGCCGCCAACGCCGGGCCTCCGCCGCCTGGCGGACCGGCAGCCCGCATTCAGGACCTTCTCCGCCGCAATTACGCTTCAGGACAAGGTGGAACCTACGCGGTGTGCTCCGCTCATCCCGCGGTGATCGAAGCCGCTGTGCGCCAGTCGCTGCAGGACGGTTCGGTGTTGCATGTGGAATCCACCTCCAGCCAGGTAAATCAGTTTGGCGGATACAGCGGCCTCACTCCAAAGCAATTCATGTCCTTTGTTCATCAGTCAGCTGAACGCGCAGGGCTGCCGCCAGATCAGATCTTGCTCGGGGGAGACCACCTCGGTCCATTTCCCTGGCGGCACGAAGCTGCCGCTTCCGCCTTAGCAAAGGCTTGCGAACTGGTTCGAGATTGCGTGCTTGCGGGATACCACAAGATCCACCTGGATGCGAGTATGGCCTGCGCCGACGACGCAGCGGGCGGGCTGGCGGAAAAAGTCGTCGCCTCCCGTGCTGCGCTCTTGTGCCGTACCGCCGAGCAGGCCCACAGCGAATTACGCTCTGGCTCTACAGCGCCCCTTTATGTGATCGGGACCGAAGTCCCTGCACCCGGCGGCGAATCCGTCGAGTCGCAGGCCCCGGCGATCAGCAGAGCCGAACACGTTCATCGCACCCTGGAAATCTTTCAGCGGGCATTTACCGAACACGATTTGTCTGAAGTATGGCCACGCGTGATCGCCCTGGTGGTCCAGCCCGGCGTCGATTTCGGCTCAGACGTGGTCTTCGACTACCAACGCGGGCAGGCAGAAGCTCTGTCGGACGCATTATCCTCGCATCCGGGCATCGTTTTTGAAGCGCACTCCACCGATTACCAGACGCCGCAAGCATTGGCTTCCCTGGTCGAAGATCACTTCGCGATTCTGAAGGTCGGACCGTGGCTGACCTTTGCCTTCCGCGAGGCAGTCCTGGCTCTAAGCGCAATCGAGCGCGAGCTGTTCCAGTCGGCACCGGGCTCGCCGAGTCTCGCAGATCCGCAAAGCCCTGGAAGCAGTGATGCTACGTAACCCCAAGCACTGGCAGTCTTACTATCATGGAGAGGCAGACGCGATACGCCTCGATCTCACCTATGCTTATAGCGACCGCTGCCGATACTACTGGAACGATCCCTCGGTGCAGGAAGAATTGGCGCGCCTCACCGCCAATGTTGCAGCCAGACCGATACCCCACCCTCTCATCAGCCAATATCTGCCTGCGGAATACGATGCCATACGGGCCGGTGAACTGAAACCGCTGCCGGAACAGATGATCGAGTATCACATTCAACAGGTTTTGCGCGTGTACGCCGCCGCGTGCTCTGTGGGCAAATGAAGAAAGGTGCTTTATGCAGCTATCTCGAAAAATGACGTCTCAATCGTTGCGTGACCAGCGGCGCCAGTCAGGCGTTGCGCGGCCTCTTCGATGGTTGGCGATTGCGTTTGCGATTGTGCTTTCGTCTTTGATTGGCTCAGGGATGGGCGCAGGCAAGACCGGAGTTCTTCAGAGCGGATCCCAGCTTCAGGGAAAGCATATTCGAATTGAATTCGACCGCGATCTGCACAGCCGGGTAGTTGCCATTTTCGATGGAAAAGAAACTGTCATGGGCCCTTTCGTCGCCAGCGAAAATGCGGCCGTGGCCGGCAAGACATGGACCGACTTCCCACTGGTCTCCGAGAAAAAAGAAAGCGTGAACGACGATTACGGCAAAGGAAATCGGCTGGTATTGCTTGGCAAAGCCGGGCCACTGACAAAAGAGGTTACGGTCACGATCTACGACGAATTCCCGGCTATGGCGCTGTTTGATGTCAGCTACACCAATACGGGCAAGCAAAAGCTGACCACCGAAGGTTGGACCAACAATGCCTACACCATAGACTCTCTGCCCGACACTCAACGCCCGGCTTTCTGGTCTTACCAGAGCGGGTCTTACGAAAAACGGCCCGATTGGATCGTGCCTCTGCATCCCAAGTTCCGCCAGGAAAACTATCTCGGAATGAATGCCAGTGATTACGGTGGCGGCACGCCGGTCATTGATGTCTGGCGCAAAGATGTCGGGGTTGCGGCTGGCCATGTGAATCCCCGGCCCCACCTGGTTTCACTGCCGGTTTCGATGAATGATTCCAGACAGGCAAACATCTCCGTCAAATACCGCCACCCCGGCGTACTCGCGCCGGGAGAGAGTCTTCGCACCCTCCGCACCTTCGTCGCCGTCCACCAGAAGGACTACTTCCGCACCCTGGAAGACTACCGGCGCTTCATGATGAAGCAAGGCCTACACATGGCGAAGGCGCCAGACAATGCTTTCGGTCCAATCTGGTGCGCCTGGGGATATGGACGCCTGTTCCAGCCTCAGCAAGTGATCGAAACCCTGCCGACAGTGAAGCGGTTGGGATTTGTGTGGGTCACGATTGACGATGGCTGGCAGAACGACGTCGGAGACTGGGATCTCAACTCCAAGAAATTCCCCCATGGCGATGCCGACATCAGGGCACTGGTGGATCGAATTCATAAGGAAGGCTTTCGCGCCCAGCTATGGTGGTCTCCGCTGAGCGCCGTGCCCGACTCAGACCTGCTGAAGGAACATCCTGATTACGCCTTGCTGAACCGCGACGGTTCCCGGCGGAAGATTTCATGGTGGAACTCCGATTATCTCTGCCCGGCAGACCGCGGCGTGATTGAGTATCACAAAGCCCTGGTGCGGAAAATTCTGGTGGATTGGGGTTTCGACGGTCTGAAGCTGGACGGGCAGCACATGAACGGTGTTCCCGCCTGCTATAACCCCGCTCATCACCACCATCGGCCCGAAGATTCGGTTGAGGCGCTGCCCGATTTCTACCGCCAGCTATACGAAACCGCCCAATCGGTAAAGCCGGGAGCGCTGGTAGAGTTCTGCCCTTGCGGCACCGCCTATTCCTTCTTCAACATGCCCGACTTCAATATGTCGGTCGCATCCGACCCCACCAGTTCCTACCAGGTCCGGACCAAGGCCAAGACGCTGAAGGCCCTGATGGGTGACGCGCTTCCATTCTTCGGCGATCACGTCGAACTGAGTGACGGAGGGGATGACTTCGCTTCCACCGTCGGGGTGGGAGGAGTGATCGGAACGCAATTTGTCCTTCCCTCCCTGGCGACCAAACGGAGCAAATCCGATCTCACCGCCGACCGCGAGAAAAAGTTCGAGAAGTGGCTCCGCATCTATCGCGAGAAGATGCTTTCGCAAGGTCAGTACCTTGGGGAACTCTACGACATCGGCTTCGATGTCCCCGAAACCCACGTCATCCGCAAACAGCAGACGATGTATTACGCTTTCTATGCCAAACATTGGCAAGGGCCAATCGAACTTCGCGGCCTTGAGAACCGGCCTTACGAGGTCATGGATTACGTTAATGGCAAGAGTCTCGGTGTAGTCTCCGGGCCCAAGGCTCACTTGACAGTTGAGTTCGACCAGCATCTGCTGTTGCAGGCGATTCCCAAATGACGGGCGGAGCGTAAGCTGCCGGATGTCGTGGAGTGTCCAGGTCGTCCCGTGCGGCCACTTTCGCGGTTGTGTTGTTGAATCTGCCCTCCTGCGGCCCACCAAAGAACCAAGACAAAGCTTTGCGTCGGGGATACACTGACCTGCGTCAAAATTTGTCGCTGGAGCCCGCCGATTCACCGGCGGCATTCAGGTTCGCCCCGACGCGAGCGGCGCACTGGCGGAAGGCGCCTCCGCGAAGGAACGGAGTTGCCAAAGGCGAGGGAGCACTTTACAAAGTGGACCAGGAAAAGCGAAGAAACGGTCAGCCACGGCTGATGGCTGATGAACGGAAACAACACATCCTCCAACTGCTGAATGCCCAGGGACGGCTCACGGTCGAGGAACTGGTGCATCAGTTGCGGGTTTCAGCCGTGACCGTGCGGGCCGACCTCGACAGCCTCGCCGACTACGGTCTGCTGGCGCGTTCGCGGGGAGGCGCGCTGAAAAGCGAAGGGCTCGCCCCGGAATATCCGGTGTCGATTCGCGAGAGTTTTCAGAAACCAGAAAAGCAGCGCATCGGCAAAGCGGCGGTGGAACTGATTCGGCCGAACCAGACCATTCTGCTCGACTCCGGCAGCACCACCATGGAAATCGCGCGCCGGCTGCGCGCTCCGAAAATACGCCCGCTGACCGTGATCACCAACTCATTGCAGATCGCCACCGAACTCGCGGGTCTAAGCCGGGTCTCGGTGGTGCTGCCAGGCGGAATTCTGCGCCCCAATTCTTATTCCATGATCGGCCCGTTCGCCGAACGTACTCTGCCCGAGCTCAGCGCTGACCATGCGTTCCTCGGAGTTGACGGCCTGGATCCATCCTACGGCCTCTGTACCGCTGATATTTTAGGATCGCAGATCGACGCTCTGATGATTCAGATCGCCCGGGAAGTCACCGTGGTTGCGGATTCCACCAAGATTGGGCGAAGAGGTTTGTCGGTGATCGCAAAGATCAACGCCATTCACCGGCTGATCACCGATCGTGGCGCAGACCGCCGTCTGATTGCGGAAATCGAGGCCCAGGGCGTGACCGTACAACTGGTTTGATCTCTTGGGGGTTCATCCGTGATTTGATCTTCTTAGTTTGACTGCCGGGAGTTTGTGTCCTGCTGATTACGCGGCTTTTGCCCGCAACGCCCCGCCCGCAAAATAAATCAGCATGCCCGTAATCGCGATTGCGGATGCATGTGCGGCTGAACTGCTTCCCATGAGCACTCCCACCAGGAACACCAGAAAGCCAAGTGCCAGAGTCCAGGTCCCCAACTTTCCCATGCTCGAACTTACGCGGCGCGGTTCCGCGGCCTCCGCCGCATGTTCAATCTGGAACAATTCTGCCTCGCCCGCTTTCCTCGTCAGCAGGCTCACGATGGGGCAAATCACCAGGGCTACGCCGCCGCTGATCAGCGTGACCGGCGCTATGTCGAAATGCATCGCGAAACGCAGAACAGCACCGGCGATTGCTCCCGCTACGTAACCGGCCATGGCGCCTTGCCAGTTCGCGCGCTTCCACAACAAGCCGTACATGATGGCGATTACAAACAAAGGCATGTCGAGAATGCTGATGACGGTGAGATAAGCTTCGACCGCCCCGCCGAGGTATGGAATCAGGCAGGTGATCGCGATCATTAGCACTCCTGCGATCAAAGTCGCCGCCCTGGCTGCAACCAGCAGTTGTTTCGGCGAAGCATCTCTTTTCAGGAAGCGTCCGTAAATGTCGTTGGTGATCAGGGTCGCCACCGCCCCGAGGTTGGAACCGATGGTCGAAAGTCCCGAGGCCATGAAGCCGCAAATCACCAAGCCCAGTGCGCCAGCAGGCAGCAGGTGCACAATGAGAGTAGGCACCGCCAGCTCGCCTTTCGGCAGCCCGGGATAAAGCACGCGGGCGGCCAGTCCGGGAGTGATCCACAAAAACGCGAAGGGAGTGATCATCAGTGCTGAGATGACCATTCCTTTCGATACCACTCTCGGATCGCGCGCCGAGAAAGCGGATTGCAGCAAACCCTGGTCAAGGCACGCCCACTGCAACCCCAGCAACAAAATTGCCAGAATGAACTTCCAGTTGTACTTACCCGATTGCAGCACAAAAGCGAGGTGCTCCGCCGGCAGGTGTGCGGTGAGTCCCGGCCACCATCCCACGGCGTGCATTGAAATGGGCAGAACGGTCAGCACGCTGACCATCACCAGAAAGAAACCAAGATTGTTGGTCAGGACGATGGACCACATTCCGCCCGCTGTGGTGTACACCGTGACGATCACGGCGAAGACCACCAGCCACAATACAAACGAGTGGATCCCGGTCAGCTGTTGTGCCGCCATCACTCCGGCATAAAGCACTACGCTGATCCAGAAAGTCAGGCGAAAAATCCACAGCACACCCACCAGGCTGCGGACTCCCGGCCCGTAGCGCATTTCCAGAAATTCGGGGACCGTGCGGATGCGCAGCCGCCGCAGGAATGGAATGACGAAAAGTCCGCTGAAGACCAAGGCCATGTTGCCGGTCCAGGTCAGCCAGATAATCGAAATGCCGCTCTGGTACGCGGTGCCGCTTACCCCGACCAGGCTGAACAGGCTGATATTGGCTGTGGTCAGGCTGGCAGCGAGGATGAACGGAGTCAGCTCCCGCCCCGCGAGGTAAAAATCGTCCGGCGCGCCCACCCAGCTGTAGAAGCGCGAACCCAGCCAGAAAATACCTGCCAGGAACGCAACCACGGTCGCGTAGTCAATGATCTTCATACGGCGGCACGCCCGCCTGCCATGGCAACCGCCTCGCTCTCCCGGCCAGCAAGAAACCTCTCCACTTCAGCGGAGGTTGGGAAGCCATCCAATCCACCCAGTGCCCGCGTGGAGAGAGCGCCACAGGCATTGCCCCACACCATGCATTTCTGCACCGGCGCCCCGCGCAGGTGCTGAAAAACGAAGCCGGCATCGAAGCTGTCGCCCGCTCCGGTGGTGTCCACCGGCTCGATGCGGAAAGAAGGAGCAGAAATATTTTCCTGGCCGCGAACCACCGTAACTCCGTCGCGGCCGCGTTTTACCACCGTGGTGTTTCCAGTCTGCGCGAAGAACGACATTGCCGCATCAAGTTCCTGCGCTCGAGAAATTCTTTGAGCTTCCAGTTCATTGGGAAGAAACAGATCGATTTCACCCAACAGCTCGCGCATTCCCCCGTTCCACTCTTCCCGCGGGTCATGGTCAGGATCAAGCGACGTGGTAAGCCCGGCGGCCTTTGCCGAACGAAACAGTTCCAGGCAGCCGGCCCGCAATCCGGGCTGCAGATAAAAGCCCGACATGTGCAGATGCCGGGCCTGCCTGACATAGTCGAGATCGATTTCCTGCAAGGTGAAACTCTCCCGAATTCCGGGATAGCTCACCATGGCATAGTTTTCAGGGAAGGTCATCGAAACGCAGATTCCCGTGGGACGCGTGGAGTCTCTGACCACGCGCGAGGTGTCCACTCCTGCGCCATTCAGCGTATCAATCAGGAAATCGCCGATGTGATCTCTTCCGACTTTTCCGGCAAACCCTGTTGCCGCGCCCAGCCGCGCTATGTTGTGCGCGAAAATCGCAGACGAGCCGCCCAGCGTGAGCTTCATATCCTTGGCATGTTTGAGCTCACCGAAAGCGGGTAGGGAGGACAGACCGCTCAGGATCAGGTCTGCGTTGATGTCGCCCACGACCACAATGTCCATGTTGCTCCGTGATTACTCGAGGGTCTTGCCGGTGGCCAGCGCGCGGTAGTACGCAAACAACTGCATCACCGGCATCACCAGCACCAACTGCGCCAGCTCCGAGAGTCCGGAATTCAATTCGAAAACGAAATCAGCCTTCTCTCGAGTTTCTGTTGAGGCTTTGTCGCAAATCACAAACCTGCAAGCTCCCGAAGGCCGCATTCTCTCCAAGAGGTCGGTTTCGTACTGCCTAACGCTGGCCGCATGGAACAGAGTTACCAGCGTTGTCTTGCTCAGCAGGTAATTGGGGCCGTGCATCACTTCCAGCGACGGATAGGCATGCGCAGGGGCCCGCACCATCTCTTTCACCTTCAGCATCGCTTCGGCCGCCAGGCCGTAAAACGGCCCCTGCCCCAGTCCTACATAATCTTCAAATTGCTTCTGTTCCGCAATGAACTTCACCGTACTGTCGCAGCGTTCGAGCACGAGCCGGCACATTTCGGGGAGCTTACGCAGCTCCTTCATCAACTCGCATTGCTTTGCGGATGAAGCGATCAAGTATTGAAGAGCCAGCAGGCTGCCCGTAAACGAACGTGTCATGAACCGGCTTCGCTCCGCTGCCGGCGGCAACAGCAGCGCAGGATCGCAGACTTCGAGCAGCGGGCTGGCGGTCACCGTAGAAATCGCAACCGCTTTATCGCTCCCGCTCTGGTTGAACCAGCGAGCCGCCGCAACGGTCTCGGGCGACTTTCCATTTCTCGACATCGCCAGCAGCGAGTACTTTTCTGTGCTGGAGAAGATCGCGCCGGGAAAAGTGCACATTTCAGAGGCGGAAACCGCCAAAGCCGCGCGATTCCTTAGCTGGGTGAAGAAGGCCGCAGCCGCGAGGCACAGGTAATACGAGCTGCCCGATCCGGTAAGAACCGGGTAGCCGCTGCTCATCCACTGGATGATCCGGCTGGGATCATGCTTCTCGCATAGCTCGAGAACTTCCTGCCATACTTCCGGCTGAGAGCGGATTTCACACAAAGTGTAGTCAGTCATTAGGATTTGTCCGTTTCAGTCGCCGCTTGAACAGCGCCCTGAACTCCCGCAGGGTCTGAACGCACCAGTACCCGAGCATGGCCAGCCCGATCGCGAACACCGACCAGGTGATCCAGTCAATTTGCGGCAGGTTCGCCACTGCGATGTGACCTCCGGTTCCGTGTGTTCCGAGTCATGTTGTGAGCCAGGCGTTCTGAGCCATCCGGATCGCTCAGATCTTTTTAGGATCCATCAACCTGTAGCTGGATTTCCGCTGAATGCAGATACCGGAAGGAGACGCACGCCTTCTGCTCCCCTCAAGTCTTGTAAATCAGAAACGAAGTAATGGAACGGCAATTAGAACCAAACGTTTCGAAAGAATACGCAAGCGATTATAAATTTGAAAAAGCCGATGTCAAGTCTCCGGATGCTTCGAATCGTTCCGCAAAGCGCATCGTGAAACCTACTGAGCCAGCTCCCAGCCGGCGAATCCATTTTGGGCATCCAGCTAGCTCGAGACTCCACATACACTTCAGATTTCACGTAAATCACCAGAGCTATAGGATTAAATTGGTTTGATCGAAGGTCCCCCCGGGCCACGATTCCACGAAGGGAGAGAGAGAGAGAGAGAGAGAGAGAGAGAGAGACGGTTCAGAAAGTGTCGGGGTGCCGGCGCGGCGACTTGCTGCGGGGGCTCGACCAGAAACGGCTGGGCTGTGCAAACTCATTCTCGGCGAGGCGGTACCCAACGATATAGCATGGGAGGGGGCTGGTGATCGGGCAAACCCGTGCTATCACAGTATTTGTGCCATTCTTACATCCGCTTACAGCCATTCAATTGTCACCCGTCCCAAGGTATCTGTAACTTTTTTTTGCTGGACAAACACAATGAAACGATATAAAACGAAACGGATCGATCTTATCAACACAGTTTGAGTTTGACCTCGAATTTGGGGATTCTCCCCGCAGGCAAGTGCGCATGCCTCGATTTGATGTCACGAGCGTTGCAGAGCCGAACCTCAGCCGACTCCCGCAATTCCTGGTACACCAACCGCTACCCGAGCGTGACCTGCCGGAACAGCACATCAGCCTCAGCCCTCCCCCTAAAACCTCTCGCAGCACACGAACCGCACAAAGGCCCGCCACGCTGGGCAGCGTCAACCAGTCCGCACCGAAATATCCGACGGGTGCGCGATTTCTATGTACGCGGTCTACCTCTGCATCGCTGAGGCATCTTTCGTGCAAGATTCTGAATTGGAGCTTGCTGCACCGGCATGAATTTCAAGTTTGTGAACATTTTTCGTCCGTGAAGGAGAAATGACGTGAGGAAGACTAGTTTAAGTATTCTTTTGATTTGGCTGACCAGCCTTACTGTCACTGCGTTCGCGCAGGTAGACACCGGCATGGTGGTCGGCAGTGTGATGGATCAGAGTGGCGCAGTCCTCGCCGGCGCCACCACTACCGCGACGAACATCGATACCGGCATCAGCACTGCCGTCAAGACTGACTCCGACGGAAACTACGTCATCACTCCGCTGAAGATTGGCCGCTACTCGATCAGCGTGGAGGCGAACGGATTCCAGAAGGAAATCCGGCAGAACATCGTGCTCAATGTCCAGCAGACCATCCGGCTTGATTTCAATTTGCGGGTGGGCTCGATTACCCAGGAAGCCGTGGTCACCGGCGAAGCGCCGCTGCTCGACACTGAATCCGCTTCGCTGGGAGACGTGGTGAGCACCCAGCAGGTGGAGCAGCTGCCCCTCAATGGACGCCGCTACACCGATCTGGCGACGCTTACAGCCGGGGTGGCAAAGGTGGTGGAGGGGCCGGTCAATGGCGGCAATACGCCAACCAACGGCAACGCGGGAGGAACTTTCTCGGTCAACGGCACGCGCGGCGACCAGAACAATTTCATTCTCGACGGTGTGGACAACAACTCCAATGACAACGGCGACGTCGCGTTTCTGAGCTCGGTCGATGCGATTGCCGAATTCAAGGTGCAGACTTCCAACTATTCGCCGGAATTCGGGCGCAGCGGCGGGGCCGTCATTAATGCCAGCACCAAATCCGGCACCAATCAACTTCATGGCAGCGCCTGGGAGTTTCTGCGCAATGACGCACTGGATGCGCGGCAATACTTCGAGTCGTCCGATTCCAAAAAGGCTCCTTACAAGCAGAACCAGTTCGGCGCGACCCTGGGCGGGCCGATCGTGAAGGAAAAGATCTTTTTCTTCGGGGACTACGAAGGCACCAGGATTCACTCTGCCCGCACCAGCTTTGCGACGATACCCACCATCGCCGAGCGGGGAGGAGACTTCAGCGACATTCTGGGAGACCAGATCGGAACGGACGTACTTGGCCGCCCCATTTACCAGAACGAAATTTTCGATCCCGACAGCACGCGCACGGTGAGCGGAACCCAAGTGCGCGACGGGTTTGGCTTCGATCCAGTCACCGGCCTTCCGATTGCCGGACAGGCGAACATCATCCCTTCCACGAACCTGAACCAACTGGGCCTGAACTACGCGGCGCTCTACCCGGATTCCACCAATCCGTCGGGCAACAACTATGTAGTGAACGCTCCCGGCACGAACCGCATCGACCAGATGGATGCGCGCGTGGATCAGAACCTGACCAGCAAGATCCAGCTGTTCGAGAGGTTCTCGCTGAGCCAGGAGCACCGTTTCCAGCAGCCGGTATTTGACGGCATTGCCGACGGAGGCGGATACAACACCGGTAACCGTCCCTTGCAGACGCGGGGAGCGGTAATCGGCATGACCCACGTCATCAGTCCGAACCTGGTGAACGCGCTGCGGGTGGGCTTCAACTACATCCACTACATTTCCAATTCGCCGACCTACGGGCAGCAATACCCACCGCCGGAACTGCAGGTGCCGGGCGTGCCCAATGAACCTTCGATCAATGGGCTGACATGGTTCGGCTTCAATGGCTACCACGGGCTGGGTGAACCGCTGTACACGCCCACCAAGATGACCAGCCAGGACATCCAGATCAACGACACGCTCAGCTGGGTACGCGGGAAACACGTCATCAAGCTGGGGCCGCAATTTCGCTTCGACCAGTTCAATCTGCTGCAACTCGGCCAGCCGCGCGGCGACCTGGAGTTCAGCGGCCAGTTCACCAACGATCCCAGCAATCAGGACTCGACCGGCAACAGCATGGCCGACATGCTGCTGGGCCTTCCGATCGAGGCCCGGATTTCGACGGTCACAGTCGTCAGGAATCGCCAGCACGTGTTCGGGGCTTTTGTACAGGACACTTACAAAGCCACACAAAAGCTGACGCTCGACCTTGGCGTGCGTTACGACTACGCCACTCCACCGTACGACGCCCACAATCAGGCGAGCAATTTCGACTATAAGACCGGCCAGATCATTACCGCGGGCACGTCCGGGTACCCGGAACACCTGGCGAACGCCAGGCACACCAACTTCGCGCCCCGGGTTGGGTTCTCGTATAGCCCCTTCCAGTCCCGGGCAATGGTGATCCGCGCCGGCTACGGCCGGTTCTTCACCTTCTCGGAGATCCGTACCGGCGACCCGCTGCAGATCAACTACAACTTGCCGTTTTTCTATGAGCCGGATTTCAACAGCGACGGACTGACGCCTTCGGTTGTGACTCTGGCCGCGGGGTTCCCCGCGCTCGACCCCAGCCTGGCGGGGAACGCCAGCGTCACCAGCCAGGAATGGGATCCGCACACCGCGGTGTATGACGAGTGGAACCTCAACATCGAATACCAGCTACCCGGCCAGATCCTGATCAGCCCCGCCTATGTAGGCACGAAGGGAACGCATCTCCAGGTGCTGCGCGATCTGAACCAAATTCCAACCCCGCAACCGACGTTCGATCAATCGTTGCGGCCTTTCCCGCAGTATGGGCCGTTCACGTCCATCTTCAATCAAGGCAACTCGACGTATCACTCGTTCCAGTTGAAGGTGGAGAAACGGGCCACCCATGGCCTATATTTCCTGAGCGCCTATACCTTCAGCAAGTCCATCAACGATCAGCCCGAAATCTGCTGCAATGCCCCATGGCCGCAAGACAGCTACAACATTGCGGCGGAAAAAGGTCTATCGGATTTTGACAACCGCCATCGCTGGGTGACCAGCCTGGACTACACGCTGCCGCTTGGCAAGGGACAACGCTTCCTGACTCAGGGCGGCGGCGTTGCCGATGCTTTCTTTGGAGGGTGGCATCTGGGAGCGATCATAACTATCCGCTCGGGATTTCCCTTTTCACCGGCAATCGGGTTCGATCCCAGCAACACCGGTTCGAATGGCCTCACGCGGCCTGACCGCATCGGCGATGGCAGCCTTCCCAATCCGAGTCCCACCCTGTGGTTCAACATCAACGACTTTCCCGTTCCGACCTGCAACTGCTTCGGCAATGCTGGAAAGAACATTCTGGAAGGCCCGGGAGAAAAGTCCGCCGACCTGGCACTCCACAAGTTCTTCGCAATTACCGAGCGAACCAATCTTGAATTCCGCGCGGAATTCTTCAACGCGTTCAACCATCCTGTGTTTGCTCAACCCGACCCCTACGTCACAGACGGAGAGGGCGCTGCCGGCGTGATCACCGACACGGTCATCCCGCAGCGGCAGATTCAGTTTGCTCTGAAATTGCAGTTCTAACTTTTTCGGTCCAGGGGGACGTTCGCCGGCGAATCGTCCGCCGCGGAGCAGACGGTTAGGATGGGCAAATCTGCTGGCCGCAGAACGTGATGCGATTGCATTTGGGCATGTTGGCTGGGTGCCAGGTCGGCCAACCGGATGGCAGGTAGTTTGCGCGCAGTGCGGCAGAATCGCAGTTGCGCCAGAACCCAGGAAGGATACAACTTCAATGCAGCGCAGGGATTTTCTGAAGAGTAGCGTCGCGTTGGCAGTAGCCGCCGAACTCGGCGGCGGCAAGGCAGAAGCGCTGGTCCGCGCCCACAATTGGGGAAAGTACGATTTCGGCTCCGGCCCCGCGGTGCCGGACCGTCTGAATCAGGGTCCCTTCCCACAGTACCCGCCCGATGCCGTGATTCCAACCGACGATGTGGTCATGACCACCCTCCCTTCCGAAGATCCCGTCCCTAATTACGGCAAGGGTTTGATCACCTACATCACCGCCGACATGGGCACGGACGAAATCAAGTCCGACAACATCCCGCGGGCCATCGAAGACCTGGTCAAATTCCCGCTCGGGCAACAGCTCTACGTTCGTCCCACCTGGAGAGAAATCCAGCCGCGTCCCGGACGCCTCGAGCTGCCGGAATACCTGAAGCTGGTTTTCGATCTCGCAAAAAAGAACGACAAGCGCGTCGGCTTGCGCGTGCAGATGAGCGCCCCCGATTACACGCACAGCGCGGCGCTTCCCGATTTCGTTCTGGAAAAAGTGCCGAAGGTGGATCTGGTGCTGTCGGGGAACGAAGATAGCAGAGCGGCGCAAAGATACTTGAGCAATCCTCATGCTCGCTACCAGCCGCGGTTTGACGATCCTTTTTTCCAGCAGGCGTTCAAAGAACTGGTCGCAGCCATGGCGGCAGAGTTCAACGGCAATCCTGTTATCGAGTTCATTGATACCTTCATGTATGGCTTCTGGGGCGAAGGTCACACCTGGCCGTTCGCCAACAACCCTTTCCCCGATTACTACACTGCCGAGCGAACCTGGATCAATATGCTCGAAGTGCAGCTAGAAGCTTTCACCAAGACTCCGTTATTGACCAACACTCAGCCCGACTACAGCCGGGTGGGCAATTCCGAGATGCTAGATCGCACCATACGCAGCAATAACTGGATTCGGAGTGACACCATCTTCATCGAGAACGAGCAGATTGAAGCTCTCAGCAACCGGCCGCCCTGGGTGGGGGCGGTACTCGAGCAGCCGCTTCCCGGAAAGCCGCCGGTGTCCCCGTAAAGACGGAGTTCTCGGTGGCCGACAACATGTTCTTCACACGTGATTGATGTCGGGGCCAATTACTGTTCGCTATGGACCTTCCACCAGATGAACGTTAAAAATCTGCTCGCAAATCTACAAGTCGTCCCCGCATTGGTTCGACCGGATCAACCGGCGAATCGGTTATCGCGTGCGGCCGACCGATGATCTGGAGCTATGAAGACGCCGGCCACGTCGGCCTCATTGTCGGCTTGGCCAACGACGGCGTCTGCAGGGGTACCCGGCGTGTTGCGAGTGACCGTGGGAGAACTCCGGACGGCAAGGTGCTCAAGAGTGGCTGCCTCGACGCGGGCTATCCCCTTCCGGGGAAGCTGCGCCAGGCGCAATTGGTCCTTCCGCAGGGAACCAAGTGGGAGGGCTGAAGCTCCGGGCCGAGATCGAAGTTAAAGGCATGCGCTACCCGGTGCGTTGGGCGTGTCATGAGAAGTTGAACGACGATGGCTGCACTAACCTTACGGTCAATCGCGGCCGCAATTTCTAATTGCCAGTTCGGAACGCAACTGAAGCGATTTTGAGCGGGGCGAACAAGCCGATTGCGTTTTTAACCCCAGGACCCAAGGGAGGTTTGACCATGCGTGAGGCGGGACTTTTTTAAAGCCGGCGTCAGCGCTGGCGGGAGCCAGCACTCTGGCGTCTAGGCGGTTGTGGGCCGATGTTCCCGATCATCTCTGGCAGGGCTATGACTTCGGGTGCCCGGTGGTCACCAACCGGCTTAAACCAAGGCCCGTTCGGCATCGAGCAGGACCAGGGCTGGTTCACGATTTTCACCACCATGCCCTCGCGTAAGCATGTGCGCAATTTTGGTGGCGGCCTGGTGGGCTACACCTGGAGAAAACGGTCCGGCGCTGACCGTAATGTGCGGCCACGATACGCTGCGAGCAGGCTGTGAGAAAATGGCCTACTGACCGCGTGGATGTCCTTATATCCGCTGCGACTGGCGCGACGTGCAGTGGATCTGAAGCACGTCTCGAAGTAGGACCCCTCTAGATTCCACGACATGCGCGGCCTCCTTCGGTCGGATGATCAGCCGATTCTCTCCGCGGATGGCGGTTGCGTCAACCAGGCCGTCGCTCGCGAGACGCGAGTTATGCTGCTCTCGACGGGACCAAACGGCCCGCCAGCGCCCGAGCGCTGCACTCCATCCGGGAGTCAATCATGACCGATACCAAAGAGATCCTGGATGCCGTGCCAACCGGCGTCCCGCTCAGCACAGGCGATGTCGCCGCAGCCATAGATGCCTGCCTGAGGTGTGTTCAGACGTGTACCACCTGCGCGAATGCCGACCTCGCCGAGCGGGACGTCGACGAACTGAGCGTGTGCGCCGCTCGGTGCATCACCTGTGCAGACGTATGCGACGTCACGGCCCGAGTGCTTGTGGCCCGGCGCAATCAGACCAGTTCATCGTCCACCGCTTGCTCCAGGCCTGCGTCCGCGCGTGCGAGAGCAGCGCCGAGGAGTGCGCCCGGCACGCTCACCATCACCGTCACTGCGCAATCTGCGAGAAGGTCTGCAGGGCATGCATCCAAGCGTGCACCGCGCTGCTCGACACCCCGACCATGCACGAGGCCCAAGACCCGGCCGGCGCCTGACTCACACCTGCTTGGTGTGATCTCCGGCGCAGGACTTCCGCACATTGAGCTTGCATCAGGTGCCGACGGGCGCACTGAGGCTCACGCGAGCGAGATCGGTACGCGAGGCGATGTCGAGCTTGGCGAACACCTTTCGGAGGTGATAGTCGATCGTGCGCGGGCTGAGAAACAACTGTGCACCGATCTCGGCGTTCGTCAGACCCCCGGCGGCGAGATCGGCTACGCTGCAGCTCTTGAGGCGTGAGCTGATCACGGGTGGAGGCGTCGCGCTGCTGGCGCGCTGTCTCGCCGCTTGCGCGCAGTCGGACCGTGCGCGTTGCGCCCACGGCGAGACGCGGAGCTGCGGCTCGAAGGTCTTAAGTGCGGCACGCAGATGGGGGCGAGCGTCTGTTCTTCTGCGTTGCTCGCGGCGCAGCCACTCGCCGTAGAGGAGGTGTGTTCGCGCGCGGTCGAATGGGGCCAGCGCGTCGACCAGCCCGATCGCCTGGGCGAACTGGTGCTCGGCGTCGGCCTCGCCATTGAGCGCTTGACAGCGCGCGAGCAGCGCTCGGCGGGCCGGGTTCGGGAACTCTGCACCCACGTGGCGTAGCGTGCCAGGTGCTCGGCCATCTCTTCGGAGCCCTCCGCGCGGGCGGCGGCCTCGATTGCGTCGGGCACGCCGCCCACGAGCATCGGATTGGATTGCGGGCGCACGGACGCGATGCTGGCCAGCAACCGATCGAGCGCCTCTGATGGGCGCCCCAGCCCGAGCGCGAGCGTGCCGAGCGCCCGGTTGATCCCGGTGGGTACCGCCGGGGACGCGGTGGTCGTCAGCTGCTCGAGTTCCTTCAGGTGCGCACGGGCGAGTGCCTCGTCACCGCGCACGGAGTCGACATAGGCGAGGTCGGCGACGGCCCAGCTCGCCGCCCACGGGAACCCGAGGTCGAGCGCCAGCTGCCGCGCCTCGTGCGCGACGGCATAGGCAAGGTCGAACTGGCTGAGGCCAATCAGCTGCGAGGCCTGCGCCTGAAGGGCGTGCGGCAGCGTGGCCACGAACCCGCGCTCGCGGGCGTGCCTGACGGCGCGACTCGCGTGCCGGAGGCCGTCACCCGAGTTCCCCACCCGCCCCACCGAGCCGGCCAGCCAGATAAGGCAGCGCGGGTTGAGAAGGCGTTCCGCGATTTCGCTCGCTTCCGTGGCCAGCGCCGCCCCGCGATCGTAATCGCCCTCGAGCTCGGCGGCGATGCCGGTGAGCAGCACGAGCGATGAAACGATCGTGATCGGTGACCGGCGAGAACTCCGCAGCTCGCAGGCAGAGCCGCAGCAGCTGGTCGTAGTCAGCGAGGTACATGGCCATCCCGCAGGCCTCGAGCACCATCTCCAGGCTGAAAGACGCGGCGTCGCTCAGCTCGATGCCCTCCAGCAGCGTCGAGACGGCATCCGCGAGGGAGCCGCCGAAGCCGTCAATCATGCCGCGCAGACCGAGCAGCTGTGCGCGGCTAGGCCGGTCTGCGGTAGGCAGAGATCGGTCGACCAGGCTGCTCGCCCGCTCAATCTGCCCGGCTATGAATTTTGACCTCGGCGGCGGCGGTCAGGCGCCTTGCGCGTGCCGATTCCGTAATGCTGAGCTTCGCTGCCCGCTCGTAGGCGGTGGTGGCCGACGCGTGTCGCCGCGTGCGCGAGACCGGTCGGCGGACGCCTCGAGCTCGCCGGCGATCTCCTCGTCGGGCGGTCAGCGTGGCGATCGCCTGGTGCCAGACCCGACGGTCGGTCTGCGTCTCGGCGGAGCACGCCGCGGCCAGGGCGGCGTGCGCGCGCCGACGGTCGTTGAACGTGGCCGATTCGTAGACCGCCGAGCGGACAAGGGGATG
>CAWCSH010000025.1:0-68647 GCA_963798155.1 Terriglobia bacterium
GCTGAGAAGGTTTTCCATGACGCCAAAAAAGCTAGGGTTAGTTGTTCGTCGTTCTTCGTTGGTCGTAAGTCGTCGCTGGCTGCGGCCGCACGCGAGTGGCAGCCGCTCCAACTCTATTCGCACCCGAGGTCTGGAGAGCCAGGTTTTTGAGCGGCGAATTACCACGGAAAGCCGGCAATTCTTCTACTCGATCGAAATCTTCCGCAGCAGTTTGAAGTCGCTGAGCATTTTGCCGGTGCCCAGCACCACACTGCACAGGGGATCGTCGGCGATTGACACCGGCAATCCCGTCTCTTCACGGATTCGCTTGTCCAGATTCTTGAGCAGGGCTCCACCGCCGGTCAACACAATGCCGCGGTCGCTGATGTCCGCCGATAGTTCCGGCGGGGTACGCTCCAGGGCCACGCGGATGGCGTTCATGATGGTCGAAACGCATTCGCTCAGAGCTTCACGAACTTCGCTATCGTCCACGGTAATCGTCTTGGGCACGCCCTCAATCAGATTGCGGCCTTTGATTTCCATGGTGAGCGGCTTATCCAGCGGATAAGCAGAACCGATCTCAATCTTGATCTGCTCGGCGGTGCGTTCGCCAATCAGCAGGTTGTATTTCCGCTTCAGGTAATTCATGATGGCTTCGTCCATCTGATTGCCGGCCATCCGTACCGACCGCGAATACACAATGCCGCTCAGCGAAATCACCGCGATATCGGTGGTTCCGCCGCCAATATCCACCACCATGTTGCCGGAAGGCTCGGTAATGGGCAGGCCGGCGCCGATAGCGGCCACCATGGCCTGCTCCACCAGATGCACTTCACTCGCCTTGGCGCGATAGGCGGAATCCATCACAGCCCGCTTTTCCACCTGGGTGATTTCCGAAGGCACGCCGATCACAATCCGCGGATGCACCAGCATTTTCCGGTTGTGCGCCTTCTGGATGAAGTAGTTCAGCATCTTTTCCGTGACTTTGAAGTCGGCGATGACGCCATCCTTCATGGGCTTGATGGCGACAATGTTGCCCGGGGTGCGGCCCAGCATTTCTTTGGCTTCTTTGCCCACCGCCTCGACTTCGCCGGTATTTTTGTTGATGGCGACGATCGAAGGCTCATTGACCACAATGCCTTTGCCACGCGCATAGACGAGCGTATTGGCCGTCCCCAGATCAATGGCAAGATCACTCGAGAATACGCTGAACAGCGACCGCACGTTGCTGCCGTGAGAACCGTTGTGACATAGTGAAGTTCTTTCTGTATTGGAGTCAGCTTCTCTACATCCGCTTCGTCAAACTTTGGCGGCAGCCTTTCTGTATCAGCCTGGCATAAGTTTTCCCTTTATCCGACAGCGCCGACCTTCGTCGCCAACTCTAATAAATTCTATGGGATATTACCGTTTCCTGCCGTAAACGAAAGTTCTTGCACCTCGGAAACGGAGCCTTAGCCGCCCCTTACTGGATTACTACTTTCCTTTGCAGCGTATTCACCCCTCCCTTGGAGTTTTGGGCGGTTACCGTAATGACGCTCTCCCCTTCCGGCAGCGGAGGGGTGAAATAGTGGAAAGTCCCATCCTGTGCAATCAGGGGAACTTCCCGTCCATTCACCATCACCCGGGCGCCAACTTCGGTCCGGCCAATCAACTCAATGACATGGCCATGCTGCACCAGGGGATCCAATTGCAGATTCATCGCCGCCGTGCTCTTGCCCTTGGGAATAATGGTGAAGCGGTTCTTCTCGCTCTCCAGCGACTCCTTGCCTGCGCGATCAAACGACTGAACCGCCCAGTAGTAGGCGCCTTCACCCAAGCCCGTCACCATTACGTCCGGGGTGTCTACTTTGCGGTCCACCAAAGTGAGGAGAAATCAGGAGTCGCGGGCAATGCGCAGGCGATAGCCCACCGCATGCACCATCGGTGTCCAGGAGAATTCGACCGGCCGGGCCGAACTGGAAATGAAAATTGGCATCATATTGGCCGGGGAAATGGGCGTGGGTGGCCCCACTTCCTTCACCATGGCCATGCGGGGCGAATCCTCCTCAAAACTTACTTTCTCCCACTCGGAAAGCCGCACCACCTCGCCATTCCGCTTGATCTCACCGCTGCCCTTTTTCAAAAGGATCTCGTGCTCATCCCCGTGGGGGTCGTTGTGCACGCTGGCGGCACTCTCCGGCGATAGAGAAGCCGTGGCGCCGGAAACGATGACCTGCGACTTCGACCCCTGCACGTAGGTAGCGGTGGAGAGGTCCACGGTTCCGGTGCTCACCGCGACCGCGACGTTGGTCTGCTGCTGATCATTGGCCGAATTTTCTTCGATGGCAATCAGTGAATCCTGTTTCACCGTGTAGTTGGTGCCGTCGCTGAAGGCAATCTTGGCCATACCTTCCGGCCCGGTCTGCACCACATCGCCCTTTTCCAGCGGGACCCCATAATCGGCAGCGACCCATGATTGCTGTTCGCCTTCTTGACCCGCACTGTTCCGTCCATGGCGGTGAAGTGGGCCTGCGAACTCATCCGGACGCCGGCTTGCCGGCGGCTCCCGCAACATGCTCGAGCAATCCCATGAAAAGATTGCCCGCTGCTTTGGTTTTGCTTGCCGTGAACTCCGGAAACGCAAGTCAGCCGGAAAAACAACAACAACCACCGCCAACACCGTCAGCAGTACGCTGCGGTAGGTGACCGTCTTCCACGCAATGTGGACTTCCGGTTTGCGGTTTGGAGACACCACTGCCACCTGAAAACCCGGAAAACCTAGAGAATATGGGGTAATTTGGACATTATCACAAGGCTAACTGGCCCCGGGCAGGTAATTAACTAGGAACATACCCTCCAGAGGCCATGTACGGCGGTGCCCCGGGCGCCGGAGGTGGGCGGAATCGCCTAACATGTTTCCAGACGATTCCTGCATCGCAAGCCGGCATTTGCCACTACAATTTCAGGCCACCTGCACTGGGAGGGGCAGGCGTCGTGACTTCCACGCGACCTCGGAGCGCGATGCGATGGCTGGGCATTCTGGTCCTGTGTGTCACGGCCATTGTCCCCCTGCATGGTCAGCCGAAGCGAAGAGCAAGAAACCAGCCACAACTCCGGCTTCTTCCCCGGCTCCAGTTCCCGTTCCGCCCCACCAAGCTCAGGTTGTAGTGGATCACCAAACGCTCTTTCCAGTACAGGGAGTGCTGTCTTTTTCCGCCGAGGCGAGAGCAGACGCCATTTTCCAGCGGGTCAAACAGCTGTCCAAGCAGGTGATGTTCAACCCTGAGCAGCTGTCTGTAGCCGATACCGGCGCCAGCTCCGACATCATGGCGAACGACTTGATCGTAATGAGTGTCACCAACCAGGACGCCCAGGCGGCGGGAACCACTCGTGGCGATCGCTGCGACTACGCTCAGAAGATCCGCTCCGCACTCATCGCGCTTCGCAAGGAATACAGCCTCAAGAGCCTGCTGTTCGGACTCTTGTACGCCGCCATCGCTACTGCAGTGCTGATCCTGATTTTCCGGATCTTGCGCAGCCTGTTTCCCAGGCTCTACCGCACCCTCGAAAGCTGGAGCGGGACTCGAATTCGCTCGCTGCGAATCCAGAGGTTCGAACTGCTCCCAGCCGCCAGGATCACGGATTTTTGCATTGGCGTCGCCAAACTGGTGCGCTTCGGCCTGGTTCTGATCGCGCTGTATTTCTATGCTTCTCTGGTACTGGGTCTGTTTCCCTGGACGCGCGGCTACGCGCAGGTCCTGGTGGGTTACGTGCTCTCCCCGCTTAGACTGGTCAGCGATGCCCTGGTGTCTTACCTGCCAAACGTATTCTTCATTGCGGTTATCAGCGTCATTGTCTTTTACGTGACCAAATTTATCAAGATCATCTTTACCGAACTGGGGCGCTCCACCATCACCATGCCGGGGTTCTATCCCGAGTGGGCGCAGCCTACCTACAAAATCGTGCGCTTTCTGGTGATCACGCTTACCATCATTGTGATCTTTCCCTACCTGCCCGGATCAAGCTCGCCGGCGTTTCGCGGCATCTCGATTTTTCTGGGCATCCTGTTCTCGCTTGGCTCCACTTCGGCCATTGCCAACATCGTGGCCGGAGTAATCCTCACCTACATGCGCGCCTTCCGCATCGGCGACCGGGTGAAGATCGCCGACACAATTGGAGATGTGATCGAGAAAACCCTGCTGGTCACCCGTGTTAAAACCATCAAGAATGTGGAGATCACCATCGCTAATTCGATGGTGCTGGGCAGCCACATTATCAATTTCAGCGCGTTAGGGCTCGAGGGAAGGTTGGTGCTGCACACCTCCGTCACTATCGGGTATGACGCACCCTGGAGGAAAGTGCACCAGCTTCTGATCGATGCTGCTCTGGCGACAGAAGGACTTTTGCCGGAGCCTGCGCCGTTTGTTTTACAGATCGCGCTCAATGACTTTTACGTTCAGTACGAATTGAATGCCTATACCCGGCAGCCCGCCCAGATGGCCCAAATCTACTCTCATCTGCACGAAAACATTCAGGATGAATTCAACAAAGCCGGGCTCGAGATCACTTCGCCGCACTATTCGGCGGGGCGCGACGGATCCGATCGCGATTCCCGAAGACTACCTGCCAAAGGGCTACTCGGCGCCTTCATTTCGTCTGGGAATGGCTGAGACGCTGCTTGGCGACTCTGCCAGGAAATCCGAAGCCGCGCCGGAATGACAGCCCAAGTGGTCGGGCGCTCGGCTTGGGCTCACTTGCTGGTGTGGGTTGCGGGTTGTAGCATGGAATTTTGGCACTCCATAGTGTCGCGATCCCAGAGTGCCGCAATCCCAGGAGAACTTATGGCGACTGATACCTATACCGCACCGAGCATCATGGGCACGGCGAGCCGTCCCAAAATCTACAAGAACTTCATTGACGGCGAGTGGGTGGAGGCCTCGACCGGCCAGACTTTTGAGAACCGGAACCCGGCCGATACCCGCGACGTGGTCGGAATCTTCCAGAAATCTGCCAAAGCCGATGTGGATGCGGCAGTTGCAGCTGCCAAGAAGGCGTTCGCGAAATGGCGCCTGTTCCCTGCTCCCCGCCGGGCGGAGCTGGTGTATGCGGCCGCTGCCATCCTGGCCGAACGCAAAGAAGAGTACTCCCGTGACATGACCCGGGAGATGGGGAAGGTGCTCAAAGAGACCCGGGGCGATACCCAGGAAGCTATCGACACAGCGTATTACATGGCCGGTGAAGGCCGCCGCATGTTCGGGCCGACCACTCCGTCAGAACTGCCCAATAAGTTCGCCATGGCGATGCGGACTCCGGTTGGGGTGTGCGGCATGATCACGCCGTGGAACTTCCCCATGGCGATCCCCTCCTGGAAGCTGCTTCCGGCGATCGTTTGCGGCAATACCTGCGTGATCAAGCCGGCGCAAGACACTCCGCTCTCGACCTACAATCTGGTGAAGGCGCTGACCGATGCCGGCGTGCCCAAAGGCGTAATCAACATCGTTTCGGGGTTCGGTTCTGATGTTGGCGGCCCGATTATGGAGCACGCCGACGTGCGAGCTATCTCGTTCACCGGATCTACCGCGGTCGGACGGGTGATCGGAACTACGTCCGCCAAGTCGTTCAAGCACTGCTCGCTCGAACTGGGCGGCAAGAATCCCATGATTGTGCTGGATGACGCCAACCTTGAGTTGGCAATCGAAGGCGGCCTCTGGGGAGGTTTCGGCACTACTGGGCAGCGCTGCACCGCGACCAGCCGCATCATCGTCCAGAAGGGCGTGTACGGGGAATTTGTCGAGCGCTACGTGGAGCGGGCAAAGAAATTGAAAGTCGGAAACGGCCTGGACGAAACCACCGATATGGGACCGGCGGTCAATGAGAAGCAACTGGAGACCGACCTGCAATACGTGGAGATCGGGCAATCCGAAGGCGCGAAGCTCAAGTGCGGTGGCCATCGCCTGGATTCCGGCGATTATCAGTATGGCTGGTTCATGGAGCCGACGGTGTTTGCCGATGTGAGTCCAAAGATGCGGATTGCGCAGGAGGAGATTTTCGGGCCGGTGGTTTCGATCATCCCCTGCGAGAATCTCGAAAACGCAATCGAGATCGCCAATGACATCGAATATGGGCTGTCTTCGTCGCTCTACACTCGCGATGTGAACCGGGCTTTCTCGGCGATGCGCGATCTGCAGGCGGGCATCACCTATATCAATGCGCCCACCATTGGGGCCGAAGTTCATCTGCCGTTCGGCGGAGTGAAGGCCACCGGCAACGGGCACCGCGAGGGCGGAATTGGCGCAATCGACTTCTATACCGAGTGGAAGTCGGTGTACGTCGATTATTCGGACCGCTTGCAGCGGGCGCAGATCGACCGTCCGGAGTAGGGCTGGACAGAGCTTTCACCACAGAGGGCACAGAGGGAGCTTTTTGGCATGAAAGCCGTCTCGCGACCTTTGTGTTCTCCGCGTCCTCTGTGACGCGTCTGTGGTAAGAATGATTCGCTAGCTGCACCTGGGAGAATCCATGCCTGCAACTCAGTCCCGTGAAGTCCCCGCCGCCCACCGTCTCGACAACGTCCGCTACGCCATCCGTGATCTGGCCTGCGTCGCCGATGACGTGGCCAAGCAAGGCCATAAGATTCTGACACTGACCGTCGGCGATCCCAACATCTTCGATTTCCGAACTCCCGACCATGTGGTTGAAGCCGTGGTCAAGGCCATGCGCGACAACAAGAACGGCTACGCGCCGTCGCCTGGAATTCCGGAGGCGCTCGAAGCCATTCGCGCCGAGGCTGAGCGCAAGGGCTTCACCACGGTGCAGGACATCTTCATCACTTCGGGGGCGAGCGAGGCCGTGGATGTCGGGATCACCGCACTGGTCAATCCCGGCGAGACCATTCTCACCCCCAAGCCCGACTACCCGCTGTACTCGGCGGTGCTCTGCAAGCTCGGCATCGAGCTTTGCACCTATGAACTGAACGAGGAAGACAGCTGGCAGCCCGACCTGATCGACGTTCACCGCAAGATCACCTCCAAGACCCGGGCTATCGTGCTGATCAACCCTAATAATCCAACCGGCTCGATCTGCTCGCGGCGCATGCTGGAGCAGGTGGCCGAACTCGCCCGGCGCAACAACCTGGTCATCTTCTCAGACGAAATCTACGACAAGCTGATTCTTGACGACGACGGCGAGCACATCTCGATGGCGGCGGTGGCGCCGGATGTTCCCGTCGTTACGTTCGGCGGGCTCTCCAAGAACTATCTGGCCCCCGGCTGGCGGGTGGGATGGGGAATCGTGAGTGGCGACGCTGCCGCGGTCAAGCCTTACGTGGAAGGCATTCACCGGCTGCTGCGGGCGCGGCTATGCGCCAATCATCCCGAACAGTACGCCATCAAAGTCGCCCTGGAAGGGCCGCAGGATCACCTGATCGAGGTCAACCGCAAGCTGCGGCAGCGCCGCGATCTGACCGTCAAGTCGTGCAATGAGATCCCGCGGATGAGCTGCGTAGCGCCGCGTGGAGCGTTCTATGCCTTTCCCCGGCTCGATATTCCGGAAGGCGACGACGTGTTTGTAAAAGAGCTTCTGCTCAAGAAGCACGTGCTGGTGGTACACGGATCGGGCTTTGGCCAGAAAGCCGGCACCAAGCACTTCCGCATCGTGTTCCTGCCGGACGAGGCTACGCTCAGCCGCGCTTACTCGGCGATTGGGGACTTCATGCGCGAGCGGTACGGGTGAAACTAGTGGCCAGTTGCTAGTGGCCTATAAGCCCTGAACATCCATCACTACGTTCTTTTGTTCCTTTTCAGCCCCTTGGTCTTTGTGGGCGAATCTGCTTAAATCGTCGAGTACGTCTGTGGGCCTCCGCCGTGATCGATATCCACTCACACATCCTTCCCGAGGTTGACGACGGGGCGAAATCGCTCGAGATTTCGGTCGAGATGTGCCGCATGGCAGCGGCCGACGGAATCGAGCAGATGGTGGCGACTCCCCATGCCAACGACCGCTACCGGTACGACCGGCAGCATCTCGAAAGTTTGCTCAACGATGTGCGGATTGCCGTAGGCCGTTCGCCGCGGCTCAGCCTGGGATGTGACTTTCACATGTCGTACGACAACGTGCAGGACGCCCTGGCCAACCCGCAGCGCTACACCATCGAGGGCACGCATTACCTGCTGGTCGAGCTGAGCAACTACAGCATTCCGGCGCAAATTGATGAATACTTCACCCTTCTGGGCGACAAGGGGATGACCCCGATTGTCACCCATCCCGAGCGGAACCCGATTCTGCAGGCAAATCCCAACCGGGTGCTGCAATGGGTGGAGCAGGGTTGCGTGGTGCAGGTCACGGCCTCAGCCTTGACTGGCTTTTGGGGGGAACGCACCTGGCGGGCGGCGGAATGGCTGCTGCAGCGCGAGGCGGTCCACGTGCTTGCCAGCGACGCTCACGATACCAAGCATCGTGTTCCGGTACTCTCAGCCGCGCGAAAAGAGGTTGAAGAGGCTTACGGAGCGCAGGTTGCGCAGGCCTTAGTAGATGGCAACCCGCGCGCCATTGTGAGCGATCAGAAGCTGCCCTATTTTCCCGAGCCCCTGATCAAGAAGAGCCGGTAAGAGTCCGGTAAAACGACACGGCCCGCTAACCGGGTCTCCCGCATAAATCTACTCGATTGTTGGCTTACTGCTGAGGGTGAGTGCCGGCGCTCGCCGCGTCAGGGGCTGCACTGGCCTTTTCTGCCGCAGCCGGAGCTTCATGCGCCGTCGCCAGCGACGATGTCATGGCGGTCTCAGGATTCAGCAGATGGTCGTGGTCGGGACCAAGGCCCAGCTTGATCAGGGCGCGAGAGTCCGGAACTACCTTGGTCTGCCAGCCGTTGTCCGCCTGATAACGGACAAGCGCGGCCTGGGTTTTGGAGTCCCACTTCCCCGTCGGCGTTCCATCCAGATAGTGCTCGCGAGCCAGGGCTTCCTGGATGTCCCGCGTGCGGGTTGTGTCAATCTTCTGTTGGCCCCGCGGCCGACGGTGATAGGCCACGCGTCTGGTCCGCCGCTTTGAGGTAGCTCTTGTCGAGGCGTGGCTTGAGCTGGACTTGGTGCTATGCGCCGATTTCTTCTGGCCTGCGCTGCTGCTTGCTGTAGCGCCCTGACAGAGCGACCCGGCAAGGAACAGAGCGGCGACTGCGATTACGAGCTTCATCGGCCAGCAGCATACAACACGCAAGTTCCACCTCGAAGAAGAAATCTTCAGCCGGAATAGGCTGAAGTGCCAATCTGGGCTGCAAAAGGAGCAGCACTGAGATCATCCCTCATCGGGAGTCTCAGTGCCAGTCCTAATTGCCAGGTTTTCAGGTTACGGAAGGGTACCGGCTAAAAAGATGGTTCCGCCCTGCGCGCCGGCGCCACGCTGCCGCACCAGCAGCACCACATCTTCTCCGCTCTGCAGGCCGGATTCGATGCGGTTGAACTCGTCTTCGGTGTTCACCGGCTTTTTATTGACTTCGAGGATGACGTCTCCCCGGGCTACGCCGATGTCTTCGGCAAAGGAGCCGGGCTTTACATCCTGCACGATGACGCCCTTGCCTGCGGGAATATCGAGACGGCTGGCCATGTCGGAGGTCACCGGCCTGACCGTGATTCCCATCTTACTTTCCTTGGGACCGGATTCCTCGTTGTTCTCCTCTTCCCCGCCGAGGCGGGTCGCAAAGAGCTTGGCACGATCGGCCACGGTGACCGTGGTCTGGTCCTTCTTGCCATTGCGAACGTAGGAGAGTGCGACTTTGGCTCCGGGCTTGCGGCTGGCGATATTCGCGACCAGTTCGTCGCCATTCTTTACCGGCTTGCCATCCACGGAAATGATGGTGTCGCCGACCTTCAAGCCAGCCTGATCGGCCGGACTGCCCGCCACCACGTTCGAAACCGTGACTCCTGAGTTCACGCCATACACGCGGGCGATGGCCGGATTTTCCTGCGCGTTAAACATGATGCCGATGGAGCCGCGCGCCACCCGGTGTTCAGGCCCAATGAGCTGGTTGTAAACCTGCATTACGGTGTTCGATGGAAGGGCAAAGCCGACTCCCGCATAAGCGTTGGTATCGGTCAGGATGGCGGTGTTGATTCCGATTACTTCGCCCTGCATGTTTACCAGCGGACCGCCGGAGTTGCCGGGGTTGATGGCGGCGTCGGTTTGAATGAAAGACTGGAACTGGCGCTGCGGAACGATGCTGCGGCCTTTGGCGGAAACAATTCCCGCAGTGACGGTTTCGGAAAGGCCGAAAGGACTGCCCACTGCGAGAACCCAGTCACCGACCTGCATGCTGTCGGAATTGCCAAGCTTGGCGGTAGGCAGCGAGCGGTTCGCATCGATCTTGATGACCGCGAGATCGGTCTCCTGGTCGGTGCCGATTACCTTGGCATCGTGAGTGACTCCCGGCGGATCATCCTGCAATTTGACCCGAATGCGGTCGGCCTTCTCGACCACGTGACGGTTGGTCACGATGTAGCCTTTGGCGTCCACCAAAACTCCTGAACCCAGAGAGCGCTCGCGGATAGACCCGCCGCCGCCGTCCTGGTTGCCGAAGAAGCGGTCGAAAAAGTCATCGAACGGGTTCTGGTCGGGATTCTGATCGTCCTGCGAACCCGGCGTTCCACGCCGCACATGCGGGTTCTTGATGGTGGATTCGGTGTTGATGTTGACGACGCTCGGCTCCAGTTGCTTCGAGATCTGCGAAAACTGGTTGGAGAGTTGCTGCGGGGAGGGCACGGTCAGCGGAGTAGCATCGGCGGATTTGTTGCTCTCCTGGCCTTTGACTCCGTAAGAAACCACCGTTCCGATCAGAATGCCGACCGCCAACGTGGCCAGAATGCTGAGGGTGTAAGCCATCCGGTTGGCTTTGAAGCGAAGCCATAAAGCGCTCGCGCGCGAGTCCATGTCACTTCCTCCAGTAAATGTGCAAACAGTTCATGTGCAAACTTAAATTATACCTTCTTGCCGATTGCAGGGGATCGAGTCTGCGTTCAGACAGGAGCTCACCAGGGGAGCTCAGCGCGGACAAGTACACAGCTTAGACGCAGGATTGCGGGGAAAGTGTTGTGCGGCTTGCGGAATGGTTAAGCTGCCTCTCATTGACTGGTCTGCAACAGACTGTCATGCTTCTGCTTCCCGCTGGATCTTGAGAGAGTCAACCAGGGCACCAGAAGTCGGATGAGCACAACGCGCCAGTCAATTACGGACACTTCCTGAGCAAAGCCACGCTTCTCTCCCAACTGCCGCTTCGAAATTTGTTGTGGTTGCGGCGTGGTTCGGCCTGGTCACAGGGCTGGTCGAAGGCGCCGGCCTGCTGCTGTTTCAGAGGATCAATTGGAGAAACTGGGGTCCGATGGTGCATGTGTCTGCGCCCATCCTCTGGATATCTCCGCTCGTGGATGTGGTGCTGTTTTCGCTCGTCCTGCTTGCCCTGGTAGTAATTGCGCGCGTGCGCGGGCGCCGCCTTCTGTTGTCAACCGCGACTTCCGTTCTTGTGTTTCTGGCGGCCTACGACTGGCTGGATGTAACCGCACGGCTTTACTACTGGAGTTGCCTGCTGCTCGCGGTGGGCGCGGCCCTCGGCGTACAAGCGATGGTTCGGCGACAGACCTCACTCTTTATTGCGATTCTGCAAAGCCACGATGCCATGGCTTCTTGCCGCATTCGCATTGGTATTCATTGGCGTAGAAGGCGGCAACCGGTTGCGGGAGAGCCGCGCACTGTCCGCATTGCCGGCCGCCGCTTCGGGATCGCCCAATGTGCTGGTGATTGTGGTGGACACGCTTCGGGCGGACCATCTGTCAGCGTACGGCTACAGCCGTCCTACTTCGCCCAACATCGATCGTCTGGCGCAGCAGGGAGTCTTGTTCGAGAACGCCATCGCTCCGTCATCCTGGAGCCTGCCCTCACACGCGTCCCTGCTCACCGGAGCCTACCAGTTCGAGCACGGCGTCGCTAACGTGCAGCCCATGCCCTGGGGAGGTTGGGGGAAGTCTGGCATGGGCGGATACGCCACCCTTGGCGAAGCACTGGAACGGCGAGGCTACCGCACCGGCGCGTTCTCCGCGAACCGGGTTTACTTCACTCGCGGCGTCGGACTGGGCCGCGGCTTCATTCATTTTGAAGACTACTTTCATTCTGCGGCAGACAGCTTTCTGCGAACGCTTTATGGCAGAGAGGTTTCGCGGACTCTGCTGGCGAGTAGTCCTAGAAATCCGGTGAGATGGCTGCTGTTGCGCATGGGATTCACTTCCCTGTTCGACCGGGACACAGAAGGCCAGGGGCGGCATAGCCGGGGGCGCGCCATCCGCAAGCGGGCTGACGTTGTGGATCGAGAAACCTTCAACTGGATTGATGCAGACCGCAGCCGTCCGTTTTTCGCGTTCCTGAATTTCATGGACGTGCACGCGCCCTATGGCACGCCGATGCACTATCCCAAGCCGCCATGGGGCCTGAACGACGACATGGACCGGTATGATGCCGGGGTTCACTACGTGGACGATTACATTGGCAGGCTGATGAAGGGCTTGCAGGATCGCGGCCTCGACAAGAACACGCTGGTCATCATCACCTCCGACCACGGCGAATCGCTCGGCCAGCACGGATTGTCGTTTCATGCCTCGGCGCTCTATTGGGAACTGATCCATGTGCCGCTGATCGTCTGGTATCCGGCGCATGTGCCGCAGGGCGTGCGCATCAGCCAGCCGGTGAGCAATGCGGGGATTGCCTCAACCGTAATGAATCAAGCCGGACCAAGCGGCCCGGAGCCGTTTCCAGATTCATCGCTGGCCGCTTTATGGAAGTCCCCGGATTCGGCGAGCGGCTGGCCCATGCCGCTCTCGGAGATTGCGAAAAACGACATCATCAGCCCGCAGGACGCGGCTGCGGGCGTGCCGACCGCCGCGGATGGCGACATGAAATCGCTGGTCGCCCCGCAATGGCAATTCATCGTGCATACCAAATTCGGAGTTCAGCTTTACGACCGAAGCCGCGACCCCGATGAAGAACACAACCTTGCCTCCAGCCCCGAAGCGAAGGCTGAACTACAGAAGTTTGAAGGTGCCTTGACCGCCGTCGTCGGCCGTTCTCCTGCCAGGCAGAAAGCTAAATGACACCCGACAAACGAGCAGGCTTCTGAAAATTTTAGAGGCGTGAAGGAATCGATCTGGAACCGCCCCTAAAAAGGGTCGGGGCAGAATGTCCAGCGCGGCATTCTGCCCCTTGGGGCGAACTCCTCAGAATTGCGGGCCGGAGGGCACCGCTATGAGGACATGAAGTGTTTAGAAAATAGCGAGAAACCGTTTACTGCACAATCATACAAAAGTATTAGAATCGGTAGGCTACTGTAAGACCTTTTTTTTCAGTTACTTCGTAGCATTTCCCCGCGTCCAGGGCGGTAAATTCCTGGGTCGCTCCGCTGGGCCAGCTGATTTCCACACGCTCAATCTTGTCGCGCTTGGCCAATCCGAACGTGACCGGCAACTCGGATTGGGAAAGATAGCTCGAACCGCCTTTCACCAGGCGCGACTGGCTTTGACCTCCAGTCGTGATTCGCACCGAAGCTCCAATCGCGTCGCGATTCGATTTGGTGCCCACCAGGCGGAAGCGGACGCTGCGGTTTCCGGCTGCCTGATCATTGCGATAGAGATAGGCGGGCCCGTTGTTGGTGGTCATCAGCAGATCCAGATCTCCGTCGCGGTCGAAGTCTCCGTAGGCCAGGCCGCGCCCGACTTTCGGCTTATCGAAGCCGGCTCCCAACTGGGCGGCGACATCGTTGAATTTTCCCTTCCCGTCGTTGATGAAGAGTTCCGGCGGTTGCGCATATCCGACGTTGCCGCGGATGTTGCGCACGGTCTCATCGATATGGCCGTTGGCGACGCAGAGGTCGAGATAGCCATCGAGGTTTGCATCCATGAACACGCAGCCGAACCCGAGCTTGTCTTTGGACGCCATTCCCACCCCGCTCTGCGCCGCGGAATCGGAATAGCTGCCCTTGTCAGACGGCCGGTAGAGTCCAATCATTTCGTTGTCGAAATTGGTGATGGCAATTCCGGTTGAGCCGGAATTCTCGAAGTCGCCGGTATCCACGCCCATGCCGGCGCGGGCCTTGCCCTCGGCGCTGAAAGCGATGCCCGCCTCTACCGCGACATCTTTGAATG
Source organism: Terriglobia bacterium (assembly GCA_963798155.1). Taxonomy (GTDB): domain Bacteria; phylum Acidobacteriota; class Terriglobia; order Terriglobales; family Acidobacteriaceae; genus CAWCSH01. Next base: position 14,133 of record CAWCSH010000025.1, read on the forward strand.
TGCCATTGCGGTTGTTGCGATAAAGCTTGTTGGGCTGGGTGTCGTTGGCGACCAGCAGATCGGGCCAGCCATCCTGGTCGTAGTCGAGCATGGCGACGCCCAGAGATTTCGAGCTGCTGTCGAAGATGCCGCTGGTGGCGGTGACATCTTCAAACGTGCCGTTGCCGCGATTGCGGAACAGCCAGCAGGTCTCGCCGCGGTAGGCTTCGGGCGTGCAATAGGACTTGTGCTTGCCGTCCAGGCTGCAGAACACATCGTGCTCCGCCGACCACTTCACGTAATTGCAGATGAACAGGTCGAGCAGGCCGTCGCGGTCGAAGTCGAACCAGAGGGCGGACGTGCTCAGGGCTTCGCGGCCGCCAAGTCCGCTGGCTTGAGTGACGTCCAAAAATGTGCCCTTGCCGGTGTTCTTGAAAAGCCGGCTCTGGCCCACGCAGGTGATCAGGATGTCGGGAAAACCGTCGTTATCGTAGTCGCCGACTGCCACGCCCATGCCGTACATTTCGATGTCGAGCCCCGCTTTGCGGGTGACATCGGTGAAGGTGCCATTGCGGTTATTGCGGTACAGGCGCAAGGTCGCTGCGCTGGCGCTTGTGGCCGGGCCAGTCCATGCCGTTGATGAGCAGGATGTCCTGCCAGCCGTCGCCATCGTAGTCGAGGAAGGCGCAGCCGGAGCCGAGCGTCTCGGGCAGATACTTTCCGCCGAAAGCGCCGCTGTTGTGATGGAACTGCAGACCTGCGTGGGCGGTAACATCGGTGAGATGGAAGCCGGGGTTTGGAGCTGCTGGTGGAGGCGCAGCGAAGAGTTCCAACCCACTCAGACTCGAAGCGGCTGCCAATCCTGTGATCGCGTGCAAAAACGACCGTCGGTTCACGGAATATTTACCAGCCCGTTGCGAATGGCGTACACCACCAGTTCCGCTGTCTTGTGGAGGCCGAGGGCATCCATGATGTTGGCGCGGTGAGCGGCCACCGTGTTCACACTCAGGTCGAGTTGAGTGGCGATTTCCTTGTTGGATTTGCCATCCACGATAAATTGCAGGATTTCCAGTTCGCGGGTGGTCAGACCGTAATCGCGCTCGCCTTTCAGCGAGCCGGGACTTGACAGCTTGCCGTCGAGCACTTTCTCGCCGGCGGCAACCTTGCGGACCGCGGCCCCGAGTTCGAGGTCCACGGCATTCTTGAGAATGTAGCCGCGGGCGCCGGCTTCGAGCGCCTGCCGCACCAGGGTTTCTTCCTCGTGCATGCTCAACATCAGGATCATGGTCTCGGGAAATTTTTCAAGAATGCGGCGGGTAGCTTCGAGGCCACTGATTCCCGGCAGGGCGCAATCCATCAGAACGACCTGGGGGCGCAGCTTTTGCGCCATTTCCAGCGCCTGCTCGCCATCGCTGGCTTCGCCGACCACGGCGATGTCGGCCTCGTCTTCGAGAATGCGGCGGAAGCCGCGGCGTACCAGGCTGTGATCGTCCACTAACAGCACCGAAATCTTATCCTGCATGCGTGTAGGCCGTTTCTTCCGCTTTTTCTTTTTCGCGGGGGACGTGCAAGCGCACGAGTGTACCGCCTTCCAGCGGCCGGACGAACTCCAGCGTACCGCCCAGCAGTTCGGCCCGCTCCCGCATGGCGACCAGCCCGATTCCCGGGCGGGCAGGGCCGAGGAGTAAATCCCTTACCGTGATCTTCGATTTCCAGTTCCAGCGCACCGGGCTGGAACCGCAGCCGCACCCAAGCCTGTTTGGCTCCGGAATGGCGGGCGACATTGTTCAAAGCTTCCTGCACGATACGATAGACATGGACGGCGGCGGTGCCATCCAGAGCATACGGAGTTCCTGACTTCTCGTAGGATATTGCAAGTCCTGCCTGTCTTTCCACCGTGGGAAGATACCAGTCGAGCGTGCTCTCCAGGCCGGACTCGTCGAGCATCACCGGATGCAGCGCCTGCGAGAGGCTGCGAATGTTGTCGAGCGTAGTCTGCGCGATGTCGCGGACCTCCTGCAGATCGTCGCGCAACGACGAGCCCTCCGGCACATGCTTTCCGGCACGGCCCAGCATGGAGCCGATGGCGGTAAGAATCTGGCCGAATTCGTCGTGCAGTTCGCGCGACACATAGCGCAGCGTCGATTCCTGGGTGTTGATCAGCTTCTGGGCCAGATCGCTGCGCTGCTCGGAAAGCGTGGCCAGCCGTGCGAACAGCGCGCGGTTCGAGCGGATCAGATACAGGCTGGTAAATACGATGGCAATCAGCGTCGCGGAGAGAAACAGGTACACCTGCCGCTGCACGCCGTCGTAAATCTGGGTGATGCGGGTCGCCGCCTGTTCTTCGCTTTCATTGTTCTGCACCAGCAGCGCGAGCCACGGCGGTGCTCAGGCTGGCCTGCCGCTCCTGGAGAGATAACCGGATCTGCGCCCGCGCTTCGTGTCTCTTTGCCGCTCTGCGCCAGGGCGAAGGTGCGGTCCACGGCGTTCCAGAACTGGGTCATGGAATTGCCCAGATACTGCCGTTGCTCAGGGGTGCGATCCACGACCGCCACCTGCTCTTCCTGCTTCAGGGCGTCGTCGAGATCGGTGCGGATGCGCTGAAACTGGGCCGACCACGCGGTGAGCGGATAAGGCTCGTCGTTGTCGAGCATGTCGCGCATGGCGAGCGCCAGCAGATTCAGGTCATTCTGGATGCGCAGCAGTTGCAGGGAATCTTTACGGTTGCGATTGACCAGATTGTTCTGCAGTTCGCGGACGCCGGCAATCTGCCGCGTGATATAGCCGGAATAAGCCACCACGGCGGCCAAAGTGATCACGAGACCCAGAATAAGGGCCGGAGTCGGCGACCGGACAGCCGCTGCGGAGCGCGCCACGAAGCGAGGATACAACGTGGAAGAGAGAAGTTCCAACGGCGGAGAGATATCCGGCGTGCCCAACCAACAATCTTCGGGTCGCCGATGATTGCGACTGAAAATAAAAGTTTCTGAGCTTACAGGAACTTTTCCAGCGCTTCGGTCGTCTCCTTCGGCCGCTCTTCGAGCACCCAGTGCCCAGTGTTCTTGAGCACCACCACGGTGACGTCGCCGGCGACCAGCCTGGCTTGTTGGCCCAGCGCTTCTCCCAGCGACTTGTCGCCTCCGATGGTCAGTACGGGTATGGTCAACTTGGTGTGCGAGAGCTGCTCGAAGTCCTTGGCGGCTTGCAGGAATGAAACGAAATACTCCCATCCCGCATGCATGCGCCCCGGCCGCGCATAGGCCGCGGCGTAAGCTTTGCGGGCCGCCTCCGGAATGGAGTGGGTTTTATCTGCGGCGAAGTCATCCCAAAAATAATCGAAGTAGGTGCGCTCGCGGCCACGGACCAGGGCTTCCGGAGTCGGTCCATTGAAGCGGAAATGCCAGATGTGGGGATTGTTGTAAACCGCCTCCCAACCTTCCACTCCGGGCAGGAAAGCGTCCATCAAGACCAGCCTGGTCACTTCACTGGGGAACTGCGCGGCATAGGCATAGGCGACCATCAGGCCGATGTCGTGTCCCACCACTTCGGCTTTCTCTACGCCCAGAGACTTCGCCAGTTCATGAATGCTGACGGCGGCGCTCTTCATATCGAGCCCATTGGCGGGAATGCCGGAATCTCCGATACCGGGCAGGTCGGGCGCGATGACGGTGAAGCGTTGGGAGAGGCGGAATGATTTTTTTTTATATTATTTATTTTTTTTTTTATTTATTTATTATTATTATTTTATTAAAAAAAAAAAAGGCGGGAATGCCGGAATCTCTGATACCGGGCAGGTCGGCGTGATACGGTGAAGCGTTGGGAGAGAGCGGGAATGATTGGCCTCCACATCAGGGAGGTCTCGGCGTAGCCATGCAGCAGGATGAGCGGAGTACCCCGCCCGGCGGTCAGGTAATGCAGTTTGACGCCGTGATTTCGGCGGTGCGCGACGCAATCGTTTCGGTGGCCGCGGCGTGAGCCGTGGTGAAGGTTCCTGTGGCCACAAACAGAAGCCCCGACACGACCAGGAACAAAGCGCGCTTCATGAAAAGCTCCTTGACTGCCAATTTCGCAACGTGAATGGCCGTTTCTTACTGTCCCATATCCTGGGGGAACGACTTGAAGACTACCTCGCGAATGTTGGTAGTTTCCTTGCCGCTGGCGTCTTGAGTGTGGGTTACCAGTGTCCCCTTGAGGATGTAGTAGCCGTCATCCTGCACAGATTTACCTTGTCCGCGTTCGATCGTTCCCTTGAATTCGTACCACACATTGTGGACAGTCCGCGTGGCGAACGCCAGCTTGTTGCCGTCGAGGTTGCTGTCTTTCTTGTCGGTCTTGAAGAAGTGATCGAGGAAAACGCCGCGATCGGTTTCGTGGTCTCCGTAACGCGAAATGAATCCGGAGACCCGGCCGTCCTCAATGGTCAATTGCACGAACTCACCATCCTTCAGGAACGAGTACATGCCGGAGTAGTTGGGAGTAGCGGGAACGGAGGGTTGCTGAGCGGCTTGCTGCGCCCGGGCCAGGGATGCGGACAGAACGAGGCAGACGATGCAGGCGAGGAGCTTCATCTCTGGTATTAGAGCACGGAAGAAGGACAGAGTGCGCAGACGGAGCCTGCCCTGAGCGAAGTCGCAGGGGGTGTCCGCGCCATATACTCCGCTCCTAGACCGGCACCGCCGTTTTTCTGGCGGGATTGAAGAATGGCAACTGCACGACCCTCGCAGTCACGTTCTGACGCATGGCTTCGATGGTGATTTCCATCTGCAACTTCTCGCCGAGGCGGGAATGCGCCGTCTCAACGCTGCCCAGGGCAATCATCTTCTTAAGGATGGGCGACCACGTAGTGGAAGTGGCTTTGCCGACCTGCTTGTCTCCGGCATAGAGCGGCACGTGAGCGCGAGAAGCCTGGCTGGGCGCGGCCGGGGTGAGTCCGAACTTTTCGTATCGCGCCTCCACTTCAGGCCAGTCAATTTCGAGACCAATCAACTGGCGGGCCACGCCATTCTTGTGATCCTGGGCCAACGCGGCTTTCCCGATGAAGTTCTCCTTGTCGAGATGCACCATCTTCCCGAAGCCGAGTTCGTAAGGAGAGTATTTCTGCGATGCGATCAGGGCTTTCTTGCTGCTGATGTAATCCACTTCAATCAGCAGTAGTCCAGCTTCGACGCGGGCGACATCGAGCGCCAGCATTCCGGCGGCGTGGATGTCGAACTGCTTGCCCTTCGCCATCAACTCGTCCCAGACCTTTGACCGCGTCGCTCCACGGAACCCAGATTTCGTAACCGAGATCACCGGTATAGCCGGTGCGCGAGATGTCAACATGCACGCCCGCGATTTTGCCGCGAGTCATGCGGAAATATTTCAGATTGGCGATATCGGCTTCGGCCGCGGCCTTCAGCAACTTGCCCGAGGTCGGACCCTGCAACGCAAGCGCCGCGACTTTCTCGGAGATGTCTTCGATCTGGACATCCATGTTGATGCCGTTCTGATGAAACCAGCGCAGGCTGGGATCGGCGGCGGTCCAGCGGTAAGTGTTTTCTTCGAGCCGGGTGATCGTGCCGTCGTCAATGACTTTGCCCTGCTCGTCGCACCAGCAGCAATAGATCACCTGCCCGACCTTCACCTTATTGATGTCGCGGGTGATGATGCGATTGACCAGCTTGGTGGCGTCTTTGCCGGTGATCAGATATTTGTAGAGCGGCGTAATGTCGATCAGCGCGGAGGCGTTGCGGATGGCGTTGTACTCGTGCTCGTGATGCACTTCGTACACGCTGACCGTGTAGTATCCCGACCATTCGCGATAGTTAAGGCTGTGGCAAAGGGCAAAGGTGCGATCGTGAAACGCGGTTCCGACGGGCAAGCGGCCTCCTGGGCTCTCAATGAACGGGTTTATCTGTGACCCTCGGTGTGGCCTCTGTGGAAAACAGCTTTGTCCACCACGGAGGCCACAGACGATCACAGATGCCGGGCGACCAAATAATGCCGGAATTATATATGCAGCTCCACCGCCAAGGCTGGATGCCGGACAATGCGAATCCGTGAACGCTGACTGGCAGTCATGCCAATTAATTGTGCAGACAAACTTGCCTCTTGCCGTTAGAATGATGCGTCTTAACTGGTCCATGCCAATGCCCTCGAACGCCATCCTGAACTGGGCAGTCCGCAACAGCGGGCTCTGATCCGAACCCGCTGCTCCGCGGGTTTATATTCTTTTCACAACAATTCTTGACCGAAAGCTGAAAGCTAACAGCTGAGAGCTAAAAGCGAATGGCGAATTCATACGATGTGATCGTGATCGGCGGAGGCCACAACGGCCTCGTCAACGCCGCCTATCTGGCGCGCGCCGGAAAGAAAGTGCTGGTGCTGGAGCGCCGGCACGTGCTCGGCGGGGCCGCCGTCACCGAAGAAGTCTTCCCCGGATTCAAGTTCTCGGTGTGCTCCTACGTGGTCTCGCTGCTGCGGCCGGAGATTATCCGCGATCTCGATCTTCCCCGCCATGGCCTGGAAATCCTGCCGCTCGACGGCACCTTCACGCCCATGCCCAACGGCGATTACCTGTGGCGGGTGAACGACCACGGCAAGACCCACCGCGAGATTGCCCGCCATTCGAAGCTCGACGCCGAGGCCTATGACGAGTTCGGCAAGGCCATGCAGGCCATGTGCCGCTTCGTGAAGCCGATTCTCAGCATGGTGCCGCCCGATCCCTCCACGCTGAACCCGCAAAGAGCTGATGAAGCTGCTCTTCCTCGGGCGGCGCTTCCAGGGCATGGCCAGCGACGACAAATACAACCAGGTGCAGCTGATGACCATGAGCGCCATCGACTTTCTCGATCAGTGGTTCGAGACCGACGTGCTCAAGGCCACGATGTCGGCGTCGGGAATCATCGGCACGTTTCTGGGAGTGCGCTCGCCGGGCACGGCTTACGTGCTGCTGCACCACTACATGGGCGAGATCGATGGCGCGTTCCGCTCCTGGGGATTTGCGCGCGGCGGCACCGGCGCGATCTCCAACGCGATCGCCGACGCTGCGCGAGAGGCGGGAGTCGAAATCCGCACCCAGGCCGCGATCGCCAAGATTATCGTCAAGGACGGCACGGGCCAACGGCGTGGCGCTGGCGAACGGCGACGAAGTCTACGCCGACGTGATTTCGTCGAGCGTCGATCCCCGGCTCACGTTCACCGAAGCTCATGGAGAAAGAGCACCTGCCCGGCGAGTTTCTGCGACGAGGTCAAGCGCTACAAGTATCGCGGCTCGTCCGGCAAAGTGAATCTGGCGCTGGATGCGCTGCCGAAGTTCAAGTGCATGCCCGGGCCAGGCGCGCACCTGCGCGGCGCAATTTCGATCTCGCCCAGCGTGGAGTACATGGAGCGCGCCTACGACGATGCCAAGTACGGCAATTTCTCGCGCCATCCGTATATCGACATGGTGATTCCCATCGCTGACCGATCCTCGGTCGCGCCTCCGGGCAAGCACATGATGTCGTGCTTCGTGCAGTACGCGCCGTACAAGCTGCGGCCGGGCTGAACTGGGACGAAGAAGGGAAGCTTCGGCGACAACGTGATCGACACCATCGCCGAGTACGCGCCGAATATCAAGGACATCATCCTGCACCGGCAGGTGGTGACGCCGCTCGATCTCGAGCGCGAATGGGATTGACAGAAGGCAACATCTTCCAGGGCGAACTGTCGCTGGAGCAGTTGTTCTTCCTGCGTCCGGTGCCGGGATGGGCGCAGTATCGCACGCCGGTGAAGAACCTCTACATGTGCGGATCGGCGACCCATCCCGGGCGGCGGCATCATGGGCGCGCAACGGGCGGCTGGCGGCGCTCGAGATTCTGAAGGAGACAAGGGAGCGGCCTAGACGATGTCTGACAAACGCGATGTCGTCATCATCGGCGGCGGTCACAACGGTCTGGTCACCGCTTTCTATCTGGCCAAGGCAGGATTCAAGCCGCTGGTGCTCGAACGCCGCGCGCAGCCAGGCGGAGCGGCGATTACCGAAGAATTTCATCCCGGGATTCCGCTCCTCGATCCTCGCCCATTCTGCCGGGCCGCTTCGTCCTGATGTGGTGCGCGACATGCAGCTGGAGCGCCATGGCCTCAAGCTGATTTCTCCGGAGATTGGGGTCACCGCGCTGTCTCCCGATGGACGGGCACTGAAGCTGTACAGTGACTCGCAGAAAGCTTCTCAGGAGATCGCGAACTTCTCGCAGAAAGATGCCGCGAAATATCCCGAGTTCCAGGCATCCTTAGCAAAGATCGGCAAGGTAATCAGCGAAGCGCTGGCTCTCGCGCCGCCCAACATCGACGATCCCAGCCGCGGCGACTTGTGGGGCATGCTCAAGACCGGGCGCTCCATTCGCAAGCTGGGCAAGAAAGACATGTACCGCCTGTTGCGCTGGGGTCCAATGGCGGTGGCGGACCTGGTGGCGGAATTTTTCGAAACCGAACTGCTGCGGGCGACGATTGCCGCGCGCGGAATTTTCGGCACGTTTCTTGGGCCGTGGTCGGCCGGCAGCAGTTTGGTGCTCTTGATTCGCGCTGCCGGAGATGCGCATCCCGCGGGCTCGGCCTGGTTTGCCGCGGGCGGCATCGGCTCCATCACGCAGGCAATGGCATCCGCCGCAAAGCAGGCGGGGGCGGAGATTCGCAGCGGCGCTGAAGTGGCCGAAGTGCGCGTCAAGGACGGCGCAGCCACCGGCGTAGTGCTGTCAAACGGCGAGGAGATTCAGGCCAACGCCGTGGTTTCGAACGCCGATCCCAAACGGACGCTGCTCAAACTGGTGGATCCGACCCATCTCTCTCCGGATTTCGTGTATGAAGCTGCAGCACTACCGCATGCCGGGAACCGTGGCGAAGGTGAATCTGGCGCTTTCCGGATTGCCAAACTTCACTGCCTTGAATGGCGATGCTGCGGCGCTTAGCGGGCGCATTCACATCGGCCCCGAGATTGATTATCTGGAGCGGGCTTTCGACGAATCGAAGTACGGCGATTTTTCCAGGCAGCCGTACCTGGAAGTGGCGATCCCATCGTTGACCGATCCGTCGCTTGCGCCGGCGGGGCAGCATGTGATGTCGATCTACATGCAATATGCGCCGTTCAAATTGAAGCACGGCGATTGGGAGAGCCAGCGGGTGGCGCTCGGCGACACGGTGGTGAAGACTCTGTCGCAGTACGCGCCGAACCTGCCGGAACTGATTCTGCACCATCAGATCATCACTCCGCAGGACCTGGAAGACACTTACGGCCTCACCAGCGGACACATCTTCCATGGCGAGCTGGCGCTGGATCAGTTCTTCACCATGCGTCCGCTGCTGGATTGGGCGCGCTACAAGACGCCGATCGAGAAGCTCTATTTGTGCGGATCGGGCACCCATCCCGGCGCAGGATTGACCGGCGGCTCAGGAGCCAACGCGGCGCGCGAGATCTTGAAAGACTTAAAAAGGTAACTACGATTCGAGATTTGGCAGCCCTCCGCCATAAGTCCGTACATTAATCTCTAGGGCATGAAGAACTCCGCCATCCTGCTCATCAGCTGCCCGGACCGTCGAGGTCTGGTGGCCGCGATTTCCGACTTCGTTTTCCGGCACAACGGCAACATCCTTCATGCCGACGAGCACGGCGACGAAGAGTCGGGACTGTTCCTGATGCGAGTGGAGTTCGACCCTGCCGGCTTCGACATTCCTCTGGCAGATTTCGCCAAATACTTTTCCCCGATTGCGGATAAATTCCAGATGGACTGGCGGCTGGCGCAGTCGTCGCACCGGCCGAAGATGGCCATTCTGGTTTCAAAGTACGATCATTGTCTGGCTGATCTGCTGTATCGCCACAAGAGCGGCGAACTGAACTGCGAAATTCCGCTGGTGATTTCCAATCATGCCGACAATCAGCCCCTGGCCGATTTTTACCAGATTCCGTTCTTCGTAGTGCCTGTGCCGCGGGAGAACAAGCGCGAGGCGGAGCAGAAGATTCTGGAACTACTGAAGCAGCACAGTCCGGACTTCATCGTTCTCGCCCGCTACATGCAGATTCTGTCGCAGGATTTCGTCAACCAGTATCCGCACAGAATTATCAACATCCATCATTCCTTCTTGCCGGCATTTGTGGGCGCCAAGCCCTATCACCAGGCGTTTGTGCGCGGCGTGAAATTGATTGGAGCCACCAGCCACTACGTCACCGAAGTCCTGGATGACGGTCCCATCATCGAGCAGGACGTGGTCCGCATTTCCCACCGCGACACGCTGGATGATCTGCTGCAGAAAGGGCGCGATCTGGAGAAAGTCGTGCTCTCGCGCGCCGTGCGCTGGCATCTGGAGAACCGCGTGCTGCTGTATGGGAATAAGACCGTTGTCTTTAGCTAGGAATCGCAGAAACCTGACTAGGGTAGAGCGCCTGGAACCGCGGACGTCGCAACACAAAGCCTAACCGCCGGGTGCCCCACGTCTCGCCGTTTTTGCGAGACGTGGGAACCTCGCCGACTACATCCCATGAGTTCGACTCGTGCGCTTCCCGGTTTACGCCTCCCCGCGCTTCCTTAAAAACGCCGGCACATCCAGGTCTTCCTGTTCGTAATTGGCGATCATGGCCTCGCGCATGGTATCGAGCGGAATCGACTCCGCCGGACTGGCCGCGGCATGAACCACCGGCGCGGCATGCTCCATCACCATGGGCGGCGAAGGCGGCTCGGAATCCGCCTCCCGCTCCGCAAAATCGTCGTGCGTCACGGTGAAGCCGACGCGCGAATCGTGATGCCGATTCTTGCGCGGGCTGTCCTGAAATCCGGTGGCGATCACCGTGATCTTCACCGCATCTTTCATCTTGTCGTCGAGCACCGCGCCGAAGATGATGTTGGCATCGTCGTCGGCCGCGTTCTGAATGATGGAGCAGGCTTCCTGCACCTCGGCCAGCTTAAGCGACGCGGATCCCGTGATATTGATCAGGATGCCGCGAGCGCCGTCAATGGCTCCGGCTTCGAGCAGCGGCGAAGCGATTGCCTTCTGTGCCGCTTCTGTCGCCCGGCGCGATCCGCTGGCGTTGGCAGTCCCCATCACCGCGTAGCCCATGCCCGCCATAATCGCCTTCACGTCGGCGAAGTCGCGGTTGATGATCCCCGGAATGGTGATGATGTCGGAAATACCCTGCACGCCTTGCCGCAGAATGTCATCCGCCACCCGGAAAGACTCGAAGAAGCCGGCGTCCTGCGCCACCGCGAGAAGTTTCTCGTTGGGAATCACGATGGTCGTATCGACCGATTCCATCAACTCGGAGATGCCGCGTTCCGCCTGCTGCATGCGGCGTTTGCCTTCGAAGGCGAACGGCTTGGTGACCACTGCCACCGTGAGCGCGCCCATCTCGACCGCCAGAGAGGCGATGATGGGGGCCGCTCCGGTGCCGGTGCCGCCGCCGAGTCCGGTGGTGACGAAAACCATGTCAGCGCCTTCGAGCGCCTCGATGATTTTGTCGGAGTCTTCGAGCGCCGCTTTACGTCCTACTTCCGGGTTCGCGCCCGCGCCAAGTCCATTGGTCAGCTTCACTCCGAGCTGGATCTTCACCGGAGCCCGCGACATACGCAGCGCCTGAAGATCGGTGTTGGCCACCACAAATTCAATGCCCTCCATGCCGGCATCAATCATCCGGTTGACCGCGTTGCCTCCGCCTCCGCCTACGCCGATCACCTTGATCTTGGCGTCGTTGCGGGTGTCTTCGTTAAAGCTGATGCGAATGTCGTTTTCTTTTTTCATCATTGACCGCCATATGTGAATTTGGTTGCCCTGGTCCAGCGCCCCACCGTTCTGTTTCCCCGAAACCCTCGTACCGTAATCCCGATCCGATCCTGCAATTACGCTCCCTTGCCCACCAGCATCGATTTCAGCCGCGAACCCCAGCCGCCATCCTGCAAACCGCGAGCCACGCGCGCGCGGTGCTGGTAAAAAATCATTCCAATCACAGTGGCGTACTCCGGCTCGGCCAAAGTCGAAGGCATCCTGGCCAGCGGTGTAGGCCAGCCCAGCCGCACCGGCCTCCGCAGAACCGAGTCTGCAATGTCGAGCGTGCCCGGCAGGCGTGATGCGCCGCCGGTCAGCACCAATCCGCCAACACAAAGTTCCAGCATTCCGGCGTGCCGCAGGTTGTCACGCAGCAGTTCGAACAATTCGCGGGCGCGGGGCTCAAGAATTTCTCCGACCACCCGCTGCGAGATCATGCGGGAGGGCCGGTCGCCCACCGAGGGAACCTCCACCTCATTGCCTTCCGGGATCAGCGTGACAATGGCGTTGCCGTAGAACTTCTTGATGCGCTCGGCCTCGGTCAGCGGCGTACACAGTCCCAGCGAAAGATCGCTGGTGAAGTGATCGCCCCCAATCGGGATGACGCCAGTGTGAATCACGGCGCCTTCGAGCATCACCACGAGGTTGGTGGAACCGGCGCCCATATCTGCCAGGCAGACGCCGAGTTCGCGCTCATCGGCTCGCAGCACCGAATCGGCGCAGGCCAGCGGCTCGAAGACGGTATCGTCCACCTGCACCCCGGCGCGGTTCATTGCCGTAACAAGATTTTGCGTGGCGCTGGCCGCGGCGGTAATCATGTGGACCCGCACTTCAAGACGAGTCGCCATCATTCCCAGCGGATCGTGAATTCCGGCCTGATCGTCAAGAATGAATTCCTGCGGCAGCAGGTGCAGCACTTCGCGATCATGCGGCAGAGAGATGGCGCGCGCCTTGTCCACCGCCATGCGGATTTCTTCGCGGGCAATTTCTCGCGGACGGTTGCCGAACACTCAGGCCGCCGTGACTGTTGAGGCCGCGCACGTGAGGTCCGGCAATGCCCAGGGTGGCGTGCTCCACCGGCACTCCGGCGGAGTCTTCGGCCCGGTCCACTGCCTTCTGAATCGAGCCCACCGCCTTTTCCAGATCGACGATCACGCCCTTGCGAGTGCCGCGGGTGTCCACGGTGCCGTGGCCGCGGTAGCGCAGCCCCGTGTCGGTGGTCTCCGCCACCAGTACGCAGGTCTTGGCGCTTCCTACGTCAACCGCGGTCAGAAAATTTTCATGCTGGCTTCCCATGCCTATCGCTTCTCCCGCCCTTTCGCAACTGACGGACTCGGCTTCGACTCGACGTGATGCTTGTGGCTGGCGGCCGCTGAACTTTTCTTTGCAGGAGCGCGGCGCTTCTCCACGACCCGGCGTGACGCATGGTGCACGGACGCTGCGGCCGTCTTATGCGCCCACGCGCTCTCGCCTTGCTCTTTGCTTTCGGCTTGGCCGCGGCCACCGATGCGGGCTTTGACGGCGTGTGCGCGTCCGTGCCGGACTTGGCCTTCAAAGGCGCAGCCTTCGCATGCGGCAGGTCATGACTTACCAGCGCAGCCGGCTTCACCCCGGCCGCCATCGCGGCCTTTGCCGAAGAGAACGAAACCGGGGGCTGCTTCACTGCTCCCCCGAGATCGGGATTCACGATGATCTGCCGGTCATAGCGCAGATCTACAGATTCCAGCTTGTCGAACTGCTGGCGCCATTCCTGCGCGTGGGCCACGTAAATCTTGTAGCGGTCGAGATAGTGCGACGAACCGAGATGGACCAGAACTTCGCCCTGGGGATTGCTGGCGATGACTTTTACGTCGTCGGGATCGGAGAGATCCACTTCGCTGAGCTCCTGCGAATAGTGCGCGCCGCCGGAATCCAGCTCGGCAATCAGCTGGTTATAGATCGCCATCCGGGCCGAGCGGGTCGAGGACGGCTCGCCGGGATTGACCCCGAGAATCACCGGAAAGGAATACTTCTTCTTGCCACTTGCCGGCAGATCCATCAACGCGCCACTCGCATCGGTCAGCAATATCTTGGAGCCGACCCGCGCGAAAGCCACAGGGGTACGCTCACGGATGCTGATCTGCAGCCGGTTGGGCACAAACCGCATTACGCTGGCGGTCTCTACCCAGGGAATTTGCTCGAGTTGTTTCTTACGCTCCGCGAGCGGCACGAAGAAGATGTTGCGGCCGATGTCGCCGCCCATCACTTCCATCACCTGCTGGCGGGTAACGTTCTGGATTCCCGTGGTCTCGATCTGATCGCTCGATTCCACCCGGAAGCGCCAGGATCGCTCGCCATAGTGATAGAGAGCGGCGACCACCAGCACGCAAACGAATGCGAGGGCAAGGGCCAACCCTATCCAGGTCAGGCGTGCGGCAGTTTTCTTGGGGAGCGAACCGCGGCGGACCGAGACGCGCTTCTGTCCGCGCAGGAAGGGCGATTCCTGTTCCACATCCAGATCGAGCATGCGCGAATCGTCCAGCTCCTCGCGCACGGGCTCGTCAGTATGTGGGTACAACTCCTCCTGCAAGATGGTCGGGCCGTTCTTCCTCGCCATCAATTCAGGTTAGTTGTCGTCAGGGAATCGCGAGCAAAATCAATATAACTGCTTTTCAATTGCGGAGATAGACAAAATTTTCTGATTTTTGCACAGGAGGGCACACTCTGGCGTCTTCGCCTGCAATTGACCCGCAAGAAACACTTCGATGAAGGAATTTGCTAGATGTTTCCGTCGTCGGAAACGACGATCTTCGTCAGCTGGCGTTCGACACGCGGACGTGGACAAACGATCGCCGCAGAATCAGTGACTCGCAGGTTCAGCTTAGTAATCGCAAGTTCCTCAGCGTGGGCCTGCAGGCGGTCCATTTCAGCCTGATGGCGGTCCAGTTGAGCTCGGAGACAATCCAGCCTGGCCTGGCTGCGATCGACGGCCACCTGGGCTCGATCACTCACGCGAGCGCTCTTGCTGCCCAGCACCCACGCAACCCTCTCCAGGTCGCCGGTGAAGCGGCTCGATAGCCGGTCAGCCACCTGGGCCGCACGGTCCGCCATGCGGGTGGGCAGATCCACATTGCGAGTCGCCAGATTATTAGTGATGCCGAGGGCCAGCACTCCGCAAGCCAGCCAATACCATGCTTTGTCGGATTTTCCTGCTGCCATATGCCTATTCCTCATTCGCCTTTTCTCGTTAGACGCGGCAGATTTGGCTTTGTCACCCATCGTTATTTCAGGTACGCCGGGGAGAGACTGGGGTTCCCGTAAGTTTTCAGTCAATTTAAGGATGGTTCAGAATGAGACAGGGAGGAAGATGCGAGGAAAAAAGGCTAAGCAGTTGAAGCCGTAGGACTAGGAGCCGCGCCCGGCGCCCTGGCCCGCAGCTGCTCCAGGATCATGGGTCCGAGTTGAGAGACGCTGCCCGCCCCCAGGGTCAGGATCATGTCACCTTCCCGGGCCGCCGAAGCTGCCGCCGCTACTGCCTCTGAAAGGGAGGGAGCGTATGCCACTGTCTTGTTCCCTGTTTCGGAAATCCGTCGGGCGAGGACTGCCCCGGTAATTCCGTCAATCGGTTGCTCGCTGGCGGCATAAATATCCAGCACAAAGAGCGAATCGGCGCCGGCAAAGGCGGTCGCGAAATCGTCCATCAGGTCGCGAGTGCGGGTATAGCGATGGGGCTGGAAGATGACATGGATGCGCTCGAACCCGCATTCCCGGGCGGCGGCCAGGGTGGCTTTGATTTCCGTAGGATGGTGGCCGTAGTCGTCGATCACGCTCACGCCCGCGGCTTTCCCGCGAAGCTGGAAACGGCGATCTACGCCGCGAAAGCCGGCTAGCGCAGTCCGAATCTGATCGGCTGAAATATCCAGTCCAACCCCAACCGCAATCGCCGCAGTCGCGTTCAGAACATTGTGGGCTCCGGGAACGTGCAGCCGAAACTCTCCCAGGCTCTTGCCTTGGTAGGAAACTTTGAAGCGGCTGGTGGGCAAGCCCGCCGCGGGATCGAACCCGGCTGCTTCGATCTTCGTCTGAAAATCCGAGCCGCGGCGGATTCCGTAGGTAATGGTTCGGCGGCGGACCGCGGGCAGCAGCTTTCTCAGCATTGGATCGTCATTGCACACCACCACCATGCCGTAAAACGGCACGCGGTCCATGAATTCGAGGAATGCGCCTTTCACGTCGCGCATATTGCGGTAGCAATCCATGTGTTCGCGGTCGATGTTGGTCACCACCGACAAAATCGGCGACAGCTTGAGGAACGAGCGGTCGCTTTCGTCGGCTTCTGCGACGAGATATTGCGACTTGCCAAGGCGTGCATTGGAGCCCAACGCATCAACACGGCCACCGACCACCACCGTAGGATCGAGCCCTCCAGCGGCGAGAACCGACGCCACCATCGAGGTCGTCGTGGTCTTGCCATGCATGCCGGCGATGGCAATCCCGTACTTGAGCCGCATCAACTCCGACAGCATCTCGGCCCTTTGAATCACAGGAATGTGCTGCCGGCGCGCCTCGCCGACTTCCGAGTTGCTTTCGGTCACCGCCGAGCTGATGACCACCACCCCGGCTCCGTTGACGTTCTCGGCGGAGTGGCCTTCGAAGATGGCAGCGCCCAGGGAAGCCAACCGATGGGTGACACTCGACGGCCTCAGATCAGAACCCGAAACTTTGAAGCCGAGATTCAGCAGCACCTCGGCGATTCCGCTCATGCCGATGCCGCCGATTCCTACGAAGTGCACGCGTTGAATTTTTGCGAACATCAAACCTCGGATTTACACGGATAACACGGATCGCAACTTATTTCCACCTCATCGTGGCGATCAGGGGTGAATGTGCAGTTGGGGTGAGTTGGTTGAAGCGGCCGAGGAAATCATCAGGCTTGCTTCGATGGAACTATTGTGGAGCTGCCGTATCCGCCGCCTCATCTTCCAGGCCAGCCAATCGCGCGGCCATCATGGCAATCTCTCGCGCAGCATGCGGATGTGACAGCCTCCGGGCAGCCTCTCCCATTCGCGCCAGGCGTGCGGGATCGGTGAGCAGTGCAACTACTGTCTCCACCAGCCACAGTTCATCCAACTTGGTCTCTTCGAGCACGACCGCGGCGCCCGCGCGTTCGAGTTCCTGCGCGTTCACCCGCTGGTGGTCGTCCGCGGCGCGCGGAAAGGGAACAAATATTGCGGGCTTGCCGGCTGCGGCGATTTCCGCCACAGTGCTCGCTCCCGAGCGGCAGAGCAACAGATCAGCGCTGGCGAAGCGACCAGGCATATCGTCGATGAAACGGTGCGCCTCCACCGCCGCGACCATAGGCTGCGTAGGCAGTGACAGCGTCGTTGTAGTCGCGCTCACCAGTCTGATGGACGATGCGGATTTCCGGCATCTGCCTGATCAGCTCAGGCACGCAGCGAATCATGGCCTGATTGATGGCGTGCGCCCCCTGGCTCCCGCCAAACACCAGCAGCGTCGGCTTTCCGCGATGCTCGGGAGCGCTCCCACCTGAAAGAATGCCTCTCGCACCGGAACTCCGGTGACTTCGGCCTCCTTAAAATATTCCGCGGTCGCTTGAAAGTGAACAGCAGCAGCCGACACCCAGCGAGCAATGATGCGATTGGCGAAGCCGGGAACCACATTAGGTTCAAAGGCAAGCGTGGGAACCGCCCTGATAATCGCCGCCAGCATGGCGGGACCGGAAGCGTAGCCGCCCACGCCGATGACGACATCGGGGTCAAACTCAATCAGCAATCGCCGCGCCTCCCACACCGCACGCGGGAGACGGAAAACCGTCTTCAGCCGGGTCTTCAGGTTGACGCGATTGAGGGCTCCGACCTCGATTAACCGCAGCGGAAATCCCGCGGCCGGCACCAGACGGTTCTCGATGCCGCGAGCCGTGCCGATGAAGAGGACCTCGGCGCCATATTGTTTCTGCAGCTCTTTGGCAATGGCAAGCGCCGGGATTACGTGTCCGCCGGTTCCTCCCCCAGCCAGAATCGCCCGCATGGAGTGACTATAAACCAGAAGCTCACCGGGCCACGTCTGGAGGAAGGTGACGAACCGAGTGCCGCAACCATCTACTCGGTTTGCTTGGTGATATTCAGCAGCACTCCAACACAGGCCAGCGTAATCATGATCGACGAGCCTCCGTAGGAGACGAACGGAAGTGGAATGCCCTTGGTCGGCATAATGCCCAGTACCACGCTCATATTGATGAAGGCCTGCACCACCACCATGCAGGTCACGCCCACCGCAAGGAATCGCCCGAAAGTGTCGCTGGTGCGAATGGAGGTCCGGATTCCCCGCCATAAAAAGATGGCGAACAACGAAACGATAATCAGCGATCCCACCAGCCCCAGTTCTTCCGCGGTCACAGCAAAAATAAAGTCAGTATGCGGCTCGGGAAGGTAGAAGAGTTTTTGCTTGCCCTCCATCAGGCCCAGCCCGGTCACCCCACCAGTACTCACCGCGATCAGCGATTGAATAATGTGGAAGCCCCTTCCCTGGGGATCGGAAAAGGGATTGAGAAAAGCCAGAATGCGGGCCCGGCGGTAGGCCACGTCAAAGATCAGAAAATATAGTGGAAGCAGCGAGGCCAGAAGGCCATATCCGAGAAAGCGCAAGTCCAGTCCGGCAATAAAGAGGATGCAGACGGTGATCGCTGCGCACGCGATTGCGGTTCCAAGGTCAGGTTCGACGACAATGAGTCCGAGGAACACTAGCGTAGGGATCACCGCCGGCAGCAGCGTGTTGCGCCAGTCGTTGATGTGCTTGGTACGGCTCTCGAGAAAATAGGCAAGAAAAAGTATCAAGGCCGGTTTAGCGAGTTCCGAGGGCTGAAAGCTGAATCCGGCGAAGTGAATCCAGCGGTGAGTGTGGTGCGCCCGGTCGAGAAAGAAGACGCAGATCAGGAGAAGGGTAGTCAAACCGAGCAGCGAGAAAACCGCGGCAGGATGTTTGTAGCGGCGATAGTCCACCTTCATGCCGGCAATCATCAGCACCAGTCCGGTAATCGCCCAGCCCAACTGCCGCCACAAGAAGTAATATCCCGAGCCGTACTTCTCCTTGGCCATGACGGCGGAGGCGCTGAACACCATCACCAGGCCGACAAATACCAGCAGCAAGGTGACGGTAAAGAGCCATGAATCGACGCTGACCCGCTTGGCCATGGGAAATCAATTCCACCACGGAGGCCCATGCACGCGGAGAAAATCTTGCTGTGAATTGATGAGGAAAGTTGACTGAGATGGTTCGGATGGTGAGATCGATGGGCGATTGAAATTCCCCTACTTCCCTGCGTTCTCCGCCAGCGCCCGAACCGCTTCCTTGAAAACTCGCCCCCGCTGCTGATAGTTCTGAAATTGGTCGAAGCTGGCACAGGCGGGAGCAAGCAGCACCACGTCTCCGGGCTGGGCAGCGGCGGCAGCGAGCTTTACCGCTGAATCGAGTGTCTCGGCGCTTGCGATTTCGGTGGCGCCCTGAATCTGCGATTCGATCTTCTGTGCCGCTGCGCCGATGGTGTAAACCCGCTTCACCCGCTCGCGCAGCAAGGTGGAAAGCACGCTGTAATCGCTTCCTTTATCTTTGCCTCCCAGAATGAGGTGGATGTTGGCAGGAAAGGACTCGAGCGCTTTAATGGTGGCATCCACATTCGTGGCCTTGGAGTCGTTGTAGTACTCGACCCCGTTGACCGTGGCCACATATTCTATGCGGTGCTCCACCGCCTTGAAGGTCCGCACTGATTGGCGAATGCGCTCAGGCTCGCATTGCATGAGCATTCCGACGGCAACCGCCGCCAACACGTTCTCTATGTTATGCGCGCCCTTCAGCGGGATTTCCGACAAAGGCATGATCTCGTCCGCCCGGCCTGAGTTTCGGAAGAAAATCTTGCCGCCGCCCACGTAGGCGCCCTGTTGAAGTTCCTTCTTGCGGCTAAACCAATACAGCGGCGGCTTCAGCCCCTTTCCCAGCGTCACGCAGGCGGGATCGTCGGCATTTAGAACGGCGAAATCATCCTCCCGCTGATTCTCAAAAATGCGGGCCTTGGCTTTCACATAAATATCGAACGTACGGTGGCGGTCCAGATGATCGGGAGTGATGTTGAGAATCACCGCAACTTTCGGCCGGAAAGTGTCGATAGTCTCGAGCTGAAAGCTGGAGATTTCGAGCACCACAACGGTCTCCGGAGTAGCCTGCCCGGCAAGACTGATGGCCGGGGTTCCGATATTTCCGCCGACCAGCGTCGGGTGGGCAGTGGCTACGATGTTCCCGGCGAGGGTAGTGGTCGTGGTCTTGCCGTTCGAGCCGGTGATCGCGACAATCGGTCCCGGAAGGTAGCGGGCGGCGAGTTCGATCTCGCCAATCACAGGCTCCCCCAGGGCGCGAGCCTGCACCAGCAAAGGCGCATCGACGGGAACTCCGGGGCTGACCACGATAAGATCCTGGCCGCGGAAGGTGCGTTCGCCGTGGCCTCCGGTCTCGACCGCAATGCCTTGATCGAGCAGAAGTGGGATCTCTTCTTTCAACTGGTCTTGCGGTTTGGCGTCTGAGACCGTGACCTTCGCGCCTTTTTCCTTTAGGAAGAGGGCGGAGGCGACCCCCGACTTTCCGAGCCCCACCACCAGCACGCGTTTGTTGCTGAGATCCACGACTTCATTTTTACCACGGAGACGGAGAGACAGACACTCGGAGCAGACCCATTCATTTCATGGTTCTTCTTCTCCCTGCCTGGGTGATTTGCCTGGTGAATTTACCGGAGTTTGAGGGTGGTGAGCGCGAAGAGGGCAAACACCAGCGAGGCAATCCAGAAGCGCACGATAATCTTCGATTCCGACCAGCCCAGCAACTCGAAATGATGATGAATGGGGGCCATTTTGAAGATGCGCTTCTTGCGCAGCTTGTAGGAGCCCACCTGCAGAATCACCGAGAGCGCCTCAATCACGAAAACTCCCCCGATGAACGGCAACAGCAACTCCTGCTTGATCATGACGGCCACGGTTCCGATCGCGCCGCCGAGAGCCAGCGATCCGACATCTCCCATAAACACTTCGGCAGGATGGGCGTTGTACCAGAGGAACCCGATGGCGCCCCCGACCATGGCTCCGCAGAATATGGTCAATTCGCCAATTTGCGGCATGCGCTGCAATTCGAGATAGGCAGCAAACGTTGCATGGCCGCTGACATAGGTGAGGACTGCCAGCGCGCCGGCGGCGATGACGGTGCAGCCAATGGCAAGGCCGTCCAGTCCGTCTGTAAGGTTGACCGCGTTGCTTGAACCCACCAGCACAAGCACCACAAACGCAATGAACGGCAGGAAAGCCAGCGGCCACAGGTGCGGGTTGTGCTCCAGGCTCTCAATCACCAGGTCCGGCCGGAACTGCTTGAAGAACGGCACCATTAACTTGGTGGAGTACATACCGTAGCCCTGCATAGCAATCAGAGCGACGGCGATCAGGATACTGGTGAGAATCTGCAGGCCGAATTTGGCTCGGGCGGTAAGCCCCAGATTGCGGCGATGCACGATCTTGATATAGTCGTCGGCAAACCCGATGGCGGCGAAAGCGCAGGTTGAAAGCACCGCAATCCACACGAAGCGGTTGCTCAAATCAGCCCACAGCAAGGTTGGAACCACGATGGAAATTGCGATCAGCAGGCCGCCCATGGTCGGAGTGCCCGCTTTCTTCTGGTGGGCCTTAGGCCCTTCTTCGCGGATGTATTGGCCGATCTGGAACTCGCGCAGGCGCTGAATTACCAGCGGACCGATCACCAATGCAGTAAACAGGGCGGTAACGCTGGCAAAAGCGGTGCGGAAGGTCAGATAACGAAAAATGCGGAACGGCGGAAAATAATGGAACAGCTTCAGATACAGCAGCCAATAGAGCAATCCGCCTCCCTAAGGTTCCTTAACTGTTTCCGCCATTTGCTACGGCAGTGCTTAACTTCCACGCGTCCAGGGCCCGTTCCAGCTTCACTCCGCGCGACGCCTTGAGCAACACTACATCGCCATCCCGTGCCTCGCGTGCCAGCCATTGCCCGGCTTCTTCGGGTGACGCCATGAACTCGGCCGTCATTCCGGCGCGACGAGCGGCCTCGACCATCGGCTGTGCCAGCCCTCGTACTCCAACCAGCACATCCATCTTCCGTTCCGCCATATGCCGCCCCGAACTGCGGTGCATCTCTTCC
Organism: Terriglobia bacterium; assembly: GCA_963798155.1. Classification (GTDB taxonomy): domain Bacteria; phylum Acidobacteriota; class Terriglobia; order Terriglobales; family Acidobacteriaceae; genus CAWCSH01. Next base: position 36,081 of record CAWCSH010000025.1, read on the forward strand.
GCCGCAGGCCCCAGCTCAAGCATCTCTCCGGCGATGACGATCCGGCGCCGCGCCGGCATGGAGGCCAGGGCATCGACCATCGCGTCAAGCGCCTTTGGATTGGAATTGTAGCAATCGTTGATGACGGTAATGTTACCCACTTTGACGACCTGTCCGCGCTTATCCGCAGGAGCCAGAGTCGCGAGAGCAGCCGCACAGTCCGAGGGACTCAGGCCGCGCTCCAACGCTACCGCCGCCGCCGCCAGGGCGTTGTAAATGTTGTGAGCGCCCAACAGCGGCAAGGTCGTGCGCTCGCGGCACCCCCCAACCACCAGATCGAATGCACTCCCTTCGGGCCCTCGCTCTTCGATGTTTTCCGCCCGCACATCTGCTACAGAACGTATTCCGTAGCGCACAACTTTACCCTTGCAGCCCCGGCCGAATTGGGAGACGTATTCGTCGTCCGCATTGAGAATGGCGGTGCCGGTAGCTGGTAGCGACTCGACCAACTCGTACTTGGCGCGGGCAATCTCGGCGATAGAGGCAAAAAACTCGAGGTGTACCGGAGCCACGTTGGTGACCACGCCGATTTCAGGGAGCGCGATTTTCGATAGCGCTGTAATCTCGCCGGCGTGCGACATCCCCATTTCGATTACGGCAATGTCGTGCTCCGGTTCGAGCTTGAGCAACATCAGGGGCAAGCCGAAGTGATTGTTGAAATTCCCTTCAGACTTCAGCACTCGAAAGCGTGTCGCCAGCAAATGAGCGATCGCCTCCTTGGTTGTGGTTTTTCCGGCGGAGCCGGTGATTCCGACCAGGGTCTTGCCCCACAAGCGGCGGACCGCGGTCGCGAGAGTCTGCAACGCTGCCAGGGTGTCATCCACCGCCAGCAGCCGGGTTTTCACCGAGTACCGGGCAAGCTGATCTTTGCGGACGACAGCGCCTGTGGCTCCTCGTGCCAGAGCCTGTTCAACGAAATCGTGGCCGTCGAACCGTTCTCCCTTCACCGCGAAAAAAAGTTCGCCCGACCGGATGGTGCGCGAGTCGATGGAGTAGGCCTGGGCCACAGCGCGGTGGTCGAATTCACCGGTCGCGGCAAGAAACTCAGCGATGCGCGAGAGTGGCAGCTTCATGAATTCGATCCAGCAGCCCTGGCGTCGCAATCGTATCCGCCCTCACGTAGCACCTGGCGGGCGACTTCCACATCGCTGAAAGCAATCTCCCCTTTCCGCGTGACCTGCACCTGTTCGTGCCCTTTTCCCGCGAGCAGGACAATGTCGCCGGAGCGGGCCTCCTGGATTGCCAGCGTGATGGCCGCCTTGCGATCAGGTTCCACTTTGTATTTCGTTCCCGAGCGCTGCAGCCCGACCATCGCATCATTAATGATGGCCAGAGGGTCCTCGCTGCGCGGATTGTCAGAAGTCAGCACCACGAAATCGCTGCCCCGGCCTGCCGCCTCGCCCATCAGCGGGCGCTTGGCCCGGTCGCGGTCACCACCGCAGCCCAAAAGGGTAATTACCCTACCCTTCTGCCCAGCATGCTGTACGAACTCGCGGGCCAGCGCGGTCAGATTGCGAAGAGCGTCGTCGGTGTGGGCGTAATCCACCACCACGGTAAAAGGCTGGCGACAGTCCACCCGCTCGAATCGGCCGGGTACGCGGGCCAGTGCCGCAATCCCTTTTTCGATCGCGCTGCGGTCGCAGTTACGGGCGTACGCGGCTCCGCAGGCGGCAAGCGCGTTATAAACATTCACCCTTCCAATCAGCGGGCAGAACAAAGGCACGGTTTCAGAAGGAGTCACCAGATCAAAGCGTGTGCCTCGGGAACTGATCTCCACCTTCTCGGCGTGGAAATCGCCCTTGCTCTAACCATAAGTCAGAACTTCTGACCTATTCCGGCTGGCTTTGATCAGCTGCTGCCCTGATTCGTCGTCGATGTTGATCACACCCACGCGCGGCGGTTCTGTCCCTGAGCCTTCGAAGAGAATCTGCTTCGAGGCAAAATACTCATCCATGGTGTGGTGATAATCGAGGTGGTCGCGAGTCAGATTGGTGAACACCGCCACATCAAAAGGAATGCCGTAAACCCGCTGTTGCGCCAGCGCGTGAGACGACACTTCCATGACAGCTTCGGTTGCGCCCTGTCCAAAGGTCTGCGCCAGGATTTGATTGATCTCCAGGGCTTCCGGCGTGGTGTGCGGGGCAGGCAGGACCTTGCCCGCCACATGATATTCGATGGTGCCGATGAGCGCGCTCTTCCGGCCGGCTGCTGAGAAGATGCTCTCGATCAGAAATGCGGCGGTGCTCTTCCCATTCGTGCCGGTAATTCCGGTCACCGCCAGCCGCTCTGCTGGGCGCTTATAGAAATTTGCGCTAAGCCGGGCCAGCGCCCGGCGGCCGTGCGGGACTTGCGCCCAGGCAATCCCCGTCCGCGGCTTCTCGCCGGCAGAATCGGAAACTACAGCAACTGCCCCGGCGGCAATGGCTTTGTCGATGAAGTTATTGCCATCACTCGACTCGCCTCGCATGGCAACGAAGACATCGCCGGGGGAGACCTTCCGGGAGTCATACTGCACTCCGGTGATATCCGGATTGCCGCTCTGGGCGAGGATTTCCGCCCCATCGAGAAGCTCAAGGAAGGTCATTGCCTTAAATTATACGGTCCGCAACCCACGCCTATCGGACTCGGACGTCTATCCACTTCCGCTGTACCTGTGCTTGTGCTGCTAAGACTAAACGGGCTCGCCGAATCTGCCCAAATGGCCGCAGCACTATCGCCCAAACCGCACCACGATTCGCGACCCCGCGGCCACATGGGTTCCGGCCGCCGGAGTCTGATCTTGCCCGGTGCCGCTCCCGATCGCGTCAAGATCCAGCCCGGTTTGTTCCGCCAGCACCACCGCCGCCCGCACGCTCTTCCCGGCAAATGAGGGGACCACGATTCCTCCCTGCTCCACATCCAGCACCACGGTTCCGGAGATGGGTGCGCGCGCTGGCGCTTCGGCTGCCGAGGCTGCTTTCTCTGCAGGATTGCCTCCGTCTTCTGTGCTCGCTGGCGGCGGCTCCGCTTCTCGCTCCCGCAGCGCTGCTGGAACTACTGCACCAGCTACTGCCGGACTGGGTTTTTCCCGCACCGGCTTCGGCGAAGAATCCGGTATTCCACTATCGGCTACATCAAGCGGAGCTCCCATGTGGTCGGGCGAGCTTTCGTCCAGATCTTCGTTCTTCATGCGCTTGCTCGCCAGAAGAAGCTGCCGGCTGGCAGGCAGATCCACATCGTGCGGCACGTGCAGGTATTCCAGCACCTGTTGCGCCACCCGCTTGAAAACAGGCGCTGCGGTCCATCCGCCTTCCTGCAGGTACACATGCTCTGCTACCGGAGAATCCAAAATCACCGCTACTGCGATTGCAGGGTTGTTCACTGGCGCGAATCCGGCAAAAGATGCGACGAATTTTGTGTGCGAATACTTTCCCGCCAATGCGTCGAATTTCTGCGCTGTCCCCGTCTTTCCCCCACGCTGTAGCCGTCCAGGGCGGCGTACCGTCCAGTACCGTGGAGTACAACGCCCTCCATCATCTGCTTCATCTCCGCCGCCGTCAGGGGCGCAATCACCCGGCGCTCGTCTCCGGGATGAAATGCCACCGTCTGGGGTGTGTTGCGCGGCTCGGTAGTAGCCGCCACGACTCTCGGCTGTACCCACACGCCATCGTTTGCAATGGATGACACCATGGCCGACAGCTGAATCGGCGAAATGCCAATCTCTTGTCCCATGGAGATCGCACCAATGGATACCTTGGACCATCGGCTCACCGGCTTAGCCAGGCCGCGGGTTTCAGCGGGAAGCTCGATGCCGGTGGGCTGGCCAAATCCGAACGCGCGAATGTATTTGTAGAAGCGGTCCTGGCCCAGGCGTAGAGCAATTTTGATCGCGCCCACATCGCTGGAATGCGCCAGTATGTCGCGCACCGAGAGCAGGCCGAACGACTTATGGTCGTGAATCCGCAGGCCGTTGATGACGATCGAGCCGTTCTGGCAGTCAAACAACTCGTCCGGCCGCGTCAGTTTCTCCTCCAGCGCCGCCGCGATCGTCACCAGCTTGAAAGTCGATCCTGGTTCAAAGACGTCACTGACCGCGTGGTCCCGCAGCACCTCGGGCTTGATCTCATCGGAGTTGTTGGGGTTGTAGGTGGGGCGGTTGGCGAGGGCCAGAATCTCGCCGGTGCGGGGGTTCTCGACCACTACCGTGCCGGTTTTGGCATGGGTTTGGGTCATCGCGGCATCGAGCTCGCGCTCGGCGATGTATTGAATTTTTTCGTCAATGGTGAGAACGACGTTCTCGCCCGGCTCCGGCTGCTTCTCGACGCTGCCGAACCATTTGCGGCGGGCATCAACCGAAATCAGCATCCGCCCCGGCTTGCCGCGCAGCTGGTCGTCGTACTCGCGCTCGATGCCGCTCAGGCCCTGGTCATCCATCCCTACATAGCCGAGCACCTGGGCAGCCAGTTCCCGCTTGGGATAGAAGCGCTTCGATTCTTTCTGGAAGTAGATGCCTTTGAGATTCAGGGCGCGGATGCGCTGGCGATATCGCGCATCGGCTTTGCGATCGAGCCAGCAGAATGTCTTCGAAGCCTGGCAGCGCGCCAGCAGATCGCGGGGATCGTCTTTGGTGATGCGCGCGATCAGAGACACCGTGCCAGCCAGATCGGGAATTTCCGTGGGCACCGCAAAGACGGACTCCACCGAGATGGACATCGCCAGCTCTCGGCCGGCGCGGTCATAGATAATGCCGCGCCTGGCGGCGACTTCCACCGTGCGCTGCTGCTGGTGTTGCGCGCGTTGCTCAAAGTCGCCGTAGCGGAAAATCTGCAGATAAACCAGCCGCCCGCAAATGACACAGCACCACAGCGCCAGAAAGGCTGCGAGCAGATAAAGCCGGAATCTTGTTCGGATTGTTGCGAGATGTGCCTGCCACGGCGTGCCCTTAGACAAACATGGCGGCCCGCTGCCCGAGCGGATGCCGCCAATCGAACCCTCGGCCCATGGGGTTGAACTCCACGGGCTGATGTCCACCAAAGAGCTCGCTACCGCCCGGAAATCACCGAAATCGGCGTCACGCTTGCCAGTACCGGCGAACCGACCCCGGCATGGCCGTATCCATGCGGATCACCTGCCCGGCCTGCGGCGATTGCAGCCCCAGTTGCCGCGCCAGCGTGTCGATCCGCTCAGGATCGCGCAATGAGGCTTCTTCCAGCCGCAAGGCGCGATTTTCTTCCGCCAGGCCATTCTTCTGGATGCGCAGCGCCTCGATCTTGTAGCCGTATTCGATCGCTTTGAAATGCTGCCAGGTGAAGGTCATAACCAGCAGAAACAGACACCCCAGCACAATGCTGAACTGTTTCATCTCGCGGCTGCGTCTGGGGTCTTCCACCTTGACCAGGCGCGAGTTGTCGATGCTCTTGGCGAAATAGACCTCCGGCGTCCCGGTCCAGCAGGGCTTGCGCCGGTTGGCGGGAACTGCGGTCTCGAGGGCGGTGGCCGCTGCGCTCATCAGGCCACCCCGGCAAGTCCGGAATCGAACTGCGCCAACTCCTGCTGAGCGACCGAATACCAGTAGGCCACCCGCTCGTCGTGAATGTAAGTCTCTTCGAGCGCGCTCTCTTCCGCGCGCTCCACCGTGGTGATCAGCTCGTCAATCAAACTTCCTGAGTACATCGTGGCCTCCCTTGTTACCTTCTCCGGGCGGCGCCGTGAGAAGGTTCTGTTGTATCGATCGCCCCACGGGTCATGAGAGGCGATGCCATCCCGGAAAATTGCTATCACTTCTACCTGGAACTCTGTCCCGGCACGGCGTCCGTAGCACATACCGGGGTTCGGCTGGTTGGCCGAAACTAAACTCTTTCCGCCGCCCGCAATTTTGCGCTGCGGGCCCGCGGGTTGCGATCGATCTCTTCTTCGCCGGCGATTACCGGCTTTTTGGTCAGCAACTTGTACTGCCCCAGCTTCGCTCCATCGCGGATGGCATCTTTCACCATGCGGTCCTCCAGCGAGTGGAAGCTGATCACCACCAGCCGCCCGCCCGGTTTCAGCATCTGCGGGGCCGCTTTCAGCAGCTCCCGCAAATCGTCCAGTTCGCGGTTTACGAAGATTCGGAGAGCCTGAAAGGTGCTGCGTCGCGGGATGAATTCTTCTTTCCGCCTGATTCATTGGCCGGGCCGCGGCTGATATCACCGCTGCAAGTTGCGCAGTGGTTGATATCGGCCGCGACCGGACAATGGCTCTGGCGATTCTCCGCGACCTCCTTTCCTCACCGAATTCGTAAATCACATCGGCAAGCTCGCGCTCGTCGAAGTGGTTTACCACTTGTTCGGCAGTCAACTCGCTCTGCGGATTCATCCGCATGTCGAGCGGTCCTTCTGCCTGAAAACTAAAGCCTCGCGCGGGATCTCCAAACTGCAGGCTGCTCACGCCCAGGTCGGCCAGAGATTCCATCCGCTGCGTCGCGCGCCTGCTGCTGCGTTGCCAGTTCCGCAAACGATCCGTGGATCAGCGTCATCGCCGGCCAGTCCGGCTGTTGCTCTTGCCCCGACCACTGGCGGCCGGCGCCCCAGCACCAGCCTTTCCCTCGCGATTGCCAGCGCCGCAGGATCTTTATCGAACCCAATCAAATGACCCGGTGCGCCGAGGCGTTTTGCGATTTCCAAACTGTGCCCGCCCAGGCCCACCGTGGCGTCGATATACGTCCCGCCGCGCCGTACGGCTAAAAAATCGATCGCTTCTTTTAAAAGAACCGGGACATGGCCAACTTCCGTACTGCCATGCCCAACCCCGCTCGGGGGTGTCTGTTGAACCCTCGCCCACTAGATGCCCAATTCGTCGAGCGTCTTCTCATCCTCAGGCGTGAACTGCTCTTCCTCGATCTCCTTACGGAAGGCTTCGAGGTTGCGTACTTCCAGATGGGTCAGGTTCCCGAGCACCGCCACCTCGCCCTTGATCTGCGCAGCGTCGCGCAGCAACTGCGGCATGAGCAGCCGGCCCTGGCCATCCATTTCCACCTGCTGCCCCCAGTAATTCGCCCGGCTCAAGAACTTCTTCTTCGTAGGATTGAAGGTGGAGAGCCCCGCCAACTTCTGCTCGATCCGCTCCCACTCCTCGAAGGGATATATCTGGGCAACTCTCCCATCCAGACTGGTGATATAGAATTGCGTGCTGTACTTCTCGTCGATCACCCGCTTGAATTCCGACGGAACTTTGAGCCGTCCTTTTTCGTCCACGCGAGTTGGGTGATTGCCGCGAAACATGTGCTTTGCCCCTTGTCGGGGTGCTTAAGGTCCTGGCAGCTACCGCAAACATCAGGGAGGTAAAAGCGGAGAAAAACTCGGTCGCGAAGGGTTCGTTGGGGTCCGTTTTGGGGGTGTCAGTCTTAAAGTCCACTGGCCCTCTCAATTTCGTTTACTGCTCCCCACAACCTCTACCGTCTCGACCACTTTCTACCACTTTTGTCCACATCTTACGCCTAAGCGCTTTACTGTCAATAGGAAAGTTGCAGGTTGCGGCCTACTCTAGGAGTGCTTGGGGAAAGCGCGATAAATTGTGGCTAACTGATCAGGTGACCACAATAGGTAGGATTTAGAAACTGGATTCGCTACCCATTCCTGGACTTCGAAATCTCTTGCTCTCCGTGGATTTGCTGCGGTCCCGAGAATCGCGTCGTACCCCGCCGCCGTTTCGTTCATCTAATCCCGACCAAGCTCGTGAGAGTTCGCCTGGGAAGTTCTATTTTGGGGATCTCAGAGGTAGCTTCTCAGACACTTTTGCCTTCGCCGGGACCTGTGGAAACATCGCAGAGACTCGAATCATACAATCGCTCCAGCTTCGCCTGAAGGGAATCAACGCTATGAATAAGCCGTTTTCCAGACTGTCCTATTTCATCTTTGCAATTCTGCTGGTACCGAGTCTGCTGGCGCAGCAGGAGCCTGCCCCAGACCAGAATCCTCCTTCCGGCGAGAACCTTCAGGTCGAACCCATGGAGCAGACGCCGACTTTCCGCGTCAACGTGGTCTCGCGTTCCACCCGCGCCGTCAATTACCGGCATAGGGGCGGTTCTACTACCGTCGATCTCAAAGGCACCGAGCGCATGCCGGAAGCCACGGGCAAGGCCAAGGTGGATGGCAAAGAAGGCCGCCTCGCCATCAGTGCCGAAATCTCGCACATGCAGCCGGCCACGAAATTCGGCGTGCAGTATCTGACCTATGTGCTCTGGGCTATTACACCCGAAGGGCGGGCGGTCAACCTGGGCGAGTTGGTTCCGAATGACGACGGCAAGACAAAAATCGAAGTAACCACCGACTTGCAGGCATTCGGCCTGATCGTTACCGCCGAGCCTTATTTCTCGGTGACCCGGCCCAGCGACCTGGTAGTGGTCGAAAACATCATTCGCCAGGAGACCAAGGGCTTCGAAGAGCCGATCAATGCCAAGTTCGAGATGTTGCAGGGGGAGCAATACACCATCGACATTCCGGCTGACCAGCTGCCTTCGGCCACGGCCGGCCCCGATGTCCCGCTCAACCTGCTCGAGGCGCGCAATGCTGTGGCCATCGCCAAAGCTGCCGGCGCGGAACAATACGCCGGCGACAGTCTGCAGAAAGCCCAGGAGTATCTGGCCCGCGCCGAAGACTATCTGCAACGCAAACAGGGACGCACTCCCATCGGTACCGCTGCCCGCGGCGCAACCCAAATGGCTGAAGATGCGCGCGTCCTCACCCTGAGAAGGAAAGAAGCCGAGCGTGTCGCGGCCGAAAAACGGCGTATGGAAGAAGCCCAGGCTAAGGCTGAGGCCGATGCCCAGGCGTCAGCGGAGCGTGCGGCCGCTGCGAAGGCCCAGTCCGAACAGGATGCCCTGCGTCGGGCGCAGGCAGAGGCGGATCGCAGGGCCGCCGAACAGGCTCAAGCCGTAGCCGAGCAGCAGCAGGCGGCGGCTCTCGCCCAGCAGCAGGCAGCGCAGGCTGAAGCCGACAAGGCGCGCATGGCCGCGGATGAAGCGGAACGCCAGAAGCAGGAGGCGATCCGGCAGAAGGAAGAAATGCGGGCCCGGCTGCTCAACCAGCTCAACCAGGTGCTCGAAACCCGCGACACCGAGCGCGGCCTGGTGGTGAACATGCCCGACGTTCTCTTTGCCGTAGGAAAGTATGACCTCAAGCCTGCCGCCCGCGAACGTCTCGCCAGAATCTCGGGAATCCTCCTCGCCTACCCCGATCTGCGCCTGGAAATCGACGGATTCACTGACAACACCGGCGGCGAGGACTTCAATCAGAAGCTTTCGGAAAAGCGGGCGGGCACAGTTCGCGACTACCTCGTAGATAACGGCGTGCCCATCAACAATGTGATTGCCAAAGGTATGGGAGAGAGTAATCCCATCGCTGATAATGCGACGTCTGCCGGACGCAAATTGAACCGCCGGGTCGAGATGATCGTGTCAGGCGATGTGATCGGCAACGTCGTCGGCCCCCAGGCGGGCTCGACCGAGTCACAACCGTCATCCACTCCGGAGCCTCCTCCGGCATCGACGACTCCCCAGTAATCCATATGCATCGCCAACGCGATTTCGGCGCTCGAGGAATCCAGCTTCCGTGAGCGGGCCCGTACTGGTGGTTCACGGGGGGGCGTGGGCGATTCCCGACGGCATGGTCGATGCCCACTTGAACGGCGTCCGCAACGCCATGTCTGCGGGATGGCAGATTCTCGAAGATGGCGGCTCCTCGCTTGACGCGGTCGAAGCGGCGGTCGTAGTGATGGAAGATGACGAGACGTTCGATGCCGGGCGCGGCAGCTTCCTCAATCGTGACGGCAACGTACAGCTGGATGCGCTCATCATGGACGGCGCTACCCTGCGCGCCGGCGGCGTGGGATGCGTGGAGCGCATCGCCAACCCGGTTCGTGCCGCCCGCAAGATTCTGAGCGAGAGTCCGCACGTGTATTTCGTGGCGGAAGGCGCGGAACGATTTGCTGCCGAGCACGGCATACCGCTCTGCCGGAATGAAGATCTGGTGGTTCCGCGCGAAGTGGAGCGGCTCAAAGAATTTCAGTCGCGATCCCAGGAACAGAACCCCGACCTGTTTGCTCCCACAATTTCACACGACACGGTCGGCGCAGTCGCTCTCGACCGCGGCGGAAACATCGCCGCCGCAACCTCCACCGGCGGCACCCTGAACAAAGCTCCCGGCCGCTTAGGCGATTCTTCGCTGATCGGCTGCGGCTGCTACGCCGATAATCAAACCGCCGCTGCCTCTACGACTGGATGGGGCGAGCCCATCATGAAATTGGTCCTGGCAAAATGGGCTGCGGATCAGGTGGCCAGTGGCAAGCCCACCGAGGAAACCGCAACCGACGCTATGGAGTATCTGAAAAACCGCGTGAACGGCCACGGCGGCATTATTCTTCTCGATGCCAGGGGACGCTTCGGCATCGCCCACAATACCCCGCGAATGGCATGGGCGATCAAGACGCGAGCCCATGAGGAGTGTGGTATAACTCGCTCTCGCGATGCGGGCTAGACTTCTCGTTTTCATCCTTGTGGCTTCTTCGCTGGCTGCCGCTCAGTCGGCCGTCCCCTCACTGTCTGCCCTAGAGGGCAAAACCGCAACTCTTGCCCTGCTCTCAGCCGTGAGCTCGAAGCTGCCGCCAGACGCGTCGTTCCGGGCACGGCTCGAATCCGCAGTGCAAGTCGGGAACCTATCAGCGCTGCCGAAGGGCACGATATTTGAAGGCCATCTTGAACCCACTCGCGCCAGGCGACGCCTGCGTTCCGGAAGCCTGCGGCTGGTGTTCGACCGAATCGTTATGCCGGATGGATCCATTCGGACGGCAAGTCTGTCACTGACCAGCGTGCGCTACCGTTCCGTCGCGACTGACGCCGAAGGCACGATTCGACGCCGGCGGAGCAAGAAGCGGCTGCTCTTTCAGTTCGGCGGCGCAGCTTTGATCGCAAAACTTTCGGATGACATCTCAGAACTCGCATCCGCTTCTGTCACCAGAAACTCGGCCCGGTATTTTGGATTGGCGGGAGCCGCAGCCTTCCTGCTGCTGCAAAGAGGCGGTGAAGTGAAGATTCCCCAGGGCACCGAACTGGATGTGGTCTTCAACCGCGAAGGCAACCTCCCCTCCGAACAAGTGCCTGGAAATGCCATGCCAGACCGCCAGGCTCAGCCACTCCCGCGCAACCAGTAGCTCGGCCTCTCCTGCTACACTGCTCAGTTCATCCTTCGCGATTGCCAGGAGCCAATTCCATCCATGTCTCAAACCTCACCGTCCACCCCCCGCACCCGTGTGGTCCGTGAACCGCATCGCGGAGTTTACGACCGCGAGGAAGCCTACAAAATCCTCGATGAAGGCTTCATCTGCCACGTCGGATTTGTGCAGGACGGACAGCCGTTCGTCATTCCCACCAGCTACGGCCGCAAGAATGACAATCTCTACATTCACGGCTCCTCGGCCAGCCGCATGCTGCGTAATCTCGATCAGGGAATTCCCGTCTGCGTGACGGTGACTCTGCTCGATGGTTTGGTGCTGGCCCGCTCCGTCTTCAATCATTCCATGAACTACAGGTCAGTGGTCATTCTTGGAACGGCATCGCTGGTCACCGATCCCCAGGAAAAGCTGGAAGCGCTCCGTGCAGTCTCCGATCACATTCTGCCCGGGCGCTGGGATGAGGTTCGTCAGCCGAGTGAGCAGGAACTCAAGGCGACTTCAGCCTTGCGCGTGCCAATTGAAGAGTTCTCCGCGAAGGTCCGCCAGGGCCCGCCCATTGACGACGAAGAGGACTACTCGTTTCCCACCTGGGCGGGAGTAATTCCACTCCAGCTACTAGCTGGCGTTCCAATTCCCGACCCACGCCTCGACTCGACCCGCGATCTTCCCCGAGTACGCGAAGCGCTACTCGCGCAACACAACGTCAAAATCGTGAGTGCTCCGGCAGTTCCGGAAATAAGTCCGGCGCGGCGCGGGATTCGCGGGATAGAATCAATGGCCCGGGAGGACGAGTAGTGGAATCCTGGCAGACCTACCTGGAAAAGTGGCGCGAAGCAGAACTTCTCGATCCCGCCACCGCTGAACGCATCCGCCTGTACGAATCCGAGCACGCACAGTCCGCCACTCTGCGCTGGCCTATGTTGCTGGCCATCGCTCTGGGCGCAGTCATGCTGGGAGCCGGCGTGCTGTTGTTTGTCTCCGCCCACTGGGATCAACTCTCTCCTTCTGCCCGTTTCTCACTGGTTCTGTTATTGGTAATCGTCTTTCATGTGGCTGGCGCAGTTCTTGAGCAGCGCTCCGAATCTCTTGCGATGGCGCTGCATGGCATAGGCACCGTCGCTCTGGGTGCAGGCATCTTTCTTGCCGCACAAATCTTCAACCTGCAGGAGCACTGGCCGGGCGGCATCATGCTGTGGGCCATCGGCGCAGCGGTTGCATGGATTATTCGTCGCGATCCTGTGCAAGCCGGTCTGGTGGCGGTGCTGGCTCCAGCCTGGCTTGCTGCGGAATGGATTGACGCCACCGACTCCTACAACATGGAGAGCACGGTTGCGAAATGGCTGCTGCTGCTGGCGGTGACGTATTTGTCGGCGCTTGCCCCTGACCGCGAAGGCGTAATGCGGGACGTGCTTGCCTGGATTGGCGGCATTCCGCTGATTCCGGCGGCGGTCATCGCCGCCTCGCCCTGGCTTCAGTATGGACCGCCGGTTCCCGCCCATCTGCTCTGGTTGGGCCACACCGTTGGGTTTGCTCTTCCCCTGGCGCTGGCGCTCTGGCTGCGCGGAAAGTCAGCCTGGATGAATGCTGTCGCGGCTTTGTGGATCGCCGCGTTGACTCTGCTGCCCCCGGGCAACTCAGTGCTGCCTTACCTGTGGTATGCAATCGCCTCTCTCGGGCTGATCGCGTGGGGTTTGAAAGAACGGCGGCATGAGCGCATAGATCTTGGAGTGGCTGGCTTCGGCCTGACCATCCTTGCCTTCTACTTCTCGAACGTGATGGACAAATTAGGCCGCTCCGCCAGCCTGATCTCTCTCGGCCTGCTCTTCCTGATACTGGGATGGGGCCTGGAGCGAGCCCGCCGCCGTTTAGTGGCGAGCGTAAAAGGGGGCGCCGCATGAAAGCCCTCCGCAAAGGTCTGTTGCTGGCGTTGATTCATGCGCTGATCGTATGCAGCCTGGGAGCGAAGTTGCTTTACGAGCGGGCCACACGTCCAAGGGTGTGGGTGAAGGCCGCTCAAATCGATCCCGATTTGCCGATTCGCGGACGTTACCTGAATTTGAACTTCGAGCTTCCGGCAATCGGCTTTGATACCAGGGACGAGGATATGTCGAAACAATTCACCACCCCATTCAACCTGCGCTGCGACCTTCAGATGCGCGACGGAAAGCTGGTCGCCGTCGGAAAACCGGATGGACAATTCTGGGTCATGTTGCGCAAGTCAGACCAGGGCCAGATGGCGGTGGTCTGGCCGTCCACTCCCTTCTTTATTCCGGAGCACCTGGATCTCAACCGTCTGACCGGTCCCCATCCCAATCTCTGGGTAGAAGTAACCATGCCGGAGAGCGGGCCGCCCCGGCCCATCCGTCTGGGAGTGAAAAATGGAAATCGAATTACCCCACTGCAGACCGAGTAGTCAACCCATCGGGTGCGGCCTTCCGGCCCTCCCGTTCGCGGCAGGCAGCTGTTGCCGAAAAAGAAAAAGGCCCGCAGCCGAAGCCGCGGGCCAGCCGGAGTACTGCAAGGTTAGAAGTAGATTTTTGCGCCCAACTGAATCACGCGGAAGCCGCCGGGAGAGCTTCCCGGCGTACTCGCCGGGGTCCCCCAATTTGAGTTCTTGGAAATGGTTACCGGAGTCGTCGTGGGATCGTCCGCATACTGCCACGGGCCGTCCACCGAGATGTCGTAATGGCGCGAATCGAAGTTCGGGTGGTTGAAAATGTTAAAGGCTTCGAGGCGAAGCTGGATGTATCTCGCCTCATTCGACCCCAGAGGGATGTTCTTGAACAGCGACATATCCCAGTTCTGGAAGCCGCTGTTGCGGATGGTGTCGCGCGAACCCCGAATCGGCGGGCCAACACTCGGAACGATCAGGTTTCCACTCTGGTCAAGACCATAGTAGTAAGGAATCGCTCCCCACATGTTGGAGCCGTCGAGCGCGCCTGACTCAAACGAGAAGCCATTGTTCAAATCCACCGGAGTGCCGGTCTCGAACTGCGTGACTCCGCTCAACTCATAATTGTCAGTAATGTAGGAAAGCCATTTCGGACCGCTGAAATGCTTGGTCAGACTTGGCAGATCGTACACATAGTTGGCGGCGAACACGTGGGTGCGGTCCCAGGACAATGCGCGATAGTCGAGCGCTGGGTTGAAGGGATTCTGCGTGTCCTGGTCGTCGTTTGCCGTTCCCATCGACTTCGACCAGGTGTACACCGCGCCCACCGTCAAGCTCTTGCTGAACCGCCGCTGCAGGGAAGCCTGCAGCGAGTTGTAGTTTGACGTCCCGTTCCACTCCAGGTAGCTGATCTGGTCATAGCCCTGGAAGGGGACCAAAGGTGCATTGGTGTAGTTCGGCCGGCCATAGGCATACAACCCGCTGAAGTCGTACCCGGCTGCCGAATAGATCGGGTTGAGGTTGGGCTCGACCGCCGGCACAACTCCGCCCGGATAGTTTGCCGGATCCTGGGCAGCGCGCGTAAACGCCGTCCCGTAAGGGATGGCGTTGATATCCCGCGAGGTGACCAGATGCCGCCCCAGGGTGCCGACATAAGCAAGGTCGAGGGTAGTGTCTTTGGCAAGTTCGTGCTGCACTCCCAGGCTGAAGCTGTACACGGTGGGTACTTTGCCGTCTCTGGCGGCGCCGAGGATTCCGCCGAGCACGCTGTTTCCGAATGAGGCCGACGAAGTGGGAAGATCGGCAACATTGCCCGCCGGCACCTGCGCTGTCTTCACCAGCGCCGGATTGTTAAATACCGTATTGAAGATCAGGTTGCCCTGCTCGCGATCGTGGGTCATGCCAAAGCCGCCGCGCAACACGGTCTTGTGATTTCCCAGCATATCGAAGGCAAATCCGAAGCGGGGCTCGAGCATGATGCCGCGGCTGTTCCAGCCTCCGTCAGGAATGTCCCCGTTCTGGGTGAACTGCATGCCGTTCAGAGGATCGCCTCCTGCGCTGTCAACAATGTTTCCTCCGGAATCGACGGTGACCGCGTTTGCCGGGTTATAAGCCGCGGGATTAAATAGCGCAATCTGGTTGTTGGCGTCGTACTGCGGCGGAATCCATGCGAAGCGCATGCCGTAATCCAGGGTGAGCCGGGGGAACGCCTTCCAGGTGTCCTGCACATAGAATTCCAGCTGGTTGTAGCGGAATTTTCCCAGCGGGCGTGCTGTGGACTGGCTGAAGCTCTGGAAATCCCCGAGAAGAGCGCTGGCCAAAGGATCGCCAAGCGTACAGGTATTCGGTCCTCCCGGACAGGTGCCGCCTGCGGTAGGGGCAACGTCGAAGCTGAATTGCCCGTTCAGATTGCCCCAGGCAATCTGGTCTTTGCGGCTGCGCTGGTAGAAAAAGCCCGTCTTGAAAGTATGGCTGTTCTTCACCCAGGTCAGGTTGTCGTTCACGTTGATTGTCGTATTGGCCTGGTGCCAGGGAGTGGCGCCCAGGTATCCGCCCTGAAAGTCAACGCTCGAAATCCCGTTGAAACTCATGTCGGGGATGGTCTCCGCCGGATACAGCAGCGGAAGGTCAATGTTGTTGCTGGCCAGCGAGATGTTCCCTCCCGCGCCTTCTGCCAGGGAAAGCGTGTGGCTTGGCCCAACTGAAAATTCATTCAGCAGAGTCGGCGTGATGGTGCTGACCAGATTCAGCGAGAAATTCCAGCCGGGATGCTTCTGGGTACAGCCGCCGGGGAAATTGACCGCTGAAGAGCAGGCAAAGATTTCGAAGGGTCCGGGGAAAGGCGTGAATGGAGAAGTGTCGGTCTCGGCATTGTGGATCCAGCGCCCGAAGATGCGGTTCCCGGCGTTGATTTGATAATCCACTCGCAAAATATCTTCGCGGCGCGGAGCGTTGCCGGAGAGTGAGATTGAGTAGTTATAGGTCTGTCCGTTCGACCCAAACCCGCTCGCATTGGGAAGCGGATAGAGATTGAGGATGTTCTGAATCTGGGTGAATACCGCCTGCTGTGCCGCCGGCAACTGGGTCGGGATCAATCACATTGTTGCTGATTCCAGGCCCGGAAATCACAATCGGATTCCCTTCCCCATCAATGGATTGCGAAAAGTCTCCAGTGCGCTCCAACGCAGTCGGCGTGTAGAACTGAATGGTTCCGCCGGTAGGAATCAGCTGCCGGTAAAATTCCTGGCTCCAGAATACGAACAGCTTGTCCTTCTTGATCGGCCCGCCAATCTGATAACCGATGTCGTTATAGCGGTAGATCTGGGGATCGTTGTGCGGAGTTCCGTTGTCCGGGTTCAGCTGGCTTTGTTTGTTGAACCATTCATTGGCGTTCAGGCCTTCGTTGCGATGGAAGAACCGGCCATTGCCATGCCACTGATTGGTTCCGCCCTCGGTCACCACCGCGATCTGTCCGCCCGCGGCCTTGCCATACTCCGCCTGATAGTTCGAGGTGAGAACCTTCACTTCCTGGATGGCATCGGGGTTGATCGTCACGTGGGTGCCGCCGTTGTTTCCGGTATCCACATTGGAAGCGCCATCGAGGGTGAACTCGTGCTGATTGGCGCGGGTGCCGTTGATATTGAAGGAATCAATACCGCCAGTGCCCGACACTGCCCCGCTGAAACTGCTGTTCACGCCGGGAATGAGTTTCATGTAGTCCAGCACATTGCGGCCGTTCATTGCCACGTCATCCAACTGGCGGGTTGTGATCACGTCCGAACGTTCGCCGGAATTCGACTGCAATTGCAACTGAGCGCCTTCTGCGGTGACGGTCACCGATTCGCCGGTGGCGCCAATCGACAGCGCAAACTGTCCAGCGTTCAAATGGTCGCCAACGCTCAGGATGACGCCTGCCTTTTCCAGTTTCTTGAAGCCTTGAGCAGTCACGGTAATGGTGTAGTTCCCCGGCGGAAGGTTGGGAACAACAAACTCTCCCGCGCCGCCGCTCGTCATGTTTCGCGTGAGGCCGGTATCTTTGCTGACGACGGTTACCGTCGCGCCAGAGACGAAAGCTCCGGTCGGGTCCGTCACCGTTCCGAAAATCGTACCCGATGTGACTTGGGCGTACAGCGGCACGCCCCCTACTAACGCGATGAGAATGAATGCGACGATGAGGCTGACTGCAACTCTGCAGAAATGAAATTTCGCAGCCTGGATGTGAAGGTTTGGCGACATGGCTCCCCCTGATTGCTGCCTGCTACGGAAAAAGTCGAGACGTGGACAACGTGACATTGTAGGTACGGCAGAGAGTTAGAAATAGTTATGCAGTAGGCTGGCCCTATCCTACTACTTTGGTATAGCCCTCAAGGTTAAGCTTCATCCATGTGGACCAATGGCTGGTTGGACGCTGCGGCCCGCTCGAGGTGAGCACCGCCCCTCACCGCATGCTGATAATCCCCCGCTGCAGCGCGACTGTCGCCGCCTCGGTACGGTCTCTCACATTCAGCTTCTCGAGCACGTGACTGACGTGGAGCTTCACCGTTACCTCCGCGATATTGAGAATGGCGGCAATCTCCTTGTTGCCCAGGCCCTTGGCTACCATTTGAAGCACTTCCAGTTCCCTTCCGGTTAACGACCGGTGCGACATGCGTTCCGCCAGAAGTGGCGCGACCACGCTGTCGAGGAACCGTCTTCCGGCATACACTTCGCGAATCGCCCTCAGCAACTCCTCGCGCACCGCACTCTTGAGGATATAGCCGTGGGCGCCAGCCTGAAGCGCACGGTAAATTTCCTCCTCTCCGGAATGAGTGGAGAGCATGAGAACGCGGGCCTGGGGAAATTCGGCAACCAGGGCAGCCGTCGCTTCCGCCCCGGTCATCCCGGGCAAGCGCACATCCATAATCACCAGGGTGGGATGATGCTTGCGGTACGCTTCGATCACGGCCTCGCCGGTGCCCACTTCGGCCACCACCTGCATATCCGCTTCAACATTCAGCGAGGCGGAAAGGCCCATGCGGACCATGAAATGATCGTCAACCACCAGAATACGTATTGGCTTTGAGTTCTGCATCAGAGCGTTGCGAAGCCAGAAGCACCTCGACTGAAATCTTCGTTCCCCAGCCGGGCCGGCTTTCAATTTCCAGTCGGCAGCCCAGCGACTCGGCCCGCTCCCGCATGTCGAGCAGACCGAAATGGCCGGTGCGCGAAGGTTCTCCAGGATTGAAGCCGCGTCCGTCATCCTTAATCTCAAGGCAAACCTTATCCACTTCATACCTCAGTTCAATCTGGATGTGCCGGGCTTGCCCGTGCTTCATCGCATTGGAGACCGCTTCCTGTCCGATGCGCAGCAGATTCATCTCCGGCGGAAGGAGCCAGGCGAGTCGGAGTCCCGGTAATCTTCACCTCAGATTGAGCGTGATCGCGCGACACCAGCGGCTCTACCACCTTGCGCAGCGCCGAAACCAGATCTCCACTCTCCAGCAGATGGCAGCGCAAATCCCATACCGACCGCCTGGCCTCGACCATGCTGTGCCGGCTCATGCTGCGGGCATTCTCTAAGGCGTGCTCGGCCACGCCGGGAGCCTGCTGGAAGCAATCGGCCGCCAGATCCAGTTGCATGGTAATGCCCGCCAGTTCCTGTTCGAGGGTGTCGTGCAACTCGCGCGCGATGCGGTTGCGCTCTTCGAGCACGGCGCTCATCCGCAGCTTTTGCCGGCTGATCTCGCGCTGCTCGCGCAACCTGCGTCCCGAGCACCACCACCCACACCACCACCGCCAGCAGATGTTCCTAAACTGATGCCCAACAGCCACAGCGTATGGTGCAGATTCCACCACGAGGGCACGCGAATCACTGCCACGTCCTGCGGCGAGCGCAACAGCATTCGAAAGGACTGCGGAATCGGCCACAATCCGCCGCTGCGTACCAGGCAAATGCCGGTCACCTTCAAATCGCTGTTCAGCGGAATCGAGGAAAGCTGGCCCGCCACGTCACCAGTCGGAGAGTTGGCTTCGAATAGAACATCTCCGGCCTGCAGCAGCAGCATCGGTCCGCCGGATTGAAACTGGCGCTGCACCAGCCGCGCCTCGGTCGTCAGCAAAGCTCCGTCAAACTGTTCCCAGGGCCGGGCGGCATCGAAGTTCACCGCCTGGGGAGCAGCCTCATGGCCCACTTTGTGAAAGACCGCGTCCTCCAGCACCGGCGCGGATTCGCCCATCGCGGGGAATCCCATTGCATCCACTACATCGCCCACGTGAACCGGAGTGATCTCCTGGGTCAGAATTCGCAGTCCTCTGCCCTGGTTCTGGATGAAGATCGCGCTGCCCGGCTGCTGATACGTTACGACCCCGCGCACCCGCACTCGATGAGTAGTCTGCCGGTCGGGAGAAAAGCGCAGCAACGCAGAAAATGGAACTTCTTTGGCCGAGGCCTCCACCGTAATGTAGCTCAGCCGCGGAACATAAAAGAGAATCCCCACCAGCTGCCGTTCGGCGTTGAACAGGCTTCCGCAAACTCCTTCGATCAGCACTTCACTATCTACGTAGGAGGAGAAGTCCTGCTCCCGCGTGATCGGCACACGGACCTTGAACTGGTCTCCGCCGGATGCCACATTCATCGCCAGTGTGGTTTCCGGCCACGAAGTCCGGTCAATCGAAACCGAACGTACCGTTCCCCGCACTTTCACCCACTGGCTGTCGAGTTGTCCATTGGCCAGTTCGCTAAACGAATAAAGCTGGGCGTCAGGCAGGGAGCTCTTGCCCAAGACCCGCACGCTGCCTTCACGGACTACAGGAGCGAACTTGCCCGGCCCGGTTACACCCTCGACCTCAACCAGGCTCGCCAGGGGATGCGCGTACCGCGGCGAAACACTGCCCTCGACATAAACGCCGGCAGTGCCATCCTGAACCACGAAATCCGGCGACGGTACATCGTCGGTGATGACGCCGCGAATGCGTACCGGATATCCCTTGGCCGCTTCCTCCACGCTGAGGTGGCGAATCTGATCAGCTCGGGTCAGCGTAGGCAGGGAATCTGCGGAACGCGCGCGTCCCGGTAAACAGAACACCGCGACAACGCAGCACAAGACTCCTGCTATCGAGCGGCAAAGGCAATGCCGGAGGGGAACGCCGGGGTATTCAGGAGATTTCGCGCGCAAGATCGCTTTCGAGTCGGGCGTCTTCATGCACTCCAGTTCATTCACGCCGGAGCTTGCTTCCGTCAAAGGCGCGATTTTACTGCTACTTGCTTCTTACCAACTTAGGTTAGCTGAAAGCTCAGCCGCTGGGAAGGCTTGCGCCGTGCGGTCCTCGTCCCTATACAGAAGTCGTATTACTTGCCGCTGGGCAGCGTGCTATTCTCGCCTGTTTTCAGCGACGTCAAACCCGGCTGACCGGTCTAAACTGTGGCCTGCCCCTGCTTGGAGTGCATATGTCAGGCAATAATTCTCGACGCGATTTTCTGAAATTCTCCGCTCTTGCCATAGCCGCAACCGCCACCCCGGAAGCTCTCTCCGCTTTACCTGCGGCGGCAGAACCGGCTTCTGATATCACCGTCTGGATCACCAATGACGCGCTGCGGTTTTCGCGCTCCGATTCAATTTCATGGCGCAAGGCCGGCAGAAGCCATCCGACAGAAGTAATTCAGCTCAACCCGGCAAACAAGTTTCAGGAGATTCTCGGCTTCGGCGGCGCATTCACCGACGCCACCTGCTACGTGTTCAGCCAGCTCTCCCCGGCGGCCCGGGAGGAGTTGTTTCACGAGATGTTTCACCCTTCCGAGATGGCGCTCAACGTCTGCCGCACCTGCATCGGCTCCAGCGACTATTCGACCAAGGCGTTCAGTTACGACGAAGGCGATGCCGATCCGGAGATGGCTCGCTTCTCCATCGACCACGATCGCGCCTACATCCTTCCTATGCTGCGCGAGGCGCGGAAAGTAAATCCCGACTTGTTTCTGTTCTCCTCTCCATGGAGCCCTCCGGGCTGGATGAAATTCAACCAATCGATGCTGGGCGGATCCATGCGAAATAAATATCTCGGCGCGTATGCTCAGTACTTCCTCAAATTTCTGCAGGGCTATGCCGCGGAAGGCGTGCCCGGTCCAAGCTGTCACCTCGCAGAACGAAGTGGATACCGATCAGGACGGCCGCATGCCCGCCTGCATCTGGCCGCAGGAATATGAAATCGGCTTTGTCGGCGACCACCTCGGCCCGCTGCTCGAGAAAACCCAGACTCCCACCAAAATCTGGGTGCTCGATCACAACTACAATCTTTGGGGACGGGTGATTTGCACCCTCGACAATCCCGAGGTCGCCAAATATGCCGACGGCGTGGCCTGGCACGGCTACGTCGGCAATCCCGAGATGATGAACAAGGTCCGCGAAGCCCATCCTGACGCCAAGATGCACTGGACGGAAGGCGGCCCCGATTACACCGCGCCCGACTACGCCACCGACTGGGCGCACTGGAGCGAAACTTTTACCGGAGTCTTGCGCAACTGGTGCCGCTCCATCACCGCCTGGAACCTGGCGCTCGATGAGAACGGCAAACCCAATATCGGGCCATTCTCCTGCGGCGGCACCGTGACCATAGATTCGGGAACGAAGAAGGTTATCCGCAGCGGCCAATACTACGCGTTCGCACACTATTCGCGCGCCATCCGCCGCGGCGCGCACCGCTTCGATTCGTCAGGACAGCTGGCGGACCTGTCGCATGTCGCAGCCGAGAATCCCGACGGACAAAAAGTCGTCGTGCTCACCAATCGCGGCGAAGCGCGCAACGTCGAACTCCGCCTCGGTAAACAAACAGCTCAAGTTCCACTATCCGCCAACTCAATCGCAACCCTGGCATGGAGCTGATGCAGAACTAATGGAGCTGATGCAGAACTATGGAGCTGATGTAGAACTAACGGAGCTGATGCAGAACGCGGATGAAAGCGCGACCACCAGAAAATAAACCGCTGTCAACTAAACCGATGTCGTCCTGAGCGTAGCTTGCCCGCGCGAGGCGAGGGCAAGCGCAGCGAAGGACCCCTACCCGCTACTCGGATGCGTGCTTGGTAGGTTCCAAGCCGGCATCAAGACCGAGCCGCCATCAACACAAAAAGCCGCGAACTACGCCGCCTGCACCTTGCCATGTTCGCACTCAGGATGCGGACACGCGCAGCGGCTTTCCTTGGTTCCTGCCTCGGAATCCGAATCCGCGCATTCCCGGCTGCAGTATTCATCGTTAGCTGAAACCGTACAGCTACATCCCGGATGAGCGCACTTGGTCTTATCTTCAGTCAGCGCCATGAGAATCGCTCCTTAACTTAGTTCCCCGCTTCAGCGGCCAGGCTGAAGATCGGGCTTAGCTTCGATGCGGCACTGCATCATCGCGATTTCATTTTCCCGAATTCGAACGACGCAGACGCTGTGAGAAATCTCTCGAATCTCCAGCAGCGAATGGGCCGCAAACTGCAACAAACTGGTTGCACCCGGCGGTGGCCGCGAGTATCATCCCCCGCCTGTGCCGAAAGTAACGCGCGCGAGTGTTCCCCAGCGTTGACCCGTCCCATTTCGGGTTGTAGCATGGAGCTCTAAACGGAGTTCAAAACTGGCCGGGGGACTCGCGGTAAGTCATAGAGACAAATGAGCCTTAGTAAACTCTCTACACTCATCGCGCTGATTGCTGCTCTCACCCTGGCGAGCACCTCCTGCCAGTCTGCCAAATCGGCATCGGCTTCCCCGCCTCCTCAAGCCAACGCGCCCGCGATCACGTCGGCAACCGCAGCGTCACAAAGTGGCGCAGCCGCGACAGACAGTGTCGCCCAGGCTGAACCAGCGAATCCCAAAACGGACCCAGCCGCCGACCTGCTCGCCTCAGTCGAAACCCGGTATCAGGCGGGGCAAGCAGCCCAGGCCGCCGGCAACTTCGACACCGCGAAGCAGAGCTACGACCGCGCTTTCGATCTATTGATGGGCAGTCCGCTCGATATTCACGCCGAGCCGCGCTTGCAGCACGAACTGGATCTGGTCACGGCTGCTCTGAAAAGCCTGAAGTTGCAAGACCGCCAGCAGGCCGAGGCCTCCGACGAGCAAAAACCTGAGCCGGCTCCGATCGATGAAGCCAACGAGGCCACGCCCCCGGTCGACGCCAACGTCAAGGCGAAAGCCGAAGCGGAGATGAAGGCCACCCACTCCGACCTGCCCCTGATGATGACCGACCAGGTCGCCGGCTACATCAACTACTTCTCCGGACGCGGCAAAGAGACCCTGGTCCACGCCCTCACCCGCAGTGGCCGCTACCGCGCCATGATCGAACGGGTATTGAAGGAAGAAGGAGTTCCCCAGGACCTGATCTACCTGGCGCAAGCCGAGTCGGGCTTCCACCCTCTGGCGCTGTCGCGCGCCGGGGCTCGCGGTATGTGGCAGTTCATGTCCAGCCGGGCCCGCGGCTACGGCCTCGAGCGTACCCGCTGGATTGACGAGCGCCAGGATCCCGAAAAGTCCACCCGAGCCGCCGCCCGCCACCTGAAAGACCTCTATAAGCAGTTCGGCGACTGGTACCTGGCCATGGCGGCCTACAATTCCGGCCCGGGCTCGGTGCAGAGCGCCGTCAAGCGCACCGGCTACGCCGACTTCTGGGAGCTCTACAAGCGCAACGTGCTGCCGCGCGAGACCCGCAATTACGTCCCAATCATTCTGGCCGTCACCATCATGGCCAAGAATCCCGAGCAGTATGGCCTGGAAGACATCGTTCCAGACCAGCCGGTTCCGCATGACACCGTCGAAATCGACTATCCCGTGGACTTGCGGCTGGTAGCCGATTGCGTGGACGCCTCCCCTACGACTCTGCAGGACCTGAATCCCAGCCTGCTGCGCTGGACGACGCCGGACGAAGGCAAGTTCGAACTCAACCTGCCCGCCGGAACTAAGGATCACTATCTCGACGCCATCGCTGCCATCCCCGCCGATATGCGCATCTGGTGGCGCTATCACAAGGTGCAGGAAGGCGATACCTTAGCTTCAATCGGCCACGCCTATCACACCTCGTCCCAGGCAATCGCCAAAGCCAACAATCTGGATCTCGATGCCGCCCTGATTCCAGACAGCTCCGCTGGTCATTCCGATCGCCCCGGAAAGCACATTCCGGCAGACTCTCAGGCCTATGCACAGAAGGCCATTCGTTACAAAGTGAGACGGGGAGACACAGTCGAAACCGTGGCTGACAACTTCAACGTGCCTCCGACCATGGTTCGCCGCTGGAACCGCTTACGGGGAAATAGTTTACGCGGACGCCATGTTCTGTACATCCATCTGCCTGTAACTCCCGGCAGCCTTCCGACCTGGCAGGCAAAGACTTCGCGGGCTTCCAAAACCCGGTCGCGGTCCACCAGCCTGCTTCGCACCTCCACCGCCAAGACAGTCACTCGTCATACGGTGAAGCCCGGTGAGACCCTCACCTCCATTGCCTCCGACCATCACACCAGCGTCTCCGTCCTGCAGAAGGACAACGGGAACCCCAAAATACTCCGCCCCGGCATGGTTCTGATCGTCCGCCTGCCGTAACCCATCCCCACTGGATCTTTCGCCCGCAATCCATACCATCCGGCCTTGCAGATTGCCGAATAAAGTGGCGGTGCACCGCGCGCAGAACGGTGTAGGATGCAACCAGCCACGCTGCGCGCAACGTGGCTCGGCGCATGCTATAATCGCGCGCCGTTCCGCTGAAACTAGGCGGCCTTTTAGTTTCGATTTATTCCTTAGCGCGTGAAAAGCACGCAGCGGCGCAGCAACCGCCGCAAAACCAGGAGGAAGAGATGAGCTTTGACGACACCCTCTACAGCCGAGACGACGAGATGGATGACTTGGGCGATAACGGCGTCTACGGCGATTCCCTAGAAGAAGAATACGAAGAAGACGAAGAAGAAGAGGAGGAAGAAACCGGGGTCCCCTCTCTAAGCGAACCCGAACCAGAACCCATGCCGGCTCCCGCTGCGCCATCCGGCGGCGGAGGCGGCTCCAAACCTGCCCGCAAGCCGGCGAAAAAAGCCGCCAGCAAACCGGCTCCCAAAAAACCGGCCAGGAAAGCGCCAAAGAAAGCCGCCAAGAAGCCGGCCCGGAAACCTGCCAAAAAGACCGCCAGCAAAAAATCTTCCCGCACCGCCGCCAAACGCAAACCGGCAAAGAAGGCTGCCGCAAAGAAAACGAAGAAGCCGGCGAAGAAGGCAGCCAGCAAAAGCAAGAAGAAGGCGCGCCGCCGCTAGCACCTTCCGGGGGCGGGGATCAACCCGCCCCCGATTCGACCTGCAACCTGCTTTCGTCTCGAGGCATCCGGTTCCCACTTTCTCAATTGACCGCCGACACAAGATCGGCCAAGATGTCGCGATCATGTGTCTTCGAGCTTCTTGTGCGGCAGGGCTCACTGCTGCATTGCTACTGCTTCTTCCCTCGTCTTTATTGTCAGCCGACAAGAAACCCTGGATCGAAATTCGCAGCCCTCATTTTCGGGTAATTTCCAATGGGGCCGACAGAGACGCCCGCCACCTTGCTCGCGAATTTGAACAAATGCGGGCTGTGTTTGCCGATCAGTTCCCAGGTTTTCGGCTCGACCCTCCGTCGCCGCTACTCGTTCTGGCGCTACGTGATGAACAGACAATGAAGGAGATGGTCCCGGCCTT
Source organism: Terriglobia bacterium (assembly GCA_963798155.1). Taxonomy (GTDB): domain Bacteria; phylum Acidobacteriota; class Terriglobia; order Terriglobales; family Acidobacteriaceae; genus CAWCSH01. Next base: position 61,853 of record CAWCSH010000025.1, read on the forward strand.
CCAGAAACATGGCTTTCTGACGCCGGCTGGCCTCTACCATCAGGGCTGGGACAAGCAGTACGCTTTGGTGCGCCTGGACGTTACGAGCTCTGATCGCAATAACCCCGACACTTATTCAGTCGTGTACCACGAGTACGTCCACAGCCTGCTCCACCTCAATTGCCATTGGCTGCCGACCTGGCTCGACGAGGGGCTGTCGGAATTCTACGGCTTCACTAGATTTGAACAGTCCCGCATGTTTATTGGAGCCCCGCCCAAAAATCATGCGATCACTGATATGGTCGCTCGCCGTCAGATTCCTTTGCAGGAACTCATTACGGCGCGCCGATCCGTGTACAAGGACGACGAAAAAACGCACCTCTTCTATGCACAGAGCTGGGCACTCACCCATTATCTGATTTTGGGCCCCGGCATGGAACAAGGGACGAAATTGAAGGCTTTTTTTAATCTCATCCAGAAAGGAGTCGATCAAAGAAAGGCATTTCAAGATACCTTCGGCGGCTTTGACCAGGTTTCCAAGGGCCTCGACGACTACGTGAACAAATTTGCGTTCCCGACTGGGGTGATGCCTAGCCCGCCTCATCTTGAGGACCAGGATTTTTCCATGCGAACCATGAGCATCGCGGAAACCGATGCAGAACTGGCAGGGTTTCATATCATGCTGCATCAATGGGATCAGGTGCGGAAGTTGACTGACGCTGCCGTCGCCGATGATCCTAAACTCGCTCTCGCCCATTTGAACATGGGCTACTTCCAATACAACGAAGGCAAGAATGATGCGGCCGCCGCCGAATTTCTTCGTGCCTATGAACTCGATCCGCAAATGTACCTGGCGCTTTTTGCCAAAACCATGGTGTCGCCGCTTTCCACATCAGCCGCCCCCGACAACGAAAAGGCGTTTCACGATGAGTTACTGAAGGTGCTCGCGATCGATCCCGAATATGCTCCGGCCTATGTCGAACTGGCCAAGTTGTATATGCGGCAGGGCGAACTCACCAAGGCGCTGGGCCTGTCCCGCAAAGCCGAGCAGCTTGAGCCATTTCGCGCCGGCTATCATCTCCTGAGCGGGCGCATTCTTCTTAGTCTTGGACGCGGGCCGGAGGCGGCCTCTTACGCTTCCTATGTGGCGGATCGCTGGTATGGTCCCGATCACGACGAAGCGATGGAACTGTGGAACAGCATACCTGCCGTCCAGCGTTCCGGTGAAACCCCATCCCCGCAACCGAGGGATGAACACGAGCAGGCGGCAGAGGGAATCATCCGATCAGTCGTTTGCGACGGTTCGGAGATCACTCTTGTCTTAGATGAACATGGGAAGACTCTCATGTTTCACGGTAACAATTACGCGGTAGGATACTCGGACACGTTCTGGTGGGGGAGGGATCATTTCACCCCGTGTTTTCATGTCGTTGGCGTCCGAGGGGTTGCCAACTTCACACCCGTTTCTCACAAGCCGTACCTTGGCGAGCTCAGATTGATTTCGTTCCGGGAAGATCCCGCTCAGTTGCCCTCGCAATCGATGGTAAATTCTGCAGAAGACAAAGCGACCAGCAAGTAACCGGATGGCATAAAGGCGCACGGGGAAATGCCCCTCTGCGAATGCCAAGCTGAAGCCAGCCGCTTCCCTACTTCTTCCCCTGCACCGCCGCCAGACACTGCCCATAAAGCTCCAGCAGGTGCGCGGCATAGTCCTCGGGCTTCGAAGCAGCCCCTCCGCCCTGGAAGCCGACCCCGGACGAAGACGAGCTGGTCTTCCCGTAACCTGTACTCATGGCAACAAACTTCATCAAATCGAGCGCGATATCTTCATTTCGGCGGGAGCCGAGTCCGATGCCGGGAACTTCCATCGATGCCTCCGTAGGATAGGGAACACTGGGAATTTCATTGTCCACTGCGGCGATGATAGCAGATGCGGTGCAGCCTGTTGCGGCCCGGAAGCCTGCCGTGATTTCCGCACCCAGAGCCGATTCTGTTCGTTTTTTGGAACAAAACCTTGGTCTGGCGCAGAACATCGCGGGGGCATGCCAAACTCGACGCTGATCCGCTCGGTACCAATGAGCGTCCGCCCTTGCCCTCCCCCCTGGGCAGGGCGGCATTTTATCGGCCGCCCTCACTCCGGTTGCCGGCACTATTCTCGCTCAGTCGACGCTTTCGTTTCCCCATGATCGTGCCGTGAACCGCAAAGAAGACTCCGATCAGGAAGTACATCCAGCCGGCAATGGCCGGGTTCCTGAACGCCACCAGGAATGAGGCCAGCCCAATGCATGCCATGCCGGCGCTTTCCTGCATAGTCTTGCGGGTTTCAAGCACTTCCAGCGGGTCAAGCTCCAATTCCCGGCGCAGCGAGTAGGCATGGTGATACATCAGGACGAATAGGGTGAAAACCGAGGCCAGTCCGGCGCCATACACTTGCATCAGCAGTGAAGCCTGGTGATCGGTCATGCCCCCTTTGTAGGTTCCTGTTATCTGGCCGAACAACATCACGAACAGGAATTTCAGGGGATAGACATAAAAAAGCACCAGGAACAAAAGAACCACATTCAGGAAAACCGTGTAGGAGTCCTGCAGTCCATAGCGCCGGGAAAACCTGTAATGTGAAAACCAGATCATCACCAGCATGGCGAAGCACACAGCAAATGGCGCAAAGCCGCGCATAGCCGCCATCAGCTCGCCGTAGCTGTGCGGTACCTCGAGCGACACCACCAGCAAAGTCACGGCGAAGCCGAACACCACGTCGCAAAAGGCTTCCAGACGGGTAATTTCGCCGGCACGCCAGCGGAATTCCCTTTCAGGTGATAGCAAATGGCGATGCGGTGGCGCCGGCGCAGGGCCGGGCACTTTCTTATGTTTGGACATCATTCAACCAATCGGCAGTGAATTATAGCGGCACCCGCGGACCAGGTTGCTGATTTCGCCGCCGGGGTTGCTGGAGGACAGCCTGGGTTCACGCGGCACCGGGTTTACGCGGGTCGTGACCACCTCCCAGCGGTCCCCACGCACCGCTCATCCCTGCTAAAATTTAGGTGGTCGATCGCTCCGTTCGTCCACGTAATCTCTCTCGAGGTGCAATCATGGCAACTTTAGAAGCTCCGGTTCGTCCCCGCACGCGCGTACATGAAGGTCCATTCGTCAACGAACCCATGGTGGATTTCAGCCGCGACGACAACGCCCGCGCCATGCGCAAAGCCATCGAGAAAATCCGCGGCCAGCTGGGACGCGAGTATGACCTCATCATCGGAGGGCAGCGGGTCAAGACCGCCGACAAAATCAAGTCGATCAATCCGGCCAAGCCTTCGCAGATTGTCGGCGTACACCAGAAAGCCGGCAAGGAGCACGTGGAGCCCGCCATGCAGGCGGCCTTGAAGGCCTTCCAGACCTGGAGCCGCACCCCGGTCGAAGAGCGCGCCGCCCTGTTGTTTCGGGTGGGCGACGTGCTGCGCGAGCGCAAATTTGAATTCATGGCGTGGCTGGTGTTTGAAGTGAGCAAGAACTGGGGAGAGGCCGACGCCGACATCTCCGAGACCATCGACTTCTGCGAGTTCTACAGCCGCGAAGCCCTGCGGCTCTCGAAGGTCGAAACTCCGGTGCAGCTACCCGGCGAACGTGATTCGCTGTTCTACATCCCGCTGGGAGTGGGCGCGGTCATCCCGCCGTGGAACTTCCCCTGCGCCATCATGGCCGGAATGACGCTGGCCTCCATCGTCTGCGGAAATACCGTGGTGTTGAAGCCTTCGAGTGACTCGCCCACCATCGCCGCAAAGTTTGTCGAACTGCTCGAAGAGTGCGGAATGCCGGAAGGCGTGGTGAATTTCTGCCCCGGCTCGGGCGCAACCTTCGGCAATGCCATCGTGGCCCATCCGAAAACACGCTACATCGCCTTCACCGGTTCCCGCGAGGTCGGACTCGACATCAACAAGAACGCCGCCCAGCAGGCTCCCGGCCAGCTGTGGATCAAGCGCACCGTGCTGGAAATGGGCGGCAAAGACGCCACCATCGTGGATGCCGACGCCGATATCGATTCCGCCGTCGAAGGCGTTGCGGCCGCCGCCTTCAGCTTCCAGGGCCAGAAGTGCTCGGCCTGTTCCCGCGCCATTATTGACGAGCGTATCTACGATACGTTTCTCGCCAAGCTGAAAGCCCGCGTCGAGAAGATCAAGATCGGCGATCCCGCCGAGAACGCCAACATGGCCGCAGTGATCAACGAAGGCGCAATGCAGACCATTCTCGACTACATCGAGGTCGGCAAGCGCGAAGGCCGCCTCGTCACCGGAGGAGAACGTGCCGCGAGCCCCGGCGAAGGCTATTTCGTGCAGCCGACGGTCATTGCCGACATTCAGCCCAAGTCGAAACTCGAGCAGGAAGAAATTTTCGGCCCGGTACTCTCGGTGATCAAAGCCCGCAACTTCGAGCACGCCCTCGAGATTGCCAACGATACCGAATTCGGATTGACCGGCGCGATTTATACCAGCTCGCAGGACAAGATCGATCGCGCCATCCGCGACTTCCACGTCGGCAACCTGTACATCAACCGCAAATGCACCGGCGCAATCGTCGGAGCCCATCCCTTCGGCGGCTTCAACATGTCAGGCACCGACTCGAAATCCGGCGGCCCGGATTATCTCTACCTGTTCAGCCAGGCGAAATCGGTAGGAGAGAAGATTGTTTGACGGGCGGGAATGAAGCTGGCGCCACTCAATGCGGCCTATGCGTTCCCAAATTGGCACAGTCCCAAAAGTATTTTAAGAATTGAAATCAGTGTTTGTGTGTGAGTCGCCGTAAAATCTTGCTCGGCAGATGTGCGTTTAGGAGGGTATTGCCAGTGGGTACTGGACGGCGTTTGCCAAATGTCGAGTGGCTTTGCAGCCACTAGGGTTCAACTCCCTTGCCCTCCTTGAATCACTCGACACAATGTATTGACATTCACCATGACTTATTTATCATAGTGAATGTTTGGCAAACGCCGTCGGTATCTTTCAGCCCCGAGCAGTGCTCGGGGCTTTGGCTTTTTGACTGAGAATGGCGGGCTGCACATCTTGAGGCGCTCATTTTCTTCTGACCTTTTCGGTGTGATCCCGATTCCCACCTCCGTAACCTGCTCGAATCAGCCCACTTACGTCTTCCACCGCCACATCGCCGCTGCTTATTCCCGCCATTGAAAATTGCGATTGGACAACTTTCCGCACACTCCGCTAGCGTCTGAACATGGCCTCATTGACGATTAATGAAGATTCGCACGTTGAGTTTCTGCACGAGCTCGGCAGCCGCATGGCCGCCGCCGATCCCTTTCACGACGTGCTGCAAAAAGTTGTGGATTTCGCGGTTGCGCTGGTGAAGTGCGACTCCTGTTTCGTGTACCTGCTGAATGGCGACGAACTGGTGCTGAGCGCCTCCAAGAATCCCCACCAGGAAGTGGTGGACCGGCTGAAGCTCCGCGTCGGCCAGGGCATCACCGGATGGGTGGCGGAACATCGCGAGCCGGTAGCGGTCGCGCGCAACGCTTTCGAGGATCCACGGTTCCAGTATTTCAACGAATTGCCCGAAGATCGTTACGAAGCGTTTCTCTCCGTGCCGCTGCTGTCACGCAATCGCCTTCTGGGCGTGCTGAATCTGCAGCACCGCCAGCCGCACGCCTACAGCAAGCGCGAGATTCGCCTGATTTCAACCATCGGATTTCTAGTGGGCGCAGAGATTGAATTGGCCCGCCTGGAAAGTGAGAACCTGAATCTCTCGCAGCAGCTCGAGACCCGCAAGATTGTCGAGCGCGCCAAAGGCATCCTGCAGCGGGATATGGGGCTCACCGAAGAGCAGGCCTATCTCACGCTTCAGCGCCAAAGCCGGCAGAAGCGTAAGTCGATGAAGGAAGTAGCGGAAGCGATCTTGCTGAGCGACGAGGTAAAGAGCAGTTCGCGAAACGGCTGAAGCGCCGATCGCGAAAGCGCCCGGCCTCCCGGGCCCTTCTGACCCCTCTAATTCATCTGCTCTAGTTGGTCGCGGAGAGCTTATCCGAATCCCATGACGCCGGCCGGCTGATCACCTCTGCCCGCAGCCCATCTCCCTGGATCGCGGTGAAACGCGGCGAACCGTTTCCTTCTGCGATGTGCGCGAGCACAGTCTCAAACGCCAGCTCCCCCACGCCGCTCAGCAATTCCTGGATATTCTTCAGCATCTGGTATTGGAATGCAGCCGTGTCAATCGACACTCCCGGCATTTGCACCAGATGCAGATCGTTCTGGTCGATTGCAATCACGCCCTCCGCGCCGCGCTCCCGCACAAAACGTATGGAGTCTTCAATCGAATCATGGCCCTCTCCGTGGACCCGCACCAGCAATGAATAGTTCTGCGATTGAGCGGACTGCTCGATTCCGGCAATCACCGCCGCAGCGCGGGGATCGGCAAAACTGCGCGGAATCACCGCAATCATGCGGCTTCGCCGCGTGCGCAAAGATTGCGCAAAAAAGTTCGGCCGGTAGTTCAATTTTCGCGCAGCGCTGAAGATCCGCTTCTGGGTGCGTTGCGGAATTACACTCGCCGCCGGTGCGCTGTTCAGCACCATCGAAACCGTCCCCGGAGAAATGTCGAGATAATCCGCCACCATCTTCAGCGTAACCACCTGGTGCGCCTTGGCGCGCCCTCTTCGTGTTTTCATTTGTGCCCCTCGCGCTCAAATCTTTTGAACAAAAAAAAAAACCGTACCCGCCCCGAAAACCGCAGATTGTGAAAAAGTGGGAGCGAAGCAGGCCGCGCGGTTCGCTCCCCACAAACGACCTCCTACCGAAGCGAAGCCTGAGGGTCTTC
>CAWCSH010000026.1:0-57500 GCA_963798155.1 Terriglobia bacterium
ACCCCATGCGGTGCACCAATGAACGGACAGTTAACTCGGGTGTGGTGTCTGCACTTCGGATGCGCCGCATGTTCTCGCTACGCGACAGCGCATCAAGTTTGTCCATATCTTTATACGGCGAGGTCTAAGGGAAGATCTGAGATGTCTTTCAACCGGTTCCCGTTCACAATTTTGGCCAATTCTGCTTCTTCACCTTTGAGTTTTTCAAGCTGTCGGAAAGCCTCCCGGTACGACTTCGCGGCTGGAGCGAGTTGCGCAACCAAAGACTTTTTTTCTGCCAACAGCGACTTGATCTTGCTATCTAATTCAACCCGTCGCGTCTTTGCGGGATTGTCTCTCTTCCCGGCAAGAGACGTTTTCTCGCTGCGCAAACTATCGACTAGTTCTTCGTTGCACTTGATGGGCTCAAGCTTGATTCTTGCCTGACCCGCTCGCTCTTGATACTCTTGCTTTCTCGTGGCCACCGCCACCAAGAGCTCGGGAAGCGCAAAGTGATATACACAATCAATATCTCCTGTACTCAGTGCAACCGATGCTAGGCGCGAAGGAAGTGGCTCTCCTGTTACAACCACAATATGAGGCTGGTTTCCTTTTCGATTTCTACTCAAGTTTTGCGCTTCCAAACGCGTGTTCTGTGACCGATCACTGCGAATTGTCCACTTGCAGGAAATGGTTGCATGCAGCAATTCGCGCGGTTTGGGCTCTTGGCGGGCTATCTTGACCGTCCTGAGGCGGCTACGTACCGCGACATTGTCGTCAACTAAGGGAAGGGCGCCTGATTCATTGGAAACTCTGTTAATCTCCTCATCCGATAGAGTTGTCCTTGTCACTATCACATCTGAAGACACGAGATAATCGGAACCAAGAGCAGCCGCCAGTTCCGGAGAGTCCTGTGCGAACCTGTGGATTGTCTTCAAGTGTGCATATTGCTCGTTGTTGGCGAGAGCTAGCCGATCTCTCCTTTCGACCTTTTTAACCGCCCAACTTCCAGGTCGGATGTACCAAGCCAGACGAAAGGTCTCCTCTATAAATAAACGGACATGTTTCTCGAAATTGTCTCCAGCGGTTTGAGGCTGCAATCTCTTGGGCAATGTCGGAACATCTTTTATGGCCGTTGCTATAGCATCTGCTATTAGCACACTTGTGGGATTTGCTTCGTCGGCGTTGCTGGGAATCGGCCTACCGAGTCCTTTGGAATCGGGCACGAAGCACAAGGGATTGCCCCGGAGGTTCTGATGGAACTTCCGTCTTAGCTCGTCAAATCTTGAGATTGTCAATTAGCCGGCCGGGGTCAAGGATAACTCAGCCAGCAACAGAAACGAACTCCAAAGTGCTTAAGGCGGTTCGAAGCTGTTTTCCTACTGCCCGTGCGACAGGCGGAGGGAACGCATTGCCGACCTGCCGGTATGCAGCGGTTTTTCCGCCAGCAAACTGCCAGTTGTCGGGAAAGCCCTGCAGCCGCGCGACCATTCGCGTGGTCAGTTTTGGCATGCCTTTGTGATGCTTTCCCCCGGCACCGTGTCGGCGATTCCCATGCCGTCAACCCCTAAGCTCGCCCATGCACGTTTCGCTCGTTGGGGCCCAAGTCCGGTCCTCCATGCTTGTGACTCCCGCCGACTATTGTGGGTGCCTCGTGAGCCTTTTCCCGCCAGAAACTCGCACCTGGCCATCCCCCCAAGGCCATTAGGTCGTAGAGAACTTCGCCCACACTTGGAGGGATGCCGAAGTTTCCCGAAGGCCATGAAAAACGGTCGAACAGGTTCTCTTGCAGCCCGATGAATATGACACGCGGCCGTAGCTGGGGAACCCCAAAATCGGAGGCATTCAATAGATGCCAATCTGAGCGGTAGCCGAGTTTCCTCAACTGTCCTTCTACATGGTCCCTGTAATCTTCAAAGACAGCATCGAGAATCCCGCGGACATTCTCGATCATTCTCGGCGCGAGGCCGGACTTTCTTGATAATGCGAATGGCTGCTGGGAAGAGATTCCGGTCGTCTGTCGCGCCGAGTTGTTTGCCTGCGACGGAAAAAGGAGGGCAGGGCAAACCACCAGAGACGATGTCCACTCCGCGGAAGGGCTCCGGATCAAACTCGCGTATGTCATGCTGAATCACGTTCCACTGTGGCCGATTGAGGCGAAGTGTCTGGCAGGCATGCCGGTCAAGTTCGACGAGGGCAACATGTTCGATACCCGCCTGCTCCAGGCCAAGCGCCTGCCCTCCAGCGCCTGCGCAAAGTTCAAGGGTTGTTAATTTCGTCATGTGAAGTTGCTAATGGTAAAGCAGCCTACAAAGACCTTACCACCTAAATCGGCAGGTAGTCGTCATCACTTCAGGCCGTGTTTGGCAAGGAGTTTCCCGGCTGCGGTCGTTCGTTGCCACCCTTCCACAGCTTCTCCACAACAACCCGCATCCACAGTATTCATCCACGTGGCTCTTCTTGAGAATCCCCCATGGGCTTCGGTGCGTGACCCAGGTCTGTCGCCCATTGAGCAAAGGACTCCTGGCCCGGCCTTGTTGTCGCGGGCTCTAAACGTGGGTGCCCCGTTGCTCGCGCAGTTTGCGAGCGGCGGGTTTCACCAGGGGCACGATGGACTGCTCCGGCACGCTCTAACCAGGGCCGGCTCGTTTGACCCGGATCTCAGCGCATTCTCTCCGCGAGAAGTGGAGCGCGTTACAAGCGAACTCGCATCCTTCGCAAGTTTGCGTCCCAATTCGGGAAAGCGTCCCAAATTCGTGGCTTTCTGATTGACCCTGCTTTTCGGTCCGGGCTACCGTGGAGTTTGGCCTCTGGCTCTTTGAAAACTGACGAACGGAGTGTGACGACGCAGTCCATCCCTGCCGTGCCATTCCAACCCCCGCGGCGGCCCGCGCTAACTCCTTATTCCGCAATATTTTGCCTGCAAGCCTCACGCCCTCAATATTTTGCGCAGATTCGCACAATGTAATATCCGCAACTCACCTGTTTTCAAGATTTTGCAAAATGCCCGGGGGAGGGGGGTACCCTAAAACTGCGCTGACTGGGAAGTGCGAACAGCGGGTCTCTCCACTCCGCGGATCATCGCTTCGCGATGATCTGCTCCGGTCGAGATGACAGGTTTGTGGATGGAGGGCGAGAGGTGGATGGAGGTGAGAGGTGGAGTCCCCGGACGGGTGACCCGGCCTTGTGGTCGGCCGACTTCTAAACGTGGGTGCCCCGTTGCTCGCGCAGTTTGCGAGCGGCGGGTTTCACCAGGGGCGAGATGGACTGCTCCGGCACGCTCTAACCAGGGCCGGCTCCTTTGACCCAGATCTCAGCGCATTCTCTCCGCGAGAAGTGGAGCACGTCACAAGCGAACTCCGGCGGGTGGCCACATCTCGCGTTCTGCTGTTTCCACAGCAATCGACACCGAAGATGCCCGCTCCTTGCGCTTCTTGCAAGAGCCTGCCCTGAGCTTGTCGAGGGGGTGGGCGGTGGGGGCGGGTCACGACGCTGCGTGTGCTATTTGATCTTGTCGTCGACGCGGGATGAAACCCACATGGCGCTGGCGTTTCCGATTCCCGCCCCTTCGCAAAAAAAACGCGAAGGAACGGGGTATCCACCGTGTTGGTAACACCCGCAAGATCGAAAACCTGGGCCACCCGCCTGTAAAGCAAAAACAAAATCACACTGCCGGACCGCTGTATAATTCCGCGTATTCTTGCTGCATCTGAATTCCAACTTGGGGGAAAAACATGACTGACGCAAGTGCGCCCGCGCTCAGCGAAGTGACTGCCGGACTGGCGGCCAATGTACGTGGCCGCGTAATCCGCCCCGGGGACGAGGCCTACGAATCCGTCCGCAGAGTCTACAACGCGGACATCGATCGCAAGCCGCTGGCAATCGTGCAATGCGCCGATGTCGCCGACGTGATTTATAGCGTGAATTTCGCGCGGGACCACAAGCTGGCCGTTGCCGTCCGCGGCGGCTGCCATAGCGTTCCCGGATTCGGGGTGTGCGACAACGGCATCGTCATCGATCTCTGCCGTCTGAAGGGTATTCGTGTGGACCCCGCCCATCGAACTGCGCGTGTCGAGGGCGGCTGCACCTGGGGCGACGTGGATCATGCTACCCATGCCTTCGGCCTGGCGACTCCGGGTGGCGTAATTTCGACCACCGGCGTGGGCGGACTCACCACCGGCGGCGGCTTCGGATACCTGTCGCGACGCTACGGCCTGGCCTGCGACAACCTGCTCTCAGCCGATGTCGTCACTGCAGACGGGCAGCTGCGCACCGCCAGCGCAACTGAGAACCCCGACCTTTTCTGGGCCATTCGCGGCGGCAGCGGCAATTTCGGCATCCTGACCTCACTGGAGTTCCGCCTTCATCCGGTGAGTACGGTGTACGCCGGGCCCATTTTGTATCCGCTGGAAAAGGCCGGCGAAGTCATGCGGTTCTTCCGCGATTTCATGCCCACCGCTCCGCGAGAATTGAGCGCATTTTTCGCGTTCCTGATCGTGCCGCCGGGGCCGCCGTTCCCCGAACCGCTTCATGGGAAGACGCTGTGTGGGATTGTGTGCTCGTATTGCGGAGATCCCGCCAAGGGAGAAGCCGCGACCAAGCCGCTGCGGGAATTCGGACCTCCGCTGTTTCAGCACACCGGTCCCATGCCATATCCCGTGCTGCAATCGATATTCGATCCCCTGCTGCCGCCGGGCTTGCATCACTATTGGAAAGGCGATTTCGTTCGTGAGATCAGTGAGCCCTATATCGCCGCTCACCTGAAACACGGACCCGGGGTTCCTAACGTACATTCGGCGGTGCACATCTACCCGATGGATGGGGCGGTCAACGATGTGCCCCAGGATGCCACTGCATTCGGATATCGCGACGTCAAATTCGTTCACGTGATCGTGGGAGTCACCCCGGATCCCGCCGCTTTACCCGGATATCGCGACTGGGTCCGCGGCTACTTCCAGGAGCTTCACCCGCTTTCGGCTGGCGGCTCCTATGTGAACTTCCTCATGGAAGATGAAGGCGATGAGCGTGTGGCGCGCAGCTTCTCCGGCAATCACTCGCGCGTTGGCCAAGATCAAGGCCAAGTACGATCCGGACAACTTCTTCCACGTGAACCAGAACATAAAGCCGGCGGTATAGGGGGGACCCTCCAAAGTACGCTGAATTGGAAGTGCAAACAGCGGGTCTCTCCACTCCGCGGATCATCGCTTCGCGATGATCTGCTCCGGTCGAGATGACAGGGGTTGAAGACATCGGCAATGCTTCGGTCGGCAAACGTCCAACCGAAAAAACGTCAGTCGGCGAACCCGAAGTTTCGCTTGTCGGTGCTGGCGGCAGCTTGTAGGCTCTGTCATGATCAGCAGCCCTGATCAGCAGCCAATGATCTGCCGCCATTGATCAGCAGCCCTGATCTGCCCCCAATGATCTACCGCACACGGATCCCGAAGGCGCCGCTGGCCCAGTTTGTCGAGGTGCTTTGGTTTTATCAGGACCTCGATGTGGACCACACCAGGGAAAAGCTTCTGCCCGACGCCAGCATGGAGCTGATTATCGATTTGAGCGAGGGCCCGAAGAAGCTCTATGACGGGCGCGATCTCTCCCGCTACACCACTTACAACCGGTGCTGGGTGAGCGGGTTGCAGCGGCAGTTCATTGTGCTGGGGGTGGAAAAGGGCGCGTCCATGATGGGAGCGCACTTTCGGACGGGCGGGGCTGCGCCGTTTTTCGACTTTCCGATTTCCGAGCTGTCGGGAAATGTGGTGGAGCTGGATTTGATCTGGAAGCGGGAGATCCTGGCGCTGCGCGAGCAACTGCTTGAAGCAGGAACTCCGGAGCAGAAGTTCGATCTGCTGGAGGCTTACCTGCTCGGCCGCGCGCGGTCGCGGCTGGATCCTGACCGGACAATTTCCCGGGCGCTCGAAAAACTGCGGGGTTGGCCCGTGGGGCCAGTTGGCCTTGCGGGAGCAGCGGGGCCGGCGCCGTCACTGCGCGAGCTGGCCGCGCAACTCGGCCTGAGTCATAAGCAGATGCTGGCGCGTTTCGATTGCCGGGTGGGAGTTACTCCCAAGGTGGCGTCGCGGATTTTTCGTTTTCAAAAAGTGTTGGCCGCCGCGAACTGGGTCGCGAACCAGGTCAAGGCCGAGCCGGACTGGCCGGGCGTGGCGCTGGAGTGCGGGTACTATGACCAGTCCCATTTGATTCATGAGTTCCAGCAGCTGGCGGGGCTGACGCCGAGCGCGTATCTTCGCGGCCGCACTGAATATCCGCTCTACGTCGCGTTGGATTAAGAGTTGGATTAAGAAGAGTCGTTCGTCGGGATAACCGAACCGGGAAAAATACACCCAGGGAAATTTCTTACAATACAGGCTTCCTGCCTTGCGCCATCCTCTTGCTGACAATTTTCTTTCGGAGGATGCGATGCCCCATCTCAACTGGCTGGCTGTAATTGCCGCCGCGCTGGCAACTTTTCTGATCGGCGGTCTCTGGTATTCGCCGGCGCTGTTCGGGCGGGCCTGGATGTCCGCCAACAACCTGACTCAGGAAGATCTCAAGGGCAGCATGGCCAAGATTTTCGGATTGTCATTTCGTATTTGCTTTGCTGATGTCGGCGAACCTGGCGGCGTTTCTTGCCGATCCTAAGACCAATGCGGCCTGGGGCGCGACCGCCGGCTTTCTCGCCGGCTTCGGATGGGTCGCGCTGGGGATCTCCACCGTCGCGCTGTTTGAGCGGCGTTCGTGGAAATACATGCTGATCAACGGTGGATACATGACGGTATCGTTCACCGTGATGGGATTGATTCTGGGGTTGTGGCGATAGTTGGCTCAATTCATGATCGGCCTAGTGCCCGTGGCTCGGGACCATGCGGTGCCAGGTTCCAGGTCCGAGCTTGCCGTGGCCGAGAATGGTGTCGGGGCCCTGGAAGGTGTAGGTGCCGACGTCATCCCAGGTTAGGTTGATGGCGTGCAGCTTGTATTGCCCCTTGCTCGCGGTGAAGGTGCCGGCGTGGGTCGGAGCTCCATCCATGGCCTCGCTGTGAAATTCGTAGGTGCCGTTGGGGGCGATTCTCCAGATCCAGTGGCCGGGATTGATCAGCAGCTCCCAGGTGCCGACGAATCGCGGATCGAGCGGGCTGGCCGACACTCCGTCGGGCAGCGGCAGAGGAGCCGACCATCTGGGATCGTCCTGCGCGCAGGGCGCGGTGATCACCACGCAGTTCGCTCCGCCGCCGGCGCGGCACTGCCGCATCGCGACCGCAGCCGCGTCACTGCGGTTGGGAGCGGGACCGTAGCCGAAGTGGCCGGGGTTCGACCCAAGCGCCAGCGCCACGCACGCGTTGTAAGCCCAGGTCAGGACCTTGCAATCCTTGGGCCCGTTTCTGCGGCAAACCGCGAGAGCCGCCTGGTCCGCTTCATCCTCTGAATTTTGGCCGTGCGAAGAGCCCGCCTTCATCGACGATTTGGAGAGCGCCACCGCGGCCCAATGCACTACGAATGCGGGATTGTTGGCTTCGGGAGGGATCGGACTGCCTTCCGGATCGCAGCCCAGATAGCCGAAGTTCTCGATGCATGTTTCGAGCGGCGGGATTTGCTGGGCGAAGACTGGCGCGGATAAGACGAGGCAAAGGACTGCGGTCACGCTGGCCGCGGGAATGCCGGCCGGGGCCATGCTCCACAAGCTCGAATTGCGCTTGCGCATAGATTGCTACCTCCCCCCGAAGATCGAGATAAGAGGCACATTCTACTGCGGGGGACGATGGCTGTGCACCGAGTACTAGAGTAAGCACCGCCGCTGCATTGCAGTGTTCAAAGGCGATGGGCGGCAGGACAATGGGTTGGTGAAGCGGAGGTTGCGATGAAGATCGCATTGCGGATGGCGTGCGCGTGCCTGGCGGCGCTGCCGTTGGTTGCGGGGACGGCGATGGCGCAAAATGGTGCCCAGAGCGCGGAGCGGGAGATTTTCGATGCTGCGAATGAGGCGCGGCGCGCCCAGGGGCTGGCCCGCCTGAAATGGAATGCGTCGCTGGCTCAGGCCGCCAAACAACACGCTGTGGTCATGGCGCGGCAGCGGTCCCTTTCTCATCAGTTCCCCAATGAGGCCAGCCTTCCGGGGCGCGCCTCCCATGCCGGCGTGTATTTTATTTCGTTATCCGAGAACGTCGCGCAGGGGTCTGACGCCGGGGACATCAGCGCTCAATGGGTCAAGTCGCCGCAGCATCGGCAGAACCTTCTGGATCCGGATATGAATGTGATTGGCGTGGGGATTGTTGAACGCGATGGAGTGCTGTTCGCGGTCGAGGACTTCGCGAAGATCAAGCCGCCGTCACCTCTGCCGTAGAAGCCTGCCGGACTCCGCAGCTGATTCTCTCTCCGGCAGCGGGGAGATGCGAGATGCGCCCTGTCCATCCAATCGTGCGAGGGCAGATGCAACGATGGGGCGGAGACGCGGATGGAATCTTGTTCAGGTTACTTCAAACCCTGAGCCAGCCACGGAATCCTCTGGCGGCATAGTAAGATTCTGCGCCGTTGTGATAGAGGAAAACCGTATCGAAGCGGCGATCACAGAAGAGCGCGCCGCCAAGTTTTCGGATTGCAGAAGGTGTTTTTATCCAGCTCGAGGTTTTGGTGTCGAACTCGCCCAACTTTTGCAACTCGCGATATTGGCTTTCGGTTAAAAGCTCAATGCCGAGGGCGGCTGCCATATCCAGTGCGTTATTTTTTGGCTTGTGTTCTTTTCTAGACTGCAGCGCCTCACGGTCGTAACAAAGACTTCTGCGGCCTTTGGGACTTTCCTCCGAACAATCATAAAAAATGTATTCGCCGGTCTTCTTATCAGAGTCAATCACGTCGGGTTCGCCGCCAGTCCTTTCCATTTCGCTAAGGGACCACAGTTTTTCAGGATTCGCTTCCAGCCTGGCTTGTACTTTGGTCCAGGCAACACCTCGATGGCGGCCCATGTTCTTCTCAAAGCGGACTTGCAAGGTTCTGAGTAGTGCTTCGCGTTGTTGTGCTGACAACATCTATTTATCCCTCGAATCTGGTTATGGGTCTACGCGGAACTGCTTGGCGTATTCGGCGACTAATCGCTGCCAGCCGGGAGATTTCATGGCGTCGGGGCCGGCGAGGCGGTGAATGGGCTGACCGGCGAAAAGGCGATCGAGCATGTCGAGGCTGATGTGCCAGCCCGCGGCTCCCCAGGAGATGAAGCGGCGATCGAGGTTGTGCCACAGCGTGAGGCGCGTGCCGCTGTTTGAGGCTTCCAGTTCCCAACGGATGTCGCCGTACTCAAGCACTCTGGGAGCGTCGGCTCGCGTCACAGTCGTTTCAATGGGCGTAGGGGCGCCTACCCAGATAAGTTTCACCGTGGCTCCAACTGTAGCGAGGCTTCCATCCACATCGAAGGGAGCCCACTCACGCAGCTGCGCCGGCTCGGTCAGCGCCTGCCAGACTTTTTCCGGTGAATGGCGCACTTCGCGGACGAGAATGAGGGTCCATTTCTCGATCTCTTGTACCCGGTCTTTTTGTGCCCGGTCTTCGGGTTGCCGGTTCTTTTGTACCCGCGCTCCGCTGGCGGGACCTGGTACGTACTGCTCGTAGTCAGTCATCTTCTTGTTATCTTCCTATTGGTTCGTGTTAACTGATCGGTGCGCACCGGTCAAGCGGTGGCGCCCCGCAAGGGCTAAAGCCCCAATCTTGGTCGGGCTCCTGGCGGCACGGCTCAAAGCCGTGCCCTTCCCGTTGCGCCCAGCGGATCGCCATCCTGCTGAAACCGCCACCGGCTGAATTGCCATGGGCTGAATCTTCGCACTACCAGCCCATCAACTGCGTGACCTGGATGAGATTGCCGCAGGTGTCGTTCAGCATGGCGATCTGGGAGGCGGTCACGTCTTTTGGAGGCATGGTGAACTCGGCGCCGCGCGCTTTCGTACGCTCGTAATCGGCCTGCAGGTCGTCGGTGAAAAATATGGCCGCGGGCTGGCTCTGCTGAAACAAGGCCTCCTGGTAGGCTTTGGCCGCGGGGTTGTTGTTGAGCGCGAGTTGCAACTCGGCGCCCTCCGGATCCTCGGGTGAGGTCACGGTGAGCCAGCGATACGGCCCCTGGCTGAAGTCGGTCTTCTTTATGAAGCCCAGCACGTTGGTATAAAAGCGCAGGGCCTTCTCCTGGTCATTGACGTATACGGTGGTCAGTTTGATTTTCATTTCATTTTCTCCTGGATCAGGCTTGCGGTTGGGACCGTGCCGTCTTCTTCTTAGTTTTCTTTTTCGTGGGTGCGGATGCTTCATGCGAAAGGTGATCCATGCGGTCAAGGTGGCGTTCGAGGGCATCGACGTGGGCGGACCAGAGGCGGCGGAACTGAGCCAGCCAGGCATCCACCTCCTGGAGTGGCGCGGGTTTCAGGCGGTAGAGACGGCGTTGCGCGTCCACGGTGGATTCCACGAAGCCGGCATCGCGCAACACCCGCAGGTGCTTGGACACGGCCGGCTGCGGCATACGAAGCCGGCGCTCGATCTCCCCTACCGACTGCTGGGACGAGACCAGCAGGCTCAAGATGGCGCGGCGGTTGGGCTCGGCAATGATCTCGAAAACAGATTCCATGTCCCAATACATAACCCAAATTGCATATACGTGTCAAGGCATATACAACAAATTTTAAGCGCACTTAGCTCGAAGACGTTTGAAACATTCGTTACGCAAGAGTTTGAGGAGGGGGGCTGTAGCGAGTCTCGCGGCCTTCGCCAAAGCTTCGCCAAGATGCGGTCTGCCACGAAATGGTTGCAATTTCTGGCTATGTAGAAGTAAGATGCATCTTGGATAGGGCATAAGCCCGAATCCGATCTCGTCAGATGTACCGCCCTTTCTTCCAAGGTTCAAAGGTCGTAGCCAACTGCAACAATCCTCAGGGATACCCCCTGGGACCAGGCTCGGAGAGACCTCTATGGCGTGGTACGCTTATTGCATCACTGAACAGCAGACCCTAAAAAATGGTGTTCGCACCCGGCGGCCTTTCCTGATGGAAGGCATTCAGGGCGTGGATGGAGCGGCGGTTCTCAGCTATCCCAGCGGAGAATTTGCGGTGATCTGCAGCGAGTACGAGCGCGCCGACGCCCAACTGGAAGAAAAACATGTGTTGGAGCATGCCCGGGTGGTGAGCGTGTGCTTCCGCACCGGCACGGTGCTGCCTTTCCGTTTCGGCACAATTTTTGAGAGCGACGACGCCCTGCGGCAGGCGGTGCGGGCCAACCGGCGCACCTTCGGGCAGAGCGTGGCCCGGCTGCGAGGCAAGGCGGAGATGCACCTGAAGCTGATCGTGCGCGACGGCTCGCTGCGCGATGCCATTGCCGAGATCCAGCTGCCGAACAGCGTGGGCGGCGAGTACCTGAGCAAGCTGCGGGAGAAGGCTTCGCGCGACCGCGAGCGCCAGACCAAGGCGCGGGCGCTTTCGGTGCAGGTGCACAAGTTGTTCAATCCCTTGGAAGAAGAAGTGAGCTGCAAGCGGGTCGATTCCAACGGTATGCTGATCGATATTGCCCACCTGATCGATTCGAAGACGGTGGAGAAATATCAGAACCGCTACACCAACGCCACCAAGCAACTGAAGAATTGCCAGATCTCAGTCAGCGGGCCGTGGCCTCCGTATCACTTTTTGCCGGGGAAGTTGCGGACGGTGGCAGGGAACTCGTAGGGTTTCCTAACAGGTTTCGGCGTGTGTGCCGTCCCTCTGGACTTTCTCGTTTCCCCATATACCCAGGGCCTTCGCCCTGGGCGAATTTATGCCGCCCCTTGGGGGCTGGATAGTGACGGTATCCTCCCGTTTGCTCGTTCCCATCATTAAGATTTTGTCCGTCACCAGGCGCCCACTTGCTGGCGTTCGTCTTTGCTAATAGCTGGCACGGGTACGTAGTCCACTGCACCTCAATGCTGCAGCCAATGTGCAGAAAGCTGCAGCTCTTTCGGTCGCCTGAAGTCGGCGTTGGACACAGGTTTGCGTGAATTGCCGGCCGCAAGGTTCGTGTCTGCATAGATTTACAATCACTTCGCCGATTTTTCGGTTCTTGGCTGGCTTTGGCGCGGCAAGTGCTCCCTTCCATTTAACAAAAGAGGCCGTATGAACCACACTCTCTTCACTGTTCTCAACTTCTCTGGCCGTTCTGGTAGCTGGAACGGTGCCTCACATCGCCTTTCCTGAGCATCCTTCCATAACGCCTCTTTGAAAACGTGGCCCCGCGAGGGGCCGCATTTTTTTGTCTCGAAGTTTGTCACTTATCCAGGCTTCCGCCCCATGCCATATCTGCGGCATTCCTCCTGGGCTGGTGCCGTCCCTCCGGGACTCGGTCGTCTATCGCTCCGAAAGACTACTGGGCGGAGGCTTTTTGCAGGAAGGGCAGCCAGCCCTTCTGGAACTCCGGCTGAATGGTCCGGGCTAAGTGGAGGGCCCGGTTGTAAGTGGCGCGGGCTTCCTCCGTGCGGCCGAGGCGGCGGAGAAGGTTGGCGCGGGCAACTTGCGCGCTCACCGCAGTGGGCGCGAGCGCGACCGCAGTCTCGGATTCGGCGAGAGCCTGGTTGAGACGGCCGTCATCCTCAAGGCGCGATGCCATGGCGAGATGATTCATGGCGGCGGCGAGAGGAATTTCGAAGTGGCCCTCGAAGACCAGAATGCCATCCTGAATGGAGGCCACCGGGGTGGCGTTGTGGAAGGCGGCGTAGGGATTCAACTCTCCCGGTCCAAACTCATAGCTGGAAAGTACGCTGGCGCTGATGAGGACGACTCCGTCAATGGCGGGGGGGATGTCGCCGCGAGGTTCGCGGAACCAGCGGGAGATGATGGTCGGAAGCGGCTTGCAGGGAATTCCGTAGTAGGCGGGATCGGCCACCAGGTCGGCGAAGTAGGCGAAGTGACACTGCGAAATGCCGCGCTGGTCGAGATACTGGCGGGTGGCTTTGAGCTGTTGTCCCCAGTCGGCGTTGGAATCGCTCAGCAGCTTGTAAGTATGGGCCGGACCGCCGGCGACCTCGTTGGAGTAAGCGAGATAGTTAGGGAAGGCGCGGGTGGATGACACCACCTGGAACAGCAACAGCGCCGCTGCCACGTACGCCCATTGATAGCGCCGGGCGGCGAGCCGGGTGACGGCGAATCCGCAGAGGATGAATAAGTAAGGGAAGACCGGCAACAGATGGCGGATACCGATGTTGAGTTCTGACGACATGGCCACGGCGAGATAAACGGCGGGCGGCAGCGCCAGGAACAGCAGCTCTCTCCACTTCTCGATGCGCGAAGACAGCAGCGCTACCGGAACGGTGAGCAGGAGCAGAATAAAGCCCAGACTGGATTTGATGAAGAATGCGGCGGGGAAATAGAACCACTGCCCGTGGCTATAGATGTGCCCGAGCAGGAAGCTGCGGCTGGAGTCGGCAATTTCCACTACATCAGCCAGGCCTTGTAAATATGCTTCCGGCAACACCCGCCAGCGCGCCAGCGTGAGAATGACCCGTGCGCCGAGGGGGTGATCCAATCCCTGAATGAATTGCGCGAGCGGAGGCACTATGGCTTGCCCGGCAGGTTTGGCGGCGTAGCGGAATCCGTAAAACGACCAGAGCACCGCGACCGCGACGATGGCGATTGCCGCGAGAGCTCCAGTCAAACGCAATGCGAGCCTGCCACGGCTACTTGAGGATTTTTCGGCGGCGTGCGTTCCGGAGGATGGCTGGCCGCCGCGGATGACTTCGGAAAGCGCCAGCAGAAGCAGTGTCGGGAAAACCAGAATGCCGGAATGTTTGGCGGCGAGAGCGAGGCCGGCTGCCAGTCCGGTCAGCAGCAGACGCGGCCATGTGGGGCGCTTCACATAACGGTAGAAGGCATAGACGGCGGCGAAGAGTCCGAGAGTCACGGCCATGTCGGTAGTGACTACAGCGCCATGAGCGAGGATAGTGGGCTCGAAGATGAACAGGCCGAGGGCGAGAAAGGCGGCGGCGGCTCCGAACATTTCGTTGGCGGCGGTGAAGAGCAGCGCGGCCAGCAACAGGGTGAGGAGCGCGGCTGCCATGCGGGCGCGGAACAGGATGGCATCGGCGTCGCCGGAGTAGACGAACATGCGTCCACCGACGAACTCTTCGAGCTTGAAGAAACTCAGGGCCCAGGCGGGAACTTGCGGCGGCTGCAGGCGCATGGGCAGCAGCGGCAGCGTGGCCAGCAATTTCACCAGCGGAGGATGTTCGGGATTGAGGCCGAAATCGGCGCGAGTCCAGTAGCTGTAGCCGGCATAGATGTGGCAGGCTTCGTCGAAGGTCTGCGACTGGCGGCGTGCGGAGAGGGCGAGTTGCAGGGCGAGAAGCGCGATGAGAAACGATGCCGCGCTCCACATCAGGCGGCGGCGGGCGGCGTCCGGGGGGAGGCTCACGAGGGCTCCGGAAGACTTTGAGAGAAATCGGCGGCGAACCGCCGGAGAATTTTGGCCGGAGTCATGGTAGTGTGCCGTTCCAATTTATGGAATCCCATTTCACCATATCGGCTGAGATTGGCGGCGGCCATGTTTCGAATCACCGGCGGCTGTGCCAGGGCTCACGCGGGCAAGTGCCGATTGCAGGACTGGATACGCGGGGAAGGGCCAAATCGGCGGTGCCTGGTCTGGCGGCGAAGAAGAAGAATTCATCCTTAGGGACGGGTTGACGCATCTCAATTTAGGCGCATATCATCGTCGTTTGGTTGATCGCCAAGGACCTTATAAGGAAGCGGCCCGCGAGCCGCGAAGTTCTTATGGACAAGAAGAAGCTGGAATATTTCCGGAAGAGACTGGAGACCAAGCTGCAAGAGCTGCGTCGTACGGTTTCTCGTACGGAACAGGACGGGCGCACGGTGGATGAGGGGTCGGCGCAGGACATTGCCGACCGGGCCGCCAGCTCCTATAACAAGGAATTTCTGTTCTCGCAAAGCAATAATGACCGGCAGATCCTGCAGATGGTGGAGGGAGCGCTGTCGCGGATTCGGGAAGGCAGCTTTGGCGAGTGCATTTCGTGCGGGAAGGAGATCAATCCCAAGCGGCTGGAAGCGGTGCCGTGGACGCGGCATTGCATCGAGTGCCAGGAAAAGCTGGAGCAGGGTTTGCTGGAAGAGGCGCAGAAGTAGCATCTGGCTCGAGTTCTGAAATTCACCGCCGCGGCTTGCGGCGGTTTGTTTTTGGCGGCGGAGATGGGATTGAGCTGCGAAGAGCTTTATGCGGGTAGTTTTAGGGCGAAAAGCTTTACCGCGAAGGGCGCGAAGGTTTCGCGAAGGACGCGAAGAAAATCTGGGCTGGGGCGCTTTGACGGTGCGATTTTTGGCCTGTTAGACTGATTGCTTGCCAGTAGATAATTCAGCTTATTCAGCTCACCTGCAGAAGGGAAGTTCGTGCGCGCACAAGCCCGCCATCAGCTAAAACAGGATCGCTTCAGCAAAACTACTATCGCGGTCGCCGAGAAGACGGTGGACTGGTCGGTGGAGCACCGCTCCACCGTGGTGATTGCCGGAATTGCTGTGGTGGTCATCGCCGCCGCAGTTTTGGGGACTTGGTACTACTTCAACCGCCAGGACCAGGCTGCCAGCCTGATGTTGAGCCAGGGCGTCCGTACTCTGAGCACTTCGCTGCGTCCCGGCGGGGACGCCGCCGCAGGCGGAGTTTCCTTCATTCGAGTCGGTGAAGGAACGGGCGACCAAGGCGCAGGCGCAGTTCCAGGAGATTGTGACGAAGTATCCGCATACGCGGTCGGCTGAGTTCGCCCGCTATTTTCTGGGGACGACCTCGGAAGACCTGGGCGACAATGCCGCCGCGGAGCGCGACCTGAAGGAAGTCGCCGACTCGCACAACGACGACCTTGCCGCTATGGCCAAGTATGCGCTGGCCTCGGTCTATCGCAAGACCGGACAGGTGAAACAGGCGGTGGATATCTACAAAGAACTGATCAACAAGCCAACGCTAAGCGTGGGCAAGCAGATGGCGCAGATGGCGCTGGCCGATACTTACCAAGCCGGCAACCAGGTCACCGAGGCCAGGAACATCTACCAGCAAGTGCAGAAGGAAAGTCCCGCCAGCGAAGCGGCGCAGCTGGCCGCGCAGAAACTTAAAGACCTGAAGTAACGCCTGTCATCACTCAAGCACCTGAAGCGGATGCCGCTGTTCGTTGTGGCAGACTGCGTTTCAGCGCTTCACGAACAGCTTCTTCCATTCTTCTTCCGCAGTCAGCGGAGCTGCGGCCAGGCGCAGATTCGCGTCCACATGCTGGGTGCGTCCCATTCCAATCAGAGCGGCGGTCAGGCCGGGAGTGCAACGGGCAAATTGAATGGCATTTTCCGCGTCGGACGACATGCCGAGGACGCGGCCAACGACTTCGGGAAGTCCATGGGTGAGGTTGCCCTGGTAGAGAGTGGCGCTGCCGACGACGGCGATGCCCAGGCGCGGGGCCACCGAGAGTAAGGAGAGCTGCTCTTTGCCGAGCCTCTGGTTGGTGAGCGCATAGGCTTCGGGCATGGCCAAATTGAAAGGGAGCTGCACGAAGCGGAAATGGTGGCGCTCGCCACCTGCGTTGCGGGCCAGGTCGGCGATCTCCGACAGACTGAGGTAGTCGCGGGCGCCTTCCGCGACGCGGAAGCCATTCCAGGTGGCAACTCCGTAGTACCCCAGCTTGCCGGCTTTGACCTGCTTTTCCAGCATGAAGAAAGCTTCGCGCAGGCGCTGGCGGAAGACTTCGCGGGAGACGTCGGCGAGCTGCGTCTCGGGATTGTGCACATAGAAGACGTCGAGAGTTTCGAGTCCCAAATTGCGCTTGGAGCGGTCGATCTGGTTCTCGAGATAGGACGGCGCCATGCAGTGCATTCCGCCGGAGAGCTGCTTGGGATCGAGTATGCCGGGATCGATGTACTCGCGCTTCACGTACTCCCGAGGATCGCTGGGAACGTCGCCGTCAAACGAGAGATAGCCCGCCTTGGTGCAGACCAGCACCTCGTCACGGCGCAGGGCTCCTGAGTCGGTGAGTTGCTGCAGAGCCGCTCCGATATTGCGCTCGGAGCGCTGGTGGCGGTAGTTGATGGCGGTATCGACCACGTTGATGCCGGAGCGGAGCGCCAGCGCGATGGCGTCTTTGTAGGCTTGGTCGGAGGCGGAGTCGGCTTCTCCGAGATAGGTTCCGAGTCCGATCGAGGAGAGCCAGAGTTCGCCCGCGCCGGGCGCCTGCACAGGGCGGCGGAAGTGGGCGGCATCGCGCAAAGCTGGGAAACGATCACGGTAGCGGGCGGTACCTTCGGGCGTGGCGCGGCCGGGCAGCATGGCGGGATCAGTGTAGCAGCGGGCGGAATCGTTGAGTCTGGGGACGTGGTCATGTTAAGATGACCATGGTCATCTTGGCGTGCCTATGAAAACAATGCCGGCAGCAAAGTTCAAAGCGCGTTGCTTGCGAGTGATGGATGAAGTCCGATCCACGCGTGAGGCAGTCCTCATCACGAAAAAAGGGAAAGCGGTCGCCAAACTCGTCCCAGCAGAGACCGGCAGCGACGATGTGTTCGGCTGCATGAAAGGGCAGTTCAAGATTGCCGGAGACATACTCGCTCCCGTAGTTCCTCCGGAAGACTGGGACGCGCTCAAGTGATTTTGCTGGACACGCATGTCCTGCTCTGGCTGGTAAACAGCCCGGAGAAATTGTCGCGCCCCGCGGCCTCGGCTATTCGACGAGCGCGTTCGAGCGATGGGATGGCAATTTCGGACATCACGATATGGGAAGCCGCCAACCTCTTTGCTCGCGGCGTGCTGCAGACGCCGACAACGGTGGTGCGCACGGTCGAAGAAATAGTTAAACGGTCAGGGGTCTCGGTTCGCAGCATTACGCCCGAAATTGCGGCTCTCGCCTGCCAGTTCCCTGATGATTTCCCGGGCGACCCAGCTGACCGGATTATCGCAGCCACCGCCCGCGCGGAAGGACTTCCACTGGTTACACGCGACGAGAAGATCCGACGCAGCCCCCTGCTCCGAACCATTTGGTGACTCCAAGATCGCTCTCCGACGGCTTGTAATTCCTGGGCGTGCGCCTGCTGGTTCTGTGGTTAAATTCTTGCCGTGAAACTTAGCAGCCGTTGTTGCCTCTTCTCTGCTCTTCCTCGCGTTCGCCACTCTTGGGTGTGTTCGCTCTCAGTCGCAGGCGCTCCCCGGCGTTCCTCCCGCGCGGCTGGCCCATTTGCGGCATGGCATCAATGCCAGCGAGTGGTTTGCACAAGTTTACGATCCGAAGGGTTACACCAAGGAACATTTCGAGACGTGGAACACGGCCGAGGATATTGCTCTGATCAAGTCAATGGGCTTCGATCATGTGCGGCTCAGCGTGAATCCTGAGCCGGTGATGAAGCGGGGACGCGCGGATGAGATTCCGGCAGACTACCTGGCATCGCTCGACGCCGCAGTAAAGATGATCCTCGACCACGGCCTGGCCGTCACGATTGACATTCATCCCAACGGCGATTTCAAGGAGCGGCTGGCGAAAGACGATGCTTTCGTGCAGGCCTTTGCGGATTTCTGGCGCGCGCTCGCCAAGCACTATTCCTCATGGGACCCGGATCGCGTGTTCTTCGAAATCATGAATGAGCCGGAATTTGCCGACGGCTACCGCTGGTACGGAGTCGAGTCAAAGCTGGCGGCGGTGATTCGAGAGAGCGCTCCCCAGCACACCATTATTGCGGCGGGCGCACGCTGGTCGGATGATGACGACCTGCTGTTCATCGAGCCGCTGCGCGATCCGAATGTGATTTACAACTTTCATTTTTACGAGCCGCACGTTTTCACTCATCAGGGCGCGACCTGGAGTTCGTACTATTTTCACTGGCTGAAGGGGCTGCAATATCCTTCTTCGCCGGAGCAGGCGGCGAAAATTGCGGAGAGCGTGCCGGACCCTGTGGATCGCCTGTATGTCATCCGCTATGGACTTGAGCATTGGGATGCTGCGCGCATCGAGGCGGAGGTGAATCAGGTGGCGGAATGGGCGAAGGCGCGGGGAGTGCCGGTGGTGTGCAATGAATTTGGGGTTTATCGCGCCTATGCCGATCCGCAGGACCGGGCGGCTTGGATTCGTGATGTGCGGACTGCGCTGGAGAAGCATGGGATGGGTTGGGCCATGTGGGACTACAGCGGAGGATTTGGGGTGGTGACGAAGAAGACGGGACATGCGGTGGCGGATGAGGTTACGCTGCGGGCGCTGGGGTTGCAGTGAGTTGTGCGGTCCAAATGTAACCGGCATGAACGCGAGAGAAAGGCAGCTAACCTGAGCGTAATGGTATGAACGGCACGAATGCCGGGCTACTGCCGATGCCGGCTTGCGGGGAAGGGCAAAAGGAACTGTGAGCAGGCAGGATGTCTGGGTGGAGTCGTCTGCATTGGCGACAACCGGCGTAGAGTTCGCTTCGTGTTGAATCTGAGACGCGGTACTGGTGGGAAATCGGCGATATGCGATATAACATCGGCGCTGGCTGGAACGCGTCGAGGGCCTAGAGGATGGCGGCCATTGAAGTGGCCTTCATGTGGCGGCCGCTTCGATAGAGGCCATTTCAGCGTGCTGGCAAGGCTATGCCATGTGCTGTAAGGTCCCCTCGGCTGTTCCTATGGTATCGCCTGTTGCATGGATCACGGCATCTGTATTCCGCTGGTCGCGGCTGCATGTCATGTTACTCTGGACTAGGAGGGGCGAACGTCAATGGGTGATTAAGCCATGACGATGTTGACCGCTTCGCGTTCGCGTGCAGGCATCATTCACCTCGAATTTTGGTGCTCGGTGTTGCTCCCGTTCGCCATAGCTGGAAGCGACACGTTCTCTGATCTGCAACATCCTGCAAACGCTGCAGCAGTCGCCTGTGGGCCCTAATTGCTGCAACATCCCCATTCCAGTCACAATCCCGGCTCGCGGCGGTTCCTCGGCTGGAATCCCCTGCGGGTATCCACCCCGACTGCGGGATGACAGCAGCAGTGAGATACCGTGCGGTTCAGCGCTAATCGGATTTCATAGCCCGCATATCTTTGTAGACCACTCCACCTTTCATGACGAAGTCCACGTGCTCCAGCGCTCGAACATCCGCCAGCGGGTCAGCCTGGACGGCGATGATGTCGGCGTATTTGCCGGCTTCGAGGGTGCCCACATCTTTTGAGCGGCCGATCAGGTCGGCGGCGCTGGAGGTGGCGGCGCGGATGGCCTGCGCCGGGGTCATGCCGTACTTCACCATGTAATAGAACTGTTTGGCGTTGTCGCCGTGTGGATAGACGCCGGCATCGGTGCCGAAGGCCATTTTTACTCCGGCTTTGAAAGCCTTCTCGAAGTTTTCCCTTTGCAGGCGTCCGACCATGCGTTCTTTGGCGAGCTTGTCTTCGGTCAGGCCGAACTTCGGCGCCTACGTTCAGAATGTAGTCGTCGTTGTAGATATCCATGACCAGATAAGTGCCGTGCTCTTTGGCGAGGCGGATGCCTTCGTCGTCAATCAGGCTGGCGTGCTCGATGGAGTCGATGCCGGCGCGAATGGCATTCTTAATTCCTTCGGCTCCGTGGGCGTGGGCGGCAATCTTGCGTCCCGCCATGTGGGCGGTGTCGGCGGCCGCTTTCAGTTCCTCGTAGGTGTATTGCGGCGCGCCGGGGCTGTCGCCGATGGAGAGCACGCCGCCGGTGGCGAGAATCTTGATCACATCCACTCCATACTTCACCTGGGCGCGGACCACATGGCGCACCTGGTCCACGCCATCCGCGATCTGGAAGTCGTGTTCTTCGGGGAACATCTCGACCCGGGTCTGCGGGAGTGAAGTTGTTGAGGTCGCCGTGGCCTCCGGTAATGGAGATGGCGGGGCCGCTGGCGACCACCCGCGGTCCGGGAATGTAGCCTTCATTGATGGAATCGCGCAGGTCCACGGCAAGGAAGGGGTCGGAGCCTACGTCGCGGACCGAGGTGAAGCCGGCCTGCAGCGTCTTATTCGCGTTCACCACCCCGGCAAAGGCATGGTCGAAGGGAGAGTCTTTGAAGTTGTAGATTTCGTTGTAGCGGTCGGCGCGGGCGCCCAGATGGGTATGGCAGTCGATCAGGCCGGGCAGGACGGTGGCGTGACTAAGGTCCAGTACTTCTGCGCCCTTTGGGATTTTTATTTCGGCGGCGGAAGCAACATTTTTGATCCGTTCACCTTCTACTACGATCACCATATTATCTCGCACGCTGTCGCTAGTGCCGTCGAAAAGACGACCCGCAAGAATGTAGCTGACCTTGGGTGCGGGCTTCTCCGCAGGAGAGGCCGGGGTGGAGGTCTGGGTGAAGGCGAAGCAACAAGAGGCGAGTACTGCAAACAGCGCGGGAATGGATCGCTTCAAAACAGGCTCCTCGAATTCCGGGATTCAAGATCCGACAACTCAGCCGCCGGCAGCAGAGGGCTTCGATCGGGCAGACCGAAATCAGGCAGAGCCAGACCAGGCAGACCCAGATCAGACAGAGCCAGATCAGGCCGACCCGGGAGACTCCCCGGGTTCCGAAAACTCTGCTGCCGCCGGAAAGCTTCCTCAAATCAGCCGAGAAGTTTCGCCGCTGCCCCGCATGGCTGTCAACTCCAACTCTTTTGACAGGCCGCGAGGTGACCGGGATAATCGCAACGTGGCAGATCCCGCTTCCGGCCGAAACCCCGAACGTTCCGCGTTGCTGCGCCGCTCATTCCGCAAAGCCTTTCCGCCCGCAGTCCGCGGTGAGGGGGTGTACCTGTGGGATGCCAGCGGCAAGCGTTATCTGGATTTTTCCGGCTCCGCGGCAGTGAACTTCATCGGGCATGGAGTCGCCGAAATTCCGGCGGCCATGGCGGAGCAGGCGCGGAAGCTGGCTTTCGTCCACAGCAGCCAGTTCACCACTCCCGTCGCAGAAGATTATTCGCAGGAGCTGCTCGACTTTGCCGGGGAGAATTTCCGCGGCGGCGCTGTGTTCTTTACGTCCGGCGGGTCGGAGGCGGTGGAAAGCGCGCTGAAGCTGGCGCGGCAGTATCAGGTGGAAATCGAGCAGCCCGAACGCTACCAGATTATCAGCCGCAACCAGAGCTACCACGGCGCGACCCTGGGAGCGCTGTCGGTTTCGGGCAATCGCCGGCGGCGCGAAATGTATCGGCCCATGGTGCGAGAGTTCGCGCATGTCGGCATTCCCTACTGCTACCGCTGCCGTTACGATTGCGCGGACGGTTGCCGCAACTGCGGGCAGCGCTATGCCGCAGAACTCGAAGCCGCGATTCTGGCGTCGGATGGCGAAGTGGCGGGCTTTATTTTTGAGCCGGTAAGCGGGGCGACGCTGGGGGCGGCGCTGCCTCCGAATGGCTATCTCGAAACTGTGGCCAAGGTTTGCCAGCGCCACGGCGTGCTGCTCATTGCCGACGAGGTCATGACCGGGATGGGGCGCACCGGGCGCAACTTTGCAGTCGAGCATTGGGGAGTCGCACCCGACATCCTGATTACCGCCAAGGGACTTTCGAGCGGCTATGCGCCGCTGGGGGCGGTGATCGCCAGCAAGAAGGTGGTGGATGCGATTGACCACCACTCCGGCAGCTTCCTGCACGGCTTCACCTACAATTCGCATCCTATTTCGCTGGCGGCTGGAAAAGCGGTGCTGCGGTACCTTGCGCAGCACAAGCTGGTCGAGACCGCGGCTTCTGACCGCGAGGGCTCGGTTGGATCGACGCTGCAAAAAGCCCTGCGCAGCCTCAGTGATCTCGAAACTGTTGGGGACGTCCGGGGAATCGGCCTGCTCTCGGGAGTGGAATTCGTGGCTGACAAGAAAAGTAAAGAGCCGTTTCCCGCAGAGCGGAATTTCGCCGGCCGGGTGGCGCAGCAAGCCACCGAACGCGGCCTGCTGGTCTATCCGATGCAGGGTTGCGCGGATGGCATTTGCGGCGACCACCTGCTGATCGCGCCGCCGGCAGTCATCACATCCGAGCAGATCAACTGGGCGGTGGATACTCTGCGCGCATCCATCGAGAGCGCTGCGCGCGGCTGACCGCATACCTGTCTCAGCCCTTCTTATTCCGACTCAATTCTTCTGCTGCTCGAAAATCTCCCGCACCCGCTCGATAGTGTCGGCTTCTTCGGCAAGTTTGTCGGGACGCAGCCGCACAATGCTGCGGAAAGCGCAGCGCGAATCCGCTCTCGTGCCGGTCGGAACGCATCATGTCGTTGAAGGCGACTTCCAGGACGATCTTCGGCTCCACAACGAGGCGGAATCCCTGGTCTTCGATGGTGTGGGCGAGAAACCAGCTGGTCATCTCCGCGATCTCCGCGTCGGTCAGTCCGGAATAGGCTTTGCCGATGTTGACCAGGCGCTCGCCATCGCGCACCGCGAAGGTGTAGTCGCTGAGCACGCCGATGCGCTTGCCGTGCCCGTACTCGACGGCGGTGACGACGACGTCGAGCGTCGCCAGTTCGCGCTTGAGCTTCAGCCAGGATTTGCCGCGGCGTCCGGGAGCATAGGCGGAGTCGAGGTCTTTGATCATCAGGCCTTCATTGCCGCGGGCCTGCGCCGCTTCGAACAGCTGGTCCAGTTCTTCAGGCGAGTCGAAGCGCGGAAGACAGGGGCGCGCAGCACCCGGCTGACACCTGCTGGCTGCTCTTCATCAGCTCAAGCCCAAGCGGGCCTTGAATCGCAGCCGACCGGGCTCTCGCACGGTTTGCGTTCGGCGAGCAATCGTTCGAGGATCGACCGCCCGCTCACTCAGGGGACGATCGATCACCAGTTCGCCTCCCGCGTAAAGAACGTCGAAAGCCAGATAGGCGACAGGAACCTCCGCATCATGTCGTGCGCTGACTTTCTTTCGTCCCAGGCGTTTCTGCAAGGCGCTGAACGGCAAGCGCCCGCCCGGCTTCGTTGGATTCCGCGGCCAGATAGCTCCAGGCGACGATCTCGCCATCGAGAATGACGTCTTGCTGGAAAGCCAGCCAGGGCTCGGGAAGTTCAGGAAACGATTCGGTGATGTCGTCGCGCGTGCGCGAGAAGATCCGCACCTCGCCGTCCGAGCAGTGCGCCTGGGCGCGGATGCCGTCGTATTTGTCTTCGACCGGCGGCATTGCTCGAAGTAGCTGAGTGCTTCTTCGGCGTTCGCTGCCGGGCTGGCCAGCATGAAGCCCAGGGATGAAACAGGCGCATGCGTGCTTCGCTGAGACGATGCCCTGCGGCGAGCGTCAGCGGTTTCGCCGATGTCGCCGAGCAGCATGTTGGCGCGCTGCACTTCGGCGAGCGTTCGCCGTAGGCTTTGGCGATGGCGTCTTCGACCAGGCTTTCTTTCAGCCCGATGCGCAGGTCGCCGGTCATGATCTTGATGACGTACTTGGCTTCGAGCGGAGTGGCTCGAGAAAGCAGTTCGCGAACCAGCGCTTCCTTTCGCCGCCGGTCCGCGGGCCTCGGCGATCTGCGCGGAAGCGTGCTTCTCGGACTTCTCGAGGAGACTTCGACGGCGAGACATCGCTCTTCTGGCCTCGGGTCGCGGCAACACCGCCCCCGCCACGCTCCGAGATCCCCCAGTGCCGGTAGGCTGCGGTGAGATCAGCTTCGCTCTTGCCGGAGAGTTCGCCCACGATTCGCCACAGCAGCCGTGCCACCGACCTGGAGAGTGGTTTCCTCCCACACCGGAAACGGCCTTCCCGACAGGAAGACGGCACTCACCGCCGCTTCCTCGGGAGAGTGCGACTGCAGGTACTCGGCCACGATGGCGGTCTTCTCCAGCTTCTTGGTGGTGGCGGCGATGCGTTCGCAAGCCTCGGCTAGTTGTCGCATGAGTTTCGAGCTGTCGCGGCGCGATAGCGGCTGCTAAGTCTTCGGGCGTCTTCTCCTAAGACACTAAGACCAATACACTTATGGTCGCATTGACGGGATCGTCCAGCTCCGGCCTGTGTTAACCTATGCACTGAGCCCTGCTCCCCGGAAGGATCATCTAACAATCATGCGATTTTTGCGAACCATGTGGCGTTTCTTTGTCTCGCTCCAGTTGTTGCCGGCGCTGGAAAGCGGAGAGGAGACTCTGGTCGGCGGCCAGGCCGTGCTGGAAGGCGTGATGATGCGCTCGCCGCACGCTTGGGGCAATCGCCGTGCCGCAAGCCCATCGGGCGAGATTGTCGACCCACTCCGAGCCGCTCGAGCGTCTCTCGGAAAAGCACAAGTGGATGGGATGGCCGGTGGTGCGCGGCGTAATGACCCTGGGCCACGCATGACCCTGGGCTTCCGCGCCCTGCGTTTCTCCGCCAACGTCGCGCTGGACGAGCTTAAGCCCGAAGAGCAAGGCAAAGAAGAAGCTCGAAATCAGCGGCTGGGTCGCCGCCCTCAACATCATTTTCTCCGTGGGCTTCTTCATTTTCATGTACAAGTTCATGCCGCTGGTGGCGGCCACCGAGCTGAAGCGACTCAACCCGGTTTTCGGCAACCAGATCGTGTTCAATCTGGTGGACGGCCTGATCCGCATCGCGCTGTTCCTGCTGTTCATCTGGGGAGTCTCGCTGTTGGGCGACATCCGCCGCGTCTACCAGTATCACGGCGCGGAACACAAAACCGTCTTCGCCTTCGAGAATCGGCGATCCGCTGACGCGCTGAGCCGTGCAGAAGTACTCCACTTACCATCCGCGCTGCGGCACCAGCTTCCTGATGACGGTGATGCTGATCTCCATCGTGGTGTACACGCTGATTCCGGTGACCACCTTCTGGGCGCGCTTTGGGATTCGCATTGCGCTGCTGCCGGTGATTGCCGGTGTGTCCTACGAGATCATTCGCTTCGCCGCCAAGCACCGCGGATCGCTGTTCGCGCTCATGACCGCGCCCGGCCTCTGGCTGCAGCGGATCACCACCAAGCCCCCGGACGACCAGGTCGAGTGCGCGATCAGGCCCTGAACCAAGCCATGGCGCTCGGAAAAGATGCGCGGCGGCGAACTGGTGATTGCCTAGCGGCCCCGCCGCGAAAACTCTTCCCCATCAGATTCCGGCATGATCGCTAGAGCCGCCAGTTCCGGTTCAATCCAGAGTTTGCTCAGCCGCCGACTGGCCAATTGAAAACTGCACCATGTTTGAACGTCTCGACCAAATCGAAGCGCGATACGAAGAGCTGACGCAGGCCCTGGCCTCGCCGGAGATGATCGCCGACTCGCGAAGCTACCAGAAGACCGCCAAGGCGCACAGCGAAGTTGCGCCCATCGTGGAGAAGTATCGCGAGTACAAAGACCTGAACCGCGGCATCGCCGAGAGCCGGGCGATGCTGGCCGACGAAACCGACCCCGAGATGCGCGCCTACGCCCAGGAGGAACTTGACAAGCTGGAGGCGCGCGTCGCCGGCGTCGAAGAGGAACTGAAGGTTCTGCTGCTGCCCAAAGATCCCAACGACGAGAAGAACGTCATTCTGGAAATTCGCGCCGGCACCGGCGGCGACGAAGCCACGCTGTTTGCAGCCGAAATGTTCCGCATGTACACCCGCTACGCCGAAACCCAGCGCTGGAAGGTGGAGGTGCTTTCGACTTCCGAGTCGGGCGTCGGCGGCTTGAAGGAAGTCATCGCCCTCATCGAAGGCCAGCGGGTCTATTCGCAGCTCAAGTATGAGAGCGGCGTTCACCGCGTGCAGCGCGTTCCGCAGACCGAGCAGCAGGGCCGGGTGCACACCTCGGCCGTCACCGTGGCGGTGATGCCGGAAGCGGAGGACGTGGACATCAAGATCGAAGCCAAAGATCTTCGCATCGACACCTTCTGCTCCTCGGGCCCGGGCGGACAGTCGGTGAACACCACCTATTCCGCGGTGCGGATCACGCACATTCCCACCAACACCGTGGTGAGCTGCCAGGACGAGAAGTCGCAGATCAAGAACCGCGAAAAGGCCATGCGCGTGTTGCGTTCGCGCCTCTACGAGATGGAGCAGCAGAAGCAGCAGGAAGCGCTGGCCAAGGAGCGCAAGGCCATGGTCGGCACCGGCGACCGCAGCGAAAAGATCCGCACCTACAACTTCCCGCAGAACCGCGTCACCGACCACCGCATCGGGCTTACCCTGCACCAGCTGCACGAAGTCATGGATGGCAAACTGCAGCCCATCGTGGATGCGCTGATCACTCACTACCAGGCGGAGAAAATGAAGCAGGAGACGGTGGCGGTCTAGCCTTGCGGCTCCACAAGGTCCGGCGGCAGCGCGGGGCTCATCGGTCAGAAGCGGAGCGCACGGCCGGCTCATCCTCATCTCGCGGTTTGAAAGCGCTTGTGTTGAAATGTTCGCATGCTGCTCGGCGAAGCTCTCACCAGCGCCATCGCCCGCCTCACCGCCGCTCGCGTCGGCTCTCCGCGAATGAACGCCGAGGTGCTGTTGATGTTCATTCTCGCTGCTGATCGCGCCTATCTCTACGCGCACCCGGAGCGTGAGCTTAACCCGATGAAGCAGCCCGCTACGACGAAGCGCTCGGCCAGCGGGCGCAGAGGCATTCCCTCGCAGTACATCACCGGCCACCAGGAATTCTGGGGCATGGACTTCATCGTCACCCCGGCGGTCCTGATCCCGCGCCCCGAAACCGAGCACCTGATCGAGACCGTGGTGCTCTGAGCTAGTGCGGCCTGCAGAGGGCACAAGGCCCCAGAGGCTGAGTTCCCTCCGCATCGCCGACGTCGGCACCGGCTCCGGCTGCATTGCGCTGGTGCTTGCGAAGGAACTGCCAGCCGCCGGAATTCGTGCCATCGATATCTCGGCCGACGCGCTCGAAATCGCGCGGGCCAATGCCGCCCGCCACCAACTCGCGATCGCGGGTGCAATTTCGCCAGGCTGACTTGCTGACGGGTGTTGCTCCGGCAACCTTCGACTCTGGTCGTCTCGAACCCGCCCTATGTAGGCGAGTCCGAAGAAGAGCAGGTGCAACTGGAGGTGCGCAAATTCGAGCCCCGCCATGCGGTTTTCGCCGGGCCGACCGGGCTCGAAGTAATCGAGCGGCTGATTCCGCAGGCCGAGACCGCACTCAAGCCCGGCGGCTGGCTGGTGATGGAGATCAGCGGGACGATTGCCGGGCGGGTGAAATCTCTGCTGAGTTCGTGGAATAATCTGCAGCTTCGAAATGATCTTCAGGGAATTGCCCGGGTGGTGGCGGCTTCCCGCAGATGATCGCCCGGGCGGATTGACAGATTGCTCTGAACAGGAGAATGCTTGGCCTTATGAAGCACGGTCCCGGCTGGTTTTTGGCGTTTGCCACGATGGCTTGTGTATTCGCGACTACCTCGCGGATGAGGGCTTCCAATCCTCCGAGAGCAGCTTCCGAAAATTCCGGCCAGGAGTACATTCTGGTGCTCGATCACCTCGACCCGAATTTCATGGCGAACCTGAGCGCGCTGGGAGTTTCGCCGCTGCGGGAGATCGGGCTGTTGTTCCTGGTGCGGATGAAAGGCACGCAACCGGAACAGGTGGGAAAGCTTACCGGCGTGGAGCGGGTGATGCCCGCAACCTCCGTGGTGATCGAAATGCAGCCCGCGATTCAGGACCTTTCTCCCGATGTCGAGAAGCTGGAAGGCATCGTCACCCAGCATTACCCCGACATCAATGCTATCGGCGCGGTCATTCCGGTGATCCGCATGCCCGACCTGCTGAAAGTGCGCGGCATCAAGCGAGTGCGGCCAGGTTCTTCGGGCAAGAGTAAGAGCGGGGCTTAGGGCTGCAATTTTCCAGAGCTGGCCGGTCAGAGGAAGTCAGAATCTAGCCGCGGCGGAAGCGGTCATCGGGACAACTCCATTCGAGTGCCATTCATCTACCCACTGCCTGCCGAGTGGTGCAAGACGTGCCGCTAGAGTTGGCGAGCGGCATGGCCAGTCATCTGGGTTCCATTTCGGAAGGTCCTTTCCGCACCGAAGTACGGTAGACCGTACGCCTTGGTACACTGTGTGGTCGTAGTAAGGTCGAGCCGTTGACACGGGGGAATCTAGTTTGTTACCGTGAGCACGCTGACCTGAGACCCTTTGGCCGAACTAAGTGCTGCATCTACTGTCGATTGCAGCCACCTCAGTTTCGGACCTGACCTGGTTCCGGTAGGAAGCGGGCGGCGTACGAGCCTTATTCCCAACATGGGAACGTAGCCCGAACTCAGCGTGGAGTCGCAGGGACTCTCGAACCACGAGCCGTCCCAAAGCGGTCCATGACTGATGACCAAGGGCATTGCCACGGAAGGACAATTTTTGCGGAAGCGTTTTTACATCTTATTCGTCGCCCGGGGAGAAGATGGGCAGTTGCGAAGATTTCCATCCCCCTGCATTACGCCTACATTTTCGTCGTAGCGGCGGCGATTGCAGTCCTCAGCATGACCGGCATTGCCGGGTCCTACACCCGCATGCTGCTGAAGGTTTCCCGCTTCAACAAACTGCGTACCGAAAAAGACGATCTCAAGAACCGCTACTCCAAGTTGGAGCAGGTGGCCAAGGAACGCGACATTCAGGTGGCGTCGCTGGGCTCGCTGGCGGGCGAGGTTTCGTCGCTCTACGGGTTGAAGACAGACCCGATTCTGCTCGATGAATCTTCTGAATCGAAGCGCGACGCGCAGGTGAACTCTTCGCTCGACCAGCTTTACGCGCTGAAGAATTCGGCTCTCACCGGAGCGACCACGGCGGGACTTTCACTCGGCCTGATTCGCAACGTGACTACAGCCGACTGGGTGCGGGCGAATTCTTCTCCGAACCTCTGGCCGGTTGCCGGGCTGATTACCGGATCATTCGGAGAGCGCATCGATCCCTTCAATGGCGAAGGGGCGTTTCATAGCGGAGTGGATATTTCTTCGTCCTATGGGCAGGCGGTGGTCGCACCCGCCGACGGCGTCGTGGATTTCGCCGACTTCATGGGCGGTTACGGGCGCGCCGTCATCATCGATCACGGCCGCGGCGTCACCACCCGCTACGGGCACCTCTCGGGGTTCGCGGTGGCCGCCGGGCAGCACGTGCGGCGCGGCGATACTATCGGCTACGTCGGCCTCAGCGGACGCTCCACCGGCCCGCACCTTCACTACGAAGTCCGCATCAACGACACTCCCGTCAATCCCCGGAAATACCTGCGTATGACGTTTGCGCACGCTACCGGCGGATTCTCGACGGGAAGCTAGCCGAACGCGGCACTTCCCCTTCCATCCACAAATTCCAGAGAGATCGCGCTTCCAGCGACACCCGGACTGCTACTGCCGCAGTCCCATCCACTTTTCTGAGACAACCAGGGAATTGCCGGGATTGTGCGGGTCGTAGCGTACCGAAGTGGGCAGACCCAAGCGGCAGGAGTGCAGGTTGATGAGCGGACGCAGGTAGGTGACGTCCTGCGAGCATTCGTAGGAGACTCCGGCGACGTCGTAATGGTAGAGCAGGAGGGTAGAGAAGGTGTCGTCGGCGGACTGGAGTTCCTGCACGTCGATTACGGTGCCGTCGGTGATGCGGCCAATGCTATCCAGCCAGGCGCGGCGCTCGCGTTCCTGCTCGTCGGCAGATTTCGGCTTGCCGCGAAACAGGTAGTAGCTGGCGGCAATCGCCCCCGAGCAGGCCAATAGAAATGCATAAATGCGATATGAATTCATGACGTCTGAGGATGGAAGGTTTGCCGGGCGCAACTTCCAGACACAGCATAAAGCCATATACGGAATTGCGGAAGGGGAAGCGGGGTTACGAAAGAAGTGCCGGGTGAACGACTGAGCCTGCACCATCAGGCTTGAGGAAATTTACCCTCAACTGCCGGCGACTTCATCGGCTACAAAGCTGGTGAGCTTGCCGATGCCCTCGACACTAACTTCCACGACATCGCCCGCCACCATCGGTCCGACCCCTTGCGGCGTGCCGGTGGCAATCAGGTCCCCGGGGAACAGGGTCATGGCTTGCGCAATGTGGCGGATCACGACGTCCAACGCGAAGATGAAATCGCGGGTGTTGCCATCCTGACGGAGTTCGCTGTTCACCCGCGTCTGCACCGCGATGCCGGCCCAGGGATCGAGCTCATCGGTCACCAGCGGCCCCACGGGGCAGAAGGTGTCGAAGCCCTTTGCGCGGCTCCACTGGCCGTCTTTTTTCTGGAGGTCGCGCGCGCAGACGTCATTCACGCAGGTATAGCCGAGGATGTAGGGGCGAACGTCTTCGTCGGAGCGGAGCTTGCGGCAGGTTTTCCCGATCACCACTCCGAGTTCCCCTTCGAAATCGACGCGCTGCGAGAGTTGTGGACGGACTACGGTGCCTCCGGGAGCCAGAAGTGAGGATGGAGGCTTGAGGAACAGCAGAGGCTCGCTGGGCACTTCATTGCCCAGCTCAGCCGCGTGTTCCCGGTAGTTGCGGCCGATGCAGACGATTTTCGACGGCAGCACTGGAGGCAGCAGCTTCGCTTCCTCGAGCGGCAGGCTATCCATGCGGCGGCTGGGAAGACTTTCCAGGTCGCCGCCGTTCTCCTGCGGAGCCTTGAGGAGCACGCGAGTGATGGTCTTGCGGCCGGCGACCGGCTCGACCAATCCGTACTGCGGTTGCAATTGAAGCTGAAAGCGGCAGAATTTCATAAAAGGGTATTTCCGATTCTTCATTCCCAATTGCCATCTGGAAATCGGCATTTGGAAATTGGCAATCACGAATCGTTACTACTGATCACTAGCCACTTAATCCTGGCCAGAAGCCAGAAGCTAGAAGCTAGAAGCCACTACTGCGGCACTTCTTCACTCGCCTCATCCGAGCGCGCGCTCTCGTTTCCTCGCAGGTCCACGGCTGAGACAGAATAGAAGTATCTTCGTCCAGGCTCGACTTCGGAGTCTCGATAGGCCGGCGTCTTCACCAGGTCTGAATTGATCTTGACCGGGGAATGCCCTTCTTCGTGGCGATAGACGTTATAACCCGCCAGGTCCGCGCCGGTTCCGGGGGACCAGATCAGGTCCACGAAGGGCTTCTGGCCCGCTCCCGAGAAAACCGCCTGCAGTCCGCTCGGAACCGAGGGGGGAAAGGTGTCGTGCGCCACGAGGCGAACCTCCGGAGTGTTGTCGCCTTCGACCTGGGCCTCGGGCTTGCCGGGTGCGGTGGAGATGGTCACGATGGTGGCCCAATATTGATACGTCTTCTCCCATTCGAAGCTCTGGTCGAGCAGAGAACCGGGGCAGGTGGAGATGGGAGCCTCTGCGGCAACCTCGGCCTTTGCGCCGCTTTCCGCCAGACGATAGACCCGCACGCGGTATAGGAGCGTGGCAGGCGTGTCAGCCGGAACGGTGACGCACGACCAGGAGGCGCGAATGCCGTCGGCGGTGACCTGTGCCCGGAAATCCGGTGGAGGCGGCAACGTCGGGAGCAGCGGAATCTCGACTCGGTTCGACAGGCCGGCGCTTCGCCCGTGCGAGTTCAGGACCTCGACTGCGTAATACGCGATTCCCTCGGGGGTAGCTGCGGTGAGTTGGGCGGGAAGGGTGTCGGTGTAATTCAACGTGGGCTTCTGGGGAGCGGCCGCATTGGCCGCTGCGGGCACGGTGGCGGGCTGAATCTCGCCCACCGGAGTTCCGCAGCTTTCGAATTGAGGACTAACACTGCGGCAGACGTGGGTTGGCCCAAGCTGGTGAATCGCGTCGTCATCGCTGGTGCGGGACGGCATGGCCCAGGAAAGATAGACCTTGTCGGCTTTGCGAACTGCCCGAAGATTGTTGACCGGCGAAGGCAACTCGAGCGACGGCGGCAGCGGGACCCCGGTCTGGGCGCATCCCGTCATGAGCGCCAGGGCCGCAATCGTCAAAATTCGTGGAAGGGCTCGCCTCATCTGCGCGGAGTATCAGGGTAACAGAGCCCGCATCCCCGAATCCCGTTTGTCCAGCCCTAAGCCGCGCCTTTCATGGCCGCCTTCAGATATTCCAGCACTTCGGCGGCGTGGCCTTCCGCCTTCACTTTGCGGAAGATGTGCCTGATCTTGCCCTGGGGGCCGATGATGAAGGTGGTGCGGACTACGCCCATCACTTTCTTGCCATACATGTTCTTTTCCTGCATCACACCATAGAGGTTGCATACTTTCTTATCGGCGTCGGCGAGCAGGGTGAATGGCAGGCTGTATTTCTCCTCAAACTTCTTCTGAGCCTTGGGAGTGTCGGGGGAGATGCCGAGAATCTTGGCCCCGGTTTTCTCGATCTTCTTGTAAGAGTCGCGGAACTCGCAGGCTTCGATGGTGCATCCCGGAGTGTCGGCGCGGGGATAGAAATAGAGCACGACATACTGGCCGCGAAAGTCTTTCAGCGAGAGGTTCTCGCCGTTCTGGTCAGGCAAAGTGAACTCGGGGGCTTTATCATTGATATCGAGGGCGTTGGTAGCGACAGCCATGGCAGTGTCTCCCTTTCGTAGAAGGTTATACCGTAACCGCGGCTGGGCCGTCATCCTGGCGGGCGCAGCGTTGTTCGCGGGCCAGTCCCGGGCACAGCTTGCCCCCAAAAAGGACGTTGGTCCCCGCGCGCTGGCGCTGCTCGAGCTCCTGCCCGGCGGATCGTCTCGCCTGATTCCGGTCAGCATCATGTATGAAGGCAACTTCTACGATGCCAGCGTCTATAAGGCCTCTCCGGTGCCGATGGCGCTCGACGACGGCACGGTGTACGAAGCCTTTCGCAGCGGAAAATCGTTAGGACTGTTCACCGTAACCGGCGCCCTGCAGGGAAAAAACATCTGGATCGGAAAGGGTAATTGGGAACCCGGTGGGCCGAAGCCGGCAGCGAAGAAAGAAGTCGCCGCCTCGAAGCCTGTGGGGGAAGAAGACGAAGGTCCGCCAGTGCTGCGGCGTCCTGGCGTCTGAAGCCAAGCCGGAAGCTCAAAAGCCCGACGCTCAAGAGAAGGGACCTCAGGATAAATCCGCGCAGGATAAATCCGCGCAGCCGAAGCCGGGGCAGTCAGCTCCGCAGCCCGCAGCAACGCCTGCGACCCCAGCGACGGCGGGGACGCAAGCCACCGAATCGAGCGAAGCCTCCGACGAGGCAGACCCTAACCGCCCGATGCTGCGGCGTGGACGGCCCGCCGCGTCCGCGACTGCGCCCACCGAGAGTACGGCGGCAGTCGAGAAGGCTCCGCATAAAGGAGCATCTGCCCCGCCCAGCCTGGTTTCTGCGGGACCGGGCGTGCAGATGATTCCGGCAATTTCCGATGCCGGCGGCCCCGAATCGCACTCCTACCTGTACGACCTCGACTCCAACGAAGAGCAGCAGTTCCGCAAGAAAGTGCTGGCCCTGGCGTCGAAACAAGTGGAAGCCTGGGCGGCGAAGCAGGCTTCCTCGCAAATCGGCGCTGCGCCGCATAAGACCGCACCCGCAAAAGGAGCACACAAGGCTCCGCCGGTGGAGTTTGAAGATGTGCAACTGAAAGCGTTCGATCTCTCCAGCAGCAACCAGCCGGTGCTGGTACTGACGGCGAAAGCGCGGCTGCCGCAGTCAAAAGCCGCAACCTTCGGCAACGGAGAGTACACAGTCACGCTGGTGGCGCGGGACGACATCTACGACGAGCTGCACGTGGCTTTCTCCAAAGTCACCGACGACCAGCATCTCGACCTGGTCTCGAAATATGAACTGATCGATGTCGTTGATGCCGACGGCGACGGCCGGGGAGAGTTGTTGTTCCGCGAGATTTCCGATGCGGGCAGCGCCTTCGTGATCTATCGCGTGATCGGCAACCAGCTGTGGCCGTTATATGAGGGAAAGCCGGGAGCGTAGGGACTTTCAATTTGTAGTTCCAACCGGCCTATCAGCGCACCCTAGAAATTCTCCAGCATCCACACATTCGCGGTGCCGCTGGCCTGCCAGATGGCAATTTTCTTGCCGTCGGGTGACGGGATGGCCCAGCCGATTTCCATATTTTTCGACAACAACAACGGCGTGACGCGTCCATCCAGGCCTACGTTCAATAACCGGTTCTCGTCGTCGGAGGCGTGACCCGAGATCCGCAGGCTCTTGCTGTCTCCCGCCCAATCCATGCCGTAAATTCCCGAATACCCCCTGAGGTGAATCAATTTCTCCGCACTGCCATCGAGCGGGAAGATGCGGACGATTGATTCGTTCGGCAGGTCAAGCCCCTTGGCCACCGCCAGCATGGCCCCGTTGGGCGACAGCGACCAGCCGTAAGAGTAGGGCAAGTCGTCTTTGATTCGCAGAATCTGCTTCGGGTTCCCCTTTACCGGATCGAAGGTGAAGAACGCCAGGGCATCCTTCTCAGCCTGACTGTACACACAGACCGTAGATGGCGCACGGGCGCACTGATGGTTCATCAACTCCATGGCCTCAAGCACTTTCTGCGGAGCTCCGCCGGCCAGCGGGACTCGCATGATGGGGCGAACGTGCGACATCGGCTCCCATTTGGTGGAGTAAACCTCGTACAGCACTTCGGTGCCGTCCGGACTGAGCCGCGGTATGGCGAGGTTTGAAGTGTCGCTGACCAC
The DNA here is from genome assembly GCA_963798155.1 of Terriglobia bacterium. GTDB lineage: Bacteria > Acidobacteriota > Terriglobia > Terriglobales > Acidobacteriaceae > CAWCSH01. Next base: position 35,350 of record CAWCSH010000026.1, read on the forward strand.
CAGGTCTGGAGTGGTCTGGTCAATCCCTTGCTTGTAGATCTTGAAGGTCCCGCTGCGATCTGAGGCGAAGATGATCGCTTTGCTGTCGGGAGTCCAGTCATAGGGATAGTCATCGTGGTCGTCGAAGGTGAGGCGCTGGGGTTCGCCGATGCGCAGGCCGCGATCTTCGAGATTGGCGACGTATACGTCCGGTTGGAAGTGCTTCTTCACGAACGCCAGCCGCTTGCCTCCGGCGGCCAGGGTAATTGGCCCGACAGCGCCGGCCTCACTGGTGAGTTGCACGGGAGCACTCGAGGGCTCGCCGTTCGAATTCAGCTGCACTGCCCAGAGGTTGGAATCCGACTGGTTGGGGGAAGGCTCTTCGAGGGAATAGATGAGGCGGTTGTCGGCGGTCCATGCGATCCATTGCCCGATGCGGGGAGGCGCCATCATGATCTGCCGCTTCGGCGTGGATGGATTGAAAATCTCGATGGCGCTTTTGGTTCCTATGCCCACCACAAAATGCGCCGCGGTGTAGGCGATCCGCGTGCCATCAGGGGACCAGGCTACTGAGCCGAAGAAGTCGTTGGGGTCTCCCAGCAGCTTGTGCGGCTGGCTGCCGTCGGAGCGCATCATCCACAACTGCTCGTTCAAGTAGCTGCCGGTGATGAACACGATTTCAGAGCCGTCGGGTGAAACCGCGGGCTGCCAGCCCTGCGCAAACAACAGGCGCGGACTGCCCCCGAATACCGAGATCTCATACAAGCCCGGGCGCTCCGTCTCCTTCCCGGGAACCGCCACCACCATATGATTGCTGTCTGGATACCAGCTGCCGGGACGAGCCGCAAAGTCCCTTGGCAGAGGGATGGGATGGGTCTCGCCGGTGTCCACCTGGCGCAGATAGAAGCCGTTGTTGTCGGCGTACGCCAGATACTTTCCATCGGGGGAGATGGCAGCGCCGTTTACCGGATCATCCTCTGGAGTAGCGGTGAGCCGGAAAGGCCGCGCTTGTGGAGCCGGAACCGAACGGTGACCGACGTAAAGACCGACAAATATCCCAAGAACCAGAAGGCCCGAGGCGACAATCCCCGCAGCCCATAGATAGCGGGGTCTCGGCATGGAGACTGGTGAGGGGCTCTCAGGCGCCGGAACGGTCAGGGGCCGGTTCACCGGCGCGACGAAGCGGTATCCCTTGCGGGAGAGCGTCTCTACAAACCGGGGATTCTCGGCTGAGTCTCCCAGAGCTTCCCGCAAGCGCTTGATGGCGGCGTTCAGGCTGTGATCGAAGTCTACGAAGGTATCCGCCGACCAGAGTTGCGTCTGGAGAGCCTCTCGGGTCACCACTTCGCCGGGACGTTCCAGCAGCATCTTCAGCACCTGAAACGGCTGCTCTTGCAGGCGCACCCGCATGCCGCTGCGGCGCAACTCGCCGGCGTGCATATCCACTTCGAAAATTCCGAAGCTGATGACCAAGCCGTGATTGTTCCCGTTGCCTGGCATGCTACTGACTACGCGCGAGTCTAGCACTTTGTTCCGCCGCAGCGTGTTGTCAGGAGACGCCATAACCTTTTGACGCGCAAGACATTAGCTTGTCACCAACATTTCGCCTCGGGGTCACCCGCGGAACATTGAGGTAGCGGGCCTGCGCGCTTGAAATCCGGCTACGGAGGATGGCGCCGTGGGCCGGACACTACACAAGTTGTCTGTTCTGGTTGTTCTTGGTGGGGGATTTGCCCTATTCGCATCCCCACGTCCGGTGCAAGCCGAGACGGGGGTTGAGGCGGCGGGGGTTACGGTCCTGCTGTACAACGACGCCGGGGTCCCGGAGGCGGTGTTGTGGCCGGCGCAGCAGGAGGCAAGGCGAGTATTTCACTCCGCTCGCATCCATCTGCGATGGCTGAACTGCGGTCTGGTCGAAGACCCTGCGGCCAGTTCTAGCCGGCAAGCCATTGCGGATTGCGGGCAGGTCTGGGGCGCGAATGTGTTCGTGATGCACCTGGTCGGGGACAGCAAGAACTTCAAAACCGATGTGTTCGGCATGGCCTTTCTGAACCCCGGAGGGCTCGGCCGGTACTGCGACGTGTTTTATGACCGCATCGAGCGCATGCACCAGGAGTCCAGCGCCAGCCTCTCGCGGCTGCTGGGCAATGTGGCGGCGCATGAACTCGGGCATCTGCTCCTGGGATCAAACTCGCATGCGCCCCTGGGAATCATGTCGGCGCAGTGGCGCGAGAAAGAGATGCGGCAGATGGGAATGGGCGGCCTGCTGTTCACCGCCCAGCAGCAAGCAAAGATGCGCGCCAATATAGCGGGTGAACTGGCGGTCGCCGTTTCCGAGGTGAACCCGGGTGAACGGTGAAGCGGGTAGCGGACCGGCGAAGACGGCGACAGCATTCGCGCCGGCTCGGGTCGATCCGGCTGACCCATCTCAAAGCCGGAACGGTGTGGAGCATTTCACCGCGGGGCTGTGAGTTCCCCGGGCCTATTTTTCGGAGAGACCGGCCTGGGTGATGGAGTTGGGATGTTTTCTTTTGGCTGCGGCCAGCAGGGGACGCAGGGCATCGACCGAAATTCCCAGCGTGCCTCCGGAGAAGCCGTCGATGAATGCCGAATTGATGCCAATCACCTGTCCGTGCGAGTTGAATACCGGGCCGCCGCTTCCGCCATGGGCGGTCGGGGCGTCGTAGATCAACTTGCTGCCGACTACATCGCCCAGATGTCCGCAGGTGGCTGAGGGACGAATCAGGGACAACGCCGCCAGTTCATTAGCTGCGCCAACGTCATCGCGGCGGTACGCCAGCCTCTCATATACGGCGGGCGGTGACTTCGCCACCATGCCCAGCACTCCCATGGGATAGCCGATCACCGTGACCAGATCTCCCGGAGTCGAAGTGCCTTCGGCCAGCGGCAGAGGCCGCAACTGCCGCGTTGCCGGAGTCGAATCGAGATGCAGGATGGCGAGGTCGCCTTCGGCCGAGACTACGACCGGGGTGACGTTCATGGGCTCGGGAAATCCGGGGAAAAAGACCAGCAGCTTTTCGAGCACTGGAGTGTCGCCCTTGTTGATCAGGTCGGCCGCTTCCGAATCTCCATACCAGGGTTCGGCGACATGGCGGTTGGTGGCCAGTAATCCGTTGGCGACCACAAAGCCGGTACCGGAGATGCGGGCGCGAAGCTCAGGCCGCTGCCCCGGAATTCCCACCTGGTACACCCCGAAGATGTAGCAGATGGAATTGCGATATTTGGTCAGGACCATGGCCGGCATGTCCTGTTCCTGTTGCAGCTCCTGTACCTGCTGGGTGAGCTCCCGCACCTGTTGCTGCAGGCCATTGGTCGGCGGAGGATAGTAAAGGTGGACCAGCAAGGTAGCGCCGCCCAGCAACACTACCGCCATCGCGCCTTGCAGCACGCGCGGCCAGAGGGTTAAAACCGGCTCTTCTTCGGGCTGAGAAATTTGATCGGACATGAGTAAAGTCAGCGGCGGGCCAGCCGAAAGGAGGGAGTGTTCGGGCCGGTGTTTCCGCGATGTCCCATTCTTCGGCAAGGAGGGCGGATTCATCCACGGTACTTAAGGCCGTTGTCCGCGACGATACTCACGAAAATCGCGGTTGACCTTGATTTTTCAGCTAGTTAGTCTGGCAGTAATGGTGGGGGTAATCACACGGCGGTTTGAAGTCCCGCCGCCGTTCAGCCGTTCTTAAACAAACGTTCTTAACCAAGGGGAGGAGGGGGAGTGAATCAGCGTGTACTTCGTGTAGCGCTTTATACCGTGGCAGGGGTTTTGCTGGCAGGGGCAGCCGTGGGATTCCGCCTTCATGCCGACAGCCGGTTCGCCGCCGAGGCGCGCGCGGCGTCAGAAGCTGCCACCAAATTAGCGGCGGCACGGGCCGCGGCTCCCCATGACGAGCACCTCGAGGCCCTGGTTTCGGACGGAAGCACCTGGAGCGAACTGCTGCTCGATATGGATTTCGATCCTCAGGCGGTGTACAACGCCACCCAGGCCGCCCGCGCCGTGTACAACCTGCGGCGGCTGCGTCCGGGCACCAAGCTGCTGGCGTTGAAGTCTCCGAGTGGCGAACTCCGATCGCTCGACTATCAGATCGATCCCGAGCGCGAACTGCTGGTGAAGCAGGACGGCGGTCAGTACAAGGCGGAAATTCGCCAGACACCCGGCACCGTCAAGACGGTTGCAGTATCAGGACAGGTGCAAGGCTCGTTGTTTGACGGGGTGGTGGCCGCGGGGGAGCATCCCGAGCTGGCCCTGCGGCTGGCCGACATCTTCGCCTGGGACATGGATTTCAACACCGACACCCAGCCCAACGATACCTTCCGCCTGGTGATGGAAAAGAAGGAATACAAAGACGGATCGCCGTCTTCTTATGGACGCATTCTCGCCGCCGAATACGACAATGCCGGGCAGGTGTACAAGGCAGTGCTGTTCCACGATGCCCAGGGAGTTCCGGGATACTACTCCGCCGATGGCAAATCGCTGCAGAAAGCCTTCCTGCGGTCGCCGCTGAAATTTGCCGCGCGCATCAGCTCGCATTTCAGCCTGCACCGCCTGCATCCGATTCTGAAAATCAGGCGGCCGCATCTCGGAACGGATTATGCCGCGCCCACTGGCACTCCCGTGCAGGCGATCGCTTCGGGGCAGGTGATTGCCGCCGCCCGTAAGGGAGGCAACGGCATCTATGTCTGCCTGCGCCATTCGAACGGATACGAGACTTACTACATGCACCTCTCCCGCGCCCTGGTGCATGCCGGGCAGCATGTGAATCAAGGCCAGCGCATTGGACTAGTGGGGATGACCGGCCTCGCGACCGGGCCGCATCTCGACTTCCGCCTGCAAAAGAACGGGCGCTTCGTGGATTTCGAGCGGCTGAAGCTGCCTCCGGCGTTTCCAGTGGCGAAGGCAGATATGGGCGACTTCATTGCCGAGCGCGATCATTGGATGGCGCTGCTGCCGCCGCTGAATGTGCACAATGCGGCTGTGCCGGAAGGGCAGCCTGCACCGCAGGCGAAAGCCGGGGGAAGTTCGTAGACCGCCGGCTACTTTCCCTTGAACTGCGCCGGACGCTTCTCCAGAAATGCCGTCGTGCCTTCCTTCTTGTCTTCGGTGGCGCAGGCGATCCCGAACAGCAGCGCCTCGAGGTAGAGGCCGTCGGGAAGAGGCATCTCCGTCCCCTTGTTGACTGCTTCCATGGTGTACTGCACTGCCAGGGGAGCGTTTGCGATGATCTTGTTGGCGATGGCTTCGGCGCGGGGAATCAGTTCGGCGGAAGCGGTGACTTCGTTGACCAGACCGATGCGGTGAGCTTCCTGCGCGGTAATGATTTCGCCGGTGAGCACCAGCTGCATGGCCACACCTTTGCCGACCAGCCGAGGCAGGCGCTGCGAGCCTCCATAACCGGGGATGATGCCGAGCTTCACTTCCGGCTGACCTAACTTCGCATTCTCGCTGGCCAGGCGCATGGTGCAGGCCATGGAGATTTCGCAACCTCCGCCGAGCGCGAATCCATTGATGCAGGCGATCACCGGCTTGCCCAGGTTCTCAATCAGATCGAGCACCGACTGGCCGCGATGCGTGTACTCCTTGGCGGTGACGGCGTCCTGCTTCGCCAGTTCGCCGATGTCGGCGCCGGCAATGAACGCCTTCTCGCCGGAACCGGTGAGCAGGGCGACGCGGATGTCAGCGTCGTTCTTGATGTCGGTGAAGGCGGCGCGCAGCTCTTCCATGGTTTCCATGTTGAGCGCGTTCAGCACCTTGGGTCGGTTCACGGTGACATAAGCGATGGAGTTTTTCTTTTCGAGCAGGATATTTTGGAAGGTCATAGATTTAGATTCTCAGAATTATCAGCGGCGTCGAAGGCCTCGTAAACCCGCTTCAATCTCCGCCCGATAAAGAATTGTCATAACTGCTATAATTGTATAGCAAAGACTGGAACTTGCCATGTTAGCTATCCGCCTTCCCGACAAGATCGAAAAGCGACTGGACTCCCTCGCCAAACGCACCGGACGCACCAAGACGTACTATGCCCGGCAGGCTATTTTGCAGCACCTTGATGAGTTAGAGGATATCTACCTGGCCGAACGGCGGCTGGAAGCCGGTGCGTGCCGGACGCACCCGGACCGTCCCCATCGGGAAACTGATGCGGCGCTATGGCGTGGAAGATTGAGTTCGAGCGGGCCGCCCAGAAGGAACTCGACAATCTCGACAAGCCGGTCGCGCGCCGCATTCTGAAATTTCTGTACCATAGGGTCGGCAAGCTGGATGATCCCGCGAAAATCGGTCAAAGGCTGCGCGGAGACCTCAGCGAATTTTGGAAATACCGCGTTGGGGATTACCGCATCATTTGTTCCTTAGAGCATGATCGGCTGGTGGTGCTGGTTCTACGCATCGGCCATCGCAGAGAAGTCTACCTGCGCTAGAGACCGATCAAGGTCCGCACAGCCACGAATTCAACACAAACCAGCGATTAATCGGTATGGCACAGAAATTCAGTCGGGCTGCTGGCACCCCGCCCCGCGGGCGGGTTCTTCGCCGGCCTTCAACTGCCGCAGTTGCTCCACCTCCTGCTGGAGCTTGGCCCAGTTTTTTACGTCCTTCTTCTTCTTAAAATTCGGCGGCGGCCCCGAGTAAAAGTGCAGAACATTCGCCCGCAGCTGCGGCGAAACCGAGCTGAAAGAATTCTTTGCCAGATCGTCCACTAGCCTGGCATACGTCTTGTCCGCCAGCGAGTATTCCCCAAGGTGCGTGTCGCGCCCGGTATCGAAATCGGTATTGGGCAGCTTCAGAGTCCTGGCACTCGCCTCCCGCAGCAGGGCCTTGTAGTCGTCCACCGTCTGGTTCACGCTCTTGATGTACATGTCTTCGGTGGTGGTGCTGGGAATTTTGAAGTTCACCGCTTTGAAGGGACCGACTTTCGGGATGATCTTCAGAAAGAACGCCAGAATCCGCGCTCCCCACCCCGGCCTGCGGTAGCCCTTCCCCCACTGCTTCTCATAATTCGTGCGTGAAAGCGTGTAGAGGAACTTCTGCCTCTCGAAGTTCGGAGTCTCTTTCACGATCTCGTCATGCCGCGAGAGCAACGCCACGCGCGTCATCTCCGGAATGATCTTGGCAACGGCCCGCCGGTAGCTGCCGATCGCCAGGTCTTCGTTAGTGACGACGTCGCTGAGCTTGACGCCATAGGTCTCGGCGAACGCCCGCTCCAGTAAAGGCTTGGCCACTTCGAAGCCGATGAAATCGTGGTAGCGGTCGGAGGTGTAGCGGTTCTTGGCCACCTGCACCATGTCGAATCCGAATTCGGTGCGGATGTGCGCCTTGGGATCTTCCGCGTAGGTGACCCGGTCGCCGTATTTCTTTTTCAGCTTGGGGAATTCGATGGCGGTGACTTGATTGATGGTGGGATGTCCGCTGTTGTCGGAGGCATAGTGCGCCAGCGCGCCCAGCGCGAAGGCGTACTCATTGAGGTCGGTCGCGTCTTTCAGCAACGCGAGGACAAAGTCTCCGCTGCGGACGTAGTGAACCAGGTCGCTGAAGTAGGCGCTGCCGAACGGGTAGTAACCCATGTCCTGGATCACGCAACCGCCGTAGGCATATCCATGAGCTTCCCGCAGCGCGTCGGCAGAGGAGCCGGGGAAGCGCCGCAGGAGCAGCGGCTGAATCTGATCTTTCCACAACAGGTCCACAACCTGTTCGTGGGTGAGAACCGAATAGCTGTTTCCGGGAGTAGCAAACAGCACCAGGCAAAGCAGCAGCAGGCACGAGCACAGAAAACGTCGGTTCATAAATGCATCAGACCCAGCACTTAGCAGTTAGCACTTGGCATTTAGCCAGCAGCGGTTCGAAGAGAATTCCGCAATCAGAGACTTTCGCACTGAGAAGCTTCTGCACAGGCCCGGAATGGCTAAATGCCAAATGCTAACTGCCAATGCTAACTGCCAAGTGCTAAATGCCAATTGCTGATTACTCCCGCCTCTGCAGCAAATCCACCAGCATCGCCGTCTCCGCCTCGATCGCTGTCTTCAGCGTCGGCTCGTAATCCGGAGCCCATTGCGGGGAATGCAGGCTCGGAATCCGCGCCCCGCCCTGCTTCGCCGCCGCAAACTTCTGCGGCTCCACCGCCCCCACATAGAACATAGTCGAAGGCACGCCGGCGGTGGTGTATTCGGCGAAGTCTTCCGAGACCATCTTCGCTGGCAGTTCCACTACATTCGTCTGCCCTAGCGTCCCTCGCAGTACTCCGGCTTCCCGCTTCGTCAGTTCCGGATCGTTATACATCGCGCCCGCCCCGGGAGTGACCTTCACCAGCGGCTCGCGTGGCGAAGCCCCGGCCTCCGATTCGCCTTTGGCGATGCGCTCAATTGCCTCCAGCAGATGTTTGCGCACTTCCGGCTTGTACGACCGCACCGTGATCTGCAGCCTGGCTTCATCCGGAATGATGTTCGATTTCGTCCCCGCCTGAAACGATCCTACGGTGATCACCGCCGCATCCTGCGGATTGATCTCTCGTGACACGATGGTTTGCAGCGACAGCACCACGCGCGACGCGATGACGATGGGATCGATCGTCTCCTGCGGCTGTGCGCCATGACCTCCGCGCCCGAAGATGGTCAGCTCGACCGTATCCACTGCGGCCTGAGCGTAGCCCGACACGTAGCCAATCTGCCCCGCCGGCAGGCCGTTGTCATCATGAATGGCGAGGGCATAGTCGGGCTTGGGGAAGCGGGTAAAGAGCCCGTCTTTCAGCATGGACGCGGCGCCGGTCACTACTTCCTCCGCCGGCTGTCCGATCAGAAAAAGAGTGCCATGCCAGCGGTCTTTATTGGAGGCCATCAGTTTGGCGGTGCCGATCCAGCTCGACATGTGGATGTCGTGGCCGCAGGCGTGCATCACCGGCACAGTGACTCCGGCGTCGTTCTTGAAGGTAACGTGGCTGGCGTAGTCGAGGCCGGTTTTTTCTTCGACCGGCAACGCGTCCATGTCGGTGCGCAGCAGAACTGTCGGCCCCGGCCCGTTGCGCAGGATGGCGACGATTCCATAGCCGCCGACGCCGGTGGTGACTTCGTATCCCATAGCTTTGACCCGCTCGGCCAGCTTGGCCGACGTCTGCTGCTCGTGCAGCGACAACTCGGGATTGCGGTGCAGGTCGAGGTACAGGGATTGGACCTCGGGATAGACAGCGTTTACCTGCTCCGCAGAGGGATGCCAGGGGTTCTGGGCGAGGGCGGCAGCGGTCAGGACGGCGACCAGTGCAACAACAACGAGCGAAATCGCGAAACGGTTTTTCATTGGGATCGTAGGCGGAGGATTTTCGCGGATTGCGGAGAGGAATGCAACCCGGGAAGAGGTCGGCCGTCGAAAAATGTCCTCGCGCCGGTGGAATCCAAAAGCGGGCGGCACTTAGAGCGTCTGCGGCTTCGGGTTCGCGGGGTCTGAGTAGTCGTAGAAGCCTTTGCCGGATTTGCGGCCGTACCATCCCGCCATCACCAGGCGCTTCAACAGCGGAGGCGAGGCGAAGCGGCGCTCCTTGAATTCGTCGTACATCACATGGGTGATGTAGTAGGTGGTGTCGAGTCCGACGAAATCGAGCAGAGTGAACGGGCCCATGGGATAGCCGCAGCCGAGCTTCATCGCGCTGTCAATGTCTTCGATGGAGCCGACGCCCTCTTCGTAGGCGCGGATGGCATCGAGCAGGTAGGGGACCAGCAGGCGGTTGACGATGAATCCGGTTTTGTCGCTGGTGCGGACGGGGACTTTGCCGAGCTTCTTGCCGAATTCGTAGGCGGTGTCGTACACGTCGGGCGCAGTCGCGATGGTGCGGACGACTTCGACCAGCTTCATCAGCGGCACAGGGTTGAAGAAGTGCAGCCCGATGAAGCGCTCGGGGCGCTTGGTTGTCGCCATCAGCTCGGTGATCGAGATAGACGAGGTGTTCGAAGCGAAGATCGCGTCCTTCTTCACGATGCCGTCGAGCGCGGCGTACATCTTCTGCTTCTCGGCCAGATTCTCGATGACAGCTTCGATCACGATGTCGCAATCGGCCAGGTCGGCGGGCTTGGTAGTGCCGTTCAGCCGTGCGCGGACGGCCTGCGGAGTTTCCTTCAGCGTGCCCTTCTCGGCAAATTTGGCGAGTGACTTCTCGATTCCGGCAAAGCCTTTGTCCAGATACTTCTGATCGACTTCGAGGACAGTTACGTCAAATCCGGCGCGTGGCCGCGACTTGCGCGATGCCGGAGCCCATCAGTCCACAACCGAGGACGCCTACTTTCTTGATTTCCATTTGATCCTCAACAGTCCGCGCTGGATTGCAGCGATTCTCGCAGATTGAACATACTCACTGTGATGGCATCTTTTCAGAAGTGAAATCAGTGAAAACTCTCCACCACCATGGCGATCCCTTGTCCGCCGCCGATGCAGGCAGTGGCAAGTCCATACTTTTTCTTGCGGCGGCGAAGTTCGTACAGAATGGTAATCACCAGCCGCGTGCCGGTCGCTCCCAGCGGATGGCCGAGGGCAATCGCGCCTCCGTTCACATTGACCTTCTCGCGATCCAGGCCCGAGCTCTTTTTCGACCGCTAAATACTGCGCGGCGAAGGCTTCATTGACTTCGATCAGGTCGATGTAATCGAGCGTGAGCCCGGCCTTCTGCAACGCGATCTTCGTTGCCGGCACCGGACCACGCCCCATGAGCTTGGGATCGACTCCCGCAATGCCCCAGCTCATGATGCGGCCGAGCGGCTTGATGCCGCGCTTGCCGGCATCTTCGAGCGACATGATGACCACCGCCGCGCCGCCATCCACGATGCCGCTGGCATTGCCGGCGGTGACGGTGCCGCTCTTGCCGAATGCCGGACGAAGCTTGGCCAGGCCCTCGATCGTCGTCTGCGGACGCCGGTGATCGTCTTCCGTCAACGACTCTCCCGTGGGCTCGCCCTTGTGGTTCCTGAGCGGCACTGGGACAAGTTCTTCCTGCAGCCGTCCTTCTTTATAGGCGGCGTCGGCGCGCTGCTGCGAGCGCAGCGCAAATTCATCCTGCGCCTGCCGGGTAATGCCTTGCTGCTCGCCGTAGAGTTCGGCGGTATTGGCCATGTAGAGGCCGCAGTAGCTGTCGAGCAGCGCCACCATCAGCGAATCTTCCAGCTTGCCGCCGGGGGAAAGGGTGAAGCCGTCGCGCCCGCGGATGGTGAATGGCGCTTGCGACATGGCCTCCATGCCTCCGGCGAGAACAACTTTGGCTTCTTCACTCATGATCATCTGCGCCGCTGAAACCATGGCCTGCATGCCGCTGCCGCACAGCCGGTTCACCGTGAGCGCGGGAGTTTCTATCGGCAGTCCGGCGCGCAGACCGACATGACGCGCGCCATACAGCGCATCCCCGGAGGTCTGCTGGGCGTTGCCGAAAACGGCGTGATCGAAGTCCTTGGGATCGACGCCCGCGCGCTCAATGGCGCCCTTCGCGGCAATGGCCCCAAGTTCCTGGGCGGTGAAGTCTTTCAGCTTGCCGCAATAACGCCCGAAGGGAGTGCGCGCTCCGCTGACAATCGCAATGTCGCCAGGTTTCAACATGGAATCCCTGAACTAAAAATAGTTGCTGTGGACCAGTAAGTCTAGCAGCGGGAAACCCGCCGATGCCAATAACCGCAATTCCAAATGCCAACCGCCGATCGCAGATCGGCAGCCTCCCCCGCACCGAAGTGTTAAGTGCCGCAGCCTACCAAAAGCCGAAGGGGCTAAATGCCAACTGCTAAGTGCCAAATGCGCTTTGCCAGCGCTTCGCAGCCAGCACCCTGCAAACCGCAAACCGCCCATCCCATCCCGTCTTTGCTAAGCTTACACAGCACCAGAGTCACTCGGAGCCCGAATGAAGAAGCTTGACCGCAGCCGGCTCTCCTCGCTCATGCAGCGCGAGCAGCAGCGCTTCGTCCACGATCATCCCAAGTCGAAGGCGCTGTTCGAGCGCGCGGAGAAGTCTCTGCTCGCCGGCGTCCCCATGAACTGGATGCTGAAGTGGGCGGGCGCATTTCCGCCGTTCGTGCGGGAGGCGCAGGGAGCTCATTTCTTCGACGTGGACGGCCATCGCTACATCGATTTCTGCCTCGGCGATACCGGAGCCATGACCGGGCACTCGCCCTCCGTCATCGTGAAAGCGGTGGAAGAGCAGGTGCGGCGCGGGGTTACGCTGATGCTCCCCAGCGAGCACGCGCTGTTTGTCGCGGAAGATTTGCAGACCCGGTTCGGCCTGCCCTTCTGGCAATTCACCCTGACCGCGACCGACGCCAATCGCTTCGCCATCCGGCTGGCGCGGCAGATTACCGGACGAGCGAAGATTCTGGTCTTCAACTGGTGCTATCACGGCACCGTCGACGAGACCTTCATCACTCTGCAAAAGAACGGAACAGCCAAGCCGCGCCCCGGCAACGTCGGGCCGCCGGTCGATCCCGCGGTGACCACCAAGGTGGTCGAGTTCAACGACCTGCCCGCGCTTGAAAAAGCGCTCGCCGAAGGCGATGTGGCCTGCGTGCTGGCGGAGCCCGCGTTGACGAACGTCGGCATCGTGCATCCCCAGCCCGGTTTCCACGCCGCCCTGCGCAAGCTTACGCGGCAACATGGCACGCTGCTGATCATTGACGAGACCCATACCATCTGCGCCGGACCCGGAGGCTACACCCGGGCTGAAAATCTTGAGCCTGATTTCCTCGTATTCGGAAAGCCGATTGGGGGCGGAATTCCCGGCGCAGTCTACGGCTTCACTGCCAACGTAGCCGCGAAAATTACCGAACAGCAGAAATTAGAGGACTGTGACACCGGCGGCATCGGAGGCACGCTGGCGGGAAACGTGCTTTCGCTGGCCGCAATGCATGCCAGTCTCAGCAAGGTGCTCACCAAAGAAGCCTTCGCCTACATGATTCCGCTCGCCGAGCGATGGACCGCCGGCGTGCAGAAGGCCATCGCCGAATTCGACCTGCCCTGGCACGTCACCCGCCTGGGATGCCGCGCCGAATACGGCTTTTCCGCCAAAGTTCCGAACAACGGCGCTGAAGCCCACGATGCCATGGATTTCGAGCTGGAACGCTTCATGCACCTCTACGCCATGAACCGCGGGATCCTGCTGACGCCATTTCACAACATGGCGCTGATGTGTCCCCAAACCGACGCGTCGGATGTCGATCATCACACCCGCGTTTTCCGCGAAGCCGTAAAGGAGTTGGTTTCGGCTTAGGCGCCCACCCGCCAGCCACGGCCCGTGGCTCCGCCATACGCAAGTCAGCCGCCTACGCAAGTCAGCCTCGCCGCTCTCACGCTCCTTCCACATGAGAATGACGAGGCTGGCGTTCATATTTCGCGCGCTGCTTATTTCACTTGCGCAGCTTTTGTCGTCCTGAAAGAAAGCGCCGTCTCCGCCGGAATCACAGCTTCTTCTTTTCCGGTCGCCGCGGCCACTGCCGTTCCGGCTCCTGCGCCCGCTGCGGTCCCGATCAGCGCGCCTTTGCCGCCGCCGGCCAGCGCTCCAATGAATGCTCCGGCAGCCGCGCCGCCGCCGATCTTGGTCACGTTGCTCTTGGTATGGCTCTTGCCCTTAAACGAGCGGACGCCGGTGGACATCGGAACCATGGCTCCATTGATCTGCACCGCCACCAGCCTCAGGCTGAGCTGGCCGGGAGCATGCAGCCTCCCGCTCGATTTCGCATCCACCACGCGCACTTTCGCCGGAGAGCCCTTGCTCGCCAGCTTCCTGCCATGCACCACCAGATCGCGCATCAGCGTAGCGTGAAAATTCTCTCCGCCTTCAACTTTCCCGGAACTGATCTGAGAATCGATCCGCACCATCACCGCCGTGCCCGACGGAATGGTCTCAGCCGCCGCCACCATGGCCAGCAGCAGAAGCAATGAAAAGGTCTTCAGGGCTCTCGCGAGCATACGGTCTCCTTGAGGGTGAGTTTGGGTCGCTTGAGGGATGAGCCAGTTTCCCTCAGAATGGTCGATATCGTGTCATCCCGTAAGTCACACTCCCGCGTTGGCCTTTCGGCATCGCCCAAACGAGTTTCGGCCACTCTGGCACTGAATGGGTCGCAGGAAGCCGCGCTGCGTAAACGGCTGCGAGATCCGCTTTCCGCCGAGTTCTTCGACCGGGATCCGCAAGAGGTCGGGCGTGCTCTGCTGGGAAAGGTGCTGGTCCGCCGCAATGGCCGACAAGCTGCTCGCGGCCCGCATCGTGGAAGTGGAGGCCTATCTCGGCGCCAACGATCTTGCCGCCCACGCCACCGCCGGGCGCACTGCGCGCAACTCGGTGCTGTTCGGCCCCCCCGGCCATGCCTACGTGTATTTCATCTACGGCAATCACTATTGCCTGAACATTTCCTGTCTTCCCGACGGGGAGGCAGGGTGCATCCTGGTGCGAGCCCTCGAGCCGTTGCTGGGAATCGACGAGATGGCGCGGCGTCGCGGAGTGCGAAATTGCCCGGCCAGCGCGATCTGAAAAATTAACCAGCGGCCCGGGCCGTTTGTCCGAGGCGTTTGGCATTACCCGTGAGCGGGACAACGGCAAGAACATGACCGATGCGAACTCTGATCTGGTGGTGATTGACGATGGCTTCGCCGATCCACCGGTCCTGGTCACTCCCCGGATCGGCATCACCAAATCCATTGCCGATCCTTTGCGTTACATAATCGCGGGGAACGACTTTGTGTCGGGGAAGAAGATTGCGTTGGGAATAGTTGCGCTAAAGAAAAAAGCTGGCTGAACGGCTCAGGTTGGACGAAAGAGTCGCCTCCGGCGGCTGCATGCCGGCAGTTTCCACTCCGCGGGATCGCAGTCCCGAAGCGTCCCCACTTTTTCTCTTGCCAACCGCGGTCCGGCAATATGCAATAACACTCCAGTTTTCGGATGGCCTGTGAGGGTTCGTGATGGCTGACGCCGCTGCACCGAGCGGTTTCCATATCGCCGATACCGACTATCCCGCCCTGTTTCTCGCCGCCGACAAAGCGTCGCGCGCGGCGCAGAAACAGCACCTGTGGTTTACCGGAGGAATTCTGGCGGCCTTGCTGGTCAGCGTAGGGCTGGGGGTGTTTTCCGGAATATTTCCTTCCGGGACCAAGAGCTTCGCCGCGGCCAGCACCGCTCTGGTCGCTCTCAGCTTCGTGCTGACTGCGATGCAGCGCTCGGTGAATCCCGCCAAGCTCTGGTACGGAGGCCGCGCTGTCGCGGAATCGGCCAAGAGCATGTGCTGGCGCTACATGACAGCAGCCGAGCCCTACCCCGCCGCGCTAAGCATCGGCGATGCCGATAACAAATTCGTCTCCGACCTGCGCGCCGTAGTCAAAGAGCAGACCCAGCTGGCTCTCGGGTTCGGCAGCGAGTTCAGCGACAAGCCGCAGATTTCGCCGCGCATGCGGGAGCTGCGCGGCTCAAGCACCAGCCAGCGCAAGCAGACCTATCTCGCCGACCGTATTGAAGACCAGCGCCGCTGGTACGGAACCAAAGCCCGTGCCAGCGCCCAGGCGGCGACCCGTTTTTTCGTGCTCATCCTGGTAAGCCAGGCGCTGGCGCTCGCGGCCGCGGCCTTCATCGTGGCCGCTCCCAAATCGCCCTGGAACCTGGTGGGACTCTTCTCCGTCCTGGCCAGCGCCCTGGTGGCATGGCGGCAGGTGCGGCAGTATGACGACCTGGCGCAAGCCTACTCGGTGGCGGCGCTCGAACTGGGGTTCATTGAAGAACAGGCCGAGAACGTGAAGACCGATGCCGATCTGTCCGCGTTTGTCGCGGACGCCGAGAATGCGGTCTCGCGCGAGCACACCATGTGGATCGCCAGAGGGATCGGGGATAGAACAGCGCTTGCCGCCGGAATAAAGTCGTAATCAAGATAGGCAGTCACAAATCTGGCGACTTGCACTTTGGACTGCCTTATCGTGAAGGTCAGCGGAATCCACGAAACAGAACGAGGAAATCAATGGGAGATCCCAGCACCTTCAACCAGCTACCTCGAACGGCAGAACTGACGATCAGAATGCAGCTTCGGAGATTCACGCGGCTGAAAATGCTTTTAGCAAGAAGCTGTTACACTTGAAAGCCGCCGTGAGTCTCCACTTTGCGTGTTACAACTTTGTGCGCGTGCATAAGAGTTTAAGAACCAGTCCCGCGATGGAAGCGGGGGTAACGGATCACGTTTGGACGCTAGCTGAATTGCTGGCATAATCTGCATGAATCTGCATGAATAACGGGGCAACGCCATTAAAATCTTTGACTCCATGCAACCGAGGGTATAGTGCTTCCGTAACTGGTACACTACCGTAAGGCCGCCGATGTCAGAAGAGATGCCCCCTTCTGTACCGTTCCACTAATAAAGAGCAATCTTTTCAGCGTCATCCACACTGATGGCGCGGTGGGAAGTATCGCTCCAAGCGGATTGATTCATTAGGACTATCCCGAGCACGCTCGGCGATCCCCAAATCATGGTCATGATATTCCCGATACCGGACAAGTTGGACCTGAGCGCACCAGTGAAAGAGTAGGGAAAAGCGGCATAGTGCAGAAGTCGAAGTGGGCGCGACGATGAGTCTTGAAACGGCCATGACCTTCGTCGCATGGCTACAAGAAAAGATCGACCTCCTCCAAAGAATAGAGAAAGTACGGCGCAAGAGAAGGCAAATGAGTCCGCAGTGCATTGATGAATTGGATACGATTACTGCATCCCATAGGCCACTGTTGTGGCTTCCAGCATTTTTGCTGGTTCAAGCCATAGGCGCGGCAGTGCTAGTCAATGGCAATGGCGATGCCGGAGAACCGGCGCCTACCGAGGCTACAATTAACCGTGCGATTGATTTAATAACCGATGTGCCATTCCCACTTTTAGGGACTCCGGACATCAACCCGTTTTACGGCGAGATTCACATCTCCTGGACAATCGGAGCAAAACAGGTTGTGTTGATGTGCTTCCCCACGCAGCAACCTTTGGTGCACCACTATTCACGAGTTCCCAACGCCGCTAGTGTGCATGACATCGAGGTTGCTACCTCAGATCGTCTTGTCCATTGGCTCAGGTGGCTTCGGGCATAATGGCAGCTCCTATACTCGTTCCAGACAATGAAACCGTTTATCGTGGAATGGCCGCTTCGGGTTGGTGCAAGCAGCGAATCGTTAATTACTTGGCGTTTATGCTTCGACCTGCTACCGATCAGTACCCTATCGAAGAGGAGCTGTCCCTCGGGCGCACAGTGGCAAGCGCAGTGGACGAATTGCGTAAGCACTATGGAGCTGCCGCCCTCTCAGTTGCAGCAATCCATGCCCTAGCCCACATTCTCTGCGTATCCCTGATGCCAACAACGAACTGAAAGCAGACCTGTGGGGATTGCCGGTGTTTAGCACGGAGCCGGCGGAAAGAAGCCGAGCCGTAGCAATGGCCACCGACCTGGCTGACCTTGCCAGTTGGATTCCTGTCGTTCCCGCGAACTAGCAACGCAGTATTAAGACACTACCCAAACCGCCCCCTTCCCAAGTTGAGCCCCCAATTTCTCCTGTGGTAGCATCCAAGGTTTTGGGCAGGCTGTACAAAGTTGGCCTATAGTTTCCTCTTCATATATGGGCCCGCCATCGTCAAGGATCCACTGCTTCCGATCACAGCCGAGCCTTATCGAGGACGACCGGCGCACACCGGCGTAATGCTCGTGCCCGCCGCAGCGTTTCAGGCAAAGGAGCGAACCCTGTGAAAGTCTATGAAGGCGCCAATATCCGCAACGTCGCCCTGATGGGACATGGGCACGCCGGCAAGACCTCTCTCGCCTCCGCCATGCTGTACACCGCCGGAGCCACTCCCCGCCTGGGCCGGGTGGATGACGGCTCCGCCATCACCGACTACGACGACGAAGAAATTGCCCGCAAGATGTCGATCAGCGCCGGACTGGCGTACGTGGAATGGGGCAATACCAAGATCAACATCATCGACACTCCGGGCTTCAGCATGTTCGTGCACGAAGCCAAGCTGGTGCTGCCGGTAGTCGATGCCGCCATTATCGTGGTCGACGGAGTGGCGGGAGTTGAAGTCGTCACCCAGCGGGTATGGAATTACTGCGAAGAGTACAAAACTCCCCGCCTGATCGTAGCCAGCCGCATGGACCGCGACCGCGCCGATGTAGGCCGCGTGCTCGAGTCACTGACGAACGCTTTCGGACGCAATGTGATTCCACTCGAACTGCCCATCGGCAGCGAGAAGAGCCTGCGCGGCATGGTCGATCTGGTCCGCATGAAGGCCTATACCTACGAACTTGCAGGCGACGGCAAGGGCAAAGAGACCGACATCCCTGCCGACATGAAAGAGGCGGTGCAGTCCGCGCATGAACGCCTGGTCGAGCTGGTTGCCGAAGGCAAAGACGAATTGATGGAAGAGTTCTTCGAGAAGGGCACCATCCCCGAAGAAGACCTGATTCCGGCGTTGCACGAAGCCATCCGCGAAGATCGTATTTTCCCCGTCGTGTTTGGTCTCGGGCCTGGGCAACATCGGCGCCGACCGGGCGATGGACTTCATCGTGGACTACACTCCCGCTCCCGCCGAGCACCCGGCGCTGCATGGCGAAGTGACCCGGGCAACGGCGAGCCGCCGGAACGCGAAGAGACCGATGCGGCGCCTAATTCGCTCTACGTGTTCAAGACAGTCTCCGACCCGTTTGCTGGCAGGATCTCTTATTTCAAGGTCTTCTCAGGAGTGCTGAAGAACGATTCCTCGCTGCAGAACTTCAACCGCGGAACCTCGGAGAAGCTCTCTCACATCGCGATCATGCAGGGTAAGACATCGGTCCCGGTCAACGAACTGCATGCCGGTGACATCGGCGCGGTGCCAAACTGAAAGACACGCTCACCGGAGACACGCTGGGCGACAAGTCGGCTCCGATCCAGTATCCCCCGTGAAGCTGCCGGAGCCGGCCATCACTTTCGCCATTGAGCCCAAGAGCCGCGCCGACGAAGACAAGTCGGGCCCGGGCATCCATAAGCTGATGGAAGAAGACGCCATGCTGCGCTTCTTCCGCGATCCCCAGACCAAGGAATTCCTGATCGCCGGAACCGGGCAGCAGCACATTGAAGTCGTCGTTTCCAAGCTGAAGAAGCGCTATCACACCGAAGTGAACCTGAAAGCGCCCAAAGTGCCGTATCGCGAAACCATTCGCGGCAAGGCCGACGTGCAGGGACGCCACAAGAAGCAGACCGGAGGCCACGGCCAGTACGGCGACTGCAAGATCAAGATGGAACCCTGGCCCGCGGCGGCGAATTCGAGTTCGTCAACGACATTTTCGGCGGCGCTATTCCCCGCAACTTTATTCCCGCGGTAGAGAAGGGAATCAAAGACGCCGCGGCCCGCGGCTACCTCGCCGGATTCCCCGTGGTCGATTTCAAAGTAATTCTCTACGACGGGTCGTACCACGATGTGGATTCGAACGACCTCTCCTTCCAGATGGCGGGCCGCATCGCCTTCAAAAAAGCCATGGAAGTGGCCAAGCCGACTCTGCTTGAGCCAGTGATGGCGGTCGAAATCACCGTGCCCGATGAATTTGCCGGATCCATCATGGGCGACCTGAACAGCCGCCGCGGACGCATTCAGGGCATGGACAACAAAGCCGGCAACACCGTCGTGAAGGCGGAAGTCCCCATGTCAGAAATGCTGACCTATGGCGTGGATCTCACCGCCATGACCCAGGGCCGCGGCAGCTTCAACATGGAGATGCACCACTACGACGTGGTTCCCTCGCAACTGCAGGAGAAGATCATCGAGAAAGCCAAGGCAGCGCGCGGCGAGCAGCCGGAAGAAGAGGAGTAGGGCGAACCCGCTTTGCAATCCGCTTTTTGCGGCATGTCGCGCGCAGCAGCTTGCACAAAGTGTATTGCCCGTCGAACCGCCGTAGGAAAGCTCCAATTGTCAGCGGAAGACCCTAGTTTTCCAACGTCGATCGCCGCAATGCCGCGCCCGCATGTACTTCTGTGCATGCGGTGACTCAAACTAGGCAGCCATTGCGGATTTTCACAGTTGACATCGAAAAAAAAGCAGCGCACATTGAGGCCGCTGGGTTTCCTGCTCAATCGAGTGCGCTGACTCCCCCTGCACGCGCTGGGCTAAAGGAGACCTGCTCAGGAGAGACGATGAATAAAGCCGATCTTATCGACCGGATCGCAGCCGGCTGCGGCATGAGCAAGACCCAAGCAGCTTCGGCGATTGACACTGCTGTGGATAGCATTACTTCCTCCCTGCGCAAGGGAGATCGGGTGGCGTTGATTGGTTTTGGCACCTTTTCCGTTTCGCAGAGAAAGGCCCGCAATGGCCGCAATCCGCAAACCGGAGCCACGATCAAGATTGCCGCTCGCCGGGTGGCGAAGTTTACGCCAGGCGCAGAACTGAAGAAAGCCGTTAACCGCGGCAAGTAGGGGGCCCCAATGATTTCGAAGGCGGCAGGGGGTCGGCCCTGCCGTTTTCAGTTTGCGGCTGTCGCCCTTCCGACATTCCGGTCGGCGATGAACACCTGTGTGCCGGGGATTTGAAGCACCGCCTCCGTCCCGCCTACGCTGCCCTGGGTTGCTGAATCCTTCTTAACTCCTGTAGAATCTAACAATTCTGAAAAGGATCAGGAGACCATGAAGGCAGCTATCCATCCCGTTTACAACGAAATCCGCGTGCTGTGCGCCTGCGGCAATAGCTTTACCACCCGTTCCACCCATCGCGGCGACATCCACGTAGAAATCTGCTCCAGTTGCCATCCCTTCTTCACCGGCAAGCAGAAACTGCTGGATACCGCCGGCCGGGTGGAGCGCTTCCGCCGCAAGTACGCGAAAGTCGAGGCGGCGAAGAAGTAGTCTCGCAGGACCAGCACGGTCTCGAAGGCAATGAGGCCTCGCTGCGCGCGGGGGCTATTGCTGGGCTTTGCCGTACATCAGTCGTCCTCGGTAGGCAGGTTCGTCCACTGGACTGGTAATAAACCGCCTTTGCCGCTATCTGATACGTCGTTGGGCTTCAATTCCGCGAACTCGGCCAGGTAAATCGGGATCAGGCCGGCGTGCTCGGCGGGGTGCTTGACGCTGCATAACGTCGAAACAGCCCTGGCGCGATGGCCCAGTTGGTGACGCTTCTGTGAACTAAAGCCGGAGCCATCGGAGCTTGCGCTACTCGAGACTGGCGCCATCCAGCGTCCGACAAGATGAGAAGTAGTGGCGGAAGCCGCGGTTGCAATCCGGCAATCTCTGCGCCGGTACCACTCGTCGCAGGCCTGACGTTCGGACCATCTTGCATTCACCACCAGGGCCGCAATCAGCGCCAGGCAAAGCTCCAGCACGGCGGATGAAGAACGCCGGGAAGTTGAAGTCGCCCTTTCCGAAATACAGCGGCGACTGCGGGTCAGCCTCCATGATGCGGGCCAGGCCCGGCACGATGACCGTGCCTGGTCAGCGAGCACGCACAAAATTCTAGATGGCGATTCCCAGCACGACTGCGATGAGCAGCCGCCCGATCCATTGCCTGGATTGCGCAGGGGAAAGATCGGGAGCAAGCGGCCTGGATGGGTCATCCATGTCTTTAGTCTACGGCGATTAGTATATTAGAGGGAAGAACGTAAAATACCACGTGCGCAAGTTCTGGGACAACTCGTGTGCCGCGGACACCCCCTTCGGCTCCGCTAGGGTAAGTGTCCGCGGGCCTGCCGAGCGATTCCACCGAGTCTGGCGGACAATCCTACCGCGAGCGAACAGAGACGTCCGTCCCATGCCGGCCTGTGCCTGCTTCGGTAATGATCGGCAACGTCGAAAATCGCGCCCGCCACGGTTCTTGCGCCCATGGCCGGAGTCACCGACACCGTTTTCCGCCGCTTCATCCGCAACCTGGGCGGCTGCGGCCTCATCATGACCGAGTTCACCTCGGCGGACGGCGTGCTGCGCAAGCAAAGACAGAAGGCCAAGCGCTACCTGCATTTCTACGAGGACGAGCATCCCATCTCGGCCCAGCTTTTTGGCAGCAATCCGCAGGTCATGGCCGATGCCGCCCGCATGGTCGAAGACCTGGGCTTCGACCTCATCGACCTGAACCTCGGCTGTCCGGCCAAAGAAAGTGGTGAAGTGCAATGGCGGCTCCGGCCTGCTGCGCGACCTGCCGGCGATCGGCAAGATTTTCGAGGCGGTGCGCGCGGCCGTGAAGATTCC
>CAWCSH010000026.1:62500-72382 GCA_963798155.1 Terriglobia bacterium
GCCAAAAGCCAGAAGCCGTTTCACGAGGACGATATTTGACAACTGAATAGATTGGGCAATCTACAAGGCTGTAAATTTTTATGAGTGCCTTAAGAGAACGCCTGCTGGTGCACCGGGGAGTTTCCGGTTTCAAGTTTCAGGTTCCGAAGTTTCGAGTCCGCTCGAAACTAGGAGGCCGGAAGCGAAGAAGCTGGAAACAGTGATCCGTTGCGATGAGCAGGCTAACTAGGCCCATAGGATTTTCACGGCGTGTGGTGGTTTTGCCGGTCATTACGTCTTGGGTAGGGCACGGCTTTTAGCCGTGCCGGAAAGTTCCGCCCACCAGGCGGGGCTTTAGCCCCTGAAGTAATGACGAAGCGAAGCTGCCGTGTTCGAGTTAATTTTATGGTCAAGCTACTAAGGGCGCATGGTGGATGCCTTGGCAGAAGCAGGCGATGAAGGACGTGGCAAGCTGCGATAAGCCTCGGGGAGCCGCAAGTAGGCTTTGATCCGGGGATTTCCGAATGGGGAAACCCACGGGGGTAAAACCCCCGTACGGCCCGATGAATCCATAGTCGGGCACGAGCGAACCCTGGGAAGTGAACCATCTCAGTACCAGGAGGAAAAGAAAGAAACCTCGATTGCGAGAGTAGTGGCGAGCGAAATCGCAAGAGCCTAAACCGGTCACACCTTCGGGTGTTACCGGGGTTGTAGGGTCGGCAACAGTAGAGTTACCAATCCAGTCGTTAGTCGAAGCCCGCTGGAAAGCGGGGCCATAGAGTGTGATAGCCACGTAGGCGAAAACGAACTGGACTCGAAGCCGATACCTGAGTACCGCGGAGCACGAGAAACTTTGCGGGAAGCTACGGAGACCATTCCGTAAGGCTAAATACTAGCTTCTGACCGATAGTGAACCAGTACCGTGAGGGAAAGGCGAAAAGAACCCCTGCGAGGGGAGTGAAATAGTACCTGAAACCGTGTGCCTACAAACGGTGGGAGGACTATGCCGAGCGCAAGCTCGGAAAGTCTGACCGCGTGCCTATTGCATAATGAGCCGGCTAGTTATTCTTGTCAGCAAGGTTAAGCGAAAGCGAGCCGCAGCGAAAGCGAGTCCGAATAGGGCGAATCAGTTGGCAGGAATAGACGCGAAGCGGGATGATCTACCCTTGGCCAGGCTGAAAGTGGAGTAACATCCACTGGAGGGCCGAACGGGTGTTTGTTGAAAAAAGCTCCGATGAGCTGAGGGTAGGGGTGAAAGGCTAATCAAATTCCGTGATAGCTCGTTCTCTCCGAAATAGCTTTAGGGCTAGCCTCGGATGATTTGTCGTGGTGGTAAAGTACTCGATGGACTAGGGGGCTTTCCAGCTTACTGAATCCAACGAAACTCAGAATGCCATTGAACAACCAATCCGGGAGTCAGACGGCGGGGGCTAAGCTTCGTCGTCGAGAGGAAAACAGTCCAGATCGCCTGCTAAGGTCCCCAAGTACAAGCTAAGTGGGAAAGGAAGTCGGAACGCCCAGACAGCCAGGAGGTTGGCTTAGAAGCAGCCATCCTTTAAAGAAAGCGTAATAGCTCACTGGTCAAGCGGTCCGGTGCCGACAATATAACGGGGCTCAAGCTTGTCACCGAAGCAGCGAATGCATGGGGTAACTCCCATGCGTGGTAGGAGAGCATTCTCAACGGTTTGAAGCTAGACTGAAAAGACTGGTGGACGGTTGAGAAGAGACCCTGCCGGCATAAGTAGCGATAACGGAGGTGGGAACCCTCCGCGCCGAAAGTCTAAGGTTTCCTGAGAAAGGTTAATCCGCTCAGGGTCAGTCGGATCCTAAGGTGAGGCCGAAAGGCGTAACCGATGGACATCCGGTTAATATTCCGGAACTCCCTTGTGTTCGTTATTACGATGGGGTGACGCAGAAGGATAAGCGGGCCGTCCTATGGCTATGGCGGTCGATGCGTGTAAGGTGTCTCCGATAGGTAAATCCGTCGGGGAGTTATCACTGAGACGCAAAGCAGTAACCCGTATGGGTGAAAGCCGCCGATTCCACGCTGCCAAGAAAAACCTCTAAGGAGAACAAAAGGGATCCGTACCTCAAACCGACACAGGTAGACGAGGAGAATATCCAAAGGCGCTCGTGAGAACAGTTGGTAAGGAACTCGGCAATATAACCCCGTAACTTCGGGAGAAGGGGTGCCTCACTAGGGTGCAAGCCCGAAGAGGCCGCAGAGAAATGCGCACTGCGACTGTTTAACAAAAACACAGGTCTCTGCAAAGTCGAAAACGACGTATAGGGGCTGACGCCTGCCCGGTGCCGGAAGGTTAAAGAGAGAGGTTAGCAGCCGCAAGGCCGCGAAGCTTTGAACTGAAGCCCCGG
Organism: Terriglobia bacterium; assembly: GCA_963798155.1. GTDB lineage: Bacteria > Acidobacteriota > Terriglobia > Terriglobales > Acidobacteriaceae > CAWCSH01. Next base: position 64,853 of record CAWCSH010000026.1, read on the forward strand.
TGAACGGCGGCCGTAACTATAACGGTCCTAAGGTAGCGAAATTCCTTGTCGGGTAAGTTCCGACCTGCACGAATGGCGTAACGAAAGTGCGACTGTCTTGCCAACTGGCACGGCGAACTTGTAGTGCCGGTGAAGATGCCGGTTGCCCGCAACTAGACGGAAAGACCCCGTGCACCTTTACTATACCTTTACTATGAACTATGGCACTTGCTGCGCAGGATAGGTGGGAGGCTTTGAACCCAGGTTCTCGGACTTGGGGGAGCCAACGGTGAGATACCACCCTGCGAGTTCTGTGGTTCTAACCTATTCCCGTTACCCGGGAAAGGGACATAGTAAGGCGGGTAGTTTGACTGGGGCGGTCGCCTCCTAAATTGTAACGGAGGCGCGCGAAGCTACGCTCAGGCTGTTTGGAAATCAGCCGACGAGTGCAAACGCATAAGCGTGGTTGACTGCGAGACCTACAAGTCGAGCAGGTACGAAAGTAGGCGTTAGTGATCCGGTGGTTCTGCATGGAATGGCCATCGCTCAACGGATAAAAGGTACGCCGGGGATAACAGGCTGATCGGAGCCAAGAGTTCATATCGACGCTCCGGTTTGGCACCTCGATGTCGGCTCATCGCATCCTGGAGCTGTAGAAGGTTCCAAGGGTTAGGCTGTTCGCCTATTAAAGCGGTACGTGAGCTGGGTTCAGAACGTCGCGAGACAGTTCGGTCCCTATCTGTTGTGGGCGCAGGAGATTTGAGGGGACCTGTCCTTAGTACGAGAGGACCGGGATGGACGAACCGCTTGTGATCCAGCTGTCCTGCCAAGGGCACCGCTGGGTAGCGAAGTTCGGTTGTGATAACCGCTGAATGCATATAAGCGGGAAGCACTCCCCAAGATGAGATCTCCCAAGACCTCAAGGTCTAAGAAGGGCCCAGGAAGACTACCTGGTTGATAGGCAGGATGTGGAAGCGCAGTGATGTGCGAAGCTTACCTGTACTAATCGCCCGTTCGGCTTGACCATAAAATTTACTCGGTGCATGAAACCAGCTGTCAGCTCTATGCTTTCAGCCTTCAGCTAGAACCTGAGCTGAAGCGAAAGCGAGTTTCTCTCCCCCGCCAGAAACTGGGCGCAGGAGGAAGACACGCTGACAACTGGGCGCCGACGAGCTTTGTGAAAAGCCAAGCCAATGTAGTGCGTGGTTGAAATCGGAAATAAACAACAAGAAAGTAAGCCACACCCAATCTATTCAGTTGTGAGGTTTTGTCCTCACGATCTTTGAAACTCAGCTCTCCGCTGTCGGCTCTCAGCTTATGAACGAGACGGACAGCGGTGAGCGCGACAAAGGCGCAGAGATCCCTTGCAAAATACGCTCGGGATTTCGCCGCACGGCTCAGACGCCGCGCAAACGCCTCAAGATTGCTGGGCATCAGCCCTGGAAAATCAGCGCGGCACACAGTTGCCGAGAGCTGACGGCTGATAGCTGACAGCTCCAATTGTCGGTGATCTTACCGCGGGGGATCCACCCGTTCCCATCCCGAACACGGAAGTTAAGCCCCGCAGGGCCGATTGTACTGCACGCGAAAGTGTGTGGGAGAGTAGGTCGTCGCCGGCTTAAATAAAGGCTATCAAGAGAAATCTTGATAGCCTTTTCCTTTTAGCGACAGATCCTTCGCAAAGGGCTCTCAGGATTTCGGCTGCGGGCTGCTGACCTGCTCCCCTCTCTCCGTACAAAGCTCAGTATGATTTCACTTTTGAGCGGCTCCCCGATTTCTAACCCTCACTCTGTTTCAGAAATCGGGGAGCCGCTCAATAGGCAGAGATTACGAGCGGAGCAGGCAACTCATCTCTGTGGCGGATGAACACCCTTGTGGGGAGCAGATGTATCGGAAACCCAAGATTTCACGAGCGAAACAATTGATCTCCCACCCTTTGAAAAGCGCAAATGGTGGGGCAGCCTTTGCCTTGCTGATTCCGACCACAAGCGAACTTCAAGAACTCAGGAAGGGTGGGCCCGCCCGCCTCCCCAGGGGAGTTATTCACCCATCGCTGAGGCGAACCAGAACAGCGCAGTACCCAGGGAACAGACCGGAGCAAGCCAGCGTACCGGTCCAGGTCGCCACACTCCGGAGATACCGAACACGAGGCCGGAAAGCGAGAGCAACCCTCCCCAGCGATACATTCTCATCAGGCGCGGATCGTAATACGGGAACCCACCTATCGCGTGCGCATACACCACAGAGGAAACCGCCAGTAGGCCGGACGCCGTGGCGAGTGTAAGGCCGATCAGGGATAGGATCGAGGGCAGGGTTCGTGGTTGCGTGCGCCTCAACCATCGCGCCCAGCCCCAGATCAGGAGAGCAGGCACGCCGACATAAAAACCGACTTTGAACAGCACGACTAGGATTTCACCGGCCTTGTTCATTCACGCCGCCATTTCAGGGGCACTGCTTTAGAGAGTCCTTGAGCTTTCCCTGGTTTTGTTTCTTCGCAAGATCATCCAGAGTTTTAGATTTCGCATCCGATTTTTGCTGGAGGAAGGCGTGCCGTTGATGAAAATTCCTTCAGATGTCTGGCCATTGCTGGTGATTTGAACCCCGTTCTGATTCACCGTTCCGGTATTCCCGCTGTTTGGGTCCTGCAACGATGCACTCGTTACGACCGTTGGGTTGAAGGTAGAGGTTGTGTTCCCATTCGCATCTGTGATTTTGGTCGTCGTGCCCTGCACTAGGTTCCCAGCCGCGTCTTTCCCGCATGTGTCACCCTGTTTCTGGCAGGAAAGGATAAAAATCCAAGCCGGTCGAGTCAGTGAGACTCAGCGGGTTGTTCCGAACGTTGGCGTAGCGATTCAACGTCTGCGGGTCTTCGTTGTGCCCACCCTCATTACCTCAATGTAGGACGCTCATCGCTCAGAGGCCGGATTCGTGGCCGAGTTGGAACAATCCATCGTGCGCCGGCTCGCCCCACGAAAACGCGGCCGCCGACCGACCGGCCTGGCAGAGTCGCAGCAGAGGTCCATCGGTTTCGTCGCCTAGCAAATTGGGATCACTTCCGTCTGTCCCCGATTTTGCCCCGAAGAACGCTCAGGATTTCGGCAGGAGGCTCCCGCGAGCAAAGTGCGCTTGCTCACGCCTCCTAAGCGCCTCAAGTTAAGCCCCGCCGGGCCGATTGTACTGCACGCGAAAGTATGTGGGAGCTAGTAGGATGGTCGTCGCCGGCTTAAATAAAGGCCACATTCTTAAAAGAATGTGGCCTTTGCCTTTTGGGGCCTCAATGTGGAGTGTGGCGCGGGCACCCTCGCCCGCGAAGGCGTGCGGCGGATAAGATTTTCAAGGTCCCACCCGGTTCAAGGGCCCATCCTGTTTGCGGGCGAATGCATTCTTGGACTTGAGTGTCTATCCCCTCCCGGGATTGGCGGGCGGGGGCGCCCGCCCCACATTTGCCCCATCTGCATTCCAATTCTTAGATCAGATTCAGTTCTGGGCTTACCCACAACCAGGGATAGTCTTCCGGCCTTTTCACCAGGCCTCTTCTTACTGGGTTCTGGCGGATGTACTCGGCTTTTTCTTTCAGGCTTTCGTCCGAGCGCAGTACGTGATCGAAGGACTCCTCTTCCCACAGCGGGCCGGAGCGGTGCAGTAGCTTGTTGATGCGATGCGCGGTTGCTCCCTTCATGCACTGCATGATGTCCACCAGCGGGAATGGCCAGCCGTGGGCATCTCTCAGGGGCTGGAATAACAAGTGGACGTGGTCGGGCATTACTACCACTGCATAGAGGCGAATTCTCCGGTTGTCTTCGCGGAGACAGTGTTGCAGGACCAGATCGCGTGCCTTCTCCGGCAGCGGGATTCGGGCACCCGTACAGAAAGTGACGAAGAGAGGTGCATCGGCTTTTTGCAGATGCGGGAGACGGCGGCGATAGCGATATTTGGTTATGGGTGGGCTGGACATAGTGTTTGTGTGGGACGGGTGCCCTCACCCGCCAATGCCGGCAGCTTAAACAGCCTCAAATTTCTTGTCTGTGACGGATGAACATCGGAGAAATGTAGATTCGCAGCCTAAAGGGATGCAGAGTTCTCGAGGGACAGTTTTCGCGGGCGGGGGCGCCCGCGCCACATGTGTGTGGGAGCCCCTTCGGCAAGCTCAGGGCAGGCTCTTCGACTTCGCTCAGGGTAAAATCCGGTCGTCGCCGGTATAAATAGAGGCCATGGAGAGAAATCTTCGTGGCCCTTGCCTTTGCGGGCGGCTTTAGCCAGGTTGAGAAATCTGGCCTTTTCCGTGGACTACTGCAAGATGCGCTTTCCGTGGATTATGGCTGCAATCAGGACTTCGTGCTGCTGCAATCGGTAAATAATGCGGTAACTGTATGCGAAGACTTCTCGAATGTCTTCGTCATCGAACTCCGGGACTTTGCGCCCGGCGCGAGGAAAACTCGCGAGCGTCTTGGTCTGATTCACAACGCTTCTGACGACGGTATTGGCGTAGGCGGGAGAGTCTTGGGCGATATAGCTGGCGATAGCTTCGAGGTCCTGCACAGCGCGCCGCGCCCAGACTATTCGGTGAGCCATTTACTGAGGCGGGTCTCTACCTCTTCCTGCGGGATGGCGCCATTCACGCGGGCATCTTCCAGGCCGCGGCGTACTTTGTCGAGAACGTAAAGGTGATACTGGATGTCCTCGACGGAGCAATCATCCGGGAGCTTGTTCAGCAGTTGTTCGACATCGTGCTTGGCTGTGCTCATGCGCGTTCCTTGCATAAGCATAGCACTTCGATGCAACCTCTTGGGGTGTGGGGCGGGCGCCCCGCCCGCCACTGCCGGCAGCTTAAACAGCCTCCAATTTCTTGTCTGTGACGGATGAACATCGGAGTGGTGTAGATTCGCAGCCTAAAGGGATGCAGAGTTCTCGAGGGACAGTTTTCGCGGGCGAGGGCGCCCGCGCCACACGTGTGTGGGAGCCCTTCGACTTCGCTCAGGGTAAAATCCGGTCGTCGCCGGCTCAAATTAAGAGCCAGGTTGAGAAATCAGCTTGGCTCTTTCCTTTTGCCGGAGATCCGTCGCAAAGGGGTAGGGTTTCGGAAACAGCCTTTCACGCCTACCAGTCGAGCCGCTTGGTTCCCGCGACCAAATCAAAGTGCCGATCGCGGCTCAACAGGGGAAGAGCGTGTTGCCGGCAGAGCGCCGCAATCCAGATGTCGTTGGTTGGAATCGGAGTGCCTTTCCGCTTCAACTCGAGAGTGATCTCTGCGTAATAGTGCGTGGCCGGCTCATTGATGTCGAGCACCAAGCAGTCATTCAGCAGACCGTTCAACCATTTGGCATAGCTGGCCCGGTTTCGCGACTGGGCAATTCCATAGCGGTACTCTCCGAGAACAATTACGGGAATTGCGAGCTGGTCGGCGCGGGCGAGAAGGGCAACAATTCCAGGATCATTGTCTGCCGCGGCGGACAGGGCGTTGGTGTCGAGAATCATCCGTCAGAGGGTCATTGCCAGAGAGTCATTTCCAGAAATCATTTCCAGAGTTCTGGGTCAATCTGCTCGAAGGAATCATGGACCCGCTTCTCGACCAGCTTTCTGTCTTTGTGAAGGTGTTTGAGCTTGCCAAGATGTTTCATCCAGGGCCGTTCCTGCGGAGTGGTCTTTAATTTCTCCTGGACCGCCTCGGTTACGAACTGGCGCAGGGGGATGCCACGTTCGGCAGCAACCGACTTGGCGCGGCGGAACAAGAAATCAGGAATTTCGAGGGTCGTTTTCATTGCATCCCATATTACCATATTTATGGTAACGGGAAGGTTGCGTGGTCGCAATTACTCCCACGTCTCGCAAAGGCGGCGAGACGTGGGGCACCCGGCGCTTGTGTGACCTCGCGCACTGACAAGAAAGTTCTATCGGTTATCGTTCAGTTGTCCGCAGACGGAGTATCCCCGTGAAGTTTTCACTCGCGGGAGGCATCCGTGCGAGGAGGGATACCGTGGTAGCGCGAATTCCTGTGCTGGTTTGTATGTTGTTATTTTTCGCATTGCCCTCATTCGGCAAAACCTACAGGAGCACTTATCCGATTGCTTGCAGCGAATTGTGGCCGTCCGTCCAGAACACGCTCAGCAATCCAGACAACAATTACGAAATTAAAGTCCAAAACGATGCGCAAATGCACGCCGAGTACGACGTGAAGCACGCTGCGCATGTGACGATCACGGGAGTATTTACGCAGCGCACGAATAAAGTCACGCTGGTTCCCAAGGGGGCAGCGTGCGAGATGCAGGTGGTATCGAACTACAGTGGATGGGAGCATAGCGACCGGGGGGACTTCAAGAAGCGTGTGGACGAAGCACTCCTGAAATTGAAGGGAGAGCCCTCGGCGCAGCCGGCTAAACCGACAACCGAATGAGTGTGTTCCCGGCACTGTAAAGCGGCTTACCGAACGGCGTAGCTGGCTGGGTTCCCGACGAAGCGGTCCGTGCGATGCTCGCCCGGTCCGGATAGTGCTCGGGTAGGGATCCTTCGCTGCGCCCAGGATGACAACCTGGAAGAGACCGAGTGGCGTTCCCGAAACGGGAAGGATCGGCGAATTGGGATCGAATTCTATTGACTGGGGAATTGGGGATTGACATGATTTAAGGACGCCGAAATTGGCTCGAGCAAGGCCCCTTCGGACGGGTGTCCGGAGGGGCTTTTTGCTTTCTGCGGGCGAAGGACTTTTACTGCCGAGGTCGCGGAAAATACAGAGATTGAAGGCGCTTGGATTACGGGCACGAGCGGTGGAGAGGGTAGGGATCCTTCACTCCGTGGGTGATTCGCATGGCGAACCTCCCGCAGCGTTCAGGATGACAAGTAGAAAGCTCAGGATGGCCAGATCAGCAAGTTCAGGGTGACGAGACCGGAAAGCTAAGGATGACAGAACCAAGGAACGAGCGAATAAAGGGGAGGTAGGGCGATGGGTTCGGTGGTGGTTGGAGAGTTGCAGGCGGTGGCGGATGTGGGGTGGTTGTGGGGTGAGGCGGAGCGGCAGGGGCGAGGCAAGAGCTCCCACCCTGTCGCACAGAACGCGACAAGGGTGGGGCACCCCGTGACAAGGGTGGAGCACCCGCGGTCCGGCAGAATTACTGGAAAGCGGCTGGGGGAGAGGGCGGAGGCGGAGTTCCTGGCGAAGGCTGCGGGAATGGGGTTTGGGATCGCGAGGCCCTGGGGCGACAGTGACCGCTATGATTTCATTCTCGATGTAGATGGCCGCTTGTGGCGGGTGCAGGTGAAGTCGGCGCATCGGGTAGGAGAGGACGGAACCTACAGTTTTCGGATGCACGGGCAATCGGGGCGGGCCTATGGGCCTGATGAGATCGATGCGCTGGTCGCTTATGTGGCTCCGGAGAAGGCGTGGTATGTGTTTCCGGCGGCGGTGTTTGGGAGGGTGCGGTCGTTGAAGCTGTATCCGGGGAGCCGGAGGAAGCGGTCGAGGTTTGAGGAGTACCGGGAGGCTTGGGGGGTGTTTCGAGAGTAGGTTTCGCCTTCCGCAACAGTCATTCCCACGTCTCGCAAGAGCGGCGAGAAGTG
>CAWCSH010000027.1:0-18165 GCA_963798155.1 Terriglobia bacterium
CGACACGGGCATCGTGAGTAACGATGACCACGGCACGGTCACGCTCGTGGGCCAGGCGCGTCATCATCTGCATCACATTCCGGCCGCTGTTCGAATCAAGGGCGGCGGTCGGCTCGTCGGCAAGAATGATTTCCGGATCGCCGGCCAAGGCGCGCGCAATTGCTACCCTCTGCTTCTGGCCTCCACTGAGATCGGAGGGGAAGCTTTGCCACTTGTCAGCCAGACCAACCTGTTCCAGCAACTCGTGGGAACGGCTGCGGGCGCCGTCGCCGCGAATGCCTTTGAGGTCAAGCATGAGTTCGACGTTTTCTCCAGCGGTGAGGGTGGGGAAGAGGTTGAAGCCCTGGAAGACAAAGCCGATGTGCTCCAGGCGAATTCCCGCGAGCTGCTTCTGGGCCAGCTTGTTCACTTCCTTGCCCGCGATCCGGATGCTTCCAGAGGTTGCGGTAAGAATGCATCCCATGATGGAGAGCAGTGTGGTCTTGCCGCTGCCCGAGGGACCCATGAGCATGACCAGTTCTCCGGGGTGGACATCGAGATCGACGCCGCGCAGGGCAGTGACGCCGGCTGCGCCTTCGGCGTAGGTCTTGCTAAGTTCACGGACTGCGATGGCTGCCTGCACTGCGCTTCTCCTTCGAAAATTCAAAAGCTCAGGGGCTAAAAGCCCTCTCTTAATTCTCTGGCCCTGATCGGCGCGGCTAAAGCCGTGCCCCGACGGACCTCACCCCTTGAACACCATGGCCGGGTCCAACCTCGTCACCTTGTTGATCGAGACCAGCGCCGCTCCCACGCACATGAATAGCGTCAGAAAGAACATGCCGGCGGCCATGGGCCAAGGCAGGAGGATGGCCGCTCCGCCTTCCTGGCTGGCGCGCACCACGAAGAAGCTCACTCCCATCCCCAGCACGTACCCAATCACGGCGCTGATCGCGGCCTGCTGCATGATGACCTTGTAAACGTAGCTGTTGGGCGCGCCCATGGCTTTCAGCGTGCCGTATTCGCGGAGATGGTCCATGGTGGTGGCGTAGATGGTCTGGGCCACCACGACGAAGCCGACGATCAGGCCGAGCGCTGCCGCCAGCAGAACTGCCACTCCTGCGCCGGTGGTGAACATCCAGTAAACCTGGGTCATACGGCTGAACTGCGGGCTACTGAAGACTTCGACATCTTTCACATTGTTCAGAATCCGTTGCTGCACCTGCGCCAGGTTTGCTCCCGGCGCCAGCTTCACCAGGATGAAGATGGTCTGGTTGTCGGCAATGCCGGCGTACTCCTGGGCGCGCTTGAACGTGGTGAAGACATAGGGCGAGGTGGTGAAGCTACGGATACCGCGGGTGAATCCCACCACCCGCGCCCGTTTGCCGTTGATCTCGAACAGCTGGCCGGCGTGGCTGACCCCTAGCTTCTGCTTATAGACTTCATCCATGATCACGGCGTCGGGACGGTTCAGGTCAGCGACCGAGCCCTGCACCAGGTTCCACGGCCGCTCCAGCCGGGAATCGGGATCGATGCCCACGATCTGCACCGATTCCTGCCGTCCGTCCGGGCGTTTCCACTGGGTCCAGCGGACGATCAGCTTCTGGGCTTCCTGCACGCCGGGCACGGCGCGCACCTGATACAACTTGCGTTCGCTGAAAGGCACCCCGAGTTCAACATAGGGCACGTGCTTGGAAGTCACCCATAAATCCGCGCCGGAGTTATCCACGAGGCCTGAGGTCGTGACCGTGAAGCCCACGAACAAGCCGAGCTCCACCACGATCAGGACCACGGCGAACACGATGCCGGTCAGAGTCACCGCCAAACGGACTTTGTCGTGAAAAAGATTGCGCCGCGCGAGAGGAGGCATGACTATTTACCCTCCCGCAACATCCCGCGCAGGGTGAGGTCGAGCATAAATTCGGTGCGGTTGTGCATGTCGCGCCACTCTACCCAGGCATCGCCCTGCTTGGCGATTTGCAATGAGATCACTCCATGCACCGCCGCCCACAGCGTCTGGCAGATCAGCTCGGCATCGATCAGGTCCTGGCGTAGGCGCCCTTCCTGGATCGCCTGTTCCACGCTGAGCTTCAGAAACGCATAAGCATCGCTCTCCGGATTGCCTTTGATTTCGTGGTCTTCCTCAGTGAGCGGCACCAGAGCATGCGGCGTCATAAACATCAGCTTGTAATGGTTGGGATAGCGCAACCCAAAATCGATGTAGAGCCTCCCGACAGCCCTGATTCTCTCGATCGGATCTGCGGGAATATCGGCACTCTGAAAAACCTCCGCGAGCTTGGCAAAATCCTCATTGCAGAGCTCGTGGAATAAATCTTCCTTGTTTGCAAAGTGAACGTAAATCGCGGTGGGGGAGTATTCGATTTGCTCTGCCACTTTGCGCATGGAAACTGCTTCATAGCCGTGCGTGAGAAACAACTCGCGCGCGGCGTCAAGAATCTTTTCGCGGGTTTCGGACTTCTCTCGTTGGCGTCGTTCCTTTACTCCCATAAACCACCCTCAGTTACTTACCGACGTTAACTTAACATCGTTAACCTAGTATCCCTCGTTCACTTTGTCAAGCGAAATTTCCCTGGAGTTCCCCCAGCCCTTCTCCGGACGTCGACGATCCCTTTTTGTATGAGATACTTAAGGTGTGGCCGCACCTGATCCAAAATCCGTAAAGGTAGACCTCTCGGGGGGCACGGGAGTAGATATCGAGTGGAAGGATGGTCATCGCTCTCACTACGCTTTTGTCTTCCTGCGGGACGCCTGCCCGTGTGCGCTGTGCGATGACGAACGCGGAAAAGACGGCAGGCAGCCGGGCGAGGCCAAAGCGGCGAAGCCGGGCGAGTTACTGATCTTCAAGCCCGCCGCCAAGCCCACATCGGCGGAGGGCGTCGGCAAGTACGCAATCAAATTCCATTGGAACGACGGGCACGACCTGGGGATTTACTCATGGCAGTTTCTGCGGGATGTTTGTCCGTGCGAGGAGTGCAGGGCGGGACGGAGCTGACAATGTCGCCTTGTCTTCATGAGCTGCCTGCTTTGTCATACTGAGCCTAGCGAAGCATCCCTTGCACCTGAATCGCTGGAATGGCCTCAGTGGGAACTTTTCGCGGACGCCTTCCCGGCAGCAGCAGGGGGAAGAATTCCCTCACAGGTCCTTATGGCCAGCAAGCGCCTCGACTCTAGTGTGCGGAGCGGGTAGGAATCCTTCGCTACGCTCAGGATGACAAGCAATAACAAAAACCATCCGCTTCGCGCAGGATGACGGCTTCTCCGCGGCATCCAGCGTTCAAGACTTTCAGCCGTGTCGGACCCTGTAAAATCAAAGCAGCGATCCCGGGGGCTTTTCCTCTTTTGTCTTTTCTCGATCAACTCAACCCGCAGCAGCGCGAAGCCGTTGAAACCACGGACGGACCTGTCCTGATTCTGGCTGGTGCAGGCAGCGGCAAGACGCGAGCGATCACCTACCGAATCGCCCACCTGATCGAGAATCTGGGCGCAATGCCCGAATCCATTCTGGCCATGACCTTCACCAATAAGGCTGCGGCCGAGATGGGGGAGCGGGTGGACAAGCTGGTTGGGGGACTCTCGATTGCCAAGCCGGTGATTTCGACGTTTCACTCTTTCTGTGTGCGGGCGCTGCGGCGCGATGTTGAGGCGCTACGGATCGCTTCGAGCGTGCCGGGGCAGCCGGCGATCGGTCACACCAAGAATTTCGTGATCTATGACGAAAGCGACCAGCAACAGTTGGTCAAGGGGATTATGCGGCGGATGGGGATTGACGACAAACAGACCACTCCGCGGTCGGTGCTGGGGCAGATTTCCTGGGCCAAGAACCACATGCTCGATCCGCAGGAAATTTATCTGCAATCGGCCGATCCCAAGACCGAAAAGGTTGCCCACATCTACGCTGAGTATCGCAAAGAGCTGCTCAAGGCGAATGCCTTCGATTTCGACGATCTGCTGCTGGAGGCGGTGCGGCTGCTGAAGTCGGCGAGCGAGGTGCGGGAGTACTACAACCGGCGCTTTCAGTACATTCTGGTAGATGAGTACCAGGACACCAACCGTCCGCAATATGAATTGATGCGGCTGCTGGCGGGCACGCGGCATAACGTCTGCGCAGTCGGCGACGAGGACCAGTCGATTTACTCGTGGCGGGGCGCGGACATCCGCAACATTCTGGAATTTGAGAAGGATTTTCCCGAGGCGAAGATCATCCGCCTGGAGCAGAACTACCGCTCCACCCAGAACATTTTGCAGGGAGCCTCGGCGGTGGTGGCGAACAACGTCCGCCGCAAAGGCAAGAACCTGTGGACCTCGCGGCAGGGCGGATCGAAGATCGGCTACTATGAGGCTCCGGATGGCGAGAATGAGGCGCTGTTTGTAGCCGACCGGATCTCCCGCTTTCTTCGTGAAGCGGCGGAGCGTGGGGAAAACGGCCGGGCGGCGGTGCTGTACCGCACTAATTCGCAGTCCCGCCTGTTTGAAGAAGCGATGCGCCGCTACCAGCTCAAGTATAACGTGGTGGGCGGATTTTCGTTTTACGAGCGGGCCGAAATCAAGGACATGATCTCGTACCTGAAAGTGGTGCATAACCCGGATGACACGATTTCGCTGCTGCGCGTGATCAACACTCCGACCCGGGGCATCGGCAAGAGCACGATTGAAGTGCTGGAGCGGCTGGCGCTTGAAACTGGCACGTCGCTGTGGGGAGCGGTGAACGAGGCGATCCGGCGCCAGTTGTTGCCGGCGCGGGCGATGGGAGCACTGAAAAGCTTTCGCGATGTAATTGAAGACGGGCGGGCCATTCTGGCGGGCACCTACGCGGAACGCATGGAGCAGACGGCGCGGCAGAAGAGCCGAAGCGGAGGCTCCGGCGGCGATTGCGCTGGGGGAAGAGGACGGTCGAAGAAGACCAGCAGATATCATTCGATCCGGCTGAGTTCAATTTTTCCGCCGCCGCAGGAGAGCCTGTGGGCAGAGCCGGCTGATGGAGGTGCTGCCGCCAGACAGGTGCCGCCGGAGATGGACTGGAAATCGGCCAAGTCGCTCCCGGATTTCCCGCGCCTGTCGGCCAGCACGGCCGAAGCTGCTGAAGTTCCTGATTGACCGCACGGGATACATCAAGCAACTCGAAGAGGAAGATACGCCCGAAGCCTACTCGCGGGTAGAAAACCTGCAGGAACTGGTGAACGCGGCCATGGATTCGCGCGATCGGGCTGAAACCCTCGACCAGTTTCTCGACCACGCAGCGCTGGTCAGCGACGCTGACGCTTATGACGCTCGGGCGCAGATCACGCTGATGACACTGCATGCGGCCAAGGGGCTGGAGTTTCCCCTGGTGTTTCTTTGCGGGCTGGAGGAAGGACTGTTTCCGCATTCGCGGACATTCAATCATCCCGACGATGTTGAAGAAGAGCGGCGGCTTTGTTATGTGGGGATGACGCGGGCGATGGACACGCTGATTCTGAGCCGCGCGGTATACCGCCGGCGCTATGGGACCGACCTGCCGGAAGCGAGCATACCTTCGCGCTTTCTGGAAGAAGTGCCGCCTCAGCTGGTGGAGGAGTTGGGAACTGGAAGCGCGCGACGGTCGCGGGCGGGGGCGCCCGCGCCACATGGTTCTGCATCCCACAGTTACGATTACTCATCCGGCCACTACGCCTACGAAGACGAAGATCAGAGTGCCGTATCGAGGGCGGAAAAGCAGCAGCGGGGGCGGGCTCCGGCGGCGACGTATGCCGGGCAGTCCTACAACTCGATGGAGAACATTGCCGAGTTTTTTGCCTCGCGGGGAAAGAAGTTCAGCATTCCGAAATTGCCGGTGGAGGAGCCGCGCGGAAAGAAGGGATTTCGTCCCGGGCAGCGGGTGCGCCATCCGAAGTATGGGGAGGGCACGGTGTTTCAGCGCGAAGGAGAAGGCGAAGAAGCAAAGATTACGGTACAATTCCCACGCTTCGGAGTGAAGAAGCTGGTGGAGAAGTATGCACAGCTCGAAGCGGTGTAGCCGAGCCGCTGTATGGTAGAGCAGAACCTAGGCGAGCCGGGCTCGCCCACCCAGACTATCCTGTCCAGACCAGGGCGTCTGGGCCTACGTTATTCATGGAGAGACGATAGCACTCATGGCAAATACAAAAACGCTTAGCAAAGAAGAACGGAAGAAGTCCAAGCGCGTTTCCCGCAAGAAGCGGGCGACCGAGAAGCCGCTGAAGCCCCGCGAGTATGCTCGCGGATCGCAGAAACGAAAAGTGAAGAAGCTGGCGCGCGGACAATCGAAGCGCTAGGCATGAGCGGGAAGGGATTTGCGGCACGGGCGTGAAGTCCGTGCCGCAGGTTGTTTCCTCTCACGGCATGAAAGACCCAGCAAGAAAGACCGGGCGGATTTTCTAGGCATATTCCGCTTAAGTCGCAGACACTCCAAACACCCGGGGCACAATGTCGAGCACTGCAAATCAAACCAAGAGCAACGGCCAGCCCACGAACCAGCTTCTGTGTTGCAAGTCGATTGACAAGCTGATTGCTGATGCGGATGAGCCCGGGCACCGGCTGAAGAAGACCCTCGGCCCGTGGTCGTTAACCGCGCTCGGCATCGGCGCAATCATCGGCTCGGGAATTTTCGTGCTGACCGGCACGGCCGCCGCGGGAGAACATTTCGCCGCGCCATCCATGCTGCATGCGCAGGTGCTGGACCTGATCACCACCTTCCTGCACACCGGAAGCACGGCCGGCGCGCTGCTACACGGGCGCCCTCCGGCTGGACCGTCGATCGCGATCTCGTTCCTGCTGGTTGCGGTGGCGTGCAGCTTCGCGGGTCTGTGCTACGCCGAGCTGGCTTCGATGATCCCGATTGCGGGCAGCGCTTACACCTACTCGTATGCGACGCTGGGCGAAATCTTCGCCTGGATCATCGGCTGGGACCTAATCCTCGAATACGCGGTCAGCAATGTGGCGGTGGCGGTCGGATTCAGCGGCTATCTGAAGGCGCAGCTCTCGTCGTTCGGCTTGGACTTGCCCGATAAATGGGCGAGTCCGGTGTGGGCCAGCGGGCACTGGACAGGAGCGTATTTCAATCTTCCCGGGTTCCTGATTGTTTTCATTCTGACCTTGCTGCTGGTGCGCGGGGTGCGCGAATCGTCCGGGGCGAACAACGTGATGGTGCTGATCAAGATTGGCGCCATCATTACGTTCCTGGTTGTCGGCGGGATGCTGATCAATCCGGCCAACTGGAAGCCGTTTGCTCCCTCGGGCTTTGCCGGCATCGTGACCGGCGGCGCGATCGTGTTCTTTACCTATATCGGCTTCGATTCGGTTTCGACCGCCGCGGAGGAGTGCCAAAATCCCCAGCGGGACTTGCCGTTCGGCATCATCGCTTCGCTGGTGATCTGCACCGTGCTTTACATCGGCGTTGCGATCGTGCTGCTGGGCATGATGAAGTACACGACCTTCGTTTCCGGCAAGGCTGCGGAAGCACCGGTGGCTTACGCCTTGCAGTATCTGGGCGCGCACCCCTTCTTCCGCTCGGTGATCGTCATCGGCGCGCTGACCGGAATGATCTCCTCGCTGCTGGTATTTCAGTACGGTCAGGCGCGCATCTGGTATGCGATGTCGCGTGACGGTCTGCTGCCCCGGCTGTTTTCGGCGGTCCACCCCAAATTCAAGACGCCGCACTGGTCCACCTGGATTGCCTGCTTTGCGGTGGGAATTCCGGCGGGCTTTGTGGATATCGGCGATGCCGCCGACCTCTCCAATATCGGCACGCTGTTTGCTTTCGTGCTGGTGTCGCTGGGAGTGATTTTCCTGCGGCGCAGGCAACCCGATCGTCCGCGGGCGTTCCGCGTTCCGTTTGTGCCGTGGTTCCCTCTGATTTCGGTGGTTCTTTGTGGAGGCCTGATGACCGGGCTCACCGTGATCACCTGGCTGCGCTTCGTGATCTGGCTGGGATTGGGATTATTGATTTACGTCTTCTACAGCCGGCATAACAGCGAGTTCGCCAGGAAGTCCCATTAGTAGATTTCCCCTTCCATTGCTTCGCGCCGGAATCGGGATGACATCCACCTCGATACCCCATCACAACGCGGTAGAATCGGAAGAGTGAGTGCGGCGCCCAGTTCCTTCATCGTGCAGTTGCCCAAGGCTGAACTGCATCTTCACCTCGAGGGCTCGGTTGATCCCCCCACCCTGCTTGAGCTGAGAGTACGGCATGGACGGGATGGGTCTCTGGAGGAAATCGAGAAGCTGTACGAGTATCAGGATTTCACCGGATTTTTGATGGCATTCAAGGCCATCACCGAAGACCTGCAAACTCCCGAAGACTACGAATTGATTACCCGCCGCCTGATGCAAAAGCTGAAAGCGGAAAACATCGTGCACACCGAAGTATATGTTTCGGTGGGGGTGAACCTGTGGCGCAAGCAGGATTTTGCCGCGATTTTCGAAGGCATGGAACGGGGCCGCGAGCGTGGCGAGCGCGATTTCGGGGTATCACTGCTATGGATCTTCGATGCGGTGCGGCAGTTTGGCCCCGAGGCGGCCATGGCGGTGTTTGAACTGGGGGTGCGCTATCGCGACCGCAACGTCGTCGCGGTCGGCATCGGAGGCGACGAGAAGAAAGGTCCGCCGGAGCTGTTTCGCGACGCTTATGCCTACGCCGCCGATCACGGACTTCGACTCACAGCTCACGCCGGGGAAAACGCCGGTCCTGAATCCATCTGGGGAGCGCTCAACCTCAAGGCGGAACGCATCGGCCATGGTCTGAACGCATGGCGTGACCCGGAACTTGTCGAAGAGCTGGTGACGCGGCAAGTCCCGGTAGAAATCTGCCTCACCAGCAACTTGCGGACTGGATGCTGCCGTACCCTGGCGGAGCATCCGCTCAGGAACTACTTCGACCAGGGGATCATGGTCACTCTCAACACTGACGATCCGTCAATGTTTCATACCTCGCTGTCACGCGAGTTTGAGCTGGCGCAGCAGAGTTTCGGCTTCAGCAACGAGCACCTGCGGGAAATCGCCAGAAATTCCTTCGAAGCCTCTTTCCTTGCCGCCGAAAAGAAGCTAAGCTTCCTCAACTTGCTCGACGCCGCGGCTGCGCGCTCCTAGCCCGGCGAGTTTCCTTCCATAGATGTTGGGGGTCCGAAACCATGAGGGTGGCGGTCGCCGTTTTTCTTTTCCTGAGCACAGTGGTTTCCTCGCAAACCCTGCCAAAACTTCCCGCCGACAAACTGGTGATTACCAATGTGAACGTGGTCGACACCCGCCAGGGCCAGATCGAGCACCACATGACCGTGGTGATCAAGAAAGGCCGCATTGTCACGGTGGCGAAAGTTGGGCTGCTCGAAGCCACACGCTCCTATCAGATCATCAATGCCGGAGGCCAGTATTTGATTCCCGGGCTGTGGGACATGCATGTACACAGTGCATTCGCCGATAATCCGCTGGGACGAGAATCTCATTTATCCGCTTTACATCGCCAATGGGGTGACCGGAATTCGCGACATGGGCGGCGACCTCGATCTGCTGCAGCACCGGCGGCTGCGGATTGAGCGTGGCGAACTGTTGGGCCCTCACATGACCATGGCCGGCCCGTTTCTGGCGGGCAGCAAGCCGGACCGTCAGACCATTCAAGTGAAGACCGCGGAGGACGGCCGGGCTGCGGTAGATACGGTCAAGGACCGAGGAGCGGACTTCGTCAAGATCCTGTCTAACGTTCCGCATGATGCCTACCTGGCGATCGCATCGCAGTCCGCCAAGGACAAAATGCGGTTTGTCGGGCACATTCCTTACAGTGTGAGCGCGCGCGAAGCGTCGGCGGCGGGACAGCACAGTATCGAACATCTGGGCGAGATTCTGCTGGCGTGCTCCTCGAGGGAAGACGAGTTGCGCAAGCAGCGGCTTGAGGCTCTGGCGAAACGCGATTACGCCACTTTCAATTCGCTCGATATGCAGACCATCGCCACCTACGACAAGGACAAGGCCTGGAATCTGTTTGTCCAGTTTGCCAACAACAACAACTGGCAGGTGCCGACTCTGGTGTGGACGGAGGCCAACGCGAATCTCGATAATCCCGATCTCCGGAATGATCCCCGCTTGAAGTACGTTCCGGCGTCGGTGCGGAAGCAATGGGACCCGGCGAAGATTCTGGAGCACACCACGCCGCAGGAGTTCGCCGATGCAAAGACGCAGGCGGCGCGCCTGGTGGAATTAGCCGGCGCCATGCAGCGGGCCGGAGTGCCGTTTCTGGCCGGAACGGATGGCCCGGACCCTTACGTCTATCCGGGGTTCAGCCTTCACGATGAACTGGGGTGGCTGGTGAAGGCGGGCTTTACTCCTCTGCAGGCGCTGCAGAGTGCGACCTACTATCCGGCGTTGTTCATGACCAAGCTGAATCAATATGGAGTAGTGGAGCCGGGGCACGTGGCGGACCTGGTGTTGCTCGATGGAAATCCGCTGGACGACATCGCAAACACACGCAGGATCTCGGGCATGGTGGTGAATGGGGCCTACTACTCGCGAGCGGACCTCGACAAGGTTCTGGCCGCGGCGGCGGAACTGGCGGCTTCCGAGTAGGCGGCGTAGCCGCGGGGCAGCAGTGGAGCCGCAATCCGCGGGGATGGTTTTCGTTCCGTCGTAGGAGTTCCTAATCTTCGCGCTCCTTCTCCCGCGTACTTTGCGTGCGGGTTCGAGATGACCGGGCATACTTATCGGACTGCCCTTGCCTTGCCCCAGAGTGGCGGCCGAACGTAATCTCTTCTCAGGGAAGACCCCTTGACTCAGCACATTGGCATCGTCGCGTGCAGCGCGGAAGGAGCCGCCCTGTGTTATCGCACCATCTGCCTGGATGGCGCGGCATTGATGGGACAGCATCGCCATCCTGAGGTTTCGCTGCACAACCACTCTCTGGCCGAATACATGAAGTACGTGGAGGCCGGCGACTGGGCGGGAGTGGCGGTGCTGATGCTCGATTCTGCCGACAAGCTGGCGCGGGCGGGAGCGGATTTTCTGGTGTGTCCGGATAATACGATCCATCAGGCTTTCGATCTGGTGGAGCACCGGTCTCCGCGCCCCTGGCTGCACATTGCGCGCGAGGTGGCGAAGGAGGCTTGCCGCTCTCACTACAAGCGTTTGGGCGTGCTGGGAACAAGGTATCTGATGGGAGGGCCGGTGTATCCGCAGGCACTGAAGGGGGCGGGGCTCGAGTACCGCATTCCCGGTGCGCCGCAGCGGGAGAAGATCAACCAGATTATTTTCGATGAGCTGGTGAACGCGCGAGTTTACCGGGCGGTCGCTGGCCTACTTCACTGAGGTGATCCGTTCGCTGGGGGATGACGGGTGCGATGCGGTGGTGCTGGGATGCACCGAAATTCCGCTGCTGGTCACGGCGGAAACTTCGCCTTTGCCTACGCTGGATTCCACGCGACTGCTGGCGCGGGCGGCGCTGCGCAAGTCGGTGGAGGAGTAGCCTCGATGAGAGCGGCCAACCCACAGCTGAAGTTCGGGCTTGTTCCGGGGAAATTTGCGGTTTGCCGTTTAAAGCCCGACGCGCCGCTCCCGGAGTGGAGCATGCGCGGGGATTTCACCTCGATCACCCGCACCGCCGAAGAGCTTTCCGTAATTTGTCCGGCGGAGAATGTGCCCTCTGGCGTTCCGGCGGAAGTGCCATGGACTTGCTTCAAAATTAGGGGTCCGATTCCGTTCGACCTGACCGGGGTTCTCGCCTCATTCATCGGGCCTTTGTCTGAGAATGAAATCCCAATCTTTGCCATCTCCACCTACGACACTGACTATGTGCTCGTACGAGAAGAGTTTGCCGGCTTCGCGATGGAAACTCTGCAGAACGCAGGGCACGAGCTGATTTCCAGCGAAGAGTGACTTTTCTGCTCGGTTGGAAATGAGCCCCATTCGGCCCTGCCATATTGCCGAAGAATGTTTCAAATGATGCACTTAGCGGCCGTGCGTGGTTTAATAGAGGATCGAGTTCATGCCTTCCGGTAAGACCATCCTTCGGCGGCGGCTTAAGTCCCTCTCGCGTTCCGTGCGTGGGATGCGCGAAATTGCGCGCGCCATGGTCTCGACCGAGCATCCGTTGCTGGCGCACATCATTCCCATCCGGCGCTGCAATCTGGCTTGCGAGTATTGCAACGAGTACGACGATTTCTCGAAGCCGGTTCCTACCGAGACAATGTTCCGGCGGGTGGACAAGCTGGCTGAGCTGAGAACCTCGGTGATCACCATCAGCGGCGGCGAGCCGCTGCTGCATCCGGAGCTTGACCAGATCATCGAGCGCATTCGCAAGCACGGCATGGTCGCGGGCATGATCACCAACGGCTATCTGCTGGTTCCGGAGCGGATCGAGCGGCTGAACCAGGCCGGACTGGAGTGGCTGCAGATTTCCATCGACAACGTCACGCCCGATGAGGTTTCGAAGAAGAGCCTGAAGGTCCTCGATAGGAAACTGGAACTGCTGGCTGAGTACGCCGACTTTCACGTGAACATCAATTCCGTGGTCGGCGGCGGAGTGCGGGATCCGCAGGATGCTTTGACTATCGGGAAGCGGGCGATGGCCCTGGGGTTCAGTTCGACGGTGGGCATCATCCACGACGGAGCCGGGCAGTTGCAGCCGCTGGCGGAAGAAGAGCGCCGGGTATATCACGAGATGAAGTCACTCGAAAAGCGCAGCTTCACCCGGGTGAATGCCTTTCAGGACAACATTGCGCTGGGGCGTCCGAACCAGTGGCGCTGCCGCGCCGGGGCGCGCTACCTCTACATCTGCGAGGACGGCCTGGTGCACTACTGCTCGCAGCAGCGCGGGCTATCCCGGCGATTCCGCTGGAGAACTATACGGTGGATGACATCCGGCGCGAATATGTAACTGAGAAATCGTGCGCGCCGCACTGCACGGTGTCGCTGCGTACACCAGGTTTCGATCTTCGATTCCTGGCGGGTGCCGCAGCATCCCGCGTCCGCAGCCGTCGCGTCGCCCGCTGGCGAACTGGTGCAGATCAAGTAGGAATCCTCTTTCCGCCCTCCGGAATGCGAACGCCACCGAGTCAGGGACGCTAATCTTTTTCGCAGTCGGTGGAAGCTTGCCATTGAGCCGTAGGTACATCGCCGCCGCAGCGTAGTGGTCAGCCCAGTCATCGGTGAGTTCGACCAGCACCCAGGCGCGGGAAGCTTTGCGGCCTCCCCAGATGGGGACTTCATCGCCGAGTTTGCTGGCGTCCACGTGATCGAGCGCCGTCCCGCAAAAATCGAAGGAAGCTTTCAGCGCCGCCACCAGCTTGTCTTTGCTGTCGGTCTCCTTCAGCTCTTCAGATTTTGGCGCCGGCATGCCGCTGATGGTCGAGCACATGAAGTTGTTGGACCCTGAAATGTGCATCATCAGGTGCCCGAAGGTGATCTGCTCCGGGGTCGGCTTGAAGCCGTACTTATCGGCCGGCATCTCTTCGGCGGCGGCGACCAGGTTCTTCTGCTGATGGCCGTAGATTTCTTTTACCGCCTCCACGACCGGGTCTTTGGACTGGGCGAACAGCAACGATGTGGAGGCGAAAAAGACCAACAAAACCAGGGCATGCTTCATCACGATGATTTCCTCAGTTTCTACTGTCTCTCTGACAGTGCCGTTCTCAGGAAAACAGGGCAGCGGAACCCGCTCCAATCGCTATCAGTATCACGAACCAGCCAAACACCACCGCCAGCGCGGTGGAGAGCTTTACCTTGCTGATGCAGGTGAAGCCGATGGCTGCCAGGATCAGGGTCCAGATCATGAATATGTCGAGCGAGGACGCGATGCTGTACAGCACCGGCGACTGGGCGGGCGACATGAAATACCCGGCATTGGTCGCCACCGGATTCTGCATGGTGAATGAATCGGGCGCGGCCCCGGCCAGAATAGAAATGATCGCCAGGATGGTCTTCAGCACACCCGGGAGCCCCGCATACATGTTGACGGCGAAGGTGCGGCCAAACGTAAGATCGCTGGCCCCGGCGGCAAACTTGAAGGTCCCGTAGAGGATGCCTGAAACGATCAAATACCACAGCAGGATGAACACCCAGAATCCGTAAGAAATATAGCCTGTGATCTTGGCGCGCTGAGCCAGCTGCTGCTCGCGCTGGTCGGGAGGCAGTTGCTCAATCTGGCGAGATGCTTTCGGAGAGGCCGCAATCTGGTTCTCGGTGGCTTTACGGAAGCCGATTTTCTTATCCACAACGTAGACGAACGACACGGAGACGATCGCCATCACCACGAACGGTCCCCACCATTTGGCGCTGCGGCGAATATCGGTGAAGGTCTTGCTGGGCGCGACGAAGGTGTCAATAATGCGTGCAGCTTCGGAGAAGCGGCGGCGTGTCGGGAGTGGGGGTCACAGTGGCGGAACTCATCGCTGGCCTCCTGGGAGTACGCGCGAATCGTAGTTGGATCGAGCCGTAGAGTCACAGAGTGGCAGCAGGGTTGGGTTCTCGGCGTGATTAATGTCACAAGTTCCGGCGTGGCTCGCAGGAGATTCCGGTGTAAGCTGCTCTGCGGCGCTCGGTGATTGTTCGGTCGGTTCCGATTTCGATAATCTTGCCGGGTACATGACTGCGATGCGTGTTGCCAGGTAGCGGACTACCGGCATGGAATGGGAGATGAAGAGATAGGTCAGCCGAATTCGCGCTGGAGCTGCGCCAGCAGATTGACGATCTGCGCCCAACGCTGACATCGAGCGCGGAGACCGGTTCGTCCGCCACGATAAACTTCGGCCGCAAGGCCAAGGCGCGGGCGATGCCAACACGCTGGCGCTGGCCTCCCGCTGAATCGTGCGGGAAACGCTGCAGCGCGGATGATCGAGGCCGACGGCGTCAGCAGTTCGGCGACGCGAGTCCGCGGGCAGCTTTGCTCGCGTTCGTGGATGATCAGGAGGCTCGCGATGACATCCTCCACGCACATGCGGGGATCGAGGGAGCCGAACGGGTCCTGAAAATGATTTGCATGTCGCCGCGAAGCTGACGCATTTCGATTGCGGTCCGCCGCGAGCAGGTCGCGGCCTCGAAACGCGACGCTGCCGAGGTTGGCTCGATCAGCCGCAGGACCAAGCGACCAGAGTGTCTCCCGATCCGGATTCGCCGACCAGCCCAGTGTTTCGCCGGCATGGATGTCGAAGATCCATCGTCCACCGCCCGCACTGCACCCTTCGCACCGCCGCCGAAGACGATTCGCCCAGGGGAAAGACCTTGTTCAGGTTGCGGATTTCCCCAGGCCATGTCGGGCATGGTAACAGGCGGTCACGCAATTTACGGCATATCAGCCTTTTTAATTTGAAGGATCGGAGTCTCTGATTCTCCCGAGGGTTCCTGTTGGAGGCGATGAGCGGAACTGCTGCCAGAGCCGCGAAATCCACGCGCGCCAGCGGCTGAAGTGTCTCTGAGGAAGTCGGCGAGACGCACGGTGACGCTCGGGTAGAGCGAGGCAGAGACACGGCGAATCGAGGCGTCCGGTTTGCGTGGCGCGGATGAACGAGCATCGTGCCGCTTGACGTCGAGAACCCGGCTACGACCGCGACCAGCAGGGCCACGGCTCGATTTTCGGGGCCACCGGCCGACATCAAATGTCGCTGTGACCGCAGAACGGATGCGGCCTAGAGGAGGCGAGCCCGCCACAGGGCTGAGCCGACTGCCGACCTGCTTGATGCACAGGTAGAACGCGGCGAAGCCGAGCCCGCAAAGCACCGCCATCCCAGACCCTCGGGGCGGGCTCGGCCTTCGGAGCGCGAGATCAGCCAGATTCCTGTCGCGCGAGAAGAATGCCGGCAATCTGCCATACGCCGGGCGCGCCTTCGAAGGACATGGCCGCAGCGGTGGGGACCGCGCACTAATCTCACGCCGGCCACCGGGCGATCAGTCCCATGTTCCCCGCGGCGAGGGCGGGGTAGAAGATGGCGCAATGCACCACCTCCGCAGGTCCGGCGAGCAGGGCCCATGCCAATCTTTCCGTTCAGAGAAAGGGCAGGTGAAGGGCCGTGCGCCATTGAGGCGAAACGAATCGCTGGCGTGAGCAATCGTGGTCACCAGAATGCGTTGGCGCGGCGGAAAAGATACCCGCCGAGGAAATCACTGGTCCCCCAGGAGAAACACCGCCGCCCAAGCTGAAGCCGGTGGGTACGTTTGGGCTGGACCCAGCATGATTTTCCGAGTGCATGAGACTAGCACGCGATACTCTGTCGCGGACGGACCGGCTGTCTGTTCTACTGCTCGAGAGGAACTCGCCCTGGCGGCTCCTGTATGCTCCCACCCTGATTTCGGTCTGGTCGGCAGCCTGCTCATTCTGCATTCGTCGCCAAACCGTGCTGTTTAAGCTGACGCGCATTCCGGATGTCGTCATCCTGATGGCGCTCGGCGTTTGCTTGGTCCGTGCTCGGACTGGTGAACGCCGCGCAACTCTCCCGGGCCGACCAACCTGCTGGGACTTTCGCCATATCCTGGTGCTGTTTGAAGCGGGCTGGAGCTCGATCTTCGCGACACCATCCGCCACTTTCCGGGAGCTGCTGCTTTCATTTCTGGCCTACGTTTTCAGCGTTTCGCTGCGTCGCGCTCGATCATCTGCGACGGTTGGGACTGCCGCTCACGGCGGGCTTGCTGGTCGGGGCCGCGCTGGCGGTGCACCAGCAGTAGGTGGTTCTGCCGTGCTGCAGCAGATGAAGATGAAGAGGCGGCGCGGGTCACCCTGATGCTGGAAGAGCTTCCTGGGGAGACCTGCTCGCGGTCCTCACCGTCGAGCCTGATCCTCGGGCTGGGCCGGGCGGTGGTCCGATCGCGATCGGCCTGGCGCATGGGGTTTCGCGCGTTCGACGCCCGGGGCCGGCGCATCTGGGACGTGGCCGAGCGCACGTTCTTCGCCGGGCCGATGGGCTCGCCGCTCGCCCTTGCCCGCCGCCTGCGACGGCCGAGCGACCTGGCGGCGATCGACGCCCGACGCACCCTGGCGTCGGCCGCGCGCCGGCCTTCGCCGGCGAGCCCCATCTCGTCCGATGGGTGTCGCGGTACGCCACCTACTCCGGCTCGTCGCCGTTCGCCGCGCCCGCCACCCTGGCCTGCATCCCCCACGTCGAGGCCCGCTACGGCGCCTGGTACGTGCGGGGCGGGTTGGGCGCCCTGGGCGACGCGGCCGGTGCGAGCGGCCGCCCGCGACGGCAACGCCAAGACCGACGAGGAACTCGCCATGGCGGTCGGCGCCGGAGCCGGCACGATCGTCGTCGACAACTTCGACGACATCGACCGCCTGGAGAAGATCGTCACGGACGAGCAGCGCGTCCTGATCCGTGTCATCCCGGACGTCGAGGCCGACACCCACGAGGCGATGGCCACCGGCCACGCCGGTTCCAAGTTCGGCCTCTCCGTGCCCGACGCCGTGCGCGCCGCGGCCCGGCTGCGCGCCAGTGACCGGCTCCGCCTCGACGGCGTGCACGTCCACGTCGGCTCGCAGCTCCTCGACACCGCCCCGTTCGCCCGCGCCGTCGAGGCCATCGCCTCCCTCGGCGAGCTGGGCGAGCACGCCGTGTACGACCTGGGCGGCGGCCTGGGCGTCCGCTACACGTACGCGGACCGGGCGCCGACGGTCGACGAGTACGTACGGACCCTGACCGACGCCGCCCGCGCCCACCTCCCCGCGAACGCCCGCCTCATCATCGAGCCCGGGCGTTCCCTGGTCGCCGAGTCGGCGCTCACCCTCTACCGAGCGGTCACCGTCAAGCGGGGCCGTCCCCGCGCCCTCGTCGCCGTCGACGGCGGCATGGGCGACAACCTCGAACCGATGCTGTACGGCCAGCGCTTCGAGGCGACCGTCACCTCCCGCGTCGGCGGCGGCGAACCCTGCGACCTGGTCGGCCGCCACTGCGAGTCGGGCGACGTGCTGCTTCTGGGCGGCGGCGATGACGCCCTTGCCGTGGGCCTTGGCGGCGGCCTTGCCGGCGCGCGCGACGATCTGCGCGGCGACCTGGGCGACGCGCTCGTGGACGCTGTCGAGGCGCGCCGCGGCGGCTTCGAGCGGGAGCGGCGCGCGCGCGAGCAGCGCGGCGGTGAGCGGGCGGATCAGCTCGTCGTCGTGGTCTTCGGGGATTTCGGGAGCAGATCGAGGATCCGGGCCGCGTCGCCGCGCGCGCGCAGGCGCTCGACCGTGCGCGGCTCGAGATCGGTGAAGGCGGCGCAGGC
>CAWCSH010000028.1:0-56498 GCA_963798155.1 Terriglobia bacterium
ATGGGTATAGATCAGCGGTTCCTTCACGTTGTAGTGCAGGGCTTGTTTCTGATTGTCGGGAAGCTCCGGACACAAATAAGGAATCATGCTGTTGTAGCAGGCCAGCACGCATAGCTTGCCCTGGACCCATTGCAGCTTGCCGCCCCGAACGTATTGCACTTCTACCCCTTTGGCCGCATCTGCCCGGTTTTGCGCCCGCACCGCTGTGCTATTCAGCCGGAGCTTGACTGGAGAATCAGTGCGGTCGAGTTGGCTGTAGTCGGCCCGGGCCGTGACCACGTCATCCATGGTGTGGCCTGGCACCGAGCCGGGGATCAGCGACCGCACCAGCAGGCGCGCAATTGAAGCATTGCCGTCGGGAAAATGAAAAATGTACGGTTCTTCTTCCGCCTCTTCTTCCAGCCCGAGGCCCTGAAATCCCGGATAGCTGATGGCGCCGTAATCGTCTCCGTTGTTGAAACAGGCCAACGCGGAAACCGCTTCGATTCCGACCGCAAACAGATCGTGGGTGTAGGTCTGGAAAAATGGCAGCACTTCGGGTTGGGCCTTGCAGACGCCGGTGAGGAAGTCGGCGTAGCTGATTTTGGCTAACTTCGCTTTCTTCTGCTGGAGTGAGAGGCCGGAAAGATAATCCACCTTTTCGGTGTAGAGACGGGCGATATCGCGCCGCACACTTTCCGAGAGGGGAGTCTTGCTAGAAATTCCGGCCAGGAGGTGGCGCCCATGCCGGTGACCAGGCGGTCTTCGCCGAAAGTTTCTTTGTCAAAGAAGCAAGCTGTACCGAGATTCGCGTACAGGTTCTGATCGTAGTCTTTGTAGAACCGCTGGACATCAATGCCAAGATCAACCAGCAACTGCTTCGCGACCTTGCTGTACTCGCCCGGGCTCTCGATGGACTGCGTGCCTCCGTTGCTCAGCAGCAACCGCTTGCCCACGCGGAATTCGTTGCGCTTGGCGTGGCCGCCGAAGTCGTCGTGGTTGTCGAGAATCAGGATGCGCGCCTTGGGGCCGGCCTGCTGGCGATAGAAGTAAGCCGCCGCCAGTCCGCTGATGCCTCCTCCGACAATCACCAGATCGTAGGATTCGCCGGTCGCTTCCGCCTGTCCCGTCTTCTGCCAGAAATCCCCGTCGCGGAGTTTATGGGCGTAGGTGTACGTCCCGTCATGATTGCCGCGCATGCCCATCAGCGCCGGCGGGTAATAGGCAGGATCCTTTTCCGGAGCGAAGGCCTGTCCGGCGGAGTTCTGATCGCCGGCCTCCATCGCGTGCAGCAACGCCGCATTCGAGGAAAGGATTGAGCCCCCCACGGCTACGCTCATTCCATTGAGAAAATCGCGGCGGGTGATCCTGCGCTTCATCCCGAGTTCACGATCCTGAGAGGAATCGGCCGCCGGATCTTCGGGTGGAGAGCCGTCGTCAGGGTGGTTGCTCATGGTTCTTCCAAGTAATGGATGTTTCGGACTAAGACGCTGCCGACTTCTGCGCCGCGGCCAATTCCTGCACCGCTCTGTATCCCTCGTCAATTGCGCTGTCGGTGTAAGCTGCCGCGGCCGCGTCGGAATTGGCAATGGTGATCAGCCCGTGCGGCTGGCGCGCGATGTCGCAAGGGCGCTGTCCAACCGGCCAATCCGGATCCCACAGAGGGTTGTACTCGTACGCATACCCGTGCGGCCAGCGGTTCACTGTAATCGTGTCAATATCGCGTGCAGGATCGAACCCCCCGGAGGACAGCACCCGCGCCAACTGGTCGCGTATGTTCCGCTCGAACGTCTCAAATGGAGTGCCCAGCAGGTCATAGTGCCCCATGCGCTGCTGGTCGCGCGCCGGAAGTCCGGGCTTGCACGGAGTGCGCAACATGCGCACCAGAATCGGCTCCTCCGGCGCAGTCGGAGACTTGTAGCCGCCGATGTCCACTGCCTCATCAAGATTTGCCGAGGTGTGATACATGCCGGGCGCGACCACGCTATGCATACCGAGTTTCTGAAACGATGTCCAGTTGCGGATCGCAACCACGGTGTACACCAGCGGCACTTTCACGCCGTAGTGCAGAGCTTCTTTCTGTTTCTGCGGCAACTCCGGACACATGTACGGAATCGCCATGTTCCAGCAGGCCAGCACCGCGCCCTTGCCGCGCACCGTGAAGGCGCGCTTCCCCGTGCCATAAGTCACTTCCACTTCTTTCGCGAAATCTGAATCGCCGGCGTGC
Source organism: Terriglobia bacterium (assembly GCA_963798155.1). Lineage (GTDB taxonomy): Bacteria > Acidobacteriota > Terriglobia > Terriglobales > Acidobacteriaceae > CAWCSH01. Next base: position 2,207 of record CAWCSH010000028.1, read on the forward strand.
TTCACTCCGACTACCGTGCTGCTCAGGCGAATTTGCACCGGACTTTTCTCGCCGTCCAGCTTGCTGTAATCCACCTGGGCCAGAACGATGTCTTCCGCAGTATGGCCCGGCACCGCATCTGGAATCATCGCCCGCACCAGCATTCTCGCGATCGACGCGTTGCCGTCAGGAAAATGAAAGTGGAACGGCGGCTGCGGCGTGACCGCTCCCAGCGCGGTGTAACTCATCCGCCCTTCCGGCACCCTTCGCAGATTCAGTCCCTGAAATCCGGGAAAAAAGATTGCCCAGCAATCGAGGGCCGGAACCCCATCGATGCCGATGCCGTAAAGCCCGTGAGTGTGGCTCTGATAGAACGGCACCACGTCCGGACTCGCCTTCACCACCTTCAGCAGATAGTCCTTGTACGACATGCGCGAGAGCTTGTCGCGCTTTTCCGCCTCCGGCAGCCCGCTCATGTAATCCACTTTGTCTTCTTGAATCCGGGCAATGTCGCGCCTGGCCTCATCGGAAAGCGGAGCCTTGGCGAGCAACTCCTTCCACGAAAATGCCGCCTCGGTATCGTCGTCATCCCAGCGCCGGCCTGGCGCTCCCACGGCGAGATGATCTCGGCCAAAGGTTTCCTTGTCGAAGAAGTATGCCGATCTCAGGCCGTGGTACACCCCGCGGTGCTCGCATCGGGCATCGAGCGCCGGAGGATCAATCCCGAGGTCAGTCAGTAATCCACGCGCTTCCTTGCTGTAGGGGAACGGAGATTCAATCGCATACGTGCCGCCATTTGCCAGCAGTAGCCGGCCTCCGGAATGAAGTTCATTGCGCTTGGCATGGCCGCCGAAGTCGTCGTGGTTGTCGAGAATCAGCACCCGGCCCGCCGGATTCTGCTTACGATAGAAATAGGCCGCGGCCAGACCGCTGATGCCGCCTCCCACCACAATCAAGTCGTAGCTTTCGTGCGTGTTGATTGCAGTTCCGGCGATTTTTCCAGAACGTGCCGTCCCGCAAGGAATGCGCGACTTCGAATGATCCGGGATGGCTGCCCCGCATCCCGGTCAGCGCCGGCGGATAGTAGCCCGCTGCGTCTTGCGGCAACTTCTCCGCAAACGCCTCGCCGAACAAACCAGGCATCATCGAACTCGCGGCCAGTCCGCCTGCTCCCACCGCGACGCCGTTCAGGAAATCCCGCCGAGTAATCTGGCGGTCCATGCCGAGTTCGCGGTCCCGCCGCCGGTTATGGTCAGCTTTTCCCATTTAATTTGCCCGCAGATGCCTTCTGGAGGATTGGCGGTTCTCAGCATTCGTCAGGCGTGCGGAATTTTTCATGATTGACACGATCTCTGGTTGGGAATTTGCTTCGAACCGTGGCCGAGTGCTGCGGAGTGCGGCTTTCATGTTCCCCGGAGACCAGCGAAGAAGAGCGACACACTTTACTATAATTCAGTAGGGTTCGTACAGGCCGTCATCCCCGGCGCAAGCACCGGGCTGATCGGCGATACGAGAACCTCCTGCGCGATGCAGCGAAAGCTTGCGCCTCCCAACACTCAACTCAGGCGAACCCATTCTTCGTGAGCGGCAGCTCGCGCACCCGCTTGCCGGTCGCCGCAAAGATGGCGTTGCAGATCGCCGGCGCAATCGGCGGAACTCCCGGCTCACCCACGCCGGCCGGCGGAGCGTCGCTCTCCACGAGGTAGACATCCGTCTGGTAGGGAGCGTCGTTCATGCGAGCGATCTGGTAGTCGTAAAAATTCGACTGCGTAATCGCGCCCTTGGCGGCGGTAATTTCACCGGTGCGCGTCAGGCTGGCGCCAAAAGTCGCCGCTCCTTCAAACTGCGCCCGCACCGTTTCAGGATTGATGGTCGTGCCCAGGTCCACCGCCGTCCACACATGCGGAATGCGAACGTTGTTCTTGTCATCCACTTCGACTTCCACCACGCTCGCCACATAGGTAAGGAAGCTGCGATGCACTGCAACGCCTAGGCCCCGGCCATTGCCTGACTTCTTGTTGGCCCAGCCAGACTTCCCGGCTGCAAGTTCGATGACGTGCTTCATCCGCGCGGTGTCAATCGGATACTGATCATACGGCCCGTCGTAGTTGCTGTACTTCACCCCACTCATGTCCACCACGCGGTCGGGACCAACCAGCGCCAGCAGATATTCCAGTGGATCACGCCCCGCCGCGTGCGCGAGTTCGGCAGTGAACGATTGCACTGCGAACGCGTGATAGATGTTGGCCACCGAACGCAGCCACCCGATTCTCACGTGGGCTTTAGCCGGTCCGTTTTCTGCGCGATGATTGGGCAGATCATACGGCACGTCGGTCCATCCCAGGGCCATTTCGTCATCGTCGCCATACATGGCGTTCACGTCGAAGGTCGAACCGATGGGAGGAAACACCGAACGCTGCAGCCATGCCGTTGGCATTCCCTTTTCGTTGACCGCCGCTTTCATGTACATCGCCGCTACCGAATGAAAGTAGTCGAACTTGATGTCGTCCTCGCGGCTCCAGACAACTTTGACCGGCTTGCCCGTCGCCTTCGAGAGCAGCGCCGCCTCGCAGGTGAAGTCGCCCATGGATTTGCGTCCGAAGGCTCCGCCCAGCAGCGTGACGTTACAGGTCACGTCCTCTTTCTTGATCTTTAGCGCCTGGGCGAGCGTCTCCTGCAGCCCCTGTGGGTTCTGGGTCGGCGACCACACCGTCAGCTTGCCGTCGCGGAAGTCGGCAGTCGCAACCGGCGGCTCCATGGAAGCGTGGGCAAGATGCGGAGCATAGTACTCCGCCTCGATGATCTTGCCGCCCTTGGCAAACTCGGCATCCACATCCCCGGCATTGCGCAGCACCTTGCCGGGTTTTCGTGCGGTCTCCTGCAACTCCTTCTTGTATGCCTCCGAGTCATAGCTTGCATTCGGCCCCGGGTCCCACGTCGCTTTCAACGCTTTGCGTCCCTTGAACGCTGACCAGGTGTTGTCCCCGACCACGGCAACCCCGCCAAGGGCCAGCATCCCATGTGGAGGCTCAGACGGCTCGAGCACCACAACCTGCTTCACCCCTTTCACCAGCAACGGGGCTTTCGCGTCGAACGACTTCACCTTGCCGCCGATCACCGGACACCGCTCCACCGAGGCATACAGCATCCCATCCACCCGCACGTCCATGCCAAATATCGGCTTGCCGGTGCAGCGGTCTTCGATGTCGTAGGATTTCGCATCCTTGCCGATGTAGCGCCATTCGCTTCTGGGTTTGAGCTTGAGTTCTTCTTTTTTGGGGACTGCGAGCTTCGCCGCGGCCATTGCCAGCTCGCCATATCCCAGGCTTCGATTGCTGGCATGATGTGCCACCATGTGCGGCGGGTCGGCCACGCACTCCGATTCCGGTACGCCCCACTGTTGTGCGGCAGCTCGGATCAGCATCAGTCGGGCGGTCGCTCCCGCTTCCCGCATGGGAACGAAGAAGTCGCGAATCGAGTGCGAGCCGTCGGTGTCCTGCGATCCGTAGCGCTCGTCTCCCGCCCCCTGCACAATTTTCACTCGCGCCCAGTCGGCATCCAGTTCGTCGGCCAGAACTCGCGGCAGGTCCGTCCGGATTCCCGTGCCCATCTCCGAACGGTGGGCGATGATGTAAACCGTGCCGTCTGCTTTCAATGCCCAAATACACGCCAGGATGCAGCGCGGCTTTATCTACCATCGAACTACCAGCCAATGTCGATTCTGCCCACAGCTGATCGGGAACTACTCGCGCGCACAGCACAAACGCGCCCGCCGAAAGCACCCCCTGCAGAAAACCGCGTCGGCTTACATTTTCCAGGATAATCATGCGGTCTCCTTGGCAGCCGACTTGATTGCCGCTCGAATCCGCTGGTAGGTGCCGCAGCGGCAGAGATTTCCTGTCATCTCGGCATCAATCTGTTCGTCCGTCACCCCATGTTTATCGCTCACCAGAGCCACCGCCTGCATGATCTGTCCCGGCTGGCAGTAGCCGCATTGCGGCACGTTGTGCTCGACCCATGCCGCCTGCACCGGATGCAGCCCATGTTCGGCGATGCCTTCGATGGTGGTGATTGAAGTTCCACCAACCTCGCTCATCGCCTTCATACAGGAGCGGACGGCCTTGCCGTTTTCGAGCACGGTGCACACTCCGCACAGCGCCACGCCACACCCGAACTTTGTACCGGTCAATCCCAGAACGTCGCGCAAATACCACAGCAGCGGCATTTCCGGATCGCCGTCGAAGGAACGCCTAACTCCGTTCACTTTGAACTGGACCATGTTGCTCTCCCTTTGCGCCGAACGCTTCTGGCGGATCAAAGTTGTTGGGCTATTGCGAAAATAAGTTCCTTATTCTTGCGTCAACATATTACGCCCAGGACAAATCTGACGGATAGAGGATACAGAGAAAGAAGAACTAAAAAACCCCATCCGAGATTCGCGCCCGAAATCACGATCCCTGCCAGGCGCCCCATCCCCCGTTGCCGCAGCCCTCGCGGACGATTACTATGGCGTGGCATTCACCACTCTTTGCCGTAAGGAGGAGAATCCATGACGCCTCAGGCCGCTGACGCCCCTGCATCTACGCCATTCACCGCATCGCGACCCGCAGTGGTCACCCAGCCCGGCGAGGGCGTAACCGTAAGCGCATTTGGAAATGAAATTCTATTTCAGCTCTCGACTGAACAAACCGGAGGCGCGCTGGTCGTCGGTTTGGCCAATGTCCCCCCCGGCGGCCGCGTGCCGCCACACGTCCAGACTCGCGAGGACGAACTGTTTCTCATCCTGGAGGGCGACTACCGCTTTTTCGTCGCAGACGAGTGGAAAGAGGTCCGCGCCGGCGGCCTGGTGTACGTGCCTCGCGGCGTGCCGCACACCTTTCAGGTTGTGGGTGAACGTCCGGGGCGGCACTGGGTGATCAATGCTCCCGGTGGCTTTGACCGTTTCTTCGCGCGCTGCGCGGAGGTGTTCGCGGTTCCCGGCCCACCCGATGTCTCCCGGCTGGCCACCATCAATGCTGACTTCGGCATCAGCCTGCTACCGCCGAAGTAGCCGCTACGAAACCTCTCCGGGCATCGTAGGCGCCGCTGCACCCGCCTTCCGCCGGAAAAACCAATACGCCACCGGCCCCAGCAGCAGCGCCACCGGGCCCCACCTCAAACCGAACGGATCGCTGGCAATGAGCGCTACTCCGCTCATCAGCAGCGGCGCAATCACCGCGTAGGCCAGGCCTTTGCGTCCCCATGGAATCCGAAACGGCCTTGCCACATCAGGAGCCTTCCGCCGCAACTGCCACCCTGAGAGCACCGTCATCACCGAGGTCGCGATCCTCAGCCAGATGTAAATCGAAATCAGCTGCGTCAGGCTGTTGAACGCCAGAGAACAATAAATGACCGCCGACAGCACGATCGCAACCCATGGAGTCCCATACTTGCGGTGCTTGCGCGTGAGAAACGGCGAGAGATATCCGTCTTCCGCCATTGCATAAGGCATGCGGGTGGTAGTAAGCACCGTGCTGTTCAGCAGCGCAATGTTGGTCACTGCCGCGGCCGCCGTCATGGCGAAGCCGAGACCCGAGCCTCCAATCAACTGCGCCGCGTCAGAGAAGTAGCGGGTGTGCCAGTCCTGCCAGTTGCCGAGCGCCGCCAGCGCACAGGCAGTGGGAATGAAGTAGGTTGCAATCGAAAGCGGCACCACTACGGCCAGCGCTTTGGGATAGGTCTGCTGAGGATTCTCCACTTCCTCGGCGACGGTCGAGAGTTGCTCATACCCCGCATACAGCCACAGACCCAGAGCGAGGCCGACGCCCAGCACCTCCTTCATCGGCTTGTGCGGCGGAATGAGCGGCAGAAACGGATTGTGATGCCACAGGTGCACGCTCATCACGCACATGGCGAGCACCGGCAGCATGATCAGGATTTCCAGAACCGTGGCGACCGAACCCACGATTTTGATTCCGCGCACGTTGACGTAGGTGATGAATCCGATCAGCGAGACTGCTACCAGATAGTGCTTCCAGCCCGTGATCTGAGGGAAGTAGAAGGTGATGTAATCGGTGAACAATACCGCGTAAGCGCCGCCCAATAGGAAAGATGCGGTCCAGTTCCACCAGCCTGCAAGAAATCCCCAGAAATCCCCAAACGCCGCGCGGCTCCAGCGATAAAAGCCGCCTTCGACCGGCATGGCGGTGGTCAGTTCCGCGGCTACCAGCGAAATCGGGATGCACCAGAAAAGGGGCAGGAACAAATGGTAGAGCAGCGTCATGCCTGGCCCGGATGTGGTCACCTGATCTTCCAGGCCGAACGGCCCCGCCGTGGTGTACGAATACATGACGAAGACGAAGGATACGAGTCCGGCCTTGCGGATAACCGAAGCGGCGCGGCGCTGGCCACCGTTTGCCGCCGGTCCAAGCGCGGGTTCGTCGGATTTCTTCATCGCTTCTGATGGTCGCGGGACTGGCGGCTGCAATTTCGCCGCAGCGCAACCAGCGAGCAGCAAAGCCTACACGAAGGCGTGCCTTTCGCGAAGGGCTTATCCGGCACCATCACCTGCAGAACCATGACCTGCGGACAAGATTGATGGCGCGAGTCTAATCGAGTAATCTCTGCATGCCGCAAACAGCTTCACGCAAACCGCCTGATCGAACACGGTTGACCGAACATGAACGTGGAAGGCTCCAACTATTGGCTCAGCACTGTAACCCTGCCCACCGGCAGCGCTGAAGAATTCCCGCAGCGTGTGGACGTCGCCATTATCGGCGCGGGTTTCACCGGGCTATCGGCGGCGATGGCACTTGCCCGGAGCGGCGCCAGGGTTGCGGTGCTTGAGGCACACACTGTCGGATGGGGCGCCAGTTCCCGCAATGGCGGCATGGTGCTCACCGGGATGAAGCTTGGGGTCGAGACGCTGATCGGGCGTTACGGGCTGGAAGCTACACAGCAGATGTATGCCGCTTCACTGGCATCAATTGACCTGGTCGAACAAATCATTAGAGCGGAAAACATTGAGTGCAACTTCCATCGTGACGGCCACCTGGAAGTGGCGTGCAAGCAGTCACATTTCGACGGCTATGCCCGCTGCGCCGAACTCATTGCGCGCCAGTTCAACCACCAGCTCACCATTGTGCCGCGAAACCAGCTACCGGCTGAGATTGGATCGCAAATTTACTACGGCGGCATGGTGGACGACACCAGCGCCGGACTCAACCCGGCACGCTACGTCGCCGGACTGGCGCGGGCCGCGATGAAAGCCGGGGCTTCCCTCTGGGAGAATGCTCGAGTCGAGCGCCTCACTCGCAACACTTGGGACGGCCAGGCAGGCTTCGAAGTCTCGACCACTCGCGGTCGCATGTTTGCGCGCGACGTACTGGTTGCGACCAGCGGCTACACCTCGAAGACCACTCCACAGCTTCAAAAGAAGATCATTCCGATCGGCTCGTTCATCATCGCAACCGAACCGCTGCCCGATGCGTTAGCGCGTGAACTGAGTCCGCGCCGTCGCATGATCTACGACTCCAAACATTATTTGCACTACTACCGGCTGACGCCTGACAATCGCATGTTATTTGGCGGCCGGGCGGCATTCTTTCCTGAGACCGCGAACACCATCCAGAAAAGCGCGCAGATTCTGCAGCGTGAAATGATCGAGGTTTATCCCCAGCTGGCCGATACAAAGGTTGAGTTCGCCTGGGGAGGCACTCTCGATTTTTGCTTCGACACCATGCCGCACGCCGGGCGGCAAGATGGTATCTACTACTCGCTCGGCTATGCCGGACACGGAGTCGCCATGGCCACTTACCTGGGAAACCAGATTGCTCGGCAGATCGCGGGCGAGTCGGCTATTAATCCTTACGCCGAAATTCCCTTCCCCGGAGCTCCGCTTGGCCTGTATGACGGACGCCCGTGGTTCCTGCCGCTGGCCGGCGCGTATTACAAGATCCTGGATTGGATTAGCTGAACTTCGGATTAACCGGCCTTAGCTGGTCAGGGACAGCGTAAGCATTTACACCGGCAATTCGTGCTGCAGCCACGCTGGCTCGGGTCTGGGTTCGGCGGTGAGATCGAGGACAAGCTTTTCCAGAACCAGCCGCTTGCTGGGCGGATTGGAGCGTAGCGCCAGATCGGTTCTGGCCACCAGGCGAATGGCGCGAGTGAGTTCGCGCTTCGATTTGTAGCGCCGCGCCTGCTTGATGATGTCATCCGCCGCGAAGGGGGGCACCCGAAAGCCCTGCCACAGCGCCGCCCACAGCATGCGCTGATCGCGGACGTTGCGTTCCAGAATCACCAGCATCTGGCGAAACGTCTTGGCCAGCATGTAGAGATGGCCGATGGCGGCCTCTTCACCATCACCGGTCGAGAGCATGGCATCGAGCATCTCCAGGGCGCGGACACGGTCTTTGGCCGAGATGGCATCCGTCAGTTCGTACAGGGACCGCTGCTTGGCGGCGAGCACCATGGTTTCCACATCCCCCAGGGTGATGCGTTTCTTCTCGCCGACGTAAAGGATGAGCTTTTCCAGTTCATTCGAAACCATCATCATGTCGCCGCCGAGAGCGTCCACCAGTTCTCGGGCAGCGTCGGCGTCGGTTTTGACTCCGCGCGTCACGCAATATTCATTCAGCCAGCGGACCGCTTCTCCTTCTTCCACTCGCGCCAGTTCGACAATGGCGCAGTAGGCGCCCATGGTTTCGCGGATGCGCTGGTAGCGGTCCTTATCCTGCATGTCCATGCGGCGAACGTCGGTGGGGATGCTGATGTGGTCGGCTACGAAGATGATGACTGCGTCGGGATTCGGATCTTTGCAGTAGGCCTCAATGGCGGCAAGCTTGTCTTCGTTCGATCCGCGGCCGAACAGAGTCTTCACTCCGCGGACAAAGAACACCTGGAATGGAGCCATTAGAGACGGAGTTCGCGCGCGGTCGAGGACTTCCGCCAGGTCGGTCTCGCCGAGATCGAAGTCGAACAGGCTGAAATCACGCAATTCGGCGGGGACCAGATGCTGGAGAATAGCTTCGCGGCAGCGCCGGCGAAAGAACACTTCGTCTCCCACAAACACGTAAGCGGGACGAAGCTTGCGGGCTTCGACTTCGGAAACAAAGCGGTCGGCCTGGGCGAATGCCCGCATTATCGAGCCTCCATCTAGAAACCCTCCAGCACGTTGGAGACGAGAGTGCGGGCGAAGGAGCGCGACAGGCGGTCGAGAGCGGCGGAGTCTTCCTCAAAAAAGCTCGAGGGCTCGCGCGAAACTTCGTACTGCTCACGAAACACGTAGGAAGGATTCTGGTAGAGAACCTTGCCGTGTCGGTCGGTGAGTTTCACATTCATGTTGACGGTGACCAGCACGCTGGCGGCGCGGCCGGTGCGGGAATCATACGTCAGCGGAGCGGTATAGGTGGAGAGCACTGTACCGAGAAGGGTAGCATCGGCCCCAACACCTGCCTCGTTCAGCACATGGTAGCGGGTGCGGGTGCTCATCTCCCGAACCACCGCAGCGGTGAGCACCTGCTCGATCTTGTAAGTCTCGGTCTGGTTGACGAAGGCGGGAATGGCGATGGTATGAACATCCGTCGGCAGCGTGCTGGCCCGGCCGGCGGTGTGATAACCGCATCCGGCGCTGAGCATGCAGAGTACCGCTGCTCCGGCCGCGGCGAGCCATCTCACTGGATCTTTCCTCGCGGCCGGGTCGCAGCCATACTCTCCGCGCACTCCACCGCGTTTGCAGCGGCGATGCGCAGATTGTCGGTCGCAGCCCACAGCCAGACCCCGGCAGGATTGCTGCCATCCAGAAGAATGGAGAGCTGGATGTCCCCTTGTCCCGCGGCATTGACATTGCTCGGGGAATCGTCGGCGAGACGAGTGATGTTGACGTGCTCTCCCGAGAGGGCCTGCGACAACTCCGCAATATCCAGCGCCTTCCCCATTTCCAGATGCACCGCGAAAGCATGCCCGTGGAAAATGGGGGCTTGCACCAGCAACAATGCGGGTACGGGCGCGCCTGCTCCCGCGATTTGCTTATAGTGCTCCAGCACCCGGCGCTCGATTGAAGACAGCGCTGGGATCGAGTGTTCGCCGTAGCGGGTGACAAGGTTGAATGCCACCTGAGTGTCGAACACAGCCTTCGGCAACTGCTGGAAGGAGAGAAGGTTGACGGTCTGCTCGTGCAGCTCGTCCATTCCCTTCTGGCCGTGTTCCGAGGCGGGCTCAAATACCGTAGCTACCGCGCGCTCGACGGCGGCAAATCTCTGGGCCCGTGCCAGCAGCAAGGCCAGCGTGATCGAAGCCGAATGCGCCACGACCGCCGGACCGGGCTGCAGTTCAGGAACAATCGGCCGTGCCAGTTGGCGTTCCAGCCAGGGCGAACGCACTGTAGCTCCCGGCTCGTCCTCCAAACCGAAAGAAAGGTCGATGATGGCGCTGCCCGCGTTGCGCGCGGTTTTCCAGATAGCGCGAGTGCATTCCTGGTCCGAAGCAAGAAAGGTGAAGTCGGTGTTGTGAAACTGCTCCTGTCGCACTCCTTGAATGAAGCTGATCTCGTCTCCAACCGACTCGAGTTGCCCCAGCGACTCGTCGTCATCCAGTAGTTTCACGTCGAGGGAGGGGAAGTTGCGGTCTCCCGAGCACCTCGGCGATTTCCTTGCCCTTCAGCGTGGCGGCGCCCACGATTGCCACGCGATACAGGTTAATGCCGCGTAGTGTCTCGCCGTTAGTCGGTGGTGTTTTAGGCTGCGAACTCATGAGATCTGTGATGCCTCCTTGTACGGCGGAGGCGGCGGCCCACTCTTTCTCCGGAAAATCCACTGCAAGCGCCAGAATACTCCCGAAAACATGTAAGCCAGAGCAATGACGAAAAGCACCTTCTGCGAAAAGTACCAGATAGCCGCAAACAGCAGCCCGAAAAGAATAATCAGGCGAAACGGCTGTCGCATCCGCAAATCGATGTCTTTGAAGCTATAGAAGCGCCAGGTACTGACCATCAGATAAGCGGCCGCTACCACCAGCAGCATCCAGGTTAGAGCGGTGTACCACGATGTGACCGGATCGCCGCCGGAGAAGTGAACCACAGCCGCAATCACTCCCGCACCGGCCGGTATCGGCATTCCCACAAAATACTTTTTGCCGGGACGCCCAGGATTCGAGGGCTGCGGGTTACTGGTGATATTGAAGCGCGCCAGCCGGCTCGCACCAGCCATCAGAAAGAAGAAACTGGCAATGGCACCGAACTGCACCAGCTTCTGCAACAACTCCGGCGGAGTTCCCGTGTCCAGGATGCGAAACCCCCACATAAAAGCCAGCAACGCCGGGGCCAGGCCAAAGGTGATCACATCGGCCAGCGAATCCAGTTCCCTTCCAAAATCGCTGGTAGTGCCGGTCATGCGGGCGATACGGCCATCCAGCCCATCAAACAGCACTGCGAAACCAATCGCCTTGGCCGCATTATCGAAGTGCCATGGCTCGAGCATCGTGCCATGGGTCACCTGGAGAATGGCGTAATAGCCCGCGCCGATATTCGCAGTGGTGAACAGCGAGGGCAGAATGTACATGCCCTTGCTCTGCCGCCGGGGGCGGCGTTCCTTGCGCACCTCAGGAACAGCGGGGACTTCGTCGATCACAGAGTTCCTCCCCGGTCCCGCGCCACTCCGGCAGGGGACAGCAGATCATGGGCGACCGGCAGCTGTGCCAGCACCGTGGCCCCTCCCTTGACGTGGTCTCCAATTTTCACCCGCAGGCTGCTTTCCGGATCGAGCAGTACATCCACCCGTGATCCAAACTTGATCAACCCGACACGCTCACCGCGCTCGACCCGGTCTCCAATTTGTTTGTGAAATACGATACGCCGCGCCAGCAGTCCGGCGATTTGCTTGAAAACCACCTGCTGCCCTTCGCCTTCCACTGTGACCACGTTCTGCTCATTCTGTTCCGCCGAGGCTTGGTTCATCGCGTTCAGATATTTTCCTCTCTGATAGTGAACCTGGGTGATCGTCCCGGTAATCGGCGAACGGTTTACATGAACATTGAAAACGTTAAGAAAAATACTGATCCGGGTTCGCGCAGTCCCGTTCAGCATCACCGGTGAGACATCGGTCACTTTGCCGTCAGCCGGTGAAACGACAGCTCCCATCTGTTGCGGCACGAAGCGATCGGGGTCGCGAAAGAACCATAAGAAGAACAGCGCCAGCAGCAAGGCGGGAACACCCCAGGCGACGCCGGCGAGCCAACCCACCAGCACCCCAACTCCCAGCAGGGGAAGCGCGTAATAGTAGCCGTCTGGAACCATCAGGAGATACTAGGAATTATAGAGCAGCCAGGCCGCTCGCCTCGGCGAATCGTGTTAAATCGCAGTGAAAAAAGGATTTGCGGCGCGACGCCTGGTACCCAGATAAATGCCGTTGGCGACGGCGTCGCGCAGGGTTGCGAGGCGGGGAATTAGGCGACCTGGTGTACGAGCCGCTGTCTGTATTGCCGCTCGATGGACTCCATCTGGTCCTTGAGCCGCAGCTTGAGCTTCTTCAGACGAACCTCTTCCATCTTCTCGTCGTCGTTCAGAAAGCGTTTTTGGGTTAGAGAGTCGAGACGTTGCGCGTACTGCGTGTGCTCCAACGACAGCCGCCGAAATTCTTCATGGCTGGCAATGAGTTGGTCTCTCGGAGTGAGCATCCAGCAAGACCTCCTACCTACGCGATTTCGAACCTACCCTAACACACCACCTACCCCGCTTCAACGCCAAATCGTACGCCGTACTATACAACTTCGTGCAGCCCTAACTCGCTGATAATGCTATATAAGACCGGGGTTCATCGAGTTGAAAAACTTGAGTCCTAGGCAGAGTTTTGCACAGGCCGCCAGACCGGCCGGAACAGGATTTTACTGACAATCCGACCTCATCAGCTTGCCAATGAGACCAGCGCGATTCACGTCAATTCGCACTTCACGCTTCCTTCTTGCGCCTGTCCTTCCCCGGCAGCCCTGCCGGGTTTTCATGAGTTCGCTCGCGGAAGCCGCCCTTCATTCCGGTCGCAAGCGTGACGCTCGATTCGCCGAATTTGTCGCGCAGCCGGTCTGCGGCCGACAACGCCTGCTGCCAGCGCTGCCGCCGGGAGTCTTCCAGCAAGTCTCCCTGTCCGGAATGCTCGTCGAAGGAAGAAGCATGCACCCCCAGCAGCCTCACTTGCTGCCCTGGCCGCCAATTTTTCAGGAATAACGCCCTGGCCTGCTCGAATATTTCCGTGTCGAGCTGAGTGGCAGCCCAAAGTGTGTGGGCTCTAGTGATGGTCGTGAAATCCTTGTAACGCAGCTTAAGCTGAATGGTACGGGCACGCAGTCCCGCTTCCCGCAGCCGCCGCCCAACCATTTCCGAAAGCCTCATCAACGTGGACTGGATCTGCTCCACATTGGCGGTGTCCTGGTCGTAGGTGTGTTCATGACTGATTGATTTCGGGCCAATATCTTCTCCTACCTCGGTGTCAAACCAGCCGCCGGCATCTTCGCCGCGCGACTTGCCGGCCAGCGCCAATCCCCATTTGCCAAAGTGCTCCTCAAGAAAAGCATCGGGATACGCCGCGAGATCACCGACTTTCTTGATTCCCAGCGAATGCAGATTCTGCTCGGTGACTTTGCCCACTCCCGGTATGTCGCGGACATCCAGAGGCGCAAGAAATCGCGATTCCTCACCGGGCACAACCCAGAGAATGGCATTCGGCTTACCTTTCGCCGAGGAGACTTTGGCAATCAACCGGGAGCTGCCGATGCCGATGGAACAGTTGAGCCGGGTCTCAGCCTTCATCTTCTGGTGCAGACTGTGCGCCGCCCGCAGCACCGGTCCGTGCAGGCGCTCGGTGCCGGTCATGTCGAGATAGGCTTCATCAATCGAAGCCATCTCCACCTGCGGCGAAAACGATTCGAGCACGCGATGGACCTGCTGGGAACATTCCCGGTAGCGCTCGGGATGGCCATTCACAAAGATCGCCTGCGGGCACAGCTTAGCGGCCGTTCGCAACGGCATGGCCGAGTGCACCCCAAACTTGCGTGCCTCATACGACGCCGCGGACACGACTCCGCGCTCGTGCCGCTGCCCGCCCACCACGACCGCCTTGCCTCGCAGAGAAGGATCGAACAGCTCTTCCACCGACACGAAGAAAGCGTCCATATCGACGTGGAAGATTGTCTTGGGATGAGGAGACATCTGAGGCCGGTCCGGATTCGATTCTACAGCCGCCCCCAAACTGAATCACGACATGGCTTGCACGCTCAGGAACCTTCTGCCGGACCGCCGAAACCTACTTGCTCGCGCCGGCAAGAACCGGGGCAGCGGTTCGCGTCTGCCGCGCCCGCTCGTAAGTGCGCACATATTCCTTCGCGGACGCATTCCAGGAGAAATCTTTGGCCATTCCATTCCGCATCAGAGTCTGCCATGACGCCTGGTCAACAAACGACCTCAATGCTTCCTTGATGGCAAGCAGCAGGGCTTCGCCATTGTAGTCAGTAAACTTGAAGCCCGTGCCTTTTCCGGTGCGGGAATCCCAGGGCTCAATGGTGTCGTCCAGGCCGCCAGTCGCGCGCACGACCGGCACCGTCCCGTACTTGAGGCTGTAGATCTGGTTCAAGCCGCAGGGCTCGTAGCGCGACGGCATCAGGAACATGTCGCTTCCGGCTTCGATCTGGTGCGCGACCGTGTTGTCGTAAGCGACTTTCACCGCAATCTTGTTGGGAAACTGCTTGTTCAGCCGAAGGAACATTTCTTCATACGCCTTGTCGCCCGCTCCCAGCGCGACCACGATCATGTTCTTCGCGGGCCAGCCGGTCCATGACCTGGGCGATCAGGTCGAAACCCTTCTGCGCAGCAAAGCGCGAGACGATGCCGATCACCGGAACCTTGCGCATCGGCCGCGCGAATTCCGAAAGCCTCCAGCAGGTCCTGTTTGCACTTGGCCTTTCCACTCAAATCCTGCGGTGAGTAGTGGGCGGCGATGAACTTGTCCTTCTGCGGGCTCCATTCGTCATAGTCCACCCCGTTCAGAATCCCAGCGACGGTCGAGAGCCCGGTCCCGCAACACACCCTCCAGCCCGAAACCAAATTCGGTGGTTTGGATTTCCTGGCTGTACTTCTTGCTGACCGTGGTGACGAAGTTCGAATAAAACAACGCGCCCTTCAAGAAATTCACCTGCCCGAAGAACTCCATTTTTGAAATCGTGAACAGGTCCCAGGGCAAGGTCAGAAGCGGCAACGTGTCTGGCGCGAACAGTCCCTGGTATCCCATGTTGTGGATGGTAAATACCGTGGCGGCGCTGCGAAATGCCGGGTCTTCCGAATACTGGGTGCGCAGCAGTACCGGGATCAGCGCGGACTGCCAGTCATGGCAATGAAAAATATCGGGCACTCCAAGAATTTTCGAGGCTTCCAGCACAGCCCGTGAAAATAACGCAAAGCGCTCGGCATTGTCGGGATAATCTCCCGAAGATGTGCCATAGAGCGCGTCCCGATCGAAAAACGGAGGATAGTCGATAAAGTAGTAATTTACCCCGGTATGATCGCCGTTCGTCACCACCGAGCAGAAGCGGTATTGATCGTCGAACGGGACCGTGATGCTGCGCACCACCGTCTGCGCCCCCACCAGCTTGGTCTGGCGGTACAGGGGGAGATAGACGCTGACCTGGTGCCCCAGCGCCGCCAGCGCCTTGGGCAGGGCGCCAACCACATCGGCCAGACCGCCGGTCTTTGAGAAGGGCACACATTCGGAAGCGGCGAAGGCAATATGCATGAGGGATGAATCCTCCAAAGACGAGAGTCCGGCCAGCCCGGCACAAGCTATGATTAGGGGGAGCTGCCGATGAGGCAGAAAACTCCTGCGCCCGAGCCGCGGGATTAATTTTCAGTCTACCCGCCGGAAAGAAAGAGGGTCAATGTGGCAAGAACTTCCAGGGCGTCCCTAGAGCACAGTCGTAAGCCCAAACTGGGCCAGCATTTCCTGGATGACGCCTCCGCCGCCTTGCGGGTGGTCGAAGCGCTTGGCGACCTTTCGCAAAGAACCGTGCTCGAGATCGGTCCGGGGCGCGGAGTGCTCACTTCCCTGCTCGCCAAACGAGCCCGCCGCCTGATCGCGATTGAGTTGGACCGCGTGCTGGCTGCACAGCTGCGCATGAAATTTACTCTGGCGCCGAACGTGGAAATCATCGAAGGCGATGCCCTGGCGATTGACTTCAACACCGTCTTCGCGCCCCGCCCCGGCAGCACCGCTCCCGGCGTCGAACTCAATTTCGAACCGGTGCGAGTGGTAGGCAACATTCCTTACTACATCACCTCGGAACTGCTGCTGCGCTTGTTTGAATATCGCCGGTACTTCGAAAGCATGGTGCTCATGGTGCAACTGGAAGTCGCCGATCGGCTGGCCGCCAAACCGGGCGGCAGCGAATACGGCTTGCTCTCCGCCACTGCCCAGCTTTATGCCAGGGTGGAAAAGCTGTTTACCTTGCCGCCCACAGCTTTTGTTCCGCCTCCGAAAGTAAACTCCGCAGTGGTGCGGCTGGTGATGCAGCCGAGGATAGACAAGCTGCAGGTGAGCGAAGAGGGATTTGTGGACTTCCTCAAACTCTCTTTCGGTCAGAAACGTAAAACCCTGTGGAACAACTTGAAATCGAAATACAAGCCTTCAGCGCTCACCGCCGCCCTTCAGGAAGCGCGGGTCAAGCCCACCGTGAGGGCTGAGGCCCTGTCGCTGGAAAAGAGCGCAGCCCTGTTTCGCGCGCTGGAATCGCGGGATGGGCTCCGGGGTTCGGACTCAGATCACTCTCACTCCTGAGGAGTCGCGATGACCTCAATCGTGCGTCATCCAGCCGTGGCGGGACGCTTCTATCCCGCAGATCCTGCCGTGCTCCTGTCAGACGTGGAATCCTACTTGTCTCCGCCCGGGCAACCGGTTCCCGCCATCGGCTGTGTTGTGCCTCATGCCGGCTACATCTACTCGGGACAGGTTGCGGGTGCGGTGTTTGCCAACATGGAAGTCCCCCGCCGCTGCATTCTCCTGTGTCCCAATCACACCGGAATGGGAGAGCCGCTCGCAATTATGAGCCGCGGCGCGTGGGCCACTCCGCTGGGCCCGGTTCCGATCGACTCCACGCTGGCCGAGGCTCTGAAGCAACGGTTCGAGCTGCTGACCGAAGACTCCAACGCCCATCGCGCCGAACATGCGGCAGAGGTGGAGCTGCCCTTCCTCCAGACCCGGCGGCCTGACATCAGCTTTGTCCCAATTGCCCTGGGGACGGCGCGCTTTGAGGTATTGCAGCGCCTCGGCGAAATCATCGCTGAGGTTGTCTCCACCCAACCTGACCGGGTTCTGCTCGTCGCATCCAGCGACATGAACCATTACGAGGATGACGCAACCACGCGAGTCAAAGACAGGAAAGCCATCGAGCGCATTTTGGCACTGGACGCGAAGGGGCTGTTCGAAGTCGTGGTCCGCGAACATATCAGCATGTGTGGTTTCGGGCCTACGGTAGCCATGCTGACCGCGGGCCGACTGATAGGCGCATCCCGTGCTGAACTGGTGAAGTATGCGACTTCCGGCGATATTTCCGGCGACCGCGAAATGGTGGTTGGGTACGCGGGAATTGTAGTGGCGTGACTACAGCGTAATCGTGAAATCTGCGGCTCAGAAATCGGTTTCGGCATGAGCCCCGTCAGCCGCGGAGCAGACATAGACGTCTGGACGGATACCCATTTTCTGCTGGTAGCGTTCCGCGATTTCCCTGGAAAACGCTGAGGCGTCAGCCGACTTCACCAGGTTCACCGTGCATCCTCCGAAGCCGCCTCCGGTCATGCGCGCGCCGTAACAGCCCGGCAAACTCTCGGCCAGCGTCACCATGGTGTCGAGTTCCGGGCAGCTCACTTCGTAGAGGTCGCGCAGACTGTGGTGTGACTGGCGCATAAGTTTTCCAAACTCTGCCAGGTGTCCAGCCTCAAGGGCTGCCACCGATGCGGTCACCCTTTCATCTTCTGCGGCGACGTGCAGACAGCGTCGGTAGATCACGTCCGGCAGATCGCTGCGATGCTGCTGCACCTGCTCCGCCGAAACATCGCGCAGCGCCCGAATTCCCGGATACCACCGGGCCAGCATCTTCACGCCCTCATCGCATTGCTCACGGCGCAGGTTGTATTCGCCGCCTGAGAGTTCATGCTTCACCATGGTGTTGCAGATCACAATCCGGACACCCTCAGGTATGGGGACGGTCTGAAATTCAAGAGAGCGGCAATCCAGCAACAGGGCGCGCCCTGCTTCTCCCAGGCACGACACAAACTGATCCATGATGCCGACATGCGCGCCAACAAATGAATTTTCCGCGTGGCGGCACAGCAGTGCGACTTCCGGCTTCGGCATGGAAGCGCTCTGTAAACTCAGCAAGGCGAACGCACTCGAAACTTCCAGCGCCGCAGAAGAACTCAGGCCGGAGCCGATGGGAACGTCACTGCTGATCAGAACGTTCGCCCCGGCCAGTGCGTACCCTTTCTGCTGTAATGCAACCGCCACCCCGAGAACATAGTCGCACCAGTTTCCGGTCCGCTCCTGCGGCAGGGCGCGGACATCAAATTCAAACTGCTCGGGGAAACTCCTCGGATTGCAGCCGCAGCTTCGAGTCCGGCCGGGCCGCGATGGCTACGTGGGTCGCGAATCCAATGGCGCAAGGCATCACCCACCCGTCGTTGTAGTCGGTGTGCTCGCCGATGAGGTTAACCCGGCCCGGAGCGGTGAAGATCGCAGGACGGACCCCGTGCAACGACTGAAATCGTTCCGCCAGTTGGGTCAGGGTCATGATTCCCGTGCCAATCCGCAAAAAATGCTGAGCGCTAACCGCGTATTGTAAATGAGAGTTGCGGCCCGCACTGGAAGGTTCCTGTCGTTTGCTACAATCGCGGCGCGCCTGATTTCCGCAGTTTATCTTCACTGGCTTGAGGCTTCGGTTTGGATTTCAAGAGCGATCCCCATCGGCGATTCAATGCTCTGACCGGCGAGTGGATCCTGGTTTCCCCCATCGCACCTCGCGTCCCTGGCAGGGGGCAGTCGAGCCTGCACCGCCCGCGACCGAGCCGGATTACGATCCCACCTGCTATCTGTGCCCGGGCAATGAGCGCGCCGGGGGAATTCGCAATCCCAGTTATAGCGGCACGTTTGTCTTCGACAATGACTTCGCCGCTCTCAAGCCCGAAACCATCAAAGATCGCATCGACATCGGTAACAAGGGACTGCTGATCGCCGAGACCGAGCCCGGC
This sequence comes from Terriglobia bacterium, assembly GCA_963798155.1. Classification (GTDB taxonomy): domain Bacteria; phylum Acidobacteriota; class Terriglobia; order Terriglobales; family Acidobacteriaceae; genus CAWCSH01. Next base: position 21,441 of record CAWCSH010000028.1, read on the forward strand.
ATTTGCCGCGTCATCTGTTTTTCGCCACGCCACAATCTGACCCTGGCAAGCATGTCGGTCCCCGGCATCGAACAGATCGTCCGCACCTGGGTGGACCAGTTCCGTTCCCTGGGCGCTCACCCGCAAATCAATCACGTGCAGATTTTCGAGAACCGCGGAGCCATGATGGGAGCAAGCAATCCCCATCCCCATTGCCAGGTTTGGGCTACTGCCTCCATTCCTGAAGCTCCTGCCAAAGAATTGGCAGCGCAGCGGGCCTACACTCAGGTTCACAGCACCTGCCTGCTCTGCGACTGCCTGGCGGTCGAAACCGGCCAAGAGCTGCGGCTGGTATTTGAAAACGAGGGATTTGTGGCCCTGGTTCCCTTCTGGGCGGTGTGGCCGTTCGAACTGCTGGTTTGCAGCCGCCGTCACCTCGGAGTTTTCTGGATTTCCAGGATGCCGAAATCGCGCAGTTAAGCGCTCTTCTGAAGCAGGTGACTTCCACCTATGACAGAGTCTTCAACGTGTCTTTTCCGTATTCCATGGGATTTCATGCCGCGCCCACCGACGGTGGAACCCATGACGAGTGGCACTTTCACGCCCATTTCTACCCGCCGCTTCTCCGCTCGGCAAGCGTTCGCAAGTTCATGGTTGGATTTGAAATGCTGGGAACGCCGCAGCGTGACATCACCCCCGAAGACGCAGCCGAGCGCCTGCGAAACTTGAACAGCCGCAACTTGAACAGCCAAAGACCCGGTTAGCTACTGGAGATATTCCTATGCACAAATACTTTCTGTTTACGCTTCTTGCCCTATTCTCCATTACAGCGGTGGCGCAGTCGCAGTCGGCGCCCTCGCGCTGGAGCGTCGAAAAGGCAAACTCCTGGTACCAGCAGCAACCATGGCTTGTGGGCAGCAACTACACGCCTGCGACCGCCATCAACCAGCTCGAGATGTGGCAGGCGGAAAGCTTCGATCCGCAGCAGATCGACAAAGAACTGGGCTGGGCGGAAGGCTTGGGCATGAATACCATGCGCGTCTTTCTGCACGATCTCTTGTGGCAGCAGGACCCCGCCGGATTCAAGAAGCGGATCGACGCCTTCCTCACCATCGCCGATAAGCACCACATCCGGCCGATCTTTGTGCTGTTCGATTCCTGCTGGGACCCGCTTCCCCGGCTGGGTCCGCAGCATCCTCCGATCCCGGGGTACACAATTCCGGATGGGTGCAAAGCCCGGGAAAGCTCGCGCTGGAGGACCCTCGCAATATTCGCGGCTGCAGGATTATGTAAAGGGCGTGGTCGGCGCATTCGCCAATGACCCTCGCGTACTCGCCTGGGATTTGTGGAATGAGCCCAACAACACCAACGGCGGCTCCTACCACAGAGTGGAACCCAAGAACAAAGTTGAGCTGGTGCTCGCGCTGCTTCCCCAGGTTTTCGCCTGGGCCAGATCTGCCAGCCCCACCCAACCGCTCACCAGCGGAGTATGGGAGGGAGACGACTGGTCAGTGCCGGCAAACCTCGACGCCATGCAGCGGGTTCAACTCGACAACTCCGACGTGATTACTTTTCACAACTACAGCTGGCCCGAGGACTTCGAGGCCCGCATCGAGCAATTGGAGACCTATCATCGTCCGATCATTTGCACGGAATTCATGGCGCGTCCCGTCGGAAGCACCTTTGATCTCATCCTGCCCATCGCGAAGAAGCACCACGTAGGCGCAATTAACTGGGGTTTCGTAGCAGGCAAGACCCAAACCTATTTGCCCTGGGATTCCTGGGCGCGTCCCTATGTGCTGGAACAGCCGCCGGTGTGGTTTCACGAAGTGTTCTATCCCGATGGAAAGCCCTATCGGGAAGAAGAAGCAAGAATCATTCGGCAGTTGACCGGGGTGCCGGCGCAAACCGATACGACCGCCAGCGCGTCAAGCGCTGCCGCCGCGGCTAAGTAGTTCCGCTGCAATCGAATTGAGTCAGGCGATACTACAGTATTCACTGTATTCCCTGCCTCAGGGCTGTACGCCAAAATCTCATCGGAGTCTCAATCTCCAGCACAGGTTCGCTGCGGCATTGACTCGGCGCTGCGGCCACGCATGTGCATCGATCGGAAGCCGATGACGATGACGACAGATGACCATTTTGTGCGGCTGAGTGCCGAACTTGCCGCAATTGAGCACTGGGACCGCGATTACTTTCAACGGGAGAATCACGACCGTGAAGAAGTCAGCGCCTATGAGAGCCGGAAGCGGCGTCGGATTGAAATTATGGAGCTGATGGGTCTTCCCGATCAGGTCCGCTGAGTCTCTGCCCGGATGAGTGTCTGAGCGAAACCCTCCCTCTCCTTCTCATCACGACTACCCGACCCACCCGATTGATCTAGAAAACTAATTGGAAGAGCCTATGCCTATGAGCAAGTCAAAGGTGAGTCTCGTCAATACGCTCTGGGTGGCGATGGTGTTCGGTGCAGCAGTGGCCATAGCCCTGGTCACGGTATTGCTCTGGCACTTCTACAGCTTCGGAAGGGCCTTTTAGAACTCGTCTCGAAAATGGTTTGGCGGGGTAGGGCTTACAGCCGTGCCGGTTTGGGGTAGGGCACGGCTTCCAGCCGTGCCAATATGGGCCCACAAAAATGGCGGGGCTTTAGCCCCTGAGGTTCTCCGCACCCGAAAATGAAGAGGCTGGGATTTCAATCCCAGCCTCGCAAAACACTCGCGGTTAACCACCCTATGCGGAACACTCTCCCCGCCCCAACTTGAGCGAATAGGTTTCCGTATCTCCCCAGTCGAAGAAATTCTCCGGATCCTCTGCAACTGCCGACGCAAAATGTTGCAGGCGAGCCGAAATCTCGGTTTGCGGAGTCCGTTCCACCCACTCGCGAAAGCTTTCGCCTTGCTGCCGGCTGTCGCGGTAGAAGGCCAGCAGTTCGCGAACAATCTGCGGAACCTGTCTGGAGGGCAACGCCATGATCTGCTTGCCGAAGCGAACTCCGCGTTCGCTGACTTCGCCTCCCAGCAGAAGTTGATAGAACGGCGCGTGCTGATCTCCCAGTTTGCGGGCATTGCCGTAGAAACCAATGTCAGCGATGTGGTGCTGTCCGCAGGAATTGGGACAACCGCTGATCTTGATCTGTAGCTTCTTGATCTCGGGATCGCTTTCCTCGGCAAGTTCTTTGGCGAGAACATCCGCCAGAGTCAGTGAGCGGGTAATACCAAGATTGCAGGTGGTCGCGCCGGGGCAACCAGTCACATCCGCAATGGTCCGCGCTCCCGGAGCCGCCAGATCGAGAAGTTTCAGGTCCTGATAAACCTTGCGAGTCTGATCGGCAGGCACCCAGGGAATCACAAAATTCTGCAGGATCGAAATGCGCACCGCAGGCAATTGCCGCCGCTCCAGTAGATCGGCCAATCCGCGGAACTGCGCACTACTGATGTTCCCTGCAGGCAGCTTGATCCAGAGCGTGTTGTAACCGGCCTGCTTCTGGGGCATCACGTTGTGCTCAGCCCAGCGGCTGAAGTCCGGTGAAGCCGCGTACGATCCATTCGCTTGCACCGGCTGAATATTCACCAGCGGCTTCGCCACCGGAGAATCCACCGTGAACACTTCGGCAGGAGTCGTAATCTGCTTGCGCTTCTCCTCTACCAGCCGTTTGAATTCGGCAATTCCTTTTTCCCGCAGCACGAATTTCATGCGTGCCTTGAACTTGTTCTTGCGGTTGCCGTGCTCGGTGAACACGCGCAGCACGGCTTCGATGGTCGGAATCAGCTCTTCTTCAGGCACAAACTCCGATAGCGTCGCCGCCTCGGTCGGCATGGCCCCGAGGCCTCCGCCTACCACCAGTTTGAATCCGCGATGAGCGGTTCCGTTCGAGCCACGCACCCGGGCAGTCAACCCGACGTCGTGGATGCCGGCTGCCGCGCACTTGCCATCATCCTCGCAACCCGAAACCGCAATCTTGAACTTGCGAGGCATGTCGTGGAAATCGGGATGCCGCAGCAGGAAGCGGGTGATTCCCAAAGCGTAAGGCGTGACATCGAAACTCTCGCCCGTGCAGATGCCGGCCAGCGGGCAGGAGGTCACGTTGCGCACCGTATTGCCGCAAGCTTCCCGCATGGTCAAGCCGGCCTCTTCAATCTGGCGCATGATGCCCGGAACTTCGCCCAGCTTGACGAAATGAAACTGAATGTTCTGCCGGGTGGTGAGGTGGCCGCGGCCGGTGGAGTGCATGTCGGCGATATCGGCCATCAGCCGCAGCTGGCGCGCATTCAGAATGCCGGAAGGAATCTTCACTCGCAGCATCTGCACCCCGGGCTGGCGCTGCCCGTAAGTTCCATGCTTCAGCCGGAATAAGCGCAGCTCATCTTCGGTAATTTCGCCGCGCGCCAGCTGGTCCACGCGTTCTTCGAAGTAGTCGATTTCCTTCTCGATGGCTTGGCTGGTGTGACGCTTGTCTACTTCGACCTGCAGCATAATTTGCTCCATAAAACAAAAAGACCCCGCTTGCCGGTCTGGCGAGGGGGTCGATTGATAAGCTTGAAAATTAGAGCTTTAGATCAATATCCTCCACACGCCAGAGACATACAAGGACAACAACAGGGGCACATGCGCTTCGCCCGTCCTTTGTTCTGGCTGTGTGACATAAAGTAGTTGGCCCAAAACCCGCTTAGAATGCGAGCTTCAAGGTGTTCAGGCTATCGCAGGGGGTATGTGATGTCAATCACACTTTCGCGCCATGCGACTTGTGAGCGAGAGCTGGCCACAACACCTTAAGCCTCAGTGGCTTAGGATTGCAGTCAGTCGATCAGTAGCCCTTCTCTTTATCAACAACGCCATGCAGCGGCTCGCCGGCCAAGTAGCGTCGGAGGTTTTCCGAAATTGAGCTGTAATGCCGGTCCCAGAGCTTCGCAGTCATTCCCGCGGTGTGGGGCGTAATCAGCAAATTCTCAAGGTCCCAAAGCGGGGAGTCCGCAGGCAGCGGCTCGGCTTCGAAAACATCGAGGGCTGCCCCAGCGATCTTCCGCTCGCGCAGCGCGGAGGCCAGCGCAACTTCGTCCACCAGCGGACCACGACCGACGTTGATCAGGCAGCCGTCCGGCTTCATGGCAGCGAATCGGCTCGCATTCATCAAACCGCGGGTCTCCGGAGTTAGCGGAGGACTAAGCACAACGTAGTCGGATTGCGAGAGTAGCTCGTCGATCTGCATCGAGGGCAATACTTGATGCACAAACTCGGGCTTAGGCTTTCGCGGGTTCTCGCGCGTAGCGACGACTCGCATCCCGAGCCCCGCCGCATGGCGCGCAACTTCGCGGCCGATACTCCCCAGGCCAACCAGACCCAACGTAGCCCCGGCAATTTCTCTCGGAGGCGGCTGGCTGTGCCACATCGCCTCTTGTCCCCACACATGCTGCTGCTGAAAACCCGCCGCCTGCGGCAGCTTCTTCGCCAGAGCGAAAATCAGTGCGATCACATGCTCGGCCACCACCGGACCGTGAACGCTGCTGGCATTGGTGATGATGACATCGCTCTTTACCAGTTCCGGAAACAAAAGTTGGTGTACGGCTGCCGCGGGAGAATGAATCCAACGCAGCTTGCGGGCGTGTGCAAACTGTTCGGGACGCAGAGAAAATGCGACCAGCACCTCGGCATCCTGGATTTGCTCTTCGATGCCTTCATAGCTGGGCAGAAACACCACATCGATCTGCGGAAAATCACCGCGAAGACGGTCCACGAACCAGGCCGGCGCAGTCCAAAGATCGAGGCGGTGATAGACAACGATCAGGAGTTTCATACCAAAGAAATTCTAACCACAGAGGACACTGAGAAGACACATCGCAAGCCCAGCGGTGCTTTCTGCAATTCCGCCAGGGTCAGCCCTTTTTTACTCGCAGGTCCTGCCCGGTCATTTCTTTCGGCTCCCGAAGTCCCAGCATGCCGAGCACAGTGGGCGAAATGTCGCGCAGCGAGCCGTTCGGCTTCAACGTGAAGTTCTTGTTGTCTTCGGACACGACGATGAACGGCACCGGGTTGGTGGTATGCGCCGTATGCGGGCCGCCGGTCGCCGGATCGATCATCATTTCTGCGTTACCGTGGTCAGCCGTGATCAGCATGGCGCCTCCCTTGGCTCGGACCGCAAGTTCGACACGTCCCAGGCAGGCATCCACAGTTTCCACGGCTTTGACCGTCGGCTCGATCTTGCCGGAGTGGCCGACCATGTCGGCATTGGCAAAGTTGACGATGATGACATCGAAGGTGCCGTCTTCCACCGCTTTGACAACGGTATCGGCAATGCCGGCGGCACTCATTTCCGGTTTGAGGTCGTAGGTAGCGACTTTCGGCGACGGCACCATGGCGCGATCTTCTCCGGGAAACGGCTGCTCAACGCCGCCATTGAAGAAATAAGTGACGTGCGCGTACTTTTCGGTCTCGGCCACGCGCAGATTGCGCAGGTTCGCCTGGCCCATCACGTTGGCCAGGATATTGTTCAGCGACTCCGGAGGAATCACCACCGGCAGCGAAAACTTCTTGTCATACTGCGTCATGCACACGTAGTGCAGATTTTTCGGAACGCGATCGCGGGGAATGGTGGCGTCGAGGTCTTCGGCTCCCTGCAGGTCGCGGCCGCCCTGCTCGTTCAATCCGCTGTTGCGGGTGAGGGCGCGCGTGATCTGCCGCACCCGGTCGGCGCGGAAGTTGAAGCAGATGCAGGAGTCCTCATCGCGAATGTTGGTCAGCGGCTCGCCGCGGTTGTCCGCGCAAACGAAGGGAATGATGAACTCATCCGTCACGCCCTTGTTGTAGGAATCCTTCACCCCCTTCACCGGATCGGCGTACTTGCCGCCTTCTCCGTCGCCATAAACCATCGCATTGAAGGCTTTGGCGATGCGCTCCCAGCGGCGGTCGCGATCCATGGCGTAGTAGCGGCCGTTCACGCTGGCGATTTTGCCGGTGTTGTACTCGCGCATCGTCTTTTGCAGAAGCTCGAGGTAGCCGGCGCCGTTGGTCGGAAGAGTGTCGCGGCCATCCATGAAGGCGTGGACGAACACCCGCTCCACGCCATTCTGCTTCGCCATTTTCATCAACGCGTGAAGATGCGTCTGGTACGAGTGCACGCCGCCGTCGGAGACCAGCCCGAACAGGTGCAGGCGGCGCTCCGCCGGTGCGGGCATTCTTCATGGCGGCGAGCAGGGTGGGGTTGGAGAAGAATTCTCCGTTCTGGATCATCAGCTCGATGCGGGTGCTGTCCATGTGAACGATGCGCCCCGCGCCAATGTTGAGATGGCCGACTTCGCTGTTGCCCATTTGCCCATCGGGCAGGCCAACGTATTTGCCGCTGGTCTGAATCAGGGTGTTGGGATAATCGCGCAGCAGGCGGTCATAATTCGGCTTGCGGGCCAGCGCAATGGCATTGGCCTTGGTTTCGGCGCGGTATCCCCAGCCATCGAGGATGACAAGAACGAGTGGTTTGGGACGGGTCATAGGTAGCTTGTGGCTCCTGGCTTATGGCTTATGGCTGCTGCTTTCAGCTATCAGCTGTCAGCCGTCAGCTTGTGAAACGGCAATTGCCTTTGCGCCTGATACTTTCGGCATGGCGGCGAGCATGAGCTGGACGTGCACTTCACTTCGGCTGAGCCGCGGGCGCTGTCTTTTTGGCTGGCGCCGGGCTCTTCTGTCTTTGCTCCTTCTGAATCTCAGCGATGCGCTCCTGCAACTGGCGCATGATGTCTTCGGTGTCCTTTTCCATGCGGGCGGAGGCAATCTGCATGGCTTCCGAGGCATCGCCGGCAACTCGTGCAGCAGCTTCTGCCCGATCGGCGTCGAATAAAATGCCAAAACCGCGTCCAGGTCGGCTTTGGTCAGGTGCTTGCGATAGACCGGCACCATGTCGCTTAACAGTTCGTCAATCGGATAGTTCTCATACAGCTTGGCGACCATGGCATCGAGCTGGGCCAGCTGGCCGGGAGTGATATTGGGAACCCTCTCATGGGTCAGGTCACGCATGATGGTCTTGACCTGCTCCTCGGTGCCGCGCAGAACCTCAAGCGTCTGCTCGCGGATGTGCATGATCTTGAAGAAGTCGAGGACTTCCTGTTCCGAGGGCGGAGCATCGGGGCCGGACGTCGGCTGCTGCGCCATGCACAGCGGAGCCGCCATCGTTGCCGCAAGAAGTAGAACTGCAAACCGCTTCATCCTTCTCCTTACTCCTTCGAACCCCGCCCCATGAATCCGATCCGCCGCCTCGCTACCCCTCGTAGTTCAGCCCCTTCAACCCCAGAACCGCGCGCCTCCACCCAGCTCTTCTTCAATCCGCAACAACTGGTTGTATTTGCAGATGCGGTCCGTGCGCGAAGCCGACCCGGTCTTGATCTGCCCGGCCCCGGTGGCCACCGCCAGATCGGCGATGAAAGTGTCTTCGGTTTCGCCCGAGCGGTGCGAAATGACCGAGGTGTATCCGTTGCGGCGCGCCAGGTCAATCGCATCCAGCGTTTCGCTGACCGTGCCGATCTGGTTCACCTTGATCAGAATCGAGTTGCCGACACTGCGGTCAATGCCCTGCTGCAGGCGCTTCGGTGTTGGTCACAAAGATATCGTCGCCCACCAGCTGGATCTTGCTGCCCAGTTGTTCGGTCAGGTTCTTCCAGCCTTCCCAATCGTCTTCGGCCAGGCCATCTTCGAGCGAGACAATGGGATAATCGCGCGCCCACTTGGCCCAGAAAATCACCATGTCCTCCGAGCTCTTGGCCGATTTGTCCGACTTCTTGAACACATACTTGCCGTCCTGATAGAACTCGCTGGCCGCGGGATCGAGCGCAATGGCAACTTCGTATCCCGGCTTGTACCCGGCCTGCTGAATGGCCTCCAGAACCACCTCAATCGCCTCCACGTTCGATTTCACCGACGGCGCAAAACCGCCTTCATCGCCCACCGCCGTGTTGTAGCCCCGCTTCTTGAGCACGCCCTTCAGCGTATGAAATACTTCGACGCCCCAGCGCAGAGCCTCGGAAAACGATTCCGCGCCCACCGGCATGACCATGAATTCCTGGAAGTCCACATTGTTGTCCGCGTGCGCGCCGCCGTTCAGGATGTTCATCATCGGCGTGGGCAGCACGTTGGCCGCCGCGCCACCCAGATAACGGTACAGCGGCAGGCCATAGCTGGCGGCGGCGGCGCGCGCCGCCGCCATCGAAACCGCCAGAATGGCGTTGGCGCCCAGCCGGCCTTTGTTCTCCGTGCCGTCGAGCTCGATCATCTTCTGGTCGAGCGCCGCGCTGGTCGTCGGCGTCCATATCGGCCAGCGCATCGGCAATTTCGCCGTTCACGTTTTCACCGCTTTCAGCACGCCTTTGCCCTGGTAGCGCTGTTTGTCGCCGTCGCGCAGCTCGACCGCCTCATGCTCGCCCGTTGACGCGCCGCTGGGAACAATGGCCCGGCCCTTGGAGCCGTCGCCCAAAGTGATCTCCGCTTCCACTGTGGGGTTGCCGCGCGAATCGATAACTTCGCGGGCGCGAATTTCAGAAATATTGCTCATCAATGTCCTCTCGCGATCCGGATCGGATCTTCGTAGTTCGTCCGGGGGCCGAATTGTAGGAAAGGCGTCGTCCGGTGAGGTAACCGACGCCGGTATAGGTCTTGCCCATGGCTTAAAAAAAAGTGTGAAACGTCGAAAAAAGGAGAACAGTGATTATAGCGGAAGCAGCGAGTCCAAATTGCACGCGCCATTTGAGCACGCCGCAACCATGGCGTGGCAACTGCGATTCAAATGTCGTCCATGACCGCAATGAGCGGCTTCTAATGATGCCTTCGCTGGTTCCGGGAGCCCTTCCGGATATTGTCGGCGCCAGATGGCTGACATACAGTCGCTTCAAGGTAAGTAGAAGCCGTTGCGGGCTGCATCTTCCGGGCAACGACGGCTTCGCACTCGTTGCAAAGCTCAGGAGGCAAGATCAAGATGAAGAAGTCCGTCGCATTGTTTTCGCTGTTGCTGAGTGTTTGTGTCGCGGCAGTGGCGCAAAGCAATATCGCACTCCCCGTCGGCACCGCACTGAAAGCCAAGCTGGAAAATACCCTGACCACGTTTTCGAGCAAGAGCGGCGATCCGTTCTCAGCGCGGGTCACCGAAGCCGTAGTGCTCGATGGCAACACCGTAATTCCCATCGGAGCGACGATTCAGGGACGGGTCACAAAAGTCTCCGAGCCCCGCCGCATTGCAGGCAAGCCGACGATTGGCATATTTCCGGAAACGGTTGTCATGCCGAACGGGGAACGCTACACCCTGAATGCCACGCTGGTTGACACCAATCTGCGTCACGGCACGGACGTAAACGAGGAAGGCCAGTTCAAGGGGCAGGCCATGACGGCCGAGACCTGACCGAAATCGGCGCGGGAACCGGCGGCGGCATGTTGATCGGCGGCCTGGCCGGCGGCGGCAAAGGCATGCTGATCGGTGGAGCGATTGGCGCGACCGCGACCATCGCGCACTGGCTCAGCAAGCATAAATCCTCGGAGATGCCCGCGGGAACCGAACTGGTGATGGAATTGAGCCGTCCCATGGAGATGACGGCGCAGAGCGGACAGTAAGCCGGGCTCTTGATGAGTTGCGCCTTTTTTCAACTGCACCCGAGCCGGGAGCGCCAGCTTCCGGCTTTGCATCATGTCTTATCTCATGCCCGCGACGAATGAATCGCGATCCGCTCAAGGTCCGAATTCCGGCGTGAAGGGCTAGAATAGTCAGCGGCTCGCGCAGCCTCTTTTGTGGCCCGGCTGATCCGGAGGATATCCGTGAAATCTAACAACCGTTTTCTACTACCTCTGACTCTATTCATCGCCGCACTCACGACATCACTTGCATGCGCCCAGACCGCTTCCAACTCAACCGGGAAGACTATTGCCGAGCGCCTCGGCTACCCGGCGAATTCTCGCCTGCTGATTATTCACGCCGATGACTTCGGCATGTCGCATTCGGTGGACCGCGCCATCTCGGAAGCTCTGGAGAAGCACTGGGTAACCTCGGCCAGCATTCTGGTTCCCTGCCCCTGGTTCCCCGAAGTGGCGGAATGGGCCAAACAACATCCGGATGCGGACCTCGGCATCCACATGGCTCTGAACTCCGAGTGGAAAACCTTCCGCTGGACCGCAGTCTCGCCCCACCCCAACGATTCCAGCCTGCTCGCTCCAGACGGCTACCTTCCGATGACAACGGAAGAAGTCGTCGCGCACGCCAAGCCTGGTGATGTCGAAGCCGAACTCCACGCGCAAGTGGACAAAGCGCAACGCGCCGGACTTCACCTCAGCCATCTCGACAGCCACATGGGACGCTGTTCGGCTCTGAGGCCCTGTTCAAACAATATCTCGCGGCTGGCCGGAGCTACGGACTGCCGATTCTCCTGGAGAAGAATCATGACGCCTCCAGCCCCATGAAGGTCGGCGGCTTCGATGCTTTTTACCAGACTCCTGTGCCGCCGGGCGAAATCGCACTCGACAAGGTGGTGCAGATGATGGCCTCGGTGCCCGATGCCGAATGGTTCGATGCCTACAAGAAAATGCTGGCCCCGCTGCCCCCAGGCGCCTACGAACTGATCGTCCATTTGGCGCACGACGGCCCGGAAATGCAGGGCGTAACCGAGGGCTTCTCTGACTGGGGTTCACACTGGCGGCAGAATGACTTCGACATGATCCAGAGCAAAGAATTCCAGCAATTCTTGAAAGACCAGCATTTCGTGCTGATTGCCTGGAAGGATTTGGACAAGCTTCTACCGGCAGATTACAGATCGGCGGAATCAAAATAGCCGCCAAGCAACGGGTTGCTGAAAGCCAGCAGCCAGAAGCTACAAGCCAGAAGCTATAAGCCAGAAGCTCCTATTGCGCCATTGCTTCCAGTTCATCTTCGCTCAGCAGGTGCAGCTCGATCCATCCCTCGACCGGCAGTGCATCGACGGGCAGCCGGTTCTGCCACAGGCTGAAGCGAAGGCGCAGCTTGGTCGCCACCGGAGCCGCAGGCTTCGCCGAGGCTCCTCCATCCCCAGAAACTGCCGGCAGGGCGTGCAGCCAGCTGAGCGGGATCTTGAACTCGAAGCAGCGCGCCAACACTACCGCGGCGCCCGCAGGTTCTCGAGAGGTCGCAATCGCGCTCGCTTCTTCTGAGGAAGTCACCTTCCAACTATCCATTCTGCCGTTCTCCACGCGGACATCCAGCCTTAGAGTCCGGTGCGGGCGCTGCGCACTGTCGGCCCACGATTCCAGGTTCACCACCAGTTCGAAATCCATCTCTGGAACTTTCCCGACAAAATCCAGGCGGCCATAGAGGTTCCGTCGTCAATGCCCGCATAAACCGAATCCAGCAGAAAAGTTTTGCCGTGCATGGCGCCGGCGCGGCGGTCGGCGGTATAAACGGCCGCGCCCATCCAGTCGAAATAGCGCATCATGTCGCCAGCGATTCGCGGATGAATGTAGGCGGTCTGGGGAAGAACGAAGGCCGGCCGACCGCCGGTGATGGGCTGCGCCAGATAGTCCGGCGGCCGGGCGCCCAGGGCCTGGTAGACGTTCGAAAGATGCTTGCGGTAGAGCTCGTCGAACTCGCGGTCGTTGGCCGAATGGTGCTCGGGCCCGTACCACCAGTTCCAGTCGCTGCCCTCGGCGATCAGGATCTCTTCAAAGGCAAGCTTGCGTTGCTGCTCCGTGGCCCGCGGCGCGTTCTGCGCGTAGAACTCACGCGCGTGATAGAGGTAATCCCAGGAGCGATTGTCTTCGGGCGCGCCGATCCAGACGTTGAAGTTGGCGTCGATCCAGGAGCCGGGCACGAGGGAACTTAATTCGTTGACGTTCTTGTGGCGGGCAATGGCCTCGGAGACGGTAACCGCTTCGACTCCGGGCTCATGCTGCCAGCGCATCGTAAAAGCGCCGCAGAAATTCCCGGCCTGACTCCGGGTAATATTCCCAGGCGTTTTCGCCGTCGAGAATGATCGGCACAGCGGCATCACTGCCCTTTATCTAGAATAGGTTGCGCCGCTTGCTTAATGCTTTGCATGAGGTGGCGGGCGGCATCGTGCTGCGGGCATCCCGGAATACACGAAACCGATCAGGTCGGAAATGGTGTGATCGCGGAAGATCAGGTGCATCTTGGCTTGACTGGTTTCGAAGCGATGAATGGTATAGAGCTTCTCCGCCCGATCGGCACTGCAGCCGGCCGTTGCCGTCGCGCGAGAAATTGATTCCCAGGCTGCGGCCGAGCACGCCTTCGTCGGTGGCCATCCAGTTCACGCCCAGATTCTGGGCGATGGCAAGGGCTTCTTCGGAGACGCTGCCTTCGGACGGCCACACTCCCTGCGGCCGAAAGCCAAAGACGTTTGGTGCAGATCAAGCCCGCGCTGCAACTGTTCGCGAGCGTCTTCGGGATGGCGGAAACGATTCTGTGGCAGCGGCAAACCGGGCGAGGAGATTCCGCCGGCGTTGGTGTCGCAGACCAGAGGCAAGATGGGGTGGTAGAAGGGCGAGGTGGAGATCTCGATACCGCCCCGTTTGGCGGCCTCAGCATGGGCAGGAAGCACCTTTGCCATGAGCTCCCGCTCGCGCTTGATGACGAACTGCTGATCTTCCAGCGAGAAGCCGTGTCCCTTCTTGATCAGCGCCGCCACGTCCGGGTCTTCCAGAAAGAACTCATCGAACCAGGCGATCTGCGACAGCACTTGCAGGTCAGTAAAGTCCTGCGCCTGAAAATATTTGTCGGCCCGCTCCGGCGAATCGCCGGCTCCGCGAAACCGTTCCCAGAGGTCGCGATAGCGGGGATAGCGGCCAATCATATTGACCGGATTGGCCTGAAACAGATACTGCAATGCGAACCGGCGCTCTTCGGGCGTGAGGTCTCGCGCGGGCTTGGCCGCGACCTTAAGAAAGGATCGCTGGCGGTGCCGGCTACGTAGTCCTGGATTTGTGTGATCAGCGAGGGAACCAGATTAAAGGTCTGGTGGACGGCGGGAAACTCATCCAGCAGTTTGACCATCCCATAGTAGTCTTTGAGCGCGTGCAGCCGCACCCAGGGAAGGCGATACTCGCCCGTAACCAGGTCCTTGTAAAAAGGCTGATGCTGGTGCCAGAGGACAATGACGCGTAAGACGGGCATTTGCGCTGGACTCTCGGACATTTTCGGAAACCAGCTAAGACGAAGAACTAAAGCAGTTTAGCATGCGAGCCATAGGAGGGACGGAACGTCTCTCAAGTAGCTGACCAAAAGAGCGAAGCCTTCCGATACACTGGAAGGTAATTCCTCAAAGGATTACGCGATGACCACAATGGCACAGGAACTCTACAAATCTCGCCCGCTACGACTGTCAGCACGGCTGACCGACCATGATTTGTATCTGTTCAATGAAGGCAATCACTACCGGATGTCCGACAAGCTGGGGGCGCGCCTGGTAACCGTCGGGCGGCGAAGCGGGAGTGAACTTTGGCGTTTGGGCGCCCAACGCCCGTAGGTTTCTGTCATCGGCAGCTTTAACCGTTGGGATGCGGACGTTCATCCGCTGCAGGCGCGCGGCAGCTCCGGCATCTGGGAAGGGTTCGTGCCCGGCAGTCGACCAGGGGAGCGATGTACAAGTTCCACATCGTCTCGCATCAGGCTGGCTATGTCGACGGATCAAGGCTGACCCTATCGGCATCCTGCAGGAGAAGCCGCCGCGCACGGCTTCCGTGGTCTGGGACCTGGACTACGAGTGGGGTGACCGGGAGTGGATGGCGGCACGCGCCAGGACCGCGAACTCGCTGACGCTCGCCTATTTCGATCTACGAAGTTCACATCGGCTCCTGGATGCGCGTGCCGGAAGACGAAGACCGCCCACTCACCTATCGCGAGATAGCGCCCAAGCTGGCGGAATACGTGAAGCGGCTGGGTTTCACCCACGTGGAGTTCCTGCCCGATCATGGAGCATCCGTTCTACGGCTCCTGGGGATACCAGACCACCGGATATTTCGCTCCTACGTCCCGCTATGGCACGCCGCAGGATTTCATGTACCTGGTGGACTATCTGCACCAGCACGGCATCGGCGTCATTCTGGACTGGGTGCCATCGCACTTCCCTTCCGACGGTCACGGCGCTGGCCTATTTCGACGGCACGCATCTTGTACGAGCATGCCGACTGGCGGCAGGGTTTTCACCCCGACTGGAACACCTACATTTTCAATTACGGGCGAACGAAGTTCGCAGCTTCCTGCTTTCGAGCGCCATGTTCTGGCTGGACAAATATCATGCCGACGGCCTGCGCGTGGATGCGGTGGCTTCGATGCTGTATCTCGACTACTCGCGGCGCGAAGGCGAGTGGATTCCCAACCGTTACGGCGGCCGCGAGAACCTGGAGGCGATTGACTTCCTGCGCAAGTTCAATACCGAGGCCTTCAAGGAACATGCCCGAGATTCAGACGGTGGCGGAGGAATCCACCGCGTGGCCGATGGTCTCGCGGCCGATTTATGTGGGCGGCCTGGGCTTCGGCATGAAGTGGGACATGGGCTGGATGCACGACACCCTGGACTACTTGCCGGCAGGACCCCATCCATCGCAAGTATCACCACAACCAGCTGACGTTCCGCATGCTGTACGGCTTCACGCGAAAATTTTGTGCTGCCGCTTTCGCACGATGAAGTCGTGCACGGCAAAGGATCGTTGGTCGGCAAGATGCCGGGCGACGAATGGCAGCGGTTCGCCAACCTGCGCCTGCTCTATGGCTACATGTTCGCGCAGCCGGGCAAGAAGCTGCTGTTCATGGGAGACGAATTCGGACAGGTGCGCGAATGGACGCATGATGCTTCAGCCTGGAGTGGCACGTACTGCAGTACCCGGTGCATCCCGGCGTGCAGCGTTGGGTTGAGCAGTTGAACCGGCTCTACCGCGAAGCAACCCGCACTGCACGAACTGGATACCGAACCCGCCGGCTTCGAATGGGTGGATGCCAATGACAGCGAGAACAGCATGTTGTCGTTTCTGCGCAAAGGGAGGTCGGCGCCGGCGAGCGATGCTGGTGGTCTGCAATTTCACGCCGGTGCCGCGGGAGAAGTTCCGGGTGGGAGTTCCGCCTGGGCGGATTGGCGGGAACTGCTGAACAGCGACTCCAGAGAATACGCCGGCAGCGACATGGGCAATGGCGGGGAGCATGGCCGAAGACGTCTCCGCTCACGGGCGGCCATTTTCGTTGAACCTTACTGTGCCACCGCTGGCGTGGTGTTCTTAAAGCCGGTGGGCTAGCTGGATTCGTTACTTCGGCGGGATGCCTTTGGCTTCGACGATTGCCCAGTGCCAGTCCTGATCGGGATCAAGCGTAGCTCCGATGTTTTCGCGAAACACAGCAGTCGTGGATGGCGCGGCACTTCCCTTCAGGTGGTACAGCACCGTCAGATCGGGCCGCTTTTCACCTGTGCTGGTCGCAGCGCTGCCGGAGTCATTCGCCGAAGCCGGCCGCAGTTTCGCCGATCCGAAGTAGCCCGCGCTTGAATCGGGCGTGCGCAAGATCGTCAGCCCTACCGTGATCTCATTCACCTTCCAGCGTGTGGGGTTGTACACCGAAATCTGCAGAGTGTTCCCGGTAATGGTTGCCGGGCCGTCGAGCTTCACGAATTCGCTTGCCGGCATGGATTGCGGGACGAAGGGGTCTGACAACAGCGATGTCGCCTGCGCGTTGAATGAAAGACTGCAGGTCACATCCGGCGACGAAACCTGAAAATCCTTGCCTTCTCCGCTGAACGAGAACTTTACATTCCCCTTCAGCCGCTGGCTTTCAGCTTCGTCCATCACCTTGGAAAGATTGTCGTTGTCGATGACTACCGGCTGGGGTTGCTGCTGTGCCTTCGGCTGCTCCGCTGCCTCAGCCTTCTTGGCCCGGCGCAAAGCGCGGGCGATATCGCCCAGGGGTGTATCACCCTCGCCGGATTGCGCGGCCGCTCGCGGTGGGAGCAAGCATCCCAGCAACAGCGCGAGTACGATGCAAAACCTGAACTTCATTAAATGGACATCTCTCTTTTCGGCTTCCAATCGAGGCTTCCAGCATTCTGCCGCACGACCGGTAATCGGCACATGTCTCCGAGGTAACCGGCATTCAATTGATCACTATTTGGAGCAGCGATCCTTACAGCAAATTCTAGTCAGTGGAGAACCACATGGCAGGACGCCACGAGGTTACGATGGTCGTACGTCTTCAGAAGAACCAGGCGGAAAAGAAACGGGCGTACGGAACGAAGCAGCGCGCAACGAGGCGCACGCCCCAAAAAATTCCAGCTACCCTTTACAGCAGGCCAGACATACGAAAACGGGTAACCGGATCTACCATCGACGCTGTCTCCCGCCGGAAAATCCAGCGGGCCACCGCAAAGCCCAGCGCCGCATAAGCCAGATGCATGAACTTCATAAGTCACCCCAATCCTAAGATGCTGAAACGCATCCTTCGGGGGAGCACAACCACGACTGCCACCGCAAATCTAGCCTCAACCTAACAGAGCTATATCGGCGCAACAATGAACCAAAAGTGCCATCCGGCCGCACCGGAGTACTCCCCGAATGTCACTGGGGTAACCCAGTCGGCCTGATACTAACTCCTTTATAATGTGGGCGTTGAACCGTGGCCAGTGATCACCTATCCCTCCTCCTTCTCCAACTGCTTGCGGGCCGCGTCCAGTTGCTTTCTCTTCTCCGGACTTACTGTCGGATACGCGAGTTTCAATTCCTGCAGCGTCTCTACGATCGCGCCGGCCACGACCAGCCGGGTGAACCACTTGTTGTCGGCCGGCACCACGTACCAGGGAGAATGTTTGCTGGCGGTGTGGCGGATCATGTCTTCGTAGGCGTCCATGTAGTCGTCCCAGAACTCACGCTCGTACACATCCGCCGCGGAGAATTTCCAGTTCTTCTCCGGTTCCTCTAGTCGCGCTACGAAGCGCTTTCGTTGTTCCTCTTGGGAAACATTTAGAAAGAACTTCCGCACGACCACTCCATTGTGCGAAAGGTAGCGTTCGAAATTGTGAATGTCGTCGAAGCGTTCTTTCCAGATGTGCTTGGTAATCAGCGAAGACGGAATATGCTCGGCATCGAGCAGGTTGCGGTGCACCCGCACCACCAGCAACTCTTCGTAATACGAGCGGTTGAAAATCCCAATACGCCCCCGTTCCGGCATGCGGCAGTTGGTGCGCCACAGGTAATCGTGATCCAACTCTTCCACCGACGGCGCTTTGAAGGAGTACACCTGGCAGCCCTGCGGATTCACGCCCGACATCACATGCTTGATGGCGCTGTCTTTGCCGGCGGCATCCATCGCCTGAAAAATCAGTAGTAGTGCCCAGCGGTCCTGGGCATACAACTTGTCCTGGTAGTGGGCGAGGTCTTGAACGCTCTCTTCCAGCAACTCCGCTGCGTGCTGCTTCGATTTCACCTCGCCGGTATCAGCCGGATCGAAATCTTTGAGGCGAAATTTGTGGCCGTCGCTTACCCGATAGGATTTGGCCAGTTTGGCGGCCCAATGCATGCCGGCTCCTTTGGATCGGCGGGTTTCTGCCCGATGAAGGCAGTGTATAACAGCAGGTTTGCGGAAGCGGACAGCCGGTCAAGCCTGCGTTCGTGCGTTTCCGCGTTCGAACCGCTTTCACTTCCGCCGTGGATGCTACCCTAATGCCATGATTCTCGACGCCCTGCATCGAGTAGCCGACCACCGCGAGTCGCTGTCCCGCGAAGAAGCGCGCGCGGTCATGGCTGAAGTGCTCTCGGGAAAGTGCAGTGACGCGCAGATTGCGGCACTGCTGGTGGCCCTGCACATGAAGGGAGAGACGGTCGAAGAGATCGTCGGCTTTGCCGAGGCAATCCGCGCCGAAGCGGCACACCTGAACATCCGGCAGAATTCCACGGTGGATGTCAGCGGCACCGAGCGCGACGCCCTGGTTGACACCTGCGGCACCGGAGGCGACGCCAGCGGCACTTTCAACATCTCGACAGCGACCGCCTTTGTTGTGGCGGGCGCCGGCGTTCGCGTCGCCAAGCACGGCAACCGCAGCATCAGCTCCAAATGCGGTTCGGCGGATGTGATGGAGGCGCTCGGAGTCAACATCAGCCTGCCGCGCGAGAGGCTGGCGGACTGCCTGGCTGAAACCGGTATCGCATTCCTGTTCGCTCCCGCCATGCACTCGGCGATGAAATACGTACAACCTGCGAGGCGCGAGCTGCGGCTGCGGACAGTTTTCAACCTGCTCGGTCCTCTTACCAACCCGGCAGGAGCTTCCGCGCAGGTCGTAGGAGTCTATTCCGCCGACCTGGTCGAGAAGCTGGCTGAAGCCTTGAGCATGCTGGGACTGCGGCGCGCCATCGTGGTACACGGCGACGATGGACTCGACGAGGTCACCATTACTGGCCGCACCCGGATCGCCGAGGTGCGAAACGGAATTATCCGCAGCTACGAAGTCACTCCCGAAGAATTTGGGCTCAAGCGCGGCGTCATGGCCGACATTTCCGGCGGCGACGCCAGCGGAAACGCGGAACTCATCCGCGAAGTCCTCGCGGGAAAGCATTCTGCCCGGCGCGACGTGGTCCTGCTCAATGCCGCCGCAGCGCTGGTGGCAGCCGCAAAGGCCGATCATCTGGCGGAGGCCTTGCCCCTGGCTGCGGCCTCGATCGATTCCGGCGCCGCAGCCGCCAAACTTGACGCCCTGGTGCGTTTCACCCAGCTCAGCCGCAGCGCCACCTCTTGACTCACTGGCTGCAGCTTGACTGTCTGCACAACTCTGCTCAATACTCCCGGCGTAAAGGGAGGCCCTATGCCACGTCAGTTTCCAGCCCGCCTGTGCATTTGCTTTTCTTTCCTTTCTGCGTTGCTCGTCGCGCAGGAGATCCAGGTCAACCGCCAGAACAAGACCATTGCGGTCACAGCGGAACAATCCGTTGAGGCCGATTCTGAAATTGCCGTGATGCCCATCGGATACCACAACTACGGGCCGACAAAAGATGCCGCTTTCAACGCCAATCTGGCTGCCGCTGCAAACATCATCAAAGTGCTCAAAGACGCAGGTGTACCCGAGAAGAACATCGAGACCCACATGCTGCATCTCTCGCTCGTCGATCCCGACGAGAAGTGGACCGCGGAGATGAAGCGCGACCGGCAGTTCGAGGCTCAACAAGTCTGGAAGATCACGCTTCCGGTGACTGCGGCCCAGCAGGTGCTCGACGCTGCCGTCCGCGCAGGCGCTAATGAACTCGAAGACATCGATTGGAACGTCGCTGATCCCATGGCGCTGCAGGCCAAGGCCGGGGCCGCCGCCCTCACCAAGGCCCGTACCATCGCCGACCAAATGGCGAAAGGCCTGGGAGCGAAATTGGGCGATCTGATTTACGCCAGCAACCGTGCGCCAGTGCAAAGGTTCCTCGGCGGCGTAGCCCTCGAAACGGCTCAGCTCAGCGCCAGCGGGGTCAGCGATCACACGCCCCAGGTAAAGCTCTTCCCGCAGAAAGTGAAAAGCCAGGCAACGGTGTATGCCGTGTTCGCGATCGAGTGAGTTGGAAAGAGTTGCGCAACGGTTGAGAGTTCGTTTGGGAAGGACACGAGTTCAGTGGTTCCGCCAAGCGGTTGCCAAAAGAGAGTTTAGCGCTGAAATCGGAAAGCTGTAGGCTGCCGATTTGATCGGACTCCTGATCCGAATCGCCTCCTCCATTGCCGATTGGAATGCCTCTCTGGAATGCCCCTGCTTCGCGTCAGGATGGACCAGGATCAAGAAACCGTCGCGGGTGATCTTGTGGTCGCCAAAACGGTCAAAAGTCGCCTATATCGTAACGTAAAGCTCCTGCGATGATTAATATCTTGAAGCTATAACAAGCTGGGCTTTACATTCCCGTTTTGGGAATGGTCGTCTAAGCTTGAGACGGAGGGCCTACTTCCCCGGCTGCTTCTCTCCTGCATTTTCTCCCGGCGGCGGTGGGATCGCGATGTCGAGCTTGGTCACCTCGCCAAGCGAAGAAAGCGGCTTGTCGAATTCCGGCGGATTGCCGACCACCAGCACTGCAAGCTGATCCTTGTGCAGATACTTGGCGGCCACGCGGGCGACATCGGCGGGCGTGACTTTCTCGACCCCGGCCTGGAAGCGTTCGAGGAAGTCGGCGGGATATCCGTAGAACTCGTAGGCCATGCGCTCGCGCAGAACTTTGTCGGGCGAGTCGAAGTTGAAGACGAAGGAGTTCAGGATGGCGTCCTTGGCGCGCTTGACCTCGTCCTCGGTGATGGGCTTGGTTTTCAGGTCGTCAATCTGCTCGTAGAGAGCGCTGATGGCGTCAACCGTGCTTTGGCTCTTGGTGCCCATGGCAATGCGAAGAATTCCGGGGTGATCGAAAGCGGTGCCGATGCCGCCGCCCACCGAATATGCCAGACCCTGGATGGTGCGGATGCTTCGCCATCAGGCGCGCGGCAAAGCCGCCGCCGAAAGCTTCGTTGAAAACCTGGATGGCGTAGTAGTCGGGATTGTCGCGGCGCGTGCCCAGCTCGACCATGCGGATGTTGCTCTGGTTCACATCTGTCTTGGTGACGAGGTAGTAGCCCGGTTTGGCGGGATCGAAGTCGATATCGGGCTGCTCGTACGGCCGGACCCTTCTCCCAGGAGCCGAAGGCTTCGCGCAGCTTGGCTTCCATGGCGGCGGAGTCGAAGTCGCCGACCATGCCCAGGATGATGTTGTTGGGAGAGACGTGGGACGTTGTGCCAGTCGAGCAGATCCTGGCGCGTGACGGCGGCGATGGTGGCGTACTCCGGCTCGCGCGCATAGGGATTGTCGGGCCGTAGGCCAGCTTGGCGGATTCGCGCGCGGCGATCTCGCCGACTGTCGTCGTTGCGGCGGGAGATGGAGTCGAATTGCCTCGCGCTTGGCGAGGTCGATCTTGTCTTCGCGGAATTCGGGCTCGCGCAGCAGGTCGGTGAAGACCTTGAACACGTCGTCGAAGTCGCCCTTCAGGCAGGAGAGGGAAATGGTGGTGGAGTCGGCGTCGTCGTTGGTCTCGACTTTGGCGGCGCGGATCTTCCAGGAAATCATCGAGCTGATCGCCGGTCTGTTCTTGGTGCCGCCGGTGCGCCAGACTTCGCCGTAGATATCCAGCATGCCGGTCTTGGCGGCGGGTTCGGCGCGCGATCCGCCGCGGATGCGGGCGACGCCGTCGATCAGCGGCAGTTCGTGGTCTTCCTGCAGGAAAATCACCATGCCGTTGGGCAGCTCGAATGCGCTTCGGCTCCTGCGGATGGAATGCCGGCAGCGGGGGAATTTTGATCTGCTGCCAGTCGGCGGCCTGGGCCGACGCCGGACGCGAAGCGAGTCCAATACCCAGAACCGAAGCAGCGGCAAACGCAAAGAAGCCGAAGCGGTGTGCCTAATGTTCCGCTTCATTGCGGCACCTCCCTTGGCCGCTGCGGCCGGCGGCGGAGGCGCCGTCTCGATGATGCCCGACGGTGCGGTTGTCGGCAACGAAATCTGCGTCGGCCACGCGGCGGATGTCGGCTTTGCTGACTTTATCAATGCGGTCGACGGCTCGGAACAGCTCGCGCCAGTCGCCGTAGCGCGCCTGGTAGACGCCGAGCTGCCGGGCCAGGCCTTCGTTGCTTCGCCAGGCCGCGGATCAGGTTGGCCTTGGCGCGGGTCTTGACCATTTGCAGTTCGTCGTCGGTGATGTCCTGCGTTCTTCAGGCGATCGATCTCGGCGTGGATGGCGTCGCCATCTCTTCCGGTTTGTGGCCCGGCAGCGGAAAGCATAGAACGCGAACAGGTGAGGATACTTGTCGCCCGGCAAGCCGCAGAAGCCGGCGGAATCGCGGCGGCAATTTTCTTGTCGCGCACCAGCGCGCGGTACAGGCGCGAGGTGCGGCCGTTCGGACATCAGGTCGGCAATGGCGTCGTACACCGCGTCGTCCGGGCTGCGGTAGTCGGGACGATGGTAGCCTTCGAGGTAGAGCGGTTGCGCCATCTCCTGCAGGACTACGCGGCGCTCGGAATTCTGCGGCGGCTCGGTGGTGGTGCGCTCATCCGGCTTGGCGTGGGAAGGAATTCGCCGAAATATTTTTCGATGATCGGCATGGCTTCTGCCGGGCTTCACGTCGCCGACCACCGCCACCACCATGTTCGAGGGGACGTAGTACTCGTCGAAGAACTTTTGCGCATCGGTGGCGGAGAAGGTGTTCAGGTCCGACATCCAGCCGACGGTCGGCCGATGATAAGGATGAGCCTGGAAAGCGGCGGTGAGAAACTGCTCCACCAGGCGGCCGACCGGGCTTGCTGTCGGTGCGCATGCGGCGCTCTTCGATCACCACGTCGCGTTCTTTGTAGAACTCGCGCATCACCGGATGCAGAAAGCGTTCCGACTCCAGGTACGCCCACAGTTCCAGCCGATTAGACGGGAAGGAGTAGAAGTAGTTGGTCTCGTCGTCGCTGGTGGAGGCGTTCACGCCCTCGCCGCCGTTGCGCTCGATAATGTCGGCGAATGCGTCGGCTTCACGTACTGGTTGGCGTCTTTGACGGCGTCCTGCCAGGCTTTCTTCAGTTCCTCAACCTTCTTGTCGTCGCGGCCGACTGCGCTTGTCGCGCTCGTCAATGTAGGCGGCGTAGGCCTTCTCCACCTTCTGCCAGCGCAACTTTTTCGGCGGGATAATTGTTGGTGCCGATCTTGTCGGTGCCCTTGAAGGCCATGTGCTCGAACATGTGGGCCAGGCCGGTCTTCGCCCTGCGGATCCTGGACCGACCCGGCATCCACGAGGGTGTAGAAGGAGAACACCGGGGCTTCGGGGCGCTCGCAAATCACATACGGTCAGGCCGTTGGCCAGCTTCTTGACCGTGATCCGCTTTTCGAAGGAAGCGAGATCCTGAGCGGCGGCCAGCGCGGACAGAAAGAGGGTGCAAAGAAGAAGAAAAGGAAGGGTGAAAGGCTTGATTCTGGGTTGCTTCACGAAGCCTCCACTGCATGGGGCGGACATGAAAGGAATACTTGAAATTACGTGGCAGCCCAACTGATTGTCAAATCTCCGCGATGAGCCGGGGGCTGGAGAAATCGATCCTCGGAAATAGCCCTTCCTTATGCGGTGTTCTGCATCCAACAGAGCACAGTGATTGCGGGCGCCGTCATGCCGCTATACTGATCGGCGATTTGTGGGGCAGCATGGAAGAGAAGCACGACTTTGTAGACAAGGAGTTGAGGTGAGCGAACCACCCGTCGTTGAAATACAGGGCAAACGGCTGAAGCTGTCGAACCTGGACAAAGTGTTGTACCCGGCGACCGGCTTCACCAAGGGGCAGATGATCGACTACTGCGCCCGCATCGCTCCCGTGCTGCTTCCCCATCTGGTGGGACGCCCGCTCACCCTGAAGCGCTACCCCAACGGGGTGAACGACGAGTTCTTCTTCGAGAAAAACGCCACCAAGCACCGGCCGGACTGGATCAAGACCGCTCCCATCTGGAGCGAGGGCAACAAGCGCAACGTCAACTACATTCTGGCCGATGATCTGCCGACCTTGATCTGGATCGCAAATCTGGCGTCCATTGAACTGCATCCCTCGCTGTCCAAAGCCAAAGACATCGATTCCCCGACTATTCTGGCTTTCGATCTCGATCCCGGGCCTCCCGCCACTATCGTGCAGTGCTGCCAGGTAGGGCTGTGGCTGCGAAAAATCTTCGAACAATTCGGTTTACAGAGCTTCCCCAAGACATCGGGTTCCAAGGGCCTGCAGATTTATGTGCCGCTGAACACACCGACCAGCTACGACGTCACTAAACCCTTCGCTCATGCCCTGGCGCGGCTGCTCGAAACCGACCATAGCGAGCTGGTGGTTTCTGACATGAAGAAAGCGATTCGTGTGGGAAAGGTGCTGGTGGACTGGAGCCAGAACGATGAGCACAAGACCACGATCTCGGTTTACTCCCTGCGGGCGCGGGAGCACCCGACAGTTTCGACCCCGGTCACCTGGGATGAAGTGGAGCAATGCCTGAAGAAGAAAGACCCCAAGCTGCTGGTCTTCGAAGCGCCGCAGGTTCTGGAGCGAGTGGAAAAGATGGGAGACCTTTTCGCTCCTGTACAAACCCTGAAGCAAAAGCTACCGCGCCTGCCCGGCCTCGAGAAGGCACAGGCGGAAGTCATCAAGAGCGGGCTTGAAATTGCCGCCCAAGCCGACGAGACAACCGTCAAGCGGACCCGCAAGCCGCCGAAATCCAACCACTCGACTCGCGCCCCCAAAAAGAAATCCCGCTAGGGGTGAAGGTATAATCCATCGCCTGGGTGACCTGCGATGGCTCAACTCTATGCCGGAACTTCGGGATGGGCTTATCCCAGTTGGAAGCCTGATTTCTATCCTCCCAAGCTTCCCCAGAAAGATTTTCTGAAGTACTACTCCACGCAACTGAATGCGGTGGAGGTAATTTCACCTTCCGGCAGCTGATCAAGGAAACGACCGCGCAAAAGTGGATCGCCGAATCTCCCGCGGGCTTCCGCTTCAGCGCCAAGGCCCATCAGGTAATCACGCACATCAAGCGGCTGAAGAAGACCGAGGATTTCGTTCCGCGCTATCTGGCTTCGCTGCAGCCGATTGCCCAGGCGGGAAAGCTTGGGCCGCTGCTGTTTCAGCTTCCTCCGAACATGAAAGCGGATGCCGCGCTGCTTCAGGAATTCCTGTCGATCCTGCCGCGGGGAGTTCCCTCGGCGTTCGAATTCCGGCACACCTCATGGTTCACGGATGAAATCTTCGACCTGCTGAAAGCTAATAATCGCGCGATCTGCGTGGCCGAAACTGAGGAGCGCGTTACTCCCGACGTGGTGACCGCGGAATTCTGCTATTACCGTTACCGCAAGCCGACTTACACCTCGGACGAACGACGCGCGATGACCTCCCGCCTGCGCGAGCATCTTGAGGCCTCGCGGGACGTGTATGCATTCTTCAAGCACGAAGACACGCCCGAAGGGGCGCTGTACGCGGTGGAAGTAGCGAAAGAGCTCGCCTGACCTGCAAGGTCGGAGCGCTCACGCCCAGAAGGTACGGTCGAGCGTGCGGTACTGGATGGCCTCGGCGATATGCTTGGGCTCGATGGCCGGCGCTCCTTCCAGATCGGCCACGGTGCGGGCCACTTTCAGGATGCGGTCGTGAGCGCGGGCGCTCAGTCCTTGCTGGGTCATGGCGCGCTCCAGCAGGCGCTCGCAGTCGGAGGAGAGTTCGCAGGACGTCCGAATGTGGCGCGGGCGACATCTGCGCGTTGCAGTAGAGCTTCTCGCGCTGGCTGCCGCAAAGCGCTGGAGCTGCGATCTCCCGCGCGCGCATCACGCGCTCGCGAATGGCGGCCGAGCTCTCCGGCTCGCTGCCCGCCGCGCATCTCTTTATAGTTCACCGCCGGCACGTCAATGTGGATGTCAATGCGGTCGAGCAGCGGGCCCGAAATCTTGGCCATGTAGCGCTGGATCATCGGCGGGGTGCAGTGGCATTCGCGGCTGCGGTCATTGAAGTAGCCGCAGGGGCAGGGGTTCATGGCGGCCGCCAGCATGAAGCGTGCCGGGAAGGTCAGCGACATGGAAGCGCGCGCGATGCAGACCGTGCCATCCTCCAGCGGCTGCCGCATGACTTCGAGCACATTGCGAGGGAACTCGGGCAGCTCATCCAGAAACAGAACGCCATTGTGGGCGAGCGAGACTTCGCCGGGCCGCGGCACTGCGCCCCCGCCGATCAGCCCGGCGTCGGAGATGGTGTGGTGCGGCGAGCGGAAAGGGCCGCACACCCACCAGCCCGACGCCTGCATCGAGCACGCCCGCGACGCTGTGGATCTTGGTGGTCTCCAGGGCTTCTTCAAAGGTGAAGGGCGGCAGGATGGTCGGCATGCGCTTGGCCAGCATGGTCTTGCCCGAGCCGGGAGGGCCGATCATCAGGATGTTGTGGCCGCCGGCGCAGGCGACTTCGAACGCCCGCTTGGCGGTCTGCTGCCCGCGAACGTCTTTGAAGTCCACGACCGAATTGCTGCGACTCGCTCAGCAGGTGGTCGCTATCCACTTTGAGCGGCGCAATGCCGTTGCCGCTGTTCACGAAGTGAATCACGTCCATCAGCGACGTGACCGGATAAACCTCCACGCCCCCGACCATGGCCGCCTCGCGCGCATTCAGCTCCGGCACGACCAGGCGCGAAATCTTGCGGCCGCGGGCCTCGATGGCGATGGGCAGCGCGCCGCGTACTCCGCGCACTCCGCCGTCCAGGGAGAGTTCGCCGACGAACAGGCAGTCCGGCACTTCTTTGTTGATTCAGCCCGCCGTAGGCGCCCACAATGGCGAGAGCCATTGGCAGGTCGAAGCCGGAGCCTTCTTTCCGGATATCGGCGGGAGCCAGGTTGATGGTGATGTTGGTGGGTGGGATGTCGTAGCCGCAGTTCTTCAGCGCGGCGCGCACCCGGTCGCGGCTCTCGCGCACGGCAGCATCCGGCAGGCCGACGGTGTGGAAGTGGTCTTCGTCGGAGTCTTGATGCCGGAAACATCGACTTCGACTTCAATGATGTTGGCATCGATGCCATACACTGCGGCGCTGAGAGTCTTGTAGAGCATGTCTGAAGGGTCACGCGCAATTCCGCCGGTTTTGGCAGCAGCCTGCGAAACAGGGGAGGGAGCACCCCATTAGAACCTGCCATCGCCGCGGGAGGAATGCCGCCGGTCACTTGCGTGATGTGACGGCTGCCCTTGCGTTCCATTCCCGGAGTGTGAACCAACTCCTACCTAGACGATTACGGCGCTGTGCTTGCGTCCGACGTTGACGGGGCATCAACCACCACATGTCCACCGCTTACGCGGGAAGAATGTGGCGCGGATACTCCTGTCCGCACGGTTTCACTGGGTGGGTGCGAGAGGTTTTGGCTGGCTGGGGCGTAGAAATTCCGAGCGTAGCGAGGCAGCGATCAGGCTTGAAGCCCCGCTACAAGTAAATCAACCACCTGGAAGTTCGTGGAATCCCATCGTGGCCGCACAGCAAGCGGGCTGGCATTGCGGCAACCATCGCTTTGAGAGTTACTTTGGGAAGTAACTCACAGTAACTCGCAGTAACTCTGACTTCGTATCTGCTCGCCGCCTGAACAATTTTCATAGAGCGTGAGTTTGCAAAGATTTGCGATGAGTTTTTCAAACCGATGACAGCGTGGAACATCGGGAGCAAGAGCGCTGCAATCGCGACTTGGCATCGCCTGTGCACTTTGAAAAGGCGTAACAGAACACGCGGCATGTTTAGCCTGCACTTTGCGCTTGCGAGTTGAACAGCTGCGATTCAGCCGGGGTGCACGCCCTGGTCTCTTCAGGAGGCTATTGCAATGAGAATCATTCTTGCTTCACTTGTCTTCGGTAGTCTCATAGTAGGCACGGCCGTGGCGCAGACCTCTGCGAATTCACAGAACAGCGTCGCGACCTCAAGTGGCGCTTCGGCTTCCGCAAATAAGTCGGGGGTACAGGCAAGCTCCGGTACGAAAGCGGACGCAGCAACCAACGCCCGCATCGCCAAAGGCAGCACGCAAGCCGCGGCAGCAAGCCAATCGCAGGCCTCGACCGGAGTCCATGCCAG
Organism: Terriglobia bacterium; assembly: GCA_963798155.1. GTDB lineage: Bacteria > Acidobacteriota > Terriglobia > Terriglobales > Acidobacteriaceae > CAWCSH01. The sequence goes on from CAWCSH010000028.1 coordinate 49,963, forward strand.
GCCGGGAAGCAAACCGGTCTCGTCATCGGGCACCTTTGCCGGAACTAGTTCGATCGGAGCCCGCACTGGCAACAGAATGACTGGCGCAGCCGCCACGACTTCCGGCGCGGCCGGGAAAGTTCTCACGCAGCACTGAACGGCGCGGGAACCTTTAAGTCCGCCAACTCTCGCGCGACTGCGGCCAGTAGCTCGCACTTCAACCAGATGGGCGGCTCGGCGGGTCTGAACCATCAGACTCAAGGTACCTTCGGCGCCCGAAAAGCCAGCTTGGGCTCGGGTGCTTTTGGCTCAGGACAGCTCAACACGCGACGGAGCGGTGCTCAGATGAACAGCTCTACGCAGACGATGATGAAGACGCGCAGACGCTGAGAAGGAAGCGCTTAGCTGGCAATGATCAAGCCCCGGCTGACTACCGGGGCTTTGTCCTTGACCGCTCAGCGGGGCGTTCCTCGCAGTGGATCATCCTTGGGCACGACAGCACGCCGAAACGGAGTACTTCTGGAAGAGCACAGCAATACTGAGGAGGTCACAATTGACATCCGGCAACTCTCGTCCTTATCGTCGCATCTCACGACACTCGCGTGGCGCGCTCTCCGTCCGGGTACTAGCAGTCATCCGTTCGTGAAAAAAGAAGGATACGTACCGCCTGGGAGGAAAAAATGCATAGGATTCACTTGATCCACGTTCTGCTATTGGCAGCGGTGGTCATTGCACTATCGGCGCTGGGATCGGCACAGGTTTCCATTTCGGTCCGATTCGGTCCGCCGCCGCTCCCGGTTTATGAGCAGCCGCCATGCCCTGAGCAAGGCTATATCTGGACTCCCGGCTACTGGGCCTACGACCCCAGCTTCGGCGACTACTACTGGGTTCCCGGAACGTGGGTGCAAGCTCCAGAGGCGGGATACCTTTGGACGCCGGCCTATTGGGGCTGGGGAGGCGAGGGATTTATTTTCCACGAAGGATATTGGGGCCCGCGCGTCGGCTTTTATGGCGGGATCGACTACGGGTTCGGCTACTTCGGCGAGGGCTACCAAGGCGGACGCTGGGACAATGGACGCTTTTTCTACAATCGCTCGGTAAATAATGTCAACGTTACCCGGATTCACAACGTTTACAACGTGACCGTGGTCAAACACGTTACCGTCAATCGGATCAGTTACAACGGCGGCCAGGGCGGCATCAACGCGCGTCCTCGGCCCGAAGACGAGGCTGCCGCGCATGAGCGGCACCTTCCGCCCGAACGACTTCAGACGCAGCATGTGCAGGAGGCCCGTTCCGATCGGCAGCTAAGAGCTTCGGTGAATAAAGGCCGGCCTCCGATTGCCGCGACTCCGCGGCCGGCCGCATGGCACGATCATGATGTGGTGAAAGCGAAAGCCGCGGGCGGCGCCTATCATCCACCTGCTCATAACGGACCGAATAACGCACGGCCCGAGGGCAATCATCCCAACGCCGAGGAGCACGCCAACCCTTCAGTTCCCCGGCCCGGCAACAATAACCGGCCGTCGCCTCCGGTGCATGCGAGGGATATTCCGGCGCACACTCCTCCTGGACCGCCAAACACCGGCAATGCGAAGCGCGACCAGAAATATCAGCAACAGCAGGACAAGCTGTATTCGAAGCAGCAGCAGGAGCGCCAGAAGTTGGAACAAAAACAGGAGCGCGACCACCAGAAGCTACAGCAACAGAAAGCCAACGATACAAAGAATCAACAGGTCGAGCGCAAGCACCAGCAGCAGACCCAGCGCATGGAGCAGAAACATACCCAGCAAGAGGAAAAATTACAGCGCAAAGAACAGCCCAAAAACAAGCCGGGCCCCCAGGACCAGAGGCCCCGATAATCCTGCTTTGATTGCTATCTCGTGGCAATGTTGATGCGGCTTTGCCATCATGGTCTGCCGCCACTCTTACCGCGGCAACGTCAAGTACTCCCGCGACGACATCGACTTCCTCGCCGCCTTCGTCGCTCCTCACGACGCCTGGTACATCATCCCGATCGAAGCTCTGGGCCGCCGCTTCTCCATCCGCCTCTATCCCGACGGCAAAACCAACGCGCCGGCGGATACTTCGAGTCCTACCGCGAAGCCTGGCACCTGCTAAAAGATTGATGGCTCAGGCCCGGCACCGAGGCTCCTGTCCCTCCCCGCTGTCATTCTGAGCGCAGCGAAGAATCCCTACCGTCAAGATGTCTGCCGGGTATAAGGATGCTTCCTGTCCGGCCCTCTTTCAGGCTTCCGGCCTTGCGTTGCGTCCGGCGGAATCAGGGAAGTCTCGAAAATATTTTGCTTCGGGTGGGCGCAGCGCTTTCAGCGCTGCGATAGAGTGCGCCATGTAGAGCGGCTTCAGCCGCTGAGGTGCCTTTTGGCTGCTCCTACCAGAGGCAATACCGACAGGGCTGCGATTTCATCACCGCCTCCACCTGGCAGAAGCGGAGCCTGTTTCAGACCGACAGGACGGCGCAGCTTCTCTGGAGCGCCGATTCATACAGAAAGCAAGGCAAGTATCTGCTCGGAGAAATCGGGAACAGACGAACGTATCTTTGATTTGTTTACAGAAAACCGGTGAACGTCCCGGCTCTCCCCGCATTCCCTTCAGAATGTGGCGGCTCAGATGTAGCGCGGACACTCTTGTCCGCGATGTTGTCATTCTGAGCGTAGCGAAGAATCCCTACGTTCAAGATATCTGCTGGGAATAGGGATGCTTCGCTGCGCTCAGCATGACATTCACGTCGAGGACGGTCGAGGTCCGTGTCTCCCAGCCGGGTGCACCACGTCTCGCTGCCTTTGCGAGACGTGGGAGAGGGGCCTATCCTCGCACCGCCTTTGAAAATCACTCACGGAGTTGCTTCTCACCAGCTTAGACGTTCACATCAGACTCACGCGAAGCAAGTGTGGTGCCCAGACAGATGGATTGGAAGTCCGACCAAGTTCTGAGCCATGCGCGTATCAAGGTAGCTCGGCGGAGAAATGTTGGTTTGGCTAGAAGCAGAATGCGGCGGCTTGCCGACGGCGAGACCCGCCGCTCGCAGACTGCGCGAGGCGCGGGGCACCCACATTGAGAGTAGAAATCATCCCGAGAGCTGAGCCACCCGTATAGACGCCAAGAAACACCAACCCTTCCTGCGAAGCAATGAGTGCCGATTCACTGCATGCGGAGCTACGGCGGAGGGGTTAGGAGGCATTCACTAGAATTTTCGGACGCCTCGAGCAGCACCTTCGGATCCTGACAGGCCATTTACCTCTCCCCGACACAGCAGCGGGACAACAATGGTTTTCCTGATGCCCCTCGAGTAAACTAAAGGCAAACTTGCTATGGCATCAGGCAACGGCACTATTATCAGAGACCCCGACGTTCTCGGCGGAACACCTGTCTTCCGTGGCACCCGAGTACCCGTTTCAGACTCTTTTGGACTATCTGGAGGGAGGGCAGTCTCTAAACGAGTTCCTCGAAGACTTCCCCACGGTCAAACGCGAAGCCGCCATCAGCGCCTTGGACCATGCCAAAGAACTCGTCGTCGGTGAACTGTGAAGAGGCCCCTGCTCGACGAGTGCATTCCGTGAAAATTCACGAACCATGTCTTGATGGGTGTTTGGCATCATCGGCGGCTCGGGCGAGGGTAAGACGAATTGAATCGTTGTTAGGAGCCTTACTCCTTTTTACGCTTATAGTCTGCTCAAGTGTCGCGGCTCAGCAGCGGACACGGGTGACATTTCACGTGACTAGCGTGAGGTCTGCTGACGGCACGAAACAAGTGTGCCAAACGGATAATTGCACGGCGACGTCGATAACGGTCGAAGGCAATGCTGATGCGGTTGATTATGTACTTAGCTGCAGCGAGATCATCATATTGGAGCCGGGATCGGGACACGTAAACCAGCGGGTAGTTTGCTCCCACGTACATGCTCACATGGACTATCAGGCAGACATGCTCGATGACAGCCTTGTTTTTCAGCCACCACCCCGAATCTGATGGGACACACGTCCTCGCTGCAGCCTATCTCATAATTTCGGAAAAAGAAAAACGCAAGCCCTAATCTCTGCCCGACGCAAGCTACGTGCCCATCACGGTCGCTCAGTCAGGGAGAGGAAGGGGCAATAGTTGAAGGTGACACCCGCGGTCCTTGTTCATTGGCTCGTTTTCAGCAATTGCGACTCCTCGTGCCGCCTTTCTGACGGTGCCAAGGCCGATCATATCGAGTCCATCCCAAGCCGGGTGGTCCTCACAGGCTTCATTTGAGTCCATTAAAAGTCTGTGCAGATCAGCAGTTTCTTTCGGGCTTAATCCGGTCACCCCCAGTTTGAGTTGCAACTCAGCAATTTCGGCCGCACCGCCGATCACCCCACTCAGAGGTTACTACCTCAAACCTGTACCTGTGATGTTGGAAAGCTAGCATTGGGAACGCCTTACCATCCTCTCGTCTGCAGCATGCCGCGTGCCCCAAAGTCACGGACCTAGATAGACCCGAAAACCGCACCGCCCAAACCACTAAAAGAATACTTCCGGTGAAACGTGAAAGCGGCGGCTGAGCTTGCGGATATGATCCACCGTCAGACTGCGCTTTTCGCTCAGTACTTCGGAGGCGATACTGGGAGTGCCAAAAATATCGAGCAGGTCTTTCTGCTTCAGCCCGTTTGAGTCCATCAGTTCGCGCAGGACTTCCACCGGGCGAGCCGGCTTAAGAGCGTATGCCTCTTCCTCGAAATTCTCAATCAGCACGGTGAGCAATTCAGCCAGGCGACGCTCGGCGGCGGTGAGTTTTTCGGCTCTTTCGGTCCAGGGCTTCGAGCGTCGCGATGCAGCGCTCATTTCCTTCTCGCTATGGATGACCGCCGGAAGAGTTCGGGCCAGCAGTGCTGCATATTCGGGCTTGGGCGATGGCGGTGCTCATTGCTTCCATTTCTCCTGATCATATGCGGCATGGGTTAGACACATGCCGGATGTAAATCCGCCGAAAGCGATAGTTGATCTCAGTAATTAGCCGGTACTTGTTGCCTTTAATGTTAAAGACAGTCCATTTCTCCACGGATCGGCGTTCGCAAAAGTCCTTCCGTACATCCGGCAGATTCTGCCAATGGCTTTTTTGGCTTATGCGGAACCATGCGTCTAGCGCGGGTTCCACTTCGGGATGCCGCAAAGCCGCTTCCTTCAGCCGCTTGCGGCTGATCACGTGCATGGCACAACCGGAATTCGCATTATGCGAAGATGCTATAGTTCGCAGATTGCGAAGTGTCAACGGCCCAATACTCGGCGCATCTGTTCAGGAAGGCACTTCCGCGGCCTCATGATTCTCACCAGCCTCGGGTCTGCAGCATGTTCGCCTCGTCCAGCGCGGAGACGGCCAGGCCTTTCATGGCTCCAGTGAGGTCTTCGCTGACTTCAAGTAATACTTTAGGGTCGTTGAAGTGGGTGGCGGCCTTGACGATGGCGCGCGCGCGCTTCTCGGCTTCGGCGGGCGGAGCCAGGGCGCAGGTGTCGTCATACGGATGTTTCTCCACAGAGTGGATACACGACGTTCGTGCTCCCATGAAGATGCCGGAGCCGACGAAGACTGCTTCGGCGCCGAGCTGCATGACCAGCGAAGCATCGGCCGGCGTGGCAATGCCGCCGGCGGAAAAATTCGGCACCGGCAGCTTGCCGGCTTTCGCGACCATCTTGATCAGCTCGTAGGGCGCCTGGTGCTCTTTGGCTTTGGCGTAGAGTTCCTCTTCGCTGAGCACGGTGAGAATTTTCATCTCCTGCACGATCTGGCGCATGTGCTTGACGGCATGCACCACGTCACCGGTGCCGGCCTCGCCCTTGGTGCGAATCATGGCCGCGCCCTCGGCAATCCGCCGCAGCGCCTCTCCCAGATTCCGTGCCCCGCACACGAACGGCACCTTGAACGCATGCTTATCCACATGATGCGCCTCGTCGGCCGGCGTGAGCACTTCCGATTCATCGACGTAATCGACGCCCAGCTCTTGCAGGATTTGCGCTTCCGCAAAATGCCCGATGCGGCACTTGGCCATCACCGGGATGGAAACGGCCTCCATAATCTCGCGAATCTTCTTCGGCGAGGCCATGCGGGCCACGCCGCCCTCGGCGCGGATCTGCGCGGGCACGCGCTCCAGCGCCATCACGGAGACGGCCCCGGCCTTTTCGGCGATGACGGCCTGCTCGGCGTTGGTCACATCCATAATTACGCCGCCTTTGAGCATTTCGGCGAGGCCGGTCTTGAGGCGAAGAGAAGTGGAATTGCCGTTGTTCTGGGACATGGTGGGCTCTTTTCCGGTGACCCGCTTCTGGCCGGCTGCTGTCAAAAGCTATCGGCTCTCAGCTTTCGGCGGGCCGAATACCTTTTCGGATCGTGAAGGATGGGCGCTCACACGCGCCGGATGCTTTCCATTTTGCATGGTTGTGCGGGGGGAAATCTTCAACCGCCGAGGGCGTGAGCGCACGGAAAACCTCAACCGCCTCCACAACACAGGAGCACAGAGGGAACCTGAGGAAACGCAAGGGAGGAGCTTGCGGCAACACGGCCAGCTGAGACGTCCCA